>CAWFPR010000004.1:0-71850 GCA_963817635.1 uncultured Acidobacteriota bacterium | reverse complement strand
CCGTGGATCCTGACGCTCAACCTCGATTTCACGATCGAGACGGCGGGCAAGCGCGGGCGCCGAATCGCCGAGGCCCGGCAGCTCTCGAACGCGGCGCGGCTCGACATCGCCACCACGGCGTGGCGGGTGCACAGCCGCGTGCGGCAGGGCCTCGTGGACCTGTGCTCCGCGACTGAGCGGGCACGGCTGCTCGACGCGACGCTGGCGATTCAGGAGTCGATCGTCACGCTGCTCGAGCGCCAGCTCGCGGCCGGCGACATCTCGCCGTTCGAGCTGGCGCAGGCGCGGCTTGCGCGTGACCAGATCCGCCTCGCCCAGCACGACGCCGCCCGGCAGGAAGCCGAGGCCCGCGTGCAGCTCGCGAGCGCGGTCGGCGTGACGGCGCACGCGATGGAAGGCGTGAGGCTCGACCTCACGGCACTCGAAGGCGCGGCGCCCGACGTGCCGTCGGCCGAGGCCCGCCATCAGGCGCTCGTCAACCGGCCCGACGTGCTCGGCGCGCTCGCCATGTACGCGGCAGCCAGGCGGCGCTGCAGCTCGAAGTGGCCCGCCAATACCCAGACATCCGCCTGGGCCCCGGGTACGAGATGGACCAGTCCGACAACAAGTGGACGCTCGGCCTTGGCGTCACGCTGCCGATTTTCAACCGGAACCAGGGACCCATCGCCGAGGCCGAAGCGCGCCGGACCGAAGCGGCGGCGCGGTTCATGTCGGTCCAGGCCGGCGCCATCGGCGAGATGGACCTCGCGCTGGCAGCCTATCGCGCCGCGCGCGAAAAGGCCGACGCCACCGACGCGATGCGGGGCGACCTGCAGAAGCAGGAACAGACGTCGCAGGCGCAGTACGCCGGCGGGCATTCCCCGGCTCGAGCTGAACGGCATCCAGCTGCAGCTCGCCGGCACCGAGCTGGCCCGGCTCGACGCGCGCGTCGAAGTCCAGCGCACGCTCGGCCAGCTCGAAGACGCCATGCAGAGCCCGACGCTCGCGGACTGGGTGTCCGACACGCCGCCGAAGGCCCCCGCGGACATCAAGCGTTGAGATGAGGACGCGAATCATCAGAGACCGGACGTTCAACGGGCTGACGATCGCCGCGGCCCTCGGAGCCGCCGTCGCTGGCGCGTGCTCGGCGGCGCCGCCGGGCTCGTCCGACGCCGAGCCGGAATCGCCCCCGACGGTCGTGGCCGTCGAGGTCGCGCCGATCGTGCGGACGACGCTGCACGGCTACGTGGCGGCGTGGGGGACCGTGGAGCCCGAGCCGGCCACGCGCACGCGCCAGGCCGCCACCGCACGGGTCTCGTCGCTCGTGCCCGGCCTCGTCGCCAAGGTCAACACCGCCGAGGGCCAGAAGGTGGCCAGCGGCGACGTGCTGTTCCAGCTCGACACGCGCGTGGCCGACGTGGCGGTGGAGAAGGCCCGCCAGGCGGTGGACTACGCCGAGCAGGTGTTCGCGCGGCAGAAGCTGCTCGGACCCGGCGAGGCGACATCCCAGCGTGCGTACCAGGAAGCCGAGCAGGAGCTGGTGGTGGCCCGGAACGAGCTGAAGAACGCCGAGGCGCAGCGCGCGCTGCTGACCATCGAGTCGCCACTTGCCGGCACCGTCGTGCAGCTCAACGCGAAGCCGGGCGACACCGTGGATCTGGCGAACGTGCTGGCCGTGATCGTGGACCTCGATCGGCTCATCGTCGGCGCCGCGGTGCGCAGCGTGGACATCCCGCGGCTGAAGGTGGGCCAGCCGGCCGAGCTGTGGACCGAGCGCGAGGCGGCGGGTGCGCCGGCCGCGGGCTCGGTTGTGTACCGAGTTCGCTGGTGTTCATCGGGTCCGAGGTGAATTCGAGCACTGACACGCTGCGCGTGCGCCTCGCCGTGAAGCCAGGCGCCGGCCTTCGCCCCGGCCAGTTCGTGAACCTGCGCATCGTCGCCGAAGAACACCGGGACCGGCTGGCGGTGCCCGTGGCGGCGGTCGTGAAGCGCGAAGGCGTCAGCGAGATCGCGATCGTGACGGGCGACCGCGCCGCCAAACGCGCGGTGACCGTCGGCCTCGAGGACGGCGGCATGGTGGAGATCGAAGGCCAGGGTCTCGATGCCGGCATGACGGTGGTCACCGAGGGCGCCTACGGCCTGCCCGAGGAAAGTCAGATTCGGGTCGTCAGCCGGCCCAGCGGGTCATGACCGGCCCATCGATCCTCGGACTGTTCGCGTCGCGCTACAAGGTGGCCATCGCCTTCGTCTCGGTGGCGCTCTGCCTCGGCGGCGCATACGCCGCGTTCCACATCCCGTCGAGCGTGTTTCCGCAGACCGACTTTCCGCGCGTCGTGATTCTCGTGGACAGCGGCGTCATGCCGGCCGACGAGATGATGGCGACGATCACGCGTCCCATCGAGGAGGCGATGAAGGACATCCCCGGGTCGCTGAGCGTGCGGTCGGCGACCGGCCGGGGATCGGCGGAGATCAACGTCTTCTTCACGTGGTCGGTGGACATGATCCAGTCGGAGCTCTACGTGCTGAGCCGGCTGTCCCAGATCCGCGGCACGCTGCCGGCGACGGCCGAGACCTCCGTCTACCGCATCACCTTTTCGGCGTTCCCCATCATCGGTGTGAGCCTGACCAGCCAGACGCGCAACATCACGGACCTCTGGGAGACCGCCCGCTACAACCTGAAGCTGCGGTTCCTCCAGATCCCCGGCGTGGCGCGCGTGGATCTCGTGGGCGGCCGGACGCCGGAATTCCACGTCATCGCGGATCCGACGAAGCTGCAGGCGGCCGGGCTCGGCCTGGCGCAGATCACCGAGGCACTCAGGCAGAACAACCTCGTGTCGCCGGCCGGGATGCACGAGGAGGATCACACGCTGTTCCTTACCGTGGTGGACGGCCGCGTGTACACCATCCCGCAGATCGAGAACATCGTGGTGTCGGTCGCCGGCGGCGTGCCCGTGCGCGTCAAGGACGTCGCGCGCGTCGAACGCGGTCCCGAGCCGGTCTTCAACCTGGTCACGGCCGACGGGGTGAACGCCGTGCTGCTCAACATCCGGAGCCAGCCGGACGGCAGCACGCTCGACATCGCGGACCGCGCTGGACGCCGAGCTGGCGACGCTCCGGCGGGAGTTGCCGCCCGACATGAAGCTGGCGCTCTTCTACGACCAGTCCGTGATCGTCCGCGACTCGGTCAGAAGCGTCTGGGAGGCGATTCTCTTCGGCCTCCTGCTGTCGATTCTCATCCTCTACTCGTTCCTCAAGAGCTGGGGCACCACGCTCGTCGCCACCCTGGTGATTCCCGTGACCGTGCTCATCACGCTCGTGTCGATGAAGCTCACCGGCCTCAGCTTCAACCTGATGACGCTCGGCGGCATCGCCGCCGCCATCGGCCTCGTGATCGACGACGCCATCGTGGTGGTGGAGGCGATCTACGCGAAGGTGATGACGGGCCTCGAGCCCTCCGACGCCGTGCAGGCGGGGGTCGGCGAGATCGTGCGGCCGCTGGTCGGCTCCACGCTGACGCCGGTGGTCGTGTTCGTTCCGCTGGCGTTTCTCGACGGCATCACCGGCGTCTTCTTCCGCGCGCTGGCGATGACGATGGTGGTGTCGCTCATCACGTCGCTGGTGCTGGCGGTGACGCTGACGCCGTCGCTCGCCACGTGGCTCATCCGGTTCACGCGCCGGCCCGGCTCCGAGGCGCACCCCGAAGAAGGCGGGTTCCTGCTGCGCCGCGTCATCCGGGTCTACGAGGTGGCGGTGCGCGGCGCGCTCCGGTTCCGCTGGCTGACTGTCGCTGTCTGCCTGCTCGTGCTGTTCGCCGGCTTCGGCCTCTACAGGCAGCTCGACAGCGAGTTCCTGCCCCCGATGGACGAGGGCGGGTTCGTCATCGACTACTTCACGCCGCCGGGTACCAGCCTCACCGAGACGAACCGGCAGCTCCAGCAGGCCGAGACGATCCTCCGCGGTCTGCCCGAGGTCGAAAGCTACTCGCGCCGCACGGGGGCGCGGCTCGCGCTGGCGATCGCCGAGCCCAACACCGGCGATTTTCTGGTGAAGCTGAAACCGGACCGCGCGCGCTCGACCGATGAGGTGATCTCGGAACTCCGGCGCCGGTTCAACCAGGCGCTACCCGGCGTCAACTGGGAGTTCCCGGGCATCCTGGGCGATCTCATCGGCGACCTCATGTGGGCGCCGCAGCCGATCGAGGTGAAGCTCTTTTCCACCGACGCCGCGTTCCTCAAGGCGCACGCGCCGGAGGTGGAGGCGAAGATCAAGGAGATCCCGGGCGTCGTGGACACCTTCGACGGCCTGGTGTACGCCGGCTCGACGCTCAGCCTGAAGGTACGCCCGATGGACGCCCAGCGGTTCGGCCTGTCTACTGACGCCATCGCTACGGCCGTGAACACCGCGATGCTGGGCGAGACAGCGTCGTCGGTGCTCGAAGGCGATCGCGTCGTGGACATCCGCGTGATGGCCGATCCGTCGCGCAGCGACCGGGTCGCGACCTTGCGCAACCTGCCCATCCGGGCGCCGGACGGACGCGTGATCGCGCTGTCGCAGGTGGTGGACGTCTCCCGGGAGCCGGGGCAGCTCGAACTCCGGCGAGAGGATCTCAGGCAGGACGTCGCGGTGACGGCACGGCTCGAAGGGCGGGACATGGGCAGCGCCATGGCCGAGATCCGGTCGGTGCTGGATCGCGACACGTCGATGCCGCCGGGGACCATCGAGTACGGCGGACTCTATCAGCAGCAGCAGGAGTCGTTCCGCAATCTCGTCGTCGTGCTCGGGATGGCCATCGTGCTCGTCTTCACCGTGCTGCTCGTGGAGTTCCGGTCGTTCCTCGAGTCGATCGCCATCATCTTCGGCGCCGTCCTCGCGATGTTCGGCACGGTGCTGGCGCTGTGGCTGACCGGCACCTCGCTCAACGTCGTGTCGTTTCTCGGCGCCATCATCGGCGTCGGCATCGTCGCCAAGAACGGCATCCTGATGCTGGATTTCGTGGAGCACCTGCTGGCCGACGGGCTGTCGCTCGAGGAGGCGCTGGTGCGGTCCGGCCGGCGCCGGTTGCGGCCCGTGCTCATGACGTCCATGGCGGCCGCGCTCGGCATGCTGCCGCTCGCCTACGGCGTGGGCTCGGGCGCGGACATGCTGAAACCGCTCGCGATTGCCGTGATCGGCGCGCTGTGCATCTCGGTGCTGCTGTCGCTCGTGGCGACGCCGGCGGTGTACTACCTGATGCGCGGACGCGGTCGCCCCGCCGAGGCGTGAATGGTGCACGGAGCCGGGCGCTGTCACGCCGCGCCGGGACTCGCTCCCGCTTCTGCCGACCCGCACGAAGACGTCGCCTACCATCGTGATACCCTGCGCCCCATGAAGAACGGCCTGCTGTCGCTCGCGATGATCCTGGTGCTCGGTGCCGTCGCGGCGGCGGGCGCAGAGCCAGTCGATGGCGCCGGAACGCCGGGTCCCGGCAGGCAGGAGAAGACCAAGCCGCGCCCGGTGGTGCGGTTCGACATCACGGTCCCGCCCGGTGTGCGCGATCAGCCAATCACCGGTCGCGCCTACGTGATGATCACCCGCAGTGAGGCCAGGGAACCCCGGCTGCAGCTCAACCAGGCGGACGGCATTCCGTTCTTTGGACGGGACGTGGAGGGTTTGCTGCCCGGCGCGCCGGCGACGATAGACGACCGCGACCTCGGCTTTCCGGTCAACAGCCTGCGCGACATCCCGCCGGGCGAGTACTTCGTGCAGGCGTTCGTCAACATCTACTCCGAATTCAAACGGGCGGACGGCCACGTCGTCTGGATGCACGACGACCAGTGGGAAGGACAGCAGTGGCACCAGGCCCCCGGCAATCTCTACAGCCGGCCACAGAAGATCAGGCTGGAGGCGTCCGCCGGCTACCGGATTGCGCTCGTGGCCGATCAGACGATTCCGCCGGTCGTCGTGCCGCCCGACACGGCGTGGGTGAAACGGATCAAGTTCCAGAGCCCGATGCTCTCGAAGTTCTGGGGCCGCCCGATCTTCCTCGGCGCAACGGTGCTCCTGCCGCGCGACTACGATCGCGAGGCCATCAGCTACCCGGTGGTGTACATGCAGGGGCACTTCGGCCTCAACGCGCCCCTTGGATTCCGGGAGGGCAGCGACATCGCGCGCGAGTGGGCCCAGGACACCTTCCCTCGAATGCTCGTCGTCACCTTTCAGCACCCGAATCCGTACTACGACGACTCGTACGCGGTGAACTCGGTCAACGTGGGTCCGTACGGCGACGCCATCATGCAGGAGCTGATCCCCGAGATCGAGAAGCGCTTCCGCGCGATCCGTGAACCATACGCGCGGCTCCTGGCGGGCGGATCGACCGGCGGATGGGAAGCGCTCGCCCTTCAGCTCTTCCACCCGGACTTCTTCGGCGGCACGTGGTGCTACTGTCCCGACCCGGTGACCTTCTCCGGCTACGAAGGCGTGGACATCTACCAGGACGGGAACGCCTTCTACAAGCAGCACGAGTGGTACCGCGTGCCCACCCCGAACATGCGCGACACCTTCGGCGAGCCGCTCAACACCGTCCAGCAGAAGAACCAGTTCGAGCTGGTGAACGGCACGAAGGGCCGCTCGGGCCGGCAGATGGACATCTGGAGTGCCGTGTTCGGACCGCTCGGCAGGGACGGCTACTTCGAGCCGCTCATCGACCAGCGGACAGGGGTCATCAACACGCAGGTGGCGCAGTACTGGAAAGACAACTACGACCTGCTCGAGTACATGAAGCGGAACTGGTCCACGCTCGGCCCGAGCATCACCGGCAAGCTGCACGTCTACACCGGCGACATGGATACCTATCAGCTCGACAAGGCCGTCGTCCTGATGGAGCAGTGGATGAAGACGACGGTCAACCCGCACGACGAGGGGTTCTTCATGTACGGCGATCGAAAGCCGCACTGCTGGAGCGGGCCCGAGACCCAGTCCGAGCGCTTGAAACAGATGGCGGGTTTCATCCTCGCCCGGAAGCCCGCCGGTGTCACGACGCCGTGGTGGAAGTACTGAGCGTGTTCGGGCGCCGCCTCGACCCCGCGAGCACGGGTCGGTTGGCGCACCCCGACCGGCGAAGCCAGGAGCACGCAGCGCCAGCGTGTCCGGGCTCGGGCGCCAGGCGATGCCGGGCGGCTATGGCAGAGTTTCGGGCTCTGGGTGAACGAGGACGGAGAACAGAAATCCTGGTGGCCCGCGCTCGCGAGCGGTGTAGAATGCCGCCGGCCCGTGGTCCTGAGGCGCGGCCGACGGGCGAAGGAGGAACCGACATGCCAGAATCGAAAGTCACGGCGGAAGTCCGCGTGTCGAAGCGCGGTCTTTCCGGACCCCACGCCGAAGTGCTCGTGCCGAGCAATATCAGCGCAGCCGCTGTCGCCGGCATCCTGCAGAAGGTGGTCACGAACGAGCGGGTGCTGACGGCCGCGGGCCTGAGGGTGTGCGGAGCCTGCAAGTCCGGTCTCGACATCAGCATCATCGACCAGTTCCAGGAGGTCATCAAAATCGAGGGGTGATCTCCGGATGCCTGGTGAGCCCGTGGCTGGGATTGGGGTGCTCTTCAATCCCAGCATGCATGCGTTCGTGGAGCGGTCGCTCGACGCGCTCGACTACCTGGCGGTGATCCCGGATCGGGGGTGGCTGGACAGCGGTGTCGGATCGCGCCCGCGGTTTCAGATCCTGCCAGACTTCGAGGCTCTGGTCCATCGAATCGGCGGAGGCGTGCCGGCCGTGCTGCACGGCATCGGCCTCTCGATTTGCAGTGCCGAGATCTTCGACGAAGAATACGCGCTGAACCTGATCGAATGGGCCGAGCGCATCGACGCGGCCTGGATCAGTGAGCATCTCGCGTTCTCGCGCGTCGGCACGGGGCACGAGGTGAACGCTGCGTTGCTGGTCCCGGTCCCGTACGATCAGGAAGTCCTGGACCTGCTCCTGCCGCGGGTGAGGTTCTTCGCCGAGCGAACGCGCCGTCCGTTCCTGCTCGAGAACAATGTCTGCTACTTCCGTTACCCTGGCCAGGAGTTTACCGAGGAGCAGTTTCTCAACGAGCTCAGCGAACGGTCGGGTAGCGGCGTGCTCCTCGACCTGCACAACCTTCACACGAATGCGGTGAATCACGGGTTCGACGCGGCCGCGTACCTCGGCGGCCTGAACCTGGATCACGTCGTCGAGATCCACATCGCCGGCGGCGTGTCCATGATGGGTTTCCATACCGACTCGCATACAGGCGCCGTCGCCGAACCGGTATGGCGACTCCTCGAGCAGACGGTTCCCAGAGCAAAGAACCTGAGGGGTGTCACCTTCGAATTCCACGAATCCTCCTACGGCGTGCTGGGAGAATCCGGTATCCTCGAAGAGGTCGCTCACGCGCGGGAAATCGTTCGTGGTCAGGCCATGCGGTGACCAGGTGTCGCTCCAGGCATTTCAGCAGGCCGTCGTCGATCTGACCCTCTCCTATCCGAGGGTACGGGACGTGCGAGAGGGCCGCGATGACAAGTGGCTCGCCTCCTACGATCTCACGCCACGAGAACGCGACCGGATCATGTCCATCGTCTCCCAGCCCGGCATGTCCGTCCATTGCACCCTGTCGAGAGGTAATCGGCTGGAGGTGGTGTACTACGCCTTTCCCATGACCTGCGTGCTGCTGGGATCCCGATTGCGCGCCCTGGTCGACGAACTGTGGGAGCAGCACCGGCCCACCAACTATCAGCTCGCGGGAGAGGAGAACGCCTTCGCGGAGTTCGTCGGCGGCAGGATTGCAGCGGCGGCGCTTTCCATCGACTACCTGCCGGAAATACTCGCCTACGAGACGACCTGTCTCGAGATGACCCGCGAATACCGCGTTCAGAGAGATCACCACGCCGTCATCGAACGCGTGGTGGAATTTCGCCACTCACCGCGCGATCTGCTGCCGCCGCTGGCTCGACTGGAGTTGCCCCCGGCCGGCCTGCCGGGTGGCTTCTACGTGTCGCGGGTGACGCTGCGTGAGGGCAGGTTCGAAGTAGACGATTCATTCGAGGTTTCTTCGCCCGATCAATAACTTGTTACGTCGCGCGGAACGCGCGCCCTGCGCTCCGCGTATATAGCCTGCAATGCAGTCATATGCCTGACATCTACCTCGGCGAACTCGAACAGATCGTCCTGCTGGCGGTCCTGCGGCTGGGGGACGAGGCCTACGCGGTGCCGATCCTCGAACAGATCGAGGCGCAGACCGCGCGGAAGGTCGCGCGCGGCGCGCTCTACACCGCGCTCGATCGCCTGGAGACGAAAGGCTGCCTGCGCTCGCGCCTGGGCGAACCGCTGCCAGAACGGGGCGGCCGGGCGCGCCGCTATTTCACGGTGACGCCCGCGGCCGTCCGCGCGCTGAAGGCCTCGCGCGCCGCCCTGCTGCGGCTGTGGAAGGGTCTCGAGGCGCTGGACTGATGGCGCCAAGCCGCCGCCAGCCGGGGGCCGGGCCATCCGTCCCCCAGGCCGCCGAACGGCTCATCGCCGGCGCGCTTCGCAACCCGGCCGAGCGCGACATGATCCTCGGCGATCTGCAGGAACAACTCCAGCTTCGCGGGCGCGTGGGTACTGGCGACAGGCGCTCTCGGTTGCATGGCATGCGCGCTTCCGCTCCTCATCGCTCGACGTTCGCACCTCGCGGCACGGAGACTTCTTCATGCGCATCTTTCTCGAGGACGTCCGGCATGCCTGGCGATCGCTCTTCAAGCGTCCGCTGCTGACCGGCGCCGTGGCTGCCACCCTGGCGCTTGGCCTCGGCGCCAACGCCGCGATCTTCAACATCATCGATCGCCTCGTCCTGCGGCCGTTCCCGTTCGCCGATCCCGACAAGGTCGTCATGCTGTCGGAAACGGGCCGCGGCATCGAATACCGCAAGGAGTCCGCTGCGCCCGCCAATTTCCTCGACTGGCGTGCGCAGGCCGACACGCTCGCCGACCTGACAGCGATGGGCTGGTGGGACGCCAACCTCCTCGACAAGGGAGAGCCGGAGCGCGTGCAGGGCTTCCAGGTGTCGGCCGGCTATTTCGACGCGCTCGGCGTCCGGCCCGTGCTCGGCCGCGGATTCGTGCATGACGACGAAACGTTCGGGCGGCATCACGTCGTCGTGCTGAGCGATGAGCTGTGGAAGCGACGCTTCGAGGGGGACCCGTCGATTGTCGGACGCGCCATCACGATCGACGGCGAGCCGTATCAGGTCATCGGCGTGGCACCGCCCCGGTTCGCGTTTCCGGATGGGGCCAGCCTGTGGGCCCCGCTCGCGTTCGACCCGAAGACGGCGCCAAAGCGCGACAGCCGCTACCTCACCGTCATCGGCCGCCTCGCACCGGGGCACACGTTCGAGGAGGCCTCGTCACAGATGGACGTCATCGCGGCGCGGCTGGCGAAGGACTATCCCGACGCGAATCGCGACCGCGGCGTCGGCGTCTACACACTGACACAGGGGATGATGGACGAGGGCCTGGGACCGATTCTCTCGCTGTGGCAGGCCTCTGCATTCATCGTCCTGCTGATTGCCTGCGCGAACATCGCCAATCTGCTCCTCGCGCGCGCCGCCGAGCGCCGCCGCGAAACCGCCGTGCGGCTCGCGCTCGGGGCCAGCCGGGGGCGCGTGGTGCGGGAACTGCTCACCGAGAGCACCCTACTGGCGATGATCGCCGTGCCGCCGGCGCTGGGGTTCGCCTGGGTCGCGCTGTACTTCATGCGGGTCAGCATGCCGGCCCGGATCATCCGGTTCGTGCCGGGTTTCGAATCGTTGGGTCCCGATCTCCGGCTGCTCGCCTTCACGCTGAGCCTGGCACTCGCGACCGCGGTCATCTTCGGCATCCTTCCCGCGTTGCAGGCCGCGCGATCGCCCGTCGCCGACGCGCTCAAGGAGGGCGGCCGCTCGTCAACCGGCCGCCAGTTGCTCCGTCGCGGCATCGTCGTCGCCGAGATGTCGATCGCGCTGCCGTTGCTGGTGGCCGCGGGACTGGGCGTCATGGGCACGAACCGCTTCCTCAACGGCCCGCAGGGCTACGATCCCGACGGCGTGCTCACGATGAGGATCGTGCTGCCCGAGCGCGCCTATCCCGATGAAACCGCGAGGCGCCAGTACGTTCGAGCGCGCTGTCGATGCGGTCGCCGCGGTTCCCGGCGTCGAGCAGGCCGCCGTCGTCAACAATGTTCCCGCCAGCGGCGGAAATGCATCCCGCGTGCTCGACATCGACGGCCATCCCGCTCCCGATCCGAACAACCGGCCCTGGGCCGACTATCGCACCGTCACGCCCGACTACTTCACGGCGATGCGGATTCCGCTTCAGCGCGGCCGCGGCTTCACCACCGCGGACCGCGAGGGCGCCGGGCTCGTGGCGGTCGTCAGCGAAGCCATGGCGGCGAAATACTGGCCGGGCGAAGATCCGATCGGACGCCGCGTGCGGCTCCGTGACGGCGAATGGATGACCGTGGTCGGCGTCTGCGGCGACATCATCCAGGACTGGTTCGCCGGCCGGAACAACCAGACGCTCTATCGGCCGATCGCACAGGCGCCCACGCCCGATTTCGGCATCGTGGTCCGGACGGCGGGCGAGCCGACCGGAGCCGCCGGCGCGGTCCGGCAGGCGCTGTTGCGCGTCGATCCGACGCAGCCGGTGTTCGAGATGATGACGATGCGGCGCCTGTTGAGCGAGCGGACGATCGGGCTGCAATATCTGGCGGCGATCATGACGGTGTTCGCTGCGCTTGCGCTGCTCCTCGCGTCGGTCGGTCTGTATGCGGTGATCGCGTACCTCGTCGCGCAGCGGCGGCACGAAATCGGACTGCGCATGGCGCTCGGCGCCTCCGGCCGCGACGTCGTCCGGATGACGGTGGTACAGGCGCTGCGGCTGACCCTCGTCGGAGCGGGAATCGGCCTCGTCCTGTCAATCGCGCTCAGCCGCGTCATGGAAGCCGGCCTGCTCGGCATCGCCTCCGGGGATGCGACGATCTTTGCGGTGTTTTCAACCGTGCTGATCGGCACGGCACTGGTCGCCGGGTACCTGCCGGCTCGCCGCGCCGCGGCCATCGATCCGATGACGGCGCTGCGAGCGGAGTAGGAGCCTACCAGCGTAGTTGTGCCTTGTCGTTCGACAAAGCCGTCGCGGGCATGTCGCGCCCCGGCAGGCGTGCCCGGTGGTGCGGCTCGACATCACCGGCCCGCCCGGCGTGTACGATCAGCCAATCACCGGTCTCCGGTACGTCCAATGGGAAGCTTCCTCAGCCGGTACCGCGCGTCCTCTATGAGAATCAACGCCCCCGCTTCGAGATCAGCCAGGCGCTCAACGAGGACTGCTGAGAGGTGCTGATTGACGGAATCGGCGCGTTCGTCCGCGAGCCGGAAGATGATGACGCTTGGTTTGTCGACGATGCCGAGCGCGAGGATCTCGCCGAAGTCCAGATCGAACGTCAGGATCACGCTGCCGTCCGCGCGGGCGCGCTCAACGAGCTGAGGATCCGCGGCGCGTTGCAGTCCCAGCGTCCGGACGTGATGGGCGTCGTGACCGAGTTCTTTCAGGAACTCGACAGTCTTGGGCGAGACGCCCGCATCAGCCCAAAAGCGCATGGATCAGGCACGCAGCGGGTGCAGTTCGTCCTGTGCGAGAGCGGCGGCGTAGGCCAGCGCCTGACGGATGTCTTCCTCTTCGAGATCTGGCAAGTCCTCGACGATTTGCGCCGGCGTCATGCCGTTGGCGACAAGGTTGACGACATGGGCGACCGAGATCCGAAGCCCGCGGATCGCGGCCCGTCCGGCGAGGACATCCGGCGTCTGCGTGATGCGATCAAATGCGTTCGCCACAGTTTCCCTCGCGCTGATTGTAGCGCAATCGGCACGACAGAAATTCGATCGCGTTCTCCGAAGAGGTATGGCCGCGCACGGCTGCCTACCCTCCTGACGGCGGGTGATGAGGGGACACAGGAATGGACCCATCGAGTCGGATTCCTGCTGATGCGCGCGTCAAAAACCGAGGCCGCGCGCTCGCCGGTCGAGCTACAATCCGGCGCATGGTGTCCTGCGTGCGCCGATTGGCACTGTCGCCTGCCGTACGATCCCTCCTCGCCGCCGCGTGTCTCCTGATTGCCGCGCCGATCGCGTCGGCGGAGCAGGCGTGGAATCCCGTCGCCGACCCGAGGGCGGTCGTGATCGAAGGCACGGCGCGGTTCACGGTACTGACGCCGCGGCTCATCCGCATGGAGTGGACGGCCGATGGAACGTTCGAGGACCACGCGTCGCTCGTGTTCGTGAATCGCCGGCTGCCCGTGCCGGAGTTCAAGGTGACGCGCGAGGACGGATGGCTGATCCTGCGCACCGCGCAGCTCACGGTCCGCTACAGGCCTGCGGGCGGGGCGTTCACGCCGGATGACCTCCGCGCCGAGTTCACCCTGAACGGCAAGGCCGTGACGTGGACGCCGGGCATGGAGGACAGGGGAAACCTGCAAGGGACCATCCGGACGCTCGACGGCGTGAAAGGCTCGGCCCCGCTCGGGGCAGGGCTCGTCTCGCGCGACGGCTGGGTCGTCGTGGACGATGCGGAACGGCCGCTCTTCGACAACTCAGACTGGCCGTGGGTACTGGAGCGGCCGAAGGTGAAGCACCAGGATCTCTACCTTTTCGCATACGGCCACGACTACAAGGACGCCTTGCGCGACTACACGCTGGTCGCGGGGCGGATTCCGCTGCCGCCGCGCTTCGCGTTCGGGACCTGGTGGTCGCGCTATTGGGCGTACACGGACACCGGACTCCAGGAACTCGTCCGCGGGTTCCAGGAGCACGACATTCCGCTCGACGTGCTCGTCATCGACATGGACTGGCATCCGACCTTCGGCGTGAAGTGGTGGGAGAACAAGAAGGACCAGTCCGGCCATACGCTCGGCTGGACGGGGTACACGTGGAGCAAGACATATTTCCCCGACCCGGCCGCCTTCCTCGACTGGGTGCACCGGCAGGGGCTGAAGGCCACGCTGAACATGCACCCGGCCTCCGGCGTGCAACCGCACGAAGACGCGTATCCGCAGATGGCCCGCGCGATGGGCATCGATCCGGCGACGCAGAAATACGTGCCGTTCGACATCACCAACAAGAAGTTTGCCGAGAACTACTTCACGATCCTGCACCACCCGCTCGAGCAGCAGGGGATCGACTTCTTCTGGCTGGACTGGCAGCAGGAGCCGAACACCACCGTGACAGGCGTCAACCCGACGTGGTGGCTGAACTACACCCACTTCACTGACATGGAGCGGCGGGGCAAGCGCCCGTTACTGTTCCACCGCTGGGGCGGGCTTGGCAACCATCGCTACCAGATCGGGTTCTCGGGCGACACGATCGCGGTGTGGGACTCGCTGGCGTTCCAGCCGTACTTCACCGCGACGGCCGCCAATGTCGGCTACGGCTACTGGAGCCACGACATCGGCGGACACATGCGCGCCGACCTCGGCTCGAGACCAGCCGCGGGCCAGCCGGATCCGGACTACCCGGAACTCTACACGCGGTGGATCCAGTGGGGCGCGTTCAGTCCGATTCTGCGGACGCACACGACCAAGGATCCGGAGTCCGAGCGGCGCATCTGGGCCTACCCGGTGCCGTTCGCCGACGCGATGCGCGAGGCGTACCTCCTGCGGTATTCATTGATCCCCTACATCTACACCGCGGCCAGGCTGGCGTACGACACGGCGATTTCCATCTGCCACCCGCTCTACTACGACTACCCGGAGGCCGACGAGGCGTACGAATTCAAGGACGAATACCTGTTCGGCAACGACATGATGGTGGCGCCGATCACGAGCCAGGCCAGCCGCGAGACCAGGCTGGCGACGCGAACCGTCTGGATCCCGCCGGGTACGTGGATCGAATGGTTCACCGGCACGGCACTGCAGGGCCCGGCGAAACTCGACCGGACATTTGCACTCGACCAGATCCCGGTGTACGTGAAGGCCGGCGCGATCGTGCCGTTGCAGCCGAGGATGCGGAACACGGCGGAGAAGCCCGTCGATCCACTGATTCTCACCGTGTTTCCAGGCGCGGAGAGCGGGACGACGCGTGTCTACGACGACGAGGGAAACACGCCGGGATACACCGGGTCTGCGTTTGCGTGGACGACGGTCCGGCACTCGCGCCTGGCCGACGGAACCGAGCGCGTCGAGGTCCTGCCGGTCGAGGGAGGCTACCCGGGGATGCGCAGCTCGCGGGCGTACGAGATCCGCCTGCCGCTCACGCTGCCGCCGGACGGCGTCTCGGCAAATGGCGCCGACCTTGGCGCGGCGTCTGCGCCCGGCGCCGGCGGCTGGCGCTACGACGGCACGACTCTGACGACCGTCATCGAGGTGCCGTCGATGCCGGTCGATCGGCGCGTAGACGTCCTGATCAGGTTTCCGGCCGTGTCGAGCACGCTCGTCGATGGCGTACCCGGCCGGGTGGCGCGGCTGCGGTCGGCGATGGACATCCTCAACACCACCTGGCCGAATGGCTGGTCGCCCGACATCCTCATCGACGCCGCTCAGGTGGGACGTCGGATGACCCTGCGTCCGTCCACCGCGCGCCAGGAACTGGAGAAGCTGCAGCGCGACCTGCCGGCCATCGTGGATGCGATCGCGACGATGGGCGTGGATTGCCGCACGTTGACGTCGGCGCTTGCCCACCTTGGCCGCACGGCGACCTGCGTCCCGGCTATCAAGTAGAGGCGACGCTCTTCGCCGCCAACCGACGCCTGTTCAAATTCCGGCGAGCGTGTCCTCGAGCTTCAAGCCTGTGGTAGCGTAACATCGGAGTCAGTAATGACCGGACGGAGGCAAACGGATGGAGCCTGGGAGCCCCGCGCGGAGATCGCAGGAAATCGGTGACGTCGCCGATGATTTCAAGCTCCGGAATGTGAACGGCGGCGAAGCCAGTCTTTCGGGTTTTCTGGAGGGCAAGAAGGGAGCGGTTGTGATCTTCTGGTCAGGGGTTTGCTCCCACTGTGTGCGTTACGATGCCTACCTGAACGGGTTCGCGGAACAGTCACCCGGAGCTGGCCTTCGTGGCGGTGGCGTCGCGGCAGGGAGAAACGCCCGATCAGATCCGCGCGACCATGGCGGAGCGCTCGCTGACCTTCCCGATCCTGCACGATCCCAACGCGCCGTGGCGCAACGATGGTCCACACAGCAGACCCCTCGGGCGTTCCTGCTGGATGCCGGGCGCGCCATTCTCTACCGCGGCGCAATCGACAATTTCAAGTATCCCAACGACCCTGAATATGCGGCCTATCTCGAGCCGGCGATCGCCGAGTTTCTCGCCGGCAAGCCGGTGCAGCGTACCGAGACGGCCAGCTTCGGTTGCGCCATACAGTCGGTCTACTACATCCTGCCGAAGAGCCTATGAGTTCCCCACTCGATGAATTGCTGAAGATACCGGCGGGCTTCCTGGAGATGGGGCTCACCGCCATGGACGGCGGACTCAAGGCCATCCAGACGACCATCGAAACCCTCTCCGGGCAGAAATCCGAGCCATCGCTGAACAAACCGCCGGTGAACGGCCCGCAGAACCTGGACGACGCGCTCTCCGACTTCGCCAATCAACTCGTCCGCATCGGCCGGCGGACGCGCCCGGAAGCCGCCGGAAATCGTCCGGGCCACGCGCGA
Source organism: uncultured Acidobacteriota bacterium (assembly GCA_963817635.1). Taxonomy (GTDB): domain Bacteria; phylum Acidobacteriota; class Vicinamibacteria; order Vicinamibacterales; family 2-12-FULL-66-21; genus CAWFPR01. The sequence continues at coordinate 55,224 of CAWFPR010000004.1, read as the reverse complement.
AACGCTTAAATCCGCGCAGAGCAGTTTCGGGTACCTGGATCTCAGGAATCCGCGAATTCTCGGGCTCGCCCTGGCGCTGCCGCTTTCGGCGGGAAGGCTGCTGGCCGAATCGGCGTTGCGCGGCATGTCGTATTATCAGGCTCTGCCCGCGCGCCTGTTCCCTGTCTCGCTCAGCAACGTGATCGAGATGTACAGCGATTACGGGCCTTTCATCAGCCTCCAGTACAAGGAGATGATCGACCGGCACGTGGAGCGTCTGAAGCGGCAACCCGAGGACGCCGTCACGCGGCTCGAACTGGGCCAGCTCTACATCAAGTGCGGCCGCTACGATGAGGCGATACGCGAACTGGAACTGGCCGCCAAGGACCGTTCGAGCTACGCGATGGCCATGCACTTCACGCAGGTGGCTCACTGGCGCGCCGGCCGTTTCGAGCAGGCCGCCGCGGCCGGGCTGGCCGCCATGGACGCCAATCCGGGATATGACCGGACCCGCTTCTGGCTGTGGTTATCTGCCGAGCCGCATGGGCGGCTACGCCGATACGGTGCCCGCCGAATATCGCATGGAGATGAAGGCCGGGTACGAGCCCACGCGCCTGCGGTATGAAGATATCGCCGCCAAAATCGGCCTCGACAAAGTAAGCGGCGGCCGCGGCAGCGCGGTCTTCGACTACAACAACGACGGCTTCCTCGACATCGCCATCGCCGCCGGACATGGGGGCTGCAGCCTCTACCGGAATAACGGCGACGGCACCTTCACCGACGTCTCCATCGAGAGCGGCCTGGACCAGTGCATCAACGGATTCTCGGTGCTCGCCGGCGATTACGATAACGATGGCTTCGTCGACCTGTTCATCACCCGTCTGGGCTTCTACCCCGGCGACGGCACGCTCTATCACAACAACGGGGACGGCACGTTTACCGACGTCACCGAGAAGGCCGGCCTGCAGGTCTGGGGACCGGCATTCAGCGGGCACTGGGTGGATTACGATTGCGACGGCAGGCTCGACCTGTTTCTGGCCAGCAACGTCGGCGGCCTTTTCGACCGGCAGAGCCCCCACCGCCTGTTTCACAACAACGGCGATGGAACCTTCACGGAAGTGACGGAGCAGTCCGGTCTCATCAACCACTCTCCGGCCATCGGCTCCGCCTGGGGAGACTACAACAACGACGGCTATCCCGACCTGTTCCTGAGCGGTCTGGGGCATCCGAAATTGTTCCGCAACAATGGCGACGGCACCTTCACCGACGTCAGCCTCACAGGCCGGGCTGACCGACGCCCTGATCGGCAGCACCTGCTTCTGGTGCGACTACGATAACGATGGCTGGCTGGACGCCGTACAGTTCGTCTGGTCGGAGCACGAAGACGTGATCCACACCATGAAGACCGGGCGCGCGCCCGGAGGACGGCCAGCCCATGCGGATTTACCACAACAACCGCAACGGCACGTTCACCGATGCGCAATCGCGAGATCGGGCTCGACGGTTGTTGGGGCACCATGAGCGGCAACTGCGCGGATTTGAACAACGACGGCCACCTGGATCTGCTGCTCGGCGGCGGCGGCTCCCGCATGGACCGGCAGGAACCGCTCATCCTGCTGGAAAACGACGGCGCGAAATTCCGCAACATCACCTTCGCCGCGGGCTTGCCTTTCACCGGCAAGAACCACGGCGTGAACTGCGCGGATCTGTTTGGGGACGGGCGGCTCTCCATCCTCGTGGCGGGCGGCGGGATGTATCCGGCCGACCTGCTGGCGAGCTCGGTCTTCTGTCCCACCGAACGTCGGGGGCAACTACCTGAATGTGCGGCTCACCGGCACCAAGAGCAATCGCGACGCCATCGGCGCCCGCATCACGCTCCACGCCGGCGGCGCCAGGCAGATGCGCGAGGTCACGCGGCGGCTCCAACTTCGGCTGCCTGCCCTTCGAGCAGCACTTCGGCCTGGGTGAATTGAGCGGGATCGGCTTCATGGAAGTCCGCTGGCCGAACGGGTCGGTGCAACGCGTGGACGACCTTCCGGTGAACCAGACCATCCGCGTCACCGAAGGGGAACCGGGCTGGGTGGAAGTATACCGGCAGCCATAGTCCCCTGGCGCTGCCCCGGCTACCAACCTGCAGTCGCGGTCGAATCCTTCAGGAACGACCGCCGGGCTAGACGATCCGGAAGGTGTCGATCGTCGTGGCGATAAAGGACGGCGCGGATAGTCTCGAGTGCATACGAACGATCGTGCGAATCCGGCCGATTCGCTACGCCACGCCTAATTTCGCCCGACGACGGCGACGCGGTTGCTCCTTTACAACGATCTCGACATCGCTTCCGAGAAGCACGAGAAACCTGACGAGACGATCGAGTGAGAAGCCAGAGACCCTGCCTCGCTTGAGCGCCGACACTTTCGGCTGATCGACCTCCAGAAGGGCCGCGGCCGCAGCTTGTGTGAGTTTTCGGCGTTCAATGATCTGCGTGATCCTGTGTGCCAGTTCCGCCTTCGCAGCGGCCTCCTCCGGCCGTGCATATCCGAGATCCGCGAAGACATTCCCGGTTCCAACAACGTAGTCCTTCTTCGTGGCCATTTCAGTGCCCCCGCTTCCGGTCCAACCCGGCAGCTCTCTTGAGCCGGTGGCGCACCAAGTCGATTCCTGATTGCGGTGTCGCGATACCTTCCAGCGCCGAGGCCGAAGCCCTTGAGCGGCTTGGCGCCCTCGCATTTTCCGCCTGTCTGTGCAAGATAAAGGGCGTAGCCCACTTCGTCCTGCACGTCCTGAGGGCAGGCGCGCAGCGTCGCTGTGGGTTAGCGCCGCGTTTGTCGGCATCGACTCAGTCGCTTCAACGCTGCGGCCTCGCCCTTGATCAGGGCTTCCGGCGCTAAGATTGAAGCCCCTCGACTCGCCCTGCGGGCTCGCTCGGGGCACTCGACCTGAGCCGGCCTGGTGCGAGCGTCCGCCTCCGCCGCTGCGCGGCTATGGCGGGACAGACTTCGCCCGTGGATAACTCGCTTGGGCTTGCCGGGACGAAGCTCGCCGAAGGCGAGCGAAGTCTGGTGCGAAAGGGGGGACTCGAACCCCCACGGTATTGCTACCGCCAGCCCCTCAAGCTGGTGCGTCTGCCAATTCCGCCACTTTCGCGAGGAGGGTGGGCGAGGCTCGAGGCCTCGTGCTACTTCTTCGGCTGTTCGATCGGCGCCGGGCCCGACACGCCGCCCATCAGCGAACTCGGGCCGCGCTGGCCGATGACCCCGAGGATGATCGCGCCGAGCATGAACAGCACGCCGAGCACGGTCGTCGCCTTGGTCAGCACCGTCGCGCCCGCGCGCGCGCCGAACGCCGTCTGACTGCCGCCCCCGCCGAACGCGCTCGCCATGTCGCCTCCCTTGCCCTGCTGGAGCAGGACCACCAGGAGCAGCAAGAAGCAGATCAGCACGTACAGGAACGCGAGCAGGTAGTACATAACATCCGATTCTAGCAACCCGGGCGGGTCTCGTCCAGCCTCGGACGAAGGTGGCCGGTTTTGTTGAGGTTTTCGACGCCGTGCGGCCGCCTACACCGCCGCCTGGCGGCTGCGCGACACGATGTCGAAGAACGCCCGGACGTCCAGGCTCGCGCCGCCAACCAACGCGCCATCGACGTCCGGCAGCAGGATCAGCTCGTGGATGTTGTCAGGCTTGACGCTTCCGCCGTAGATCACGTGACACTGATCGCCCGCGGTGCCGCCGAACCACTGCCGCAGCCGCGACCGGATGTGCGCATGCGCCTCCCCGGCCTGCGCCGGCGTGGCGTTCCGGCCGGTCCCGATGGCCCAGACCGGCTCGTACGCCAGCACGAGCGCCGCGACCTGGTCGCCGGTCAGGCCGTCGAGCCCGTCCTTGATCTGACGGTCGAGCACGGCGAGCGTCTCGTTGCGCTCCCGCTCCTCGAGCGTTTCGCCGATGCAGACGATCGGGGTCAATTCCGCGCCGAGCGCCGCGATCAACCTGCGATTGACCGTCGCGTCGGTCTCCCCGAACAGGCGCCGGCGCTCCGAGTGGCCGATGATCACGTACTCCGCGCCGGCCTCCTTCAGCATGCCGGCGCTGATCTCCCCGGTGAACGCGCCCTCGCGCTCCCAGTAGAGATTCTGGCCCGCGACGCCGATCGGCGAGTTCCGCGACGCCTCCGCCACGCCGTGAATCGCGGTAAAGGGCGGCGCCAGCACGATTTCCACACCCTGCATGTCCTTCACCAGGCTGCGGAATTCTTTCGCGAACACGACCGCCTCGTGGACGGTCTTGTACATCTTCCAGTTCGCCGCGATGAACGGGACGCGCATGAGGAATCCCTTCGTCAGCCGAGCGCCACCACACCGGGGAGTTTGCGACCGCCCAGGAATTCGAGCGAGGCGCCGCCGCCGGTCGAGATATGAGTGATTCTATCCGTCACGCCGGCTTTGGCAACCGCCGCGATCGAATCGCCGCCGCCAATCACCGTGGTCCCCTGCACGCCGGCGACCGCGCGCGCGATTTCGATCGTGCCGCGGGCGAAGGCGTCGATTTCGAAGACACCCATTGGCCCGTTCCACATGACGGTCTTCGCGCCGGCAATCACCGACCGGTAGAGCTCGATGGTGCGCGGACCGATGTCGAGGCCCATGCGATCGCCGATGGCGGCGTCGCCGACGGCCAGCGTCTCGGCCGGCGCGCCCCGTTCGGCCCTTCGACCTGCTCGGGCGGCGCCACCACGTGATCGACCGGCAGCTCCAGCCGCAGGTTGCGGGCTTTGGCCCGCGCTTCGATGTCCCGCGCCGCGTCGAGCAGATCCTCCTCGACGAGCGACGTGCCCACCGGGATGCCACGCGCCTTGAAGAACGTGTAGGCCATCGCGCCCCCGATGAGCAGCGCGTCGACGCGCGGCACCAGGTTCTCGATCACCTCGAGCTTGTCCGACACCTTCGCGCCGCCAAGCACCGCCACGAACGGACGCTCGGGGTGTTCGAGCACGCGCGTCAGGTGCGCGATCTCGTCCGCCATCAGCAGCCCCGCGGCGGCCTGCTTCACGTGGTGGACGATGCCCTCGGTCGAGGCGTGCGCGCGGTGCGCCGACCCGAACGCATCGTTGACGTACACGTCCGCCAGGCCGGCCAGCTCGCCGGCGAACGCGGAGTCGTTCTTTTCCTCCTCGGGGTGGAACCGCAGGTTCTCGAGGAGCACGATCTTGCCGCCGCGCCCGGCGCGCTCGATGGCGGCCTTCGCGGGCGCGCCGACGCAGTCCTCGGCGAACTCGACCGGGCGGCCCAGCAGCTCCGCCAGCCGAGCCGCGATCGGCCGCAGCGAATACTCCGGGTTCGGCTTGCCCTTCGGACGCCCGAGGTGCGAGGCCAGGATCACGGTCGCGCCCTTCTCGAGCGCGTACCTGATGGTCGGCAGCGACGCGCGAATGCGCGTGTCGTCGCCAATCGTGCCGTTCTTGATCGGCACGTTGAAGTCGACCCTGATGAACACGCGCTGGCCGGCGAGCGCCAGGTCCGTGATGCTCAGGGCCATTACAGCCCTTTCTTGACGATGAAGCGGAGCAGATCCACGCAGCGGTTCGAATAGCCCCACTCGTTGTCGTACCAGGACAGGATCTTCACGAAGTCCCCGTCCATCACGCCCGTGTAGGCCGAGTCCAGAATCGACGAGTGCGGGTTGCCGCGGAAGTCGATCGACACGAGCGGCGCCGTCTCGTACTGGAGGATGCCCTTCAGCGGCCCGTCGGCGGCCGCCTTGAACGCGGCATTCACCTCGTCCCTGGTCGTCTTCTTGTCGACGAGCACCGCCAGGTCCACGACCGAGACGTTCGGTGTCGGCACGCGCATCGAGATGCCGTCCAGCCGTCCCTTGATCTCGGGCATGACCTCGCCGACCGCGCTGGCGGCGCCGGTCGTCGTCGGGATGATCGACAGCGCCGCCGCGCGGGCGCGCCGCAGGTCCTTGTGGGGCAGGTCGAGCAGCTGCTGGTCGTTGGTGTAGGAGTGCACGGTCGTCATCCAGCCCTTGCGGATGCCGAAGTTCTCGTGAATCACCTTCGCGACCGGCGCCAGGCAGTTGGTGGTGCACGACGCGTTCGAGATGATCTGGTGCTTGCCCGCGTCGTACTTCCCTTCGTTGACGCCCAGGACGACGCTGAAGTCGGGTCCCTTGGCCGGCGCGGTGATGATGACCTTCTTTGCCCCCGCCGCCAGGTGTTTGGCCGCGTCGTCGCGCTTGGTGAAGAGCCCCGTGGATTCGAAGACGACGTCCACGCCGAGCGCCTTCCACGGCAGCTGGGCCGGGTCCTTCACGGAGAGGACCTGGAATTCGTCGTTGTCGACGCGGATCCGGTCGCCGGTCGCCGAGATGTCGGCGTGCAGGTTTCCGAGAATCGAGTCGTATTTCAGCAGATGGGCGAGCGTTTGCGCGCTGGTGAGGTCGTTGACGGCGACGAAGTCGATGCCGCTGTCGCCCATTGCCGCGCGCATGATGTTGCGGCCGATGCGCCCGAACCCGTTGATTCCAACTTTGATGGCCATACGATTCCTCCCACGCCCCGCCGCGCGGCCTTCCGCACGCGAAACAGTTAAGTCTAATGAACGGCTTGCACGCCGGTCAAACGCCGGACTACAGTGAATCGATTCTCCAAGATGTACGCGCTCTACAGCGTCCTGATCGTGGCGTTCTTCGTCGTCGTGTCTCCGTACCTGATTTACCAGGCCGTACGGTACCGGAAGTACGTCAGGAGTCTGCCGCAGCGTCTCGGCTACCTGCCGGTCTCCTTCAACCTGGACGGCGACGAGTCCATCTGGATTCACGCCGTGTCGGTCGGCGAAGTGCTCACGGCGCGCGCGCTCCTGCCGGAACTGCGCAGCCGCTACCCGCGGCTGCGCCTGTTCCTCTCGACGACGACGATGACCGGACAGGAGATCGCGAAGAACAACCTCCAGTACGTGGACGCGGCGTTCTACTTCCCCTTCGACATCGGCTTCATCGTCCGGCGGACGCTGCGGCTGGTGAAGCCGCGGCTCTTCATCATGATGGAGACCGAGATCTGGCCGAACCTCCTGCGCGCCTGCCGCGATGCCGGCGTGAAGACGATGCTCGTCAACGGCCGCATCTCGTCGCGCGCGTATCCGCGGTACCGCCTCGCGCGCTGGTTCTTCCGCCGCGTGCTGCGCGACGTCGATCGCTTCTGCATGCAGAGCGAAGAGGCGGCGCGCCGGATCGTCGACATCGGCGCCGACCGCGATCGCGTGGTCGTGACCGGGTCGCTCAAGTTCGACTCGCTCGAGATCCCGGGCGCCAGCGCCGCCGCGGATCTCGGTCGCCACCGTATCCTGCGGTACTTCCGCATCAGCCCCGACCGTCCCGTCGTCATCGCCGCCAGCACCCTCAAGGGCGAGGACGAGCACGTGCTCGAGGCGTTCCAGCGCATCCGCGCGACGATGACCACGGCGCTGCTCATCATCGCGCCGCGCAAGCCCGAGCGGTTCGACGAGGTCGAGCGCATGGCGCGCCGCTCCGGCTGGCAGGTCGCGCGGCGGAGCGAGCTGCGCGTCGATCACGAGCCGCGATACGACGTGGTCGTGCTCGACACGATCGGCGAGCTGGCGCAGCTCTACCAGGTGGCGACCGCGGTCTTCGTCGGCGGCAGCCTCGTCGATGCCGGAGGCCACAATATCCTGGAGCCCGCGGTGTTCGGCAAGCCAATTGTCTTTGGTCCGTACATGCAGAACTTCGCCGAGATCGCGCGCACGTTCCTCGATCACGGCGCGGCCATCCAGGTGCACACCGGCGCGGCGCTCGAGCCGGTGCTGCTGGATCTGCTCGGCGACCCGGTGAAGCGGGCGAGCCTGGGCGCCGCGGCGCGGGCGCTGGTGGAAGCCAATCGCGGCGCGCGCACGAAGAGCCTGGCGGCGATCGCCCAGCTGGTGCCGCCGGACATGCCGGGGGCGGTGTACGACCGTTCCGGAAGGGTAGGGCCCGTCCGGAAATAAGTGAGTGATTCTGGCCGCCGAGGCGCCCGGATCGCGCGAGGAGGGAGCATGCCGGGCGCATGTGACCGACGAGCAACGCCGCGAGGCGGATGCATCGGCCGCCAGAATGGCGCAGTTATTTCCGGACGGCCCTAATCTGGCTCGCTATCGCTCGCGCCCTGACTGACAATGTTGTCAACGCTATACGCCGCCATCGTGCGCCGCCGCCGCGAGCGATATGCCGCGCGGCCGGACCTGCGCCGCCGGCTGCGCCGGCCGGTGATCAGCGTGGGCAACCTCGCGGTCGGGGGGCGCGGCAAGACGCCGACGGCGGCGACGATCGCGCGGCTGCTGATCGAGATGGGGGAAACGCCCGCGGTGCTCAGCCGCGGCTACGGGCGGCGTGAGGCGGCTGACGGCGTCGTCGTCGTGCGCGATCCGGGCGGCATGCGCGCCGACGTGGCGCGATCGGGAGACGAGCCGTTCATGCTCGCCCGGCAGTTGCCCGGCGCGTCGGTGCTCGTGTCGGCCGATCGGTACCTCGCGGGCTGCCTGGCCGAGCACCGCTTCGGCGCGACGGTCCACGTGCTGGACGACGGGTTCCAGCACCTCCAGCTCGAACGCGACATCGACATCGTCCTGGTCGGCCGCGACGACATCGCGCAGCCGCTGACGCTGCCATCCGGCCACCTGCGCGAGCCGCTGGATACGCTCGTTGCCGCCGACGCCATCGTCGCCGTGGACGACGAGGTGCAGCTCGATGGCGTCGCGCGGCGACGTGCCGGTGTTCCGCGCCATCCGCGACCTCGGACGACCCACGATCGAGCGCCGCGGCCCGCTCCTCGCGTGTGCGGGCATCGCCGCGCCGCAGGCGTTTTTCGAGGATCTCCGGGAGCTCGGGCCTCGACGTCCGCCTCACGATCGCCTTCCGCGACCACCACACCTACACCCCCCGCGACGTTCGCCGGATCTTCGACGACGCCCAGGCCGCCGGGGCGGTCGGGGTGCTGACGACCGAGAAGGACTACGTCCGGCTGCTGCCATTCCGCCCGTTTCCGATCCCCATCGGCTTCGTGCCGCTTACAATGGAGCCGTATCCGCTACCCGAGTTCCGGCACTGGCTCGCCGACTCGCTCTCGGCGGCTCGCGACATCATCCTTGAGTGACCATCAGGCTGGCGACCCGAAAGGGCCGGCCAATGCGCCCGTCCGTCCGCGCCCGTCGCTGCGCCATCGCCTGGAATACGGCGCGGTGGTCAGCGTCGTGGCGGTCGTCCGGGTGCTGCCCATGCGGGCCGTGCTCGCCGCCGGCACGCTGCTCGGCCGCGCCTTCTACCTGCTCGATCGCGGCCATCGGCGGCTCGCCGTCGCCAACCTCCGCGCGGCGTTCCCGATCCGGTCCGAGGCGGAGTGCCGTGTGATTGCGCGCGACATGTTCGCGCATTTCGGGCACCTGCTGGCTGTGCTGTTGAAGTTCAGCACGATGACGCCGCAGCAGATGCTTGCCTCGGTCGAGTTCGTGGGGGAAGACCACGTCCTGCACGCGCACGCGCAGGGGCGCGGCGTCCTGCTGTTCACCGGTCATTTCGGCTTCTGGGAAATCAACGCGCTCGTGCATGCGCTGCGCCTCCGGCCCATCGCCGTGCTCGCCCGTCCGCTCGACAACCCGCTGCTCCACGATCTGCTCGAATCGGTGCGGGGGCGCACGGGGAACACCGTGATCTACCGGCGCGGCGCGGTGCGGCGCGTCATGCGCGCGCTCGAGGCGAACCAGGCTGTCGCCGTGCTGATCGATCAGCACATCGCGACGGCTGACGCGGTCTATGTGGAGTTCTTCAACCGCCCGGCCGCGACGACGTCCGCGCTGGCGGCGCTCGCGCTGCGGACCGGCGCGCCGGTCGTGCCGGTCTTCGCCCTGCCGCTGCCGGGCGGGCGGTTCCGCATGGTGTACGAGCATCCCGTCGAACCGCCGGCGGCCGGGGACGAAGCCGCCGTGCACGATTTCACCCAGCGCTGCACGGACGTGCTCGAGATGTACGTGCGCCGTTATCCCGATCTCTGGCTCTGGATGCACCGCCGCTGGCGCGATCGGCCGTCGGCCGACGGCGTGGGCGGCATGTTCCCGGCCGCCGGGCGCGAGGAGCGCACGGGCGAATGACGACCGTCCTCACGGATTCGGAGCGGCTGGTGCTGCGCATGCCCAACTGGCTGGGGGACGCCGTGATGGCGCTGCCGGCCGCGGCGGCGGTCCGGGCGGCGTTTCCGGCCACGCGCATCGCGATCGCGGCTCCCGCATCCATCGCTTCGCTCTTCGAGGAGAACACGATCGCGCGACAGGACGAGATCGTGGTGATCGCGCGCCGCGATCGGGAGGCGAGCGAGCTGGCAGCCGGGTCCTTCGACACCGCGGTGCTGTTTCCCAATTCCCTCGGCGCCGCGTGGGTGGCGCGGCAGGCCGGCATTCCCGCGCGCTGGGGCTACGGCGCGGGATTGCGGCGCCTGCTGCTGACCCGCTCCGTAGGGCGCCCGTCGGAGGTGATGCATCAGTCGGCCTACTATCTCGCGCTCGTGCGGGGGCTCGGCCTCCCGGCGCCCGACCCGCCTGCCGTCGCTCGCCGTGCGTCCCGAGACGCTGCGGCGCGCCCACGACCTGCTTGCGCGGCGCGGGCTGCACGCCGACGACCTGCTGGTGGGTTTCGCGCCGGGCGCCGCCTACGGCCACGCGAAACGGTGGCCCCCGGCACGCGTCGCCGAGCTCATCACCCGCGTCTCCCGCGAGCGCCACGCGGTCAGCGTCCTGGTGGGCTCCGGCGGAGACCGGGGAGCCGGCCGTGAGATAGAATCCCTGCTGCCGCCGGACGCCCGCGTCGTCAATCTGATCGGATGGACGGACCTGCGGCAGCTTGCGGGCGTGCTGGCCCGGTGCCGCGCGTTCGTGTCGAACGACTCCGGCGCGATGCACCTGGCGGCCGCCATCGGCGTGCCGGTGACCGCGGTCTTCGGGCCGACCGACGATCGCGTCACGGCGCCGCTCGGCCCGCACGAGGTGATCGTGCACCACGTGTTCTGCCGCCCCTGCATGCTTCGCGACTGCCCGATCGATCACCGCTGCATGAAAGGCATTGCCGTGAGCGACGTGTTCGAGGCGCTGAACGCCCGGTTATGAAACCAGCCGTGTTCCTCGATCGGGACGGCACGATCATCGAAGAGGCCGGATACCTGGAGCGCCTCGAGCGCCTCAGGTTCTTTCCGTTCGCCGTCGACGCGATCCGGCTGCTGAACCGCGCGGGCTTCGCCGTGGTCGTGATCACCAACCAGGCCGGCATCGCGCGCGGCATCGTCGAGGAGCCGTTCGTCGCGGAGGTCTCGCGGGTGATTGGCGACCGGGTGGCGCGGGGCGGCGGCCGGATCGACGCCTTCTATCACTGCCCGCATCATCCACAGGGAATCGTCGAGCGGTTCCGCGTGACGTGCGAGTGCCGGAAGCCCTCGCCGGGGTTGTTCCGCCAGGCCGCTTCCGATCGGGATCTCGATCTGCGGCGTTCGTTCACGGTGGGCGATCGGTGGCACGATCTGCAGGCCGGCATGGCGGTCGGCGCGCGCGGCGTGCTGGTGCGAACGGGGTACGGCGCCCGTATCGAACAGGCGCCGCCGCCCGGGCTCACCGGCTACGCGGTGGCCGATAACCTCGCGGGCGCGGCGGCGTGGATTCTCGGTCAGGCATGATGGCAGATCACAGGACGGCAGTGGATCCCGAACGGCTCTTCACGATTATCGACGGCTTCCGCGGCGTCCGCGTCGCCGTGGTCGGCGACCTGATCGTGGACGAGTTCATCTACGGCGACATCGCGCGCGTGTCGCGCGAAGCGCCGGTGCTGATCCTGAACTACGACTCGACCGAGATCGTGCCGGGCGGCGCCGGCAACGCGGCGAACAACGTCGCGGCACTGGGCGGATCGGCGTCGGCGGTGGGCGTGCTCGGCCGCGACGCGACGGGCGACCGCCTCGCCGACGTCCTCGGCGCGCACGTGGACGTGCGAGGCATCGTGCGGCCGCGCGGCTTCAGGACGCCGACCAAGACGCGCATCCTGGCCGGCGGCGTCCATTCGGCGAAGCAGCAGGTCGTCCGCATCGATCGGTCGTCGGGCGCCGCGCCCGGCGAGGCGGATCGCCGCGCGCTCGAGACGCGGCTGCTCGCGGCGGCGTCGCGTGCCGACGCGCTGCTGGTGTCGGACTACGGCAGCGGAATCGTGACGCCGGCGCTCGTCCGCCGGGCGCGCGCGAAGCTGCGGCGCCGTGGACGGCGCGTGCCGCCGGTCCTCGTCGATTCGCGCTACGCCCTGCTCGACTATCGGGCGATCACCGCCTGCACCCCGAACGAATCGGAAGTCGAACACCTGTTCGGCGTCAGGATCGGCGAGAACACGCGCGTGCTCGAGAAGGCGGGACGGGCGCTCCTGGACCGGACGCGCAGCGAGGCGGTGCTCGTCACGCGGGGCAGCCGCGGCATGGCGCTGTTCGAGCGCGGCGTGCGGACCGTGCACATTCCGATCTCGGGATCGGATCAGATCGCGGACGTCACCGGCGCCGGCGACACGGTCATCGCCACGATGACGCTGGCCCTCGCCTCCGGCGCCACGTTCGTCGAAGCGGCGCGGCTGGCCAACTACGCCGGCGGCCTTGTCGTGATGAAGCGCGGCACCGCGACGGTGAGCGCCGACGAGCTGCGCCACGCCGTGGCGTCGGACCGCGCGCCAGGACCCGCCGGTGACTGATCGTGTCGTCTCGCGCGAGCGCCTCGCCGCGCTGGTCGAGCAGGACCGGCGCAGCGGCCTCACGATCGCGTTCGCGAACGGCTGCTTCGACCTGCTGCACGCCGGGCACGTCCGCTATCTCGAGGCCGCGGCCGCCGAGGCGGATCGTCTCGTCGTCGCGATCAACGACGATCGGTCGGCTGGTGCGAAAGGCCCGGGCCGGCCGATTCTTCCCGCGGCCGATCGCGCGGAGCTGGTCGCGGCGCTGCGCGGCGTGGATTACGTGACCATCTTTCACGAGCCCACGGTGACGCCGCTCCTTCTGCTGCTCAGGCCGGACGTCCACTGCAAGGGGACCGACTACACGGTCGAGACCGTGCCCGAGCGCGAGACCGTGCTCGGCTACGGCGGGCGCATCGCGATCGTCGGCGACCCGAAGGACCACTCGACGCGGGATCTCCTCGGCCGGATCCGAGGCGGCGAGAACGGCGCCCGCGGCGACACGCCGATGAACATCCTCATCGTGCGGCTCGGCGCGCTTGGCGACATCGTGCACGCCATTCCGGCCGCGGCGGCGCTGCGGCGGACGTTTCCCTCGGCGCGCATCGACTGGGTTGTCGACGCGAAGCATCGGGCGATCGTCGATCTCATCACCGTCGTCGATCGCGTCATCCCGGTGGAGCGCCCGTCGCTCTCCGGGTGGCTCCAGGCATCGGCGGTGATGCGCCAGGTCCGCTACGACGTGGCGATCGATCTCCAGGGGCTGCTCAAGTCGGCGGTGCTGGCGCGGATGTCGGGCGCGTCGCGGGTGCTCGGCTTCTCGATCTGGCACCTGCGCGAGAAGACGGCCCGGCCCTTCTACACGACGACCGGCGGCCAGGTGCCCGAAGGCGGGCCGGGCGCCGCGCGGCTCGAGCCGGACGTCGCGCACGTCATTGCGAAGAACCTGCGCCTGGTCCGCACGCTCGGCGTGCGCAGCCGACGAGCCGGTGACGTTTCCGCTGGCGTCGCCGCCATCGGCCGCGCTGGAGGCCGTCGTGGCGACGCTCGGGGGCAGGACCCCGTTCGCCCTGCTCAATCCGGGCGCTGCCTGGCCGAACAAGCGCTGGCCGGCGGAGCGTTTCGGCGAGATCGCGGCGTTCCTGCACGAAGTGCGCGGGCTGCCCGCCTTCGTGCTGTGGGGCCCGGGCGAGGAGCCGCTCGCGCGCGCGGTCATCGCCGCGTCGGGCGGCACGGCGCGCATGGCTCCCCCGACCAATCTGTCCGATCTGCTGGCGCTCTGCCGCGCCGCCGGCCTGATGGTATCGGGCGACACGGGGCCCCTGCACCTGGCTGCGGCGGCCGGGCACGCCGTGCGTCGCGATCTTCGGCCCGACCGATCCGGCGCGCAACGGTCCCTGGGCCGCCGCGGACCTCACGATTTCGCGATTCGGGTCCTGCCGCTGCCACTACGAGCGTCGCTGCCATGTGACGGACTGGTGCCTGGCGCACGTGCCGGTTGCCGAGGTCGCGGCGGCGCTCCAGCGCCGCCTGGGCGCGACCGCGCCGTGAGGACGCCCCGATGATGCAACGCCTCGCGCGCCTGCGGGTGCCGGCCGGATTCGTGCTCGGCCTCCTGGCGCTGTGGCTGGCGCGACCGACGCCGGCGAGTCTCGCGATCGGCGGGATCGTCGCGGCGGTGGGGGAGCTGATCCGCCTCTGGGCAGCCGGGCATCTCGAAAAGGGACGGGAAGTGACCTCGTCCGGCCCGTACTCGTTCACGCGCCATCCCCTGTATCTCGGCTCGACGGTGATGGGCGTCGGCCTGGCGATCGCCGCCTGGAGCCTGGCGGTTGCCGCGGTTGTCGTCGTGTACCTGGCGGTGACGCTGACGGCCGCGATGCGCACCGAAGAGGCGCACCTGACGGAGAAGTTCGGCGCGGCCTACCCCGACTATCGGAGCGGCCGGCTCGAAACCGTCGCGCGGCCGTTCAGCCTTGCGCGGGCGATGAAGAACCGCGAGTATCGGGCCGTCATCGGCCTGGCGATCGCGTTCGCCGTTCTCGCGTGGAAGGCGTTCGCCCTGTGATTGACGCGGCCGCTCACCGACCCATATAATCAGTGTTTGGGTTCGGCGTCGGCGTGTGCGCCGGGGGCGCCCGAAGCGATGGGCGAAGTCATGCGCAGGAGCCTGCCGCGCCGAAGCGATAGGCGAAGTCAGCGCGTAGGGGGGCCTGCCGCGCCGAAGCGATAGGCGAAGTCGGCGCGTAGGCGGGGCGGTTAGCTCAGTTGGTAGAGCACCGGCTTTACACGCCGGCTGTCACAGGTTCGAGTCCTGTACCGCCCACCAGCCTTTCGGCTGGGGAGGTCGGGACGGAATGAAATATCTCGCCGAAGCTGCGAGCAGCGAGCGGCGGAACCCGCGAAGCTGCGGAGTGCGGGGTCGTAGTTCAGTTGGTTAGAACGCCGGCCTGTCACGCCGGAGGTCGCGAGTTCGAGTCTCGTCGGCCCCGCCACTAAGTTATTTAGCATCAGCGGTTTATCGAAACAGGGTCGGGAAGTGACAGTCCCGACCTCCTCCGCCTCAGGGGTGCGCGCCTGAATCCGGCGCCAGCCCGTCTCGCCGAAACGCCCCGATCCCGCCCGCAACGATCGAATCCACACCTGGAGCTCCATGCAGGCCGTCGTATCAGCGCCGGATGGTGAAGCAGCCGGGGTGCGGCAGCCAGGGGTGTAGACAATCTCCACCCATGGGTGTAGATTACCTACACCCATATGCCAAGGCGCGAACGCTACGAGAACCGCATCGAGCTGCTCCAGGGCACGCTCGACCTCCTCATCCTGCAGACCCTCCAGTGGGGACCGCGCCACGGCTACGGCATCGCCCAGGCGATTCAGGCCGGCTCGAGCGACGTGCTCCAGGTCGATACCGGATCGCTCTACCCGGCGCTCCATCGGCTCGAGAAGCAAAAGCTCGTGGCGGCCGCATGGGAGCTCTCGGCGAACAAGCAGCGCACGCGCGTCTATCGGCTCACCGCGGCCGGTCGCCGGCAGCTCGCCGTTGAACGCTCGCGGTGGGACCGGATTGTCCAGGCGATCGGCGGCATCCTCGCCCGGCCCAGCGAGAGCACATCATGAGCCGGCGAGACGAGGACCTGCGCGATGAGCTGCGGAGCCACATAGAGATGGCGACCGCCGATCGGATCGGCCGCGGCGAGCCGCCAGACGATGCGGCCGCGGGAGCGCGACGTCAACTCGGCAACGTCTCCCACATCCAGGAGGCGACCCGGGACGTCTGGGGACGCCGCTGGCTGGAGCGGCTCGCGCAGGACGTTCGCTACGCCCTGCGCACGTTCCGGCGCAACCCGGGCTTCGCGACGGTGGCGATCGTCTCGCTCGCGCTCGGCATCGGGGCGAACACGGCGATCTTTGCCATCGTCGATGCGGTGCGGCTGAGGGCGCTGCCGGTGGCCGATCCCGCGCGGCTCATCGAGGTGCACCTCACCGACATGGATCACGTGCGCGGCGCGCGCTGGACGTGGCATGACGCCGTGACCAACCCGATCTGGGACGCGATGCGCGCGCGGCAGATGGCCTTTGCCACGCTCTTCGCGTGGGGCGGCGACACGTTCAGCCTCTCGGACGGCGGAGAGACCCGATACGCGAACGGCCTCTGGGTGAGCGGCGGGTTCTTCGACGGGCTCGGCGTACAACCTGCGATCGGCCGCCTGCTCGATCGCGCGGACGACCGTCCCGGCTGTCCGGCGAGGGCCGTCCTCGGTTACGGCTTCTGGCAGCGCGCATATGGCGGCAACCCGGCCGTGCTCGGGCAGGCGCTCGCCCTGGGCGCGCACCGTGCCGAGATCGTGGGCGTGGCGCCGCCAGGCTTCCACGGCATGGAGGTCGGTCGCTCCTTCGACGTCGCGCTCCCGATTTGCGCCGACCCCATCTTCAGCGACGACGGAAGCGGCCGACTTGCGCGCGGCACCGAGTGGTGGCTGAGCGTCTTCGGCCGCCTGAAGCCGGGCTGGTCGGTGTCGCGAGCGCGCGCCTACCTGGAGTCGGCCTCTCCGGAGCTCTTTCGTGCGACGCTCCCGGCGGACTATCCGGCAGCCAGCGTCACCGACTACCTGGGACTCACGCTCACGGCCGATCCGGGAGGGGCCGGCATCTCTCAGCTGCGTGAAACGTACGGCTCGCCCCTGTGGCTGCTGCTCGCACTGGCGAGTCTCGTGCTCCTCATCGCGTGCGCAAACCTGGCCAACCTGCTGCTTGCGCGCGCAACGGCGCGTCGGCGCGAGTTCGCGGTGCGCCTCGGCCTCGGCGCATCACGCGGGCGGGTCGTGCGACAGTTACTGACCGAGGGACTCGTCCTCTCTGCAATCGGCGGCCTCGGCGCGCTCCTCCTCGCCACCACCCTCGGCCACGCGCTGATCGCCCTGCTCGATCCAGGTGGCTCCGACGTGCAGCTCACCCTGCGGCTCGACCCGGTCGTGGTCGCGTTCGCAATCGCGGTGGCGCTGCTCACGAGCCTGCTCTTCAGCCTGGCGCCGGCGCTGAAGAGCACGCGCGTCACGGCCGGCGCGATGGCGCGCGAGACGGTCCGGGGCGGCACGGCAGGCCGCGAGACCGTCGGCCTGCGACGCGGGCTCGTCGTCGCGCAGGTCGCGCTCTCGCTGCTGCTCCTCTTCGGCTCGATCCTGTTCGTGCGCAGCCTCGAGAGGCTCGCGTCGATCGATCCCGGCTTCGATGCGCGCGGTGTCCTCGTCGCGGGCATCAACTTCCGCCGGGTCGACATGCCCGCCGATCGCAGGCTGGTGTTCCAACGGGAACTGGTGGACCGGCTGCGTCACCTGCCGGGGGTCCAGGCGGCCGCAGCGGTCCAGGTCGTGCCGATCAGCGGAATGAGCCGGACCAACACGGTCTGGCCGGAGGGCCGCTCGAATCAACGGCTCGACGCGCGCTGGAACACCGTCGGACCCGAGTACTTCACGACGATGGGAATTCCCTTCGTCGCCGGCCGGGATTTCGACGAACGCGACACCCCCTCGTCGTCGCCGAAGGCGATCGTCAGCGAGGCGCTCGCGCGGGCGCTGGCGCCCGACGGCCGTGTCGTGGGCGCGCGGTTGACGCGCGAGCCAGTGCCCGGCACGCCCGACGCGAAAACGTTCGAGATCGTCGGCGTCGTGAAAAACTCGACATACGCAGACCTGCGCGAGCCTCCCCAGGGGCTGGTCTATCTGGCCGACGCCCAGTCGCCGCCGCAGGCGTATCTGCGCGTCGTCGTCCGCTCGTCGCTGCCGGCCGGGACGACCTCCGCCGCCATCACGAGTGCCCTGGCGAGCATGGATCCGCGGATCGGCGTCGCCTACTCGGCGCTCGCCGAGAGGATTGACGAAACGCTGGCGCGCGACCGTCTGCTGGCGGTGCTGTCGGGCGGTTTCGGCGCGCTCGCGACGCTGCTGACGGTCGTCGGTCTCTACGGTCTCGTCGCGTACACAGTCACGCGGCGCACGAACGAGATCGGCGTACGCATGGCGCTCGGCGCCACGTCATTGGACATCGCGCGACTCATGGTGAAGGAGACCGCCATCCTGGTGGCGATCGGCGCGGCCGTCGGCATTGCGCTGTCGCTGGCTGCGGCACCGGCGGTCGGCGCCCTGCTCTACGGGATCGCGCCGGCGGATCCGACGACGCTCGCGCTCTCGGTCGCGGCGCTGGCCCTGATCGCCGTTGCCGCCACGGTGGCCCCGGCACGGCGCGCGACACGCATCGCCCCGGTTGCGGCGCTCAGGACCGAGTAGAGCGGCCGCGCGTCGCCCGGCTGACCGCGCGCGGAGGTTCTGCCGTACCCACGAACGCCCGACCGCAGGGGTCAGGCGTTCGTGCGTCTGATAGTCGTGGGTTCGGACCGTACCTACTTCGCGGGCGTGCACGATCCGCTCGTCGGGGTCACCGACTGGATCGTGAACTCGGGCGTGTTCTCGATGGTCGGCTTCGGCGCGGCGCTCGAACCGCTGGTGCCGGTGGCGCCAAGCTCACGCGTCGCATCCTCGGCGTCCTTGAACATGCCCGTGATCTGCACGCGCTGGCCGACGTAGGTCTTCAGCGACTCTTCCTTGTCGCCGGTCGTGCGGTACACCTTGCCCAAGCTGTTCGCCGGGGCGTCGGACTTCGCCTCCGACCCCATCGGAGATTCGGACGTCTTGAGCCAGGCATGGGTCAGGACGAACTCGTCGCCCATGCCCGGGCTGGCGGACGCCTGTGCCTCGAGCACGTCCGATTCCTTCGCGACGCAGCCTACGATGGTGATCGCTTTCGCGTTTGCCATCTGGCTGGTCTGGGGCTGCTGGGCCGGCGGCTGCTGCTGGGCCTGCGCGTGGGCGCCCACGGCGAGGGCTGCCGCAACCACGGATGCCGACAGGATTTTCACACTCATGACATAACCTCCCTGGCGTCTGCGTGACGCCTCGTCGCGCAGACGTGTTGCTCGTGCGACGGTCTGCATCGAGCAACGGCTGTGCCCGCGTCCGCCGCGAAAAACACGTGCAGTCTCGCGGAATTCGCCGGTGAGTCCGTCATGAAGGATGTCGATTGTTCCCGGTAGTCGGAAAACACAACTCGGCCGGAACCAGAGGATCCGGCCGTCAGCTCGTCAGTGGGATCACGACCGCTGCAGGGTACCTCGCGAGGCACCCTGCAGGCGGACTGATGGCCTCAGCGGTCGTCGCGATCGCCGGCCGGCATGATGGCCACGCCGTTGGCGTTGGGCACACCCAGCGTGATCGCGCTCCCGCTGGCGGTCAACTCACCGAACCGGTTGTAGGTGAACAGCGTGAGGTGGGATTCGCCCGCGCCGTGGTCGATCACGCCCAGCACGCCCTCGCGGGCATCGATGTCCGACGGTCCTCCGGTCGGGACGCTGGCCGCGACGAGGCCGTCCGTGAACACGTTGTTGCCCGTGCCGACTACGCGGCTGATGGTCCCGCTCGCGGTGTTGGCGATGAAGATGTACTTCCCGACGCGGGTTGACCAGCACGGCGCCGCCTGTCCGAGGGGAACGACCGCACTGAACGCGCCGTCGCGGAACAGGCCGTTCTGGCCGGAATGCGCCAGCGTGATGACGGCGGTTCCGTCCGGATAGACAGCGAAGCCGAACGGTGTGAGCGTGCCCGCGGGGGCCGATACCGCCACCGGCGCGGCTCCGCTCACCGCGCCGTCATGAAGCGCGACGATATCCACGGTGCCGGGATCCGGATCCGTCTTCAGCGTCACGAGCAGGTGCCGCTTGTCGAGAACTCCCACCTGGGCCGTGCTGCCGGCCGGTGGCACGCCTCCGCCAGCCACTTCCAGGAGGCCCGTCCCGTCGAGCCAGCCGACGTTGTCGTGATGCAGCACGAACGAATCGACGGTCGTCGTTCCGGCGACGTACATGTGGTCGTTGCCGAAATCGATACTGACCGGTGCGCTCGTCGTCGTCACCAGCTTGTCGAACTTGAGGCGGTTGCCCACGCGGCTGAACAGGGCGACGGTGCCGGATCCGTTGTTCACGGCCGCGAAGAGCTCGCCGTCGTACTGCGCGACGCCTCGGGCGTTGCCGCCGACGCCGCCCTGTCCGTGGGTGGACAGCGTCTGGATCAATGCATTCGTGCTCGCGTCGTACACGAGAATCCGATTCGCGGTTGCGTCGTTGGTCATGGTCACGGCCAGCGTGCGGCCATGCGGCGATGCGTCGGCCGTCGAGACGGCCGCGGAAAGAACCAGCAGCGCCGCCGCGCCGCACAGTGCCATCAACCTGGACATATCGTCCCTCCTTGCGAAAGTGTGCCCGCACGGGTATCGCGCGTCCGAAGGCGTATATCTCCGGGAGGCTGCGGAATATTCCATCGACGATTCGGCAGGCGGAGCATGCAACGGGGCGGGCACGAAGCGTGACGGCGACGGACGTCGCGGGGCGGGTTCGATCAGGCCAGCTGTCTGGAGAGCGGATCCGCGAGCGCCTGCGCGAGCCGCAGGACCCGGGGGCCGTCGAGATCCGCGACGACGAACGCCACGAAACGCCCCGCCGGGAACGACGCCACGGCTGGTCCGCCGTCGGGGGATTCCAGCTCCGCTGTCGTGGGCGGCGCGCCTTCGGTGACCAGCAGCGACACGACCGCGCCGCGGAAACGGAGGACGACGTGGCCGAACCGGCGGCCTCCATAGACACACGAGTGGCGCGCGAGCGTCTCGACCGGACTGTCGAGTGCCGGCACTTCGAACGTCGCGAGCGCGCCGTAGGGGGCGCCATAGCGCCGCGCCGCCTCCTCGAGCGGAATCGGGGGTTCTGCCAGCGCGAACTTCACGGCACAGTTCTGGTGATCGCCCGCGGCCTCGCGCGCCATAGCCAACAGGCGCGAGCGCGAGCGTGCATCGCGCACGAACAGGCCGCCGCCGGCGGCCAGCACGACACCGGCGGCGAGCGCCCACCACGACTGGAGCACCGACCGTCGCGAGACGCCGCTCCGGGAAGGCCGGAGTGTCGCCTCCAGTTCCGCCGCGAACTCCGGCCGCGGCTGCAGGTCCCCGGCGCCCGCCAGCGCCGTGCGCAGTCGCGCCCGCAACGCACGGCGGTCCGCGATGTCGGCACGGCAGTCCGGACAGGTCTCCAGGTGGCGAACGAGTTCGTGCGTGGTCTCGACCAGGAGCTGTTCGGTCAGGAACGAGTCGGCCAGTTCACGCACGTCCCGGCACTGCATGATCAACGTGCCTCTCTCTTCCGGTCGATGCTGGCGGGCCCGGCTCCGGCGCGCGCCAGTTCGACCCGGAGCAGTTCACGGCCGCGGTGAAGGCGCGACATGACCGTGCCGATCGGTACGTCGAGCGCCGCGGCGATCTCCTTGTAGGTCAGGTCTTCCACGTCGCAGAGCAGGATGACCTCCTGATGGTGCTGCGGGATCTGTCGCAGCGCCAGGAGCATGTCCTCATCGGTCAGACGCTCGGGTATCGGCGGCACGAATGCCACGACGTGCTCCAGGCGCTCTTCCATGCTCGCATCCATGACCAGGCGTCCCTGCTGGCGCTGGCGGTTCGCGCGCACGTGCTGCAGGATCGACAGCAGCCAGGCGCGACAGTTCGTCCCCGGCGTGAAACGCTGGAAGGACTTGAGCGCCTGCACCAGCGTTTCCTGCACGAGATCCTCCGCCTCGGCGCGATTCCGCTCCAGCCACATCGCGTGGCGGAACAGCCGATCGACGTGCGGCATCGCTTCGGCTTCGAAGGCCCTCCAGCGACGATCCGGGTCGGTATCTACGGTCACAGCGGGCAGTTGTCAGATGTCCTGGCGCAAATTCGGTTGTGCACTCGAAGCATAATCACCGGACGCCCGTCGATTATTCCCTTGATTGTCTCCCGCGCTCTCCGGGTGACCGCCTCAGGACGCTCCCCTGGCCTAGCGGACCACGCGGAACGCGAGGAGCTTCCGGTCGGTGTCGGCTCCGGCCGCAGCCGTGAGTTCGATGACGTAGTCGCCGGCCGTCAGCGGAGCCAGATTGAGGTCGATGCCGACCGTCCCGTGGCCGTCAACGTCGCGCTCGCCGACGTTGACCTGGAGCGCGAGCGGCTTGCCGTCCCGTCCGAGAAGACGCGCGTCGCGCCGATCGAGCGGGCGGAGCACCGGCCAGTCCACGTGGATCCGTTCGGTGCGGCGGAACTGGAACGCGCCCACCGGGCGGAGCGGCGAAGCAGGCGCCGGCGTCGCGCGATACGCGAGCGGATCCCCCACGAGTCCGGCCGGCACCGGGATGTTGATGCGATCGAACAGGTCGATTTCGCCGCTGGCGCGAAGCCGGACCGATGCTTTCCAGGGACCGGCGGCCGAGACCGGCACGTGCACCAGCGTGGCTCGGGCTCCCGGCTCGATCCGGCCCTGAGCCGTGCCGGCGTTCCCGCCGTCGGCACCGCTGACGACCACCTCGACGTCGCCGCCGGTCTTCCATCGGCCCACCTCGACGGAGGCCGCAGCGAGTTCGGCGGCGACGACCACCTCGCCGGGCAATGCCGCGCCGTGAGCCAGGAGCATCGCCGACGGGCTCAGCCGCGCGAGTTCGCCAAGCGCCCTCTCAGGCGTGGGCCCCGACGGCGCCGGCGTGCTGGCCGCGGACGTCGCCGCGCGCATGCTCTCCATCTCGGCTTCGGTCGGCGCGCGGTACTCGCGGCGCGCGCGCACCGTTTCCTTCGTCTTCTTCAACTTGACGGTGATCTTGCGCACACCCCCGTCCCACTTCGTGTTCGTCGTGTAGTAGCCGAGCACGTAGTACGCCGCGAGATCGTTGCCGATGCGCGTAAGGCCCGGCGTGAGATCGTTCGAGTTGATCACCGCCACGCCGTCCGTGTTGCCGGCCAGTTCGAGCAGCCGGTCGTTGCGCTGGGTGATCTTGTCGATTTCCCTTCGAGGGTCGTGGCGGCTTCGAGTCCCGTCGGGTTCACGGGATAGAACGCGACGTTCGCCTCGCGAGCGGCGCGCATCAATTCCCGGTGGCGGTTGCGGAAGTCGATCGGCGCGAGGCGCTGGAGTTCGTCCTGGCACCACCGCGCGTTCGGCGCACCAGCGCGTGCCGTGCCGAGCGTGATCTTGCCGGCGTTGGTGATTCCCACGGGTGGCGCGATGTAGCCGGTGTTCGTGCCGCGAAGCCCGTCATCCGGTCCCGGCAGCACCCAGCCGCGCGAGAACACGAGGATGTTCTTCCGCTCCTGGCGGATGTCTCCAAGCAATGCGACGAGCCCTTCGAGATCCGAGAACACTTTGTCGAGCTGTCGCCGCGGGATGAGGGCCTCGAGCCCGCACGCCTGCAGTTCGAGGTCCTCGGGCTCCGGCTCGAGCCGGCCCTGAAGCCCCCACGTCCAGTTCGCGAGCTGCTCCTCGATCATGAGCGCCTGCCGGCCCAGGATCAGATCCTTCGGCATCTGCCGGGGCGTCAGCATGCCGAACAGATCGCGCGGGCCGAGGATCCGCTGGAGCATGTTCACGAGCGGCTGGCGCAGGGTGTGCGAACCGGTGAGGTTCACATGATAGGCATCCAGATACAACACGAACACGCGATAGGCGGGATCGGCGGCGAGCGCGAACGCCTCCCGCTGCGAGTTCGGATCGCGCCGTTCCTCGTCGGTCGTGAAGGCGTCGAACCGGATGAACTGGAAGGTGTCGATCGCCTGCGGCTTGCCGTCCTCGAGCACGTCGAAATCGTCCGGCGTGAGGCCTTCGATGATGTGGCCGTCCCGGGTGGGATAGGTGTCCACCCGCACGAAATGCGCGCCGGCGCGGAAGACCGGGGGCCGCTCCTGCGGCGGGTTCTGTTGTTGCCGGGATGCGCCGGCGAACGCGCCGCACAGACACACCAGGACGACGGCGAGAGACAGGCGGTTCATGCGACACTCCTCGGGGCTGGCGCCGACAGTGTACCGGCTTCCGGCTGGCGCCGAAAGCGACGCAATCCGCGGCCAATGGCGGACACAGCGCTTGCGCCGGCTCGCCAAAGCGAGCAGTTCTGTCCTGGCGCGTCCGGAAGACCGCGCGAGGCCGGGCCGACCTGGCCCGGCATCCGGCATGGCTGAGTCAGTCCTATCTCAGCTTTGAATCAGCAGGATACGGCTGCGTCTGATGATTGATCCGGTGCCCGGCCGGATGGCGACGTCCCGGCTCGCATCTTGTATTGCATGAGACCCGATGTCCCTGCGACTACCCAGCCTCCAGTTCCTGCGAACCTGGCTGACCGGCCGCCCCCGCACGCTCGTCGCCATCGTCGGTATCCTGGCGATCGGCCTGTTCGCCGGCGCGGGCTGGATTGCCTGGTTCAGCTACGACCTGACGGCCGGGCTGCCCGACCGCAACGCGCTGCGCGACATCGGGGACATGGCCCAGTCCACGACGCTGTTCGACGCGGCCGACAAGCCCGTCTTCACGATCTTCAAGGAACAGCGCATCGAGGTTCCGCTCGAACGGATGTCGCCGAATCTCGTCAAGGCCGTCATCTCGGTCGAGGACCAGCGCTTCTACGAGCACAACGGCATCGATGTGGTACGTGTGGCTGCCGCCGTGGTCAGCAATATCCGGGAAGGGCGCCGTGCCCAGGGCGGAAGCACCATCACGCAGCAGCTCGCGCGCCAGAGCTTCCTCAGCCGCGACAAGACGTTTCGCCGGAAACTGAAAGAAGTCATTCTCGCGGCCTACATCGAGAACCTCTACACCAAGAACGAGATCCTCGAGCTGTACCTGAACAAGGTCTATTTCGGCGACGGCCTCTACGGCGTCGAGGCCGCTGCGCGCGGCTATTTCGGCAAGCCCGCCAGCGACCTGACAGTCGCACAGGCGGCGCTCCTTGCCGGCCTCATTCAGTCGCCGTCGAGCTATGCCCCGACGGTGAACCTCGATCGCGCGATTGCCCGCCGCAACGTCGTCATCCAGACGATGGTGGGGTCCGGCGCGATCGACACGGCCACCGCGGATTCCGCGAAAACGGCGCCGGTGAAACTGGTGAACGGGCTCGGCGTCAAGGAGACCTCCGGGCTGTACTTCAAAGAGCAGGTGCGACGCGATCTCGTCGATCGCTTCGGATGGGAGCGCGTCTACCAGGGGGGACTGCGCGTCTACACGACGTTGGATCCGGCGCTGCAGCAGGCGGCCGAACAGCTCGTCGAAAAGCGTATCGAGCAGATCGAACGCAGTCGAAACTTCCCGCATCCGACGCGCGAGAAGCTCGGAAGGGTCAAGGAAGGGGAGACGCCCGCCTATCTGCAGGGTGCGCTCGTCGTCGCTCGACCCGAAGACCGGCTACGTGCGAGCGATGGTCGGCGGCCGCGACTTCGACGAGAGCCGGTTCAACCGCGCCGTCCAGGCGAAGCGTCAGGCAGGATCCGCCTTCAAGCCGTTCGTGTTCGCGGCCGCCATCGAAGCCGGCTATACGCCTGCCACCGTAATCACGGGGCTGAACGATCCGACGCTGACGGCGCAGGGCGACTGGGTGCCGGAAGACGAGCACCTGACGGTCAGCTCGATGACGCTGCGGACGGCGCTTCGCACGTCGAGCAACCGCGCGGCCGTGCAGCTGCTCAACGGCGTCGGGATTTCGAACGCCGTGCACTACGCCGAGCGGCTCAACGTGGGGACGCCGCCGAGCGTGCCGTCGCTGGTGCTCGGCTCGGGTGACGTCACGCTGATGTCGCTGACGCTCGCATACGGCGCATTCGCCGATGGCGGCATCGTTCGAGACCCGGTGCTGATTCGGCGCGTGGACGATGCCGATGGCAACGTCCTCTACAGCGACCCCGGCACCTCGCACCGGGCCGTCAGCGAGGCCACCGCTTTCCTCATGTCGAGCATGCTCGCCGACGTCATCAATGCAGGCACCGCCTATCGGGCCCGGCAGGAAGGTTTCACGCTGCCGGCGGCGGGGAAGACCGGCACGACCAACGACTACGTGGACGCGTGGTTTGTCGGCTTCACGCCACACGTCGTCACCGGGGTCTGGATCGGGTTCGACCAGCCGTCGACGATCATTCCGAACGGCTACGCGGGCACGCTGGCGGTGCCGCTGTGGGCCAGCTTCATGCGCACCGCCACGAAGGGCGACCAGCGGGACTGGTTCAGCCGTCCCGGCAATGTCGTTGCCGCGAACGTGTGCCGGCTGTCGGGCCTGCTGCCCAATGCCGGGTGCGACGACGTCGCGGTTGTCGCCTCTGACGGCTCGCTCGAGAAGCGGTCGATGGTGTACACGGAGTACTTCGTCAAAGGCACCCAGCCCACCACCGTGTGCCCGCTGCATCCCGCGCCCGTCGCTGATGGACCGGCTGGCGGGGCTCTTTGGAAAGGGCGGGGATACGCCTGTTGACGCGAATGCCGTGGGCCTGCCCGGCGTGAGCACGAGCGGAACGATGCCGGCCCCCCCCGTCCCGCCAGCCGCGGAATCTGGCGTACGCGAAGATGACAAGGCCGCCGACGGCAAGAAGACCGATGACGGGAAGAAGAAGAGAGGCTTCTGGTCCCGGTTGTTCGGTGTCGGCAAGGACGGCGACAAGAAAGACGACACCAAGGACGACAAGAAAAAGAAGCCCGGAGGCGGCGGCTAAGACGGGTCCTTCAGAATCGAGCAGGTACAAGTCCCGTGGCGGGATCGAGCGTGCGCCGGATGTATCCCTTCAACGGCCGCACGATGATCTCGCAGGTCGCGGCGGTCCTGCCCTCGAAGAGGTGCCCGGCCACGGCTTGAAAGTCACGACCGCCGAGCACCACGTGGAGGTGGGCGAACGGCTCGGCGTCCTTGACCGCCAGGTTGCCCGCCAGGCTCACAATCTCCATCTCCCCTGGTACGGACTTGCGCACGTACTCACGCGTTTCTCGATCGAAATACCCCAGCACGGCGTGGTGGACCGAGCCGATCCCTTCGATGCCGGCGGCATCGATGCCCTCGCGCGTCGCCAGCTCCTTCAGGGACGCGTGAATCTCGTCGTCGATCGCCAGCCGCATGATGTACGCGTCGCCGAGTTTCAGATATCGCATGCGATCGCCATGATACGATCCCTGTCGATTCGATCATGCCGTTTCGAGACATCGCGGGGCACCATCACCTGCTCGAGCTGATTGCAGGCGCCTCGACGCGCGGCACGCTTCCGCCCAGCCTCATTTTCGCCGGACCCGATGGTGTGGGCAAGCGTGCGGCCGCCGTCGCGTTGGCTCAACTGCTGAACTGCCTGTCTCCCGTCGACGCGAACGGTGGC
The DNA here is from genome assembly GCA_963817635.1 of uncultured Acidobacteriota bacterium. Taxonomy (GTDB): domain Bacteria; phylum Acidobacteriota; class Vicinamibacteria; order Vicinamibacterales; family 2-12-FULL-66-21; genus CAWFPR01. The sequence goes on along the minus strand of CAWFPR010000004.1, from coordinate 27,783 downwards.
GGGCCGGGTGAAGCCCGCAGCGACGCGTGTGGAACCTGCGCGTCGTGCACGCGGATCGCGCGCGGTGTGCACGCCGACGTGCTGCTGATCGAACCAGGCGAGAGCGGATCGATCAAGGTGGACCAGGTCCGGGACGCGATCGATCGGTCGGCGTATCGCCCGTTCGAGGGCCGCCGGCGCGTGGTCATCATCGACAGCGCCGACGAGATTCTGGTCGAGGCGCAGAATGCGCTGCTCAAGACGCTCGAGGAACCGCCGCCCGCGTCCGTGTTCGTGCTGGTGACCTCGCGTCCCGACGTGCTGCTGCCGACCGTGCGATCCCGGTGTCAGCGCCTGCGCTTTGGCCGGCTCTCCCCGGCAGAGGTCGCCAGCGTGCTGATGCGCTCGCACGGCTATAGCGATGCGGACGCTCACGCGGCCGCGGCGCTGTCGGACGGCAGCGTGGGACGCGCGCTGGAAGGCGGCACCGAGGGATTCGTGGATGCACGGGATGCCGCGGCGCAGATGCTCGAGGGGTCTGTCGCGTCCGACGATCCGCGCCGCCGCCTCGACAGTGCCAAGGCGCTGACCGGCGCGGGCCGGGGCGCGACCGACCGGGAGGAGCTGACCCGCCGGCTCCGGGCCCTGTCATCGATTCTGCGGGATCTGGGCGTGCTGTTGTCGCATGGCGACGAGAGTTGTCTCGCCAACGCGGACCTGCGGCCGCTCCTCGACCGGCTCCAGCGGTCGTTCGACGCCGATCGCGCGGTTCGCGCCTTCGGGGCGGTCGAGCGCGCGCTCTCGGCGCTGGACCGGAACGCGAGTCCGAAGATCGTAGCCGACTGGCTGGCGTTCCAGATCTAGGGCCCGTCCGGACGGGCCCTTAGGGGATATCACCCAGTGGGTTGCGGCCCGGCGCCCTCTTGGTGTCTACTCGTACCGACTCGGCTGCGGCGGGGGCTACCCTCCCGCAGGCTGTTACCTGGTGCGTGCCGCGCTGGCGGCCCGCTGGCAGATAGATTGAGGCCGACATGAGTTCCGGGCCCGCACGCCCGTTCGTCAGCGTCAAATTCACACCGGTCGGCCGAACCTATTCCTTTCTGTTCCCTGAACTTGCGCTCGACGCGCCGTCCGAGACGGAGACCGAGACCGCGCCTCCGGACACCGCGCTGTCGCCCGGCGACCCGGTTGTCGTCCAGGGCCCGGAAGGCCGCGCGTTCGGCACGGTCACCCGCGGGATCCCCGCAATGGCCGAGCGGCGCATGCCGCCGGCTGACTCCGACGCCAGGGTCGTCCGCAAGGCGACCCGCGACGACGTGCTCCTGCGCCTGAAGCACCAGCAGCGTGAGCAGGAGGCCCAGCGCGTCGGCCTGATGAAGATCCGCGAGCGCGGCCTGGGAATGAAGCTCGCGCGTGTCGAACAGTTGTTCGACGGCTCGCGCCTCATCTTCTATTACACCGCCGATGGCCGGGTGGACTTCCGGGAACTGGTGCGCGATCTGGCCGCCCATTTCCGGACGCGCATCGAAATGCGACAGATCGGGGTCCGGGACGAGGCCCGGATGCTCGGCGGATACGGGTCGTGCGGCCGGCCGCTCTGCTGCACGACATTTCTGCAGAGCTTCGAACCCATCTCGATCAAGATGGCGAAGCAGCAGAACCTCAGCCTCAACCCGTCGAAACTCTCCGGCATGTGTGGACGGCTGAAGTGCTGCCTGCGCTATGAACTGCCGAATGGCAAGGGCGTGAAGCACGGCGGTTGTGCGGACGAGGGCGGATGCGGGACCTGTGGCAACCCCACGGGGCCGGGCGCGACCGGCGGCGGGTGCGGTTCCTGCGGGTCTGGCGGGTGCGGCACATGCGGGTGAAAATCGGCGTGACGGTCGGCGATCCCGCCGGCATCGGACCCGAGATCGCGCGAAAGGCTGCCGCGCATCCCGATGTCCGCGCCATCTGTGACATCGTCTTCTACGGGCCGGCGACCGATGCCGAGGTGGCCCGTTTCGAACGCGGGCGCGTGTCGGCCGCGGCGGGCCGCGCGGCATACGACGCGATCGTCCAGGCGGTCGATGACGCGATGCACGGGCGGATTGACGCGATAGCGACCGCCCCGATCAACAAGGAGGCCTTTGCCGCCGCCGGCCTGCCGTGGCGTGGCCACACCGATCTGCTCGCCCACCTGACCGGAGCGCCTCGCGTGGCGATGATGTTCTACGCCGAGTCGCTGCGGGTCATCCTGGCCACCGTGCATATCCCACTGTCCGAGGTGCCGGGCGCCATCACGCGGGACGGGCTCGAGGGCGTCATCACGCTGGCCGCCGACAACCTGCCCCGGTTCGGAATCGCGGCTCCCCGGCTGGCGCTGGCGGGTCTCAATCCACATGCCGGGGAACATGGCGTCATCGGACGCGAAGACGACGAGGTGCTCGCGCCGGCCGTCGCCGCATGCCGTGCGCGCGGGGTGACTATCGACGGACCGCTGCCGGCCGATACCGTATTCGTCCGCGCCATGCGCGGCGAGTACGACGCGGTTGTCGCGTGCTACCACGATCAGGGGCTCATCCCGGTCAAGCTCGTGGCGTTCGGGCGGGCGGTCAACGTCACGCTCGGCCTGCCGATCGTGCGCACGTCGGTCGATCACGGCACGGCGTTCGACATCGCCGGCCGCGACGCCGCGGATCCGTCGAGCCTCATCGAAGCAGTGAAGTTGGCAGTCCGGTTGAGCACTCCGCGAGCAGCGGCGAGCGGCCAGCGGTAGGCGAACAGTATGCGTTCAGAACGCGAACAGGCACAGAAGAGCATCGCGGAGAACCGCAAGGCGTTCCACGATTTCCACATCCTCGAGACGTTCGAGGCCGGCCTGGTCCTGCTCGGCACCGAGGTCAAGGCGATTCGCGAAGGCAATGTGAACCTGCGCGACAGCTTCGCGCGCCTCGAGGATGGCGAGGTGTGGATCTACAACGTCCACATCAACCCGTACAGCCATCGCGGGTACGCGGATCACAACCCCACGCGCAGGCGCAAGCTCCTGCTGCACCGGCAGGAGATCCGGAAACTCATCGGGCGAACGGTCGAGAAGGGCATGACGCTCGTGCCCACCCGCATGTACTTCAAGAACGGCCACGTGAAGATCGGCATTGGCCTCGCCAAGGGCAAGCAGGCGCACGACAAGCGGGAAACGATCAAGCGCCGCGAAGCGGACCGCGAGACGCGCGCGGCCGTGAAGGAACGCCAGCGCTGAACCGTGGTAGATTGAAACGTTTTTCCGCTGGAGGCGGACAGCATCATGAAAGGCAGCCGTGCGGCTCTTGCCGCGGTGGTCCTCGTCATCCTGGTCCTGTGTGGGTGGTGGCTGTTCAAGCGCGCGAGCGGCGGCGAACCGATCGACCTGCTGTCGGCGGACCGTTATGCGTCGGCGAAGAAGCAGCCGAACCCGGACGTGTTCTCCGTGACCGACGCCACGCTCAACGGCGACACCCGGCATGCCATCGCCGTGCAGCCAACCGCCGGCAGCCGCCTGACCTGGAAGATCAGGGTTCCCGACGACGGCTGGCTCGACCTGGCGGTTGGCCTGCAGCCCGAGGCCTGGACCGAGGAGGGCAACGGCGTGCTGTTCCGTGCCGGCGTGTCCGACGGCCGCGCGTACGAGGATCTGTTCACGCTCCACCTCAACCCGTTCGCCAATCCCGGTGAACGCAAGTGGGTTCCCGTCATGGTGGACCTGTCGTCCTATGCCGGCGAGGAAGTGGACGTCATTCTCAATACCAACAGCAGTCCGCCAGGGCAGGAGGAGGATCACCGCAACGACCTCGCGCTCTGGGCCACCCCGAAGGTCGTGATCCGATGAACCCCATCACCAGCGCCATCTCCGTGCCGCTGCTCGATCTGGGCGCGCAGTACCGTCCCCTGCGGGACGAACTGCTCGCGGCCATCACCCGCGTGTGCGACAGCCAGCGTTTCATCATGGGGCCGGAGGTCGAAGGGCTCGAGCGCGAGCTGGCCGCCTATCTCGGGGTGCGCGACGCCATCACCGTCTCGTCGGGCACCGACGCCATCCTGGCGGCGCTGATGGCGCTCGGCATCGGCCCGGGCGACGAGGTCATCACCAGCACCTATTCGTTCTTTGCCACGGCGGGCTGCGTGGCGCGCGTCGGCGCGCGGCCCGTGCTCGTCGACATCGACCCGGCGACCTACAACATGGATCCGGCGGCTTTGCGCGCCGCGCTCTCGGCGGACACGAAAGCGATCATTCCGGTGCACCTCTACGGTTTGTGCGCCGACATGGATCCGATCCTGGCCGTCGCGCGCCAGGCGGGCATCCCGGTGATCGAAGACGCGGCGCAGGCGATCGGCGCCTCGTACGGGCAGCAGCAAGCCGGGGCGATGGGGACCGTCGGGTGCTTCTCGTTTTTTCCGAGCAAGAATCTCGGTGCCTTCGGCGACGCCGGCCTGGTCACGACCAACGACGCGGCGGTCGGCCGCCGCGTGCGGCTGATTCGCAATCATGGCGCCGAGCCCAAGTACTACCACTCGCTGATCGGCGCGAATTTCCGCTGCGATGCGCTCCAGGCCGCGGTCCTGCGGGTCAAGCTGCCGCACCTGGCCCGGTGGACCGACGCCCGGCGCGCGAACGCGGCCACCTACGACCGCCTCTTCGCCGAGACGGGCCTGACCGGACGAATCACGCTGCCGGTGCAGCCGGCCGGCCGGCGCCACATCTTCAACCAGTACGTCATCCGCGTGCCCGAGCGCGACCGGGTGCGCGCCGCGCTGACCGAGCGCGGGATCTCCACGGAGATCTACTACCCGGTGCCGTTCCACCTGCAGGAGTGCTTCGCCCCGCTCGGCCACGCGCGCGGCGATTTCCCGGCGGCGGAAGCGGCCGCGGACTCGACGATCGCGCTGCCGATCTACGGCGAACTCACCGTCGAGCAGCAGTCCGCCGTCGTCGGCGCGGTCGCCGACGCCGTTCGCGCCTGATGCGCGTCCTCATCACCGGCGCGCGCGGCCTGCTGGGTGCCGCGATGCTGCGTGAATTCCGTGACGACGAGGTGCACGCCCCCGCTCGCGCGCACCTCGACATCACCGATCCCTTCCAGATCCGCCGCGTCGTGGATCGCGCGGCCCCCGACGTCATCATCAACTGCGCGGCCTACAACAAGGTGGACGACGCCGAGTCGCAGGCCGTGCGCGCGATGGACGTCAACGCGTTCGGCGTGCTGGCGCTGGCCGAGGCGGCCGTGCGCGCGGGCGCTGCCCTCGTGCACTACAGCAGCGATTTCGTCTTCGATGGCGAGGCGGATCGACCCTACACCGAGGAAGACGAGCCGGGCCCGCGCAGCGTGTACGCGGCGTCGAAACTGCTGGGCGACTGGTTTGCGCTGGAGGCGCCACGCGCCTGGGTCCTGCGCGTGGAGAGCCTGTTCGGGCAGCCAGCGCCCGAGGGCGCCCGCGCCGGCAGTCTGGGGACGATCGTGCAGCGGCTGAGGCGCGGCGAGGAGGTGCCGGTGTTCGTCGATCGCACCGTCTCGCCGAGCTACACGGCGGACGTGGCGCGCGCGACGCGCGAGGTGCTCGCGCGTGGAATCGCGCCGGGCCTGTATCACTGCGTGAACGACGGCGCCGCGACGTGGCTCGAGATCGCGCACGAAGCCGCGCGCCTGCTCGACCTGCCGATCCGCGTGAAGCCGTTGACGCTCGCGACCGCGCAGCTCGCCGCGCCTCGACCGCGCTACTGCGCGCTGTCGAACGCGAAGCTCGCGTCTGTCGGCATCCAGATGCCGACGTGGCAGGATGCGCTGCGGCGGTATCTCGGCGGGGCTTGAGGCTTCTGGCTTGGGGCTTGAGGGCTAAGGCCTCAGGCCCAAGCCCTCAGGCTGAAGCCTTAAGCCTGAAGCCTCAAGCCTCTTCCACGATTTTCGCGACGCGTTCGCCGATGGCCAGGCAGGCGGTCAGGCCGGGTGAATCGATGCCGGCGGCGTGGATCAGCGCGGGTTCGTTCGCGTCCCGCCGGATCATGAAGTCGGCGAAGCCCTCTTCGGGCGGATGCAGCTTCGGGCGGATGCCGCTGCCGCCGTAGGTCAGATCGTCGAGGGTCAGGGCCGGCAGCAGGAGGCGCGCCGAGTCAGCGAATGCCTCGAGCGGCTCGCGGTCGTTCTCGTAGTCGGTCTTGTCATCCACGTAGCGGATCGTCGGCCCCAGCAGCACGGCTCCGCCCGTCGTCCGCGTCAGGTGCACGCCGAGGCCGTGGCCCGAGTGATGCGGCAGGGGATAGACCAGTCCGTTCACCCAGTCACGCCGCGACGGGCGCAGTTCCGCGTACTCCCCGCGGCAGCCGTAAATCGTGAAGCGCTCGCCACCGAGGCGGCGCGAGACTTCGTCTGCATCGAGGCCGGCGGCGTTGACGACCGTGCGGGCGAGGATCGTTTCGCGCTCGGTGCGCACCTCGAAGCCTTCGGGAGTCGGCTGGCCTGCTTCCAGGTGGGTGCCGGGCAGGAAGAACGCGTCGTGGGCTTCGGCGATCCTGAGGAGCGTGCGGACGAGGCTCTCGGCCTCGACGCGACCGCTGTTCGGCGACCACAGTGCCGCCGCGGCGCGGACGTGCGGCTCGCGTGAGGCGACGAAGGCTTGATCGACGATCCGGAGGCCGTCCACGCCGTTTGCCTCGCCGCGCGCGCGCAGCGGCTCGAGCTGTGCGGCTTCCTCGCCGGTCGTGGCGACGATCAGCTTGCCGCAGCGGTCGTGCGGCACGTCGTGGGCGGCGCAGAACTCGTACAGCCGCGCGGCGCCGTCGACGCAGAGTTGAGCCTTCAGGGTGCCGGCCGGATAGTAGATGCCGGCATGGATCACGCCGCTGTTGTGCGTGCTGGTTTCCATGCCGGGGTGGGGACGGCGTTCGATGAGGCAGACAGAGCGGCCGGCGCGCGCGAGCGTGGCCGTGATGGCCAGCCCGCTGACGCCGGCGCCAATGACAACGGTGTCGAGAGCATCCATGGCGCGGACCCGCCGGGCCGGAGCTGAGGCGGATGACGATAGCCTATCAGCTCCGGGCCGTTCGTGCTTCGAGGCGCCCGGTCAGAACATGCCGATGCTCAGGACCTGCAGCAGGGTCGCGACGCCGTCGGCGCCCTCCGGGACGCCGGCGACGGCCACGCGCTGGCCGACCACCTGCAGCACCGCGTCGAGCGGTCCCGTCGGCACGTAGACATCTCCCGCGTCGCCGACGATGACCCAGCGGTCCTGGTCGTCCTGTTGCACGGTTCCGGTGACCCGGATGCCAGCGACCGGCGCCCAGCCTCCGTTGCGGCAGAGTCCAACCAGTCCGGGAATGCCGACGAACGGATCGGGGGTCAGGCAATCGCCGGACGGCACAGGCGTCGCCTCGGGTGTTGGTGCCGGGGTCGTCGGCGCTGACGGCGCGGGCGCCGCGGTGCCTCCGTTGGGAATCGGCATGCCGGGTGGCAGCCAGCCGCCCGCTGTAACAGGTGCCGCCGCCCATGCTGGCGAACGGGTCAGCCGACGCGCACGTGGATGGTCCGGTGACGACGGGAGGCTTCGGTGTCACGGGCGCCGGCCCCGGGGTCGGTGTCACGGGAGCGGGTGCGGGTGGCGCTGGCGGCGCGGGTGCCCGCCGCCTGGAATCGGCATCCCGGGGGGCAGCCAGCCGCCCGAGTAGCACGTGCCGCCGCCCATGCTGGCGAACGGGTCCGGTGTGCTGCAGGTCCAGACTGACGGTACGGGCGCCGGAGCCGGCGCGGGCGCGGGTGCCGGCGCGGGCGCCGGTGCCACAGGCGCGGGACTGGCGCCGGGGATCGGCATGCCCGGGGGCAGCCAGCCGCCGTTGTAGCACGTGCCGCCGCCCATGCGGCGAACGGGTCCGGCGTGGCGCAGCTCGATGTCACCGGTGCGGGCGTCGGCGTCGGCGTCGGCGTCGGTGTCGGTGTCGGTGTCGGTGTCGGTGTCGGTGTCGGCGCTGGCGGTGTCACGGGCGAGGAGATTGCTGCCGCCACCTCATTCGACTTGGGACTCAGCGTCCCTTCGTGGTTGTAGGCGACCACCGCGAAATAGTACGTGCCGTCGGCGAGATTCGGGATGGTGTACTGCGTGGCGTTGCCGACGTCGATGAGGACGGTATGAATACCCGCCTGCGTTCCGTAGCATATCTTGTAGCCGGCGACGTCGGGGTCCGGATTCGGGTCCCACGCGAGCGTGAGCGACCCCGCGTCCACGCGCGCGGAGACGAGCAGGAACAGAAGAACCCCAATAGTCCGAAGCAGCCGCGTCATCGTCATTCCCATGCCTGCTGCCGGGGCAAGGGACGTACCTGCCGGGCTGCGACTGCGATTCGCCCCGGAAACTGCGGGGTTTTCCGGCGTCTGTCGGCGAGCCGTCAGTGGCGGCGGCTGCCGGCGCGCTTACAGATTGGTGCGGCGATTTGCGATTGTGTCGGCGGGGGCGGAGCGCGCGGGCCGTATGGTAGGCTTGTCCAACGGCATGTCCAAGCGCGCTTTGATCACGGGTCTCACGGGGCAGGACGGTTCGTATCTCGCCGAATTGCTCCTCGACAAGGGCTACGACGTTTACGGCATCGTTCGGCGCGCGAGCTCGACGAACTACTGGCGCATCGAGCACCTGCTCGATCGCATCCACCTCAAGCCGGCCGACCTGCTCGATCAGCTCTCGCTGATCAAGGTGCTCGACGAGGTGCGTCCGCAGGAGCTCTACAACCTGGCGGCGATGTCGTTCGTGCCCGGCCTCGTGGGATCAGCCGATGCTGACCGGCGAGTTCAACGCGCAGGGCGTGACGCGGGTGCTCGAGGCCGTGCGCCAGGTCGATCCGTCGATCCGCATCTACCAGGCCTCGTCGAGCGAGATGTTCGGCAAGGTGCGCGAGGTGCCGCAGACCGAGCTGACGCCGTTCTACCCGCGCAGCCCGTACGGCGTGTCGAAGGTGTTCGCGCACTACATCACGGTGAACTACCGCGAGAGCTACAACCTGTTTGCCGTGTCGGGCATTCTCTTCAACCACGAGTCGCCGCGGCGCGGCATCGAGTTCGTGACGCGCAAGGTGACCGACGGCGTCGCGCGCATCAAGCTGGGGCTCGCCGATTCGCTGAGTCTCGGGAACCTCGACGCGCAGCGTGACTGGGGGTTTGCGGGCGACTACGTGCGCGCGATGTGGCTGATGCTGCAGCAGGAGCACGCCGACGACTACGTCATCTCCACCGGCGCGAGCCACTCGGTGCGCGAGCTCGTCGAGGTCGCGTTCGGCCACGCGGGGCTCGACTGGCAGTCGCACGTCAAGCTCGATCCGAAGTTCCTGCGTCCCGCGGAGGTCGATCACCTCGTCGGGGATTCGTCGAAGGCGCGGCACGCGCTCGGGTGGACGCCCGAGGTCGATTTCAGCGCCCTGATCCGCATGATGGTGGATGCGGACCTCGCGCGGCTGTCGCACGCGCGTTCCACGCCGGCCGGGGTGGAGGCGCGGTAGAGCTGCGCGCCAGCCGGGACCTAGGTACTATTGACAAGCCCTGATCTTCCGGTCAAAATTGCAACGTTCATTTCGTGAACAGAGTGGTTTTTCCCTTAAACAATTCAAGCTGCCCTGTAAGCGAGAGGCACGGAGTGTCTGCCGGGCGATCGACGGCCACATCCCGCGAGGTATCTCACCGGCCGCAGTTGATAGCATGGTCGGGCACTTCCACTTGCATGCGTAATCGCTACCTCCTGCTACTCGATCTTCCGGCGATTGCTCTAGCAGCTTTCGGCGCCTTCGCACTGCGATTCGACTGGCTGTTCCTCGGCGGCCGCAGCGAATTCCCCTGGTTCCTTGTCGCGGCGCTCCTGACAAAGCCGGTGGTGCTCTACATTTTTGGCATGTACTCGCGCTATTGGCGGTACGCAACCGCCAGCGACCTCACGGCGGTGACGCTGGCAGTGTCGGCATCCTCGGTAGCCGCGAGCGTGGCCGTAGGGATGGGGCTGGCGCTCAATCGAGTAGAGCACTTCTCCCGCTCGGTGTTGCTCATCGACTGGCTGCTGTCACTGGCCCTGATCGGCGGGCTGCGAATGTCGGTGCGGGTGATCGGTGAGGCGCAGCAGAAGGCGCAGCGCAATGCCATGCGCACCGGAGACAAGCGCGTGCTGGTGGTCGGCGCGGGCCAGGCCGGCGCGATGGTCGTGCGTGAGTTACAGGGCAACCCGCAACTCGGGATTGTGCCGGTCGGATTCCTCGACGATGCGCACGAGAAGCAGGGCAAGTGGATCAGCCGGGTCCGGGTCCTGGGGCCGGTCAGCGTCCTGAGCACCTGCGTCGCGAACCTGCGCATCGACCAGGTGATCATCGCGATGCCCGCCGCCGGCGGATCCGTCGTGCGGAAGTGGCGGAATTGTGCCGAGAGGCGGGGATCGAATCGCGCACAGTGCCTGGCGTGTTTGAACTGCTCGACGGGCACGTGAGCGTGAGCCGGCTGCGCACGGTGGAAATCACCGACCTGCTTCGCCGCGATCACCTCGTGCCGGAGGGAGACTCCGCGGCCCGGTACCTGACTGGCGCGACTGGACCTGCGTGACGGGCGCCGGCGGATCGATCGGCCAGGAACTCTGCCGGCAGGTTGCGCACGCGCGGCCCGCGCGTCTCGTGTTGCTCGGTCATGGCGAAAACAGCATCTTCGACATCCAGCAGATGATCGCCGGCCAGTACCCGGGGTTGGTCGTGACGCCAGTGATTGCGGACGTTCGCGACGAGCGCCGTATCGAGTGGGTGTTCTCCGAATACCGACCCGACGTGGTGCTGCATGCGGCCGCGCACAAGCACGTGCCGATGATGGAAGGCAATCCGGTTGAAGCGATTTCGAACAACGTCCTGGGCACCTACCTCGTGGCCAGCGCGGCGCTGCGGCACGCTGCGAGCGCTTCGTCCTGATCTCGACGGACAAGGCCGTTGCGCCCGCGAGCATCATGGGGGCATCCAAGCGCGTTGCCGAGATGATTGTGCAGGAGCTGTCAGGCACGCGGCGCGACCGCCTACATGGTGGTCCGTTTCGGCAACGTGCTGGGTAGCCGTGGCAGCGTCGTGCCGCTTTTCAAATCACAGATCGAACGGGGTGGCCCGGTGACGGTGACGGACGCCAGGATGACGCGCTTCTTCATGACGATCCCGGAGGCCGTGAATCTCGTGCTGCGGGCGGGCGGCATGGACATGGCGGCGAGCTGTTCGTGTTGAATATGGGTGCTCCGGTCCGAATCCGGGGATCTCGCCGAGGATCTCATCAAGCTGTCGGGGTTCTCGCTCGCCGAGATTCCCATCGTGTTCACCCAGATGCGTCCCGGCGAGAAACTCGAAGAAGCGCTCTGGGAAGAGGGGGCGGAGACTCAGCCGACGGCCGAGCCGGACATTCTGCGGGTGAAAGAACAGCAGGGGCCGGTCCATGCGCCGTTGGACCTGCTCGTCCAGGACTTCGAGCAGGCCGTGCGCGCCGGCACGCGCGTCGCGATCGAGGCGGCGCTCGCTCACGCCATTCCGACATTCGTACCGAGCCTGTCTGGCGACCACGTGGTTCGCGACGGGCTGCCGCACCGCTTGTAATCCTCCACAACGCGGGAGCGCCGTCGCGCCACCGCCTCCGGATCGGACCATAGCATGTACAACTTTGCACTGACCGGGGTCGGCGGATACGTCGCGCCCCGCCACCTGGAGGCCATCAAGGCAACCGGTAACCGGTTGATTGCCGCCGTGGATCCACACGACGCGGTCGGCGTGCTCGATCGTTACTCCTTCGACGTGCGGTTTTTCACGGAATTCGAGCGGTTCGATCGCCATCTCGAGAAGCTGCGTCGCGGACCGGAGGATCGGCGGGTGCACTACGTGAGCGTCTGCTCGCCGAACTACTTGCACGACGTCCATGCCCGGCTCGCCCTGCGTGTCGGCGCCGACGCGATTTGCGAAAAGCCCCTTGTCGTCAATCCGTGGAACCTCGACGCCCTGGAGGAACTCGAGCACGAGACCGGGCGGCGTGTCTTCGCGGTGCTCCAGCTGCGGCTCCATCCGGCGCTCATCGCGCTCAAGGAGCGTCTCGCACAGGCGCCGCCCGACCTGCGACATGACGTCGATCTCACCTACATCACCGCGCGCGGGCGTTGGTATGACACGTCGTGGAAAGGTGTCGAGGAGCGCTCCGGTGGATTGTTGATGAACATCGGCATTCACTTTTTTGATCTGCTCGGCTGGTTGTTCGGAGCCGTCACCCAAAACGACGTGCACCTGCGGGACACCTCGCGCGCGGCCGGCTTTTTGCAGTTCGAGCGTGCCCGCGTGCGTTGGTATCTCTCGACCGACGGGACCGATCTGCCCTTCGAGCCGCAGCCCGGCGTCAAGACGACCTACAGAGCGATCACGATCGACGGGCACGAGGTGGAATTCACCGAGGGGTTCACCAACCTGCACACGGAAATCTATCGCCAGGTTCTGGCTGGCAAGGGATTCGGGATTGGCGACGCGCGTCCGGCGATCGAACTGACGAATCAGATCCGCCATGGAGACATCCGGATGGACGCGGGTGCTGCCCACCCGTGGGTGGCCCGGCGGAGGGCCGCTGGGGGCGCGTCCATCGGCTGAGGGGATCCAGCGTACCCGTGCAACATTCCACCGACGAGAAGGACCGCCGGATTCTGCAAGCCATCGCGTCCAGTGAGCAGATTACGCAGCGCGCCCTGTCGAGGGACCTCGGTGTCGCCCTCGGCCTAACCAACCTGCTGATCCGCCGGCTGGTCGGCAAGGGCTACGTCCGGGTGGCCGGCTTGGGGACGCGCCACATGCGCTATCTGATCACTGCGGCTGGATGGGAGGCCCTCGGCCGCGCAACGCGCGCGTCCCTGGAGAACACGATCCACCTGTACACCGAGACCCGCGAGCAGATACGGGCCACACTCGCGGCCGCTTCCCAACGGTGTCCTCTGGACCAGGCAGGCGAGAAGCGGGTCGTGTTCTACGGCGCGGGTGACGTCGCGGAGATCGCCTACGTGAGCCTCCAGAGCACGGACCTTACACTGGTCGGCGTCGTGGACGATCGTCGCAGCGGACAGTTCTTCGGTCTGCCGATTCTCACGCCTGGCCACCTCTCGGCGACAACGGTGGCCGGCGTGCCCTACGGCCAGGTGATCGTCGCGAGCGTCCGCCATGCCGAGACGATGCGTGCACGACTCGAGGCACGGGCCGTTCCCTCAATCGCGTTGTCTGCCTGTAGCCGGCCATGATCTCACTCCAGCTGACGAACGGATCCGGAGCGCCGCCGTACGATTCGGCGGGAGACATCCTGATCCTGTTCCTGCAGACGAGCTTCTTACTTATCGTCGCGAACCTCGCTCTTGGCGGAGACGCGGCCATGGCGATCGCGGCCGCCAAACTGTATGGCGTCGTCCTGTTGTTGCTCGGTTCGGCCGCGCTCGTCTGGCGCCGCACGGGCTCTGTCGAGATCAGCGCGCTGTTCCTTCCGGTCTACTTGGGCGTCGTGCTGGCCGTCGGGAGCCCATGGCTCGTTCTGCCGCTCGTTGCCGCGAGCCTGGTCTTTCTGGAGACCCTGGCCATCGGCCGCACGGCCAGAGCACTCTTTGCGGTAAGGGGGGCGATCGCCGCGGCCATCGCCGTCGCGCTGGTGATGTCCTTCACGCACTATTCAGACTTTCTGATCATGGAGAAGCTCTGGTACGGCGATGTCCACCAAGACACGCTGTTCCATGCGGCCATCTCCGCGATGATCAAGACGTATGGCGTCGCCTCGACCGGTCTGCAGGGCCTCGTGCCGGTCCACTATCACATCCTGTCGCATCAGGGGTTTGCCGCGCTGTCCATCCTGTCCGGCGTCCATGTTCTGGAAGTCTATCGGCATCGTCCCTATTGTCTTCATCACCCCCCTGATGTTCTGCGCCGTGGCCTGGTCCGCGTCGAAGCTGTCGAACCGGGAGTCCCCGGAGACGGCCCGTCGCTCCTTCCTTGCCGCCTCTGTGCCAGTGCTGATTGGGCTGAACCTCCTGCCATTCGAGAAGGTCGCGGCATGAGATGGCTATTCATGGGTCGACGCCTATACGCTGGCGGTGGTCTATCTGGTGCTGGCCCTTCCGTTGCTCGCGAGCCGAAATCTCACGGTGTGGGGGGCCGCCCTGGCTGGCACGTTGATGGTCGTCGCCGGCTTGTCGAAGGGCAGTTTGGGGAGTGATCGGGCTGGCCTTGGTGTGGGTCCGAACGATGGTGCGTCCAGGTCCTGGCGGCCGTCGCGGGCTATCGTGAGCGCTTTGGCGCCCACGCGCTGTTCGGCTACCTGATGTATGACGCTGCGGCGCAAGCAGCCGTGCGCAGTCCGTTCAGTCCGTTCGACTACGCCCAAGTACACACTCAAGTGTTCCGCGCGGACCTGCGCGAGAGAGTGTACGTTGGTTGATGGACCACCATTATCCGGGAGCCACAGTCCTCGCGAAAGCACTGGTGGCCGTTGCGGCGTATCTTCTGGGAAACTTCCTGTTGTCGTGGATTCTCCTGGCGCGCCGCGTCGCCGTGAGTGGGCCCGCGGCGCTCTTTGCCCATGCGGACTCCCTCCTCACCATCGTCGCGCTCGGTGTGGCGATGGCCACATTGATGTTTGCCGTCATCGGAGAATGGGCTTTCATCAACCCTCCGATGTTCGTGGCGCTGCCGTTCCTCGCCTCGGCGCTCGTTCTGCGGTTTGAGCGAGCGCCGACGGCCGCGCTCTGGGGCGCGACACTCGTCGTTGCGATCGGCGCAACGCTCCTGGTGAGCGCAACTTACCACGACAAGACGGGGGTCTACCTCAAGACCAGCAGCCGCCTCAACGACCTGCGCGGGGGGGGGGACGTGGCGGAGCGGTACGATGGGCAGGTTGCAGCGCTGCTCGCGCTCCGCGACCGGAACGCGGCGAATGCGGTCGTCTTCGATCCGGAGGCGTCATTCCCCGCGAGTGCGGCCTTCTGGTCGTGTTCACAGGCCCCGCTGGTCTATCCCGCCGTGACCGAACGCGCGTGGGTCGGGGACTCGACGCCGACTCCGCGTGTCCCTATAACGACTACGAGTATCCGCGGTACTTCACGGGTCAGCCGCGTGCCGTCGTGCCTCCGGTGATCCCGCCGGGGCTCACCGTTGTCCGCGTATCGGGTCCGACGCGCGCGTCGATCGGGGAGTGGACCACGGTCGTTGCCTCCGCCGCCAACTTCACCGGCTCGGGCGCCATGACGTGGACGGTGGAACCGGCCGATGTGACGACCTACGCCTACACGCTTGTGGGCAAGACGATGATAGTGTCGTTCGATATCGACAGCACTACTGTTGGAGGCACGCCGGGTGTCGCGCTGCAAATCGGGGTGCCGGGAGGCTTCGTGGCGGCCAAGACGATGTTCGTGGTGTACCGCGCGAGGGACAATGGAGTCGATTCCGTCGGAATGGCTCAAACCACGGCTGGCGGGGCAGTGGTATACCTCTACAAGGATGCCCCAGGCAACAACTGGTCGGCATCCACGGATAACACCCGTGTAGCCGGTTCCATGACGTTCGAGATCCGGTGATGGCGGAGGATTGCCGGCCGCTATGGGATCGTCTTTGTGCAGGTCAATACGAGGATCGTGTAGGGCACGCGCAGCGTGTCGTGCAGCACCGCGTCGTGCAGGTCACTAAAGTGTGCATTCGCGAGTCGGCGGTACCCTTCGACAGTGCGGACGGCACGGCCGCGGTCGTGAGAAATGAGCCACCGCGCGACGGCGTTCTGGCCGGTGATGTAGACCTGGTCATAGGTGATGGCCGTCCCGCCGGCGCCAACGCGTCGTGCGCGATCGCGAACATGCGGCGGGCGCTCGCGTCGTCGAGGTGGTGGACGATGCCCAGCGCGATGACAATGTCGTAGTAGTCGCGGCGGGGGGCGTCCATGGTCGAGAGATTCACGCACGTGAACGAGAGACGCCGGTCTCCCTTCCAGCGCTCCCGGGCAGCCTCGATGTACTCCGGGTTGATGTCGATGCCCAGATACTCGCCGATGCTGTCGCCCAGATAGATGGGAAGGTCTCCGGGTCCGCAACCGAGGTCTAGTATCCGGCACCTTGGAAACGGCTTCACATAACCATGCACGAACCGTGTCGCCGCGCGCGCGCCGCCAAGAGCCCTGCCGAAGATTCGGTACACGGCCGGAGCGGCGAGCAGTCCCTTGACGCCCTGGTCGGTGTGCGCGGGCCCGTTGTGGGGTGTATCGGCCGGGTCTCGACTGAGCATGTGACGGATGAAGTATAACGTGTTGCGCGGTGACGCTCGTCGGCGAGAGGTCTAGAGAAGCGTGGCCAAGCGCATTGCCGTCGTCCAGTCCAGCTACGTGCCCTGGAAGGGATATTTCGACCTCATCGCGTCGGTCGACGAGTTCGTGCTCTACGACGACGCGCAGTATACAAAGCGGGACTGGCGAAACAGGAACCGGATCAAGACGCCGCATGGGCCGCTCTGGTTGACGGTCCCGGTGATCGTCAAGGGCCGCTTCGACCAGCGCGTGAGGGAGACGCGCGTCGCCAACATGGACTGGGCCGCCAAGCACTGGCGGAGCATCCGCGCGAGCTACGCGCGCGCACCGTTCTTTCCCAGCAACGGCCCGGCGCTCGAGGAGCTCTTCGTCGGCGCGCAGGACACCTCGCTGAGCGCGATCAACCACCATTTCATCGCCGGGCTGTGCCGCCTGATCGGCATCGAGACGCGCCTGTCCTGGTCCATGGGCTACACGCTCGAATCGGAACGCACGGCGCGGCTAGTCGGCATCTGCCGCCAGGCGGGTGCGAGCGATACCCTGTCAGGTCCCGCGGCGCGCGCTTACATGGACGAGCAGCAGTTCCGCGACGCAGGCATCGCGGTGATTTACGCCGACTACAGCGGCTACCATGGTACCCGCAGCTCCATCCGCCGTTCGATCATTACGTCAGCGTGATCGACCTGCTCGTGCACACCGGTCCAGATGCCCTCGCACACCTGGGCCGAAACGCCTCCAGGTTGGCCGTCGGGCGCGGTGACCATCCATGACGCTGTCCATCGTCACGACGTTATTCAGGTCCGCCGGCTACGTCGAGGAATTCCACCGGCGCGCGTCGGCCGCGGCCGGCGCGATTACGGGCGACTATGAGATCGTTATGGTGGACGACGGCTCGCCGGATGACTCGCTCGCCATCGCACTGCGCGTCATGGCCCGGGATCCGCGCGTCAGGGTCATCGAGCTCTCCAGGAACTTCGGACACCACCGGGCCCTGATGACTGGCCTCGAGCACGCGCGCGGTGACCGGGTATTCCTCATCGACGTCGATCTGGAAGAGGATCCTGCGTGGCTGGCGCAGTTCATGAACGTCCTCACCGCGACCGGGTCCGACGTCGTCTACGGGTACCAGGAGCGTCGCAAGGGCCAGTTGCTCGAGCGCGTGGGCGGCGCGCTGCACTGGTGGATCATCCGCAGGCTGTCGTCCTACCCGATTCCGGAGAACCTCGTCACCGCGCGCCTGATGGTGCGGGAGTACGTGCGGTCGCTGCTGCAGCACAAGGAACAGAACACCGCGATCGGAGGCCTCTGGGCCATCACCGGCTTCAAGCAGACAGGCTCGCCCGTCGTGAAGGGGTTCCGGGACGGTTCCTCGTATTCGTTCGGCAAGCGCATCGCGATGGCTCTTGACGGGATCACCGCCTTCAGCGAAAAGCCGCTCATCCTGGTGTTCGTGCTCGGCCTCGTGATCTTCGCCCTGTCGGTGTGCGGGGGCCTGTACTTAGTGTTCCGGGTCTTACTCGGGACGGCCCTGTTGGCGGGATGGGCGTCGGTTGTCGTGTCGATCTGGATGCTCGGTGGCCTGAGCATCGCCTCGATCGGAATTCTCGGTCTTTACATCGCGCGCATCTTCATCGAGACGAAACAACGTCCCTACTCCATCATCCGTGCGGTTCACAGCCGTGACGCCGGATCCATACCGGCATTGAGTGCACATGAATAGACTCGACCAGTTGCTCGTCGAGATTTTCGACGATGAAGCCGCTTCGATTGGCGACGAGACGCTGTTTCCGGCTGTCCCGGGCTGGGACTCACTGAAGCACGTTGAGCTCGTGGTCGGGATTGAAGCACGGTTCGATATCGACCTGACGTCCGAGGAGATCGCCCGCCTAACGTCAAAGAGCGAGGTCCGCCAGGTGCTCGGCGCGCGGGGCCGCGATGTCTAGCGGCGGCACGCGAATCGCGCTCATCACGGGTAGCTCCGGTGAAATCGGTGCCCACCTGGCCGGCCACATGGCGGGTGCAGGCTGGACCGTCCTCGGACTCGACAGCCGTCCGTGCCGCGCCGACCTGCCGTACGGGCTGATCTTCCGGCAGTGCAACCTGGCCGATGGCGCGCAGGCCACTACGGTGCTGGACGAACTGCTGGGTGCGCAGGGCGGCTGTGACGTGCTGATCAATTGCGCCGGCCTCATCGCGAACGCGCCACTCTTGAGCCGACGCGCCACGGGCTGGACAACCCACGATTTTTCCCTCTGGCGCGACGTCATCGACGCCGGGCTGACGACGGCTTTTCACACGACCGCGTTGGCCGCGAAGCACATGGTGAGCGCCCGCAAGAGGGGCGTGGTGATCAACATCAGTTCCGTCTGCGCGAAGGGGAACCCCGGCCAATCGGCCTACTCCGCCACAAAGGCTGGGCTCGAGGGATTGACGCGCGCATTGGCGAAGGAGCTGGGTCCGCTTGGCATCCGCGTCGTGGCCCTTGCGCCGGGCTACTTCGAAACGCGGTCGACACGCGACAATGTTACGGAGGCCCGGCTAGCGAAAGTCGTCGCCGCCGTGCCGCTGAAACGGCTCGGCGCGCCGGACGAAATCGCCTCCGCCGTCGATTTCATCATCGAAAACGACTACGTGAACGGCACCATCATCGAACTGGACGGCGGGCTCGTTCTTTAGCCGTGGAGGACGTTCGGTCTGCCCCTCGACGTTACCCGGTCCACGCGGCCCATGTGTTCGAGGATGTCGTTCGCGCGCATGGTGGCAGGCCGGCGCTCCGGTGGTCCACCGATCGCGTCACGCGTTTCGAGACGCTCGAACGCCACTCGAACCGGATAGCCAGGCTGCTCCTCCAGCGCGGCGTGCGCAAGCGCGACACAATCGGACTCTGCCTCGAGAAGAGTCTGACCGCCTATGCGGCGATCCTCGCCTGTCTCAAGATCGGCGCGGCCTATTTCGCCATCGATCCGGCCGACCCTCCCGCCCGCACCAGGGCGATGACGCCGACCGCTGCAAACCCGCACTGGCCATCATCGGGCCCTCGGTCGAGTCGAGCCTGTTCGATTGTCCGGCAGTCGTGTCCAGGGCCGCGGAAGACGACGCGGGAGAGCCATGGCTCGAGTCGATTGGCGGTCATCGTGTCGAGACCGGCTGGACGATCGACGGTCCGGATCCGGCCTACGTCATGTTTACGTCGGGCTCGACCGGTGTGCCCAAGGGCGTGACGATTTCACACGCGAACCTGCTCAACTTCATCCGGTGGACCCAGGAGCAGTTCCAGACGCAGCCGGCCGACGTCTTCACCAATCTAAACCCGTTGTTTTTCGACAACAGTGTGTTCGACATCTACGCGAGTCTCTTTGCCGGCGCATCGCTCGTGCCGTGCACGGCCGCGATGATGAGACGGCCGCGCGAGGTGGTCGCTCGAATCGAGGCGCTGGGATGCACAGTCTTTTTCTCGGTGCCATCCCTGTTGATCTACTTCCAGACGCTCAAGCTGATTGAACGCTCGTCGTTTCCGACGTTGAGGACGATCCTTTTCGGCGGAGAGGGATATCCCAAGCCGATGCTGGCGAAGCTCCAGGCCACTCTCGGAGATCGCGTCGAGCTGCTCAACGTCTACGGTCCCACCGAGTGCACATGCATCTGCTCGGCCTATCGGATCACCGATGCGGACCTTGCCAATCAAAGCGGGTACGCGCCGCTCGGGAGGCTCATTCCGAATTTTTCGTACGTGCTGCTCAACGAGGCCGGCACGCTTGTCGAGCCTGGCACGGCAGGCGAGCTGTGTCTGGGGGGACCGTGCGTCGGCCTGGGTTATTTCGGAAATCCGGAGCAGACCGCCCGCGCCTTCATCCAGAATCCGACCCACGACACATTCATCGATCGCATGTACCGAACAGGCGATCTCGTGCGGTTCGATCCCACTCGACGGAAGGCTGTATTTCGTCGGCCGCACTGACACGCAGATCAAACATCAGGGCTATCGGATCGAGCTTGGAGAGATCGAGCACGCGCTCACCGCGATCGACGGGGTCGCCGAGGCCGCGGCCTTGTACGTCCCGATTGAGGGGGCCAACCGGATCGTGGCCTTCGCCGCGTCCTCGGTCATGGATGCCCGCGGGGTCAAGGAAGCGCTCTCCCGATCGCTGCCGCGGTACATGCTCCCGGACAGAGTGATAGTCGTCCGAGAACTCATGAAGAACGCCAACGGAAACCGACCGCCGCGGGCTGGAGACCAGTCTGAGGGTAGGGCGGTCATGAATGGCGCAACGGAGACGGTCTGTGCTGTCTGTTCCGGGACCGAGTGGCATCCACTACCACGGCTCGACGCCGGACGTTCCATCACAACCGCTGGAAACATCGTGTCCGAGCCGCTCGGCAAGTCGCATTGTCGTCGGTGCGGTCTCGTCCAGCGGACCGCCGCGCCCTTCCTGGCGCGCACGGATTTCTACGAGAAGCACTACAGTTTCTACGAACGACCTGGCGCCAGCCGGTTCGATTGCGAGCGGTACAGTGGCCATGGCGACGTGGATTGCCGCCGCTCTCCGGCGCCTCCCGCGCGCGTGCTCGACGCCGGGTGCGGCCGGGGGTGGATGCTCGACGCGATGGCCAGCCTGTATCCGGAGAGCCAATTCAGCGGCATCGAGCCGTCAGAGTCCGAGAGTCACAATGCGCGGCGGCGGGGCTTCGACGTGATCACAGGGAGAGTAGGTGGTGGAACGCTCAGAACCTCTCGCTACGACCTGATCTACTCGACCAATGTGCTCGAGCATGCCGAGTGTCCCGCGGCGTTCCTCGCCAATCTCCGCAGCATGCTGGCGGCCGACGGGCGGATCGTGATCACGTGTCCGGACGCCTCGCGCCCGAACGCGGAGATGCTCTTCAGCGATCAGAATTTCTCCTTCATGCCGAGTCACCTCGAACGCTCGCCGCACAGGCGGGTCTCGAGCTCGCGGCATGGACCGGCCCTCCCGTCGGCGTGGTAAGCCTGCGCGACAAGCAACTGGCCGTCCTGCGGCCCCGGTCCGCGGCTACGACCGTTGCCCGACTCGATCGTCCAGACATCGAGCGCCTGTTCCAGCAACGCTGCGACTACCTGCACGCGTGGACCAAGTGCGGTGAGATGCTCGATCGCGAGTGCCGCGCGGCCGGCCGGGTGTTCAACTTCGGCACGAGCACGTGGAGCTTTCTGCTGGCCGCATACTGTCCGGCCTACTGGGCGCGCGTGACGTCCTGCATCATCGACGGAGGGGCCGGTGATTCCTCGACAAACCGGTCACCGATTCGGCGGTTCTGACCCCAGTTGCGTTGGACGTTGTCGTGCTGGGCATCGATCCCGCGGCGCAGTTCCGTCTTGTCACGCGGTTCGCCGCTTCGGCGGCCCGCGTCGTGACCTGGAACGACATCGTCGAACGCTGAGGGAGCCCAGTCCATTACCATGAACGAAGCCGGGCGTCACTACACGAAGCGATACGCGGAGCGGTCCTCGCGGAGGCTCTACCCTGTCGAGTTCGTCGTCAGGACCTTTTTCGGTTCGTATCCGCGACTGGGACTGTCTCACGCGTCCTATAAGGGATCCAGGATTCTCGACCTCTGGTGCGGCGACGGGCGCAACCTCGAACTGCTGGCCGACCTTGGTTTCGCCACGTACGCGGTGGAGATCACCGGCGAGATTTGCGCGATGGTCGAGGCGCACGCGCGGGGGCTGGGCCTGGACACCGTCGTGCGGACGGGATCGAATTCCCGGGTTCCATTGACGACGGGTTCTTCGACTTCGTGCTGGCCTGCCACGCGTTGTACTACGTAAAGCCGGGCGAGATCTTTTCGGACAATCTGCGGGAACTCGCCAGGGTGGTGCGGCCCGGTGGCACGGTGGTGGCTTCCCTGCCGAAGCGCTACGATGCATACACCCTCCGTGGGGCCGAGCCCATCGGCGACAATCATTTCGTCGTCCACAACGATCCCCTCGGCTTGCGAAACGGTGTCGTCTTCAGGGTCTTCGACGACGAGCGCGAAATTTCGGACGTGTTCGGCGGACAGTTTTGTGATTTCCAGATAGGAGCGATCGAGAACGACTTCTTCGGATCGTGGAGAAGCTCTGGATCGTGGTCATGACGCGTTCGTAAGGAAGGGATCATTCCATGGCCAAGGTCGTCATCTTCGGGTGCGGGAAGGGGGCCGACACCGCCTTCCGTTACCTGTCGCTGGACAGCGAGCACGAGATTTGCGCGTTCGCGGGTTGAAGCACGGTTCCGAGAGACCACACGATTGACCAGCGGCCAGTCGTCGACTACGAGTCGGTCGTCTCCACGTTCCCGCCGCACGACTTCCAGATGTTCGTGCCGCTCGGCTTCCAGCGAATGAACGCGCTCAGAGCGGAGAAGTATCTCGACGCCAAGGCGAAGGGCTACCGGTTCGTCAGCTACGTGAGTTCGCATCTCTACGCTCTCGAGGACCTGGCGGTGGGCGAGAACTGCTTCATCTTGGACAGCCAGATCGTCAACCTAGACGTGAAGATCGGCAACAACGTCACGATCTGGTCCGGCAATCACCTCGGCGATCGGACAGTCGTCGGCGACCACGTCTGGATCTCTTCTCACGTGAGCGTGGCCGGCGACGTCACGATCGGCGACTCCTGCTTCCTCGGCGTCAGTTCCTGCGTATCCAACGGCGTGACGCTGGGCGCGCGCACCTTCGTCGGCGCCAATGTGCTGATCGCCCAGTCCACACAGCCAGAGCGTGTACGTCGCGCCACCGGCGAAGCGAGTGCCGGTGGCCAGCGACAAGTTCCTGGCCATGGTCGATCTCACGTGAAGGTGACCAGCCAATGTGGATGAAGATCGGGTTGATCTTCGCGCCGGGTCTGGCAGACTGGATGCGCACGCATGCGCAGAATCCGTTGCCGGAAGCCCTGGGCGACGGGCGGTTCAGGGTGCATTTCGCGGCGCGTGACGAGCGCAATCGGGCTCGCGGGGGCTGGTTTGAGTTCGACGTCAGCGATCCGTTTCAGACGCTCGCCGTGTCCGAACATCCGACGCTGGATTTGGGCGAGCTCGGGGCGTTCGACGACGCCGGAGTGATGCCCTCAGCGCTCGTGAAGGCTGAAGGCGGTCGCCGCATGGACTACACGGGCTGGGCCAGGGCCGTGGACGTCCCGTTTTCTTTTCATATAGGCCTGGCGGTCTCCGACGATGGTGGGCGCAGCTACGCCGGTTCTCGAAAGCCCCGGTGCTTGGCAGGAATCACCACGATACCTTCATCACGGGCGCCCCGTGCGTCCTGGTGGATAACGGTTTGTACAAGTCTGGTACATCTCGGGCACGCGGTGGGAATGCACTCCCGAGACTGCGAGCCGAAGCACTACTACACCGTCAAGTATGCAGAGTCCGACGACGGCATCGCGTGGCGGACATCCGACCACCTGTGCATCCCGGTGCACGGAATGAACGATACACGCGATTGCCAGGCCTGTCGTGTTCAGGGACGCCGGATCGATACCGGATGTGGTTAACCTCATGAGGCGGGAACAACACCTACAGGGTCGGCACCGCCGATTCGGACGACGGCATCCACTGGCGCCGCGAGCCGTCACCACTGCGAATCGATGTGTCGCCGGCAGGCTGGGACGCGTCTATGATCTGCTACGCCTACCCGTTCGACCACGCCGGCAGGCGGTACGCACTCTACAACGGCAACGACTACGGTGCGACCGGTATCGGGCTGGCGCTGTGGATGGAGTGACGATCATGCGGCGCGCTTGCGCGCGGCGAGCAGGAGCGAGCCGCCGGCCGGCCACGATACACCCAGGCGGATCGCGTGGCGCTCGATGGTGAGCACGGTGCCCAGTGCCTGGTTGGTCACGGGCGACACATCGAATTCACCGTTGTCGAAGTCCCCGCAGCGGCGTCTGTCCAGCCAGCGCGAGACAGCCATCACCGGGAGGAGCAGCGAGACGGAGGACGTGACGCGGAGCACGTCGAAACCTTCCCGCTGGACGCGCGCCACGAGCTCCCTCTTGCGGTACCGGCGGACGTGACAGGCCACGTCGTCCGAGCGGCTCCACAACCATCGGTGCTGCGGCACCGTGAGGAGCAGCCCGCCGCCTGGCCTACCGGCCGCGTGCATGCGATCGATGACAGCCGTCACATCGTCGGTGATGTGCTCGAGGAGTCGAAGGCGCCGACGGACCCGGAACTGGCCATGCGCATCGAGCTCGCGCGCGTCACCCTGGGTGATATTCGCAGATGGGACTTGGCGGCGCCGGCCATTGTAAGACCCTCGTCCAGGAGTCGGTTGCGGCGAGCTGCAGGTGTGGGAACGCCGCGTGCACGGCCTGAGCACGAAGCCCGTGCCGCAACCAACCTCCAGGAATGTCGCCGCGCCGGAAAAGTAGCGGCCGAGCGCCCACACCACCAGGTGGTTTCTCGATTCGAACCAGTAGTGTCCCGGTTCGGCCGCCGCGAGGCGTGCGAACGCGTCTTGCGGGAATCCCCCGTCCACGCTGACCATTCGCGCAGCGTACCAAGGAAGGTCTCCGCCCGCAACCGCCCGGTCTGCGCGCCACTTGGTATTCCCATGAGCCATATCCCGTTCAACCGTGCCATGCTCGCCGGCCGCGAGCTCGAGGTACATCCGCGAGACGATCGACGCCATGCACGTCTCCGGCGACGGCCGGTTCACCCGCCGATGCCAGGCCTTTCTGGAAGAGCTGCTCGACGTGCCGAAAGTGTTGCTGACCACCTCCTGAACCCACGCGCTGGAGTTGTCCGCGTTGTTTCCGACTCCGTCCGGGCGACGAAGTGATTCTCCCCACCTACACCTTCGTCTCCACCGCCAATGCCTTCGTGCTGCGCGGAGCCAGCCCGGTGTTTTCCGACTCCGGCCCGACACCCTCAACCTCGACGAAGCCGCTCGAGCGTCTTGTCACGCCGCGCACCCGCGCATCGTCCCGGTTCACTATGCCGGTATCGCCTGCGAAATGGACGCCATCCCGCGCTCGCCGCGGCTATGGCTTACGGTATCGAGGACAACGCGCACGGCTTGTTCGCCCGCTACAAGGACCGCCCCTCGGCACATTCGGCAGCTCGGCCACGCTGAGCTTCCACGAAACGAAGAACTTCCCCTGCGGCGAAGGCGGCGCGCTTATTGAACGATCCCGCTCGATGAACGCGCCGAGATTTTCCGCGAGAAAGGCACAGACCGCAGCCGGTTCTTCCGCGGCCAGACCGACAAATACACCTGGGTGGATTTGGTTCGAGTTATCTGCCGTCCGATTTGCTGGCCGCGTTTCTGTACGCCCAGTTGGAGGTCCACGAGCGGCTGCAGCAGGCACGGCGCGTGTTCTGGGACACGTAAACGAGGCGCTCGTCGACTGGGGGTCGAGCCGCGGCGTCCGGCTGCCGGTGATCCCCCAAGGATGCGCGCAGCCGGTCCACCTCTTCTACCTGCTGCTCCCATCGCTCGAGCGACGCCAGGCGCTAATCGCGCATCTGAAGAGCCGCCAATCGATGCGGTGTTTCACTATCAGCCGCTGCATCTGTCCGAGATGGACGCCGATTGGGCGCAGCGCTGGGCGATTGTCCTGTGACCGAGGAGGTGAGCGATCGCCTCTTGCGACTTCCTCTGTCCGCAGGACTCACCCGGGAGGAACAGCACCGGAGTGGTCGCGGCGGTTCGTGAGTGCCCATGGTGAGGGCCGCGTGAAGGTGGTTCGGACTGGCGCAGACTCGGGCTTTGGACTAGAATTAATTGTTCACCAGATGACAGATTGCCGCGGGGCGCATGCCAGGCAGTCCGCGCGCCTGTGGTTCAGAGGCGCGGAGTGTCTCTCCGGTCCCCACCCAACGAGTAATTCCATGTCGGCCCTGAGGAAGATTTCATGCGGTCCTCACGCCCGCCGAGCGCAAGCGGGCGCTGGGGGAATCATTGGCCTGATGGTCCTTGGGATGGGCCTCGAGGCTCTGGGCATCGGTCTCGTTGTCCCGGCCATCGCGCTCCTGACCCAGGGGAATCCGGCAGAGAGCTATCCGCAGGCGCGTCCGCTGCTCCGGGCGCTCGGAGACCCCACCCATACCCAGCTCATCGTCGGCGGCATGGTCTGTCTGGTCGCCATTCCGATCAAGACGCTGTTTCTCGGGGTGCTGACCTGGCGGCAGAACCGGTTCGCCTTCGGCGTCCAGGCGGAACTCTCTGAGCGCTTGTTCACGACGTATCTGCGCCAGCCGTACACGTTTCTCCTGCAGCGCAATTCATCGGAACTCATCCGCAACATCATCACTGAAGTCAATCAGTTCACCGGCACCGATCCTGCGGCGATGCTCCTCATGACTGAGGGCCTCGTCGTGCTCGGCGTCGCGACGCTGCTGCTGGTGGTCGAACCGGTCGGCACGCTCGTCGTGGTTGTCGGCATGGGGGGCGCAGCCTGGGCCTTTCATCACGTACGCGCGCCCGCATCGCGCGCTGGGGCGTGGCCCGCCAGTATCACGAGGGGGCTGGCTCCGCCACCTCCAGGAAGGCTTGGGCGGTGCGAAAGACGTGAAGCTCCTGGGGCGGGAGGGTCACTTTCTGGCGCGATACCACGTGCACAACGTGCAGGGCGCCACGGTCGGGAGCGGCAGATGACGTGACCGCAGTTGCCCCGACTGTGGCTTGAACTGCTCGCGATCACGGCGCTGGCGACGCTGGTGCTCACGATGGTCTGGCAGGGGCGCGATGTGTCTCGGATCGGTCCCGCTCTCGGCCTGTTTGCCGCCGCGGCGTTCAGACTGATGCCCTCGGTGAACCGGCTGCTCGGGGCGGTGCAGTCGATGCGTTACGGCCTGCCGATTGTCGATGTCCTGCTCGCCGAGCTCGCCCTGTCGGTTCCGACGCCCGTTGGTGTCGCCAGCGGGGCGCCCGGGGCCTTCCGGAGCGAAATCCGGCTTCTCGACGTGAGCTACACGTCCCTGGGGCCGCCGCGCCCGCAATCACGGGACTCTCCGCGTTCGTGCGGAAAGGCGAGTCCGTCGGGCGCGATCGGACCAAGCGGGTCCGGCAAGAGCACGGTGGTCGACGTCATTCTCGGGCTGCTGCCACCGCAAAGCGGCGAGGTGTCCGTAGACGGGCGGAACATCGGGGAAATTTTGCGCTGCTGGCAGACGCAGATTGGCTATGTCCGCAGTCGATCTTCCTGACGGATGACACGCTCCGACGCAATGTGGCATTCGCCGTTTCGGACGATCGCATCGACGAGGCAGCGGTCCGGCGTGCGATCAGGGACGCGCAACTCGAGGAGTTCGTGGCCAGCCTACCTGACGGATTGGAAACGCTGGTCGGCGAGCGCGGCGTTCGACTGTCGGGAGGTCAACGCCAACGGATCGGAGTGGCACGGGCGCTCTACCACGATCCCCCCGTGCTCGTCCTCGACGAGAAGCCACGAGCGCACTGGATACGGTGACCGAACGCGGGGTCATGGAAGCGGTCAAGGCGTTGCAGGGCGCCAAGACCGTCATCGTCGTCGCCCACAGGCTGTCCACGGTGG
>CAWFPR010000003.1:0-208475 GCA_963817635.1 uncultured Acidobacteriota bacterium | reverse complement strand
ATGCCAGCGCGAGCGACGCCAGCGCGCCCGCGGCGATGGCGGCGATGAATGAGCAACGCATCCGGTCTCCTCCTCGATGAGCACGATTATGCCCGAAACAGGTCCGCGCGGCCCCAGCGCTGTGACGAGTCCTGGTACCGCGCCCTGCCGCGCAGAATCACCTTCGCGACCGAGTGGCATGCGCTGGATTGGACCGGCCTCAGGCGCGTCCACGCGACCTCACCGACAGCGACATGCGACTGCCGTTCTGGTAAAGGGGTATCATCGGTCGATGGTGCGCGAGCAACGCGTGACGCTCGACGGTCGGCCGACACGGTATCTCGAGGCGGGGTCCGGATGGCCCGTCGTCCTCATCCACGCCTTCCCCCTGAATGCCGACATGTGGCGGCCGCAGCTCGAGCGTGTGCCGGACAGCGCGCGCTATCTCGCACCGGACCTTCGGGGATTCGGCCCCGGCGCCGAGGAGCCGGCCGGGCCCCTCACCATGGAGGCGTTCGCGGCCGACATCGTGGCCCTGCTCGACGCTCTCGAGATCGACCGCGCGACGATCGGTGGGCTCTCGATGGGCGGCTATGTCACCCTCGCGATGTTCCGCGCCGCACCGGAGCGCTTCGATGCCATGATCCTCGCCGACACTCGGCCGCAGGCCGACTCGGAGGAGGGCCGTGACGGCCGCCGGAAGATGCTCGCGCTCGTGCGGGCCGGTGGTCCTGGCGCGGTCGTCGAGCAGATGCTCCCGAAGCTGCTCGGCGACACGACGCGCACCGAACGCCCGGAAGTCGGGGCTGATGTGCGGCGGATCGCCACGGCGAATTCCACGGCAGCCGTCGCCGCGGCGATCGAAGCCATGATGGGACGAGCGGACTCGACGGACCTGCTCCAGCGGGTGTCGCTTCCGGCGCTCGTCATGGTCGGCGAGGAAGATACCCTCACGCCGCCTTCCGAGGCGGAAGCCATGCAGCGGCTGCTGCCGCGCTCGCGGCTCGTCACGCTCGCGGGCGCGGGACACCTGTCGAGCCTCGAAGCGCCCGACGCTTTTTCCTCCGCGCTCGGGGATTTCAGCAGTTCGAACATGTAACCAGGACCAAGAACATGTCGCGCCATCCCCGTCTTCCCGTACTGCTGTCCGCGCTGTGGATCATCCTGCTGCAATTTCCGGCGATCGCCACGCAGGGCGGACCGCCCGTTCCGGCCATCCATCGTCCCCTCGACCAGATCCTTGATCTGAACGTGCGCGACGGCTTCGTCTACTATCGGGCACTCAAGGGTGAGCGGGGGCGTCTCGATCGGTACATTTCGTCGCTCAACGTGCCGGCGGCGACCTACGACTCATGGGGCCGCGAGGCCAAGATGGCCTTCTGGGTCAACGCGTACAACGCCCTCGTGCTCCAGTCCGTCATCGATCACTATCCGATCCGCGGACGCGGCGACGCCTACCCGCCGGGCAGTATCCGCCAGGTGCCGGGCGTGTTCGCGCAGGCGCGCCACGCCGTCGCGGGCCGGCGCGTCACTCTCGACCAGATCGAGAAGAGCATCCTGCCCGAATTCCATGAGCCGCGGCTGTACCTGGCACTCGGGCGTGGCGCGATCGGGAGCGGCCGCCTCCGGAGCGAAGCCTACACCGGCGAACGTCTCATGGCGCAGCTCGACGATGTCCAGGTGGAGTTCGTCAACGAGCAGACGATGCTGAAGATCGATCGCGGAGCGGAGCAGGTGGCAGTCACGCCGATCCTGAGCTGGCACGCCGAGGAATTCGTCGCGGCCTGCGACCCGGGGGCTTCAGGACCGTTTGCCGCGCGGTCGCCGATCGAGCGGGCCACGATTGCATTCATCGCGCCGCACCTGCTTCCGCTCGAGCGTGAGTTCGTGAACCGGAACCAGTTCAAGGTGGTGTACCAGCCGTTCGACTGGCGCCTGAACGACCTGACCGGGGGGCGTCCCCAGTAGGCGAGTTCCGATGGGCACCGGCCGCGCAGCGTGAGACGACTGACATCCGAAGGGCGTAGTGGACTTAGGACTGACCGACAGGATCGCCATCGTCACCGGCTCGAGCCGCGGGCTCGGCCTTGCGAGCGCGCGGGCGCTCGTCGCGGAAGGCAGTCGGGTCTGTATCTGCGCGCGCGGGGCTGAGCGGCTCGCGGAGGCCGCGCTCGAGGTCGAGGTGTCGGCGAAGCGGCCGAACATGATCCTCGCGGTTCAGGCCGACGTGTCGACGGCCGATGGGGTCGCGCTCGTGATCGAGCGAACCGTCGAAGCGTTCGGTGGGCTCGACATCCTCGTGAACAGCGTCGGGCGGGCCGCGGGCAGCGACCTGCTCGACACGACCGACGCCGAGTGGCAGGCGGCGTTCGATGAAACGCTGTTCCCCGCGATTCGCGCGTCGCGCCTGGCGGTGCCGCACATGAAGGCGCGAGGCGGCGGAGCGATCGTGATGATTACGTCGATCTACGGCCGGGAGACGGGCGGACGCATGACCTACAACGCCGTCAAGGCGGCCGAGATCAGCCTGTCGAAGGCGCTGGCCCGGCAGCTCGCGCCGCTGAACATCCGGGTCAACAACGTTGCGCCCGGATCGATCCTGTTCCCCGGCGGGTCGTGGCACAAGCGGCAGCAGGCCGATCCGGCCGGCATTGCGGAATTCGTCCGGCGCGAGCTTCCGTTCGGCCGCTTCGGCAGGCCGGAGGAAGTTGCCGCGGTCGTCGCGTTCCTCGCGTCGGCGAAGTCGGGCTGGGTGAGCGGCGCGAGCATCGTCGTGGACGGCTGCCAGAGCCGCTCCAACATCTAGCTCCCGTGCCGCGCGAACGTGGCTGTCGCTGACAGAGCCGCTTCACGTATGATTCCCCGATGCTTCTGACCGGCCTCGCGGATCTCGTGCAGTCCACCGCCGACTGGCTGTTCGTGCCGGTGCTCGTCGTCGTGCTGTTCGGCACCGGCATTTTCCTGTCCGTTCGTCTCGGCGTCGTGCAGATTCGGCGGTTCGGCGAGGCGCTCCGCGCGTTCTTCGGCGGGCGCGCCGCGGGCACAACGGGCGTGCTGACGCCCTTCCAGGCGTTCATGACTGCGCTCGGCACGACGATCGGCACAGGCAACATCGCCGGCGTGGCCGCGGGCATCGCGTCGGGCGGCCCCGGTGTGCTGTTCTGGATCTGGTGCTACGGCTTCTTCGCGACCGCGATCAAGTTCTCCGAAGCCGTCCTCGGCCTGACGTTCCGGGAGGCCCAGGGCCATCAGGAGGTGCGGTCCGGCCCGATGTACTACCTGCGCGACGGCCTCAAGTCTCCGGCCCTCGCGATGACGTATGCCGTCGTCGCCGGGGTCGCGGCGCTGACGACCACTCCCTTCACGCAGACCAATTCGATCGCCCTCGTGATGAACACGCAGGTGGGGGTGCCGCGCTGGCTGTCTGGCATCGTGATCGCGGTGCTCACGTGGCTCGTCATCATCGGCGGGATCAAGTCGATCGGCCGCGCGTTCGAGAAGCTGGCCCCAGCCAAGGTGGGGATCTATCTCATCGGCAGCCTCGTGGTGATCGTGTCGTTCGCATCCAGGCTCCCGGACGTGCTCGCGATGGTCTTTCGCGAGGCGTTCACGATGCAGTCGGCCATGGGCTTCGGCATCTTCACCGCGGTCCGCTACGGGCTGGCGCGTGGCCTCTATGCGAACGAGGCCGGCTACGGAACAGCGGCGGTGGCCTATGGCACGGCACAGAGCGAGCGCCCCGCGCAGCAGGGGCTGAACGCCGTCATGGAGACCTTCATCGTGTCGTTCGGCACCTGCACGCTGACCGCGCTCACGGTCATGCTCTCGGGCGTCATCGACTGGAGTCTTCCGGCGGCCCAACGCGCGACGAGCACGGCGGCCGTCGGGCTGGCGTTCGATGCGGCGATGCCGGGGTTCGGCGGCTACCTGGTGGCGTTCAGCGTCTTCCTGTTCGGGTACGGCACGCTCATCGGATGGGCCTATTACGGCGAGCAGTTCCTCGAGTACTGGCTGGGCCGCCGGGTGGTCCTGCCGTACCGGTGGATCTACTGCCTGCTCATTCCCTTCGGCGCCATCGCGAAGGTCAACCTCGTGTGGGCCTGGGGCGATCTGATGAACGCCCTGCAGATCTTCCCGAACCTGATCGGCGTGCTCCTGCTGAGCGGCATCGTCGCGCGCATCGCCCGTGAACCTGGAAGCAGAACCTAGAGGGACCCGGCCGCAAGATGGCGCCATCCGCTTCCATCGCGATCGTCACCCGCAGCGAGGTCATCCGCGGGATCCTCGCCCGCGCGGAGACGATCGCCCGGTCGGACACGTCGGTGCTCATCATCGGCGAGACGGGCTCGGGCAAGGAACTCGTCGCTGATTACATCCACCGCGTCAGCGGGCGCTGGGACCGCCCCTTCATCAAGATCTCGCTGTCGGCGATGCCGCACGACCTGATCGAAAGCGAGCTGTTCGGCCACGAGCGCGGGGCATTCACCGGGGCCCTGATCGACAAAAAGGGGCTCTTCGAGATGGCCGACACCGGCACGCTCTTTCTCGACGATATCGACGACGTGCCGCAGGCGGTGCAGGCGAAGCTGCTGCGCGTGCTCGAGTCCGGCGAAGTGATGCACGTCGGCGGACGCACGACGATCCCGGTGGACGTCCGCGTCGTCAGCGCGTCGAAGGTCGATCTGCGCGAGATGGTTGCGCGCAACCTCTTCCGCTCGGATCTGTTCTACCGCCTGAACGTCTTCCCGCTCGTGCTGCCGCCGCTTCGGGAACGTCGTGACGACGTGCCGCTGCTGGTCGAGCATTTCCTCCGCCGGTTCGCGCCCGGCCGGCCCATCACGGTCTCGCCGGAAGCCGAACAGGCGCTCATGGACTACGACTGGCCGGGCAACGTCCGCGAGCTGCGCAACGTCGCCCAGCGTCTTGCGCTCTTCAGCCAGGGCGCAGTGACGCTCGCGGATCTGCCGCCGGAGATTCATCGCGGGCAGCCGGTGGAGCAGCTCGTGACGGCGTGCGCCCGCTGCATGGTCGATCAGCGGATGACCTTCACCGAGGTCGTCGAGTGCCTCGAGACCCGGCTGCTGCGCCAGGCGTTGTCGGACGCGGGCGGCAACCGCACGGCCGCCGCCCGCCAGCTCGGGCTGAGCGCGTCAACGCTGCGCGACAAGTTGAAGCGGCACGGGCTCGACGAGCCCGATCCCTCCTAGCTCACCCTCCGGGCCACCTCGGCGTCCGTCCCGCGGATCTCCGCTGCCCCACCACGGAAACCCGCGCACGGTGCCGGCGGCATCGCTGGGGCCGGTCGAAACCAGGCCTGAATCCTGACGGCAGCGCTGGTACGCTCCCTGCAGCCCAACACCGAGTTCCCGCACACCCTAAGGCAACCGGATTGCGGCGTTGGAGCTCCGAACGTGCCTGATGACGGACCTCAGTCCGTTCTCGCGCTCGAAGGCGAGATCGTCGAGATCATCGCCACCGATGCCGTCTGTTCGTTGTGTGTGGTCCTGCACCAGGTGATTGTCCTGAAGCTGGCGCCGGAGCTCGCCAGCGATCTTCACCTCGGTGATCGCATTGCGATCGACGGCGCTCTGCACATCGAGACGGTGCGATCGTTGCCGGACGATTCCTTCGACCTGCCTGCGGCGCTTGGCCGTCGCGCGGGGGAATCGTGACGACGGGAGCCGGAAGCTAGGAGGCCATCATGAGCCGGTCGCGCCTGACGATCTGGGAACATGCGCAATCCCAGGGCTACACTCGACGGGACTTCATCCACTTCTGCACCTGGATGGCGGCCGCGGCGGGCATCGAAGCGTCCGCCGTCGGGCGCGTCGTCCACGCGCTCGAGACGAAGCCGCGCCTCCCGGTCGTCTGGTTCCACTTCCAGGAGTGCACCTGCTGCAGCGAGTCGTTCATCCGCTCGTCGCACCCGATCGTCGCCGACATCGTGCTCGACAAGATCTCGCTCGACTACACCGAGACGCTGCAGGCGGCCGCCGGCCACCAGGCGGAAGAGGCGCTGCACGAGACGATGAAGAAGTACAACGGCGAGTACCTGATGCTCGTCGAGGGCTCGGTGCCGACCGAGGCCGGGCGGCGTCTACTGCTGCATCGGCGGCCGCACGGCGCTCGACATCGTGCAGGAAGCGGCCGAGCGGCGCCAAGGCGATCATCGCGTGGGGCAGTTGCGCATCGAACGGCTGCATCCAGGCCGCCAAGCCCAATCCCACCGGCGCCACGCCGATCCACAAGATCATCAGCGGCAAGCCGATCATCAACGTGCCGGGCTGCCCGCCGATCGCGCGACGTGATGGCCGGCGACGATCGTGCAGCTGCTCACCTTCGGCACGATCCCGCAGCTCGATCGCCTCGGCCGGCCGAAGGCGTTCTACGCACGCCGCGTGCACGACACGTGCTATCGCCGCCCGAACTACGACGCCGGGCTCTTCGTCGAGTCGTGGGACGACGAGAACGCGCAGCAAGGGCTACTGCCTCTACAAGATGGGCTGCCGCGGCCCGGTCACCTACAACGCCTGCGGCGTGACGCGGTGGAACGACGGCGCCAGCTTCCCGATCCAGTCCGGCCACGGCTGCATCGGCTGCAGCGAGGCGAACTTCTGGGACAACGGCCCGTTCTACCAGCACCTGCCGAACTTCCCCGGCTTCGGCATCGAGAGCGACGGCCGACACGATCGGCATCGTCGCCGGCGTGCGTGACCGTGGCCGGGATTGCCGCGCACGCGGTGGTGACCAACGTCCGCAAACGCCGGATGATTGGCAGCAGCGGCACCGCCGAAGCAGCGGCGACGCAGGTCCGGCGCGACGGCCCGAGCCAGGCAAGCCGGACGGAGGAGCAGCGCGCCATGGCGAACCGCATCGTCATCGACCCCGTCACCCGCATTGAAGGGCACCTGCGCATCGAGATCGAGGTGAAGGACGGCGAGGATCGTCGACGCCTACAGCTCCGGCACGATGGTGCGCGGCTTCGAGATGATCCTCAAGGGCCGCGACCCGCGCGACGCCTGGGCCTTCACCGAGCGCGCCTGCGGCGTGTGCACCACGGTGCACGCGCTGGCGTCGGTGCGCACCGTCGAGGACGCGCTCGGCATCACCGTCCCGCCCAACGCCGAACTGATCCGCAACCTGATGTTCTGCGCGCAGTACCTGCAGGACCACGTCGTCCACTTCTACCACCTGCACGCGCTCGACTGGGTGGACGTCGTCAGCGCGCTCAAGGCCGATCCGAAGAAGACGTCCGAGCTGGCGCAGAGCATCTCCGCACTGGCCGAAGAGTTCGCCGGCTACTTCTCGCGACCTCCAGAAGCGGACTGCAAGACGTTCGTCGAGAGCGGCCAGCTCGGCATCTTCGCCAACGGCTACTGGGGCCATCCGGCCTACAAGCTGCCCGCCGAAGTGAACCTGATGGGCGTGGCGCACTACCTCGAGGCGCTCGAATGGCAGAAGGAGATCGTCAAGGTCCACACGATCTTCGGCGGCAAGAACCCGCATCCGAACTACCTGGTCGGCGGCGTGCCCTGCTCGATCAACATCGAACGAAGCCAACGCCATCAACGCCGAGCGCCTCGCCTACGTCGGGCAGCTCTTCGACGCAGGCGCAGCAGTTCGTCGAGCAGGTCTACATTCCCGACCTGCTGGCGGTCGCGTCCTTCTACAAGGACTGGGCGCGCGATTGGCGGCGGTCTGACGAACTATCTGGCGTACGGCGATCTCCCGACGAACGGCTATCGGCGATCCGTCGCAGCTTCAAGTTCCCGCGCGGCGCCATCCTCGAACCGCAACCTCGCGGAGGTGCTGCCGGTCGATACCCGCGACACCGACCGAGGTCGAGGAGTTCATCGACCACTCCTGGTACGCCTACGCGGGCGGCGACGGCGCGGGCCTGCATCCGTGGGACGGCGAGACGAAGTTCAACTACACCGGGCCGAAGCCGCCGTACGAGCAGCTCGACGTCGAGGAGAAGTACTGCTGGCTGAAGACGCCGCGCTGGAAGGGGCACCCGATGGAGGTCGGGCCGCTCGCGCGGATGCTGGTCGCCTACGCCTCAGGGCGCGCGGACGTGAAGGACGCGGTGGACGGCGCGCTCGCGGCGCTCGGCGTCCCGGTGACGGCGCTCTTCTCCACGCTCGGCCGCACCGCGGCGCGCGGAGTCGAGACGCGGCTCGTCGCCGGCTGGGCGCGGGAGTTCTACGCGCAGCTGCTCGCGAACATCAAGAACGGCGACACGCGCATGGCCGACACCAGCGCGGTGGGAGCCGTCGCACGTGGCCGGCCGACGGCGCAGGGCGTGGGCATGAGCGAGGCGCCGCGCGGCGCGCTGGCGCACTGGATCGTCATCACCGACGGCAAGATCGACAACTACCAGCTCGTCGTGCCCAGCACGTGGAACGCGTCGCCGCGCGACGGCAAGGGGCAGCGTTCGGCCTACGAGGCGGCGCTCATCGGCACGCCGATCGCACAACCCCGATCAGCCGCTCGAGGTCCTGCGCACCGTGCACTCGTTCGATCCGTGCATCGCCTGCGCCGTGCACATCTACGACGAACGCGGCCGCTACGTGCACCGGCTCGACACGTTCTAGCAGGACGGCTGAAACAAGCCATCCTGATGGCAAATGGCAAATGGAAAATGGAAGAAGGGGCGGATTCAGGGCGTCGATGCAACGCAGGCCGGCATGTTTCAGCGGCCTGCTAGGGAAGCGGCGTCAGGAACCACGGAGGCTCAGCCTCGCGGACCGGCATGTCTCGAATGGCCCGCTGATGCGGGGACTGGGAGTGGCCCATGAATACCGTGACGATGGAACGGGTGTACGTCTGGGAGTGGCCGGTCCGGCTCTATCACTGGGTGAATGCGCTGTCGGTGGTCATCCTGATCGTCACCGGCTACATCATCGGCAAGCCCGTGTCGTTTACGTCGTCAACCGAAGCGTACCAGGGCTACTGGTTCGGAACGGTCCGCTTCGTCCACTTCGCGACCGCGTTCGTGTTCTTCTTCAACTTCGTCGGGCGAATCTACTGGGGGTTCGTCGGTAACCGGTACGCGCGGTGGGACAATTTCCTGCCGCTCACGCCGCGGCTCTTCCGCCGCCAGCGCCGGGAGGCGTACAGCGTGCTGAAGACCGATGTCCTGCTGGCGACGGGCGAGGAAATTCCCTCGGTCGGCCACAACGCGCTCGCCGGATGGACCTACTTCCTGTTGTTCCTGGCGTTTCTCTTCCAGGCGATCACCGGTTTCGGCATGTACGCGGCGATGAGCACCTCGACGCTGCCGAAGATGTTCGCGTGGATCGTGCCGCTGATGGGAGGCGGCTTCGCGGTGCGCCAGTGGCACCACGCGATGATGTGGTTCTTCGTGCTCTTCGCGATCGTGCACGTCTACCTCACCTTCTACCACGACTACGTGGAGGGGCGCGGCGTCATCTCGTCGATGGCCGGAGGGTGGAAGTTCATCGAGCGGCGGGAGCGCTGACGTGGCGCAGTCTTCCGGCCTGCTGATTCTCGGAATCGGCAACGTGCTGATGGGCGACGAAGGGGTGGGGGTCCACACCGTTCGTCGCCTCGAGGCGGACCCGTGGCCCGCCGGCGTCACGATCGTGGATGGCGGCACGGGCGGCTTCCACCTGCTGTCGCTGCTCCAGGACTATGAGCCGGTGGTCATGATCGATGCGACCGCGGACGGACGCCCGCCCGGCACGATCGGCGTGATCAGGCCGCGCTTCGCGTCGGACTTCCCGCCGTCGCTCTCGGCGCACGACATCGGCCTGCGCGATCTCGTCGAGGCCACGGCGCTTTTGGGCCACCTGCCTGACCTGCACCTCGTCACCGTCTCGATCGACGGCATCGAGCCGATGTGCCTGACGCTCTCTCCGGAGGTCGAAGGCGCAGTGCCACGGGTCGTCGAGACCGTGCGCGCGATTGTCACCAGCCTCAGACTGGCGGCGGAACCACGCATTGAGGCCGTGATGGCCTGCGAACATGCTAGTCCCGTACGACCTTGGCGAGTTCGAGCAACCGGGAGCTGAGGCGCAACCCCGAGCTCTTCACCGCGGTCACGTTAATCGCGAAGCGCATCCGTCCGTTTTCGACGAAGAGCTCGATGATGCCGCTTGTCTGCGCGAAACCCTCGCCGTCGCCGACGCTCAGAACAGGCAGGGACCTGATTTCGAGCAGCCGCGCTTCCGATCGACGGGTTTCGGCAGCCGTGACGAACAACAGGTGGCAGCTCCGCCACGAGGCACTCGCTTCCGGCCGCCAGATCGCCAGCGCATGACCGCTGATGTTCCGGCCGGTGGTCATCTCGACGAGCGCCGCGGCGACCCCGTCGTCACCCACGACGCAGACGACGATGGGGGCGGCCGGCGGAAGCGCCGGCCACTCGGTGAACTTGGCGAAGTTGTAGAGAAACGCCGCCTTCACGGCGGCCTCAGGTGCGGGCTGGCCCCCGCCGTCGGCCGCGATCGCGGTCGCCGCGATGACGATCGCGCCGAGCGCGGCGCTCGCGCGGAACGCGGTCCTCCGCTTCACGGCCGTGACTTCCAGACCAGGCCAATCGATGCGCTCCGTGGCACCAGCGTCGCCGCTGTTCCCGCGCGGCCCACCTGCTCGGCATGGGTGCGTTCGAAGAGGTTCTGCCCTCCCGCCACGAACGAGAGCGCGGGCGTCAGCGCATACTCGAGCCTGACGTCCGCTCGCGTGTAGGCCGGCACCGCCAGCTCTCGCAGCGCGCCCACGCGATAGAGCGCCGCCGTCAGCTCGGTACGCAGGCCGAGCCTGACCGTCGAGTGGAACTGCGCGCTGCGGGCCGGCGCGTTCCCGTCGAATCGATTCTTCGCCGTGTCCAGGCTCGCCGGATCGAGGTGCGGCGCCAGATGCACGGCGGAGAACGAGCCATCGAACCGCCACCGGCTGTCGGGCATCCAGGTGGCGGCGACCTCGACGCCAGTCGTGTCCGCCTCCAGGAGGTTGGCGAACTGCGTGAGCACCGCGAGGTGCGGGGGCGGCGGCGCCGTCTCGAAGATCGGCGCAACGGGCTCGTCCGTCTGGAGACTGTCGTAGTCGCCGCGAAACGCCGCCACGTCCACTGACGCGCGCCGGCCGAGCTGGAGGCGGTACCCCATGTCGGCGCTGACCAGCGTCTCGCTGGCGAAGCTGGGGTTGCCGATGACCCCGAGCACGACCGGCACGCCCTGCGGTCCCGGGAACGTCGCGTAGTTCAGGCGCAGGTTCAGATCGCTCACCGACGGCGTCCGGTTCGCGCGCGAGATCGCGGCCCAGGCGCGCTGGCGATGCGGGCTGACGTCCCACACAACCCGCGCGGTCGGCGCGACGCTCCAGTCCGCCACCGTGTCGTGGTCGAGACGCGAGCCAAGCGTCATCCGCACGCGCTGTCCGATCGCGATCTCGTCCTGAAGGAACGCGCTGAACACCGCGATGTCGCTGGAGGCGGGCGTCAGCGAATGCGTGAACGTGCCGTCGCTCCATGTGGTCACGAATCGATAGCCGGTGCCCGTCACCACGTCATGACGCGCGCCGGCCTTCACGTGGTATTGCGCACCGATGTCGAAGATGCTCTCGCGCTCCGGCGTTCCGGCCTGGGTCCTGTGGCGCACGTCAGCCGACGCCTGGACCTGCCAGGACGATGACCCCCCGGTTGTTCGCGTCCACCGGCCCAGGATGCTCCCGCTGTTCAGCTCGCTGCGGGCCCCGTCGGGCGCGGGAACCCCGGAGGTCGGGCTTGCCAGCGACAGCCACAGCGAATGCGCCCGGTTGGTGACAGCGCCTGCGTCCAGGATGAACGCGCTCTTCTCGCCCGTCCAGTCCACGCGCAACCCGTTGACGAGGCTCGTCCAGGTATCGCCGGCCGGCGTGCCCGCCTCGTCGAGGACCGTGTCGCCGTGGCGCGACCACTGCGAGAAGACCCGGTACGCCGCGGTGCCGAGCGAACCGCCGTACCGGGCGGACACCTGCGACCCGTCGAACGTGCCTGTGCTGACGCGGAGGAGCCCGCCCTGGGTCTTCGCCGCGCTGGCGGTCACGATGTTGATGACGCCGTTGACGGCGTTGGCCCCCCACGTTGCTCCACCCGGACCGCGCACGACCTCGATGCGATCGATGTCGTCGAGCAGCAGGTCCACGGACTCCCAATACACCCCGGAGAAGCTGCGGTTGTACACCGACCGGCCGTCCACCAGCACCAGCAGCTTGTTCGCGTAGAGCTGGTTGAACCCGCGGATGGAGACCGCCCACTTGTCCGCGTTGATTTGCACGACCTGCGTCCCCGGCACGAGCCGGAGCAGCTCCGGAACCGTACGGAGACCGGAGCGGCGGATGTCGTCCTGGCTGATCACGAACACCGCCGCGGGCACCTCGTCGGCGCGCTGCTCCTTCCGCGCCGCCGACGTGATCTCGATGCTCATCAGGTCTTCGATCGTCGCGGTCGCGAGATCGCGCACAGGCGGTGTCTGCGCGGGTGACGGCCGCGCAACACCGCACATCAGGACGATGGTCAGGAGCGTGGACGCTGTGCTGTTCATGACCGCCTCAGGCCGCCACGACCTCGGGGCGGCGGAAGACGCCGTTGATTCGCGAGAGCAGGACGGCCGGGACCCGAGTGCCTCGTGCTCGAGCTGGCTCGCGCGGGGCGCGCAAAGCTCCGCCATCTGAACGTATCAGGAGGACGCTTGACCGGCTGTGCCGGATTGCACACGCGGCCTCCGGGCGGTAGAACGCCTGCGGGCACACCGTGTGAAATAGCGTGTCAGCCATGGGA
The DNA here is from genome assembly GCA_963817635.1 of uncultured Acidobacteriota bacterium. Taxonomy (GTDB): domain Bacteria; phylum Acidobacteriota; class Vicinamibacteria; order Vicinamibacterales; family 2-12-FULL-66-21; genus CAWFPR01. Next base: position 195,715 of record CAWFPR010000003.1, on the reverse strand, counting down.
TTCCAACTACAATGTGACCGTGCCGCGTGTGCGCCTTCGCGGTTTCATCTTCCTTATCGCCGCGGCGGTCGCGCTCATCGTCGCGCGCGGCGGCGGGCAGGATGCCGGCCTGTCGCGCCGGTCCTACCTCTACCCGTATCCGCTGTCCGCCGTCGATCAGGGACTGATGCGCGTCGAGACGCCGGATCCCGGCCGGCGGTCGGCCACGTCCAGAGGTCCGACGATGGTGCCGGCGGCGACGCGCGACCGGACGGGCCGCTCGGGCGCGCCTTACGCGGCCGGGACGCTGATCGTGAAATTCCGCGACGGCGCGTCGACGGCGGCGCGTCTCAAGAGCCTGTCGATCGTGACGCCCGCCGCGTCGGTGTCCGAACGGCCATCAAACGCGAATTTCGACCTCGTCCGCATCGACCCGAACGAGGACGCGGAGGCCGCCGCCGAGGCGCTGCGCCTGCGGCCGGACGTCGAGTACGCGCAGCCCGCGTACCGCGTGCACTCGATGTTCGTGCCCAACGATCCGTACTACCAGCCTTACCAGTGGAACCTGCCGATGCTCGATCTCGAGCGCGCCTGGGACATTCAGAGGGCGGCCGGCTCGGCGGTCACGGTCGCCGTCCTCGATACGGGCGTCGCCTTCGAGAGCGCCGTCGTGCGCTTCGACGTCCAGGCCTTCACCGACGACCTCGGCGTCGCGCATCCGGCCGGCACGGTGGACGTTCCGTTTGCGGCGGCCACCGAACTCTTCGCGCCCGGCCGCTTCGTGCAGCCGCACGATTTCATCTGGGACGACGACCTGCCGCTGGATCTCGACGGACACGGCACGCACGTGAGCGGCACCGTCGGACAGCTGACCAACAACGGCATAGGCACGGCCGGCGTCGCATTCAACGTCAAGCTGATGCCCGTGAAAGTAATCAGCACCGACTGGGACGACATCTTCAGCTCGCCCAACCAGGGGACCGACGATGTCGTCGCGCGCGGTATCCGGTACGCGGCCGACAACGGCGCCAGGATCATCAACATGAGCATCGGCCGCACAGGCCCGCCGGCGCCGGTGATTGAAGACGCCATCAGGTACGCGGTGGGGAAAGGCACGTTCATCGTGATCGCGGCCGGCAACGATTTCGAAGACGGCAACCCGACCGAGGTCCTCGCCGAAATCGCGTCGCGCGTGAACGGCGCCGTCTCGGTCGCGGCGGTCGACCGCGAGCGCAATCACGCGTACTACTCGTCCTCGGGCAGCTGGGTCGAGCTCTCCGCGCCGGGAGGCTCCTTCCGCGGCTTCGGCGCCGAGGGCGGGGTACTCCAGCAGACGCTCGACCTGGCGTTCAGCCTTCCGTCGTCGTTCTCCGCGCCGCGCTTCGACATCTTCGCCTACTACTATTTCACGGGGACGTCGCAGGCCGCGCCGCACGTCGCCGGCCTGGCGGCGATGCTCTATCAGCAGGGCATCACACGTCCCGCCGCGATTGAAGCGGCGCTCGAGAAGTTCGCGACCGACCTGGGCGACCCGGGACGTGACGACATGTTCGGCTACGGCCTGGTCGAAGCCCGCGACACGCTGCGCGGACTCGGGCTCGCGAAGTGAGGACGTTCGCCACGCTCGTGCTCGCCGTGCTCGCGGCGGGGCCGCTCGCGGCCCAGTCGCGCCGGGCCGCGCCGGCTGGCGGGACGCCCGCCTTCCAGCTGCGTCCCTTCGTCGTCGGCGCCGACGAGCGGTTCGCCGCCGGGACGACGTTCAAGGCCGTGTTCGACTCCGCGTCGCAGCCGCTGTTCGGCGGCGGCGTGGAGGTCGCGTTCCGTCACGCGTTCGTGGACCTCACGATTTCGCATCTCCACCAGTCCGGCCAGCGCGCGCTCCTGCTCAACGGCCAGGTCTATCAGCTCGGCATTCCGCTCACCGTGCGTCTCACGCCCGTCGAACTCTCGGGGGGCTACCGCCTGACCCGGTGGCGCCGGTCGCGCGTGATTCCGTACGCGGGCGCCGGCGTGGGCTGGTACTCGTATCACGAGACGTCCGGCTTCGCCGCGGCCGGCGACGTTGTGGACGTCCGGCGCGCAGGCGTGCTGGTGGTGGCCGGCGCCGAATTCCGCGTCCAGAAGTGGATCGGCGCGACGGTGGACGCGCAATACACCCGCGTCAAGGGGATCCTCGGCGGAGCGGGGCTGTCGAAGGACGCCGGCGAAGGCGACCTGGGCGGCATCGCCGCCAGGTTCAGGGTCGTCCTCGGACGGTAGGGCGCTTTTCAGAAGACGATGGGAAGCGTTAGCGACGTCATATACAGGTCAGTCTGAGAGCCTCAGAACATTCTCCCGCGCTCACCGAGCATCGCCTTGCGGATGAGCGGCATGGGGAGCGGCCCGAGTTTGATGAATGCGTCGTGGAATCCCTGCAGCGTGTACTCGGCGCCCATCTTCTTCCGGTAGTCGTCACGGAGCTTCAGGATCATGAGCTTGCCGAGCGTGTAGTAGCCGTAGAACGCGATCCGACGTGCCGCGCTTGGCCTCCGAAACGGCGATCGGGTGCGGCTGGTGACCCGCGGTCTCGAAAAGCGTCGTCGCCTCGCTCCACCGTCATGCCCTGGGTGTGCATCTTGATGCCGGCGATGAAGCGCACGTCACGCAGCAGCGCGTCCTGCAGCTGCGCCATGCGGTAAGACGGCTCGTCCGCGTGGAATCCCTCGTCGAGCATCATCTGCTCCGCGTAGTGTGCCCAGCCCTCGATGTTGGTGCGACGCCGAAGACCTTGCGCGTGTCGGTCGGGAACTGCTTCGCGTAGAGGAACTGCGTGTAGTGCCCGGGATAAACCTCGTGGACCGAGACGTTGCTGATCGCCGCGTAGTACCACTGTCGCATGAACTCGGTCTCCTCGCGCGAGGCCGCGCGGATCGGGCAGCGTCATGTTGTAGTAGCCGCGCAGCTTCACCTTCTCGAACGGCCCGGGCGTGTCCATCGAGGCCAGGTCGTCGAGCGCATGAAAGGCGGCGTCTCGATCACGCGCGCCGGTTCGCGACGGTCGGAATCGTGATGATGTGATGTTCCGTGATGTACTGCCGGATCGAATCGAGCGTGGCCTGGGTCGCCGCGAGCAGGTCCCCCCGCTGCGGATGTTCGGCCTCCATGCGCGCAGGACCCGGTCCGCGGCTTTTCTTCGGGTCGATCTTCCTTGCAAGCTCCTCGAAGCGCCGCCTCGTTCTTTGCGCGGTCCGCCTCCGCGATCGGCGAGCAGCTTCGCGATCGGGATGTCCACCATCTCGCGTCGGCGAGGCACGGCTCCGACGTATCGGCGCCGAAGGCGAAGTCGCCCTTCGACGCCGGCAGCAGGTCTTCTCGAGGTAGGACTTGTAGTCGACAAGCGCGGCGATGACCGCGTCATTGGCTGCCTTGAAATCCGCGAGCAGCGCGGGATCCTTCACTTCCGTGAATGCCGCGGGCAAGTCGTTCTTCAGCAAGCTCGACGCTGCCGTCGATCTGTTCGATGGCGATCTCGGTGTAGATGCCACGCGGCTTGCTCAGGTTCTTGCGCGCTTCGGCCAGCGCAGCCGGCATCTTCTTCTCGCGCTCGATGAGCGACTTCAGCCGCTCCGCGGCCGGCGCGTACTCGCGCTTCATGATGGCGTAGGCGGCGTTGGTGATCCCGCTCGAGTAGACGTCGGGATTCTTCTCCCACATGCGGATGGATTCGAGCTGGAGAACGGTGCTCATCCATCTCGTGGATCGAGGTATTCGCGGTCCAGCGCGTGGTCCGCGGAGAGCGTCGCCGGATCGATCGCCTCGAGTTTCCCGGCGAACTGCTTCGCGTTGGCCGCCTCCCGCATGAGCCCGGCCGAGACACGTCCTCGAGGCTGCCGTCGAATTCATGGAAGCCGAGGTCGGTCGCACTGCTCGGATTGCGCGGCAGTAGGTGTCGACGATGTCGTTGACGAGCGCCTGGAAGGCCGGATCGCCGGAACCTTCGACGGGGGCTGCGGGACTCGATCCACACGCGGCGAGCAAGACACCGGCGGCGCCGATGCCGATCATGCACAACAGGGCTTTCATCATGCCGAGATTCTAACCGACCGGCAGGAGACGATAGGCAGCATTAGCGACGCCTGTCCAAGTTAACGGAAGGCCCGCTCTCAGACGCGCGCCCCCCCACACAGAACAAAACGTCCCAACGCGGCTGGTTTTGTCCTAAGATGGCGGACGCTACAGCCGTGAGCCACCGCGATCGACCGGAGAACGCGCATTCGGCGAGTCAGCCGCCTGCGCTGCCCGGCACCCCGGCAGCGGAGGACTCGTCCGAGCAGTCAACCCGCCTGGCCGCGACGGTCACCGACAGCCCGTCCACGCCCCGCAGCTGGGGTCACCTCCACCCCCTTGAAGAGCTCGGCCGCGGCGCATTCGGCCGGGTCTTTCGCGCGTGGGATCCTGCGCTCGCGCGCGAAGTCGCCCTCAAGATAACCACCGTCAACAAGACCGACGAGGTCGCTGCGGCCGAACTCTTGCGCGAGGGGCGCATGCTCGCCCGGGTGCGCGACAAGAACGTGGTGACCGTCTACGGCGCCCAGCAGATTGGCGACGAAATCGGCATCTGGATGGAACTGGTGCGTGGCCGGTCGCTTTCTCACATGGTGCGAGACGACGGGCCACTCGGCGCGGAAGAGGCGGCGGTGATCGGGATCAGCGTGTGTCACGCGTTGACGGCGGTGCACGCCGCGGGGCTCGTGCACCGTGACGTCAAGGCGCAGAACGTCATGCGCGAGTCGGGCGGCCGCATCCTGCTGATGGACTTCGGCGCCGGTCGCGACCTTGCGGTGCGGCAACGCGGGTGGGACGAGATGGCAGGGACTCCGCTGTATATGCCGCCCGAAGTGCTCGCGGGGAAGGCGTGGAGCCCTGCCGGCGACGTTTACGGCGTCGGCGTACTGCTCTTCTTCCTCGTGACCGGACGTCATCCGGTCGAAGGGCGGACGTTGACCGACATCGTGCTGGCGCACAGCCGTGGGCAGCAGGAATCGCTTCTCGATTGCCGCCCCGACCTCCCCGAAACCTTCGTGCGCGTCGTCGAACGCGCGCTTGCCCCGCTCGAACGGCGGTACCGAACGGCCGGAACCCTTCTGCGCGATCTTGCCGATGCCATTCCCGGCACCTCCGGATCGTGGCCCGGCGCAGCGGTGGGCGAAGCCACCGCGGCGGCCAGCACCGGTGACCAGACGGGTGGGTTCGCGCTCCGCTCCGGACGGATGAATCTCGGTATCGCGGCCGCCGCCGTCGCGGGCGTCTGGTTGCTCGGGTTCCTGGCCAGTTCCGCTTTCGACACGTCGCTCGGGCGCTTCGGCGAATTCAACCACGAGACACCGGTTGACTGGTTCGTCTGGGGATTGCGTTCGCTTGCCGGTCCGGCGCTCTACATGGCGATGACCGTCCTCGCCTACAAGGTCGTGCGGGTCGTGTGGGCGGTCGCCGTGCGCTTCATCCCGCCGATCCGGCGCGCAGCCGACCGCCTCGACGCCGGCCTTGCGCGTTTGCGGTCCAGCGCGGGACTGGATGATCGCAACGCGCGCGCGCAATGGCTGCTCGCGCTGCAGGTGATCTTCCTGCTCGCGATCGTCTGGCTCTCGTACGACCTGTTGAGCGCGGCGTCCGGGTTTGCCTCCTGGGCCCGGCCCGAGGACCTTTCGCCACTCCGGCCCGAAAGCGCCGCCCCGGTGTATTACCGCCTGCGGCTGTCGATTCTGCTGCTCGTCAGCGGCGTCGCCTGGTACCGGCTGCTGCGCCCGGCGCCTGGGGTGCCGCCGATGGATCGGACGACGGCAGCGGCGGGGCTTGCGTTGATCGCGATCGTCGTGATGCTGCTGGAAGTGCCGTTCCGCATCATTTCGCTGAACCAGTTCGAGCGCGTGAATCTCTCGGGTGATCGTTGCTACATCACGGGGGAGAGCGACACGCGCCTGTTGCTGTTCTGCCCGGACGGCGACCGGCGCATCCGCATCGTGGGCGCGGGCGAACCCGTTCGCGAGCGGGTGACCGTGCAGGAGAACCTTTTCACGCCGGCGAGTGCCGGCAAGTAAGGCGTCCAACAGGAGCGACCATGAGACAACGCGTCTTCGCCGGCGTCGTGCTCGTCCTTGCGTTGGCGCGTCCCGCCTCCGCGGAACTCGGGTTCTTCCGATGGTGGGACAGCCTCAGTGGCCCGGGCCCCTTCAGCGGCATCGTCTTCGACCCCGTGTTCGTGTGTTACGGCACCCCGGAGGTCGGACGCGAGCGGAAACCGATCCAGTTGGGCTGCTGGAACCAGGCCCGCAACCGCTGGCGCGTGAATGTCGGCGTGGATTTCGCCCGCCTGACGGGGCACAACAATCTGCCATACGCCTCTGGCGCGGCTCCGGACGTGACGGCCTATCCTTTTATGGCCACCGTCACGGTCAGCAAGCACGCGATCTTCGACGTCGGCGGCGGCGTGGGGTTCGTCCGCTTCTCGGGCCACGGTTTTGGCTTCAACAAAGCTGCGTTCGAAGCGCGGGTGACGCTGAAACCGCTCGTCGCGATCGATTGGAACAAGCGCAAGCTGGAGTTTCTTCAGCTGTGTCTCTTCGGCACCGGCATCCCGGGCGACCTCACGGCAGCGGATTTCGGCGCGACGGGACCGTGGCGTTCGAGCGGAGAGTGGCTACCAGGCTTCATGGTGGTCGTGGATCTGAGCGCACTGGTCCGATAGGCGAAAGCGACGTCGACGGCTGGTTCAGTGCGGGAGGACGCGCTGGATACCCTGCGCGATGGCGATGGGGTTCGCCATGATCAGGAGCGCCGCGAGCAGCAAACCGGCGAGCAGGGGAATGCCGCGCAACGCGGACTCCTGGTGGCGTCCGAGCAGCCAGGTGGCTCCGATGATCGCCGCCGGCAGCACGATCAGGCCGTCGTAGAGATACGGGTGGATCGCCACCGACTGCGGGAAGAGCGCCAGCGAGAACAGGTACGGCGCGAACGTGAAGGCGAGTTGCCGGCCCATGCGCCGCCGTTCGCCACGTTTGCCCTTCCACATCCACGCAAGCGCGATCCCAATGGGCACGAACGCCGGAAACACCACGCTCGACAGCGTGCGTCCCGTGTAGGGATGCAGGACCGATTGGATCGCGTCCTGGAAGTAGCGCGTATCTCCGTCGAGCCCAGACCGGAACATGAACGGGCTGCTCTCGCTGCGATATCCCTTCGCCATCACGAGCAGGATCGGGACGATAGGAACTATTAGAAGGCGAACATTTTCACGAAAGTAAACGGAAGGCCGGTTCTCAGACCCGCGCCCCGGACAGCGCCGATTGGCGCTGGGAAGACCCGCGCCCCGGACAGACAGCGTCTCGAACGCCGAACAGACGCGGGGGTCCAACGGCGCCAGGCCGATCACCCACGCCTCGGTGTCCGTCGAAGGAAATGGCAGGAAGAAATGCGCGTTGATGGCGACCTGCGCGTGCTCCCCTTCCATGAACTCCAGCGTCGTTTGCGTCGGACGACCTCGCGCGCGCCGGCGGGCGGCGAGAGCGTGGCCCGCCCGTTGATTTGTGGAAAGATGTACTCCACGCGCCGCTTGCGGCCCGCGCGACAATCACCCACCCGTGCATGTGAATCGCGCGCGGCGCGGTCTCGGCCCGATCGATTATCGTGGCCGGCGTGACCGCAGAACGCTCCAAATCCTGGGTATCGACCCAACTGGAGGGTGATTGCGAGCGTCTAACGCTGAAATGCGTCTCGCCTGCCTCGGCGTCGTCCTGCTCGCGCTAGCGGGCCGCGCCGGGGCGCAGACTCCGCCGCCACGTCCCGACAACATCCGGGTCTTTCTCGACTGCAGCTACTACTGCGACGAGAACTACATCCGGCGCGAGATCACGTTTGTCGATTACATGCGCGACCGGCGCGACGCCGACGTCCACGTTCTGATCACGACGCAGGGCAACGGCGGCGGTGGCACGGAATACACGCTGAAGTTCATCGGTCTCGGGCCATTTGCGGGTATCGAGCAGACGCTCCGCTACAACGCGCCACAGACCGCCACGTCGGACGAAACCCGCCAGGGCATCACCGCGACGTTGAAGCTGGGCCTGGTGCGCTATGTCTCCGAGTCCCCGATCGGCCGCCGGCTCAAGGTCACCTTTGCCGACGATGGGAAGAAGGAGAAGGGAGAGCCAAAGAAGGACCCGTGGAACCTCTGGGTGTTCCGCACCAACTTTGGCGGGAGCTTCGAGGGGGAGGAATCCAGCAAGAGCCGATCGTTCCGCGGGTCGGCTTCCGCGAATCGCACGACCGACGCGTGGAAGGTGAGCTTCTCGACGAGCACGCGGTACAGCGAGAGTCAAGTACGACCTCGGCGAGGGAGATATCTACACGTCAGTCTCGCGCACCTTCGACGGGAGCGCGTTGGCCGTCAAGAGCCTCACCCAGCACTGGTCCGCGGGTCTGGTCGGGAGCGCCTACGCATCGACCTACCTGAACTACAACATGCGGCTGCGCGTTGCCCCCGGCGTCGAATACAACGTCTTCCCCTACTCGCAGTCCACCCGACGGATGCTCACGGTGCAGTACACCGTCGGCTTCGACTCGCACGACTACCGCGAGGTCACGATCTTCGACAAGACCAGGGAGACGCTGTTCGACCACCGGCTCGGCACGTCGCTGAGCCTCCGGCAGCCGTGGGGAACGGCGTCGGGCTCGGTGGACTTCTCGCAGTACCTGTCGCAGCCGTCCAGGTACAGCGTCTCGGCCTACGGCTCGACGAACGTGCGACTGTTCAAGGGGTTCTCGTTCAACATTTTCACGAGCCTCTCACGCACGCGCGACCAGATTTACCTGCCGCGCGGCGAGGCGACGACAGTAGGAAATCCTCGTGCGCCAGCGCCAGCTCGCGACGGGCTACCAGTATCCTGCGTCAGCTTCGGGGTGTCGTATTCCTTCGGATCGATTTTCAACAACGTGGTGAATCCGCGGTTCGGCGGCGGCGGGGGAGACTTCTTCTTCAACGACTGAAACGGGTGATCGGCTCCATCCGGCGCGAGTGCTTGGACCAACGTCATCGTGTGGAACGAACGCGCGTTGCGCCGACACCTCCAAGAGTAACTCGCCTACTACCACGAATGGCGAACGCATCTCTCGCTGGACAAGGATGCGCCCGTGTCCCGGTCGGTCCAGCCACCGATGGGCGGCCGGATCGTTCAAGTCCCCCACCTCGGCGGTCTGCATCACCACTACGAACGGCGCGCCGCCTGAGAATCGCTGTCGGGCATCCCGGCGTCGGAACCAATGCGAAACTACCGTAACCTGGCGTATTCCGCTCGAGCCTGTTTGAGGATCGGGATGTCGGAGTCCGCGTCCTTCCACAGGGTGAGGAACTCCTGATAGGCGGTCGTCGCTGTGGTCGTGTTGCCGGACAACGCCAATGCTCGGCCCAGTTGCAGGCGCGTCAGCTTCGGCAGAACGGGTCGTCTGGTCGGAGGCGCCGATTGCCACCGGCCCGGACGCCGCCTTCGCGAGCCCGAAATCCAGAATCTTCGGCCCCCGCCCCGTCAGGAAAATGTTCGCGGGCTTGATGTCGCGATGCACGATGCCTGTGCTGTGCGCGGCATCCAAGGCATCGGCAACGGTGAGGGCGATGTCGACGAGGGCCGGGACGTCCAGCGCGCCGCGCCTGAGCCGCTGCTGCAGCGTCTCGCCTTCGAGCAGCTCCATCGCGATGAACGGCGGAATGGTGCCGACGTCGTAGATGGTGAATATGCCAGGGTGGGTGAGCGCTGACGCCGCCCGCGCTTCCCGTTGGAAGCGTGCCAGGATTGGGGAGACACGGTGCCCCGGTCCGGCAGAACTTTGAGGGCCACCTCTCGTCCGAGACGAGCGTCCTTCGCCCGATACACCTCACCCATCCCGCCGGCGCCGAGCAGCGCGACGATTTCGTAGGGGCCGAGGCGCGCGCGAGCGGTGAGCGGCATGAATCGAAGCGGCCTTCCTGTCAATCGCGCCAGTGCCGCCAAGCGGGCCTAACGCGTGAAGACCTCGTTGGTGCCTCTCTGCGCCGCCAGCCGCTCGAAGGCCTCGACGAGAGGGTCACGCGTGAATCGGGCGCGCATGGCCGTCCTCTCTTCAGGGCCGAACGGCCGCGACCGTTCAGGATTGGCCTTTGGATCCCGCGGTCGATTCGTCTGGCGCTACGCCGCGGATTGGCCAGCGTAGCACTGTTCCTCCCCTCCCTGTCGTCCATCTCCGGCCAGAGTGAACTCACGGGAAGATGTGCGATGACCGCTTCACCTGACGCGCACGAGTCAGGGCAGGTGCGGACCCCGGCTCCACGGAGAGCGGGCTCGAGCCCCTGGGGGATCGTCACGAGGCGGACCCGAAGACGGTAAGTCTCGATTCGGCCGAGCGGCCTTTCGGCGCAGACGGCATCGAACGGGTCTCAGTGTTGTGGGGTCAATTCCATGGTGATGACCACCTTTCCCCGAGCGTGGCAGGACCCGCCGGCATTCCTGCAGCGATCCGTTGCCCACGTTGTCGAGCAGCACGTCGTACGCGGCTCACCCTTGGCGAAATCCTCTTTCGTGACGAAGCATTAGCGACGCCTGTCCAAGTTACGGAAGGCCGGTTCCCAGGCCCGCACCCGGACAGCCGATCGCGCCCGTCAGATGCGGCTGCCTCTTCCCGCCCAGTACCGGTTCGCGCATCACGCGCTTCAGCGTCTTGCCGGCCGAACTTCGCGGGAAGTCCTCCATCAGGACCACGTCGCCGAGTTGCTGGAAGCGCGCGGCAACCCGCGCATTCGTCCATGCGCGCAGCTCGTCCGCCGTCGCCGTTCCGCCGGCCTTCAGGATGACCGCCGCGACGGGTGCCTCACCCCACTTCTGGTGGGGAACGCCGAACACCGCAGCTTCGCGCACGTCGGGATGCCGTGCCAGCACCTCCTCGATGTCCTTGGGATACACGTTCACGCCGCCGGAAATAATGAGGTCCTTCTTGCGGTCCACCAGGAACAGGAAGCCCTCAGTGTCGGCGTAGCCCAGGTCGCCCGTGTACAGCCAGCCGTCGCGGATGGCCTCGGCCGTGAGGTCGGGGCGCCCGTGGTAGCCGGGCATCATCAGAGGTCCGCGCCCCACGATTTCGCCCACCTCGCCCGGCGGGAGGTCGCGTCCGTCCTCACCGACGATGCGCATCTCGTTGAAGTACGTCGGTGTTCCCACCGAACCCATCCGGCGTTCGTAATCGGTGCGGTCGAGGATGGTCACGAACCCCTCGGTCAGTCCGTACAGCTGGTCCAGGGCCCCGGGAGCGACCGCGCGCAACCGGGCCTTGTGCTCCACCGGCAGCGGAGCCCCCACTGAGCAGAGCGCCTGCAGCGATGCCAGCGCCTCGCGGGTGCAGCCCGGCGTGTCGAGCAGTGCCGCAACCTGCGACGGAACCAGCATCAGGTGCGTGACGTGCTCGCGCTGGATCGCGGCCAGGAATTCCGGGGCGTCGAACTTGCGCAACAGCACGAAGCGCGCGCCCAGAAAGAACGCCGGAAAGAAGAACACCAGCGCGCCGTTGAAGACCAGCGAGCCGGCGTGCATGACGACGCTTTCCGGCGTCATGCGGAATGCGGCTGTGAACGTCGTGGCATACGACGCCCGGATGGCGTGCGTATGCACGATCCCCTTGGGCAGCCCCGTGGTGCCGCTGGAATAGATGATGTTGTATGGGTCGTCACGGTCGAGCGGCGCCACGGGCGACGTGCCGGTCGCCGCCGAGACGAGCGCCGCGTAGTCTCCGAATCCGGGCGCGTTCGCGTCGTCGGTGAGGAGCCAGCGTTCGGCGGTGATGGCCGGGAGATCGCCGCGCACTTCCCCGAGGACCTCCACCGAGGCGTGCGTCGCAATCAGCGCGCGGGCACCGGAATCGCGAAGGAGGGCGAGCAGCCCGGCGCCGCGCAGCAGCGGCGAGAGCGGCACCACCACGATGCCAGTGCGCGCGGCGGCCCAGGTCCACCTCCATCAGTTCCATGCAGTTCGGGAGCACGAGCGCCAGCGCGTCGCCCTTGCCGAGGCCCAGGGTAAGCAGCGCGTCGGCGACGCGGCGCACGCGCGCGTCGAACGCGCGCCAGGCGAGGCGGTGCTCCCCGAACACCACGCCCAGGTGATCGGGACGGCAGCGGGCGTTGTGCGCCACGATGGTGCCGAGATGCGGCATGGCCGTGTCCTCCGTCAGGGTGACGCGTGGCGCGCCAGAAAGCTTCCCAGCGCGGCGTTGAATGGCTCCGGCGTTTCAATGGGGAGCGCGTGGTGTGCGCCGGGTACTTCCACGTATTCGGCGCGTGGCATGCGGCGCACCCACGCCTCCTTGTTCAGGAGGAACGGATAGTCATGCTCGGCGCCGACGACGAGGGTCGGCACCTCGATGGTCTCCAGCCGGTCGGCCACGCTCCAGCCGAGTATCGACAGCTGTGTGGCGATGTAGGCGCCACGCCGGTTGCGGGCCATGCGTGCAATGAACTGCTCCCTGAGCGGCTCGTGCTCAGGCATGGGGAAGAGCTTCGGCGCGAGCATCATGGCCATGCCCCTCGGTCCGAACAGCCGGGAGATGATGCGACGCAGCCAGATGGTGGCGCGTCCCGCCGCACCCTTCACCTCGAACGCGGGGGCGCTGTTGACGATGGTCATCGTTCGCAGCGCCTGGGGGCGCGTCACGGCCATCTGGAAGGCTACGACCCCTCCCATGGAGAGTCCCACGACGTGCGCCGGCGCGGCCCCCAGATAGTCGAGCACCGCCAGGGCATCGCTGGCGAACTCGGCAACACTGAAGGGGCCGCTGGCCTTGCGCAGGTCACGCGACTCCCCGCTGCCTCGGGCGTCGATCGCGATGGTTCGATAGCGTCCCGAGAAAGCCGCACACTGCAGTTCCCAGTCAAGCGTGCTCGAGCCCAGCCCATGGAGGAAGAGCAGCGGTTCGCCGGCGCCGGCCACTTCGTAGTGGATTTCGGCGCCATTTGTGATGAGAGAGGGCACTGTCTGCAGGGTGTTGAAGACGATAGCATTAGCGACGGACGATAGGAAGCATCAGCTTGTTGTGTGCAGCTGTCAGACCTTTGACTTAAAAACTTGTCCTCCGTCGATTTGAAACAACAAGTCGTCTAAAATGAAATGTGTTGGTTGTATCTTTTTGTTCCACATCTTTCCATTCCTTTATTTCTTCAGGGGAAAGCTGACTCTTATCACACTTGAGAGCTTCCATTGCTATTGTTTCGTCTTCCTCGGAGAATTTTATAGAAACATTCAAATATTTCGAGTCGACAGTATTCAGGCCCCCAATGATTTTGAATTTTTCGTCATCCTGTTTCGTCCATGCTAAATAGAACAATGGGTATTTGTCCACCCAGCCTTCTTTTAAAATAATCTCTGTAGTCATATTACTGACCATACGATGGTCTGAATGCCCGGTATCGCCATCAGGACCAAATGTTATGATTAAATCTGGGTTCAGTTCCTTTATCTTTTGTGTAATCTGTTCTTTCAAAAGCTTTGATTGATCCAGGTAGAGTCCTACTCCATTCCTCGTATCAAATCCATCAGTAAAGCCAAGGAAAATTGGAGGCTCGATACCCATGGTTTTACAGCCACATTCAGTTTCTGTTTGTCTAAGTTCCACCAGGCTGTCTCCAGTAGGGAAGCCGGGCTTGATTCCGTATCTACCGTCTGTGGCTATTAGTAAATGTACTTTATCGGTTCGGCCATACTTTACGAGCAATGGACCGATTGCATCTTCATCATCCGGATGTGCAAAGATTACAAGTATCACCTTACTCTTTACTTGTTCTTTGGATGGATTACAACTTACGGTCAATAAGAGCAGGGCAATTAATACTTTTCTCATAAGACGACAGGAAGCATTAGCGACTGTCCAACGTTAACGGAAAACCGGTTTTCAGACCCGCGCCCCGGACAGCGCCGATGAGCGCTGAGAACCTGCCGATTGGCACGAGCCGCACCCGCCGAGGCCGTGAGCGCTGTATCCCGGCAGTTGGTGGCACGACGCCAGGACTTCGAGGTGCAGCGCGGCACGCGACCGAACCAGTCCGCGGACGGTCTGCAGGAGCGAGAGAAGAACGGAGATCATCGCCGAGCAGCGTATCGACGATCGGCCGCAACATCAACCGAGGATGAGGCGGAACCGTCCGTCGAGAATCCCGGGCCCCAGCGCCTCCCCCAGCAGGAGCCCGATGTCGACCTGCGCTCCGGCGACGCTGTAAGCTCCCCCCTATGTCCCTCGCCCCGGGCTCCAAACTCGGCCTCTACGAAGTCGTTGCGGCGCTCCGCCTCGCCAGGAACATCTACTGATAACGCCCCCTGACGCGGGGACGGTCTCGACCCGGAAAACTTGACTCATTTGGGCAGGTTCTGAGGGGTCAAGACCTCTAGCGACGGAAGAGGTCTCACACAATTTCTGCGGGCGCTAGAGAAACTCCGCGCCGTCACATCCCCGTGCCGGGCCGGGCTACGACCAGAACGTGTCCCACGCGTGGAGGTCGAAGAAGAACTCCGGACCGTCAGTAACGCGACCGGTCAGCGGACGCCCGGGAACTCCCGCTGGGCTGCGCGCCTGAGTGGCGTGTCGCGGTCCGCCTCTTTCCAGAAGGCGAGAAACGTGCGGTAGGCGGCGCGGCTCTGGTCTGCCTGGCCGAGGGCGGCCTCGGCGCGCGCCAGCTCGAGGTAGGCCAGCGGGTACAGGGGCGTGATCGGGTCCACACCAATGTGGTCGATGACCGTCTGGAATTCGGGGACGGCCTGCTGGGGAGCGCCCGCCTTCAGGTAGCCCCGCCCGCGCACGAACGCCGGCAGCAGACCGCCTTCCTGGCTCAATTCGTACGGCGTTGCCGCTGCCATCAGGTCGGTCACCTGGGACGCCGTCACGCCCTGTCCGGCCAGGACCAGGCGCGCCATCGGCGCGTAGATGCCCAGCGTGAAGGTCGACAGCGGATGCGCGCGCTCCAACTCGTCGAGCTGTTGCTGCGCCAGGCGTGGCCGTCCCGTCTGCGCGTTGACCAGGGCCGCCAAACCCACCACCAACTCGTTCCTCATGAGTGCCACTGCGGCGTCCGATGCCTGCTGCGCCGCGGTGTTTTCACCGACGAGCGCGGCGATCTCCCCGGACAAGGCGAGTGCATCCGCCGCGGACTCGTCGCTGCCGCCCGCCTGGTCGATCCGCGCCACGTCGCGGAAGAGCCGCAGGCTTTCGGCGATCCGGCCGTGCTGCGCGGCAGACTCCGCCTCGACGTACGGCATGCCGGTGTCATCGGGGTGCTTCCGGCCCCACGCGACCTCGCGGCTGGCGCCGGCCTCGTTGCCGCCCAGCGAGGCCATGGCGTACAGCGTCAGGTGCGCCGAGGTGTTGTCGGGATCGCGGTCGAGAATCCGGCTGGCGACGACTCGCGCTTCGTCGAACCGGTGCAGGGCCGCGAGCGCCGTCATCAGGTTGATCTGGCCGAACAGGTGCCGGGGGTTGAGCGCGACGGCGCGGCTGGCCGCGGCGACGGCGACGTCGTACCGGCCGATCTGGTTCGCGTCGTTGGCGAGCGCGTTGAACGCCGTCCACTCGTCCGGATAGACCTTCGTCCAGGACTCGTAGGTGGCCGAGGCCTTCTCCAGGTCGCCGGTCACGATGTCGAAGTACCGGCCGGTGATGTACAGCCGTTCGGGCTCGGTCGCGCGGTCGCGCAGGTCGAAGGCTTTCTGCAGATAGGGCGCGCCGTCGGTTGTGTCGCCGAGATTCGAGTACGCGGACCCGAGCTGGGCGTACGCCAGTGCGAACCCGGGATCGAGTGCGACGGCCGTCTTGAACGCGGGGATCGCCCGCAGGTTGTCGTCACGGGCGCGCAGGTCGACGCCCAGCTGGTACGCGCGCATCGCGTCGAGCGAGTCCGTCGTCGCGATCTCGAGCGGGACGTTGTGCGAGTCTAGCGAGGCGCGCGACTCCCCGAGCGTCTGCCGGAGTCGTTCCAACGCGCGGCCGAGCCCAGGCAGGACGTCCTCCCGCCGCGGGAACGACCCGGTTTCGCGTCCCAGGGCGAGACCGTCCGTGCAGCGGTTCGCTTCGATCGTCACGACGTAGCCTTTGGCGGCCTGGGCGATGCGCCCGTCGACCACCGCCGACGCGCCCGTCCGGCGGCAGACGTCGCGCGCGAGTGCCGCCGTCAGCGTTTCCCCGGGCGGATGTCCAAGCTCCTGCAACGTGTCGCCAATGGTGGCGTCGGGCAGCACGTGGAGGAAGGGCGACTGCTGCAGCGCGACGATCGTCGGGCGCCGCAGCGATCCGTCGAAAGCGGCGTCGCCCGTCGTGTTGGTGAACTCTGCGATGACCAGCATGGCGCCGGTCGATGGAGCCGGCGCCGGGCGTCTCGTCCAGTACCAGGCGCCAGCCGCCGCCGCGACAGTGACGGCCACGAGCGCCAGGACCAGTCTCCCCCGTCCGCGCCACGCCACAGGCTGCGGGTGCGCGACCGCCGCTTCCGGCGGAGCGGGAAGGGGCGCCGCCGCCGGCCGATCACCGGTGTCCACAGAAACCGGCGCGATGAACCGGTAGCCGCGCCGGGGCACCGTCTCGATGAATCGCGGATTGGCCGCGTCGTCGCCCAGCGCGGCCCGCGCTTTGGCGAGGGCCACGCCGAGACTCTTGTCGAAGTCGACGAAGGTATCGCCCGCCCACAGCCGCTGGCGGAGCTCGTCGCGTGTGACCAGTTCGCCGTGCCGCTCGAGCAGGGTCAGCAGGACCTGGAAGGGTTGCTCCTGCAGGCGAACGGGCTCGCCCTGCCGCAGCAGCCGGCCATCCGCGGGATCGATCTCGAACAATCCGAAGCGATAACGAATCCGACCGACAGACATGCGCAGGTGCCGGGATCGATCCGATGCGATGACGGTGCCGAGCCCAAGACTACCACACGACGCCTCCAGCCACGCGGTTGGCACGTTCGTGTAACCGCTTCAGATCATTCGGGTTGCGGGTTAGCCGTGCGTTTGCGGGCGCTTAGCTTGACCGGCGCGCGCGCCCGACTGAAGGTGAGCGTCGGAGACCTTCCCAGGCTCCGGCTGAAACCGTTCGACTCCGACGAGGGCCCACATGCGTCCGACCCGCGCCGCGTTTCGCGTCGCCGTGCTGGCGGCACTCACCGCACTGATCGCGACGTCCGGATGCCGTCGCAGTCCCGAGCAGCCCGCGCCCGCGGCTGGATCGACGCCCGCGCCGGCGCCAACGCCGGCCGTCGCGTCCTGGGACGGGTTCATGCCGAACGCCGGACCGGTCATCGTCGGGCATCCCGTGAAGGTGTCGGACCTGACCGAGACGGAGCAGAAGTACGGGATGGCGCCCCAGCGCGGGGGCGGCGCGGTCTACCAGAATCAGGTCGTCCTGATGGAGCACGGGGACAAGGCCGTCAAGGCCTGGAGCCCCAACGGCATCGAGTGGACGCTCGACGGGACCGATTCGCGCGTCGCCGGTCTCCAGGAAGGGCAGATTCTGTTCGCGACGAGCCGGTGCGTCGGCCGGGTGCTGAAGCTCACGCGCACAGGCAACGACGTCTCCGTGATTCTCGGGCCGGTGCAGCTCACCGACCTCATCAAGCAGGGCAATTTCGGCTACGACGAACCGCTCGACCTCAACACACTGGCGGCCGTGCAGACGCCGAACTTTCCCGGCGCGTTCGGGTCGCCGCTGTTCGACCAGATGAAGACGGCGCAGGGCGGGTCTCCGGCCTCCGGCGCCGGACCGAGCGCCCCGGGATCGGAGTTCGTCCCGACCAAGGTGCGCTATTACGTCGTGACGCCTCGCGGCGAGTGGCGCCCGGTACGGACGACGTATGGATTCGGCGGTCCGCATGTCCTGCTGGCGGACGATCGAGGCGCGCGGCCGCCGTCCATCATCCGCACAACGTTCCAGCCGCCGCAACTGCCGGACGTGTTCTTCAACGACGAACTGAAGGCGGCGCCCTGCTGGCAGGACTGCGGCGGGCTCGGCCTGCGTATGACGGCCACCAGGGGCGGCGTGACCGTCGCGATCAGCGTCGTCTTCTACCTGCGCCAGCCGCAGCTGCGGTTCGCGGCAGGCATTGACAACGGCTCGATCTCCGGCTGGGTCAGCCTCTCGGGCGCGGGAGGTTTCGACGTCACGGTCGATGGCATCTCCGACCAGGGGTTCTCGGCGAACATCAATCAGACCGGAGAGATTCCGGTCGACCTCGTCCTGCCGATGCCTATCGGTGGTGTGCCGCTCGAGGCGCACTTTCACCAGAACGTCAGCCTGGCGACCGGCTTCAGCGCCAGGGCGGCGGTGTTGAAGGCGAAGGCGAGCTTCGACGTGACGGGCAACCTTACGGTGCAGTACAAG
Source organism: uncultured Acidobacteriota bacterium (assembly GCA_963817635.1). GTDB lineage: Bacteria > Acidobacteriota > Vicinamibacteria > Vicinamibacterales > 2-12-FULL-66-21 > CAWFPR01. Next base: position 177,349 of record CAWFPR010000003.1, on the reverse strand, counting down.
AATCGCCAGTTCATCGTGCCGCCGCTCCAGGCGACGCTGAAGAACAGCCTGAGTGGCGACGTTAACGGCGTCTCGATGGGCATCGACTCGCTGGTCTTTTCCATCGATCAGCGTCTCCTCGTCGGCGTCGGCGTGGCCGGCTTCGCGGCCGGCCCGTATGTCGGGCTCACGTCCGGCATCACGGCGCTCAAACAGGCGTCCGAGGCGATGGTCGACTGCCGCATGGGCACGTTTTTGATGTCCATCAACGGCGGCATCGGCTATTCCATTCCGAAGATCGTCGCAACGGTCGTCAATTTCTTCCTGGGCCTCGTCAAAGCCAGGCCCATCGAGCCGTCGGGCAGCATCGTCAGGCTCGTCAATCCAAAGAAAATTCTCGACCTGCGATCGGACATGCCGCCGAACTGTGCGGGCAAGCGGTGATTCATGGAGCGCCTAATGCACACCGTCGACACTCACGCTCGTCACGAAGGTCCTGTCGCGTCAGCATCGATCGCGGTCATCGTCGTCCTGTCGCTTCTCGGCGCGTGCTCGAGCACGCCTACGGCCCAGCGATCCCCGGGAGCCGGCGCGAGCGATCCGTCAGCGACGACCGCGTCGGATCACCAGGGCGCCTTGAGCGCCCCAGCCTTCTGCGCGAAGGTGCAGCTGCTGGTGCAGCCATTCGTCAAACCGACGCTCACGCTCTTCCGGGCGGCCGACAGCACCACCGACGACCTGCACGCCGGTGAGGCCCACTACGTGGATTGCGACTTCCGGCCGGCGGGCAGTCAGGTCGACGTCAGCCTGCATGACGACGCCGACCACCGGTTCGACGACGCGACCAGGGACGGCTACGCCCCGCTGCCAGGGTTCGGCGACCACGCGCGGTACTCCACCAAGGGCGGTGAGATGCGCTGGGTGAACCTCGTCCGCGGATCGATCGCCTGCGAGGCGCGCTTCACGATGGACGACGCCCAAATCAACGGCGACTGGACGCAGGCCGCCGGGAAGATCTGCGAAGCCGCCCTGACCGTGCATTAGAAGGGAGGACGCCATGCGACATCATTCTGGACGCTTCTCGCAGCTGACCGCCGGCCTTGCGTGTCCGGCAATTGCCCGGGTGCCGGTGGCGCCCGCCGTCTCCGCGGCGCCGTCGCCGCCTGACGCGGCGGCCGCCATTGCCAACAGCCTGCGCGCTCTCCAGGACGGCGGTTCGGACATTGATCAGTTCGGCAAGACGCAGCCGGTTTCGACGAGCGGCGGTGGCGGTTCGGGTACTCTGCCGGGCCTGGGCCCGTGTGCGCCCAACTGCGGATCGAGTGGCACCACGACGCTCGACGACCTCGGCGGCGCGATTGGCGCCCTCGGCGGCGGGAGCTAGATCGCCATGGGGATTTCGAGTTCGCTCGCAGCACGCGGCGTCGTCTCGCTCGGGGCCGCCTTGCTGGCGCTCGGCGGCATTGCGTCGCTTTCGGCGCGCGCGGGTTCGGTCGCGTTCGAGGCCGGCAGGCTCGCGTCGCCACCGCCGCCCCAGACGCCGCCTTCACCGGGCACCCACAATCTCGTGGCCCTCGCCATGGGCGGGCGCGTCGAGAGTCCGCGCAGCTCCGGAAACCCCGACGGCTTTCTGGCCGAGCGGGCGCTCGATGACGATCCGGCGACGATGTGGGTGGACCGGGTGGGGGCGCCGTCGTTCGTCCTGTCGTTCATCGGACGCGATACGGCGCTCGTGTCGGACGTGACGATCACGTTCCCGACCGGAACGGCAAAGCCACCGTACGGGTGGCCCGCCGATCTGAGCCCATCATGGCCAAAGGACGTCGAGATTTGGCTGTCCACGAAGTCGGCCACGACCGGATTCGTGAAGGCGGCCTCGGCGGTCCTGCCGCGCGAGGCGGGCGACCACGTCGTGACGCTACCGGCGCCGGTCGAGGCGCGCTTCCTGAGGGTCGTCTTTCCTCACAACAACGGATCGCCGGACGGCACGGTCGTCGGTGAGGTCGCCGTCCACGAAGGTCAACGCGCGGGCTACACGTCGCTCCTCGAGCGCCACGGAGACTTGCGGGCGCTGCTGTCGACCGGCAAGCTGACACCCGATCCCGCGAGCCTCGCGTTTCAGGCGCCCGGCACGACGGCCGGCGCGGCCTGTGCGGTGCCTGCCGCGGCGCCAGCGCAGTGCCCGGAGAGCAAGACGGTCCTGCTCGTCGCAGACCGGCCCGATCTGTACGGGCCGTACGACGCGCATCGAGTCCATCCGACACCGTCGACGAATCGCTACTTCGGCCCGGGTCCGGGCGACGGGCGGATCGACACGTCGATCTTCGACCGGGTGGAGTACTGGGCGCTCACGCCGGACCTGGTCCGGCCGGCCGATTTCGTGCCGAGCGCGCACGTCGATACGGTCGTCCTCGAACAGCTCTGCAACATCAAGACGAGCGTGCCGGCCGACGTCAAGCAGGCGCTCGTGGCGTGGGTCGCCAACGGGAACAAGCTGGTCATCTCGGACGCGGACTCGTGCGGGCCCGGCCGCGTCCCCGACTATTCGTTCCTGCCGTACCCGTTCGCGACCAGTAACCCCGGTGGCCATGCGGCGGCGTCGGCCCTGCAGATCGTGGAGCAGAACTTCCTCGTCAGCCCGGACTCGCACGACCCCGCGTTCTTCGACGAGCCGTCGTGGCGCCTTAAGAAGAACGGCAACATCTCGAACGACTTCGGCGACTCCAACACGGTGATCAACTACGACGACCACTGGTGCGGCGCGCTGTTCGGCACCAACGTGATCGGCGGCAGCGGGTTCGTGCTGGCGTACACGCACTACGGGCGCGGCGTAATCCTCTACGACGGCATCGATCGCGACCAGCACGCCAACCTGGCCTACCAGCAGTACAGTCGCGCGGCAACTATTGCTGCCGTTCAGGCCGGACCCGTTGCCGTGCAGCCTGCGGCTCGCGCCGTTCGCGATCACGACGGACGTCTCGCTTCAGCGGCGCGAGGTCGGGGCGGGCGAGACCGTGACCTATCCGCTCACCATTCTCGCGGCCAGGCCCGACTACAGCGGAACGGTGGCCCTGAGCGTGGTCGCGCCGGCCGGTGCGCCGGGCCTCGCCGGGCACATCGACCCGGCGAGTGTGACGCTTGGCGCGAAGGCGACCGCCACCCTGTCGCTCACGGCGCCCGGCACCCTGGCCAGGCCCATCGGGTTCGCCGTGCGCGGGACGGCCGGCGACGCGGTCGGGACGCTGTGTCTGGCGATCGACGCGCTCAGGAGCGGCCACCTGATCGTGACCGCCGATCTGGGTCCACCGGCGGCACACCTGCAGTCTCGGAAGAACCTGCTCATCATTCTCGACCTGTCGGGCTCGATGAACGAGGCGCTCGGCAAGAGCACCCGTATTGCGACCGCGCGCCAGGTCCTGCGCGGTGTGCTCGCCAAGGTGCCCGACGATTTCAACGTCGGGCTGATGGTCTATGGCGACCGGTACAGCTCGAAGGACAAGCAGACCTGTACCGATTCGCACCTCGTCCAGCCGGTCCAGAAACTCGACCGCGCGGCGCTCCTGAAAGCGATCGACGCGGCCAGGCCGCGTGGCGAGACGCCGCTCGTCTACTCCGTCCTGCAGGCCCTCGGGGATCTGAAAGCCGTCGGTGGCGGTTCAGTGGTGCTGATCACCGACGGCGAAGAGAGCTGCGGAGGCGACTTCGCGGCCGCCGCGACGGCGATCGAGCAGTCCGGTCTCGACTTCCGCCTCAACATCGTCGGCTTCACGCTCAAGGGGCAGCAGGCGCAGCAGGCGCTCGGCAGCCTGGCGGCGAGCACGGGCGGCGCCTACTACCGCGCGCAGGACGGCCCGGCGCTCACACGCGCGCTGGCGGCCGCGACGGTCGAAACGTTTCCGTTTTCGGTTCGCGACGCTTCCGGCCGGGTCGTCGCGCGAGGCGAGGCCGGGGACGCCGGCCACGACCTGCCCGCGGGCGACTACACCGTCGTCGTCCAGGCCGGGGACCGCGAGCTCACGCTGCCGCATGTCACGGTGTCGGCGGGGCAGACCGCCACGGTTCGCGTGACCCGGCAGGGCGACGGCTTCGCGATCGGGCGCGGGTCGTCACCCGGACCCGCGAACTAGAGCATGTGGACGCGGGTTGGGCGAGGCCTCGTGACGGGAGTGCTGGGTGCGTGGGTGATGGGGACGTGGCCGGCGCCCGCGCCTGTGAGCGCCACATTTTCGTGCCTGCTGGGCGGGCGGCCGTTCGCGGGCGGCGGCACCGACGGGATCTTCAACGTGGCGTTCCGGCGCCCGGATCACGTCGTCGAATTCGTGCTGATGCCGATCGACGCCGAAGCCGGGCCGGTGGGGCAGCGGCTCCGGCTCCATTTTGCCGTCGCCGACAGCGGAACGACGACGATCCGCGGGGCCGGTGCATCGAAGTACGCGGCATCGATTGCCGGCGGCGCCGACAACGACTACCGCAACGACCGGATGACAATCACCATCACGGCACTGAGCGCCTCGCGACTGTCCGGCACGTTTTCCGGCCGCTTCATCCGGCTGAAGAGTCACCGGGTCGTGGCCGTCGCCGAGGGGGCGTTCGACATTCCGTTCTCGTCCCGTCCGAACACCGGAGGCACGTCATGACCGACGCTCAATCGGCTGTGTCCATTCCTCACGACTACCCGCTGGCTGTCCGCAACAGCGGCGTGTTTTCGGCAATCGGCCTGATCGCGCGCAGCCTGCCGTACGCGCTGATGCGCTTCGCGGTGCTGCTGGCGTTTGCCCTCGCCTGCATCGTGTGGATCGTCGTAGCGGTCGGCGGCTCGGTGTGGGCGGGCACCCACATCGCGGGCGCGTTCGGGCTCGCGTGGTTTCTGTCGTGCGTGATCGCGGCGGGCTGGTTCTGGACCGCCGTGCTGCGCTACCTGCTGCATCTGATCGAGTGCGGCCACGTCGCGGTCCTGACCGAGCTCGTCGTGCACGGCCGCGTTGGCAACGGGTCGGAGTCGATGTTCGCCTACGGCAAGCGCATCGTCACCGAGCAGTTCGGGCAGGTGAACGTGCTGTTCGCGCTGAACATGCTCGTCCGCAGCGTGGTCAACGCCGTCCACGCGACGATTGAAGGCGTCGGGCATCTCCTGCCGATACCAGGAGTCGAGGCGATTGGCCGGCTGGTCACCGTCATTCTGCGTGCGGCGACGCGGTACCTGGACAAGGTGATCTTCTCCTACAACCTGGCGTGCGGCGCCGCCAACCCCTGGCAGGGGGCGCGGGACGGACTCGTCTACTACGCGCAGAACGCGAAGCCCATCCTCAAACAAGCCGTGTGGATCGTGGTGCTGGAGTCTGTGTTGAGCGCGCTGCTCTGGCTCGTGCTGCTGGTTCCGGCGGCGGCGCTGACCGCCATCCTGCCGGCGTCGGTGCGGGAACTCGGCGCGGTGCTGACGATTGGCATCGCCGTGCTGTTCGCGCTGGCCGCGCGCGGCGCGTTCGTGAAGCCGATCTTTCTCGTCATGATCATGGTTCGCTTCCACGAGCTCATCGAACACCAGGCGATCAATCGGGAGTGGGTCGCCCGGCTGGATCAGCTCTCGGCCCGGTTCCGGATGCTCGGCGAGAAGGCCGCGGCGTTCATCCCGTCGCCGGTTCCGCCCGCGGGGCCGGCCCCGCAGGCCGCGGTTCCCGATACAGGAGGACACGCACAATGACGCGATCAGGAGCGTTTTCACATCGATTGAGCCGGTACGGCTGCGTGCTGGCCGCGGCTGGCGCCGCCACGCTCATCTGCGGGTGTTCGGGCGGAAGTCCGGCGGCTCACGCCTCTGCCGCGTCGTCGGGGCAGGCCACGCACGGCACCTTGAAGACGAGTTTCGCGTTCGTCTTCGACGGCGAACCCGCGTCGGGCAGCGATTCCGACATGCTGCAGGTCGTCAATGTCGTCCGGCACAAGGCGGCGGGAGTCATCACCTTCGACCTGAATGACATCAGCCACTATCCGGCCGCCTGGCCGCACCTGCACTTCACGGTGGCCGATCACGGCACGACGACCATCAAAGGCACCGCCGATGCCACCTACGCCTTTGCGGTGACGGGCGGCAACGACGAATACCGCAACGACGAGATGACCGTGACGATCATCAGCAGCACGGCCGCCCGCGTGACCGGCACGTTCGCCGGCCGCGTCGTTCACGTCGATGGTGGCAAGACGGCTGCAATCACCGATGGGAAGTTCGATCTGCCGTACGCCACGCGAGCGAATTAGGGCTCGGACGGGCCCTTAGCCGGTCGCGTCCAGGTCGTGGCGAAGGAGGAGAGCATCATGAGAACGGCGTTCGTCGCGATGTGCTGGGTGGCGGTGATCGTGGTGGCGGCGGGACCGGCCCGTGCGCAGACCAGCCCCGTGTGCAAGGCTGTGAGCGATGCGATGCTGCGCGTGACGACGACGCCGCATCACGCGGTCGCGACCATCTCCGCGCTGAGCGAGGTGACCGAGAGCATCCTGGCCGGCGACACGAACTACTTCAAGTACCACGGCGTCTGGAAGAAGAGCCCACTGACGCCCAAGGACAACCTCGAGCGGGAGCAGGAGAACATCAAGAACGCCAAGGTCTACACGTGCAAACAGTCGCCGGACGAGGTCCTCGACGGCATGCCGGTCGCGGTGTACACCGCCCACAGCGAAACGACTGACGTCGGGACGACGGATGCGAAGCTGTGGATCTCGAAGGCGACCGGCCTGCCGGTGAAGACCGAATCGGACCTCGACATCGGCGTGAAGCAGCACCAGTCGATGCGGTACGACTACGCCAACATCAAAGCGCCGATTGTGAAGTGACCCGCGTCAGGCTTTCATGCCGAGGCTGCGCATCGCGGCCCTGAGCTCGCGCGCCTGCACGTCGGAGGCCATGGTCGTCGATCCAATGCCGGTCTCTGATGCCTCCCAAACGAAGGACCTCAAGTGGCACATTCGGGTCCACCGCGGTCTCGCCAAAATTCTGGACTACTTCAGTCACCTTAAAGCTAAATGCAGTCTGGACTCGGCGATATGCGCGTCGTCGTGCGGGCGACCCCCGATCACCTTCGCTCTCACGACCGCCTACACAGCATCTATCGTCCGCTGGTTGTCATGGGGCCTCCCTCAGCGGCATCAGGGAGCAACCGGCGTGCCCGTGCCGCCGCCGCACCTGTGCTAGGCTCCCGGCATGCAGAAGCTTCGCTGGAGCGCCGCGGCGCTCGTCTCGATCGTCGCTCTCGCGGTCTCCGCCGTGTCCGCGCGGCAGGCCGCTCCCGCCTTCACCCTCGATCAGGTGATGAGCTATCCGTTCCCCGAAAACCTCGTCGCGGCGCCGTCGGGCGCCCGCGTCGCGTGGACCTTCAACGAACACGGCGCCCGCAACATCTACGTCGCCGACGCGCCGGACTTCACCCCGCGCAAGGTCACGCCCTACGACCAGGACGACGGGCAGGAACTGACGAGCGTCACGTTCTCCGATGACGGAAAGACGATCGTCTACGTCCGCGGCGGCGACCACGGATCCAACTGGCCGGCGGAAGGCAACCTTCAGCCCGATCCGACCAGCAGCCCCGTGCAGCCGAAGGTGCAGATCTGGGCCGTTTCCGCCGAGGGCGGCGGCGCGCCGACGCTCGTCGCCGACGGCGACGATCCGGCGACCGCGCCGAAGACGCATCGCGTCGCGTTCGTGAAGAACCGGCAGATCTGGATCGGGCCGCTCGACGGGTCGAAGCCCGCCGAGCAGGTGTTCGCGCGCGGCTCGGCCGAGTCGCCCGCCTGGTCGCCCGACGGCTCGACGCTCGCCTTCGTCTCCGACCGCGGCGATCACAGCTTCATCACGCTGTTCACGAGCCTGGATCAGCCGCTGCGCTACGTTGCGCCGTCCACCTCGCGCGACGGCGCGCCGGCGTGGTCGCCCGACGGGACGAAGATCCTCTTCATCCGCCGCCCGGGGCAGGGCGGCGTGCCGTCGCTCCAGCCGCAGCCGCAGCCGTGGGCGCTGTGGATCGGCGACGTGAAGTCGGGTGAGGCACGCGCCGCCTGGACGAGCGGCACGGGGATGCGCGACGGCACCCCGGGCATCGCCGGCAACATGCCGCCGTCCTGGGCGGGCGCGTCGGCCGACCGCATCGTGTTCATGGGCTACCAGGACGGGTGGCCGCACCTCTATTCGGTGCCGGCCGCCGGTGGCGCGGCGACGCTGCTGACGCCCGGCAATTTCATGGTCGAGCACGCGACCGTGAGCCCCGACCGCCGCTTCGTCGTCTACAGTGCGAACACGGGCGCGGATCCGCTGGACGTCGACCGCCGGCATCTCTACCGGGTGCCAGTGGACGCGGCGATGCCCGCCGCGGTCACGTCGGGCGCGACGATCGACTGGTCGCCCGCGATCACGGCCGACGGCCGGTCGCTCGTCTACATCCAGGCGGACGCGCAGCACTCGCCGCTGCCGGCCGTGCGGCCCGTCGCCGGCGGCGCGTCGCGGCGCCTCGCCGAGGACCGCGTGCCGTCGGAGTTCCCGGCGTCGAAGCTGGTGACGCCGCAGCAGGTGATCTTCAAGTCGAGCGACGGCCTCGAGGTCCACGGACAGCTGTTCAAGACGGCGAGCGGACCGGCCAAGCGGGCGGCGCTCATCTACGTCCACGGCGGCCCGCCGCGCCAGATGCTCCTCGGCTGGCACTACATGGGTTACTACGCCAACGACTACGGCGTGAACCAGTACCCTCGCGAGCCGCGGCTTCATCGTGCTCTCGGTGAACTACCGCCTCGGGATCGGCTACGGCTACGCGTTCCACCGGCCGGAACACGCGGGGGCGAACGGCGCGTCGGAGTATCTCGACGTGCTGGCGGGCGCCCGCTATCTCCAGTCGCGCGACGACGTCGACGCGAAGCGGATCGGCATCTGGGGTGGGTCCTACGGCGGTTTCCTGACGGCGCTGGCGCTCGGCCGGAACTCCGACGTCTTCGCGACCGGCGTCGACATCCACGGCGTCCACAACTGGGATCGCCAGGGCCGCGGCACGCCGAATCTCGCGGCCGCGTGGGCGCGCGACGGGATCACGGAGGACGACCTGCGGCAGGCCGCGCGCGTCAGCTACGAGTCGTCGCCGATCTCGGCGGTGGATACGTGGAAGTCGCCCGTCCTGCTGATCCAGGCCGACGACGACCGGAACGTCGAGTTCCACCAGACGGTGGACCTGCGGCAGCGCCTCGACGCGAAGGGCGTCAAGATCGAGGAGATCGTCATCCCGGACGACATCCACGACTTCCTGCTGTGGCGCACGTGGCGCCGCGTCGCCGGCGGCGCGACGGAGTACCTCGAGCGCGTCCTCATGGGGCCCGGTCCGGGATCCACCAGGTAACGGGGTCCGGGCCAGGCGCACTCGGAGCGCCTCGTCCGCGTCTTTCAACAGCTATCCGAGGGCCGGCGTCATGGACGATGGCGCGTCGGTGACGAACTACTACGAGCGCCGGGGACGGACTCCGTCGTTCGTATCGCTGGCGATTACCGCCCGGCCAGCGCCATCGTCGCCGACGCGGGCGCCACCGAGTCCGAAGACCTCCTGCGCGTCTCGCCGGGCTTCTCAGGCAGGCCCCGCTTAATGCTTCCTATCGGCTTCTCTTGACAATCTGCGCGGTCCGGCTGTGTTGCGCAGTTCAAATTCTGCACAACGCCCATCGTCTGTCTCCGGCAACGTGGTCCGGAGGCCGAGTTGCCCGGCTACCTGTCGATCTTCCCGCGGCCGCGCGGGAGGTCCGCACGAGTGTTGGCGAAGTTCGGCCCAATCCCGGGCGCGGTCTCGGACTCCACGGGCGCCTCGACCGACCGTTCCTTCGGGGGCTGCGTTTCTGCTGCAGCGCACCGATTGTCGCCGCGCGACACGGTGACGCCAAGCAGTTGCTCGCCGCCGGCTTCTCTGAATGCGGCTGACGCCGCATGGTAGCGCGACGCGGCTCGCTGCAGCAGATCGTCGAACTCGGGGCTCGACCGGAGCGCATCGAGCCACGGATCCTGGCGGGTGAGGATGCGGTACACGATGAAGCCGCGTTCCAGAGAAAGACCGAGCAAAGCGAGTGCGCACGCCCACTCACCGAAGTAGGCGAACACCCTGGCAATCTGCCAGAGGGTCTCGGCGTCCAGCGATCTGGCCAGCAGACGCTCTGCCGCACCGAGGCTCTCTTCCCGTCGGCCCTCGTTCGCCGCTCGGTACATACACACCAGGTCGCGGAAGAACTCCGTCAACCTTGACTGCTCGACCTCGCGAAACTCGAGGATCGCTTCTTCCTTGCAGCCCTGCTCGCTCAGGATCGCGGCCCGCACGGCTCGGTTCGTGATCGACACCTCTCCATAGTGCCGGCGCTGCACGTATTCAAGGACACGATCGTAGTCACCGAGATGCCACCACGTGTGGTCGACGCTCGTCGTCTCTCCGGCGTCCTCGATCTGGCCCATCGAGCGAAGCGCTTCCGCCATCTCCGACGCCGTCGCGTAGCGTTCCTCCGGTCGCTTGGCCAGCGCACGGCGGATCACGCGATCGGCGGCGGTCGCCGCCGAAGAACCGCCGATTGCGGGCGGCTGCTCGTAGAGGGTGCAATGGCAGACCTCCATGGGCGTCCGTCCAGGAAACGCGCAGCTTCCCATGATCATCTCGAGGAGCACCGCTCCCATCGCGAAGATGTCCGTGCGCGCGTCGACCGCTTCTCCCCGAATCTGCTCCGGCGACATGTAGTGCAGCGTGCCCAGGATTGTCCCCTCCACAGTGACCGGTGGCGTCTGTCTCGTGGCCGTCGCGTCGTCAGCCGTCGCCGCGGCCACGCCAGGGGCTGCACGCTTCGCGAGGCCGAAGTCGAGCAACTTCGCCGTCGGCATCTCCGGTCGCCCTGCGCCGCCTGTGATCAGCATCACATTGCCGGGCTTGAGATCGCGATGGACGATGTGGTGCTGGTGCGCGGCGGCAAGCGCCTCGGCGATCTGCACCGCGATGTCGATCGCCTGCGCAAGCGGCAGCGGGCCCCGAGTCAAGCAGTGCGCCAGCGTCTGGCCCTCGAGGTGCTCCATGACGAGGTAGGTCGTACCGTCCTGCGACCCGATGTCGTGGAGCGTGCAGATGTGCGGATGCGAAAGCGCGGCGACCGCGCGGGCCTCGCGTTCGAAGCGCGCACGACGCTCCGGGTCGACGTTTCAGCTCAGCCGGGAGAATCTTGATGGCGACCGTGCGATCGAGGCGGGTGTCGCGGGCCTTATAGACCTCGCCCATGCCTCCGACGCCAATCACGCCGAGGACTTCGTACGGGCCCAGCAGCGTGCCAGCCGCCAGAGCCATTGTCGGTCCAGGCCCGGATTATACGCCGCGCCGTGTCCGCAGCGAGACGAGAGGCTTCACAGAAGCCCCAAACCAGTGAGAGTTGCCATGCGGAGAGTTGGGGTCAATAGAACAACTGTGTGTAAGACGATGGCATTAGCGACGCCTGTCGCGACCGGCCGCGTGTCGATAGCATCAGGACGTGGATCTACCGCCCGCGAAGCGGGTTAGTGCAATGCTTTCCTAGCGCGGTGACGGCCACCGGGCCGGTCAGGCCGGCCGGATGTTCTGGTTGAGGCGAAAGCGATTCGCCGGGTCGTCTGTCTTCGCCTCAACGTAGTACGGCGAACGGCGTGCCGGCGAGTGGATTCGGCGCGTGGCCAAGTCGATGACGAAGCGCACGGCGACCCGCGCCAGCCCGCGACGGGTCCAGACCTCCACCGTGAAGAAGTCCGCTGCGGCCAGGACCTCCCCATGGGTCTTCAGGAGCGCGAGGAACGAACTGCAGCGGATGCGACAGCGACCGCATGGCGGCCAGCCTACCAGAGGCGGGGTTCCTTGGCTGCGTGGGCCGCCGATCTGAAATCCAACCCTCCATCATCCAGGCGCTCGATTGTGCTGTCGATCGGGTTCTTGGACAATACGGCGTCCGCCGGCACGCTGTGCAATTGGGAACATCGGCCCGGCGGGCCGTCCCATACGCTGAATCCAGCGTCGTCCCGGTAACCGAGCCAGCGAGCAACAAATAGGGTGACCACCCCATGGGGAACCGATACGCCGGGGCGTTCGCGCGCGGGACGGCGTCACCCGATCGCGTGTCGAGACGGTCCAGACCGCCGACATCACCGTCGCAAATGCACGCCGGCAGCCCGAGGTGCCTCGCGTGCCCGAAGCACGAACGCGCGATCCATCCCCGGCCGGCGTCATGACTCCGGAACGCGACTCGATTCTGCGGACTCCGACTCGGATCTACGCGATCACGCTGGCGCTGACGATCGCGTCCCTGGGTTGGGTCGCCTGGAATGCGTACGCGAGCTACCACGACTCCGCCTCCGACAGGTCGCGCGACCTGCGTCTTGAAGAGTTGCGCGGAGTCATTCTGCGCCTCGACGAAGTGCTGACGATGTCCGCTCGCATGGCCGCGGCAACTGGCAATCTGAGCTGGGAAACCCGGTACCACCAGTCCGAGCCTGAATTGGATGCCGCGATCAAAGAAACGATCGCGCTCGCGTCTGGCGCGTCCGCCGGCGCCGGCCCCACGCAGACCGACGCGGCCAACGAGAAGCTCGTGGCTACGGAGAACCAGGCGTTTGCCCTCGTCCGTGAGGGGCGGGCCGAAGACGCGCGCGCCGTGCTGTTCGGGCCGGCATATGAAGAGCAGAAGGCTCTCTACGCGGGCGGCATGGCTACGATGTTGACCGACGCACGGGCGCGAGTGGACAGAAGCGTGCGGGAGGCTAAACAACGGGAACTCCTGTCGATGGCCGGGTCGGCCGTGTTGCTCGCCCTCTCGATCGGAGCCTGGGTGGCGGTGATTGGCAGTCTACGACAGGTCCAGAGTGAGCTCACCACTCGCGTCGAGGATCGCACGACCGCGCTGACGGAGGCAATCCAGACGCTCCGCGGCGAGATCTCCGAGCGGCGGCAGATCGAGTCGGATCTCGTGGACGCCCGGGACGCCGCTCTCGAATCCGCCCGGCAGCTGGCGGACGCTCGCGACCGCGCCACAGAGGGCAGCCGCGCGAAGAGCGAGTTTCTCGCGAACATGAGTCACGAGATTCGGACGCCGATGAACGGGGTGATTGGGATGACCGATCTCCTGCTGGACACCGAGCTCACCTCCGAACAGCGGGAGTCCGTAGAAATCGTCAAATCGTCCGCCGATGCCCTCCTGGCCGTCATCAACGACATCCTGGACTTCTCCAGGATGGAAGCGGGCAAATCCCAGCTCGACCTGATCGACTTCAACCCCCACGATGCCATCGCCGACACGGCGAACACAGTGGCGTTGAGAGCCCACCAGAAGGGCCTCGAATTGATCGTCGATGTCGCCGAGGAAGTGCCGCACACGTTGCGAGGCGACCCCGGACGCCTGCGCCAGACCCTTGTCAATCTGCTCGGGAATGCCATCAAGTTCACCGCCCATGGCGACGTCGTGCTGCGCGTGACGAAAGAGGCGGCGACACCGGAAGAGGTCGTGTTGCATTTCTCGGTCAAGGATACCGGCGTCGGCATCCCGCTGGACCGTCAACAACTCATCTTCGAGGCGTTCACGCAGGCCGACGGTTCGATGACGCGCAATTATGGCGGCACCGGACTGGGCCTGACCATCTCATCTCAGCTCGTGCAGCTGATGGGCGGGCGTCTCTGGGTGGAGAGCGAGGCCGGCCGGGGCAGCACCTTCCATTTCACCGCGAGTTTCGGGTCGGTGAAACCCCACTCCGCGATGGCGGCGGTTCCTGACGTGGTCGATCTGCGAGACCTGCCGGTCCTCGTTGTGGACGACAACGCGACGAACCGGCGCCTGCTTGAAGAGATGCTCACCGGTTGGCGCATGGTGCCCACGCTGGCTGCAAGCGCACCCGAAGCGCTCGTCGCGCTGCGCGCGGCACAGGAATCAGGAAAGCCCTTCCCTCTCGTGCTGACCGATGTCCAGATGCCCGGCGTGGATGGCTTCAGCCTGGCAAAGGCCATCAAGGAGGATTCGGCAATCGCGGGCGCTGCCATCGTGATGCTCACCTCGGCCGGCCGGCCCGGCGACGCCGCCCGGTGCCGGGCGCTGGGCGTCGCCGCCTACCTCAGTAAACCCATCAAACGCGCGGAACTCCGCGGCACGATCGTGTCGATTCTGGACTTCAGGCCTGGCTCGAAGGATCTGCCGGCCCTGGTCACGCGACACTCCTTGCGCGAAGCCCGCCAGACCGGGCGCGTTCTTCTCGTGGAGGACAACAGTGTCAACGAGTTGCTGGCCAGGCGCCTGCTCGAGAAGCGCGGGCACGCGGTCGTCACGGCGAGAAACGGGCGGGAGGCGCTCGCCATTCTGGAGAAAGCGGCCCCGGTCGGGTTCGGCTGTGTGTTGATGGACATCCAGATGCCGGAGATGAACGGGTTCGAGTGCACCGCCATCATTCGCGACCAAGAACGGGGGACTGGAGGTCATCTCCGGATCATCGCCATGACTGCACACGCCATGAAGGGGGATGAGCAACGCTGCCTGGCAGCCGGGATGGACGGTTATCTGTCGAAGCCCGTCCGCGCGGACGAGCTCTTCGAGATCGTTGAGCGACAACTCGGTATCACGACGGCCGCGATCGACCCGCAATCCACGCCTTCGTAGGCGATTCCACCGGCGAACCCGTTGCTCCCGTGCGACCGGCCCGAGCGTCTCGCGTTCTCCCGTGCTGCTCAGAAGACCGACGCGAAAGACCCCCGGAGAGTCGAGCTGGTCGTGGATCTGAGAAGATCTCGATCTGTTTAGGTGACGAGAGGAAGCATTGGCGACGCCTGTCCAAATTAACGGAAGGCCGGTTCTCAGACCCGCGCGGCCCGGACAGCGCCGATTGGCGCTGAGAACCTGACTATCGGCGATTATGACACCAGGCGCCGGCCCGTCAAGCCGGCCACGGAGCCGGCCACGCACGTCCGGATGCCGCCTCGGGCACACCGACGGCCGGAGCCGGTCGTTCAGGGAGCCGATGCGTAACGTCGGCCTACGCCTCGCCGCCGCGAGCCGCGGCTCCATCCGGCGCGAGTGCCTGGACCACGTCATCGTGTGGAACGAACGCGCGTTGCGCCGACACCTCAAACAGTCACCTCGCCTACTGCCACGAATGGCGAACGCATCTCTCGCTGGACGAGGATGCGCCCGTGTCCCGGTCGGTCCAGCCACCGACGGGCGGCCGGATCGTTCAAGTCCCCCACCTCGGCGGTCTGCATCATCACGACGAACGGCGCGGCGCCTGCGAATCGCTGGGTTCATCGATTTCTTCACCGCCGGCGTGTGATAATGGCCGGGAGGAGTGGCCAGGGAATTGACGCCGATGTCCGAACCACTCCTGAACCGATCGTCGCCCGGCGCCGTGCTGGAACGCCGCCCGGCGCTCCCCAATCTCCCGATCCTCCCCCAGACGTCGGACAACCGCCCGCTGCGCATCGCGCTGGTCACGGAGTACTACTATCCGCATCTGGGCGGCGTCTGTGAGCACGTCCATTTCTTTGCCCGCGAGGCACAGAGCCGCGGGCATCACGTGGACATCATCACGTCCAATCTGAAGGGTTCCGAGCCCCGCGCGGGCGTGATCCGGATCGCGCACAGCCTGCCCCTCTACGCGAACGGATCGCACGCGCGCGTGACCGTCGGGTTGGGTTTGCGCCGGGAGGTGCGGCGGGTCCTGCGCGCAGGCCGCTACGACGTCGTGCACGTGCACTCCCCGTTGACGCCGGTCCTGCCGCTGCTCGCGATCGAGGAGGCGGACTGTCCGCTCATCGGGACGTTCCACACCTACTTCGAGAAGTCGAACGGCTACCGTTTCCTCAACCGCTACTTCCAGAGCCGGCTCGACATGCTGGACGCGGCGATCTGCGTGTCCCCGTCCGCCGCGTGGGCGCTCGGGCGCTACTTCAGCGCGCCGTGGCAGATCGTCCCCAACGGGATCGACACCGACATTTTCAATCCGCATGCCGCCGCGCCGTCCGAGATGCGGCAGGACGTGCCCGCGATCCTGTTCCTCGGCCGCTTCGATCCGCGCAACGGTCTCTCGACCCTCATCGATGCCTTCCGCGCGGTGAAAGGCCGGCGCCGGCCGGCACAGCTGCTCGTCGTCGGGGACGGTCCGCTGCGCGCGCACTACTACAGGCAGGCGCGCGGCGACCTGGATATCACCTTCGTCGGCGCCGTGCTGGAGGCGCGCCCGAGCTTCTATGCCAACAGCGCGATCTACGCCTGCCCCACGACCAAGGCCTCGTTCGGCATCACGCTGCTCGAGTCGATGGCCTGCGAGACGCCGATCGTCTGCTCCGACATTCTCGGCTTCCGCGACGTCGTCGTGGATGGACGCGAGGCGCTCTTGACCCGCTGCGGCGATCGCGGCGCGCTGGCCGACGCGCTCGTCCGGTTGCTCGACGACGAGGGGCTCCGCCGCGAGCTCGGAGCGGCCGGGCGGCGCGAGAGCCTGAAGTACAGCTGGCCTCGCGTGGCCTCGCAGGTGCTCGAGGTGTACCACCGGGTCATGGGACGCGTGGGCGTCCCGGTATGATCGAAGCGGTCGTCGCCGGTCTCGCGGCGGCCGGTCTCGCGGCCCACGGCACGTGGCACCGCAACAGCTGGATCTTCGGACGCGCGCTCGGCCGGCTGCCAGGCGACGAACCGACCGTCAGTCTGACGTTCGACGACGGCCCGAATCCGCGCGCGACGCCCCTTATCCTCGACGTGCTGGAGCGGGAGCAGGTTCACGCAACCTTCTTCGTCCTCGGCCGTCATGCCGAGCGATGGCCGGACCTGGTGCGGCGGATGGCAGAAGCGGGGCACCAGCTCGGCAATCACGGCTACTGGCATCGGAAGCTGCACTACCGGACCCCGGCCTACGTGCGCGACGACCTGACGCGCGGGACCGACGCCATCGTGCGCGCGAGCGGCGGCGTGCGGCCGCGGCATTTCCGCGCGCCGCACGGGTTCCGCAACCCGTGGGTCACGCCGATCGCGGCATCGCTCGGGCAGCGGACCGTCGGGTGGACACTCGGGGTGTGGGATTCGGCGCGGCCTGGCGCCGGCGAGATCGCGCGCCGCGCCCTGACCGGCATGCGCGCCTGCTCGATTCTCCTGATGCACGACGGTGACGGATACGATGCCGGGGCGGACCGGCTGCAGACGGCCGAGGCGCTTCCCGGGATCATCGACGGGCTCCGGGGGCGGGGACTGCGCTTCGTCACGCTGCCGGACTGACGGGCCACGCGCATGAGGTACGCCGTCTCGCGCGCCCTCCGCTACGGCTTCACCACGGGCGTTCTCGTGCTGCTGGTGCTGTTCGCGCGGCGGGTGAACTGGCGCGACACGTGGGCGACGCTGGGGGCCGCATCGCCTTCAATCCTCCTCGTCGCTGTGGCACTGAACCTCGCCTCGATCGTCGTCAAGGCGGTCCGCTGGTGGGTGTTCCTGCGCCCGATCGGCGCGACGTCGCTGCGGCTTGCCGTCCGCGCGACGTTCACCGGCGCCGGACTCAACAACCTGCTCGTGGCCAACGGCGGCGATGCGGCGCGCGTGGTGCTCGTCGCCAAGGCGGCACACGCTCCAAGTGCCCGGGTGCTGGCGACGCTCGCCCTGGAGCGGCTGTTCGACCTGGTGGGGTACGTGGTGCTGGTGTCCGGGGCCGTGACGCTTCTGGACTTGCCGGCCAACCTGGCGCGCGTCAAGCCCTTCGCGATCGCGATCCTGGCGCTGTTGCTGGCGCTGCTCTGGTGGCTGCTCGGTCGCCCCCACGCTGAGGACACGGTGGCCGGCCCCACGCCAGCGAGCTGGCGTGGCCGGCTCGGGGCCTATCTCTCGAGATTCGTGCAGACGCTCGGCGCCCTGTCGAGCGCCCCGCGCTTCGCCGCGGCGCTCCTGCTGAGCATCACCGCGTGGGGATTGCAGGTCGCCACCTACCAGGTGACCGCGCAGGCTGCTCATTTCCCGATCACGACGGCGCAGACGACCGCCGCGCTGCTGGCCGTCAACCTCGGCTTCGCCGTGCGGGCGACGCCCGGCAACGTCGGGCTGTTCCAGGCAGTCTATGCGGCGACGGCGGTGGCCTTCGGGCTCAACGGGAACCAGGCCATCGCCGTGGCCATCCTCATCCAGGCGCAGCAGATCCTGCCGGTAACGCTCATCGGCGTCGCGCTGGCGCCAGGGTTCATCGTCGGGGGGCGGACCTAGTTAGCCGGCCCGCATTGACAATGCTGAGCGCCCGGGCCGAGCACCCGGCACTCAGCCCGGCGGGCGGACTTGTTGGCCAGCCGTCTCGTTCGAGGCCAGCTGACGCTGGACACATACTTGCTTCCAGGCGGAAATAAACCGTTAGCGCATTCGGCCCTACGTGCAGCCAGGAGACTGAATAGTGACGAGATGTGGTTCAAGCCTTCTTCGCCGATGCCTCAACGACGTCGGCGCAGCAGTCGTGGTGCTCTTACCGGGCACGGTCATGCCCGGGGTTGCCAGAACCCGCCACGCTGCTGCTGCTCGGCACCGGCCTGGCGGCGGCAGGCGCGCGGCGGCTGAAGGGGCGGACGTAAGCACACCCTCGCCATCGAGATCACGCAAGGGCGGCGCTTCGATGCGCGCCGCCTTCTTTGCGTGTCAGCGCACATTCGGTTGTCAGCCTGCTGGAGCTGTCCCCGTCGCCGGTAGCGGCGCTCACTGGTTCACTGGCGCGGCGGTGGGGTCGTACCGAGACGGCCGGGCGTAGTGGTTTCGCCGCCGCGGTCGCGGAGACGGACGAGTTCGTCGATACTCGGTCGCGATCGCGACCCGCGCCGATCCCGCACGCGGCCCCCATGGCCGCGCATCGCCTGGACGAACCGACCGTCAACACCGTGGTCGCGGGCCCTGATCGGTTCGTCGATCGTGACGATAGAGAGCATTGGCGCCGGGGTCTTGGAAGACGCCCGGCGCCGCCATCCGGAGGATCGCCCTGTCTACTTGATGCCCACCATGATGATCGTGAAGGAACCCGGAATCGCGCCGGGGCCGCGGCCCCGGCCCCCGGCCGGCGGCGGGGTGCCCGCCGGTGGAGGCGGCGGTGGCGGCGCGGGCTCCGAGGCCATCGCGAAGAGGTGGCCCGTCTTGCTGTCGAACGCGATCGTGCGCGCGCCGTTCGACGGCCAGGTCTTCAGGTTTTGTTCGACCTCGAAACTCGTCGGGCTCTTTTCCTTGACGATGGTCATCGTGCCGTTGCCTTGCGTGATGAACGCTTCCCTTGTCGCCGGGTTGAACGCCGCGCCGTCTGAGTTGCCGGCGAGCGGCAGCCTCTCGAGGATCCTTCCATCTTTCGCGCTCAGGATGACCAACGTCTGCGGCGGCTTGGCGTTGGGGTCGGGCGGAGGCGGCGGTCCGGTCGGCGCCTGCTGTCCGGGCGTTCCCCGCGCCGGGGCCGGGCCGACAGCGCTGCACGCGGCGAACAGGATCTGGTTCTTCACATCGATCGCGAGCCCGTTGCACCCGCCGTTGTCGCCGAACGGATAGGTCGTCTTGACCTTCATCGTCTTGACGTCGATCACCGCCACGCCGCCGGGCCGGTCCTGCAGGACCTGGTAAACCGTGCCCTTGCCGTCGGCGACCGTCTGCTCCGGCGTGCCGCCGAGATCGACGTTGCCGAGCACCGTCCCGTCCCTGGCATCCACCACGATCAAGCTCTTGGTCGGATGGCTGCCGATATAGACGCGGTCATTGGAGGTGTCGCAGTAGATCCCGTCGGCTCTGAATCCCTGCGGCGCTTCGATCGTCTTGATCAGCTTCATGGTCTTGACGTCGAACATCGAGGGCTGGGGATGGTCGCTCGTGAAGCCGTGGCCCGTCTTCGGGCACACCGTCGCGCCATTGCCGCCAACGTCCTGGATCGTTCCCGCTGGTTCGAGCGTGTCGAGATCGAAGATGGTCAGTCGCTTTTCGAAGGCCGGCACCGCCGGGCGCGTTTCGGTCGCGGGCTGCGCCTGCGTCGCGCCGCGCGTGATGTACAGGCGCCGGCCGGCCGGGTCCGCGTAGATGTAGTCCGTGCCGCCCTCACCGCCCACCCTGGCGGTCTTGAGGACGTTGTACGGCCCGTCAGTACCGGCCTGGAACGCGAGTCCCGCGGACGTCAAGAGCGTGCCGAGGACAACGAAGGCAAACGCATTTCGTCTCATGTGGAAGACTCCCCGAGGCCACGAAGAAGCAGAAGACACGGCTGATTGTAGCGCCGTCTGGCCTGAACGGACGACAGGTCGGATTCAGGTCGGATGGGCAGGGTAGCTTGCGGTGGTTGGCCGAAGCGCGTCGAGCTGGCGGTCAGCTTGCGCCAGCCCGATGCGGAAGCGAGAGGGGCCGACGAGGACCATTCCAACGCCGGTTCATTGCTATCCCCAGGGGTTCCCGCTATTGTGTTTGCACTTCAATCATGCGTGACGATGTCCCCGTTGCCGCCTGCGGGTAGGCTTCGCCCGTCGCTGGCCGGGGTCGTGGCCCCGGTTGCCCTCGTGTCCCTGCTCGTTCTCTGCCAGGCCTGGTACTCGATCCTCGCCTTGGACCACGTTCTCTACGAGGAACTTGCCGAGTCGGTACGCAATCCGTTCTGGATCGCGCATCACCTTGTGTACGATGGCGTCTCCAGCAACGTCGGGTGGTACGCGTTGCTCGCGGCCGGCTACAGTGCGTTCGGGTTCTCATTCACGCTCGCCAAAGCGGTTCGCGTCGGCCTTCACGTGTTGAGCCTGGGATGCGCGGGGCACCTGCTCGTCCGCTATGTGGGCGTGCGCCGGGCCATCGTGCCCCTTGCCGTGATCGGGCTCTCGCCGGCGCTGCTTGCGTTCAACAGCTTGAGCACGACTTACGGGATCGACCTGCAATGGGTCCCGATCCTCTTCTGGCTTCTCCTGCACACAGCCGACAGGCGCGCGTGGGTGCGCGTGGTGACGCACGCGACTACGGGATTTTCCGTGATCCTGGCCTGCCTGATGTGGCCAGTGTGCGTTTTCTATCTGCCGTTGTGGGTGCTCGTGTATGCAGGGCGGCGCGCGGGCGTTCGAGGCGTCGGCCGTCATGTTGAAGTTGCGGTGATGCTGGTCGGTGGGATGCTGCCGCTCGTGGGGATCCTCGCGTGGCTACACAATGCCGCCACGTGGGTTCACGATCCGGTGACCGGATCTGGTGCCTTCAGGGGCGGAGGAACGGGACTGGTCGGCTCCCCCTCGATCCTCCTCTCGAACGCCGGCCGGATCGGGTGGGATGTCGGTGTGTCGGGCTCGAGCTATTACTTCTGGGTGCCTCGCCCCGATCTATCTGGCGTCCTGGGCTGGATCGCCGCCGCAACCGTTGTCGCCATGATCCCCGCGATGTGCCGGACCGACCGGCGGTCGCGAATCCTGGTGGTTTCTTCGCTTGCCGTTGCTGCCTGCGCCGCGCTGGTATCGAGCGTCACGGCTGGGCCCCCCGGTCTGCGGCGCGCGACAGTGTGTGTGGCCGTCTTCTATGGGCTGTACGCTGCCGCCTGGCGCCTGGCTCTCAACGGATGGGGAGCGCAGCCGCGAGCCTGGTTGCCCCGAGTACAGGTCGGGGCACTGTCGCTGCTTCTTCTCCATCATGCCCTGGCAGTCGTTCCCAACGGCCGCAGTGTTCACATGGGTCCGCCGGGCGAAATCGGTGCCTGGTTTGAGGCGGGAACGCGCCCGGCCGCTGCGCTCGATCGTTGGGTCGCGGCGGTGGAGGCCGGCAGGGCCCTGGACTGCCGGCTCGTCCACCTATCGCCCTCTTCGTGCAGGTACGCGGAGGTGTACGCCGCTGTTGCCGGTGAGCGATGGTGGTCCAGACACCAAGCCGACACCGACATACTTGCGTACGATCCCGACAATGGCCGCTATGTCAGTCTCTCACCGCAAGGGTGGCCTTTTGGCTCGCGACGGTGACGCGACATTGCGTGCCCACCTCGCGATCCTCGCGACGATCGTCTCACTTGCGGTCAGCGGTGCTCTTCTTTGGGTGCGCCCGGACTTGACGCGCGGCGCAGCGTTTCTCTTCTCGGACCAGGCGGCTAATCTGTTCGTGGCCGATGCCCTGCACCAAGGGGTCTCGCTCTTCACCGGGGTGGCCTTTCCGTACGGCCCCGTGTCGATCGAGTTGTATGCGGGCGTGACGCAATGGCTTGGCAACACACCGCTGGTCTACCTCGGGGTGATGGCCGCGCTCGCGGCAATTTCGGCCGGAATGGTCGTGTGGCTGGTCGGCCGCTCTGCAGACACACTCACCGCACTGGCGACCGTCGCCATCGGCGTCCTGGCGACGATGCCGCTTCCGGGGGCGAATATCGGGGGTTACACGTCGTCGATCTACATGCCGCTCGAGCGTTTGTGCCTGCTCGGCGCGGCCTTGCTGTGGAGCTCCCCGCGCACTCGGACCGTGCGAACCAGCCTGATGATGGGTGTGGTCCTCGGTTTCTGCCAGGGTATTCGCTTCGGCAGCGGGCCGATAGCCGTGGCCGCAGTGATCGTCGTCGATCAGGCCGCATCGCTTCGCCGCGAATCCTGGTGGCCCGACCAGGTGGTCGTGCGATCGAGCGCGCTGGTGCTCGTCGGGTTCCTGATGTCCGAGGCCGCCTGGGCGGCGTGGGCGTTCGCCATGTTCCCGCGCCAGTATGCGCAGGAGTTCCTATGGCCGCTTCAGATGTGGCAAGCGAGTCAAGCGAGCGGCGCGCCACGATGGCCGACGTGGGCGGGCTGGAAGATGGCCGCGACCATATATGTCCTGCCTGCGACGGCTCTTTGCGTTGGACTGACCGGGCTTGCGCGGTGGACAACGAGGCCGGCCGGCGCGAGGACGGCGTCCTGGAATGCGGCCGGCGGAGCGTTCGTGCTCCTCGTGTTCTTCGTTTTGGGGTCGTTCGCCTACTTCCGCCACGAACATCATTTCCGGCAGTTCGCCTGGATGCTGGTGCCGGGCGCTGCCGTGACGCTGGCGTGGTCGGGCACGCGGGTCAGATTTTTCGCGCTGGCGCTCTTCGCGCCAGCGATCTGGCCGCTGGTGTCTTCACTCGTTCACCATCCACCGGCGGATGTCGTCCCGGTAACGGTACCGCGCGGCTTCACGCTGTACGTATCGCCGGCGGTGGTGTCGCAGTTGGCGTTTCTCGACACCGTTGCGGCGTCGGGTCCGGTGTTGTTCCTGCCGAACGGCGCCGGTTGGCTGTACGCGTACGATGTCCCCCACGTGACGCGCCACACATGGTTCTACTCGAGCGCGGTCGTGCGCCCGTTCGAGTACGCGTCGTTTACGGCGGAGGCGTCCGCGGCGGCGGTGGTGATCGCGTGCTCGATCGACGGCGGTGCCATGCCGTTACCACTTCCGGCGATCAAGAGGATCGAGGAACGATTCTCGGAGGCGAAGGCTGGATCTGGCTGCCGGACCTGGACGCCGCGGGCGGGGCCGCGGTAGGGGCAATCGGGTGAAGCGCAGTCCGCGGTCGTTACGATGGCCCGGAACGGCGCGCTGGCGGCGAACGTCCGGTTGAGACCCCAGACCGATGACCGCGACGTACCTGTCGGACTTCCTCATGAAACCAGCCGCCGTGGCGTTTCTCCCGCGTGCTAGTCTAGCGGTACTAGCGGTACACGACCGCGCGGGGTCGCCACTAGCCAGGATCCCCCGTCCACATGCACGAGCTGGGCGTCGCGCAAGGCATTCTCGAGCTGGTCCGGCAGCACGTGCCGCAGGACCAGGCGCCGTACGTGCGCGCCGTCACCGTGCGGCTCGGCACGCTGTCGGGCGTCGTGGCGGACTCGCTCGACTTCTGTTTCAGCGCGATCGTCGCGGGGACGGTATACGGCGGCGCGACGCTGTCGATCGAGCGCGTCCCGACGCGCGCGACGTGCGGCGATTGCACGCGCGAGTTCGACATCGACGGGCTGGTGTTTCGCTGCCCGCACTGCGGCGCGTCCCGCATACGACTGGTGTCCGGCGACGAACTGCAGGTCACCTCCGTCGAACTCGCCGACGCCGAGCCTGAAACCACATGAGCATCATCACCATCGAGCGGAAGGTCCTCGAGAAGAACGACGAGATCGCCGAGGCGAATCGCGCGCGCTTCCGCGACCGCAGGCTGTTCGTGTTCAACATCGTCAGCTCGCCGGGCGCGGGAAAGACGACGCTGCTCGAGCGGACCATCGAGACGCTGCGCGGCGAGATGCGCATCGGGGTCGTCGAAGGGGACGTGCAGACCGATTTCGATGCGCAGCGCGTCGCGCGCTACGGCGTCCCGGCCGTGCAGATCGTGACCAACGGCGGCTGCCACCTGGAGGCGCGGCTGGTCCGCGACGCGCTCGACAGCCTGGATCTCGGCGCGCTCGACCTGCTCGTCGTCGAGAACGTCGGCAATCTCGTGTGCCCCGCGAACTACGATCTCGGCGAGGCGGTGAAGGTCGTCGTGCTGAGCACGACCGAGGGGGACGACAAGCCGCTCAAGTATCCCGCCATGTTCCGGCGCGCCTCGGTGCTCGTCGTCAACAAGATCGACCTGCTGCCCTACGTGAACGCGAAGGTCGAGACGATCGAGAAGCACGCGCTCGACATCAACCCCGTGCTGACGATCTTCCGGACGTCCGCCACCACCGGTGAAGGCATCCCGCAGTGGTGCGAGTGGCTGCGACGACAGGTCGCGGCGGCCCGTGCGTGAACGTCTCCGCGTGATCGTCACCGGCGCCGTGCAGGGCGTCGGATTCCGTCCCTTCGTGTATCGCCTGGCGGTCGGGATGCGCCTCGACGGATGGGTGCGCAACTCGCCGCAGGGCGTGTTCATCGAGGCGGAAGGGGAGCGGGCGGATCTCGAGCGCTTCCTCGGACGGCTGCTCGCGGAACGCCCGCCGCGCGCGGTCATTCAGGGGCTCGAACCGTCGTGGCTCGATCCCTGCGGTTGCGAAGGGTTTGAGATTCGCGAAAGCGCCGCCGGCGGGGAACTCGTCGCGCTCGTGCTGCCCGACATCGCGACCTGCGACGACTGCCTGCGCGAGGTGCTCGATCCGTCCGATCGCCGCTTCGAGTACCCCTTCACCAACTGCACCAACTGCGGCCCGCGCTTCACCATCATCGAGTCGTTGCCGTACGACCGGCTGGGCACGTCGATGAAGAGCTTCGTGATGTGCGAGGCCTGCCAGCGCGAATACGACGACCCGATGGATCGGCGGTTCCACGCGCAGCCCAACGCGTGCCCTGCGTGCGGGCCACGACTGGCACTCCTCGACGCGGGCGGTGTGGTGATCGCAGTCACCGGCGCGGCCCTGGCCGAGGCGGCCGCCGCGATTCGCGACGGGCTGATCGTTGCCGTGAAGGGGCTCGGCGGGTTCCACCTCGTCGTCCGGGCTGATGACGATGGGGCGGTGCGGCGGCTGCGGACGTTGAAGCATCGCGAGGAGAAACCGTTCGCCGTGATGTGTCCATCGCTCGCTGACGCCGAGCGCGTGGTCGTCGTCTCGAGCGTCGAGCGGCGCGTGCTCACGTCGCCGGAATGTCCCATCGTGCTGCTGGAGCGCCGGGACGGTTCGACCGCGGCCGTTGCCGCATCGGTGGCCCCCAACAACCCGGCGCTGGGCGTGATGCTGCCGTATACGCCGCTTCACCATCTGATCCTGCGCGCCGTGGGCGTGCCCGTCGTGGCGACGAGCGGCAACCTGTCGGACGAGCCGATCTGCACGGACGAACGCGACGCGCTGGAGCGCCTCGCGGACATCGCGGATCTGTTCCTCGTGCACGACCGTCCGATCGTCCGGCACGTGGACGACTCGATCGTGCGGGTGATCCTCGATCGCGAGCTCGTGCTCCGGCGCGCGCGCGGCTACGCGCCGCTGCCGATTCCGCTTCGTCATCCTCTGCCGCCGCTGCTGGCCGTCGGCGCGCACCTGAAGAACACGGTCGCCGTCACGGCGGGATCGAACGTGTTCATCAGCCAGCACATCGGAGACCTGGAGACCCGCGAGTCGTTCGCCGCCTTCGAGCAGGTGATCGACAGCTTCCGCACGCTCTACGGGATCGTTCCAGAGCGGGTCGTGGCCGACCTCCATCCGGACTACCTGTCGAGCAGGTACGCGAGACGGCTGGGCCTGCCGGTGGACGAAATCCAGCACCACTACGCACACGTCGCGTCCTGCATGGCGGACAACGACCTGGACGGCCGCGTCCTCGGCGTGGCCTGGGACGGCACCGGGTACGGCGAGGACGGCACGGTCTGGGGCGGCGAGTTCCTGGTGACCGACAGCGAAGGGTTCGAACGCGTGGCCACGCTGCGGCCGTTCAGGCTGCCGGGCGGCGACGCCGCCGTCCGCGAGCCCCGCCGCGCGGCGTTCGGCCTGCTCCACGCGTTGCTCGGCAGGGCCGTGGCGGATCGCGCGGAGATTCCGTCCGTCGCGGCATTCGATCCCGCGACGCGGGGGCTGCTCGTGCAGGCGCTCGAGCGGGGGGTGAACTCGCCGCTCACGACGAGTGCGGGCCGCCTGTTCGACGCCGTCGCGTCGCTGACGGGTCTCCGGCACGCGAGCAGCTTCGAGGGGCAGGCGGCCATGGATCTGGAGGCCATTGCCGAAAAAGGGGCGGTGGATCCCTATCCGTTCCTGCTGACGTCGGAGGGCGGCCGTTTTGCTATGTCTCCCTGGCGGGCGCCGGCGACAGTCGTCGACTGGCAGCCGGCGATCGAGGCGGTCGTCGCGGACGTTCTCTCCGGGGTGCCGGCTGGTGTAGTCTCGGCGCGGCTGCACGCGTCGCTCGCACGGGTCATCGTCCAGGTGGCGATCCGTGTGGGAGAACCGAAGGTCGTGCTCACGGGAGGCTGCTTCCAGAACCGGCGTCTCCTCGAGCTCGCGGTCGAGGGGCTGCGCGCCGCCGGGTTGCGGCCCTACTGGCACCAGCGGGTGCCGCCCAACGACGGTGGCATTTCCCTGGGCCAGATTGCCGCGTCCGTCAGAGCCCAGCAGTCCTGAAAAGGGAGGTTGTCCATGTGCCTCGCGGTGCCCGGCCGTATCGTCAGCATCGAGGGAGATGATCCGCTGCTCCGCGCCGGCAGGGTGGACTTCTCCGGCGCCGTGAAGCTCATCAACCTCGCGTATGTGCCCGAGGCGAAGGTCGGGGACTACGTGCTCGTGCACGTCGGATTCGCCATCTCGATCGTCGACGAAGAGGACGCGCGCCTCGTCTTCCAGTACCTGAAGGAGATGGGGGAGCTCGCCGAACTCGAGGAAGACGGATCGTCGTGAAGTTCATCGACGAATACCGCGATCCGGATGCGGCGCAGGCATACTCGGCCGCGCTCCATCGCATCACCACCCGCCCATGGACGCTGATGGAAGTGTGCGGCGGCCAGACCCATGCCATCGTCAAGTTCGGCGTGGACGAGCTGCTGCCGTCACAGGTGAGGCTGGTGCACGGGCCGGGCTGCCCGGTGTGCGTCACGCCGCTCGAGTTGATCGAGAAGGCCATCGAGATTGCGTCGCGGCCCAACGTGACGTTCTGTTCGTTCGGCGACATGCTGCGTGTGCCGGGCCGGTCGAGGGATCTGCTGTCGGTGAAGGCTTCCGGCGGCGACGTGCGGATCGTGTACTCGCCGCTCGACGCGCTGAAACTGGCGCGCGAGATGCCCGATCGCGAGGTGGTGTTCTTCGCCGTCGGTTTCGAGACGACGGCGCCGGCCAACGCGATGGCCGTGTATCAGGCCGCCAGGCAGCGCATCGGCAACTTCTCCATCCTCGTCTCGCACGTGCTCGTGCCTCCCGCGATGGAAGCCATCCTGTCGTCGAGCACGAACCTCGTGCAGGGCTTCCTGGCCGCCGGCCACGTGTGCACCATCATGGGCTTCACCGAGTACGAGCCGCTCGCCGCGAAATACCGCGTCCCGATCGTCGTGACCGGCTTCGAGCCGCTCGATCTGCTCCAGGGCGTCTACATGTGCGTGAAGCAGCTCGAGGAGGGACGCGCGGAGGTCGAGAACCAGTACGCGCGTGCCGTTCGTCGCGAGGGCAACGTGCCGGCGCAGGAGACCGTGCGCGAGGTGTTCGAGGTCGTGCCGCGCAAGTGGCGCGGCATCGGCGAGATCCCGCGGAGCGGCCTCGGGCTGCGAGAGCGGTACCGCGCGTTCGACGCGGAAGTGAAGTTCGACGTCGCCGATCGCGTCATCGACGAGCCGGCCGAGTGCATCAGCGGCCTCGTCCTGCAGGGGCTGAAGAAGCCGAACGAATGCACCGCGTTCGGTACCCGGTGCACGCCGGAGCAGCCGCTCGGCGCCACGATGGTGTCGTCCGAAGGCGCGTGCGCGGCGTACTACCGGTATCGGCGGAGGCAGTAGGCAGAGGTCTTCATGTCCGACGATTCGAAGCCGATCGTGCTCGGGCCGGTCTGTCCGATCCCCATCAGCCAGTACCCGCAGATCATGATGGCGCACGGGGGCGGCGGGCAGCTCACGCACCAGCTGATCGAACGGATGTTCATGCCGGCGTTTGCGAACCCGGCGCTCGGCGCACGTCACGACGGGGCGCGCGTCGGAGCAGGGGGTGCGCAGCTCGCCTTCACGACCGACTCCTACGTCGTCCGGCCGCTGTTCTTTCCCGGCGGCGACATCGGTGCGCTCGCCGTGAACGGCACCGTCAACGACCTGGCGATGTGCGGCGCGCGGCCGTTGTATCTGAGCGCCGGGTTCATCCTCGAAGAGGGTCTGGCGATGGAGACGCTGTGGCGGGTCGTCTCCTCGATGAAGACCGCGGCCGACGCGGCGGGTGTCGCGCTCGTGACCGGCGACACCAAGGTCGTGGACCGCGGCAAGGGCGACGGTCTCTACGTCAACACCGCCGGTATCGGCGTTGTCGAGCACGACCGGGTCATCGCGCCATCGTCCGTCCAGGCCGGTGACGCCGTGCTGATCTCCGGCGACATCGGGCGGCACGGCATGGCGATCATGGCCGTGCGCGAGGGGCTCGAGTTCGAATCGCGCATCGAGAGCGACTGCGCACCGCTCGCCTCGCCGGTACTCGAGCTGATCGCGGACGGGGTCGAGGTGCACTGCCTGCGCGATCTCACGCGCGGCGGCCTTGCCAGCGCGCTCGTGGAGATCGCGGAAGCGTCCGGCCTGCACCTGCACGTGCGCGAGACCGACATCTCCGTCCGTGAAGATGTGCGCGGCGCCTGTGAGATTCTGGGCTTCGATCCGATGTACGTGGCGAACGAGGGACGCTTCGTGGCATTCGTCAAGGGGGCCGACGCCGGCCGCGCGATCGACATCCTGCGACGCCACGGCGTGAGCGCCGGCGCCTGCATCATCGGTTCGGTCGATGCCGCACCCGCCGGGCTGGTCACGCTCCGCAGCCGGATCGGGGCCACGCGAATCGTCGACATGCTGAGCGGCGAGCAACTGCCGAGGATCTGCTGAACCCTTGAGCCGGACCATCGTCTTCACGACCTGGGGCTCCCTCGGGGACCTCCATCCCTACCTCGCCCTCGGCGTCGAGCTGAAGCGGCGAGGTCATCGCGTCCGGGTTGCGACGCTCGCCGCGTGGCGGGACAACGTCGAACGCGCCGGTCTCGAGTTCGCGCCGATCCGCCCCGACGTGCCGGTTGACGATGCCGAGGCGCGCGAGCTCGTTCGTCGAGTCCTGGATAACCGCGGCGGGCCCGAGTATCTTTTCAAGGAAGTCTTCGCGCCGTGTATGCGTGAGACGTATGAGGACACGCGCGCCGCAGTCGAAGGGGCCGACCTGCTCGTTTCGCACCAGATTCCCCTGACCGCACCGATCGTTGCCGAGCAGACGGGGATCGCGTGGGTCTCGTGCATGCTGCTGCCGATGGCGTTCCTGTCCGCGTGCGATCCGCCCACGCCGCCGCAGGCGCCGGCGCTCCGGCGCCTGGCGGCGATGCACCCGTCGATCGCGCGGGCGATGCTCGCGCTCGCCCGGCTCGCGATGAATCCCTGGGTGAAACCGGTCTACCGGTTGCGCGCGGACCTGGGCATGCCGCGCGGTGAGCACCCGCTGATTGAGGGACAGCATTCGCCCTCGCGCGTGCTCGCGCTCTTCTCCAGCGTCTTCGCGCAGAAGCAGCCCGACTACCCGCCGCAGACGGTCGTCACCGGTTTCGCGTTCTACGATGCGGCCGCCGCCGTCGCTCCGGATCCGGAGCTGCTGCGGTTCCTCCAGGCGGGGGAGCCCCCTCTCGTTTTCACGCTCGGATCGTCAGCGGTGTGGATCGCCGAAGATTTCTACGACACGGCGATTGCCGTCGCGACGAAGTTGCAACGACGCGCGTTGCTGCTGGCGGGGGAATCAGCGCTCCGGCTGCGCGAGATGGCGCCGCCGTCGGTCGGCGTGTTCGACTACGCACCGCACAGCCTCGTCATGCCGCGCGCGAGCGTCACCATTCACCAGGGAGGCGTCGGGACAACCGCACAGGCGTTGCGGGCGGGGCGCCCGACGCTGGTCGTACCGTACGGGCAGGACCAGCCTGACAATGCGCGTCGATGTGTGGCGCTTGGCGTGGGGCGGACGATCCCGAGGCACCGTTACAACGCCGAGCTCCTCGAGCGCGAACTGTCCGTCCTGCTCTCAGATCCCGCCTACGCGACCCGCGCCGCCGTCGTCGGCGCCGCGATCCGAGCGGAGCGCGGCACCGAAACGGCCTGCGACGCGATCGAGGCTTCTGGCTTCAGTCTCGAGGCTTGAGCCCCCAAGCCAGCCCCAAGCCTTAAGCCAGAAGCCCCAAGCCCCTACTGCACGCGCTCGATCGCGACCGTCTTTATGACGACCGGCCGCAGCGGCTTGTCGCGCGAATCGGTCGAGACCTTGCCGATCTTCTTGACGACGTCCAGGCCGTCGACCACTTCGCCGAAAATCGTGTAGTTGGTCGGCAGCTGCGGATAGGCTGCCACGGTGATGAAGAACTGGCTGCCGTTCGTGTTCGGCCCGGCATTGGCCATCGCCATGATGCCCGGCTTGTCGAACTTGTGGCTCTTGTCGATTTCGTCGGCGAAACGATACCCGGGGCCGCCCGTGCCGGTGCCGAGCGGGTCGCCTCCCTGGATCATGAAGCCGTCGATGATGCGGTGGAACGTGAGGCCGTCATAGAACGGCTTCGACTTGCCGGGCTTACCGGTTGCCGGATCGAGGGTGCCTTCCGCGAGGCCGACGAAGTTGGCCACCGTCTTCGGCGCCTTGTCGGTCAGCAGCTTGACCGTGAAATTTCCCTGATTCGTGACGAAGTGCGCGTAGGTGCCGGGTGCCATCTTCGCGGCCGGCTTGTCCTGTGCCGCGGCCGGGCCGGCGGCGACCAGTGCCAGCGCACAGGCGCCCAGTATCATGAGTGCGGTTCTGCGTTGCATCAACAGCTCCTTGTAGGCGGTCGAACAGACGCACCATCGTATCGCATGAGGATCGCGCAATCATCCCTGGACTGTTGCAGGTGACCTTGCTTGCTGAGGTGCACTCGCGTGCAGGGGCGTGAAGGGTTTCGCCACTTGTTCGCCGTCGCACGCTCTGCTACCATCGGTCCCACCTGAAACCCTGCGGCCTCAACGTCTTCCCAATGGATTCACCGACGCTCCCCGTCCTGACCGGCGACAAGGACCGTTCACTCCAGGAGGTTCTGAACCGGCTCACCGCCTCGCGCGCGCCGCTCGGGCCCGAGGCGGACCCGATCGTGACGGCCACGCACCGGATGCCCGCGATTCCGGCCGCCTTCGCGCCGTACCCGGAGGGGACGGACCCGAGGCTCCGCGCCGCGCTCTCCGCCCGGGGCATCGATCGGCTCTACACGCACCAGGCGGACGCCTTCGAGCACGTCCTTGCCGGCCGCAACGTCGTCACGATCACGCCGACGGCGTCGGGGAAGACGCTCTGCTACAACGCCCCCGTGTTGAACGCCATCCTGAAGGATCCGTCCACGCGCGCGCTCTACCTGTTTCCCACGAAAGCGCTCGCGCAGGATCAGCTTGCCGAGCTGCACGCGCTGTCGGAGCTGGTGACGGGCGATACCGACACCCAGATAGGCGTCTTCACCTACGACGGCGATACGCCATCGGATGCGCGCCGCGCGATCCGCGGCAAGGCGCACGTCGTGCTCAGCAATCCCGACATGGTGCACGCGGGGATCCTGCCGCACCATCCGCGCTGGGCAAAGCTGTTCGAGAACCTGAAGTTCGTCGTCATCGACGAGCTGCACGCCTACCGCGGCGTGTTCGGCAGCCACCTGGGGAACATCCTGCGGCGGCTGCAGCGTATCTGCCGGCACTACGGATCCGATCCGGTGTTCATCTGCTCATCGGCGACGATTGCGAACCCGCGAGATCTCGCCGAAGGCCTGACGGGCCGTCCGTTCGAGCTCGTCGAGAAGAACGGCGCGCCGCGCGGCGAGAAGTTCTTCCTCTTCGTGAACCCGCCGGTGGTGAACGCGCAGCTCGGGATTCGCCGGTCGTACCTGGCCGAGGCGCGCCGCGTCGCGCTCGAGTTCCTGCGCCACAACCAGCAGCTGATTCTCTTCGCGCAGAGCCGCCTCGCGGTCGAGATCCTGACGACCTACCTGAAAGACGCCTTCCAGGGGCCGCCGGGATCGGCCGACGCCATCCGCGGGTACCGCGGCGGGTACCTGCCGAATCGCCGTCGCGAGATCGAGCGCGGACTCCGCGAAGGGCAGGTCCGCGCGGTCGTGTCCACCAACGCACTCGAGCTCGGCATCGACATCGGCGCGCTCGACGTCTCGGTGATGGCCGGCTACCCGGGCACCATTGCGGCCACGTGGCAGCGCGCCGGACGCGCGGGGCGGCGAACCACGCGCTCGGCGGCCGTGCTCGTCGCCAGCAGCGCCCCCATCGATCAGTTCATCGTCCGGAACCCGTCGTACTTCTTCGACGCATCGCCAGAGCACGCGCTCATCAACCCCGACAACCTGCACATCCTGCTCGACCACGTGAAGTGTGCCGCCTTCGAACTGCCGTTCACGGACGACGAGCAGATGGGGGAGGTGAACGTGCAGGAAATCCTCGCCGTCCTCGCCGAAGAGGGGTTCGTGCACCACGCCGACGGCCAGTGGAACTGGACCAACGAGTCGTATCCGGCCGATGCCGTCAGCCTGCGGTCCGTCTCGTCCGACAACTTCGTCATCGTCGACACGACGAACGGCGAACGCGTCATCGGCGAGACCGACTTCACCAGCGCGCCCGCGGTGCTCCACGAGAAGGCGATCTACATCCTCGAGGGACAGCAGTTCCAGGTCGAGCGGCTGGATTTCGACGGCCGCAAGGCGTACCTCCGCGCGGTTGACTGCGACTACTACACCGACGCGATCACGTACACGAAGGTGACGATCCTGGACACGTTCGCCAGCGAGGGCGGCGGCAGCGAAGAGCGGGCCAGCGGCGTCCGTCAGGTCCCATGGCGAAGTCCACGTCGTCTCGCGCGTGGTGGGATTCAAGAAGATCAAGTTCTACACGAACGAGAACGTCGGATCGGGTGAACTCGATCTGCCGGAACAGCAGATGCACACCTCGTCCTACTGGCTGACGATCCCGTCGGCGGTGATGCAGGCGCTGCCGTTTGCCGGCGACGATCGCCGCGACGGGGTCGTGGGGCTGGCCTTCGCGATGAAGAACGTCGCGCAGCTGCTGCTGATGTGCGACGGGCACGACATCGGTCTCTCGGTGGACGGCGGATCGCTCGACCGGACCGCCCGGACCGGCGGGATGGGCGGCGTGCCGGACGCGCTGGCGGGCGAGCCGAACGTGTTCATCTACGACAACTACCCGGGAGGCATCGGCTTCAGCCGGCCGCTCTTCGAGATGCACGGGCTGCTGCTCGAACGCACGCGCGATCTGATCGCGGGCTGCCCCTGCCGATCCGGGTGCCCGTCGTGCGTCGGGCCCGAAGGGAATACCGGGCCGCACGCCAAGCAGGTCGCCTCGCGCATCCTCGATCACCTGGTCTCGGGCGTTACGCCGGTCGAGCCCTTCTGATGGACCTGACCTCACGTCTTCGCGCGATCGTCCGCAGCGGGCCGCCGACACCGGCCAGGGAACTCACGTACGAGCCCGACAGCGGCGGCTACGAAGCCGTCATGGACATCGCGAAAGTCGGGGCGATGCTCGGCGGCACTCCCGTGCAGACCGAGTTCGGCCAGTGCCTCGTCATCGACCGCCGTTACGAATCCGACCGGTTCCACGGGGATATCAGAATCGGCGAGTGCGAGGTCACCGAGGGGGACGGGTTGTCGATTCTGGATCCGGGCCTTTCGAGCCCCGAGCGCCGAGTCCCGAGCGCCGACGCTCGTCGAACAATCTTCATCGACCTCGAAACCACCGGCCTGAGCGGCGGCGCCGGCACGGTTGCGTTCCTGGTCGGGTGCGGCTACTTCGACCTGGGCGCCTTTCAGGTGCGCCAGTTCCTGCTGACCAGCTTCGCGTCGGAACGCGCGCTCCTGTCCGCGGTTGCCGAGTTCTTCCGCGACGCGGACCTCATCGTCACCTACAACGGCAAGACCTTCGACGTGCCGGTGATGGAGACCCGCTGGCTGTTTCATCGGCTGCAGATGCCGCTCGGCGGCGTCCCGCACTTCGACATGCTGCATCCCGCGCGCCGCCTGTGGAAGGGGCGCGGCGATGCCGCGCTGGAGGGCGGCTGCCGGCTCTCCACCCTCGAGCGCACGCTGTTCGGCGTGCGACGCGTTGGCGACGTGCCCGGCTCCGAGATTCCAGGCCGGTACTTCCAGTTCCTTCGGAGCGGCGATCCCCGTCCGCTCGAGCCCGTGCTGGAGCACAACCGCCTCGACTTGGTCTCGCTCGCAGCCGTCATGGCGCGCGGCGCGCGGCTGGCGCGCGAGGGTCACGCCTCCTGTCGCGACTGCGCCGAGACGCTCGCGCTCGGCAGGGTGTTCGAGCGCGCCGGCCTGCACGACCGCGCAGAGCCGTGCTACCGCAGCGCAGCCGACGCGGACGAGGCGGACGTGCGTGGGGAAGCGCTGTATCGATTGGGACTGCGGCTGCGCCGGGACCGGCGTTTCGCCGAGGCGGCGGCGGTCTGGCGCGACGTGTTGCGGCTCACCGAGCCGAGGCACCTGCGCCGGCGTCTGGCGGAGCTGAGGCGGTTCGCGACCGAAGCGCTGGCGATTCACCACGAACACCGCGACCGTGACCTGACCGGCGCGCGTGAACTGGCGCTCTTTGCGCTGGAAGACGCGGCGGACGCGGAGGCTGCCGGGGCGGTCCGCCATCGCCTGGCGCGGCTCGACCGCAAGCTGGCCAAAAAAAGAGACGCCCAGCTCTTTACGAGCTGAGCGTCTGGAGATTGCCGCTACGCGGGCCGCTATTTGGTCGCAGCGGCCGCAGCCGGTGTTTTTTCTGCCTTCTTCGCCTTTGCGGCAGCCTTCCGGCTTTCCGATGTCTGGGCGCCGAAGCGCTTCGTGAACCGCTCGACACGTCCTTCGGTATCGACCAGCTTCTGGCGGCCGGTGAAGAACGGGTGGCAATTGTTACAGATTTCGAGATGCAGCTCGGGCTTGGTCGAACGCGTCTTCCACGTCGCGCCGCACGCGCACCGCGCCTCGATCTCGTGATACTTCGGGTGGATCCCTTCCTTCACAGCAAGCTCCTTGAGGCTCTCGGGAAAACTACAGTATACCAGACCCGCATCAACCCTGCCTACTATATAAGCCCAACCGCAATGGGGACAACGAGTTATGGCCCAGTCATTCTCACTCGAGCCTACTCGAAATCCGCGGTTCGCGGCCAACGGTGCCGCTTCAGCTCGGCCATGAGGGTGCCGGGATCGGCCTGCCGCTCGTGGCGATGTTCTGTTCGACGTGGGTCAGCTTCCGCATGCCGGGGATGACGGTGCTGATCGCCGGGTGCATGAGGATGTGGCGAAGAGCCAGCTCGGGCATTGTCGTGTCCGGCGGCACGATGCGGCGCAGCCGCTCGATGCGCTCGAGCGTCGGCGCCAGGTTCTCCGGCTTGAAGTAGATGTTCCGGAAGTCGCCCTCGGGCCACTTCGTATCGGCCGTGAGGGTTCCCGTCAGGCTGCCCTCGTCCAGAGGCACACGCGCGATGACCGCGATGTTCTTCTCGAGGCACACGGGGAACAACTCGTCTTCAGGATTCTGATCGAAGACGTTGTAGACGACCTGGACGGCGTCGATGAGTCCGGTGTCGAGCGCGCGCAGCACGTTGGTGGGTTGCCAGCGGTTGATACTGATCCCGATGGCGCGCACCTTTCCATCCCGCTTCAGCGCCTCGACGGCCCGCTGCCATCGAACGTCATCGGCCCACGCGTCGCTCCAGACGTGAAATTGCAGCAGGTCGATGACGTCTACGCCGAGATTCGCCAGGCTATTCGCTGCGTACTCGGCGATGTGGTCCGGGGGAAACACCTCGTCGAGCGCGTAGTCGCGCCTGGCCGGCCACTTCAGGTTCTTCGGTGGCAGCTTGGTCGCGACATACAGCCGCTTGTCCCGGTGCCGCCGAAGCGTTTCCCCGAGCAGTCGCTCGCTATGGCCATCGCCGTAGGCCCAGGCGGTGTCGAAGAACGTGCACCCGAGTTCCACCGCACGGTCGAGCGAGGCCAGCGACTCCTCGTCAGCGCTGCCCGTCCAGCCCGCCATGCCCCACATGCCGTACCCGATTTCCGAGATGCTCCACCCGGTCCGACCGAACGTCACGGTAGTTCACTGTGTGTGAATTCTAATCCCTGATGGAGGATTCGGGATTAGAATCCCCCCCATGCGATTCACCATCCCCGCCGCTCTCGTGCTCGCCGCCGCCGCGACCGCGGTTCCAGTTGCGCAGCAACCGGTCGAAAAAATTGACTACGCCACGATTGACCAGATCCGTGACGAAGGGCTCCATCGCTCGCAGGTGATGGACCACATCAGCTGGTTGAGCGACGTGTATGGGCCGCGTCTGACAGGTGGCCCCGGGATCATGCAGGCCAGCGACTGGGCCATCAAGAAATTCGGCGAGTGGGGTCTCGTCAACGCCCACCGGGAGCCGTGGGCGTTCGGCAAGGGATGGTCGCTCGAGCGCTTCAGCGCGCAGATGATCGAGCCGCAGGTCCAGCCGCTCATCGGATTTCCGGGTCCTGGTCGCCCGGCACCAACGGACCCGTGATCGCCGAGGTGGTGCGCGTCCAGATCGACACCGAGGCGGACTTCGACAAGTACCGCGGCAAGCTCGCCGGCAAGATCGTCCTCACGCAACCCGAGCGCGAAGTGACGATGCTCGAGGGCACGATCGTGCACCGCATGGGTGAAAAGGAAATCGAAGAGGCGATGAAGACGCCCATTCCTGCCGCGCGCGGCGTCGGCGCGGGTCGCGGGCGGGGTGGTGCCGGGGCGGGCGGCGGGCGCGGCGCCGGGTCGCTGCGCGGACGCATCGCCGAGTTCTTCAAGGCCGAAGGGGTCGTCGCCACCTTCGACCGGGGCGGCGACGCCGTCTCCTTGTCGATCGGCAGCGACCTGCCCTACCTGCAGCAGCGCACCGACGGCGGCACGGTCTTCCCGACCGGCAACCAGTCGCGCGGCGCCGATGCGGGCACGGGCATCCCGAGCGTCACGCTCGCGGTCGAGCATTACAACCGCATGATCCGCATTCTCGAGAAGAACATCCCCGTCAAGGTCGAGCTGAACCTTCAGACGAAGTTCTACGACGAAACGACGCCGAACGGGTTCAACACGGTGGCTGAAATCCCCGGCACCGACCCGGCGCTCAAGGACGAAGTCGTGATCCTTGGCGCGCACTTCGACTCGGTCGCCGCCGCGACCGGCGCCACCGACAACGCGACCGGTTCGGCCGCCATGATGGAGGCGATGCGCATCCTGAAGGCCATCGGCGTCAAGCCGCGCCGCACGATCCGCATTGCGCTCTGGGGCGGGGAAGAGGAAGGCCTGCTCGGCTCGCGCGCCTACGTGAGCGAGCACTTCGCCGATCCCGCCACCATGGTGCTGAAGCCGGACCACGCGAAGGTGGCGGCGTATTTCAACTCCGACAACGGCACCGGCCGCGTCCGCGGCGTGTGGCTCCAGGGCAACCTCGCCGTCCAGCCGATCTTCGCGCAGTGGATCGCTCCGCTCGAGGACCTCGGGGTCGTCGCGCTGGCTCCGCGCTCGGTAACATCCACGGACCACGTCTCGTTCGACAACGTCGGCCTGCCCGGCTTCCAGTTCATGGTGGACCGTCTGGAATACCAGTCGCGCACCCATCATTCGACGATGGACGTGTACGATCGCGTGCAGAGGGACGACATGGTCCAGCAGGCGACCGTCGTCGCGGTGTTCGCTTACGATGCCGCCATGCGCGACCAGAAGCTGCCCCGAAAGGCGCTGCCGAAGCCGCAGCCACAGAGGGGTGGCTCACAGTAGCCGGGCGCTGTCGAGGCGCGACTTCCTCGCGGCCTGTGCGGCCTCGTGCGTATGGCCAGCCTCGCGCGTCACGCCCGGCGGACTGATCGCTCAGCGCGCGGGCCGGCCCGTCCCTTCCGCCGCGCAGCTCGCGTGGAAGCGGGACGAGCTCGCGCTGTTCCTGCATTTCGGTATCAACACCTTCACGGATCGCGAGTGGGGCGACGGCCGGGAAGACCCGGCGATTTTCGCGCCTGACGGCCTGGACGCGCGCCAGTGGACGCGCGCGGCGCACGCGGGCGGCTTTCGCGCGGCGATCCTCACGGCCAAGCACCACGACGGATTCTGTCTGTGGCCCACACGCACGACGACCCACAGCGTCGCGCGCAGCGCCTGGCGCGGCGGCCACGGCGACGTCGTGGAGGAATTCGTCCGGGCCTGCCGCGCCGACGGGCTCCGGCCCGGGGTCTACCTCTCCCCCTGGGATCGCAACCATCCGGCGTACGGCGACTCGCCGCGCTACAACGACGTCTACTGCGACCAGCTCACGGAGCTGCTCACCCACTACGGCAGCCTGGCGGAAGTGTGGTTCGACGGCGCGAACGGGGAGGGTCCGAACGGCAGGCGACAGGAATACGACTGGCCGCGCGTGTTCGCGCTCGTCCGCCGTCTCCAGCCGCAGGCCGTGATCTTCTCCGATGCGGGTCCCGACGTGCGCTGGTGCGGAAATGAGAAGGGTGAAGCGGGCGATCCCAACTGGTCCACGGTCGACCCTGCCGGCGTGCCGTTTCCGGGCGCGACCGGGCCCGGCGTCGAGGCGGCGCTGCGCCATGGGGATCCCGGGGGCTCAGCCTGGCGGCCCGCCGAAGTTGACACGTCGATCAGGCCCGGGTGGTTTCACCACGCGTCCGAGGATGGCCGCGTCAGGACGGTCGATGATCTCGTGGAGCTGTACTTCAGGAGCGTCGGGCGCAACGCGAAGCTTCTCCTGAACGTGCCACCGACCCGCGACGGGCTGCTGCACGCGACCGATGTCGCACGGCTCGCGGCAGCGCACGAACGTCGTGAGGCGATGTTTGCCGTGGATCTGGCCGAGGGGCGCCGCATTCGCTGGCGCCGCACGGGAGCGGCCACGGCGGAAGGGGAGATCGATTTCGGGCGCCCGGTGGCGGTGGGCATCGTGCGCATCGGGGAGGACATCACCGCCGGACAACGGGTTGCGCGCTACACGCTGTCGGGGTTCGACGGCGCAACCTCGCACGTGCTCTCGCGCGGGACGACGATCGGCTACGCCCGGCTCGATCGGTTCGAACCGGTACAGGTGCGGCGCCTGCGCGTGACCGTGGACGAGAGCGTCGCGCCGCCGGGTCCGCTGACGATCAGGGTGTACGCGTAGCTGAAGGCACGGCGAAGATCGGCGCCGTGATGCCCCGCATCGACGGCTGGCGCGGAGCCGCCAGGCTGAAAACGACGATCTCGTTGTCGCCGGAACGCAACCAGGGACCCGGCACGTACAGGGTCTGCTGCGGGCCGATCGACCAGAATCGTCCGAGGTGGTGGCCGTTGATCCAGACCGTGCCTTTGCCCCAGCCGCGCGTGTCGAGGAACGTGTCGCCCGTCACTGCCAGGCGGAACGTTCCGCGGTAAAACGCCGGCCCGGCGGGTGCGTGCCCGCGAAAGAACGCCCGGGGCGGAGACTCCATCGGCAGCGGATACACGTTCCAATCAGTCAGCTCGGCGCCGCCCAGCGTCACCGGCCGCGAGATGCCCTTGCGTTCGTCGCGCAGGGCCTTCGTGAAGTTCACGCGGCCCGAGTTCTCGACAAGGATGTCGAGTTGCGCGCCGGACGAGGGCACGTCGATCGTCACGCGATCGCCACCGAGGCGCCGATCCAAGGTGCCGGCGAGCTTTCCGTCGACATAGATCTCCGCGTAGTCGCGCACGTCTCCAATGACGAGATCGCCGTGCGCGGGACCGGGCACCTGCGTGCGATAGAGGATGTAGCCGTACGATTGCCCGAAGGTCTCCATCGCGCGCGGCCGGGCGACGCGGACGCCGGCCGGCAGTGCGCCCCACAGCGACGCTGACGCCTGGAGGGCGATGTCCGGGATGTCGATCGGCGCGTCGGAGGCGGGCACCTGCGGGAGCGCGTGCTTCACGTGGCGCGCGATGACGTCGCGGAAGGCGAAGTACTTCGGCGTGAGCCGGCCCGATTCGTTCAGCGCGGCGTCGTAGTCGTAGCTCGACGTCTGCGGAAGATAGCGGCCGCGATCGATGTTCGCGCCGTTCATGAAGCCGAACGTCGTGCCGCCGTGGAACATGTACAGATTGACCGAGTAGCCCCGCTCGAGCATCCACGCCAGCTCCGCTTCCTGTTTCGCGGCGTTCGTGACGCTGTGCGGGCGGCCCCACTGGTCGAACCAGCCGGCCCAGTACTCGCCCGTCATCATCGGGCCGCCGGGACGGAAGGCTGCCAGCTGTCTGAACGAGTCCTCGGCCTCCCCCTCGCCGAAGTTCACGACGGCCGGCAGATCCGCCAGCGTGCCGTTGGGCAGTTGCGGGCCTCCGTCAGCCGTGTAGAGCAGCGCGCCATCGAACCCGCCTCGCACGAGCGCGTCGCGCTGCCAGGCAAGGTACGCCTTGTCGCGGTCGAACGAGCCGTACTCGTTCTCGACCTGGATCGCGATGATCGGTCCGCCGCGCGCGGAGAGCAGCGGTCCAAGTTCCCGGCCGAGCCGCATCAGCCACTGGCTGGCGGGCCGTGTGAATCGCTCGTCCGTGCTGCGCAGCACGATGCCGGGATCGGCGAGCAGCCAGGCTGGATAGCCGCCGAGATCCCATTCGGCGCACACGTACGGTCCTGGCCGCACGATGACGTGCAGCCCTTCCTCGGCGGCAGTCCGAATGAAGGTCGCGACGTCCTGCTGTCCGCTGAAGTCGTAGCGCCCTGGCGCCGGTTCGTGCAGGTTCCAGAACACGTACGTGGAGACCGTGTTCAGGCCCATGGCGCGCGCTTTTCGCAGTCGATCCCGCCAGTACTCGCGCGGCACGCGGGGATAGTGCATTTCGCCCGAGATGATCTGGAAGGGCTTGCCGTCGAGCAGGAACTCGCCCGGGCCGGTGCGCAGGTGCGGCGCCTGCGACACCTGCGCGAGCACACCGAGTGACGCGACGAGCACGAAGGCGAGGCGGAACACGCCGACAGTCTGGCACGAACGCCTGTCCTCCTCAACGCCGAGAGGGGCTGAGCCCGTCGCGTCGAGCGACCGGCCGTCGCCGGCGCAACTGCGCCCGGGCGACCCGCCTCGAGTCCTCGTATACTAGCCGCACTAGGCGAAGGGAACGTCGAGCTGACAGGTGATCCCGAGCTCGGAGGAGTGTACGAGTGAATCCGCAGCCCAGCCGCCCGTCGCGTCCGCTTCAGTTCAGACGGGGGCTCCAGGAATCATACGGTGACGTGTACACGGCGGACGTCACAGAGGCTCTGTCGGCGCTTTCCCGGTTCGAGGACGATCGGAGGGCGCTGATGAAGGCGCGCATCCGGCGCCGTGCCGATCGCGCCCGGAATCACGCACGCATCACTTTCCTGGACGACGGCGCCACCATCCCGGGCACGTCGATCCGCGTTCGCGATGCGCGCGCGGGCGCCTTCCTCGGCAGCGCGATTCCGCTCGACCTTCAGCGGCAATGGATCCAGGGCACCGGGCCGGCCGCCCGGCCCGACGCTCCGCTCGAATCGAGCCTCAGGAACGCCTCGTATGCGTTGCTGTCTGGTGCCGACGGCTGGATGTTCGACGGCGAAGACGCCCTCGGACAGATTTCGACCATGTCGCTCGACAACCAGCGCAACCTCAAGCTGGCACTCGCGCGCGATCCGATGTTCCTGCGAGTCGCCGGGCAGGTGGCGTCCGAGATGAACCAGTGGGCACTGGGCTTCTTCGGCCGGCCGATCGTGGACGACTGGCGCACGCAGCTCGATTTCACCACCGTCATCTTCCGGGCGCGCGGCCTTCACCTCGACGATCGCCACGTGCGCCTCGCCGACAGCTCCGGGCTGTCCGCGTCGATCGTCGATACCGTGCTGTTCGTGGTGAACAACCACGAGGCGCTGGCGGCCCGGGGCGCATCGATCGTGCTGTATCTCCCCAAGATCCAGACAGCCGAAGAAGCGGCGCTCTGGGGCGATATCCTCGACGCGCTCGAGAAACATCTCCACCTCGCGCCGGGCACGATCAAGGTGTACGTGCTCGTCGAGCAGCTCGAGGCGAGTTTCCAGCTGATGGAAATCCGCGCGGCGCTCGGCGGCCATTTCGTCGGGTTCAACACGGGGCGATGGGATTACATCAACAGCGTCGCGGACGCGCTGGCCTGGGATCCCGGGTTCGTGAATCCGAACATCGACGCGATCACGATGACCTACGGCTACATGCGGGAGTACGAGGATCGCGTGCGCCGCGCCGTCAACACGCCAGACCGTGACGGCCGCTTCGCGTTGTGGCAGGGGGGCATGGAGCCGAACATCCCGGTGGGATCGCGCGCCGGCGTGGAGGACGGCATGCGCCGCGCCGTGGCGGGCGGCGAACGCGAACAGCGCGCGGGAGCCAGCGGCAAATGGGTCGCCCACTGGAAGATGGTCCACATCGTCCGGCCGGTGTGGGAAACGAAGGGCGAGGCGAACCAGCTCGGGCGGACGTTCCCGCCGCTCACCTATTCCGGAGCGGACGCGGATGGCCTGCTGCTGCTCGAGCAGGCGCCCCGCACCGTGCGCGGCGCGCGCGATCTGCTGAGCGTGGCGCTCCAGTACGGCAACGCGTTCGGCCAGGGTCTCCAGGCCGCCGCGCTCAAGCCGGCAGATTTCTTTGGCAACGACGACGTCCTGTATCTCATGGAGG
The DNA here is from genome assembly GCA_963817635.1 of uncultured Acidobacteriota bacterium. Taxonomy (GTDB): domain Bacteria; phylum Acidobacteriota; class Vicinamibacteria; order Vicinamibacterales; family 2-12-FULL-66-21; genus CAWFPR01. The sequence goes on along the minus strand of CAWFPR010000003.1, from coordinate 134,114 downwards.
ATATGGCGACCGGCGAGATTCGGGTGAGCATTCTCTGGGAGTGGCTGCACAAGGCCGGCGCATTCACCGATGACGATCCCGCCACCGGCGTCCGGGCGGGCGACACGCTCACCCGCGAACTGTTCGACCGATTGCTCGACGAGGAATACGCGAAGCTGCGCCGCGCCGGCAATCGCGACGTGTACGACGCGTCGAAGGAGACGACGCCTGCCGGTCGCTCGCGAGATCGTCGAGACTGTCGTCGCCGACCCGGTCAAGGCGCCGTGGTACATCGACCTGCTGAACCTGACGCTCGGGAGCGGGGACCTCGCCGAGGCGCGGGAACGAATCCGGATGTACATGGACGCGTTCCGCCGGGACGGCACGCGGATGACCGGAAACCTCGATTTCGACGCGGCGCCGCAGCGCGCCGGGAGCCGGGAGGCACGATGAGCGCACGCGAGCCACAGACCGGGGCGATTCGGAAGTGGATGGACGGGCCGCGTTTCGCCCACACCGTCCGCCTCTACACCGCGACCGAGGTCGCCGAGCAGCGCGGCACCATCGAGACCGACTACCCGGTTGCGCGCCGCGCAGCCGAGGCGTTCTATGCGCGCCTCCGCGAGCTGTTCGACCAGCGCGCATCGATCACGACCTTCGGCCCCTACTCGCCAGGGCAGGCCGTGACGATGAAGCGCATCGGCATCGAGGGCATCTACCTCGGCGGCTGGGCCACGTCGGCAAAGGGATCGACGACGGAAGACCCCGGGCCCGATCTGGCCAGCTATCCGCTCGGCCAGGTGCCGGACGAGGCGGCCGTGCTGGTGCGCGCGCTGCTGACGGCCGACAGGAACCAGCACTTCCTGCGGATGCGCATGACGGAGGAGCAGCGGAAGGCCGCTCCGGTGGATTATCGCCCCTTCATCATTGCTGACGCCGACACGGGGCACGGCGGCGATGCGCACGTGCGAAACCTCATCCGGCGTTTCGTCGAGGCCGGCGTGCCCGGGTACCACATCGAGGATCAGAAGCCGGGGTTGAAGAAGTGTGGACACCAGGGCGGGAAGGTGCTGGTTGCCGTCGACGAGCAAATCAAGCGGCTCAGCGCCGCGCGGCTGCAACTCGACGTGATGGGCGTGCCGGGCATCATCGTCGCGCGCACGGACGCCGAGTCGGCCACGTTCCTGGACAATTGCAGCGACGAGCGCGATCAGCCGTTCATCCTCGGCGCCACCAATACCGACCTTCCGAGCTTCAAGGCCGGATCGTTCGCGATCCTGCGCCGCCTGCACGAACTGGGCGTCGAGCAGGTCCGCGGGCACCTGCTGTCGGGGATCTCGGACAACGAGGTACCCGCTCGGCGCTGGAGTGGCTCGAGAGCGCCGGGCTCGGCCCGGCGATCGGGAAGCGGCCGGAGGCCTGCTGCGGGGCGGCGCCGCCATCGACGCTGCCCTCGACCGCGTCAGTGGCCTGTACATGGACACGTGGCGCGAAGAGGCCGGCCTCGAGACCTACGCAGATGCCGTCGCGGAGCACATCGCGTTGCTGGCCGCTGACGGAGAGCCCGTGGACGTCGAGACCGGCGAGTGGTTCGCGTTTGCCGAGCGCGCGTCGTGGCGCGACGCGCGTGAGAAGGCGAATGCGCTCGGGCTCGACGCCGTCTGGAACGCCGAGCTGTCGAAGACGCCGGACGGGTTCTACCAGATCCAGGGAGGCATCGACTACGCGATCGCGAAATCGCTCGCGGTGGCGCCGTTCGCCGACATTCTCTGGATGGAGACGAAGACCGCGACTCTCGCCGACGCGAAGAGGTTCGCGGATGCCATCCACGCGCGGTTTCCGGAGCAGATGCTCGCCTACAATCTCTCGCCATCGTTCAACTGGGACACGACCGGCATGAGCGACGAGGAGATGACGCGCTTTCCGGCGGAGCTGGGGAAGCTCGGGTTCGTCTTCAACTTCATCACGTACGGCGGGCATCAAATCGACGGCCTCGCGGCCGAGGATTTCGCCGCGCGCTGAAGGAGGAGGGGATGCTCGCGCTCGCGCGTCTCCAGCGGAAGTTCCGGCTGGTGGAGTCCCCCTACAAGACGCCGCAGACGCTGGTCGGCGGGCCGCGCCTCGACGGCGCGCTGATGGCATCCTCCGGGCGCACCGCGGCGACCAAGGCGATGGGGAAGGGCTCCACCCAGCACCAGCACCTGATCCAGACGGAGGTGCCGACTCGGCTCCTCGAGGAGTGGCTCCAGGTCTGGAGGGCCGCGAACGACTTCCGCCGCGCCATCCGCGTCGAGCTGCGGCCGCACACAGCCGGGTCGGAACTGCTCGCCCTGCGCATCCTGGACGAGCGGAACGCCGAACTGGCGAGCGTCGTGTTCGCCAATTTCCACGATCGCCGCGGCCGGAGCATTCTGTCGGTGCGCGACTCAGCGACCGACCCGACGCTCCGGAAGAAGCGGCTGATGACGCTCGCCCAGTTGTTCCTCGTGCACCGCTACAAGGCGGTGTCGGCGCACTACGTGGCGCCGACCGACGACAACCAGCACCAGACGCAGAAGATGAGGCGGCTGGGCATCTTCGCCGACGTCAAGGTGGATGTCGGCCGGATCATCGTGGCCGACGTCAATCGTGCCCGCGTCGCCGAACTCGTCCGCCCCGATGGCGATGCGCTCGGCAAGCTGGTTCGCAAGGAGGCGCCGGCGTCAGCGGCGAACAATGCCGCGACCTGATCACCTGCCTGTCTGATGGCGGCCAAACCACAGTGTGGGGCTGTCGGACCTGCGACAAGCTCATGTCGGCTGACCGGCACCGGGAGGACGCGACCATGAGGATCACCGCCCATTTTGGCCCCCCCGGCGGTTCCCGTCGTCGTTGAGTGATTTGGCCGCCCCCGTGCATCAACGGTGACGTCGGGCTCCGTCGAGCCCCTTCGCTTGGGTTCCGTACAGAATCGCAGCGTGATGCTCGGGCAGGGCCATCCCAGCCACGAGCCGCCGTGCTCTGAATGAAAGCAATGTCGCAGCGGCCGTTCGTGCACCTCGCATTGATGCTGGCGTGCCTCACCCAGGCTCCGCCCGCGTCGGCCCAGCGGTCCAGTTTCCGCTACTACGGCGCGGAGGACGGGCTGACCAACGCCGCCGTCAAAGTGCTGTTTCAGGATCGGATCGGCTTCGTGTGGGCCGGAACCGAAAACGGCGTGTTCCGCTACGACGGTCAACACTTTCAACGGTACGGGTCGGCCGAGGGTCTTCCACGCGACGTCGTTCTGAGTCTCGGCGAAACCCCTGACGGACGCGTGCTGGTCGGGTATCGGGCCGGGCTCTACGAGCAGGACGGGAATCGTTTCGGACCGGTGCCGCCTGCAGGCGCCCGTATCGACAGCTACAGCGCAATCCAGTTCGACGGCCGGGCCCGGACCTTCATCGCTACGGATCGCGGTCTCGGTGTCGTGGCGAGACCAGCCGACGCCAGCGCCCTGGCTTTTCGACTGCTGGCTCGACCTCGCGGCACTGATGCTCCCGATACCCATGGAGTGTTCCTGGAAGGGAATGACGTGTGGTTCGGCTGCGGTACGCGGCTGTGCCTGATGAGCGGCGATCAGGTGACGGTATTCGGCGATGCGGACGGCCTGCGCGCCGGAAAATGGATGAGCATCCGAAGGGATGGAAGCGGCGATCTTTGGGTGCACAACCTTCAGGGCTTTGCCATCATGCGGCGTGGAAGCCGCCGCTTCGACGCATCGGATCCAGGTTTTCCGCAGACGGCCGGCGGTGGCCAGCTGGCAGTGGATGCCGGCGGCCGGCTGCTGGTGCCGACGATTGAAGGCCTGACCATCAACGACGGCGCGCATTTTCGAACCGTGGGCAAGGAGCAGGGGCTGCTGGGTCCGGTGTACTCGGTGTTGCGAGACCGGGAGGATTCGATCTGGGTGGGGCTCGCTGGACGCGGCCTGGCCCGATGGCGAGGCTACCGGGAGTGGGAAGGATTTACGTCCCAGAGCGGGTTGGACAGCGAGCTGGTCTACCAGAATCCTGCCTCTGACCGACGGCACGGTGATGGCCGGCACTGAGGCCGGCCTGTTCGCGGGTCGGAAGGTCGGCGACCGATGGACGTGGCAGAGGGACCACAAGGTTGAAGCATGCCGGTCCACGCTGTGCGGCAGGAGCCCGACGGAAGCCTGTGGCTCGGCACGGAGCGAAATGGCGCGGCACGAATCGACTCTCGCACCGGAAAAGTCGACTGGTTCCGGGAGGCGCAAGGGCTCGCCGCCGTCTCGCCTTATGCCCTGGCACTGGATCGATCGGGCAGGGTGTGGGCGGCCACCGAGAAAGGCCTGTTCGTCGCCGAGCTCTCCACCAAGCGATTCCGCCGCGTGGAAGAGGTTCCTGCGGTGAGTTGCTGGGCCGTGGTCGAGGGCCCCGATGGAACGATCCTCGTCGGCACGAGCACCGGGTTGTTCCGGCTGTCGGGTAACCGGTGGCGCCGGATCTCCACGACCGACGGCCTGCGCCACGACGTGGTGCTGTCGATCGCAGCCACCGCGACGGGCGAGATCTGGGTCGGCTACTGGTTATCCGGCAGCCTTACGCGGATCCTGGTTGACGGGAAGCGTCTCTCCATGACCCCACTATGGCGCCGAAGCAGGCCTGCGGGGAGACATGACCTACTTCCTCGGGTTCGATGCTGGAGGCCAGCTCTGGTCGGGATCCGATCAGGGCGTGCGCGTCTGGGACGGCACGCGATGGCATCAGTACGATCGCAACGATGGCCTGATCTGGGACGATTGCGACCTGCAGGGGTTTGCGGCCGAACCCGACGGCACCGTGTGGATCGGCACGAGCGGCGGCGTCGCGCGTTTCACGCCAGGCCGTCGAATGCGTGAGGCGCGGCCGCCCGCGGTGCAGTTCACGCAGGTGACGCTGGGCAAGACGCGCGTCGACGACGGTCGCTACCTGTCCGTCGGCTACAACTCGAACTCCCTGGCGTTGCGGTTTCTCGGCACTGAGCTTCGCCCGCGAGAGCTCAATGGTCTTCCGCTACCGGCTTCAACCGCTGTTCGGCGACTGGCGGGAAACCCCGAACGGGGAACTGCAGTTCCCGGGGCTGCCGGCCAACGACTACCGGCTGGAGGTCGAAGCGAGCGACGGCGGGGGCCAGTGGAGCGGGCAGCCGGCCGTGTTCGCATTCCAGATCCGGCGTCCATGGTGGCGCACCTGGTGGTTCTTCACGTTGCTCGGTTTGACGCCTCCGGCCGCGCTGCTGCTCATCGTGCGTCGACGCAACCTGCGCCAGCAGCAGATCCAGCAGGCGCTCGAGGAGGCGGTTTCGGTGCGCACCTTCGAGTTGGCCCAGGAAAAGGCCCGGGCTGAACGCGAGACGCTGCGTGCCGACGCGGCGAACCGGGCCAAGAGTGAGTTCCTCGCGAACATGAGCCACGAGATCCGGACGCCGATGAACGGCGTCATGGGCATGACGCGCCTTCTGCTGGACACGGACCTGAACGCCGAGCAGCGCGGCTACGCCGAACTGGTCGGCACTTCCGCCGACTCCCTGCTCGGCCTCATCAACGACATCCTGGACCTGTCGAAGATCGAGGCCGGCAAACTCGAGATGGAAGCCTTTGCCTTCACGCTCCGCAACAGCATCGAGCCGACGCTGAAGACGCTCGCGCTGATCGCCCATCCGAAAGGGCTGGAGCTGAACTACGTTGTAGCCGCCGACGTGCCGGACGACCTGATTGGCGACCCGAGCCGACTTCGCCAGTGCTCCTGAACCTGCTGAACAACGCACTGAAGTTTACCGAGCGAGGTGAGGTCAACCTCCGGGTGCAACGGGACGCGGCGGATCAGGAGTCGGCGTGTCTGCATTTCATCGTGGAGGATACGGGCATCGGCATCCCCGTCGATAAGCAGGCCCACATCTTCGACGCGTTCGCGCAGGTCGACGGCTCGACCACCCGCCGTTTCGGAGGCACCGGCCTCGGGCTCACCATTTGCCGTCAGCTCGTGCAGATGATGGGAGGCCGTCTCTGGGTCGTCAGCACGCCCGGCCAGGGCAGCGCGTTCCATTTCACTGCCACCTTCGGCATGTCCAGCCCCGTCGAACCTCACGAGCCCGCGGAGGCGGATCGATTGAAAGGGATCCGCATCCTGGTCGTGGACAGCAATCGGACGAATCGCGAGCTTCTCGAAGACCTGCTCGTGAGCTGGGGCATGACCCCGGCCCAGGCGGCAGACGGTCCTCATGCCCTCCGGATGCTGGCGCACGCCGTCGCGGCCCGCGAGCCCTTCACCGTCGTGCTGTCCGATGGCAAGACGGCCGACACTGATGGACTCCGTCTGGCGGAGGCGATCCGCGAGAGCCCCACGCTGTCGGTCCCCACCATCATGATGCTGACCGCGAAGGGACACCGCGACGATGTCGCGCGCTGCCGCGCACTGGGTCTGGCGGGCTATCTCACCAAGCCGGTTGGCGAAGCCGAACTGCTCGCCGCCATCCTGCAGGTAACGGGCTCCCCGCGTCTCGAGGCCATGCCGGCGCCGACGGCGGATCTGCCGCTGCCCCGGCAGCGAACGTCGCTGCGCATTCTGCTGGCCGAGGACAACGTGGTGAACCAGCTCGTCGCTTCAGGTGTGCTGAAGAAACACGGGCACCGCGTCGTCACGTGCGCGAATGGGCGTGAGGCGATCGACCGGCTTGACCGGGAAGCACTTCGACCTCGTCCTCATGGACGTTCAGATGCCGGAGATCGACGGCTTCGAAGCCACCGCAAGAATTCGAAGGAAGGAAGAAGCAACCGGCGACCACGTTCTCATCATTGCGATGACCGCCTATTCGCTGATGGGCGATCGCGAACGGTGTCTCGCCGCCGGCATGGACGATTACGTCTCGAAGCCTATTCAGCCAGATGCGCTGTTCGGCGCCATCGAAAGACTTCTTCCGAGCCAGGCCGAGCGCCTCGCCGTCGTGTCCGGCGAGGTAGCGCCCCTCCCGTAGGGCCGCGAGCGCACACGACAACTCCGCGCTTGCTCCTCGACGTGCCACCACGTCACGATGACGCCGGGCCGAGGCGTGGGCGACGATCACCATTCGTCCAGCCACCTGGGGCGGCGATGGGCCCTGCCGCGCGTCCGGAAGCGCCGCCGCGACAGCAGGCCGGCCGCGCTGGCGGCTGGCTGAATGTCCGGGTCCCGCGCGCGTCCGGTCATCACATCGTGCCCCAGCGCCGTGAGGCTGAGGGTCCGATGTCTGTCGCTCGACACCTCGACCAGGCCGCCGGCCACCGCCGCCTCGAGCCATCGTCCGATCGTCCGGGAATCCTCCTGTCGAAGCAGGCCCGCGGTTGACAGCGTGGCCAGGCCGGGCGGCAGGTCGCCCGTCTGGCCCATCAGCATCGCCAGGATCTTCCCCTCGCCATAGCGCCCTCGGGCGCGTGCCACGCCAGAGAGGATCTTCCGCACGAGTTCCCGCTCGTACGCATCGATCCCGTGTGGCTGGCAGTTGCCGCATGCCTGGCAGGGGTGGCCGGCCGTTGGATCGCCGAAGTAGCGGAGTATCGTCGCCCGCAGGCAGTCCGCCGTGTCGGCATACGCGATCATCCGCTGGAGCTTGCGGTGCTCGATCTCCCTGCGTCGCGCGGTGTCGGCCGGCTCCATCGCCTGGCCGGCTACGGCGCCCGCCGATGGCCCGCGAGGCGGCTTGCCGCGCCGCGGGCTGTCGATGAGGAACTGCCGCGTCGCCACGTCGGCGTAGTCCCACAACAACGTGGCGGTCGCCGGACGTCCGTCGCGGCCCGCGCGGCCGATCTCCTGATAGTAGGCTTCGACCGACCCGGGAATCGCGAAGTGGACGACGGCGTCCACGTCCGGACGATCGATCCCCATCCCGAAGGCGTTGGTGGCACAGACGACGCGCAGGGATCCGGCAGCGAAGGCATCCTGCACGCGCGTGCGTTCCGCATCCTCGAGCCCCGCGTGGTACGCGGCGGCCTCGACGCCAGCCGCCTGCAGCGTTGCCGCAGCGGCTTCCGTGCTGCGCCGGGTTGCCGCATACACGAGGGCGCGACGGCCGCTGACCAGGCCCGGAAGCAGCTCCGGCTTCTCCGCCTCGTCGTCGAGCCGCGTGACCCGGAGGTAGATGTTGGGCCGATCGAAACCGGCGACGAGAATCTCCGGGTCGCGCAGGCCCACCATGGCGACGATGTCGGCGCGAACCTCCGGAGTGGCCGTCGCGGTGAACGCCGCGATGGGCGGCCGCGACATGGTGGGGTCGATGGGACGGCACGCCGCCGCCGCCGCCCGCAGGCGGCGATAGTCCGGGCGGAAATCGTGGCCCCACTCCGACACGCAGTGCGCCTCGTCGATGACGAAGCGCGCAATCGTGAGGTCCTGGAGGAGCCGGAGGAATTCGTCGGACGCGAACCGCTCCGGCGCGACGTACAGCAGCCGCAGTTGGCCTGAGCGCGCGGCGCGCATCACCTCCAGCCGGCTGCCGCCTGACAGCATCGAGTGCAGGGCGCCCGACTGGATCCCTCGCCGATTGAGCTCGTCGACCTGATCCTTCATCAGGGAAATCAGCGGCGAGACGACGAGCGTCGTTCCGGGCAGGACCACGGCGGGCAGTTGATAGCCGAGCGACTTTCCCGACCCGGTCGGCATGACGGCGAGCACATCGCGCCCCCTCAGGACTGCGCTCACCACCTGTTCCTGTCCGGGACGGAAGTCGTGATGGCCGAAGCGGGCCTGAAGGTGCGGCAGCAGTTCGCCGGCGGGGGCACACGTCGTGGTCATGGTGGTCGTTCGTCTCCCCCGGCCTCGACGATGACGACGATGCCATCGTCGAGGGGCCGCGCGCAAGCCTAAAAAGTCGGCTCGGGCAGAACGGCATCGCTGGCGCCGGCCCGGGATGAGCGACGGCCGCGCCGCTTTACATGGTCTGGGGCCCGGCATACTATGCCTTCGCTCCAGCGTCCCGGACCGACGCGCATCGCGTGCGGAGGAACGCCTGCAGGCGGTTCGATGAGCGGAACATCGTGGGAACGCACGAAAGAGCTGGTCCTTGCCGCCATGGAACGGCCGCAGTCCGACCGTGAGCGGTTTCTCAGGGAGCAGTGTCGCGATCCGTCACTGCGCGAAGGATTGGCCGCCCTCCTCACGGCCGGCGCGGACGCGCCCGGGTTCGTTTCGCGGGACTTCCCCGAAATACCGACCGGCGCCCGCATCGGGCCTTATGTCGTGCTGCATCGTCTTGGCCGAGGCGGCATGGGCGAAGTGTTCCTCGCGCAGGATTCGCGGCTCGATCGGCATGTCGCGCTCAAGTGCCTGTTGCCTTCGACGGCGGAGGGCACCGATCTCCAGGAGCGCGTGATCCGCGAGGCGCGCGCCGCGGCGCGGATATCCCATCCCCATGTCGCGGCGGTACACGACGTGCTCGAGCACGAGGGGCGCGCCTTCATCGTCATGGAATACGTCGAGGGCGAGAGCCTCGCCGTTCTCCTCCGGCGCGGGCTTCTGCCCATCGATCGCGTCGTCGCCATCGGGTGCCAGCTTGCCGGGGCGCTCGCCGCGGCGCACAGCGGCGGGATCGTGCATCGCGACCTCAAGCCGGCCAACATCCAGGTGACCGCGGACGGTTCGGTCAAGGTGCTCGACTTCGGGGTCGCAATCGGCCGCGCCCCGGCGGCGACGGCGACGACGAGGACGGACGCCGCCGTGCTGGCACCGTCGCGTACCGTGCAGCCAGGCACGCCGCCCGTACATGGCCCCGGAGCAGCTGCTCGGACAGACCGCCGATGAGCGCAGCGACCTCTTCAGCCTCGGCGTGATTCTCTTCGAGATGGCCACCGGCCGCCGGCCCGTCGCGTCGACCGAGCCGCTGGACCTCCTGATGGCGGCGCTCGAGACGCTTCCCCGCGCCGACAGCACGACCAGCCGCGTGCCGCCGATGCTGGCCGACGTGATCGCACGCGGCCTTGCCTCGGATCCGCGCCTGCGCTACCAGACGGCCGTCGAGATGGGCACGGCGCTCGAGGGGTGCAGGAGGCGCTCTTCCGAACCGGTACGGCGCGCGACGTGGCCGTTCCCGGTCAGGAGCCGGGGACGTCTCGCGGTGCGGCTGCTGGCGGGCGTGGCGGCGCTTCCTCTCCTTCTGTGGGTGCTCGGGCGGATCACTTCGGCGGCCTTCAACATCACGCTCGAGCGCAGTGGCGCGTTCGCGCACGAGGCGCAGAGCGCGTATCTCGTCTGGGGTGCGCGATCGCTCGCGGCGCCGCTCGTCCAGATCGCGCTGGTGATCGTCGCCGTGTCCGCCGTGCGGTTCGTGGTGCGGGTGGTGAGCCTCGTGCCAGCGGTGGATCGCCGCGCGCGGCGCGTCGGCGCCGGCGCCCGCGCGCTTGCCGAGGGCCTGTCGCTGAACGATCCGATCGTGCTCGCGCAGGCGCTGACGACGGTGGGGCTGGTTGCGCTTGCCGCCACCGTCTGGCGCTTCTACGCCCTGATCCGGGCCTGGACGATCGGCATCGGCACCGCCGATCCGCTCACAACTGTGGCCGCTCTGGCCGGCGAGCGAAAACGAGAGGGTTTTGTATCGCGCGACGCTCACGCTGCTGTTCCTTGGCCTGTCCGCGGGGCTGGTGCGTGTCGTGCGCCTGCGCTCGCGCAACCGGACGAGCGGCGGCGGCGGTCCGCTCACCGCGCTGGTGGCCGTGCTCGCCATGCTGCTGCTGCTCAACGAGGCTGCCGTACCGGATCATGTGGAAGAACTCGGCCCAGCGCGTCGGCTACGGGGCGATGCGATGCTACGTCACCGGCGAGGATGGCGAGCAACTCCTGCTGTACTGTCCGGAGAGCATCCCCCCGCGGACCCGCGTGGTCACCCGTGGCGACCCGTCGCTGCAACAGACGGGCATCACCGAAAGCATCTTCACGCCTCTACGCGACATTCGCTGACTTCAAGTCCGCGGCAATCGACCTAATCGGAGGAGCAGGTCAATGAGAAACGCCCGACTGCTGATCATCGTCGCGCTCATCGGATTGTGTCCGACCAGACGCGCACGCCGGAGCCCGCGAGCTTCTGGGCCTGGCTGGAGGAACTGAGCGGGCCCGGACCGTTCAGGGGGGACGGCCCTGTGCTCAGCGTGCCGATCGCCTGCGTGCGCGACGACGGGATCAGGCTGCCGGATTGCTGGTCCCACAGCGATCGGCACATCCGGCAGGTGTTCGCCGTGCGGTTCGTGTCGTTCACCAGCGAAGACGGTGCGCGGCGCTTCAAGGATCTGCCGGAAGATGACCCGAACAACGCAGCGGCCGTACACTTGAAGGCCGTGTCCGCGCTCTATCTGTTCCGGGTCCATCCGGCCATCGACATCGGACCTGGGATCGGATTCATGCGACTGTCCGGGGACGGGTTCGACGCCTTCAACAAACTCACGCTCACCCCGGCGAGCGTCTCGTTCAGCCCATTCGCGTTCGTGCCGGCCTGGGCCTACAGAACGATACGCGCACATCCTGCGACTCGAGATCGACACATCATTCGTGCCGCAGGGCTTCAAGGGCAGTGATTTCGGGAATCCGCGAACCAGCTTCGACAGCGGTCCCGAGTTCCTGACCCGTGCCGCCTTCGTCGTCGATTTGTCGGTGCTGATTCGACCGTGAGGGGAACGCTGAGCCGATCGTCGTGGCAACACGGGGTGCTGGCGACGCTTGCCTGTGCACCGGCCGTGCTGGCCGGCCAGCAGGCGCAGCAGCTGCCGAAACCAGCCTTCGAAACCGGCGTTGCCATCGTCGCCGTGGACGTGCACGTCGTGGACCGGACCGGGAAGCCCATCGTCGATCTGCGGCCCGAGGACTTCGAGGTCGAGATCTCGGGCCGGCGCCGGCGGGTCGCGTCGGTGCAGTTCGTGTCGTACGCTGCGGCGCCGGCCGAGACGAGCGAGCCATCGCCGGGGGAGGCGGCCGCAGCGCCCCGCGCGCGCCGCATGTTCGTCATTGCCGTGGACGAGCACAGCCTGCGCGCCGACAACGCCATGGCGGCGGTGCGCGCGGCCGAGCGGTTCATCGACCGAATGCAGCCGGACGATCTGGTCGGTCTCTATGCCTACCCGACCGGTGTCGCGAAGCACGACCTGACCGACGATCACGCGGCGGTTCGCGCGGAGCTCCAGCACATCACGGGGCTCTTCGACGAGCCCGGCGGCCGGCTCAATCTCGCACCCTCCGAGGCGATTGACATCGCCAACGGCGATCGCGACGCGCTGCTGCGCGTGTTCCGGCGCGAGTGCGCGCAGGGCGGGTGCAGCCAGAACGACGTGCGTATGGAGGCGATCGGCCTGGCCGGTTTCATGGAGATGCGGGTCTCGCAGAGCGTCGGCGGTCTCAGGGGCCTCGTACGCGGGCTCGCCGCGATTCCCGGTCCGAAGGTGCTGGTACTCGTCAGTGGCGGGCTGATTTCCACCGACAGCGCCGGTGGCCGCGTCAATGCGGGCGGCGAGATTGCACAACTCGGCCGAGAGGCGGCGATGTCGAACGTGTCGGTGTTCGCCCTGCACCTGGACTGGAGCTTTCTGCAGACCGTGACGTCCAAGGGGGGACTCCGCACGAGCTACTTCCGCGACTCGAACATGGCCGCGACCGGGCTCGAGATCGTCGCCGGGGCCGCCGGGGGGACCGTCCTGCGCGTCCAGGGCACCTCGCCCGACGTCGCGTTCGATCGCGTCCTGCGCGAAACCTCCGCGCATTACCTGCTGGGTGTCGAGGGGAGCGACGATGACCGCGACGGTCAGCCCCATCCGATTCATGTGAAGGTGAAGCGCGCCGGCGCCCAGGTGCGCAGCCGGTCGTGGCTGGTCGTGCCCAGGCGCTGACGTTACCGTGCGCTCTCGGGCGGCGTTCGGCGCGGCCTCGATCGCCGACGGCACGCCTGGCGGATTGCCGCTGCCACCTTTGTCGGGAAGGCCGGCGCTTGGCAAGACGTTGCTTTCGTTCCAGAATCTTGATATTAACTACACTACAACTATGCGGATGTACCTTGGGGAATTCGAACAGCTTCTGCTGATGGCGCTCCTGCACGACGAGGAGGCCTACGGTGCACGGATTCGCAGCGTCATCGAATCACGCACCGGGCGGACGATATCGCCGGGCGCGATCTATACCGCGATGGATCGGCTCGAACGCCGCGGACTCGTCACGTCGTACCTGGGCGATCCCACGAGCCAGCGCGGCGGAAAGCGCAAGCGCCACTACCGGCTCGAACCCGCCGGCGCAACACTGCTGGATCGCTCGCGCGAGGCGCTCGCCCGCATGGCTCGGGGGCTGAAACCGGGGACCGAACTTCCATGAACCGTCCGCCGCGGCTGGCCGAGCTTCTGATGCGCGTGCTCCTCCCACGTGCGCCGTTTGAGGCCATCGCCGGCGATCTCGAGGAGGCCTTTCATGCCGGCACGCTGTCGCGCGCTTCGTACTGCCGGCTCGCGCTCCTCTCGATTGCGCACTACCACGTCGATCGGCTGCGCCCCGAGTCCCGCGAACCCGTGAGTCCGGCGAACGAACGAAGAAGAGGAGACGGCTCGATGCGATCACTGCTGCAGGATCTTGGCTATGGGTTCCGGCTCCTGAGGCGCTCGCCGGGTTTTGCGCTTGCGGCCGTCGTGACGCTGGCGCTCGGGATCGGCGCCAACACGGCGATCTTCAGCCTGGTCAACGTCCTGCTGCTGAAGCCGCTGCCGTACCGCGACCCGTCCCGCGTGGCGTTCGTCCTCGCGTGGGACCTCGAGCGGCACGAGAACCGGTTCAACATGTCGATCGCCGACGTGCTGGACATCGATCGCCGATCGCAGACGCTCGCCGACGTCGCCGTCTATTCGTACTGGAGCGCCAATCTCACGGGCGGCGACCTGCCCGAGCGCGCGCAGGGCTACCTCGTGACCGGCAATACGTTCAATCTGCTCGGAGTCCAGCCGCGTGCTCGGCCGGACTCTTGGCCCCGAGGACGCCGAGCGCCGGACCTGGTGACGCGGTCGTCATTGCCTATGGGCTCTGGCAGCGGCGTTTCGGCAGCGACCGCTCCGTCATCGGCCGTCAGGTGCAGGTGGACGGCCAACGGCGGACCATCGTCGGCGTGATGCCGCGCGACTTCGAGTTCCCGGTGTTCAACTTCAAGGGGGACCTGTGGGCCCCCAGGCGGATTGACGCCGTCGCCGCGCTCGCGGACCGCCGCGCGGCCGGCCGCGCGACGGCGGTGGCCCGGCTCGCGCCCGGCGTGTCATACGCGCAGGCGCAGGCCGAGCTCGACACCATCATGCGGCAGCTCGAGAGCGAGCATCCGCAGACCAATCGCTCGGTTGGCGCCCGCGTGATGCCGATGAAGAGCCTCGGTGACGAACAAGCCCGGCCGGCGATGCTGATCGTGGTCGCGACGGTCGCGATCGTCCTGCTGCTGGCGTGCGCCAACGTGGCCAACCTGCTGCTGACGCGCGGCGCCGCGCGCCACCGCGAACTGGCCGTCCGCGCAGCCCTCGGCGCCAGCCGCCGGCGCATCGTCCGCCAGTTGCTCGTCGAGAATCTGCTGCTCGCGAGCGGTGGCGCGGTCGCGGGCACGGCACTCGCCCTGGCGGCCCTCGAGGCGCTTCGCGCCAGTCTTCCGGAGCTGGTCCTGTCTACCGTGCCGAACATCGGGACACTGGGGATCGATCGCACCACACTGGGCTTCACCCTTGTGCTGTCGCTCGTGACGAGCCTGATCTTCGGCGCCGTGCCGGCCCTGCGCGGTTCCAGGCTCTTTCTGCAGGACGGTTTGAAGGAATCGGCGAGCGCCGGCGGTTCCGCCGGAAGCCGGCGGCTGCGAAACGCGCTCGTCGTCGCGGAAGTGGCGCTGGCGACGACGCTGCTCGCCGGCGCGGGACTTCTGGTGCGGAGCTATCGCAATCTGGAACACGTCTCGCCGGGATTCAATCCCCACGGCGTTGTCACGATGACGACGACGCTGCCGCAGTATCGGTACGGCGACGCGGGGCGCGTGCGCCAGTTCTTCGAAGACGCGCTCGGCCGCGTGGAGCAGGTGCCGTCGGTCGAGCAGGCGGCGTTCGTCAACGCCCTGCCGTTCAGCACGTACGATCGCGGCAGCCGATTCCTGATCGACGGAGCTCCGCAGCCGGAACCCGGCCGCGAGCCGGCGGCCGGCTACCGCAGCATCACGCCAGGGTATTTCGCGACCCTGGAAATGCCGATCGTCACCGGCAGGGCGTTCGACGCCGCCGACCGCGAAGGCGCGCAGCCGGTCGCCATCGTGAACCAGGAGTTCGCGCGGCGGTACCTCGCCAGCGGGGCTCCGCTCGGCCGGCGGCTCCGGATTGCCGGCGACGGCACACCCTGGATGACGGTCGTCGGAGTGGTCGCCGACGTGCAGCACTCGCAGCTCACGTCCCGCCCGGATCCGGAACTGTACGTGCCGTTTGCCCAGGCGCCGCTGCCGATGATGATGCTGGCTGCGCGCGTGTCCGGCGAACCTGCCTCGTCGATATCCGCCGTTCGCAGCGCCATTCAGTCGGTCGATGCGTCGCAGCCGGTGTACCACGTGAAGACCCTCGACACGCTGGTTTCCGACTCGATCGGGCCGCAGACGATGGCGGCGTCGCTCGTGACGTTGTTCAGCGTGCTGGCACTCGCGCTTGCGGCGGTCGGGATCTACAGCGTGGTGGCGCACGCCGTGAGCCACCACACGAAGGAGTTCGGTGTCCGGATGGCGCTCGGCGCCACACAGGGCAGTGTGGTTCGCCTCGTGCTCGGACGTGGCCTGCTCCTGGTTGGCGCCGGCGTCGTGGTCGGCGTGTGCTGTGCCGCCGCGGTGACGCGATTGATGGCCGGCGCGCTCTACGGCGTCACGGCCATCGATCCGTTGACCTACGGAACGGTCGTCGGTCTGCTGGGCGTGGTGGGCCTCTGTGCGTGCGGAATCCCGGCGTGGCGCGCGACCCGGGTCGAGCCCGTGGCCGCGCTGCGCGCAGAGTGACGGCAGATCGCCGTCGCTGCTTCACCGTGCGCTCACGGCCGGCGTCCTCATCGGGCCCCGAGATCTCGCACCGCCGACGCGAAATCACGGAACAGATCGGGCAGCCGCCGCAGGAACTCGCTGATCTCCGGGATGTGGTTCGAGGCGAGCCAGATGACGAATGCCATCCCGACGAGTCCCGCGACCGCGTTCCAGAACGCAAAGGGTGCGGCCGCGGCGCCGCCGGCGGGATGCCAGCTCCAGCGGTGCGCTGCCCTGAGGGGCGCCACCACGATCTGATAGGCGATCAGAAGGACCAGCGCGGCGGCCCAGACGGGCACGTCGGGCGGGAGGGTCCAGCTCAGGATTGCGCCCGTGTTCACGAGCGACACCAGCATCGCGACCATCACCACGAACAGCGCGACCTGCGCCAGGGCAACCAGGGGCGCGAGCGCAGCCATGCCGGGAGGCGGAGGGAGCGGAGCCCCGGTGGGCCACCGCCGCCAGTGCCGGTGCTGGCGACGCCACTGCCGGCGCCATTCCCGGCCGACCTCGGTGGACCGCTGCCTGACGCGATCGATGACGTCTTTCGCGTTCAGGGGTTCGCTCCCGCTCGCCTGTTCCGGCGTGCTCGCTTCCGGAATGACGAACATCATGATCAGGTAGGCGACGACGGCGGCGCCCTTGGTGATGAGCGCGGCGATGACGAACGCAATCCGCACGAGGGTGACGTCGATCCTGAAGAACGCGGCGACGCCCGTGCAGACGCCGGCGATCATCGAGCCGGCCGGGACCCGATACAGCCGCCGGGGTGAGGCGGCCTGCGCGCTGTCGGCGCGTGCGGATCCGCCTTCCGCCTTTGCCGCGGTGTCGCCGTTCTTGTGGGTGCCGCTCTCGACCGGTCCCATCTCGGCGATGATCCGATCGATTTCGGCCGCCACGACGACCGTCTTGTGCGGCCCCAGGTACTGCTGGCACTTGTCCGCGATCGCCTGCTCGAGATCGGCCACGATTTCGGCACGATCCGGATTGGTCTCGAGCTGGTGTTCCGCCCGTGCCAGATATTCGCGCAGGGCATCGTATCCGCCCTCGTCGAGCTGGTAGGCGTTGCCGTTCAGGTTGATGCTGATGACTTTCTGCATGGCTATTTCCCGAGCTGCGTGATCGTCGCGTTCAGGCCCTTCCAGTAGTCGTTCAACTCGCCGAGCTGCGTCCTGCCTTTGGCGGTCAGTTCGTAGTACTTGCGGGGCGGCCCGACATCCGACTCCTGCCATTCATAGTCGAGCAGCCCGTCGCGGCGCATCTTGCTGAGCAGCGGATACAGCGTGCCTTCCTGGGTTGCGAAGTCGGTGGCGGCCAGGCGCTTGAGGATATCGGCCGCGTAGACCTTGTCCGCGGCGACGATCTTCAGGATCAGGTACTCGAGGAGCCCCTTGCGAATGGCCGCGAATCTGTCGTCAATGCTCATGTGGCAAGCTACCTTGTTTAGACAAGGTAGCGCGCCAGAAAGTTCCAGTCAAATCCGGGGGCATTCACCCTGTTCTTCTGGTTCGTTCCGCGATCAGGCGGAGCGGACCCAGCGGGCGAGCTCCGCGAGCGTCGGCCTCTTGCCCGTGCTCAGGATGCCCACGCGGTAGACCTTGCCGGCGACCCAGGCGACGGCCGCGATGCCGGCTGCGAGCAACACAAGCGATGCCGCGATCTCGACGGCCGGCAGCGGCGTGGACGCCATGCGCATCGGCATCGTGATCGGCGAGGTGAACGGGATCAGGCCCAGCACCATCGAGAGCGTGCCGAGCGGCGCGTTGAGGATCGACTCGAGGAACAGCATTGGCGCGATCATGGGAATCAACGCGATGAACTGCACCGACTGCGCTTCCTGCTCGCTCGTCACCGCCGCGCCCACCATCGCGAAGACCGATGCGTAGAGGAAGAACCCGAGCAGGAAATACAGGAACAGGAGGACGCCGGTGCCGGGCGACACGTTGAGCGCCTGCATCACGGTGTCGGGCAGCGCGAACCCCGCCCCCAGCCTGTCCGACTGGGTCACGATTGCCACCGTGATCGCCACCCAGATCACCACCTGCAGGACGGCAGCCGACCCGACGCCGATGATCTTGCCTGCCATCAGGTGCGACGCCCGGATGGTGCTCATGAGCACTTCCGCGATCCGGTTCGTCTTCTCTTCGAGCACGCTCCGCATCACGGCCACGCCGTAGAGCGTCGTCATCAGGTAGATGAGAAACGCCACGATGTAGGCGGTGAGGAACGTGGACAGCGCGCCGCCGCGCTCCTCCCCCCGCTCCGTGATCCTCGCCTCGTCGATCTGCACGGGGGCCACCAGCGCCGCGATGGCCGATGGGGTGATCCCCGAGCGCTCGAGACGCACCCGCTGCACGGCCCGCGTGCCGGCCGCGCGCAGGTCGCGGATGACCGCGAAGCTGCCGGACTTGCGGGCGCGGAAGATGACGCTGCCGGACTCGAGCACATCCGCCGGCAGTGCGACATAGCCGTCGAACTCCCTGGCGAGAAGCCGTGCGGCAAGCCGATCCCTGCTGGCTTCGACCGTGCCGTCGATCGTCGACACCTTGTAGGTGTTGTCGTCGGCGGACTCGGCCGGCCTGCCGAGCGCGGAGGCAAAGGCCTCCGCCACGCCGGCGGGAGCATCGCTGACGACCGCGAGGTTCCACTCCGTGCCGCGCGATCCGATGAGTCGTGGCAACAGGATCAGCGCGATCATCAGCAGCGGAAACACCAGCGTGCCGACGACGAACGAGCGTGAGGCGACGCGTTCGCTGAACTCGCGCCTGATGATGAGGAGGATGTCACGCACGGGCCACCTCCGGCCGCCGGTCGGCGATCTCCGCATGCCCGACCTGTTCGACGAAAATCTGGTGCAGCGACGGCTTGACGTGCTCGAAGCGCGCGACGTGAACATCCGCGGACGCGAGCGCGGTCAGCGCGCGCTGCACGCCTGCGGCCGAGGGCAGTTCGAGGGTCCACGCGTCTCCCTCCCGCACCGCACCCGTCAGTGCGCCGCTGCCGTTCATCAGCCCGAGCACGACGGGCGTCACGGACTCGAACTCGATTCGGTAGTGGCGCCCTGCGTTCTGGCGCCGGATGGCGCCGAGCGGGCCGTCGAGCACCTTGCGTCCCTGCGCGATGATGCAGACCGAATCGCACAGCTGCTCGGCCTGGTCCATGTTGTGCGTGCTGAACACGACCGTGCGCCCTTCGTCGCGGGCGCCGAGGATCGTGTCGCGCAGCACTTCCTGGTTGACCGGGTCGAGCCCCGACGCTGGCTCGTCCAGAATCAGCAGCTCGGGCTCGTGAATCACCGTCGTGATGAACTGCACCTTCTGCTGCATGCCCTTCGAGAGCGTCTCGATCTTCGCTTTCTGCCACTGCGCGAGCCCCATCTTCTCGAGCCAGCGGACGCCTTGCTGCCGGGCGCGTGATTCCGGCATGCCGCGCAGCGCCGCGAAGAAGACGATGGCGTCGATGACCGCCATCTTCTTGTAGAGGCCGCGCTCCTCAGGCAGATAGCCGACGCGACGGAGCACCGAGCGGTCCGTCACCGGGTCGGCGCCAAGCACCGAGACGGCGCCGCTGTCCCGGGCGATGATGTTCATCACCATCCGCAGCGTCGTCGACTTGCCGGCACCGTTGGGGCCGAGGATGCCGTAGATGCAGCCCTGGGGCACGTCCAGGCTGAGCCGATCGACGGCAAGGTGGCCGACGTAGCGTTTCGTCACGTCCCCGAGTTCGAGTGCGTGGGTCATGGGCGGAATTGTAGATGAGTTTCCTCACGGAAGTCCCGTTTCGCGGGCGGCGCGTTCGCGCCGATCCTGGGGCCGCATCAGCTCGCGCCTGCACTGACGGCGGCATGGCCGAAACAAGGCCTCATTGGTCGACGTCGCGATCGCGACGACGTAGGCCAGCCCGGCCATTGCTACTGCCAATGCCCGAGTCAGCACTGGCAGTACGATACCTCAGCTTGCTGCGGCGATCCCCGGAGCCGGCGAATCCCGGCAACCGGGAATAAATCTCCCCGTTTGGGGTTACACTGCGCAGTCTTTGTTCTCGAAGGAGGAACCCGTGAAGAAGACAGTCTTATGGCTCGTGGCCGCGGTGCTCATGAGCGCCCCGGCGTCGGCGGCGGAGTGGACGGGCAAGATCAGCGAGGCGATGTGCGGCCTGAAGCACAATGAGAAGACGACCGGCGACAAGCAGTGCGTCGAATCCTGCGTGAAGCGCGGGAGCGCCTACGTCTTCGTGTCCGGCGACAAGGTTTACAAGATCGCCAACCAGGACTTCGCCGACCTCAAGACCCACGCTGGCGACAACGTGGTCCTCACTGGCGACATGAAGGACGACACCGTCACGATTACCAAACTCGCTGAGCCGGCACCGAAAAAGTAGCGACCGCGCGTCACGCGGCGGCACGAAGGGCCACGGGGCATCGCCTCCGTGGCCTTTCGTCCGTCTGGCGGGCGTTTGACGCACCCTTCGACTCTGCCATTCGTGATTCGCCCCGGGTCGGCTGGGGCCCCGCGTGCGCCTCGGCTAGCATGCGCCCTAAGCCCTAGATATGGAACGACCCTGTCAAATCAGCTCGTTCGTGAGATCAGAGTTTTGTTCATCAGCGCGCTCTTTCTTGTCTTCGTTTCGTCTTCGTCGTTGTCTTCGACGGGTTGACTCTTGGCGACGCCGTATCGGTGGTGGCCGAGTCGGCTGTCGCGACGGTTGATCACTCTGATATTCGCGGGTCGGAACCGCATAATCGTGATCCGTCGGGAGCTGCCTCGGACTAAGCGCGCGGGTCGAGCCCGGAGGCCCGCCGCATAGGGCCCTCGAGGATTCTCCATTCCGTGTGCCTCTCGGCCACCACCGTTACGGCGTTGCCTGTCCTCGTTCGTCAGGCCGGGATGGGTGTCCCGTCAGCGGTGTGGGATTCCACGTGGACACCGATGGCCCAAATGAACCCCAGGAGTTCGCGGCCGATCGCCGTCACCACCTGCTGTTTACATTTCCCCCGGCCATGAGGGCACGGTAGCGGCCGTGCAATCGGTGCTGCGCCTTCCACGCGATCTCTTTCACCTCGGCACTGACGGTGGCCTGGCGCTTCCGGAGCGCGGCGCCCACCGCCGGTCGGTGCCGATAGGCCCAGGCCGCCCTCGACGATGACCCGTCGGAGATGCGCGTTGCCCGCTTTTGTAATGCCGCCGCGGCGCGTCCGCTGGCCACTCGAATCCTCGCTCGCGACGGCCCCGCTGTATCCCATCAGCTGTCGCGGTTTCGCAAAGCGCGAGAGCTCCCCGACCTCCGACGCGATGGTCACCGCCGAGACCAGCGCGATCCCGCGCAGCGCCTGCAGGGCCTCGATCACGGCGCGCATGCGGACGGGCGCGTCCTGGACGGCGGCATTGATCGCGGTCTCGAGGCGGACAATCCGACCGGCGACATGATCGACCTCCTGGATGTAGTCCAGCAGGGTCGCCTCTTGTGGGGCGTGCTCAAAGTGCACCGCCCTCTTCACCCACGTCAGGTGGGCCTGCGTCCACGCCTTCATCGCGGTCGGCGGTCGCCGTCCATGCCGTAACAGAAACTTGCCCAACCGATGGCGTGCCCGAAGTTGATCCTTCTTCGCGGCTTCCCGCGCGCGAACGAGATCCCGCAGCGCTTCATGGGCCGCGTCGGGGACCCACACCGGCGTCAAATCGCCCGCGCGATAACTCCGCGCGAGCTTCAG
This sequence comes from uncultured Acidobacteriota bacterium, assembly GCA_963817635.1. Taxonomy (GTDB): domain Bacteria; phylum Acidobacteriota; class Vicinamibacteria; order Vicinamibacterales; family 2-12-FULL-66-21; genus CAWFPR01. The sequence goes on along the minus strand of CAWFPR010000003.1, from coordinate 112,402 downwards.
CGCGTCGCGACGGTCCGTCTTGACACGATCGCCGGCTTTGACGGGCACCAACGTCGGTGCGATGACCTCGCATGTCACCCCGAGCGCCGCCAATTGCCAATACACCACGTACCCCGTGGGGCCGGCCTCATAACACACGCGCAACTGCTTGACAGGTCCGAGCTTCTTCACCAGCTTGCGGATCGACTCGATCCGGTTGGGGATCACGCCCACCGACCGCACCTCACCCGTGGGTTCCGCCGCCGCGACCGCAATCGTTTCCGCGTGGACATCGAGACCGATAAATCGTACGTTGCTCATGACCGGCTCCTTCGCATGTGGCTCTGCGATGTGTGGACTCCAATTCACGCGGCGTAACCCACGAGCTGCGAATCGGAGCCGGTCGTTCCATTGTGACTAAGCCCTAAGCCTTAAGCCTGAAGCCCCTAACCTCTTTCCCACCTCAGCGCGGCGATTCGGGGATCGCGCGCGAAGGCCTGGCGGTCGAACTCGAGGCGCGCGGCGGGAAATCCGCAGATGGCGCGGCTGCCTGCCGCACCTGTCTGCAGCCGCCAGGTCTGTCGCTCGAGCGGGGCGCGGGAGGCGAACGCGCCGCATGTCAGCAAGGCGGTGTTCAACCCCTGGCCCGGATCGCGCGCCGACTCGTACCGGATAACCTGCGCACCCTCCGTCCGCGCCGATTCGGCAAGGGACTGGCACGCCTCGTAGTCGGTGGGATGTGACCAGCGCGCGTGGTGGCGGGCGAACGGCGCCGCGGTGAGGTCGAGCCCCCGCGCCGTCTTGAACCGCACCGAGAACGCTGTGTGCTCGCTGGCGTTGACGGGCCACGGCGTCGCCGGAGACTCGGAGAAGAACACGAGTCGCGCGAAGGCAAGTTCAGCGACCGCGGTCGCGATCGTTTCCGAGGCGTAGAACACGCCAGGAGTGAACCCGGCCCGCCGGAATCGCGAGCCACGCGGGTACGGCGCACCGTAGCGGAACGGCGTGGACAGCAGGTAGTGCAGGTGGCGGCACTCCCGCGGGATCGGCGGCTTGTGCTCCTCGAGCAGCCGTTCGAGCACTTCCTGTTCGGCGAGCGTGTTCACCAGCTTGAGCGTCGAGACCACGTGCTGAGCCTCGACGACGCGCCAGCAACGGCCGGCCAGTGGCCGTGCCTCAGACGAGAGCGCGGCGGGCGTCCAGGTAGCCAACGACGTTCACGAGACCAGGCACGGTTTCGATCAGCGACACGGGCACGCCGCCGAGCGCGTCGTTCCCGTTCCGAAGCCAGGCGCGCGCAACGGTCTCGTCGCCGCCGGTGATCGCGTCCAGCGAGCGGAACAGCCGCACGAAGAGCACCGCCAGATCGAACGACTTGTCGGCCGGTTTGAGGACGTAGGCGCCGCTCCCCATACGCGAGACGGTGGCTTCCGAGACCCCGATGACGCGGGCTGTCACCCTGTTGGAAAGCCCCAGGCGGGCGGCGGCATTGAGGGCCGCGCGTGTCAGAACCTCCTCGGCCTGCGGAGCGGGACGCGGGCTCGCATAGGGCATATCGGTACTTCCTTGGAAAGAATATACCACAATTCATTCCATGGACAGCAGGCTTCAGCCCAGGCTACGACGTGAACCGCTCCGCCGTGGCGCGCGTGGCCTGCGCGCTCACGAGATCGCGCAGACGCTCGAGCTCGGCGGCCAGCACGCGGCCGCCAACGGCGGTAATCCGGTAGTAGCGCCGGCGGTCGCCGCCGCGAGCCGCGATCCCGCGCCCCGTAGACTCGGCGATCAACCCGTCGGCCAGGAGCCGCTTGATCACCCGATACAGGTTGCCGGGGTCCAGGACGACGAGCCCGTTCTGTACGCTCCGCGATCGCCTGCACGAGGCCATAGCCATGACGATCCTCCGCCGCCAGCGCGAGCAGCAACTCGAGGTCGACGGGCTTGAGCGGAAGGAACTCCCGTGTCGGGCGTATGGTCATGCGAAGGTCCTCATTCAGTACGCAGCACGGCCAGCGGATCGGCACTCGCCGCGCGTCGCGCCGGAAGCCAGGCGGCGATCGCCGCCGTCGCAATCAGGACCGCCGCGGCTCCCACGAACGCGGGCGCGTCGAGGCCGCTGACACGCACCAGATAACTCGACACGAGCGATCCGGCGAGCGCCGCGCCCCCCAGACCCAGCGCAATCCCGGCGGCGCTCAATCGCAACGCATCGGCGACGACCAGCCAGATCACGCTCGCGCCGCGCGCGCCGAGCGCGATCCGCACGCCGATTTCGCGCAGGCGCAGCCGGACCCCGTAGGCGACGAGACCGTAGAGTCCAATCGCGGCCAGCAGCAGGCCGAGCACGCCGAGCGTGCCAGTGACGATGGCGCCGACACGCTGCGGGAACAGGACGCCGGCAATCTCTCCCGACAGGCTGGTGACCGCCGGGCGGGGCAGTCGCGGATCTATCGCCAGCACCTCGCTCTCGACGAGCGCCGCCGGCAGGGGCGAGCCCGGGCGCATGCGCACGAACAGCGTGCGGGTGCGTTCGAACGCCGCCATCATCGGCAGGTAGACGAACGACACGGTGCCTTCCGTCAGGCTGGCGTAGCGGGAATCCCGCGCGACCCCCACGATCGTGATGCGGCGCGACCCCATCTGGAACGTCCGTCCGATCGGGCGTCGGTCGCCCCACGCGCGCAGGCCGAACGTCTCGTTGACGATGGCGACCGCAGCGGTCGCATCGGCCGGCGCGAAGTCCCGGCCCGACAACAGCGGAATGCGCAGCGCATCGAAATAGCCGGTATCGACGGATCCGTTGCGCACGGGCAGCTTGAGCGCCCCGCCGTCCTTTCCTCGATCGACGACGGCCACGGTGCCGGAATCGGCGAACGTGAGCGGGATCATGCTCGCGTAGCTCACCCGTTCCACGCCGGGCGACGCTTCGAGGCGCCGGCGGAGCGCGTCGTAGAACGCGCGCCCCCTGGCCTCGTCGTAGCCGTACGCCTCCGTGTTGAACGTCGCGACCGCGACACCGGACGGATCGAAACGGGGATCGAGTGACGCGCCTTCGGTCAGGGAGCGGAGGAACAGCGCGGCAGCGGTCAGCAGCACGAGCGAACAGGCCACCTGCGCGACCACGAGCGCGCTCGACACGAACGTCCGGCGTCCCGCGGCCGCCGAATCGGCCCGCAGCAGCGTGCCGGGACTGCGCCCCACCCCACGCAGCGCCGGGCCCACGCCGAACACCGCGCCGGCGACGAGCGACACCGCGATCGAGAAGAGCAGCACCCGGACGTCGGGGGAGATCTCGAGCGTCAGGGCACCGTCGCCGGGCAGTCGCAGCCGTTCGAGCGCCCCGGTGGCCACAACGGCCAGCGCCGTGCCGCCGACGCCGCCGAACAGAAACAGTGCGAGCGTCTCGGTCAGCAGTTGCCGGATGAGCCGCCCGCGACTCGCGCCCAGCGCGACCCGCACGCCCATCTCCCTGCGGCGCCCCACGGCCCTCGCGGCGAGCAGCGACGAGACGTTCGCGCCGGCGATCACGAGCACCAGGAGGGAGGCGCCAAGGAGCACGCCACCAAAGCCAAGCAACGCCTGCCGGGCGTCGTCCGGAAGGCCGGTCAGCGGAGTGATGCGCATGTTCGTGTACGCACGCAGCCCCTGTGACTCGCGGGCCGCCGCGACCCACCGCTCGGCCAGCGCGGACAGCTCGCTGTGCGCCTGCGCGGCCGTCACGCCGGTGCGCATCCTGCCGAAGACCCAGAGCCACGGTGCACGCTCGAGATCGCGTCCGGGCCGGATGTGGGGCTGCATCGCGAGGGGCACCCAGGCGTCAGTTCGCAGCGGGGTGAACACGCCGTGAAATGCCTTCGGCGCGACGCCGATCAGCCGGTACGGGCGGCCGTTCACCGTGATCTCCCGCCCCACGGCGTCCGGATCGGCGCCGAGATCCGACGACCAGAACGCGTACGAGACAACCGCCACTGGGCGCGCGAGCGGAATCGCGTCCTCGTCGGGAAGAAAGAAGCGCCCCTCGGCCGGGCGCACACCCAGCACCGCGAAGTAGTTGCCGCTGACGATGCTGCCGGCCACCTCGTGTCCCTGGCCGCCGGCCGAGATGGTGAGCGCCACGCGGCTCCATGCCGCGACTCCGTCGAGCGATCGGGAGTTGTCCGCGAGATGCCGGTAGAACCCGTGCGACGCCGAGACTCCCTCGCTCGAGTCGGCCGTGCGGCGGTCGATCAATATCAGTTTCGTACCATCCGTCGTCGCCGGCAGCGGGCGCAGCACGATCGCGTTCAGCGCGCTGAAGACCGTCGCGACGCCGCCCACGCCGATGGCGATTGCCGTGACGACGAGCGATGTGAAGAGGGGAGCGCGTGCGAGGAGGCGGCCGGCGAGCCGGAGGTCCGCGACCAGCGTGTCCCGCCACGGCAGCCGCTGGCGGGTTGACCGCCGTTCGCGCCACGCGGCCGACAGCATCCCGGCCGACGTGCGCCACCAGAAGCGGACGAGGGCGAGGCGGCCGCATTGGCGGGCCGCCGCCAGCTGCTCGGCGAAGACGTCGTACATGTCCGCGCCGAAGGACTCGCGAAAGCCGGGTGGAAAGAGCGCCAGGAGGAGACGGAAGACGCGGGCGTCCATATGGTTATTTTAACCATACGCCAGTCCGCTCTGGCGGTTCCCGTCGAATGTCCTATCATTGGCGGATGTTCCGCGGCCGCGATGACATCGGCGGCCCGCTCGAGCGCTCTTCCCCCAGGGAGTTGACCAGGCATGATCATCCGGACGTTTCTTGCCGTGCTCCTCGCGGTCATGGTCGGTCCTCCGGCTCATCCGGTGCAGGCGCCGCAACGAGCCCAGGTGGTGTCGACCGCGGGCATCCCTGACGAGTCTCCGCTCGCAACCCGCCTGGCGAACGTTCCCGACGTCAGGGTCGACACGGTCGTAGGCACGCTGCCGCACCTGCCGTATACAATCCGGGCCACGTACCGCGACAACACGAAGGGGCCTGTCCCGAGCGCCGTCGAGGGGCCTGACGTGCGGGTGATCTGGCCGTCGCCTACGGATAACAGCCAGGTACGGGCTCCCGGTTCCTACACGGTCACCGGTACCGTGCCCGGCACGCGGTTCGAGCCGAAGGCCACCGTGATCGTGAAAATGGCGTTGAGGACCGCCACGCCGCCGAGCCGGCTGGCGGAGGCCTTCCCGCTGAGCGACGTCACACTCGACCGTGACACGCGGGGACGCGAGACGCCGTTCATCAGGAACCGCGACAAGTTCATCAGAGGCCTCGCCGCCACCAACCCCGACAACTTCCTCTACAACTTCCGGGATGCCTTCGGGCAGCCGCAGCCGGCCGGTGTGAAGCAGCTCGAAGGCTGGGACAACCAGACGACGCGCCTGCGAGGGCATGCGAGCGGCCACTACCTGTCGGCCCTCGCGCAGGCGTATGCGAGCACGACGTACGACGAGGCGCTGCGTGCGAACTTTCTCGGCAAGATGAACTACATGATCGACACGCTCTACGATCTCTCGCGTATGTCGGGCAGGCCCGTGAAGGACGGCGGTCCGTCTGTCGCCGATCCGACGGCCGTGCCTCCGGGACCGGGCCGCGAGGGGTTCGACTCGAATCTGCGGGCCGGTGCGATCCGCACCGACTATTGGAACTGGGGGGTCGGCTTCATCAGCGCTTACCCGCCGGATCAGTTCATCATGCTCGAGAAGGGGGCGAAATACGGCACGCAGGATACGCAGATCTGGGCGCCGTACTACACGCTGCACAAGATCCTCGCGGGGCTGCTCGACAGCTACGAGGTCGGCGGCAACACGAAGGCGCTGGACGTGGCGAAGGGCATGGGCGCGTGGGTCTATGCCCGCTTGAAAGCGCTGCCGCCCGAGACGCGCACGGACATGTGGGGACGCTACATCGCCGGCGAGTACGGCGGCTCGAACGAAGTGATGGCCCGCCTGTACCGTCTCACCGGCGACCGGCAGTTCCTCGCGTGCGCGAAGCTCTTCGACAACACCGCGTTCTTCTTCGGCGACGCCGCTCACGATGCCGGGCTGGCGAAGAACGTGGACACGATTCGCGGCAAGCACGCCAACCAGCACATCCCGCAGATCACCGGGGCGCTCGAAACGTTCCGCGACACGGGTGAACTGCCCTACTGGCTGATTGCCACGAACTTCTGGGACATCGTGAACAATAGCTACATGTACAGCATCGGCGGCGTGGCGGGCGCCCGCGTGCCGAACAACCCGGAGTGCTTCACCGCCGAGCCCGACACGCTGTGGAAGAACGGCCTCGCGACCGGCGGTCAGAACGAAACCTGCGCCACCTACAACCTGCTCAAACTCGATCGCCAGTTGTTCATGTACGACCAGACCGCCAAGTACATGGATCACTACGAGCAGGCGATCTACAACCACATCCTCGCGTCGGTGGCCGAAGACGACGCGGGGAACACGTACCACGTGCCGCTCAATCCCGGCGCGCAGAAGCGGTTCGGCAACGCCGACATGTCGGGGTTCACCTGCTGCAACGGCACGGCGCTCGAAAGCAACACCAAGCTCCAGGACTCCATCTATTTCCGAGCGGCCGACAACAAGACGCTGTACGTCAACCTGTTCATCGCCTCGACGCTGAACTGGAGCGAGCGCAACCTCGTGGTGCAGCAGGTGACCGACTTCCCCTATGCCGATACGACGAAAATCGTCGTGAAGGGCAGCGGTCCGCTCGACATCAAGGTGCGCGTGCCGAAGTGGGCGACGAAGGGCTTCTTCGTGAACGTGAACGGTCGCGAGCAGCGAGTGAACGCCGTCCCGGGTACCTACGTGAGCGTCGGCAGCACGTGGCGAGCGAACGACACGATCGTGCTGCGGATGCCGTTCCACTTCTACCTCGATCCGCTGGTCGATCAGCCGAACGTCGCCAGCATCTTCTGGGGGCCTGTCCTGCTCGCGGCCCAGGAGACCGGGCCGAGGACCGACTGGCGGACGGTGACGCTGAATGCGTCGGACATCGGCCAATCGATTGAGGGGGATCCGGCGACGCTCCGGTTTACAATCGATGGCGTCCCGTTCAAGCCGTTCTACGAAACGTACGGGCGTAATTCTGTGTACCTGAACATCGCGCTGAAATAGCGCCTACTCTGATAGAGGTGACAACGTGACACGCGGTCGAACGCTATTCATCATTGGCACGCTGGGCGTCCTGGGCGTATCGGGCCTCCTGGCCGGATGTGGATCGAAGTCCGAGGGGCCGGCGCCTTCGGCCGATACCTGGGCGGTCGTGGACGGCCGGGCGATCAAGCAGGAGGACGTCGAGAAGGCGTTCCGACGGGCGCAGGACGGGGCCCAGACGACGTCGGCTGAGGAGGCGCTGACTGCCAAGTTGAGCATCCTGAACGAGCTGATCGTGCAGGACATCCTGCTCGCCAAGGCGCGCGCGCTCAAGATCGAGATCCCGCAGTCGGAGCTCGACGCGAAGTTCAACGAGGCGAAGCAGAACCTGTCGGAGGACCAGTTTCAGCAGGAGCTGAAGAAGCGCGGCCTGACGGCCGACGACATGCGCGAAGGCCTCCGCCGGGAGATGACGACGGCCAAGCTGATCGATCAGGAGGTCACGTCGAAGATCGCCGTCTCGGACCAGGAGATCACCGATTTCTTCAACGCCAACCGCGCGCAGTTCAACCTCGCCGAGGACGCGTATCACATCGGCCAGATCGTCGTGACGCCGGCGGCGACTCCGCAACTGGCGAACCGCACGGGAGACGATGCGACGACGCCCCAGACGGCGGCGGCCAAGGTGCAGATGCTGATGCAGCGGCTGAAGGAGGGCGCGTCGTTCGCGGACCTCGCGGCGGACTATTCCGAGGACCCGGAGACGGCGCCGCGCGGCGGCGATCTCGGGTTCGTGACGGTCTCCCAGTTGAAGCAGGTGGCGGCGCCGCTGCGCGACGCGGTCATGAACCAGGCGCCCGGGACGGCGAAAGTCGTCAGCTCGAACGGCGCGCACACGATCGTCCTCGTGGTGGCCAAGGAGCAGGCCGGCCAGCGCGACCTGTCGATGCCACAGGTCAAGGAGGGGATCACCCAGACGCTGAAGGAGCGGAAGGAACAGCTCCTCCGGACCGCATATCTCTCCGCCGCACGGGCCGACGCACAGGTCGTGAACTACGAAGCCCGCCGGGTCGTCGCGGCGAACGGGAAGATGTAGCAGGGCTCAAGGGGCAGGGCTCAGGGCTCAGGGGGCAGGGCGATCCCCGCCGAGATTGGTGGCGCGTGTGGGCGGCGCTGGCTGTCGGCGTCGACCGGTGGCTGTCGCCCGGCTTTGCCCGGACGCCGACGCCATTCCGATTCAACCCTCCTTGTCTCCGTCCCTCCGTTACTCCTGTGAGGCGACGCTCGAGCGCAGGAGGGCCACCAGTGTCGGCGGGAACTCCCGGTCGAGCGCCTCGCACACCTCGCGCACCGCCGAGAGTTCCAGGATCCCGCTGTCCGAGATGATGGCGGTGACCACATCGAGCGGCGTCTCTTCGAAGTAGGCGTTGCGCACGGTCACTCCGGGAGGCGGGTCGATCCACACTTCCGCTGACGCGCCCTCGCGTACCGCGAGCCTCGCGGCGACGGCCGGCGAGGCGAACTTGTCCCGGCTGGCGACCACGTACACGGGCACGCCCTGCGCCGAGGCCGTCGTCGCAAGCATCCGCGTCCCGACCTTGTTCAGGAACCAGCCGGCGGCCACCGCGTCGGCCCCGACCATCACGGCGTCGGCGGACGTCAGCGCCTGGCCGAGCGCCGCGTCGGTCGTGCAGGTCACGGGAATGCCCATGGCCGCGAGACGAGCGGCCAGCGTCCGGCCCTCGAGGGCAGGCCGGCTCTCGCTGCAGGAGACCTGGAGCGTCCGAACGCGGTGGACCGCTTCCAGCACCGCCAGCACCGTCCCGCTGAAGGAGATGGTCACGATGTGAAGTCCGCGGCCGCGAGAGGGTGGGCCCGCGTCCACGCTTCCGCTGCCCTCCGGACCGCCGCCGAAGACGTCGAGCGCGACGCGCGTCAGCAGGTGTGGCGCCCTGGCGACGCGCTCGGCAAACGCCTCGAACCGTCCGGGGTCGCGATCGGATGCGAGCGCCGCCAGCGCCGCGTTCCAGACCGGCGCCATGCTGGGCTGCGCCCGGACGAGCGCTCGCGCGATCCCCATGACGCCTGCCCCGCCGCCGATCGCGTCGCGCAGGATCTCGATCGCCCGGCCGAGGATCTCGGACGCGCCGGATTCGCTGTCGGCCGCGAGGCGTGCAATGCGTTCGGGAAACATGGCGGCGGAACTCGCGGCGGCAGTCCATCCTGCCGGCACCGGGCACGCGCCAGTCTATCCGATTGCCCGGACTCGATATCCGAATCTGTCAGCGTCGCCGTGGCCCGCGGTGTGTGACGACTCCCGCCCGGGCTGCTATACTTCGCCGCCATGGCGCAATCACGACGACGGTTTCTGTCCACACTGGCTGTGCCCGGCGTCCTGCTGGGTGCCGCGCCGGCCGCGCGGGCGCTCTCTCGCATCGCGCCTTTCGTTCCCGACCCGCAGGCCGATGACGCGGCGGTGTTCGCCGAGGCGCGCACCCACTTCCTCATTCCCCCGGGCGTCGCCTACTGCAACACCGGGACGCTCGGAGCGTCGCCGCGCGAGGTCGTGGATGCGCTCGCCGTCGGCATCCGCCGCCTCGAGACGGAGCTGGCGGACTGGCCCTACGAGCACGCCGACGGCGAGCCGCTGACCGGCTACCAGCCGCTGAAAGACGTGCGCGCCGAGGTCGGCCGGTTCATCAACGCGACGGCCGACGAGATCGCGCTCACGCAGAACGCGACAATGGGCATGAACTTCCTGGCCAACGGGCTGGACCTCGCGCCAGGCGACGAGGTCGTCAGCACGGACCAGGAGCATGGCGGCTGCATCTCACCCTGGCGGCTCCTCGCGAAGCGCCGCGGCATCGTCGTCAAAGAGCTGAAGCTCGAGCCCGTGCTCGCGGAAGGTCCGGACGGCGTCCTCCGGCTGTTCGCGTCCGCGATGACCCCGCGCACGAAGGTCGTGATGTTCAGCCAGATCACGTCCGGGCTCGGCGTGCTCCTGCCCGCGCGCGAACTGTGCGCGATGGCGCGCGAGCGCGGGGCGCTCGCGCTGGTGGACGGTGCGCAGGTGGTGGGGCAGAACGAGGTGGACGTGCAGGCGCTCGGTTGCGACGCCTACGTCGCGAGCCCGCACAAATGGATGATGGCGCCGAAGGGCACCGGCATCCTGTTCATCAGGCGCGACCTCCAGGATCGCTTCTGGACGACGCTCGCGAGCTACCAGTGGGACAACCACGCGGACGGCGCGTTCCGGTTCATGCAGTACGGCACCGGCAGCGTGCCGGTGGTGGAGGGGCTGGTGGCCGCGATCCGGTTCATCGATCGCATCGGCATGCCGCGGATCCAGCGGTGGGACACGATGCTGACGCAGCGACTGCGCGACGGATTCGCAAGAATCCCCGCAGTGCGCGTGGCGTCACCAGCCGATCCGCGCCTCGCGTCGGCCATCACGACGTTCCGCGTGGACGGGGTCAAGGCGAAGGCGCTGCAGGATGCGCTCTGGGCTCGACGGGTTCGCGTGCGCGCGCAGAACGACGAGCGCGGCGTCCGCCTGTCGGCGCACATGTACGTGAGTCCGGCGGACATCGACACGATCCTCGACGTGACCGAACGACTCGCGCGTCGAGGTTAGGGCAGGCGCCGAGGCAGGCACGAGCGGAGGCAAAAAAGCGGCACAGATGGCGGAACAGGAGAAAGACGCGCCGCGACCGGTCGTGCCAGCGACGGCTGCCGCAGAGGGCACGACCGTCTGCCCGAACTGCGGAGAAACGGAGCAGCTCGCGAAGGTCAAGGGCTGCATCCGCTGCCTGCGGTGCGGCTTCAAGTTCGACTGCAACGGCTGGTGAACGCCCGGCGCCGCAATGAGCCTTCCACTACAATAGCGGCATGGAAACGGGCGCGGAGCGGCGGCGCGCATCGGGCGTCACAGTACGGCGCTTCGAGTCCGCAGAAGAGGCCGATCGACGCGACCTCGAGTATTGGCTGTCGCTGTCGCCGGACGAGCGCCTGGCTCAGGTGTGGCGCCTGAGCGTGGAACTCTGGCGCTTGCGAGGCGAGTTTCGCGATGAACCAGGACTTTGTCGATCTGTTGCGCGCGTTCGTCGCCCATGACGTCCGGTTTCTCATCGTTGGTGCGTACACCCTGGCCCTGCACGGTCGGCCCAGGGCGACGGGCGACTTGGACGTCTGGATCGACGCCACTCCCGACAACGCCCCCCGCGTGATGCAGGCGCTCGCCGCGTTCGGAGCCCCGATGTCCCAGATTGCAGAGGGGGACTTCTCACGGTCCGGTATCGTCTACCAACTCGGTGTTCCGCCGGGACGCGTCGACATACTCACAGAGCTCACCGGGCTGAAATTCGACGAGGCATGGCCTGGACGCATCCGGCACGACTTCGGGGGCGTGCCGGTGGATTTCATCGGTCGCGATGCATTCCTGCGCAACAAACCGCAACCGGCCGCGCGAAGGATCTCGCGGACATCGAAGGGATGGAGTGAAGGACGGTAGTCGGACCGCCTCCGAATCGGGCGGCGGCTTCAACTGGCGACAGCGGCGTCAGCACCCTGAGCCGCACCCGCACGCCGTAGGATCCGGGCCGAGTGGACTGCAAGCAGGCTCTGTCGCTACGCTGTAGCGGTCATGTCCGGTCGCTCCCGCCGCCGATCGCGGCCCAAGAGCCCTCCTCCGCTCCCGGGGAGGCAGCCTCACTCCCGCCGCGTTCCAACGTCTGTCGCTCTCGCGCTGGCCGCGATTGTGCTCGCGGTCGGTTGGGCATACGAGCCCGCCCTCGGGGCCGCCTTTGTCTTCGACGACCGTCCGGCCATTACCGAGAACGTGTCGCTTCAAAGCTGGTCGAGCGTCTGGCACCCGCCGCCGGGTTCTCCCGTCTCAGGGAGACCAGTGGCGAATCTCACCTTCGCCCTGAATCATTGGGCCGGGCACGGATCGGTTGGGTATCACGCGGTCAATATTCTGATCCACATCGTCGCGACCCTGTTGCTGTTCGGCATATTGCGAAGAACTGTCGTTGCCGCAGGGCTCGCAACTGCCGAGCGCGCGCACTGGCCGGCCTTCGCCGTGTCGGCGGTGTGGGCTGTCCACCCCTTGAACACCGGTGCGGTCGTGTATGCCGTCCAGCGGGTCGAGTCGCTGATGGCCGTGTTCTACTTGTTGACGTTGTACTGCGCCATCCGCGGTGCGCGTTCCGTGAGACGTCGTTGGTGGTGCGTGGCTGCCGTGGCGGCGTCGGCTCTTGCGATGGGAACGAAGGAGGCGGCCGTAACGGCGCCGCTGGTCGTGTGGCTGTGGTATGTCGTGTTCGACCGCGCTCCGTGGAATCCGATCGCCGACAGGGACCGCCGGGCGTTCTACGCAGCGCTGGCCGGGACCTGGGCTGTGCTGATTGGCCTGGTCTGGGCGGGCAGCGAGGCGACGGCGGCGCTCTCGGCCGCGACGACCGGTGAACGTGCCTTCGGCTGGACGCCTTGGAATTACCTGTTGACGCAGTCCACGGTCGTCGTCCACTACATCCGGTTGGCTGTGTTTCCAACTCCGCTCGTGCTCGACTACTACGGCTGGCCGCGCGCTGATTCGCTGACGGCTGTATGGCCTGACGTGCTCCTGCTCTGTGCTTTGATCGCCGCGACCGTGCTCGGGCTCATCCGGCGTCATCCGCTCGGCTTCGCCGGCGCCTGGTTCTTTCTGATCCTGGCTCCCACGTCCAGCATCCTTCCCATTCCCACTGAGATTGCCGCGGAACATCGAATGTACCTTCCGACGATCGCCATCGTTGCGGTAATCGTCTGGGCGGTCCTGGCACTGTTCGCCATGCTCCCCGTGTCCCGTTCGAGTATCAGGGTCTCAGCCGCCGCAGGACTCGCACTCGTGATCGCCGTCCTTGGTGGGGCGACCCGGGCTCGTGCGCAGGATTATTCCGACGCCGCAAGCTTGTGGCGCGACACGGTCTCGAAGCGCCCGGACAACGCACGTGCGCGTATCAATTACGGCATCCTGCTGGTATCAGGCGGGCGCTACGCCGAAGCCGAGGCGCAGATGCGAGCCGCCGAACCGCTGTGGGCGGACGACGAAACGCGCGCCCAGGTCGAGGTGCAGCTCGGCGCCGCGCTCTGCGCAGAGGGACGTTGCGCGGAGGGGATACAGCACGTCGAACGCGCGCTCCAGTTGAATCCCGACATGGCCGACGCCGATCCGGTGCTCGCCCAGGCATTCTCGGACGCGGGCGACCTCCGCCGCGCGTTGTTCTACTTCCGTCGCGCCGCAGGGAAGTCCCCGAATAACGCGGTGCTTCTGACGCGCGCGGCCTGGCTCTTCGCGACGGCTCCGGACGAAAGCCTTCGGGACTCCGCGTTGGCCGAGCGCCTGGCTACCCAGGCCGTCCACCTGACCGACAGGAGGGATTTCACCGCACTCGAGAGCCTCGCCGCAGCGTATGCCGCTCAGGGCAGGAAGGTCGAAGCCATGGCCGCAGCCCGGGAGGCGGCCGAACGAGCGGAGGCTGTCCAGGACATGGCGGCTGCGGCCGTTCTGCGCCGCCAAGCCGACGCCTACCGACTGGCCCGCTGAACCGCCGCATTCATGGCCGGACTGGGTGCAGGCCCATCGGCCCGCAGTCCGGGCAAAAGCGATGTGGACGGCGGGATGCATCGGCGGCCTGGGTCCTTCCGATATCGCGCTATGCGCGACGGGGCGCATCAGGGGCGCGGCGCGGCCAGTGCGCACCGTCAGTTCGAAAAACGGCTCGCAGGCGTCCCGAGCGGCGGCGGCGTTGTTTCGACAATGACGCACGGAATACCCGGACGCCCAACTGACCCGGAGCAGATTACCGGCATCCGCGCGGCAGGGCAGGTCGGAACGGAAACCGTGCCACTATTCTGTGGACGTGGACGCCACCCCACTGCTGGCCGAGGTTGCCCGACAGGTGCGCGACGCCCGGCTGGACGCCGTGTTGATCGGCAACGCCGCCGCGGCGCTGCAGGGCGCGCCGGTGACAACCGTCGATTTCGATTTCTTCTTCCGAAAGACGCCCCGGAACCTGGCGAAGCTGAAGGCCATTGCGCGCGGCCCCGAGGCGACAATCCTGCGGCCGTTCTACCCGGCCTCGGAGCTGTACCGGATCGTCCGCGATCGTGATGGCCTCCAGGTCGACTTCATGGCGGCCATTCACGGCATCCGATCATTCGAAGGCGTCCAGGACCGGGCCTCGTCGATCGAAATCGGGGGCATGCCGCTCCGCGTCGCGTCACTCGACGACATCATTCGCAGCAAGCGCGCGGCGAAACGGCCGCGCGACCGGGCGGTGCTGGAGATTCTGGAGAAGGCACGTGAAGAAGGGGACAAAGCGCGTCGCAAGGCTCGCAGCGGTCCGGCGCGAGAATGACCGCGCGCTCCTCGACATGATCCGGCGCTGGCAGGCGCTGCCCCCGGCGGGTCGCACGCAGTTCCTGCGGAAACGGGTGGCGCCGGGCCGTTCGACGCTCTGACCACGCGTAGATCCGAGTGACCCGTGTCCGCTCAGGTTTCCGTCAGAATGTCGGCGACCGCCATCCGGAAGTCCGGCAGGATGGCGGACTCCAGCGGCTCGGCGGCGGGGAACACGCGGCGCGAGGTCACGCGGCCGCTGGCGAACGCCACGATCTCGCATTCGCGTTCCGGTGGGTGTACCAGCCAGCACTCGCGCACGCCGTAGCGTGCGAACCAGTCGAGCCGCTCTGCGAGACTGCCAATCCGCGGTCTGGGCGACAGCATCTCGATGACCAGATCGGGAGCGCCCCAGATGCGGTCGGTCACGAGGGACAGCCGGTCGTTCAGCACCACCACGACGTCCGGCTGCACCACGAGGTCCTCCTGGTCATCCAGCACGACATCCACCGGCGCCATCCACACGCGCCCGGCCCGGCGCTCCGCGAGATGTACCCGAAGGTGGAAGAAGAAGTCGCCGACGGCCTGCTGATGCCTGGGCGTCGGCGCCGCCGCTTCGCGCACGAGTCCCCACACCAGCTCCTGGGGGACCATCACTTCCGGGGTCAGAAAGTACTCATGGGTTCGCAGGCGTGGCGCAGGCATGCTCAATCCTCCGACGACGACGATGCCATCGTCGCCGGACGGCGGTCAAGCGCGAATGTCGTGCCAGACTGGGCGTCAGCCCTTCGGCCGCACTGAACGTCACGGTTCCCGACCGGCAGGGCTGCGGTCGCGAAGTTGCCGTCGGCGACTGTGACCGCATCGCGCGCCGACGTCGCGCCGCGGACGCTGACGACGATCCCCTCGACTGGACGGCAATCGACGGTCTGGCGCTCTGCCGCATCGCGGTTCAGTGGTGCCACGGAGACCGGACCGATGGAGCCACTCACAGTTTTGTCTGCGGCGGTGCAATGCCGTCCCTCGGCGCCCGGAATCACACGCCTATTTCCGGACGGGCCCAAAGGCGCCGAACGCGGCAAGCAGCGATACGTTGGGATCGAGCGTCACGCTCGCCGGCTCGGCGTCCACCGGAATCGTGATCGAGGCGTCACGCCCGGCGACCTGCAGGCTCACGATCCGGGGAGGACCCGAGGCGCCGCTGATGCCGAGCTCCAGCGGGAACTCGTAGGGATCGGCGGTCTGCACCTGGCGGACCGAGACGAGGATCGATTTCGCCGAGGCGTCATATCGCCACGAACCCTCGATCGCCGGCACGCCGGTGCGCGTTAGCCACTGCGTGAAGAAGGGCCTGAGATCCTGTCCCGACGCCGCCTCCATCTCATGGCGGAGGTCGTCCGTGCTCGCCAGGCCGTTCATATGGTCGCGGTAGTAGGCGCGGATGCCGCGCCAGAACGCGTCGGTGCCGATCCGGCCGCGCAGCATGTGCAGCACCCAGCTGCCTTTCTGATACGCGAGCTGGGTGTTCGGGCCCGTCCGGCCGGATTCGTTGAAATCGACGTGAACGACCGGCGTGCCCGGCTGTGATCGCTCGACACGCAGCACCGTGTCGCGGCTCCTGCGCAGCCCCTCGACGAACGCGTCGCGGCCGGCCGCGTGCTCCGTGTAGAGCAGCGTGAAGTAGGTGGCGAAGCCCTCGCTCAGCCACACGTCGTTCCAGTCGCTCTCGGTGACGGAGTTGCCGAACCACTGGTGCGCCGTCTCGTGGACGACGGGCGCGTTCCCCGCGCTGACGCCCTTCTCGCCGTAGAAGATGTTGGTGGCGCTTTCCATGCCGCCGCCCATCCCGGCCGCTTCGACGTGCGCGAGCTTGTCGTAGGCGAACGGGCCGACGCGATCCGAGAAGAACTCGAACGCGCCGCGCGCCTCGCGCTGGAGCGCGGCCTGGCCCTTCTCTTCGTCCTGCGGGAAGGTCCAGAACGACAGCGGCACGCCGCGCACGACCGGGCCGTGGCGGACGACGAAGCGCGCGACGCCGAGTGCGTAGAGCCACGGCGCGATCGGCTCCTCCTGCCTGTAATGCGTGCGGCGGAGTCCGCCGGGCAGGTCGGTTTCCTCCACCAGCGCGCCGTTGGCGATCACCTGATAGTCCGACCTCGTGGTCACGATGAACTCGCCGCTCGCCTTGTCGGCGATGTGATCGATGACGGGCAGCCACTGGCGCGCCTGGTTGAACCAGTTCTCGCTGAAGGCGACGCGCTCTCCATGGATGTTGTCGATCAGCCGCAATCCGTTCGCGGGCGCGCCGTGATACGCGATCGTATAGGTCACGTCATCGCCGGCTTTTGCGCCGTTCAGCGGCAGGTGCAATCGGTTGTCGGCGTGCGTGAACGTCACCGGACGGCCCATCGACGTGACCGCCCTGACCGTCATGCCCTTGCCGTCTCGCGTCGGCGTGGCGAAATCGAGCACGGCCTCGCGCGTCTCGGGCGTCACGACCCGCAGCCGGACGGTTGCGTCGCCAGCGATCTCGTTGGAGTCACCGGTCAGGAGCGTCAGGCTGAATGCGTAGTGCTGCGCATCGACCCCCGGCTGGCGCGGGTAGGTGTCGGCAGCCGTGCGGATCGAGGCCACGGCGAGGACGGCCGCCGTCGCCAGCGCGAACGCCCGGGCGGTAACTGTGTGCATGCGACAGATATTACCCCGCACAGGAGCGCGACCTGACGGTTTCCGCACGCGTCAGCGCGCGACTCGCGGCCGCCTGGATCACGACGATGCGATTGAGTTCCGCCGGCGGGGTGGGAACCGCCTGCCGGGCGGCGCCGGTCCGGGTACCGCCAGCAATGTCCGCCACAACGTCGCGATGAGCATGCGCGCCCCATAACGCCGCAGCCCCGGCCTGCGACTATCTAATCGGCTGTGCCTCGAAGATCAGGCCATTCTGATTGCTGATGAATGCGAAGCCGCACGGGTCCGTCTTGTCCTTCACCATGAACCAGTAGCCGTCAGCCGTGACGTCGAGGACCAGCTGCCGCCCTGGCATCAGTTCCTCAGTGGCGCGCAGACCGGAGGCGGTTGGGAAATTTCGCCGCGACCCGCGCAGGGAGCCGCTGGTTCGGGTCGGCCCGGCGGGCGCTGGCGATATTTACAGCTCTCTCTCAGCCAGGCGCCGGAACTCGTCGGGGACGGAGCGCACAACCTGCAACGCCGACCCATAATCCACCGCTTGTCCTCCGAAACGCTTGCGGATCGCATCGACGGCCCGGTCTGCGCGCGATCGCGCCACGCCCTTCGTTGTGCCAGGACGGTGTCCTTCGTCGGGAAGCCCGAGCGGCAGCTCCAGTTGCACGATCGCAGTCGCGTCGAGATGTGAGACGGAGATCGCCAGCAGCGAGATCGTCCCCTCGTCACGGTGATCGGCAAGGACGCCGCGCACCAGGTCCTCGGCGATCTCAGCCAGCGCCCTCGTGGCAGAAATCGGCGCTGACAGCGTGAGCGAGCGCGTGACCGAGCGCAAATCGGCGAAGCGCACGCGGACCGTGATGGTCCGGCCCGCCAGGGATTTGGCGCGGAGCCGCGCGCCGATGCGGTCGGCGAGATGATGGAGCGTGGGTTTGAAGACGCGCTCGATCGCAGGCCGTCGTCCGAGCGCCGATTGTGCGCCGGCAGAGCGCGCGCGCCGGAGCGTCTGGATCTGCCGCGGATCGCGGTTCCACGCCAGTGCCGTCAGCTGTTTTCCCGCCGCGCGCCCGAGCAGCCGCTCCACGGATTCAGGGGAGCTCTCAGCCAACTGGCCGATCGTGGTGACGCCGATCTTCGCGAGGCGCGCCTCGGTAGCGGGGCCCACGCCCCACATCAGTGCGACGGGCAGCTCGTGCAGGAACTCGAGTTCGGTCTCTGGATCGACGACGACCAGTCCATCCGGCTTCGCGACCTGCGAGGCGATTTTCGCCAGGTGCTTGGTACGCGCCACACCGACTGACATCGGCAAGCCAAGCTCGGCGCGCACGCGAGCCCGAACCGTCCTTGCGATCTCTGCCGGCGAACCGAAGAGATGCGTGCATCCCGCGACGTCGGCGAAGGCCTCGTCGATGGAGATGCGCTCGACGGAAGGCGTGAAATCACTCAGTACTTCGATGGCGGCGTCGCCGAGCCGTTGGTATTCGTCGAAATGGCCGCCGACAAAGACAAGGCCGGGACAGAGCTGCCGCGCGCGCCGTCCGGGCATGCCGCCTCGTACGCCGAAGGCCCGGGCTTCGTAAGAGGCCGCGAGAACGACGCCGCCGCCGACCGCAATCGGCTGGCCGCGCAGGTGAGGGTCAAGCAGCTGTTCGACCGACGCATAAAAGGCGTCGAGGTCCGCGTGGAGAATGGTGGCCGTGGAACCCTTCTCGTGGCATCCCAGCTCCATGGCGAAAGTATAGCGAAAGTACGCGACTCCGGCAAGACAGCTGGAGTAATTGCCCGATAATCCGGCTTTGCAGCGTCACTTGGGGCGCAGGGCCGGGCGAGGTGTAACGGACGCACGCGCCCGAAGGCCGGTCAGGTGGACGAACCGCCGACGCCCTCCGCCGGCTCCGACAGCGCCATGAGCGCCGCGTGACGGTACATGTCCGAGAAGGTCGGGTAGTTGAAGAGCGTCTCGGCGATGTGCGCGGCGTCGGCCCCGTTGTCGAGAAAGGCCTGCCCGATGTGGATCAACTCGCTCGCGCTGTGGCCGATGATGTGGACCCCGGCCAGCGTCCGCGTCTCGTGCGCGAAGATCAACTTGACGATCCCGCCCGGGGCGCCGACGATCTGTCCTCTCGGGTTCATCTCGTATTGCCCGCGCCCGACGACGTAGGGAATGCCCTTGTCCTTCAGCGTGTCCTCCGTGTCGCCGATGTAGCTGACCTCGGGAAACGAGTAGATCGCAAACGGCAGCCGTGACGTGCGCAGCTTGGGTCCCGGGATCCCGTACGCATGGCGGATCGCCTGCCGTCCCTGCTCCATCGAGGTGCTGGCCAGCGCCGGATACCCGATGACGTCCCCGACCGCGTAGATGTGCGGGTGCACGGTCTGGAATGCGTCGTTCACCGTCAGCAGCCCGCGCGCGTCGGGTACGATGCCGAGCGCTTCGAGGCCCAGCCCCCGGGTGTTGCCGTCCCGCCCGACCGCGTACAACAGCACGTCGGCCTCGAGGACATTCCCGTTGCGCGTCGTCACGCGCACGGCAGGCGGCGCGGTGTCGATCCGCTCGACCGACGCGTAGTGGTCGTTCGGGATGAACACGATGCCGAGCTTCAGGAGCTCGCGGCGGAGGATGGCGGCAATCTCGCGATCGGCGAACGGCAGCAGCTCGGCCCGCGTGTCCACGAGCGTCACGGACAGGCCGAGCGCGGCGAAGATGGACGCGTACTCGACGCCGATGACGCCGGCGCCGAGCACGATCATCGAACGCGGCATCCGCGGCAGGCGCAGCACCGTCGTGCTGTCGAAGACCGTCTCGCCGTCGAACCGGATGTCCGGCGGTCGATTGGGCGACGAGCCGGTGGCGACCACGATGACCTCGCCGGTCAGCCGCAGCCGCACCTGGCCTTCCACGCCGTGTACCGCGATCGTGTGCGGATCCAGGAAGCGCCCTTCGCCGCGGTAGACCTCCACCGCGTGGCGGTTCAACGAACGGTTGATCAGCTCGAGCTCGCGCTGCACGACACGCTGCTCCCGGAACATGAGTTCCGGGACCGTCATGGTGTCGGCGATCTCGACGCGGATGCCGTCGAGCCGGTTGTGCCGGAGTCCATAGACGAACGCGGCGCTTTCACGCAGGGTCTTGCTCGGGATGGTGCCCCAGTTCACCCGCATGCCGCCCACGACGTGCTCGCGCTCGACGAGCGCCACGCGTTTTCCGGCGCGCGCCGCCTGGATCGCGGCTCGTTCTCCACCGGGCCCGCCGCCAAGAACCACCACATCGAACCTGGTCACGTGCTCTCCAAGGCCTTGACTTCACGCCCGCATCGGCGGGGGACGGCACTATTGTGACCCAGGACGCCACTCGGGGGGCCGCCGTTCGTCGGGCGCCCCTCTTCAGGTGGTACCAGTCGCTCTTGGGCCTGCCGGAGACGGCTCCCGCGCATGACGACTTCGGTCGGGTTCTCGATGCCGACTTCACGGTGCTGGTGTGTCTCCACGAGTGGGGCGCCCACGAGCCCCCCTTGATGAGCCCCGATCGCGCACGGCCGTGTTGGGGCGCCGTGTGTGGGGAGCTGCCAAGGTCTGAGAGTCGATGGACTTGCCGCTGTATGCCTACGGCAACCTGGCCCCCGGAGAAACGCGATTCGGCGACCTGAGCCGATTCGTGTCGCTGATGGCACGAGGGCGCGGGCAGTTCGATCCCGTGTCGCTGGACCAGATCCGCGGCAACGTGCGCACCCGGTCCATGCTCAACCTGCTCGACGTCTCGCTGTGGGGACTGGCCTACGGTGTGGTTCACGATCACGTGTGGGGTGGTGAGGAGGGTGTGCGAGTCCCGTGGCTTCGCATCGGCCACGTTCGCGCGATTCCGGCGATGCAGTACCTCGGTCACGCCGATTGGGCCCGAATATGCCGCGCGCACCCACCTGACGGTCGGCCCATGGAGCGGCGCCGCTTACGTTCGCTGGACCGAACGGGTCGGCGCTGCCCGACAAACCGGTGCGGGCGGAACACTCGCCGGGTGGGTCGTGCACGGCATGAAGCCCACGCTCACCGCGGATTTGTGGTCGCACAGCGTGGCCGGTGGCGGCATGCACGCCGCGCTCGGTATCGATCTCACGGATCGCCCCGTGCCCCGGGCAGCCCTCACCGTGTGGGTCGGCGCGAAGTCGTCAGGTTACCTGTCCGGATTTGGCATGGCCAGCTGCGCGTACGTGATCGCCGTGCTCAAGTTGCGGCCGTGGTGACGCCCGTCTGCCTCTGCCGCCCACGAACTGACAGCGGGCGCGCCGGGCGCTTGCCGCGTGTCGGGGCCGACGTAGGCCGGGCAGATGGCGAGGTGATGCACGGAGGCGCGTGAGTTGCCTATTGCATCAACAGCAACTACCATAGTTAGAGGAGTTGCAGGTGACTGACAAGGTTTCAACGATGGATGTCCGGCAGCGAATCGGAGACATGCTGAATCGGGTGTCCCTTCGGCACGACGAGTTCATCATCGAACGAAAAGGGAAACCCCTGGCGGCGCTAATACCCGTCGAGCGCCTCGAACAGATGCGACGCTTTGCGCGCCGGCATGCCCTCGAGTTCATGGAGGAGCAGCAGTCCAGCACCCTGGGCGATCGCCAGGCAACGGAACTCGCGGCCGAAGCAAAAGGGTGGGCTCGTCGCCGGGCGTCCAAGTCCACGCGCAAAACGAAGTAAGCCGTGGTTCGTGCCGTCCTCGACGCAAATGTCTACATCAGCGCGGCCGTCCGGGCGGAGGGGCCACCGGGGCAGCTCATCAGAATGTTTCTGCGAGGCGGATTGTTCGAAATCGTCCTGTCGCAGCCCATCGTCGATGAAGTCCTGCGGGCGCTCAACTATCCAAAGGTCCGCAAGTACATTCGCCCTGGGCTCGATCCTGAACTCTGGTTCGAGGACATCGTCGTCCTGGCTGAATTCGTCGCGGCGGAACACGAAGTCGCGGGCGCGAGCAAAGACCCTGATGACGACAAGTACATCGCGGCAGCGATTGAAGGCCGCGCCCAGTTCGTGGTGGCTGGAGACTCAGACTTGCTCGAGCTGAAGGAGTACGGCGCCATTCGCATCGTGAGCCCGCGGGTGTTCTTGAGTCTCCTCGAAGGATAAATCAAGACGAGGAGCCTTGACCGGCAGGAAGGAAGTCAAAGACTCTGTCTTCGAGTCGAGCGCGTAGGCGCGGCGGGGCGCATCAGGGGCGCGGCGCGATGCGGCCAGCGTGTACCGTCAGTTCGAAAAACGGCCCGCAGGCGTCCCGCGCGGCGGCGGCGTGGTTTCGACAGTGACGCACGGAATACTCGGACGCCCAACTGATTGTTGACTGTCCCCCGGATCACCCTGGCCGCCGCCGTCGTCGTCAGGCATGCGCCGGAGGTGCGTTTTTCCGCGCGTCCGGCCGAGGCGCCGCGCTCCTGATGCGCCCCGTCGCGCGAACGGTTACCGCCCGCCGTTGGCCATCGACCCCAGGAACTCCGCGTTCGACTTGGTCTTCGCCATCTTCGACAGCAGCAGTTCCATCGCTTCGACGGGAGACAGCGGCGTCAGCACCTTGCGGAGCACCCACACGCGGTTGAGATCCTCCTTCGGGATGAGGAGCTCTTCCTTGCGCGTGCCGCTCTTCTGGATGTCGATCGACGGGAACACGCGGCGGTCGGTGAGCTTGCGATCGAGGTGGATCTCGAGGTTGCCGGTGCCCTTGAACTCCTCGAAGATCACTTCGTCCATGCGCGACCCGGTATCCACGAGCGCGGTCGCGATGATCGTCAGCGAGCCGCCTTCCTCGATGTTCCGCGCGGCACCGAAGAAGCGCTTCGGCCGCTGCAGCGCGTTCGAGTCCACGCCGCCTGACAGCACCTTGCCCGACGGCGGCACGATCGTGTTGTAGGCACGCGCGAGGCGCGTGATCGAATCCAGCAGGATGACGACGTCCTTCTTGTGCTCGACGAGGCGCTTGGCCTTCTCGATTACCATCTCGGCGACCTGTACGTGGCGGGTCGCCGGCTCGTCGAACGTGGACGAGATGACCTCACCCTTGACCGAGCGCTGCATGTCGGTGACTTCTTCCGGCCGCTCGTCGATGAGCAGGACGATGAGATACACCTCGGGGTGATTGGTCGTGATGCTGTTCGCGATGTTCTGGAGCAGCATCGTCTTGCCGGTGCGCGGCGGCGCGACGATGAGGCCGCGCTGTCCCTTGCCGATCGGGACCATCAGGTCCATGACGCGCGCCGAGAGATTGTCGGGCGCGGCTTCCAGGTTGATGCGGTTCTGCGGGTAGAGCGGCGTCAGGTTCTCGAAGAACAGCTTCTCGCGCGCCTTCTCGGGCGGCTCGAAGTTGACCGCCTCGACCTTGATGAGCGCGAAGTAGCGCTCGCCTTCCTTCGGCGGGCGAATCTGGCCCGACACCGTGTCGCCCGTGTGGAGGTCGAACTTCCGAATCTGTGACGGGGAGACGTAGATGTCGTCGGGGCCCGGCAGGTAGTTGTAGTCCGGCGCGCGCAGGAAGCCGAAGCCGTCCGGCAGCGTCTCGAGCACCCCTTCGGAGAAGAGCAGGCCGCTCTTCTCGGCGCGCGTCTTCAGGATCTCGAAGATCAGCTCCTGCTTGCGCATGCCGGTCGCACCCGGGACGTCGAGCTGTTTGGCGATGCTCGTCAGCTCGGTGACGCCCATCTCCTTGAGCGTGGACAGGTCCACGTGCACCTGCGCGGCCTGGCCCTCGGCCGGCGGCGGCGTGGCTTCTTCGGTGGCTACCGGGGCGCGTCCTCCGCCCCCGTCCCGTCGTCCACCGTGCTGCCGATTCCCCGGGCCAGGTTTGCTATCGTTCTCCACAGTTCATCCAATCCTTCGCCGCCCGTTGCCGAGAGGGGCAGAGCGGCCGTTCCAAATACACGTTCGAGTTCCCGAAGGTTGCGCGTTCGCTCCGCGCGCGAGAGTTTATCGACCTTGGTGGCGACGATGTACGGCTGGCCCGCGACCTCGCACAGCCAGCGGTGCGCCTGGGCGTCCGATTTGAGCCCAGGATGGCGCGCATCGACGAGGAGAAAGGTCGCGTGCCGGCGGTCGGCGGTCGGCGGTCGGCGCTCGGAAGTCGAACCGTCCGTCCCGCAACCCCGAGCGCCGAGCGTCGAGCCCCGAGCGCCGGACGCCGGGCCCCGACCCGCGAAGTACCCTTCAGCGACGCCGGCGAGCTCCCCGGCCGCGTCGTCGCCGCCGCGAGCGTACCCATACCCGGGCAGATCGACGAAGTAACAGCTCCACCGCCCCGGTCCGCCGGGGCCTCCTTCCGCCGTGATGCGAAAGATGTTGGCCAGCCGGGTCTTGCCGGGGGCGGCGCTGGTTCGCGCGATTTTCTGGCGCACCAGCGCGTTGAGCAACGTCGACTTGCCGACGTTCGATCGCCCCGCAAAGGCAAACTGCGCGAGCCCGTCGTTCGGAATGCCGCCCATCTCCGCCGGGGGCCTGCCCCGAGCGAGCCCCGTAGGGGCGAGTCGAGGGGCGGCGCTCGTCACGAACTCCGCGCGAAGTATTTTCAAAACCGGGATCCGCCTGGCGTTCCGAGCTCTCCGCTGCCGGGTTCGATCCGGCGAGCGGCGGACAGCGGAGCGCGGACAGCGGGCGCGTTCAGTGAGTAGTCCGCTCTTCCGAAATGGCAGGCTGGACCTCGGCGGCGCCGGCCGTGGCCGCCGGGGCGATCACCGGCAGGGGTTCCGCCAGGGCGATCTTCAGCACTTCGTCCATCGTGTCGACCATGTAGATATCGAGCGCGTCGAGCACGTTCTTCGGAATGTCGGCCAGATCCTTCTCGTTGTCGCGCGGGAGGATGATGGTCTTCAGGCCCGCGCGGTGCGCGCCGAGGACCTTTTCCTTGACCCCGCCGATCGGCAGCACCTTGCCGCGCAGCGTGATCTCGCCCGTCATCGCGACGTCCCTGCGGACCGGGATATGCGCCAGCGCCGACACGAGCGTCGTCGCGAGCGTGATGCCAGCCGAGGGACCGTCCTTCGGAATCGCTCCCTCGGGGATGTGCACGTGCACGTCCGTGGTGCGATTGAAGTTCTTCGGAATCTGGAATTCGTCGGCCTTGGAGCGGACGTAGCTCATCGCCGCCTGCGCGGATTCCTGCATGACGTCGCCGAGCTTGCCGGTGAGCGTGAGCCGGCCCTTGCCCGGCATCAGCGTCGCTTCGATGACGAGAATCTCGCCGCCGACTTCCGTCCACGCGAGCCCGGTCGCTACGCCGATCTCGTTCTTCTCCTCCGCCATTGTCGGGCGGAAGCGCGGCACGCCGAGATACTCGGTGACCTTCGCGGCCGTGATTTCCTCGCTGAAGGTCTTGCCTGCGACGACGACTTTGCGCGCGATTTTACGGCAGATGGACGCGATCTCGCGCTCGAGGTTCCGGACGCCGGCTTCGCGCGTGTAGCGCTGGACGATCGTCGAGAACGCCTCGTCCAGGAAGGTGATGTTGCTCTTCGTCAGCCCGGTCCCCTCGACCGCCTTCGGCGCGAGGAACTTGCGCGCGATCTCGACTTTCTCCTGCTCCGTGTACCCGGCGAGCTGGAGCACTTCCATGCGGTCGCGCAGCGCCTGCGGCACCGTGTGGAGCACGTTGGCAGTGCAGATGAACATCACGTTCGACAGGTCGTACTCGACGTCGAGGTAGTGATCGAGGAACGCGCTGTTCTGCTCGGGATCGAGCACCTCGAGCAGCGCCGCCGACGGGTCGCCGCGGAAGTCCATCGACATCTTGTCGACTTCGTCGAGCAGGAAGACCGGGTTCTGCGTGCCGGCCTTCTTCATCATCTGGATGATCTGGCCGGGGAAGGCGCCGATGTAGGTCCGGCGATGCCCGCGGATCTCCGCCTCGTCGCGGACGCCGCCGAGCGACAGCCGCACGAACTTCCGGTTCATCGCGCGCGCGATCGACTTGGCGAGCGACGTCTTGCCGACGCCCGGAGGGCCCGAGAACGTCAGGATCGTCGCCTTCGGCTTCTTGATCAGCGCGCGGACGGCGAGGAACTCGAGGATGCGATCCTTGATCTTCTCGAGGCCGTAGTGATCCTCGTTCAGGATCTGCTCGGCGCGCTTGAGGTCGCGGCTTTCCTTCGTCTTCTTGAACCACGGCACCGCGATGAGCCAGTCGAGGTAGTTGCGCGAGACGGTCGCCTCGGCCGACATCGGCGGCATCGACTCGAGCCGCTTCAGCTCCTGGATGGCCTTCTCGGCCACGTCGGCCGGCATCTTCGACTGATCGATCTTCTTTTTCAGTTCGTCGATCTCGTTGCCTTTTTCGTCCTTGCGCCCCAGTTCCTTCTGGATCGCTTTCATCTTCTCGTTCAGGTAGTACTCCTTCTGCGCCTTCTCCATCTGCTTCTTCACGCGCGACTGGATGCGGCGATCGACCTGGAGCTTGTCCACCTCGGCTTCGAGGATGCCGGCGATGCGGTTCAGGCGCTCGACGGGGGAGATGATCTCGAGCAGGTTCTGCTTCTCGTCGACGCCCACCAGCAGGTGCGCGGAAATCGTGTCGCCGAGCTTGCCGGCATCGTCCACGCGCACGGCGGCAATCATGGCGTCGTAGTGCAGGTTGTTCGAGAGCTTCACGTACTGCTCGAAGAGCGCCACGACGCGGCTCATCGTGCTCTCGGCGTCCACGCCGGTTTCCTTGTGCTTCGGGATGACCTTCACGACGACGCGGTAGAAGCCCTTGTCTTCCTTCCACTCGACGGCGCGCGCGCGCTCGATGCCCTCGACGAGCACTTTGATGTTGCCGTCGGGCAGCTTCAGGCTCTGGACGATGTTCGCGACGCAGCCCATCGTGTAGATATCGTTCGGCTGCGGGTCGTCGATCGCCGCATCGTGCTGCGCGGCCAGGAAGATTCGCTTGTCCTTCACGAGCGCATGTTCGAGCGCGCGTGTCGACGAGGGTCGCCCGATCACGAACGGCATCATCATGTGCGGGAACACGACGACGTCGCGGAGCGGCACGATCGGCAGAGTTTCGTATAGTTCCATGTCTTATTGCAGATTGCAGACTGCAGAGTGCAGATTGCCGGAGTGCAGATTGACCGATTGTTGAGTGACCGATTGTTGATTGGGGTACCCGATTCGGCACTCGGCACTCAACAATCCGTCAATCTGCACTCTGCACCCTGCAGTCTGCAATCTGCGGGCTAGCCAGGGGCTAGCCCGCCTTCTCGATCAGCGTAATGGGCTTTTCCTTCGACTGCACCACCTCGCGCGTGATGACGCATTCGCGGATCTTCTTCTGTCCCGGGAGGTCGTACATCAGTTCGAGCATCAGGTCTTCGATGATCATCCGGAGGCCGCGCGCGCCGATCTTGCGCTTGAGAGCTCGCCTCGGCGATCGCCTCGAGCGAGTCGTCCGTGAACTTCAGCTTCACGTTCTCGTACTCGAACAGCTTCTGGTACTGACGCGTGATGGCGTTGCGAGGTTGCGTCAGGATCTGCACGAGCGCGGCCCTGTCGAGTTCGTGCAGCGTGCCGACGACCGGGAGCCGGCCGACGAACTCGGGAATCAGGCCGTACTTGATCAGATCCTCGGGTTCGAGCATCTCGAGCGTCGTGCCGACCTCGCGGTTGGCGACCGACTTGATCTCGGCGCGGAAGCCGAGCGTCTTCTTGCCCGTCCGGCGCTCGATCTGCTTGTCGAGACCGACGAACGCGCCGCCGCAGATGAACAGGATGTTCGTCGTGTCGACCTGGAAGAACTCCTGGTGCGGGTGCTTGCGGCCACCCTGGGGCGGCACGTTGGCGACCGTGCCCTCGAGGATTTTCAGCAGCGCCTGCTGGACCCCTTCGCCCGACACGTCGCGCGTAATCGACGGGTTCTCGTCCTTGCGGCAGATCTTGTCCACCTCGTCGATGTAAATGATCCCCTGCTGGCACTTCTCGATGTCGCCGCCCGCCGCCTGGAGCAGCTTCAGGATGATGTTCTCGACGTCCTCGCCGACGTACCCCGCCTCGGTCAGCGTGGTCGCATCGACGATCGTGAAGGGGACCGAGAGCAGCTTGGCGAGTGTCTGCGCCAGGAGCGTCTTGCCCGTGCCGGTCGGCCCGATGAGCAGGATGTTCGACTTGGTCAGCTCGATTTCGTTCTTGCTGCGCGCCTGCTTCTGGATTTCGATGCGCTTGTAGTGGTTGTAGACCGCGACCGCGAGCTTCTTCTTGGTCTGTTCCTGGCCGATGACGTATTCGTCGAGGAACTTCTTGATTTCCTGCGGGACCGGGAGCGATGACCGGGTGCCGCCGCGCGCCTCGAACCGGTTGTCGTCGGCGATGATGTCGTTGCAAACCTCGACGCACTCGTCGCAGATGAAGACCGTGGGGCCCGCGATGAGCTTGCGGACGTCGTTCTGGTCCTTGTTGCAGAACGAACAGCGGAGGATCTCGCCGTCGCCGGCTTTCTTTACCATGGTTGCCCTTGGACGCTAGGTCGCCGGCGTGATGACGCCGAGCCGACGCTCGGTCGCGCGGGCCACCCGCGCTAACCCTCGTACAGCCTGCCAGTTACGCGCGTTTCCGGATGACATCGTCAATGATACCGTATTCCTTGCCCTGCTCGGGCCCCATGATGTAGTCCCGCTCCGTATCGTCCTGGATCCGCTTGAGCGTCTGGCCGCAGTGCAGCGCCAGGATCTGGTTCAACCGCTCGCGCGTCCGGAGCAGCTCACGGGCATGGATGTCGATATCGGTCGTTTGCCCTCCGAGCCCCTGCACCCACGGCTGGTGAATCAGGATGCGCGAGTTCGGGAGCGAGAAGCGCTTGCCCTTGGCCCCGGCCGCCAGCAGGACGGCCGCGACCGAGGCCGCCTGGCCGATGCAATACGTCTGGACGTCCGGCTTGATGAATTGCATCGTGTCGTAAATCGCCATGCCGGCTGTCACCACGCCGCCTGGACTGTTTATGTACAGCAGGATGTCCCGATCCGGGTCTTCGGCCTCCAGGAACAGCATCTGGGCGATTACAAGATTGGCGATGTTGTCGTCAATCGGGGTCCCCACGAAGATGATGCTGTCCTTCAGGAGCCGCGAAAAAATGTCGTAAGCGCGCTCACCGCGGTTGGTCTGTTCGACCACCATCGGAATGAGCTGCATGCGTTCAGCCATTGTGAACCCCGGATGCGAGTTATGTGCTGGGGATGTCTATTAAATCGACAGGGCAGGTAATCGGTACGGCTTCCTGCAATTGTACCACGCCCCCTGTCCTTGTCAATTTATCGGCAGATCAGGCCTGGACCTTTGTGGCCTGGGTCAGGAGGAAGTCCATGGCCTTTTCCCGGCGCAATCCCGAGTACAGCCGTGCAAGCCCCCCCTCCTTCTCCAGGCGGGCCTTGACCGCCACGGCGGTGCGCCCGCTCCGCTCGGCGTAGCGCTCGACCTCCGCCATCACCTCGGCGTCGGTCGCGCTGATGTTCTCCCGGCGCGCGACCTCGTCGAGCACGAGGGCGCCCCGGACGGCCTCGGCGGCGGCGTCACGCTGCTTCTCGCGGAATTCCTCCCAGTTGATGTTGACCTTCATCGGGTCGATCTGCTGTTCCATCAGCCGGCGGACGAATTCCTCGACCCGGCGGTCGATCTCGCGCTGGAGGAGGGCGGCCGGCACCTCAAAGCTCACCTTTGCGGCGATTTGCTTGAGGAGGTCGGCGCGCATCTCGCGCTCGCGCTCGTGCATTGCCTCGTGTTCCAGGTCCGACCGCACGCGCGTCCGCAGCGCCTCGAGATTTTCGAAGTCCCCCATGTCCTTCGCAAACTCGTCGTCCAGGTCGGGCACGACGCGCTTGCGGATCGCCTTGACGGAGACATCGTACCGGACCGTCGTGCCGGCCAGCTCCTGGATGGTGTAGTCGGCCGGGTACTCCACGTTGAACGTCTTCGACTCGCCGGTGTGGAGCCCCGCCAGCTCCTCGTCGAAGCCCGGGGGGTTGGCCGGCGCGCCGATCTCCACCGTGACGCCGTCGTGCGTGTCGGTCTGTTCTTTCCCCTCCGGCGCCGGAGCCCCTGGCACGACGATGAGCGGCGCCTCGACTTTCTCGCGCGCGGTCCGCGTCAGATCGACGACGACCGAGTCGCCGACTTCCACCCCCCGCGCCTCGACCGGCTCGTAGCGCGCCGCGCGTTCGCGCAGCGACGACAGGGCCTGTTCGACGTTGTCGTCGCCCACGCTGGTGGCGGTCAACTGCAGCGTGATGGCGGCGTAGTCGCCGGGGTCGATCGGCGGCACGGTCTCGAACGTGGCGGTGAACTTCAGCGGCTGGCCTTCCTCGACGACGACGTCCTTGATATCCGGCGTATCGACCGGCTCGACCCCTTTTTCCCGCAGCGCCTCGTCGACCGCCCGGGGTATCAGCCCGTGCGCCACGTCGTGCAGGATCTGATCGCGGAACCGCTGGCGG
This sequence comes from uncultured Acidobacteriota bacterium, assembly GCA_963817635.1. Lineage (GTDB taxonomy): Bacteria > Acidobacteriota > Vicinamibacteria > Vicinamibacterales > 2-12-FULL-66-21 > CAWFPR01. The sequence goes on along the minus strand of CAWFPR010000003.1, from coordinate 81,826 downwards.
ACGACCTTGGCCGGGACCTTGCCGGGACGAAACCCCGGGATGCGCGCCGCCTTGCTGTAGTCGCGCGCCACCTTGTCGATCTCGGCATCGACGACGGCGCTCGGGATTTCCACGACGAGGTTCTTCTGCGTTTCGCTCAGGTCGATGAATTCAGTCTTCATTGAGTTGGGTGCAATGCCGATGGGTGTCGGTCCGCCTTCCCCTCGACTCGCGTCGCTCTCTCAGGCCTGGCGCACCACTACAGGGGGCCTGCCACGAGCGAGGCCGCACCTGGCGCGGCCGAGTCGAGTGGTGCGAAAGGGGGGAGTCGAACCCCCATGGCCTTTCGGCCACCGGATCCTAAGTCCGGCGCGTCTGCCAGTTCCGCCACTCTCGCGTCGAAGCCGGCCTTCGATTCTAGCCTAGCACGGCTCGAAAGGGGCTTGGGCCCCAAGCCCGAAGCCTCGAGCCTCTGTCTAAGCTCCGTTAATCCACACCAGGTCGCGGCAGTGCGGGCAGGCAAAGACGAGGCGCAGGTCAGAGACGAAGGAGACGAACCCGCCGTCGGCGCGCCGCTGGCACACCGGGCAGATGGCTCCTGAGAGTTCGACCGTGGCGATGCGCAGGTCGCGGCCTGTCTTCGGATCGGGCAGGGTGTGGGGCGCGTGGGGATGGCGGTCCAGGCGGGCGACGCTGCTCGTCGCATCGTGCAGGAACACACCGTGAAACGGATCGTGCCGGTGCAGCTCAGGCATGAGCGACATAGTAACAAATGCATGGGGGCGGCACAATTCGGCCCTTCGCGCGTGAACGTGAGGCGCCACCGGACGGGCTGGCCGCCCGTTTTGCCGCCTGATGTGAATCGCCGTCCCACTGCGGCGCGTCCTACCCCGGGCCCGGGCATATACTGCCCCCGAGAATGGTCCGCGAGGCCCGGAAGAGCCTGAAAGGAGGCTGAACGTGTCGGTGCTGGAAATCGAGGTGGATCGCCCGGCCGTAATTGAGGCCTACACGCGCAACCGGACGCGATCGCGCGCCATTTTCGACATCATCGATCCGGCGGCGTACTACCTGCGGCCGATCGCGTTGCGCAATCCGATCGTGTTCTACGAAGGGCACCTGCCCGCCTTCAGCGCCATTGCGTTTCTCGAACGCGGCCTGGGCCGCCCCCCCGTGGATGCGCGCCTCGAGCAGCTGTTCGCCCGCGGCATCGATCCCGAGAGCGAAGCGGCCGCCGTGCCGCGCAGCGGCGCCTCGACCCAATGGCCTGCGCGCGACGCGGTGCTCGCATTCGCGGACGCCTGCGACCGCGCGGTGGTGGAGGCCATCGAACACGCGCCATTCATCGACGACCGCCCCGCGATGCATCGGGCCCAAGGGCTCTACACCGCCATCGAACACGAAGCGATGCACCAGGAGACGCTCCTGTACATGTGGCACCGCCTGCCGCACGCGCAGAAGGCGAAGCCGGCCGGCGTCAGGTACGAGATCGGCGGCGTCCCGCCGGCCTATGCGGCCGTCCCCGTTCCCGCCGGTGACGCGATGCTCGGCGCCGATCGCGAAACGATCGCGTTTGGCTGGGACAACGAATTCGACCGCCATCGCATCCACGTGCCGGCCTTCGAGATCGACGTCCACAACGTGACCAACGCGGACCTGCTCGCCTTCGTCGAAGCCGGCGGCTACACCAACCGGACGCTCTGGACGGACGCCGACTGGGACTGGCTGCGGAGCGAAGGGCTGCAGCATCCGACATTCTGGGTCCGAAAGGGGAAGGACTTTCTCTGGCACGGCATGTTCGAGGATTTCCCGTTGCCGCTCGCCTGGCCGGCATACGTCAGCCACGCGGAGGCCTCCGCCTATGCGCGATGGCAGGGACGCCGCCTGCCGAGCGAGGCCGAGTTCCATCGCGCAGCCTTCGGCACACCGGGCGGTGAGGAACGCGAATTCCCCTGGGGCAGCGAGCCGCCGGATTCCACACGCGGCAATTTCGATTTCGAACACTGGGAGCCGGTTCCGGCGGGGGCCCGGCCGGCTGGCGCGAGCGCCTGGGGCGTCCACGATCTCGTCGGCAACGGCTGGGAATGGACGTCCACGATCTTCGCGCCGTTTCCGGGCTTCGCGCCCATGGCCTCGTACCCGGAGTACTCGGCCGACTTCTTCGACAATCAGCACTACGTCATGAAGGGAGCCTCGCCGGCCACCGCGCGGACGCTCATCCGCCCCAGTTTCCGCAACTGGTTCCGCCCGAACTATCCTTACGTTTACGCCACGTTCCGGACCGCGCGATGACGACAACCGATACCTACGTCGCGGAGTTTGCCGCAGAGGTCCGGCGCGATCTCGCGCTCGAGCCCAGGCAGCTGCAGTCGAAGTACCTGTACGACTCGCTCGGGTCGAGCCTCTTCGACGCGATCTGCCGGCTGCCGTGGTACCGCATCACGCGCGCGGAAAGCGGCCTCATTGCCCGCCACGCGCCGGCCGTCGTGCGGGCGCTCGGCCGAAAGGACAGCATCACGATCGTGGAGCTGGGCTGCGGGAACGGCGAGAAGCTGATGCTGCTCGCCGAAGCGCTGCAGGCGGCGGAGGGCCGCGCGCGCGTGCACCTCATCGACGTCTCGTCGCAGGCGCTCGAGCACACCGAACAGCGGCTCACGGCCCTGCAGCACGTGTCGGTCGTCGGGCACCAGTCCACCTACGAAGACGGCCTGCGCCGCGCCGTCGCCGCGCGCGAGGGCACCGGGCCGATGCTCGTGCTGTTTCTCGGGTCGAACATCGGCAATTTCGACGCGCCCGCCGCGATCGACTTCCTGCGCCGCATCCGACGGGCGCTCGCGCCGGGCGACCAGTTGCTGCTCGGCGCGGACCTCGTCAAGCCCGAACGCGATCTCCTGCTGGCCTACGACGACCCGCTCGGCGTCACGGCGGCGTTCGACAAGAACCTGCTCGTGCGGATCAATCGCGAGCTGGGCGGCACGTTCGATCTGCACGCCTTTGCCCATCGTGCCGTCTGGAACAGCGACGACCAGCGGGTCGAGATGCACCTGGTGAGCCGCGTCGATCAGTCCGTCCGCATCGACGCCGCCGGCCTCACCGTAGACTTCGCCCGCGGCGAACACATCTGGACCGAAAGCTCCTACAAATACGATCCGGATCAGATCCGCCGCATGGGGCGCGATACCGGCTTCACGACCCGCGAGCAGTGGATCGACGGCGAGGCGCGGTTCGCGCTGACGTTGTTCGCCGCGTCGTGACCGCACAGTGGCTCACCGCCGGCCATATTCCGCTGGCCGCGTCCGCGGCCGCCGTCCGGATCTGTGTAATCCGTGTGATCTGTGGTCAATTGACTCCCCTCGCCGAGTCCGGATCTGTGTAATCCGTGTGATCGTGTAATCCGTGGTTAAACTCACAGCCGTCAGGATCCGATACGCGAAGCGTGAGCACTCGTCGTCAGCGCGTCGTCACGGCCGATCAGTGGGGGAAGCCCGAGCGGAACGACGCCGGCGAGCCGATCTGTCGCTGGTGCCGGGCCCGTGAATCCGCCACGCCGCACGTTTTGCAGCGACCCCTGTGTGCACGAGTGGAAGATCCGCAGCAGTCCCTGGTACGTACGCAAGCAGATCAAGAAGCGGGACAAGGGTGTCTGCCGGTTGTGCGGGTTCAACGTGGTCAAGGCGCATCGCGAGTGGACCCGTTCGAAGCCGGCGGCCGGCGACCGAGCCGCCCGCAAGGCCTGGCGTCAGCAGAAACCCCGGTGGGAGGCCGATCACATCGTCCCCGTGGCGGACGGCGGCGGCGAGTGCGGGCTCGAGAACTACCGCCTGCTCTGCCGTGCCTGTCACCTGTCGGTGACTCTCGCCTGGCGCGCCGGTCGCCCCACCAGTCGCCGTTCCGCGTCCTCAGAAGACAACTGCTAAACCATTAGCAGCACTCGCCTCGTCTAAGCCAGCGTTCGACAAATCGCGGCCGCGATCCCCCGTCGCTCTGTCGGCGACCGTTGGCTGCGCATGGCCGGGCTGGAACGCTGGCGGCTGCGGGTGGACATGCGTCTGATTGCGATCCTGATGGTGGTCTGGGGGCGTGCTCCGGTGTGGCGAACGCGGCTGACCGGTCCACGCCGCGCGTGCCCGCGACACCGATTCCCGCCGCGTCCGCCATCCGGGTGGATGGCGACCTGAATGACGCCGTCTGGCAGCAGGCGCCGGTCATCAGCGGCTTCAAACAGCGCGACCCGCGCGACGGCGATCCCGCGACCTTCGACACGCGAAGTCCGCGTCGCGTACGACGATTCCGCTGTCTACGTCGCCGTGCTCGCGCTCGATCCGGAGCCGGCGCGCCTCGTCGGCATCCGCACCCGGCGCGATCAGGACTCGCCGTCGGACTGGATTCGCGTGATGTTCGACTCGTTCCACGATCGCCGCTCCGCGTTCGGGTTCGGCGTGAATCCCGCCGGCGTCAAGCAGGACGTCTACTACTACAACGACGGCAACACCGACCCCGGATGGGACGCGGTCTGGGACGTCGCCGTGTCCCGCGACGCGCGCGGCTGGCGCGCGGAATTCCGGATCCCCTTCTCGCAGCTTCGCTTCCATGCGGGAGAGTCTTCGACGTTCGGCTTCGCCGTCATGCGCCAAATCGCGCGGCTGAACGAAACGACGACGTGGCCGCTCCTTTCGAAGAGCGCCAACGGATACGTCTCCGCGTTCGGCGAACTCACGAACCTCAGGCTGGACAAGTCGCCGAAGCGCCTGGAAGTCGTCCCGTATCTCGTCGGTGACGTCACGACGGCGCGAGCCGACGCGCAGAATCCACTCGCGAGAGCGAACGAGCCCGACGGCTCGCTCGGCGTCGACTTCAAGTACGCGCTGAAGCCCGGCCTCACGCTCACCGGCACCGCCAATCCCGACTTTGGCCAGGTCGAGGCCGACCCCGCGGTCGTGAACCTCTCGGGGTTCGAGACCTTCTTCGACGAGCGCCGGCCGTTCTTCGTCGAAGGGTCAGGCATCTTCCGATTCGACGTCGATTGCAGCGACGGCCAGTGCAGCGGGCTGTTCTATTCGCGTCGCATAGGCCGTTCACCGCGCGGCTCGGCGGACGTGCCGGACGGCGGGTATGCGTCGGCGCCGGCGCAGACGACCATCCTCGGCGCGGCGAAGCTCACCGGCCGCGTGGGCGCTTTCTCGATCGGGGCGCTCAACGCGGTGACCTCGAACGAACACGCGGATATCGCGCTTGGATCGCTCCGGACCCGGCAGACCATCGAGCCGTTGACCAGTTATTCCGTGCTGCGCGCGCGCCGTGATTTCACCAACCAGTCCTCGCTCGGGTTCATGGTGACGGCGGCGAACCGGCGGCTGGACGAGGCCACACGGTTCCTGCCGGGCCAGGCCTACACGGGCGGCCTCGACTGGGACTGGCGCTTGAGCCCGTCGTACGCCGTGCAGGGCTTCTGGGCGGCCAGCACCGTCCGCGGCGACCCTGCCGCGATCGACGACCTCCAGCGGAGCACCGTCCACAGCTACCAGCGGCCCGATTCGACGGCCCTCCACTATGACCCGTCTCGCACGTCGCTGAACGGGTTCGGCGCGAATCTCTCGGTGTCGAAGATCGGCGGCGAGCGCGTGCGCTTCAATTCGAACGTCTCGATCAAGAGTCCCGGCTTCGACATGAACGACGTCGGCTTCCTCCGCCGTGCCGACCAGCGCTCGATGAGCAACTGGATGCAGGTGCGCTACGACAAGCCGTCGAAGTACCTGCGCAGCTTCCGCTACAACCTCAATCAATGGGCCGGCTGGAACGCCGATGGGGACCTCCTGTTCTCCGGCGGGAACGTGAACGCCCACGCGGTGTTCCTGAACAACTGGAGCGCGGGATTCGGGATCAACCTGAACGCGCGCGGGTTCGACGACCGCGCGACCCGCGGCGGGCCGGGCGCGTACGGCAACGCCCAGCGCAGCCTCTGGACCTACATGAACACCGACGGGCGCAAGGCCGTGTCGGTCAGCCTCAGCACGTCCAACTCCACGGATGGGCGGGGCACGACGTTCGCGGATTTCAGCCCCTCGCTGTCGTGGCGTCCCACGTCCTTCCTGTCGGTCTCCGGAGGCGTGGGCCTGAGCCGCAACCACGATCAGTCGCAGTGGATCGAACAGGACGCGGCGGGCCGGTACGTCTTCGGCCGCATCGATCAGAGCACCGTCGGGCTCACCGCGCGCGTCAACTACACCGTGACGCCCACTTTGTCGATCCAGCTCTACGCGCAGCCGTTCGTGTCGGCCGGCGACTATTCGAACTTCAAGGCGCTGGCGGACGGCCGGTCGCGCGCGTACGACGACCGGTACACGCCGATCGCGTACGACGGCAATCCCGACTTCAACTACCGGTCCTTCAGGACGACGAACGTGCTCCGGTGGGAATACCGGCCGGGGTCGACCCTGTTCGTCGTGTGGCAGCAGGGACGCGAAGAGGTGCTCGACACGGGCGCGTTCCGCTTCCGCCGCGACGTGGCGGGCGTGTTCGACGCGCCGGCGCGCAATGTCTTCCTGATCAAGTGGGCGTACTGGCTCAACTACTGAGGCAGTCGAGCTGTCGGGCTGCCACGCTGTCGAGGTGCCACGCTGTCGAGCTGCTCATGCCGACGGCACTCTCGAAGGCCGCGAAGGACACGAAGCACACGAAGAGCGGAATGGTGTAACGACGCTGTCGGGCTGCTACGCTGTCACGCTGCTCGGGCCGACGGCACTCACGAAGAGGCACCAAGGACGCGAAGTTCACGAAGCCCAAAAGGTGTTTCTTCGTGTTCTTCGACTGCTACGCTGTCGTGCGCTTCGTGGGTGCCGTCGGCCCGTGTCGAGCGCGACTGATCGTCGAACTGCACGAGCCGGTGGCGCTCGGCGAAGGCCGCACGTGTTTATTCGCCAGCGGGCAGATCGAAATCGAGCCGCGGCACGTACTGCGAGCGCGCGCCCTCGATTTCCTCGAGGATTTGCGTCGCCAGTTCCGGCGGCGACACCACACGGGCGAGCGGGCCGAAGCCGAGGATCCAGCTGCGGAGCGCCCAGTCGTTGCACACGTTCAGCGTCATCGTGAGCGTGCCGTCGGGATCCTCGCTGGTCTGCTGTGACGCATGCCACGTGCGCTCCTTCACGTAGCGCGCAATCCGCGGCTCGAACTTCACCTCGATGCGCTCCGGCGTGCCCTGGTTCACGCCCAGCGAGTGCGCGAACGCGTCGTCGGGCAGATCCTTCGGCTCGAATCGCTCCTCGGTCACCGACACCGACAGCATGCGCTCGACGGCGAAAGTGCGGAGCTGCTGGTATTCGGGCACGAACGCCACCACGTACAGCCCGCCCTGCGCGAAGACGAGCCGGTACGGCTCGAGCACGTAGTCCTTCTCGCGATTGCTCGAGAACGAGTGATACCGGAGCGCGACCCGGCGGTGATGCAGGATCGCGTCGAGCAGCTGGGCGACGCGCGCGCTGCGCGGCGCGCGGGCGCCGGCATCGTCCGACGAGGTGCCGGAACTGTCCGCCCGGGTCCGCCTTGGCCTGCATGACGAGCGGCAGCCGATCGAGCAGTTGCCGCATGCCGGGCGTGAGCGCACCGGCGAGCTTTCTCGAATGCGCTGCGGACGTCGTGCTGAAATGGCGTGGCCGCGAGGCACTCCACGAGCGTGCGCGAGAAGTACAGCGCGCTCAGTTCGGCGAGGGTGAAGGCGGTGTCGTCGAGCCGCTTGAACGCCTTCTGCTCGAGCGTCCAGTAGCGCTTGTTGTTCTCGTCCACCTCGTCGAAGAGCGGAAAACCTGCGGCCTGGAGCGCATCCAGGTCGCGCCGGATCGTCCGGGTCGAGACGCCGGTCCGCTCGGCGAGCTCGTCAATCGTCGCCCGGCGCGACGACTCGAGGTCGCGCAGGATCGCCCACTGCCGGATGACCTCCTGGTTACGCAACAGCGTGCCGCCATGCGGGCAATATAGCAGGGTTTGAAGTGAGAACACGCGGCGGGGACTCGTCCGGCCGAAGCCGACTCCTCCGGCTGACGCCGGACGCTGCGAGCATCCACACGGGACCCACCGCAGCGTCCGGCGTCAGCCGGACGTCAGATCACTTCGCGACCGTCACCCATGACCGCCGCCGTGGACGTGTTGCCCGACGCGTCGGAGCACGTCAGCGTGATCGGTGTAGATGCGGCCCTGCCATGGCCCGAGCGCTCGGCGCGCAGCCGGACGTGATGCGCGTCGAGCACCTCCCAGTCCACGCTCGTGTTGCCGTCGCCGAGGCCGTCGATCGGCTCGTTGCTGCTGACGGACAGCGAGCACGTCGCGGTGCCGCTCGCCTCCCGTACCGCTGTAGTGCACCGTCACGTCCATCGATCTTGTGGTTCGGCGATCCGAGCGCGTTGCGGCGTCGCCAGCATGCTTGCTGATGACCGGGGCCCTCGTGTCGGCGACGATGACCGTGCGCGTGACGGTCGTGGTCTGGTAGATGTTCGTGGCGCTGTACGACAGCGTGTAGGTGCCTGGCACGTTCACGTTCGACCGCACCGCTGACGCTCACCGGAAGCGGACCGAAATCGTCATGCGCCGTGGCGCCCGGGTCGACGAAGCTGGTGTAGGCCTCCACGTTCATCGTCGCGCTGCCGTTCAGCGTCACGACCGGCGTGCCTGGGAACGCGAAGTAGGCGACCGGCTGATCGTGATCGGAGTTGCGTTCCGGCCGCGCGGGATCACCGATGAGTCCGGCGGCTGCGCTGTCCGGGAAGTCGGAGTTGCTGCGCGCCACCGCGTAGCGCTGCACGTAGCGCTGCGCGACGTCGTTGATCATGACGTGGTCCAGTGCCTGCGGCGTGCCCTCGAACACGAAGCTGTAGCGCTGGTCCGCCGGCAGCGTGTTCGTCAGGTTCACGAAATCCGGCGTGACGAGGTCGGGCTTCCGCTCTCGACGATCTGGTCGCCCGGCGTCGGGTTGCCCGTGATCACCGAGAGCGGGTCCGTGTACCCGTCGCTGAACTGGTACGCGTTGTAATCGCCGACCGCGATCACCGGTGTGCCCGGGTTCGTCGACTGCAGATCCTGCAGCAGCGTCGCGATCGACTCGGCCTGCGCCGTCCGCTTCCCACGAACTCGCTCGCCCTCGGCATCGTGCAGTTCGATGTCGATGAAGGACCGCGGGTGATTGACGACGACGAGGACGCGTCCCGGATTGACGCCGTTCGGATCAACCGTGGCGTCGAGCACGAGCGGAGGCCGGTCGTGCAGGAACGCGCCGCTCGGCAACACGGCGCATCGCCGGCGTACTGCCACACGTCGTGGATGAGGACGCGCGACGTTTTCACCAGGAAGCCGACGTTCTGTGTGCCGCCCGCCGGCGCGGGGATCAGGCGCGCTTCATAGCCCGGGTTCGCCTCGCCGGCCGCCATGGCATCCGCATTGACCTGGTCCGCCAGGGCCTGCAGGGTCGCGAGGTTCAGAATCTCGATCAGCCCGATGATGTCCGGCGACCGCATCACCGTGCGGATGTTGATCGCCGCCTTGCGGCGCTGCGTGTCGTTGCCCGTGAAGTTCTCGATGTTGTATCCCGCGATCGTGAACTCGTTGGCGGCCGGAACCGGGACGGCGACGGCCGTCATGTTCGGCGACGCAACCGGCGTCGTTTCGGGCAGCACCTTGTAGGCGCCGAACGTGTAGTCGAGCGGGCCGGTGACGCCGGAGATCGTGACGTTCGAGGTCACGTCGAGCCGCGTCGAGCCCAGCAGGCCATCGGTGTCCACGACGAGCCGCTCCGGATTCTCGTCCCACTGCGCCACGCAGCAGTCCGGCAGTCCGGTGACCGGATCCGGCGGGAGCGGAAACTCCGAGGCCGGCGCCCCTGGCTCGCGCAACGGACGCGCGCGTGCCAGAGAGGACCGTATACACTTCGCCAAACCCGTCGGTCGGCCCGACGCTCGTGAGCGTTCCCGTCTGCACGCGCATGCCTTCGAACCGCTCCAGCTGATCGGCGGTTCCCGTGGGGCTGAGCAGCGCCGGCGTCAGTGAAATGGGCGCCGGAAGCGCGTTGCCGCTGGACATCACCGACACGTCGCCGGCGAGCGAACTCTCGATCTGGGTCAGATTGAAGTACTCGGTGGCCGTGCCCTTGATGTTCACCTCCGTCCCCGACCGTCGTCGGTCGGCGTCGCGCCCGTGAATACGAAGAGGCCCTTCCGAGCTCGCCGGATCGCTGTCGTCCAGCGCGTCCGGCGTTTGCACGAACAACCCGTTGATCTTGAGACCCGTCACGATGCCCGGTCGTCGTCACGTCCAGCCCGAAATACGGCGTCGTCGCGCCGTCGCCCTGGATGTCGTGGATCGCCACGCTCGTGTACTCGCACGAGCGCATCGGGCTGGCGCTGCTGCGCGGCGACGGCGGCGCGATCGAGAAATCCGCAGAGTTGTCGTTCGAATCGTAGCAGCCGCCGCGTTTGCGCAGCGCCGCCGTCGTGTTGCTCAATGCCCCGGTCGGCGCGCCCTCGTAGCACGACGCCGTCGAGTTGTAGCCGACGATGTCCACGATGGAGGGCCCGGCCGTGCAGGCACCCGACACCGCCGTGGCGGTCGTGCGCAGCAGCACCTTGCCGGCCGTGCCGCTCATGGCGATGCTCCCCGTTGCGTCCGGCGTCGGCAATCCGGTGGTTCCACCCGCGCCGGCCGCCTCCTGGATCAGGTAGTAGCGTCCGGGTTCGATCGTCCCGCTCAGGGCGGTGGTCGACCACGTGCCTGCGCCGGCCGCCGACAGGTACTGGATGGACCAGCCGTCCAGGCTTACCGGCGTCGCGCCGCGGTTGAACAGTTCGACGAAGTCGTTGGTGTACGTGGCGCCGCTGTTGCCGCCCCCGCCATAGACCTGGCTGATCACCACCTCGTACAGCGTCGGCGCGATGTCGTCATTGGTAATCGTGCCGACGCCCTGGCCGTCGCCGACGAGCGCGCCGCTGACGCCGGTGACGTTGACGAAGAAGGCCTCGTCAGGCTCGGGCGTCAGGTCCCCGTTGATGGCGACGTTGAAGGTGTAACTCAGCTGTCCGGCCGGAATCACCTGACCGGCGAGGCTCTGCGCCACGTAGTCGCCGTCAGCGGTGGTGGCGGTGTTGTCGGCGGTCGCGATGTCGAAGGTCACTGCCGTCGGCGCCGCGATGCTCAGGCTGACGGTGAAGCTCGCCGTCGTCTGGCCGCTGTCCCCTTCGTTGACCGTGACGTCGTCTATCGTGAGGACCGGTTGCGTGGCGCCCGTGCAGAGGTGCAGCCCTGACGCGCTGTTGCGCGGGGCGGGAGCCGTGACCGTGAAGTCGACGTTGTTGTTGTCGGTCTCGGCGCACCCGGAGTCGTTCCGCAGGGCGGCGGTCGTGTTGGAGAGCGCGGGCGTCGCGGCGGCACCTTCGAAGCAGTTGGCCGCGCCGAAACCGACCAGGTCGACGACGCCTCCCGGACACGTGCCGCTCAGGAGCGTCGCGCTGTCGACCAGCGCAACCTTGGCCGAGGTGCCGGACATCGCAATCGCGCCCGTGGCATCCGGCGTCGGCAGGCTGACGGTGCCGCCGGCTCCCTGGGCCTCCTGGACGAGGTAGTAGCCACCCGGCGGTATCGTGCCGCCGAGGTCGGTCTTCTGCCACGTGCTCCCGGCCGACGAGGCGTACTGCACGCTCCAGCCGGTGACGCTGACGGGAGCCGATCCGCTGTTGAACAGCTCGATGAAATCGTTCGTGAGGGTGGCGCCGCTGTTGCCACCGCCGCCGTAGACCTGGCTGATGACGATGGTGGAACTCAACGCGGCGGGCGCGACCGGGTACGCGAACGCCAGCGCGAATGTGGCCAGGCTGGCGCCAAGCACACGAAGTCCGGTGAAGACGTGACGGGGCATGATCGACCTCTTTGATGGCGGCTGAAGGTGAAAAGGCCCCGGGCGTGCGCGCTGGGGCCGGGGTGATTCTGTGCGACGCGGGCGGGCATGTCAACGACAGCCGTGTGACTTTTCTCGCTCATTTGCGACGTGACCTACCCTGTCACACCCCGCAGCTACACTCGGTGCAACGGGCGGCGAAAGTGCCGATTACGTATTTGCAGCGGGATGCCCCCGCCGCCATGCACGGGAGAAGGCCATGTCGCGGTTTGACGGATCACTGGCACGCACGCTGGATTTCGGAGAGATCGCGACCACGGCACCGGCGGGCGCCGCCGGCCGCGCCGGCCTGCGCCTCGCGCTGCCCGGCGACCTTCTGCGAGGGCCGGACAAATACAAGGTGTTGGAGCACCGCCGCCGCCAGGCGCAGATCAAGGCCCGGCGCCTGCTGGACCTGATGGAAGGAAACTAGCCATGTCGAACTGCACCCACACGCACGGCCGCACGCTCTGTTTCGAGTGTTTCCGCACAGGCGTCGAACGCACCCGCGCCCGCCGCGAGGCATACGCCCAGCGAGCCCTGCCCTTCGACGCACCCGTTGACCCGCCGCTCACCGATCAGCAGATCGCGCACCGGCGCCAGATGCTCGCGTACCTCGAGCAGGCTCAGCGCGAGGGCGTGATTAGTCGCTGGTCGCTAGTCGCTGGTCCCTGGTCGGAGTCGCTGGTCGAGTGAGTCGATAGTGGTCGATAGTCGAATAGTCGCCGGTCGTCGGGCAACAGGGCCTGTCGGCCTTGGCCTTGTCGAGACGCTCCATACGAGCGGCTGAAGACCAGCGACCCCCGACCAGCGACTTCCGACTCGCCGACTCCGACCAGGGACCAGCGACCCCCGACCAGCGACCTCCGACTCGCGACTCGCGACTCCCGACTAGCGACTCCCGACTAGCGACTAGCGACTCCGACCAGGGACCAGCGACTAGCGACCAGCGACTTCAATGCGCCCCCGACGCCCCCCCGCCAGCGGCGCCGCTGCCCGCCGCGCCGGCCGAACTCGGCCCCGCGCCTCCCGTGCCGACGAAATAGGCGAACGCGAGAGCGCCCTTATCGGCGGCCAGCCCGTGGAACCATGCCGGCACACCCTGGTCGTGCTTCTTCAGATACGACGCCCAGCCGGTCGCCTGGCCGGTCGCGATGACAAATGGGAGCAGGCGCGCCGCCGCTATCGGGCGCGACGGTCGCGTGGTCGTGCGTGACCTCCCGGACGAATTTCTGGAAGCCGCGCCAGGCGCGCGCCCGCCGAAGCCCCTCGTTCGACAGTGGTGTGTGGGCCGCGTGCATGATGAGGGCGACGATCCCGAGCACCATGATGGCCGCCGGCACCACGAGCGGCCATGGGCCGTACGAGTCCACGAAGATGGCCGCGGGCATCAACGCGAGGGCGCCGAACAGGAGCGCGCTGATTCCGATCCGCGCGTATCGGGTGCGGACGGCGCTGCGGTCCAGGTCGATCAACCCGTCCGCGAACAACTGCGCGGTGACGGCCCGCGAGAATCGGCGAATCCGCCGGGCAACCCGTCCCCGTGCGTGAGCGAGATCTGTTTCATTTTCATTGTCCGACCTGCGGCTCGTGAAGGTGGCGTCCAGGACCGCCTGTTCGGAGTCGGACAGGCTGTGGCTGGCCGGTGTGCGTTTGAGCACGAACCGGCGCTGTCCCCAGTGGCTCGGCGTCTCCGCGATGGTCAGCTCGCCGCGCTCGGCCAGCGCGAAGAGGGTGGCCATCGCCTGTTCCAGTCCGACGCGGCCGTTCGACACGAGCGCGCCGGCCAGCGCCGGCGGCAGCGCGTCGGGAAGGTCCGGCCCGCTGGGGCCGACGGGTTGTTCACGCTCCGGCGAGTCGTATCCCTGCCGCATGACGAAGAGCAGCATCAGTCCGACAACGAAGACGATGCCGGCTGCCAGGAGCCAGGCGGGTGCGAAGCTCGCCGCGTAGGCCTGATGTGCCTGCCACGCCGGAGGCTCCTCGATGGCGCTGCCGGGCGGAAGGAGGATGGACGTCATGACCCATCCGTTCGACAGGATGTCGTTCGCGCGGACCGTCACATGCGAGTCGTCGCGCCCGATGCGCGCGTCGCCTGTCCGGCGCGTCCTGATGCCCGGTGCTGCCGATGGGGCGGCCGGCAGGTCGATGTCGGTCGTGCTCGACCTGATGCGGTAGTCGTGCTCTGTCGGCAGCGCCTGCCATTCCACGAGGTCGCCGGCCTCCGTCTGCTGCACGACGCCGCGTACGACGTAGGTGAGCTCGAAGGTGTGAACCGACGTGCCCTCGGTGCGGAAGTGCCACCGGACCCGCAACCCCTTGTTGTTGGAGAGGTCGTACTGCTGGGGTCCCGTGCCTTTCGTGAAGGGCGTGCCATCCATCGATGCGCGCAGCACCTCGATGCTGTCGCTGCGCGAGCGGGGAATCCGCCGGAAGACCTCGGTGAAAGTGCCGCTGAAACGGAACACCACCGTTTCAGTGACCTCGACGCTCCCGCCGTGGAGCACCTGGAGCCGCGCGTCGAATCGGTCGGCCGAGTAGCTCTTCGCGTCGGCCGCCGCGGCCAGGAGCAGGAGGAGCGAGAACGCGAGACACAGGGTTCTCGAACGCATGGCCGCGCCCTCCCCGGCGCTCCCGCCGATCATACCTTGCGGGCGAAGAACTCCTTCTGGAGCCGCAGCAGCAGCGGAATCGACCACAGGAGCGCGATCAGATTCGGAATGGCCATCAGCCCGTTCAGCGTGTCGGCGACGTTCCAGACGACCTGGAGCGAGCCCGTCGCGCCGACGTAGATGAACACGAGCCACAGCAGCCGGTACGGCATGGCCGCGCGCGCGCCGAGCAGGTACACGATGCCGGTCTCGCCGTAGTAGCTCCAGCCGATGAGCGTCGAGAACGAGAACAGCAGGATTCCGCCGGTGACGATGATGTCGCCCCAGGACCCGGGGAGGCCCGCCTCGAAGGCCCGGGCGGAGAGCGCCGCGCCGGTGGCGCCGGACGTCCACGTGTCGGTGACCAGGATGACGAGGCCCGTCATCGTGCAGATGAGGATCGTGTCGACGAACACCTCGAAGATGCCGTACATCCCCTGGCGCACCGGGTGGTCGGTCTGCGCGGCGGCGTGCACCATCGGCGCGCTCCCCAGGCCGGCTTCGTTCGAGAACAGGCCGCGCGCGATGCCGAAACGGAGCGCCATCATGATGGTGCTCCCCGCGAATCCGCCGGCCGCGGCCGTGCCGGTGAAGGCGCCGTCGAAGACGAGCTGCAGCGCGCGGGGGATCTCGCCGGCGTGGATCAGCAGGACCACGAATCCACCGCCGAGATACAGCACCGCCATGAAGGGCACGAGCACTGACGTGACTTCGCCGATCCGCGCGATGCCGCCCAGGATCACGATGGCGGTGACGATCGCGAGGACGATGCCGGTGATCTGGTGCGGGATGCTGAAGCTCGCGTTGAGCGCCTCGGCGAGCGAGTTCGCCTGGACCATGTTGCCGATGCCGAAGGCCGCCAGCGCGGTCAGCAGCGCGAAAATGCCGCCGAGCCACGGCAGGCCCAGACCTTTCTTCAACGTGTACATCGCCCCGCCGCGCATCGTCCCGGATTCGTCGGGCTCGCGGTAGTGCATGGCGACGACGATCTCGCCGTACTTGGTGCACATGCCGAGCAGGCCCGACACCCAGAGCCAGAAGAGCGCGCCCGGTCCGCCGATGAAGATCGCGGTCGCGACGCCCGCGATGTTGCCCACCCCGACCGTGGAAGCCAGCGCCGTCGCGACCGCCTGGAACGGCGTCACGGAGCCCCGTCCTTCGCCGCGGGAGAAGACCTTGCCGAGGACCTCGCGGAGGGCGAAGCCGAGCCGCCGGAACTGGACCAGACCCGTGAGGATCGTCAGCAGCACTCCGGTGCCCATCAGCAGCACGATCATCGGAGCGCCCCAGACGTAGCCGTTCAACGCACGTTCGAACGCAATCAGGCTCTGCATTTGTCCGGGAGTATACATGCAGCATTCTTTTTTCTGATCCCGGGGAAGTTCTGAGGGCGGGCGGAAGTCTAAACAGGTAAAGGGGCTCAGGGCTTAGGGCTCAGGGCTCAGGGTTTCGGTGAACTGGCAGGAGGCGATATGAAGCGGACGATGTGGGCGACGATTGGTGTGGTGGTGCTGGCCGGGTTGGTGGCGATGCCGCTGCTGGCGCAGCAGCCACAGGGGCGTGGCATGGGGCGCGCCATGGGACGCGGGATGGGACGCGGCATGGGTCCCGGCGGACCTGGTGGACCGGGGGGGCCGATGGCGCTCCTGCGCGGCGTTCAGCTGACTGATGCGCAGCGCGGCCAGATTCAGGCCATCATGGACGAACATCGCGACAACATGCCGGCTGAGCGGGTACGCGACCTCGACAAGCAGCTGCGGCTGGCGATACTGGCCGATGCACCCGACATGCAGAAGATCGACGAACTGAAAGCGGCGATCGCCGCGGGGACGGCCGAAGAACTGACGATGCGCGTCGACGTCGAATCGCGGATCGTGCAGATCCTGACGCCCGCGCAGCGCGCCCAGGCGCGCGAGAACGTCGGCAGGATGGGACCGCCTCCGGGACGGGGGCGGTAGGACGGAGCCGATCTGGATCCGGATCGTGAACTCGTGGAAGACGCTGCGCGAGGGAGCCGCGAGGCATTCGATGCGCTGGTTCGACGCCACCAGGGGTCCATCGTGAACCTGGCCCGGGCGATGACAGCCGGCCATGCCGACGCGGACGACCTCGCGCAGGAGTCGTTCGTGCGCGCGTGGCGAAGCCTCGGCTCGTTCCGGTTCGACAGCACGTTCCGGACGTGGCTCCACGGGATCGCGGTCAACGTGATTCGCACCCACCGTGGCCGCCTCGGGCGGCTGCGGCGCCTGTTCGGTGCTCCGGCCCGGGATCGCGACCCGCTTGCGGATGCCGCCGAACCGGCCTCGGCCGACGACGGGATCGAGGCGCCGCTGGCGATGCGCGAGCAGATCGACCGGGCGCTCGCCTCGCTTCCCGTCGAGCTGAGGGAGGCCGTGATCCTGCGCGACGTGCAGGGCCTGGAGTACCGGGAAATCGCTCAGGCGCTTCGGGTGCCACTCGGGACGGTCGAGTCGCGCATCTTTCGCGCGCGCCAGCGGCTCAGGCCGCTGCTCGAGCCGCTGCGCGGCCGGTCCCGGTGAGCGCAGCCGATACGGTGACCCATATGACGACACATCCTGAACACCTGCTGGCGCGCGCGGCCGACGGGACAGCGCTCACCGCGGCCGAGCGGAGCGAGGTGGACCGCCATCTCGACGCGTGCGCGGCGTGCCGCGAGGCGCTCGAGGCCCAGCGTCTCGTCGCCCGCGTGCTCCAGGGCCGCCTCGATATGGAGGCGGCGCCGGACTTCCCGGCACGTGTGTCCGCGCGTCTCGATGCCAGCGGCGCCGGCATGCTCGAGCTCGCCAACTGGCGGGCCTGGACGGTCGGGCTGACTCCGATCGCGGCCGCGCTCGTGATGGTCGCCTACCTGGGTGTTGGCGCGCCGGTTCGCGAATCGGCCGCGCCCGCGACGACGACCGCCGCCGCACCCGTGACATTCGAGACTTGGGCGTCCGCCTCGGCCGGCAGCACGCCGGCGGCCGTGTTCCTCCAGCCCTCGGCAAGCGGCGAACAGTTGCTCGAGACCGTGCTGATCGGCGGCGTGCTGCCAGCCGCGGAGCCGTCCAATGTCCGATAACCGCACGCGGATCTGGTTCTCGCTCTTCGTGCTTGCCGTGTTCTGTGTCGGACTCGCGTCAGGCCTGGTTCTCGGCCGGTGGATTGGCCCGCCGCCGCGTCCGGCCCAACCCCGCCTGATCGGTGGCGCCATGGGTCAGGGCGCCGGCATGGGGCCGGGCGGCATGAATCCCGCGGGCCCCCCGCCGGGACGGCTCCTGGAGCGGCTGGACGATGTGCTGGACCTCTCAGCGGATCAGCACGCGAAGGTGGAGCAGATCTTCGAGTCGCGTCGTAGAGCCCTCGAGACGGTGCAGAACGAGGTGCTGGCGCGCGCGGAGAAAGAACAGCGTGAGCTGCAGGACGAAATCCGCAAGGTGCTGACTCCGGAGCAGCAGCAGCGCTTCGATCGGTGGCTCGCGGAAGCGCCGCGGGGCCGCCGCGGGCGCGGGCCCGGGATGGGTCCGATGGGGTCTCCGCCGGGGCGGTGAACCCGCAGGGCCGGCGCAACGTTCGAGCGGGTCGAAGGGGGAAGCGGGAATGAAGCGATACGTCGGGGCAGTCTTGTTGTTCGCGGCACTCGGTCCGATAGACGCTGGTGGCGCGCGCCGACCGAGTCCATCTCGACAGTCACCTGAAAGATCGTGACATCGTCATCGACGGGGACATTGGCGAGTGGCCGGGTCCGTTCGTGCCGATTGACGAGCAGCACCCGGTCGCGGTCGCGGTCGTCAACGATGGCGAGTACCTGTATCTCGCGTTGACCGCGAGCGACGCCGCCATCCGGCGGCAGATCATGGGGCAGGGGCTGATCGTGTGGTTCGATCCCGAGGGCAAGGACAAGAAGCACTACGGGATCAAGTTTCCGGTGGGCATCTCTCCGGCGGACCGCGGACGCGGGGCCCGCGGCATGCGCGGGCAGCCGGGCGATCAGGACGAACCGGCGAGGCCGTCCGCTCCGCCGGCGTTCGAGGAGCCCGCGGCGCGGCTGGAGATTCTCGGCCCGAAGAAGGACGACGCGCACAGTTTCGTGATCGATCGGGCGCCAGGCGTGACGGCAAAGCTCGCGCAGGTCGGACGGCTCGCTCGTGTACGAGTTGAAGGTGCCGTTGAGCGTGTCGCGCGGACGTGCCCTACGCCATCGGCACGACGCCAGGCGCGACGATTGGCCTCGGCATCGAAACGCCGAAATTCGAGCGTCCCGCGATGGAGGGCCGGCGCGGCGGCGGGATGGGCGGATTCGGCGGTGGCGGCATGGGCGGGCGCGGCGGCGGTGGGCATGGGTGGCCGCGGCGGCGGCATGGGCGGCCGCGGCGGTGAAGGACGAGGCCGAATCGAGCCCGCCAAGCCGATGAAAATCTGGGCCACCGTGCGCCTGGCGTCCTAGCTCCGCCCCTGCCGGTGGTCAGACCCCGTCGCCCCGGCGGTGGGGTCAGACCCCGTCCCCCGGCTGGGGTCAGACCCCTCTTTGGCGGCTGGTCGTAGTATTGTTCTCAGCAATCGGCCGCGTGGCGTGGCCGGTACCGGTGACCCGGCACGGCGTCCGGGAGGGAGCGCGCATGGCCCGTCCCGCAAAGACATCCTCCTCACAGCCACGAACGCCGGCGCACGTGCGGCTCGTCGAGTCGTCAGCCGCGGAGCTGCGCCTCGCCGAAGCGCGCGCGTTCGTGCGCGACCAGGGGGCGCGCGGCGACGTCCTCATCGTCGGCGCGTCGCGCGGCGCCGCGGACGACCTGGCGCGCAGCGTCGCGATCGAATCCGGCGCCACCGTCGGCCTCCACCGCTTCAGCCTCGCGCAGCTCGCCGCGCGCCTCGCCGCGCCAATCCTGGCAGAACGCCAGATCGCGCCGTCGCCGTATCTGGCCTCCGAGGCGGTTGCGGCGCGGGCGACCTTCGATGCCACGCGAGACGAGGCGCTCGACTACTTCGAACCCGTCGCGCGGACGCCCGGGTTTCCTCGTGCCCTCGCGCGCACGCTCCAGGAACTGCGGCTCGCCGAAGTCGATGCGCCGGCCTTGCGCGCGCTTCCGCTCGGCGGAGCCGACCTCGCCGCCCTGCTCGAACGCTTCGATCAGCAGTTCGCCGCCGCGTCGGCCACCGATCGCGCCGCGCTCTTCGCCGCGGCCACGTCCGCTCTCACAAGCGACCGCCCGATGCTCTTTTCGTCCGGCATGCCGCCGCTGGTGCTGCTCGACGTGCCGCTCGATTCGGCGCGCGAGTTCGCGTTCGTGCAGGCGGCCATCATGGCGGCTCCCTCCGTGCTGGCCACGGTGCCGTTCGGCGACGTCCGCGCACTCGACAGGTTCGAGCAACTCGGCATCACCGCCGCGGTGCTCGAGCAGACGGGCGACTCCGATCTCGTCGCGCTGCGCCGGTATCTGTTCGCGAAGCGCCGCCCGCCGGAGCGCGAGCGCGCCGGCGACGTGCGCTTCTTCTCGGCCCCGGGCGAGGGACGCGAGTCGGTCGAAATCGCGCGGCGGATTCTCGAAGAGGCCCGCGGCGGCGTGCCGTTCGACGAGATGGCGATATTCCTGCGATCGCCGCAGCGCTACGTTGGGCTGCTCGATCAGGCGCTCGCGCGGGTGCGCGCCGCCGGCGAGGACGGACGCGACGGCATCCCCGCCTGGTTCGATCGCGGCACCCAGCGTCCCCACCCCGGAGGCCGGGCCTTCCTCGCGATTCTCGCGTGCGCGTGCGAGCACCTGTCGGCGCGCCGGTTCGCCGAATATCTGTCGCTCGCGCAGGTGCCCCGCCTCGGGCCCGACGAACCCGCGGGGTTCGTGGTGCCGGACGACGAACTGCTCGGCGTTGCGGTCGAGCGCGGACCGATCGATGCGACCCCCGATGTGCCGCCGCCCGATCCCGCACCCGACGCTCCGGAACCCGGCGAGGCGGCGGTCGTCGAAGGGTCGCTGCGCGCGCCGTGGAAGTGGGAGACGCTGATCGTCGAGTCCGCCGTCATCGGAGGAGATCCGCGGCGGTGGCACCGCCGGCTCGACGGGCTGGCGCGGGAGTACCGGGTCCGGATACAGGAAGAATCGAAGGACGATCCCGAATCGCCGCGCGCCCGCCGCCTGGAGCGCGACCTCCGCAATCTCGGCCACCTCCGCGCGTTCGCGCTGCCGATCATCGACCGGCTCGCCGCCTGGCCGGCGACCGGGACCTGGGGAGAATGGCTCGACCGCTTCACCGCGCTTGCGCCCCTCGTGCTGCGCCAGCCGGAGCGCGTCCTGCGCGCGCTGGCGGACCTGCGGCCGATGGGCGAGATCGGTCCCGTGTCGCTCGACGAAGCGCGAGGGGTGATTGCCGACCGGCTGCTGACGCTCGACCGCGAGCCGCCCAGGAGCCGCTACGGCCGGGTGTTCGTCGGCAGCCCGCAGCAGGCGCGCGGACGGACGTTCCGCGTGGTGTTCGTGCCGGGGCTCGCCGAGCGGATGTTTCCGCAGAAGCCCCGCGAAGATCCGATGCTGCTCGACCAGGAGATGCGCGTGCCGCTGGCGGCCGATCTCGCCGTGCAGGAGGATCGCGGGCGCGTCGAGCGCCTGCTGCTGCGGCTGGCGGTCGGCGCCGCGACCGAGCGGCTCTGGCTGTCGTATCCGCGCATCGACATCGGCGAATCGCGCCCGCGGGTGCCGTCGTTCTACGCGCTCGACGTCATGCGCGCGATCACCGGACGCATTCCGAACCACGAGGACCTCCAGGAGCACGCGGCGACCGAAGGCGGCGCGGGTCTCGCGTGGCCGTCGCCCGCCGACCCGTCGCGCGCCATCGACGATCTCGAGCACGACCTGTCGGTGTTGCGCGAGCTGCTGCAATCGCCGACGCCGGCGCTGGTGCGCGGCCAGGCGCACTACCTGCTGCGCCTGAACGATGCGCTGAAGCGATCGGTGACGGCGCGGTGGGCGCGCGCGCGCTCGCAGTGGACGCCGTTCGACGGCCTCACCCGCGTCACGAGCATCACCGGCCCCCTGCTCGCGACCCAGCGCCTGGCCGCGCGGCCGTACTCGCTCTCGGCGCTCCAGAAGTTCGCCACCTGCCCCTACCAGTTCCTGCTGTCGGCCGTCTACCGGCTCGAGCCGGTCGAGGAGCCCGAGGCGCTCCAGAAACTCGATCCGCTCACGCGCGGCGCCTTGTTCCACGAGGTGCAGGCGGAGTTCTTCCGCGAGCTGCAGCGCGGCGGGCGGCTGCCGGTCACCGACGCGCAGCCTCGACGGCGCGCTCGCCACGCTCGACGCCATCACCGTGCGGGTCGCCGCCCGGTACGCCGAGCAGCTTGCCCCGGCGATCGACCGCGTCTGGCGCGACGAGATCGCCGACATCGCCAAGGACCTGCGCGGCTGGACGCGCAAGCTGGCCGAGGCGGCCGACTGGCTGCCCGAGTACTTCGAATACAGCTTCGGCCTGCGCGACGAGGGCCGCGACCCGCGCAGCCGCGAGGACCCGGTGCTCGTCGACGGGCGCTTCCTGCTGCGCGGGTCCGTGGATCTCGTCGAACGCAAGCGCGACGCGGCGATGCTCCGCGTGACGGACCACAAGACCGGCAGGAACCGGACCACCTGGAAGACGGTGATCGGCGGGGGCGGAACGCTCCAGCCGGTGCTCTACAGCCTCGCGGTGGAGCAGGCGCTCGCCCAGCCGGTCGCGTCGGGGCGCCTGTCGGTACTGCACCGCGGCGGGCGGGTTCACCGAGCACGAGATTCCGATCACCGACGTGAACCGTCGCGCGGGGATCGAGGCGCTCGAAATCGTGGATCGCGCCATCGAACTGGGCTTCCTGCCCGCCGCGCCCGGCGAGCGTGCGTGCGGCTGGTGCGACTTCCGGGCGGTGTGCGGCCCGCACGAAACCGAGCGCGTCAGGGCGAAGCCGCGCGAGAAGCTCGGCGACCTGGACGCCCTGCGGGAGCGGCCGTAGCCATGACGCTCCACGACGCGGCCGCGCGCGACCTGATCGCCAACGCCCTCGACGACACGCTCGTCGTCGAGGCCGCCGCGGGGACGGGGAAGACGACCGAGCTGGTCAAGCGCATCCTGCGAATCCTCGCGACCGGACGGACCACCGTCGAGCGGATCGTCGCGGTCACCTTCACCGAGAAGGCCGCCGGCGAGCTGAAGCTCAGGCTGCGCGAAGCGCTCGAACGCGAGCGGGCGTCGGCGCCGACCGACGAGGTGCGCGACCGGCTCGACACCGCGCTCGCCAGCCTCGAAGAAGCGCACGTCAGCACGATTCACGGGTTCTGCGCCGAGCTGCTGCGCGAGCGTCCGGTCGAGGCGCGCGTCGATCCGCTTTTCTCCGTGCTGACCGAAACGCAGGCCGCCCGGCTCTTCGACGAGGCGTTCGACGCCTGGCTCCAGCAGCAGCTGGCGAATCCGCCGGAGGGCGTGCGCCGCGCGCTGCGCCGCTCGAGCCCGTTCCAGTCCTTCCTGCCCGCCGCCGCGCGGCCGACCCGCGACGGACCGATCGATCGGCTGCGCCGCGCCGCGTGGGAGCTGACCGAGTGGCGGGACTTCGCCGCGCCGTGGACGCGCCGCGCCTTCGATCGCGAAGCGGACGTCGATCGACTCCTCGCGGATCTGCACGTCTTCGCGGACATCACCGACAACCCGTCGTACGCGCGGGACTACCTGTTTCTCGACACCGCACCGGCGCGTCGGCTCAGCCAGGAGATTCGGCTCCAGCAGTCGTTCGACGATCGGGACTACGACGGCTGGGAGGCGCGGCTCGTCGATTTGTCGCGCGACCGCAACTTCTCGAAGGCCCGCCACGGCCGGGGTCCCGGGTATCGGCCCGGCGTCAGCCGCGCGAGCGTCGTCGACGCGCTCGACGCCTTCCGGCAGCGCCTCGACGGGTTCCGCCTCGATGCGGATGCCGATCTCGCCGCGGCGCTGCAGCAGGAGCTGCTCGGGGCGGTCGAACGGTACGAGAAAGCGAAGGCCAGGGCCGGGGCCCTCGACTTCCTCGACCTGCTCCTCAAGGCGCGCGACCTCGTGCGCGGGAACGCGACGGTGCGGCGCGGTTTCCAGGCCCGCTTCACGCACCTGTTCGTGGACGAGTTCCAGGACACCGATCCGCTCCAGGCCGAGATCCTGCTGCTGCTGGCGGCGGCGGATCCGTCGGCCACCGACTGGCGATCCGCGGCGCCCGTGCCGGGCCGGCTCTTCATCGTCGGCGATCCGAAGCAGTCGATCTACCGGTTCCGCCGCGCCGATGTCGGCATCTATCGGGACGTCGCCGAGCGTCTCGCGCGCGCCGGCGCGACGCAGGTGCACCTGACGACGAGCTTCCGCAGCGTGCCGCAGATTCAGGCGTGCGTGAACGCCGCGTTCGCGCCCATCATGACGGGCGACCGGTTCACGCTGCAGGCCGACTACGTGCCGCTCTCGCCGTTTCGCCCGGATCTGCCGAAGCAGCCCGCCGTCATCGCGCTGCCCGTCCCGGCCCCGTACGGGACGCGCAACATCTCGGCCGTGGCGATCGAGAAATCGCTGCCCGACGCCGTCGGCGCCTTCGTCGCCTGGGTGGTGAACGACAGCGGCTGGAAGGTCACCGAGCGCACGGGCGATGCCCCGGTTCCCGTGGACGCGCGGCACATCTGCATCCTGTTCCGCCGGTTCATCAGCTTCGGCGCCGACGTCACGCAGCCGTACGTGCGGGCGCTCGAGGCTCGCGGCGTGCGCCACGTGCTCGTCGGCGGCAAGACGTTTTACGATCGCGAAGAAGTGGAGACGATCCGCGCGGCGCTGGCGGCCATCGAGTGGCCGGACGACGAGCTGTCGGTGTTCGCGACGCTGCGCGGCGCGCTGTTCGCGATTGGCGACGAGGAACTGCTCGAATGGAAGCAGCGCTTCTTCGAGTTCCATCCATTCCGGATCAAGCCCGAGGCGCGCACCGTCACGCACCTGTCGCCGATCGCCCACGCGCTCGAGCTGCTGCGCCACCTTCATCGCCGGCGCAACTACGTGCCGGTCGCCGAGACCATCCAGGAGCTGCTGCACGCCACCCGCGCGCACGTGGGCCTCGTCCTGCGCAGCGCCGGCGAGCAGGCGCTGGCCAACGTCCTGCACGTGTCGGAGCTCGCGCGCCAGTACGAGGCGTCGGGCGGCATCTCGTTCCGCGGCTTCGTCGAGGAGCTGCGGATCGCGGCCGAGACGGCCCAGTCGGCCGAGGCGCCGATCCTCGAAGAGGGCGGGGACGGCGTCCGCATGATGACCGTGCACAAGGCCAAGGGACTCGAGTTCCCGGTCGTGATCCTGGCGGACCTGACGTGCAAGCTCGCGCGCGCCGAGGCCGGACGCTGGCTCGACGCCGGGAACAACCTGTGCGCGTTGAAGCTCGGGGGGTGGGCGCCCATCGATCTGCTGCTGCACGATGCGGAGGAGGCGTCGCGCGACCGGGCCGAAGCGGCGCGGCTGACCTACGTCGCGGCGACCCGCGCGCGCGACATCCTCGTCGTACCGACGATTGGCGACGGCGCGTACCGACGGCGGATGGCTCGACCCGCTGACCTCGGCCGTGTATCCGCCGGACGCGTCGCGCCGCGACGCCACCCGCGCCGCCGGCTGTCCGGGGTTCACGTCGAAGGACTCGGTGATGAACCGCCCCGATGCCGACCCCGCGCGCCCAAACACGGTGATACCCGGGCTGCATGCGTTCAACGGTTCGCTGAACCCCGAGCCCCGACCGCCGAGCGCCGAGCGCCGAGCCCCGACCGCCGAGCGCCGGGCGCCGAGCCCCGACCGCCGAGCCCCGACCGCCGAGCACCGAGCGCCGCCGACGAACTACGACGTCGTCTGGTGGGATCCGCACGCGCTTCACCTCGGGGCCGTGTCCTCGTTCGGCCTGCGGCGTGACGATCTGATCGTGAAGGACGGCGACATGTTCGCCGTCGAGGAACGGCTGGCCGCGTACGAGCGCTGGCGCGCCGAGCGGGACGGCGTGGTGAGAGCCGCGAGCCAGCCGTCGCGACAGGTGCAGACCGCGACATCGTGGGCCGCTTCGGCGGCGTCGGCCGGCATCGACGAGGCGATCGCGGAGGGTTCGACCATCGAGGTGGTCGCGCTTCCGGGCAGCGCCGACCGTCCGCGCGGGCCGCGGTTCGGCACGCTCGTGCACGCCGTGCTCGCGACGGTCCCTCTGGATGCCGGCGACGACCTCGTGATGAAGACGGCGGAGATGCACGGCCGCATCCTGCTCGCCGAGGCCGCGGAAGTGCGCGCGGCCGCGACGGTCGTGTCGTCCGTCCTTCGGAGCCCGCTGATGCAGCGCGCGCGCGCCGCGTCTGTCGTTCGCCGCGAGACTCCCGTCACGTGGGTGCAGAAGGACGGAGGGTTGATCGAGGGCGTGCTCGACCTGGCCTTCGACGAAGGCGACACGACCATCGTCGTGGACTTCAAGACCGACCACGAGCTGTCGGCAGGCGAGTCCCGCTACCGCGCGCAGGTGCAGCAGTACGTGCACGCCGTCTCGCGTGCCACAGGGCGCCCGGCGCGCGGCGTGCTGTTCAAGGTCTGATCACTGGCGGATCTACACGCGAACTCGAGACGTCCGCCACGGTGACGGCAGGTCCCCCGAGCTGAATCGCCAGACGGTCTCCTTCGCGGATGTGCGCCGTCTCGCACTCGATCGGCACCAGGCCGTTGTTGATCGCGTTGCGGTAGAAGGTCCGGGCGAAGCTCGGCGCGAGCACCGCCTTGATGCCCGCAGAGACGATGACCGTGGCCGCCACTTCCATCGCGGAGCCGCACCCGAAATTCCGCCCGGCGACGAGCAGATCCCCCGGCCGAACCGACGCGGCGAACGACGGATCGACCGTCTCCAGCAGGTAGCGCTTGAGCCGCCGACCCGTCGAGCGTGTCGCGCTCGGGTCGAGGCGATGACGTAATCGGTGTTGATGCTGTCTATCGACGTCTCTCACGTCGCTCGCGTCTCGCGCGTCGATGCGCGGTCCCCGCACAGCGCACGACACCGGCGACGTCAGTAGATGGACGTCGGTGGAGTTGCCCATCCGCGCCTTGAAATTCCGGTTCGCGGTCGGATCACGTTCATGCCGTCTTTCGGGATCGCGCCGCACGTGCCGCAGCACGCGCCGCAGCCCGGTGTCGTGATGACGGCGTCGCCCGATTTTCACGAATCGCTCGACGCAACCTGGACGCTGGTGTGACGCCGAGCTGCGGCCGCATCGATGCGGCTGCCGGGGCGCTGCAGGACGTCGAGCGCTCGTCACAATCGGGCAGCGTCCCGCGAGGTGTATCTGCGGCTTCTCGAGGACGGGACGATTCAGAAGCTGTCGGCGATGGGCGCCGTCATCACAACACCGGGCTGCGGCGCGTGCAACCGGCGTCAGCCTCTCGCGCGTACAGGCCGTGCAAATACGCCACGGTAAGGTCGTCGGAGGGGAAAATGGCGCCCTTGGCTCCGGTTTCGACCGCCATGTTGCTGAACACCAGCCGATCCTCCAGCGGGAACGCCGCCAGCGCGGGACCGTGGAACTCCAGTGTCTGGTAGTTCGCCCCTTCGGACCCGACGACCGCGACGAGTGCCAGCCAGGCCTGGCCGGTCATCATCGCCGCCGCGAATCCGACGACCCGACGGCTGCGGGTGCCCGAGTCGATCAAGGTGGTACCGACCGGCGCCCGGCCGCGGGGACGTTCTCCCTGATCCCCTACGCGCGCTCGCTCCTGTCGATCCACGCGGCACCGGCCAGGTTCCCGATGGTGTTCACCGTCGTCCGGCACATGTCGAGTGGCCGGTCGATGCCGGCGACCAGCGCAAGTCCCGCGGAAGCCTGCGGCCCGAGGCCGATCGCGTTCAGCACGATGAGCGTGGTGACGAGCGAGCTGCCCGGGACGCCCGCGCCGGCAAAGGCCGCCGCCGTCGAGACGAGGACGATGGTGAGCATCTGGCCGGCACGCCAGGTCGAGCCCGTAGATCTGGGCGATGAACACGGCCGTCACTGCTTTGTAGGCGGCCACGCCGTTCTTGTTGATCGTCGTTCCCGCCGGCAGGACGAAGCTGACGATCTGGTTCGAGATGCCGAGACGGTTCCTGGCGGCCGCCATGCTCACCGGCAGCGCTGCGTTGGACGACGCGGTCGACAAGGCGAGCAGCAGCGCGTCGGAAACGGATCGCAGGAACGACCCGATTGCGATGCGGGCGCCGAACCGCACGACCAGGAGGAGCAGCACGAGCTGCACGGCGAGCGCCGCCACGACGGCGATCGCGTAGACGAGCAGGCTCCCGAGAAGGTCGATGCCGGACCGCGCCACGGTGGACGCGATCAGCACGAA
Source organism: uncultured Acidobacteriota bacterium (assembly GCA_963817635.1). Lineage (GTDB taxonomy): Bacteria > Acidobacteriota > Vicinamibacteria > Vicinamibacterales > 2-12-FULL-66-21 > CAWFPR01. Next base: position 53,944 of record CAWFPR010000003.1, on the reverse strand, counting down.
GACGGCCGCAGGGGCCAGCCGCATGAGCCATCCGATCACGACCATGGAGAGGCCGTTCACGCCTTCGAAGAACGACACGACCGTCCGGCGCGACTGCCCTTCGGTGACTGCGGCTGCCGCGCCGAAAATGCACACCGCGATGATGAGCGGCAGCAGATCGGTCTCGGCGGCCGACGCGAACGGGTTCTGCGGCACCATCCGGACGAGCGTCTGCGCGAAGCCCGGCGCCTGCGCCGCGCCGGCGACGTCACCGGCGCGCGGGGCCAGCGCGTCGCGCGTGCCGGGATCGAGCCCCTGTCCCACGCGCGCCGCTCGTGCGACGGCCAGACCGATGGTCGCCGCGACCAGCGTCGTGATCAGGAAGTAGGCCAGCGTCTTGCCGCCGATTCGCCCGAGACGGCGCACGTCGCCGAGCGACGCGACGCCGACAAACAGGCTCCCGACGACGAGCGGCACCACGACCATCGTGATCAGGCGGATGAACGCCGTGCCGAGCGGCTCCAGACCGATCACGGCATCGTGCATCAACGAGGCGCCGGGAGCCTTCGAGATCCCTCCGGCCACGAGGCCAGCCAGCAGGCCGATGAAGATCTTCGTGTGGAGTTTCATCGCGAGCCGGTGCGATCGGAGGAGGCGCACTCGGCGAGCGCGCCGGCGATTGCCGCAAGCGTTCGCTCGACGTCCGCCGGACGGATGTCACCCATGTGGCCGACCCGGAAGGCGGTGGCCTGGTAGGGACCCAGCGCCGCGGCCGTGAGTATCCCGTGGGACTTGACGGCGTCGCGCACCGCGCCGGGCGCTACGCCGGCAGGCAGTGCGATCGCCGTCACCGTGGACGCGAAGCGACGAAGCGCAGGGCACTGCATCGAGAGTCCGAGCGCCGCCGCGCCGCTCCTTGCGCGGCCGGCCATGTCTTCGTGCCTATGGTAGACGCGCTCGAGTCCTTCGTCGTGCATCATCCGCAAAGGCCTCGGCCACCTGCAGCACGATGTGGACCGGCGGTGTGCCTGGCGTCTGCGGCCGTTCGGACGAAACAGCCTGTCTGATCCCGGCGAAGTCCCAGTAGCTGTGCGGCAGCCCGGCGCGGGCCTGGGCGGCCCAGGCTCGCTCGCTCACCGCGACGAACGACAGCCCCGGGCTGGACATCAGGCACTTCTGCGACGCGGTGATCGCGACGTCCACGTCCAAGTCGTCGAAGGCGAACCGCATCCCGCCGATCGCGGAGACGCCGTCCACGAGCACCAGCGCGCCGTGCGCGCGCGCGATCCGGACGACCGCTTCGACGTCGTTGGCGACGCCCGTCGAGGTGTCGCAGTAGGCGAGGGCTACGCCGCGGATCCCGGGGTGGCGATTCAGGAACCCTGCAAGCTCGACCGGATCGACGTCCTGATTCCAGTCGGTGAAGAGGCGATGCACGACAACGCCGTGCGACTCGGCCAGCCGGGCCCACATCTCGCCGAACCGGCCGTTGCAGCAGAACGCGATCTCATCCCGGGCCGAGAACAGGTTGCAGATGGACGCTTCCATCGCCCCGCGGCCGGTTGCGTGGACGGGCAGGACCACGCCGCGCGTGCCGAACACAGGCCCCAGCAGTTCCAGCATCGTCGCCAGCTCGGCCGAGAACTCCGCGACTGCGATGATGCAGCATCGGCCGGGCGCCGGCGCCGAGGACCCGCTCCGGCACGCGCGTGGGTCCCGGCGTCATCAGCAGCATCAGGCGATGACGCCTTTCTTGCGCAACGACGCGTCAATCTCCAGCTTGAAGAGACCGCCGGCCTCGATCTCGGCGATCCGCGCGCGCTCGCGCGCCATCAACTGCGTGACCAGGTCGAGCACCTCTTCGGCGTTCGATTCGAGCGACGATCACGACGCCGTCACGATCGCCGACCACGATGTCCCCTGGCGAGACGACGGCTCCGCCGCAACTGATCGGGACGTTGATCTCGCCCGGGCCATCCTTGTCGCAGCTGCCGGGGCACACGGCCCGGCTGAACGCAGCCAGGCCCAGCCGCGCGATCCCCTCGACGTCGCGGATTGCGCCGTCCACCACGATGCCGCCCAACCGCGCGGCGACGGCCGTGTGACACATCAGCTCGCCGAAGACCGCGCTGGTCACGTTGCCGCAGGTGCTCACGACGATCACGTCGCCCGGTTCGGCGACCTGCAGCGCCTTGTGCACCATCAGATTGTCCGCGGGACGGCAGTTCACGGTGACGGCGAGGCCGCACAGGGCGAGCCCGCTGCGTGACTGGATCCCGGGGTCCATGAAGTTGAAGCGGCCCATCGCGTCGGCGAGGTTGGGACTGGCGAGCCCGCGAAAACGCTCGACCAGATCGCTGTTGAGCCGCGGCGGCGAAGGCAGGACCCTGAATCCCAGCTTGCCCGTCATGCTGACTTCTCCTGATCTCGGACGAATCACGACGCCTCGCCACCACATCATACGGCACGGCGGTGGCCGAACGCCGTCGCGGCCCACACTGTGCTCCGCGGCCCGATTTGATCCGCGTGATCTGTGTGATCTGTGTGATCTGTGGTTGTGCTCCGCGGCCCGAGCCGATCCGCGTGATCCGTGTAATCCGCGGCCCAATCCAATCAGTGGCGGTAGATCGCGTTGAACAGCAGCTTGAAGGTGCCGTGCGGCTGCGCGCGTTGAAGGATTTCGGGCCCGAACAACACCACGCGCCCTTTTCCGACCGGCGCATCGAGTGCGAGCACGCCGCCGTTCAGATACTGCTGACCCCAGGCCCAGCCGCTGTGGAGCGGCGCCGGGTTGTCGAACATGGCGATCGTGCGGACGCCGGCGTCCAGCGCGCCAGGCTTCAACCGGAACACCGGACTGTTGTCGAAGAAGAAGTCCGTGCGCTCGCGCATGCCGGCGGCGAGCGGGTGCCGGGTGTCCACCTTCGCGGTGAGCACCGATCCGGGCACGAAGTACTTCGATCTCGGCAGCGGCTTGCCGTTCTCGACCAGGTGGTCCTCGACCGGCAGATCCAGGTGCGCCGCGAGGTTCATCGCTGAATCGCCGATCGCGACAACGGTCCCGCCTGCGTCGAGGAACGCCTTGATCTGCGGCATCGTTCTGTCGGGCGTGATGGATCCGAGCTGCGACCTGTACTCCGCGGGAACGTCTTCCGGACTGGGACCTCCGGCGCGCCCGCGCCCTCCGCGACCGCCGGTCGGTGTCGCGGCAGGAATCGCTCCGTTCACGAAGATGAGGACGTCGTACTTGTCGTTGAGCGACCCGCCGTCCAGCTCCGGCGCGTAGACGCGAGTGAACGGGAACTCGAACTGCTCGAGAATCCAGCGGGTCCAGCCCGACTCGATCGAGCCGCCATACCGATCCCAGAGCCCGATGCGCGGCGCCCGGACCGGTGCAGTCACGGCGCCTCTGGGACCGGTCAGCGCCTGGAAGTTCACGCCGAGATCCGCTGCAACGCGCTGGAGCTTCGCCACGGTCGCAGGCCTTGGCGAGAACAGGAACGTCCCGGCCATCTCTTCGACCGTTTCACCCGAGGCGATCAGGCGGTTCACGGCGGTGAAGGCGTCGTTCCGATCCCGGTTCAGCACGTACCACATCGCATTCGGCAGGGTGCCGACGCGTCCCGCCGGCGGTTTCACGTTCCAGTCGGTGACCGGCTCGAACGGGCCGCTGAACGGCTCGAGGATCCGATCGAACTCGACGCCCATCTGGAACGCGAGCGTCCAGCCCGCGTTGTCGTACGGCGGCGTCGGCGGCGCGCCCGGATACGGAATGACGTTCGGGTGATCCTGCGGCTCGAACATGTCCATGACGTGCGGGCGGAACGCCTGCGCCGTGAAGACCACGAACGAGCCGGCGGGGTAACGCTTGCCGTTGACCTCGAACGGCTCCGTGGCGCGGTTCACCGCGACGTTGACTTCCCGAAGCGCGTTGATGAACTTCACGGCAGTGGGGAAGTCCTGCTGATCCGCCGGGATGATGTAGCCGCGCGGATCGCGGAGTTCCGGCTTGTGCATCTCGGCCCAGACCGCGGCGTCGCGTTCGGCGGACGGCGGGCCCGACATGCGGTCCTGGAGCGGCTCGATGACCGACGGCTTCGGCGTCCACGTGTCGGTGCTGCCGCGCTCGATCGAGCGCCGCCCCATCCGGTAGATGTCGTACAGGACGTGCTCGCGGTTCCTCGCGGCGTAGTCGATCACCGCGCGATTGAACGACATCGAGTAGTCGATTGACTGCCGGAAGTGCCACTCCTGCGGCGCGATCGGATACGGCAGGTCGCGGCTCGGCAGCTGCCGCTGCAATACCAGCGGGATGCGCATCGGCGTCGGGTTGCCGATCGCCTCGGTGAGGATCGCGATGATGTTGTGGAAGTTCCCGGTGTTGCGGATGCCTCCGTTCCACCACCCGTCGTACGCAGCGCCCGACGCCATCGTCGCGCCTGGTTTCCCCTCGGACGCAAGCCGCTGGTGCAGGTGCGTCCCCAGCGCCTGGAGGCCGAGGATCAGCGATGGATCGAGGTTGTAGTTGTAGGGATCGCGCTGGGGCGACGACCACACGACGGTGCCGGCCGGCCCGCTCTGATGATGGTTGTAGAGAATCTGCGGGAACCACTCGTGGTACAGGACCCGGTTGATGTTCTCCGTTTCGGCCTGCGTCGAGGCGAAGAAATCCCGGTTGTTGTCGTGGCCGATGTACTTCTGGTACAGCCTCGGCAAACCGGCCGTCGTCCGCTTCAGCGGGTCCGCCTGCCGCATGTACCAGTCGGAGACGAGATCGTTGCCGTCCGGATTCGCGTGCACGAACAGCACGATCGTCTCGTCGAGGAACCGCATGGTCTCCTCGTCCGTGCGGCTGACCATCTCGTAGACCATCTCGGCGAGCTGCTGCGCGCCGAGGACCTCCGTGGCGTGCAGCCCGCCGTCGATCCACACGACCGCCTTGCCTTCCCTGGCGAGCGCGTGCGCCTGCGCGTCGTCCAGGCCTTCGGCCAGCGCGAGGCGGCGCGAGATGTCCTTGTACCTTGCGAGATTGCTGTGGTTGGCCGGCGACGTGACGATCGCCATCAGCTGCGGCCGTCCTTCAGCCGTTCTGCCGATCTCCTGAACCACCAGGCGGTCCGACTCCGCATCGAGCGTGTGCCAGTAGTCGGCGATCTGCTTGTAGTTGGCGAGCTGGTAGTCGTCGCCGATATCGAACCCGAAGGCTTCCTTCGGAGTGGTGATGTGCGTTTGCGCGGACGGCGCGGGCGACAGCACCGTCAGGGCCAGCAGGAGGGTTGCGCGTCTCATGCGCGCAAGTATAGATGAGGCTTCCGGCTTCAGGCTTCCGGCTTCGGGGTTTCCGAGCCTCAAGCCACAAACCTGAAGCCGTAAGCCCGAAGCCCTAAGCCCTTCCAGCGCCTCCAGCACCTCGTTGATGTCCGATTCCGTGTGGGCCGCGTTGACCTGGAACCGGATCGTTTCGTTGCCGCGCGGAACGACCGGGAACGTCAGGCCGACGGCCAGCACGCCGCGGTCGTAGAGGCCCCGCACCATCGCGCGCGTCCGATCGGTGTCGCGCACGAGCAGCGGGACGACGGGGTGCGGGCCGGGGATGGACTCGAACCCCAGACGCTGGAGACCCGCGCGGAACTGATCCGTCCGCGCCTTCAGGTGCGCGAGACGCTCGCGGCCCTCGGTGCTGTCGGCGATGCGCACGGCCTTGATCGCGGCGGCGCAGTCCGCCGCGCCGACTGGATTCGTGTAGATATAGGTGTCCGCCTTCTGCCGGATCGCCTCGACGAGTTCGGGGCTTCCCGCCACGAACCCTCCGTTCACGCCAAACGCCTTGCCGAACGTGCCGATGAACACGTCGGCGCGCGCGCCGGTATGTTCCTCCGTGCCGCGGCCCGTCTTTCCATAGGCTGCGATGCCGTGTGAATCGTCCATGACCGTGACGACCCCGTCGCGGAATCGTCCCTCGTGCTTCCGCACGACCGCCTCGATTTCGGCGAGCGGGCAGTTGTCGCCGCGCATGCTGAAGATGCCGTCGAAAATCACGACGACCCGCTCCATGCCGGCCGGCACCTGCGCCATCTGCCGCTCGAGATCGGCCAGGTCGTTGTGCTTGTAGATCGCGCGCTGGTTCGGCGGCACGTTCGCAATACGCATCGCGCGGATGATGCAGTTGTGGTTCAGCTCGTCGCCGACCCAGAACGTGTCGGGCCCCGAGAGCGTAATCGCCAGGCCGAGCGCCGTCGTGTAGGCCGAATTGAAGATGCGCGCCGCCGGCCGGCCGACGAACGCCGCGATCGTCGTTTCGAGCTCGATGTGCGGAGCGGCAGTGCCGTCGATGAACCGCACCGCGCCGGGCCCTGCACCGAACACCCGCGAGGCTTCGTCCGCTGCCTCGAGCAATGCCGGATGGTGTGACAGCGACAGGTAGCTGTTGCTGTTCATCCGGATGAATTCGCCGTCGCTTCCCTGCAGCTTGAAGCGCGGGCCGCGGCCGTCACGCGGCGCGACGTAGCCGACGAGGATTCGCTCGGGCGCCTTCGCGCGCCCTTCCTGTTCGAGTGCGGCGACTTCCGCCACCAGTGACGCATTCAGCTTGTCGAGGGACATAGGATACGAAATGAATCAATCGCGGCGATTCCCCATGAACCGCAGCATGAAGAGGAAGAGGTTGATGAAGTCGAGGTACAGCGTCAGCGCGCCGACGATGGAATAGGCGCCGGCTTGGCCGCCGGTCGCCAGGGCCATCCCCTTCAGCCGCTGCGCGTCGTAGGCGGTCAGCCCGGTGAACACGATGACGCCGATGAACGAGAGCACGAACTGGAACGCGTCGTTGTGCCAGAACATGCCGACGACCGAGGCGATGACCACGCCGATGAGGCCCATGAAGAGGAACTGGCCCCAGCCGGCGAGGCTGCGGCTCGTGACCGTGCCGTACACCGCCAGCGCGCCGAACGTGCCCGCGGTCACGAAGAACGTCGTCGCGACGGATTCGCCGGTGAACGCCAGCAGGACGAACGACATCGTGAGGCCTGTCAGCGCCGAGTAGAGCAGAAACAGCATCGACGCCGTGCCGGCCGCCATCGTCTGCACCCGCGCGGACAGCCAGATCACGATCCCGAGCTGCGCGAGCAGCAGGCCCCAGAAGAGCACCCGGTTGCGCGCGATGGTGAGGGCGATTTCCGGAGTTCCGGCCACGAACCAGGCGATGGCCGCCGTCACCGTCAGGCCGACCGCCATCCAGCCGTAGACCGACCGCAGGAACGTGGTGACGCGTTCGTCGGCCGCATACGGGCGGTTGAAGGCGTCGGCCGGGGTCGTGTCGTAGCGATTCATGGGCACTCCTGAAGAAATGACGCTCTTCGGATGCTATCACCATCGCCCGACATCGCCGGGGACAGGATGCTGAACAGAGGCCGGCATTTTCAGCGGCCTGCTAGAAGCGGCCTGCTAGTCCACAACCCGGACGAGCGTGATGTCGTACACGAGCATGCCCTGCGGCCTGTCGGGCACGCCGTCGTAGGCCAGGTGGCCCGGGATCCAGAACCGCCGTTTTTCTCCTTCGACCATCAGGCGGATCCCCTCCTGCCAGCCTGCGATCACCTCGTTGAGGCGGACCACGGCCGGTTCCGTGCCGACGGGTTCTGCATCGATGATCCTGCCATCCGTCGTCCAGCCCGTGTAGTTCACGAGGACCCGCGATTCACCCCCTGGCCGGTGCTGGCCCGTGCCGCTGGCGAGCACGCGGAAGGCGAGTCCGCTCGACGTCCGGCTCGCGTCGGGGGGCGGCGCTGCGACGTCGGGCGGGGCGATCGTGCCGAGCGTCGCTTCCCCTTTGCGGCAGGCGGTTCCGGCGACGAGCAATGCAAGCGAGAGGACGACGGTGGCGGCTGCGCGAAGCAGTGGCATCTGACCTCCTCGGCTGGATAGCTGCCGGATGCTACCATTAGCTCGTCAATTCCGCACCTGTGCCGTGACGCCTTCAGGCGGGCCGCGAGCCGGTGTCCGAGGTACCAGCCATGATTCGCTTGCGCCTTTCTCTGTCCATCCTGTTCGTTTCCGTGTGTTCGCTCGCCTCCGCACAGCCCAAACAACCGCTGACGCACGAAGTGCTGACGTCGTTCCTGCGGGTTGGCGCCCCGGTGCCGTCGCCCGACGGCCGATGGGTCGTGTTCAGCGTGGCCGAGACGGGGTACGACCCGGCAAAAGACATCACCGATTTGTGGATCGTGCCGGCCGACGGCAGCGCGCCTCCGCGCCGCCTGACGTCGAGCAAGGCCGGCGAGGGCGGACCCGCGTGGAGCCCGGACAGCCGCCGCCTTGCGTTCTCGGCCAGGCGCGACGACGACGAGACGGGGCAGATCTACGTCCTCGACATCGCGCACGGCGGTGACGCGCAGCGCGTGACGAACGCACCGACGTCCGCGAGCGCACCGAAGTGGAGCCCGGACGGCGAGCGCATCCTGTTCCAGGCGGCCATCTGGCCTGGCGCCACCGACGAGGAGTCGAACCGCAAGGCCGCGCAGGAGCGGCGGGCGGCAAAATCGAAGGTGCGGATCTACGAGACGTATCCCATCAGGAATTTCGATCGATGGATCGACGAATCGAGGGCGCATCTCTGGGTCGTGGACCTGGACGGCAGCCGCAAGGCGAGGCCCCTGTTCGCCACGAGCGCGCTGGCCACATCGCGCGGCTTCGCGGGCGATTCGCTGAACGCCGCCTGGGCGCCCGACGGCCAGTCGATCGTGTTCGTCGCCAGCGACAACGGCGACAACCAGGTGCGCAACAAGGTGATCGCCGGCCTGTGGCAGGTGCCGGCCGGCGGTGGCGAGCCCTCACGCCTTGCGGCCAGCGGCTGGGACGTGGGGGCGGCGAAGTTCCGTCCCGACGGCAAGGCCCTGTGCTTCTCTGGATCGAGCGCGAAGCCGTCGATCTACGCCTTGAATCTCATCGCCTGCGGCGCGTGGCCCTGGACCGGATCGCCGACCGTGCTCGGCGCCGATCTCGATCGCTCCGTCAGCAGCTGGGCGTTCGCGCCAGACAGCCGCACGATCTACTTCAGCGCGGAGGATCGAGGGCACGAGCGCGTCTATCGCGTGCCGGTCGCGGGTGGCGCGACGGCGCTCGTCGCCGATGCCCCGCAGGGCGTCTACACGGGACTGCAGATCCCGGAGCGCGCCGCGTCCACGGTGATCGTCGCGAACTGGGAAAGCGCCATCAACCCGCCGGAGGTCGCCCGCATCGATCCCTCGTCGGGCGCCCGCGCGATGCTGACGTCGTTCAACACGGCGAAAGCGGCCGCGATCGACTGGCAGCCGCTGCGCGAATTCACCTTCACGGGCCGCGACGGCCGGACGATTCACAGCTTCGTCGCGCTGCCGCCCGATTTCGACCCGTCGCGGAAGTACCCGCTGTTCGTGCTGATGCACGGCGGGCACGCGAACATGTGGCGCGATTCGATCTCCTACCGCTGGAACTACCACCTGCTGGCGCATCCGGGCTTCGTGCTCGTCGCCACGAACTACCGCGGGCTCCACGGGGTTCGGCGAGAAGTTCACGCTCGACATCCTCGGCGACCCGCTGAAGGGACCGGCCGACGACATCAACGACGCGGCTGACGAAGCCATCAAGCGCTTCCCGTTCATCGACGGGACGCGCCAGGTGGCGGCCGGCGCCAGCTACGGCGGCCATCTCGCCAACTGGCTCGAAGGCACGACGACGCGCTACAAGGCGATCGTCAGTCATGCGGGGCTCGCGTCGCTCGACATGCAGTGGGGCATGAGCGACGGCAACTTCGACCGCGAGGTGATGATGGGCGGGCCCTACTGGGACAACCCGCAGAAGTGGATCGCGCAGAGCCCGCTGGCGAAGGGCGGGGCCTTCAGGACGCCGATGCTGCTGTCGGTGGGCGAAAACGACTTCCGCGTGCCGGAGGGCAACACGCTGTCGATGTACGCCGCGCTCCAGCGCATGAACGTGCCGGCGAAGCTCCTCGTGTGGCCCGACGAGAACCACTGGATCCTGAAAGCGGAAAACAGCCGCGTCTTCTACCGCGAGGTTCAAGCCTGGCTGACCAAATATCTTGAGCCCTGAGCCCTGAAGCCCTGAAGCCCTGAGCCCCGAGCCCTACGCCGCCCGGCCGCCCTTGGCCCGCATCTTCGCGAGCGCGCGCGCCTCGATCTGGCGAACGCGTTCGCGCGTGATGAACAGGCGGCGGCCGACTTCCTCGAGCGTGTGCTCGCGTTCGGTGCCGAGGCCATAGCGCAGCCGCATGATCTCGCGTTCGCGGGTCGTGAGCGGCGCCATCGCGCGCTCGAGCTCGAGCGCGATCTGATTGCGCATCGCGGCGTCTTCGGGCGATTCGGCCGCGGTATCGCGCACCACGTCGGCCAGCCGCGTTTCCTCGTGGTCGCCGAGGGGCGCTTCGAGCGACGTCGCCGGGCGCGACGCCTCGATGAGCAGCTGCACCTTGCCGACCGGCACCTTCAGCCGCTCGGCCAGCTCCTCCGGCGTCGGGTCGCGCCGCAGCTCCGCGGCGAGCGTCCGGCGTTCCCGTGCGAGGCGTCCCAGCGATTCGACCACATGCACCGGGAGCCTGATCGTGCGGCCGTAGTCCGCCACCGACCGGCCGATCGCCTGCCGCACCCACCAGGTCGCGTAGGTCGAGAACTTGAAACCCCGGCGGAACTGGAACCGATCAACCGCCTTCATCAGCCCGATGTTGCCCTCCTGGATCAAATCCAGCAGCGACAGCCCCCGATTCGTGTAGCGCTTGGCGATCGACACGACGAGGCGGAGATTCGCCTCGAGCAGATCGCGCTTGGCCTCCACGATGCGCTCCTCCTCGAGCCGCACGCGCTCGAAGGCGAGACGGAACCGCCGCCGCGTCATGCCGGCGCGATCCTCGAGGGCGCGCCGTGCCGCCGTCCGCGTCGCGGCAGGCTCCCGGTCGAGCGCGGCAAACGCCTGGTCGGTCCGCCGCAGTTCCTCGCTGACGTATTCGACGAGCGACGGCCGCAGGGGCAGGCCGCGGAGCAGCGACTCGATGGTCTCCAGCGCGCGCGCCATCTCCTTGCGATACCCGGCCCGCGAGGCCGCCGTCGATCGGCGGTCCTCGCACCGGCGGCGCGACCTGTGGATGCGCGCCTGCGCCTTCGCGATCCGCGCGAACGCGTCCAGCACCGGCGCCGTGTTCTCCGGCTTGAGCTCGCCGCCGTCCTGCAGCAGGATGAGCTCGGCGGCCGGGGCCGTCCCGGCCCGCACCTGCCCGGCCAGCGCGAGCAGCGTCTGCAGCCCGCACGGGATCGTCCCCAGCGCCGCCTGGAGCTGCCCGCGCGCCAGTTCGATGCGCTGGCCAATCGCCTGCTCTTCCTTCGCCTTGAGCAGCTTCCGCTGTCCGACGCCCTTCAGATACACCCGGACGATGTCGATGTCCTCCCGCGAGACACCCGCCGCGAGCGGTTCCTCCTCATCCGGATCCGGCCGCTCCTCCTCGTCGAGGCCGGCGTCCGCCACGTGCTGGTCCTCGAGGGCCTCGGGCTCCTCCTCCTCGATCAAGAGCCGCGGCTCGGCCACGACCGTACCGGGCTCCGACTCGTCCACGGGGACAATTCCGAATTCGTGTGCGCGTTCGCGCCAGTCGAGCACGTGCATGTTCTGTTCTGGTTCGTTCCAGTCCACAAGAGATGATGGCTGAGCTTCGTGTCGCCTCGGCCGGCCCGGCCGCCGCTTCACTTCTGAATTCGGCATGCCGCTGAGCCCTGCAAGCTGTTTGCCTGTCACGACCTACTCCTCGTCCCGCAGTCGGCGTAGCCGGCGCCGCGGACCGGCCTGCGGCGGCGTCACGAGCACGTGATCCAGCCACCGCACGACGTCTGCTCGAAAATCCGCGCCATCGGCCCCCGATCGCTCCGACCGACGGATGGCCGCCTCGGCCGGCGTTCCTTCGTACATTTCGACGAAGACCTCGGCCAGGAACTCACGATCCGGGATCGCGGTGCGAATCGTGTCGGGGACCCCGCCCGTCATCTCGATGCCAAACGCGTGGCCGTCGGATTCGGCGAGAAGCTCGAGAAAGAAACAGTCCGCTTCGAGCGCCGACCCGCGCTTGAGCGTCGCGAGGACACGCGTTTCGTGCGCGTCCGTGTCGCAGTACATATGGACGCCTGAAGGCAGCGTAACGACCCAGGCCGCCCACTCGCCCCCTTCTTTCCAGTGCAGCTTGATGACGCTCTCGCGATTTCAGGTCGTCCTCGCCGACCAGCCCGCCGTCGTCGGCCAGCGCCTGTCCGACGAGCTCGTGGAGTGCCAGGGGAGCGTGCGGGACGCGGAAGGGGTAGGTGTCGTGGCGGGAGTGAAACTGCTTCGCGCGCAGCTCGAGCGCGTCCAGGACTCGTGTGCGCAGCAGGCGCTTCTGGTGCATCGTCCACCCGTTACGACGCCGGTGTGCCCGGGAGCAGCTCGACGATGGCATTGACGAGCGCCACGGCGTCCACCGGCTTGGTCAGGTGGCAGTCGAAGCCGGCGCCGAGCACCCGCTGGCGATCGTCGTCTCGCGCGTATGCGGTCAGCGCGATGGCTGGAAGCCGGGGCAGACCTCGATGGCTCTCGTCTCGCCGCAGAGCTCGGATGAGCGCATAGCCGTCCTCGACCGGCATGCCGATGTCGGCCACGAGGACGTCGGGCTGGCATTGCGTGATGGCCAAGAGCGCGTCGGGCGTCGAGGCGGCTACCTCGACGATGGCGCCGGCATCGGCGAGCAGGGTCCGAATAAGCGTGCGGGAATCCTCCTGATCGTCAACGGCGAGCACCCGCACGCCTCCGACGGTCTTCATGAGTGCCTCCGCATCCCCGCCGCGGCGGGCGGGCTGCGCGCCGGCGACCGGCAGCACGATCGTAAACGTGGCGCCAGCCTGTTCCCCGCCGCTTTCGGCCCGGATCGTCCCGCCGTGCAGCTCGACCAGATGCCGTGCGATCGCGAGCCCGAGCCCGAGGCCGCCGTGCACGCGGGTCGTCGTGCTGTCGCCCTGGCGGAAGCGGTCGAACACGAACGGCAGGAACTCCGGGTCGATGCCGGTGCCGGTGTCCCGGACCGAGATCTCGACCCCCTCACCGGAGCGGCGCGCACGAACGTCGATCCGGCCGCCGCCAGGCGTGAACTTGAGTGCGTTGGCGACGAGGTTGCCGATGACCTGCTGGAGGCGGTTCGTGTCGGCGAGCACCGGCGGCAGACCTGGCGCCGACGCGGCGGTCAGGTCGATGCCGCGCGCCCGCGCGAGTGGGCCGAACGAGTCCACGGCGCCCTGGACGATTCCGCCGATGTCGATTGGGGAGCGGTCGACGCGGAGCTTGCCGCTGACGATCCGGGCTGTGTCGAGCAGGTCCTCGACGAGCTGCGCCTGGGCGCGCGCGTTGCGCTCGATGGCATCGAGCGCGCGGGTCGACGGCGACGGCTCCGCGGTCCCCTTCCGCAGAATCATGGTCCATCCGAGCACGGCGTTGAGCGGTGTCCGCAGCTCATGGGAGACCGTGCCGAGAAACTCGTCCTTGAGCCGGTTCGATTCCTGGAGCTCCCGGTAGAGGCGTGCGTTGTCGATCGCGATGCCGGCGCGATCGGCAAGTTCTCCGGCCAGCGCGAGTTCGGCTTCGCCGTAATGCCGCCCGGGGTCGGTGGTGACGAACAGCATCGAACCCAGCGTCTGGCCGCGTGCCACGAGCGGGAGCACCATCGCGGAGGCGATGCCAATCCCCGCGATCAGTCGAAGGTGCTCGTCGTTCTGCGCGAACGTGCGGAACGTCTCGACGCGTGCAGTCACGGAAGAGCTTCGGGCCGGAGCGCATCGCGACGGTGGACGGATGATGCGCGTCGAGTGCCAGCGGGTACTTCGCCCGCACGGCCGTCGCGCGTGCTTCAATCTCCGGGTTCGACGCCGCGACGGCGCCGACCCTGACCTGGCCGCGATCGAGCAGATCGACGATGCAGAGGTCGGCGAGAAACGGGATCGGCAGGCGCGCCAGTGTTTCGATCGTGCTGCCGTAGTCGAGCGAGAGCGCCAGGCTCTCGGCCGCACGCGCGAGGAAACGCGTCCGATCGTCGTTGCGGCGCCGTTCCGTGACGTCTCGCACCAGGATGACGACCGTGTCGCGGCCGCTCGGCGAGATGCGCGCCTCGTACCGGCGATCGCCAGCCGCGCCAGGCTGGAAGTACTCGAACGGTTCGACCGGCTCGCCAGCCAGCGCGCGCTGGATCCGTTCGAGGGTCATGGCCGCGATGTGCGGCGGCATGATCTCCGAGAGCGGGCGTCCCTGCAGCCTCTGGTTCGGGCTCGTGGGCTGTTCGCCCTGCGCCGCCACTCGATCGAGCAGCACGCCGCCGGCCGACACCTTGAAGATGAGGTCAGGCACCGCCTGGAGGAGCCCGCTGAGTTCGGCGGTGCGCTCCTCGACGCGGCGCTCGAGCGATTCGGCGTGCCGGCGCAGCTCGGCGTCCTTGCCGGCCAGCGAGTCCGCCATCGCGTCGAACGCCGCGGCGAGCCGGCCGACCTCGTCGCGCCCGGTGACCCCGGTGCGGCGCGACAGGTCGCCGGACGCGATGGCGCGCGCGGCGTCCTGCATCTGGCTGAGTGGCCGCGACAGCCAGCTCGCGAAGGCGCCGGCGATCAGCAGGGCGATGAGCGCCGTGGCGCCCGCCACGACCACGCCCCGGGTGCGCTGGCGCCCGATCGCCGCCATCAGCTTCGAGTCGGGCATCACGACCGCATAGGTCCACCGTGTGTCGGCCACCGGAATGGTGGACGCCTGGAGGCGTTCGCCGCCGAATGGCACGTCCACTGTCGGATCGGCGGCCGGATCGCGGCGGCGATTGCGCGCGCGTTCGGCGAGCGCCCGGGCGTCGCCGGGCGCGTCGATCCAGCGGGCGGTGTCGGGACCGAATCGCCCTTCGTCGACGATCCGCGCCCGCGCTGCAGGGTCCAGCGGGGCCAGCGGATGGAAGCGCTGTTCGGGATGCGCGGGGCTGCTGATGACGATGCCCTGCTCGTCGAAGAGCAGGCCGAACTCGTCCAGACTGCCGAAATTCGTGTCGGCGGCCACCAGGCGATCGATGTCGTCGAGTGGGACGCGGGCCACGGCAACGCCGGTGACGCGTCCCGCGTCGTCGCGCACGGGAACCGCCACGTTGATGTGTTCGGCCGCGTCATCCGGCTGGTAGCGCGGGTCCTGCACGCGCGACAGTCCCGCGAGGGCCGAGCGGAAGTAGGGGGCGTCGGCGCGCCCGCTGCCGACGAATGCGGCGCGCGTCGAGGCGACCACGGTCCCGCCATGGTCCAGCACCTGCAGGACCTCGATGTGCCTGGTCTGCCGCAGGCTCTCCATCGTCAGGCGCAGTTCGGCGAGGCCGACGGGATCACCCGGTTCCGCCATGACGCGGGCGGTGACCGGCGCCCGCGCCAGCACCGTGACGTCGCCGACCACGTCGTCCACGTAGCGCGCGATGAGGGCGGCGGTGTTCTGCGCGCGGAGGACGTTGCGAGCGTGGCTCTCCCTGACGAATTCGTCCCGGATTGATGCTTCGTTGAAGAGTGTGACCGCCGCGATCGGGATGATGGCGAGCGCCAGGAGGAGTGCCGCGAGCTTGCGGGCCCAGGAGACGTCGCGCCAGTGGGGCCACGTCATGAACGCGCGCATCGCCGTCGTCTCCCTTGCGGGTTCGGCGCCCGCCAGTGCCGAATCCGCAAGCGCGGTCTGTGCCGCTCGCCGTGGAAAAACTTGCACCGCTCTTGCCTTATATCACTTCCCAACGCGCGCGTCGCTGTGGCGGATTTGTTCGGTCGCTGCCGCGGCGGGGATGCGGGCGCTACGACCTGGTCAGGCCGATGCGACGTGGCGCACCGGGCCGGCGAGCACCAGGTTCGAGCGCAGGCGATTGCCGATGATCGCCTCGGCGCGGCGTCCCGCGTCGATGAGCTGTTCGAGATCGATGCCCATGTCGAGCCCCATCTCGGTCAGCATCGCGATCAGGTCCTCGCTGCACGTGTTGCCCGTGTAGCCGGCCGAGTACTTCGCGGCGCCGGTGGCCGGCTGTCCGCCAATGGCGCCGATGGAGCAGTCCACGTAGCCCAGGCCCAGCTCGAGCGCTGCCAGCGTGTTCGCCACGCCGGTGCCGCGCGTGTCGTGGAAGTGCGCGATGAACTCGGCGCCGGGGAACTCCGTGAGCAGTTCGCCGATCCGCTCGCGCACCAGCCGCGGGTTGGCGACGCCGGTCGTGTCGCCGAGCATGATCGTCTGGGCGCCCTCGTCGAGGTAGAAGCGGACGATGCGGGACACGTCGGCCGTCGTGAGATCCCCGGCGACGGGGCAGCCATACACCGTGCCGGCGCAGCCGATGACCCGGATGCCGAGCCGGTGTGCGCGCCCCATGATGGCGGCGTGCTCGCGCATGGCCTCGTCGATCTTCATCCGGAAGTTCAGCAGGTTGTGCCGTTCGCTCGACGAGATCATGAGGATGATCTCGCTCGCGCCGTAGCCTTCCTGCTGGCACACCGCCAGTCGTTCGAACCCCCGCATGTTCGGCATCAGGACGACGTACGACACGCCGGGCCGGCGGTCGATGCGGCGCAGCACGTCGGCGGCGTCGGCGAACTGCGGCAGCAGCTTCGGGTGCGAGAAGGACGTCACTTCGAGCTTCCGGAACCCCGCCGCGATGATGCGGTTCAGCATCTCGACCTTGTGATCGGTGGAGACGACGGTCGGGATCGACTGGAGGCCGTCGCGAGCCCAGCACTCGCAGGCGATGACAGGGGTGCGGAAAGGCATGGCTGTCGTTCCTGATGCGCGACGCGCGCGCGGCGGCGGGCTAGAGGACTAGCTGTCGATTTTCGAGAGGTGCTCGCGCGCGGCGACCACCGTGAAGGCGTGGGTCCCGAACGTCATGGCCACGGTGCCGAGATGTCCGCCACGCAGGAACTCGAGGCCGAGGGCATGTTGGGACGCCGCGTGAATCAGCGCATCGATCTCAGCCGGGGTCGGCGCGTACCCCAGCGGCTCGCACCGTGACGCCCTGACGGGGGCGCGCAAAGGCTCGCTCATCGGTTCCTCGTTGTTGTGAGAGTGGATAACGTCCGGAGTGTAGGACTGACGAGGCGCAAGATCAATATGGGATTTTCAGCTTCGAGGCTTCAGGCCCGGGTGTTTGTTCCGACGGGGGCTGGAGCAGCTGGACCTTTCAGATCTGAACGCTTCGGTCAATGCCCCAAGCCTCAAGTCTGAAGCCTCGAGCCCCGAAGTCCTGAGCCCTGACAGGGCCTGTCGCGCGAGTGGTGGGTCCGCTTGCCCGGATGTTTGGTCCGGAAGTGCGGCTTCGTGTGCGACAGAAACCCTGTCAGGCTCCTGCTTGGTCCGGCGGTGCGTCCACGTTGGCCTCCGGGCTGAAAACCGTTCTTGAAAACAGCATGGACCTGTCGGCGCGCGATGTCAAGAGGCCCCTCGGCTGTGGCAACGCTCGTTGGAAATGTCGCTACGGCCGGTCGATGATCGCCAGCCCGCCGTCGCGCCCGACGATGTAGAGGCGCCCGTCCTTCATCGCCATGCCGGTCGGCTGCACGAGGTCCGGAACCGTCGCGGCGGCGACGACGGTGTGCGACGCGAGATCGATCGTGAGCAGCGTGCCATGCGCGGCGCTGAGCGCGTACAGCCGGCCGTCGGCAATCGCGGCCGCGGTCACGTAGAGATCCTGAAGCGGAGTGCTTCCGTCTGGCAGCGTCCCGAACGCGGTGCCGGCCGCCGGCACGAATTCCTCCGACAGGATCATGTCGGCCGGGTCGAATCGCGAGATCACCCAGCGCTTCGTCTTCGCGTTCGGCACCGACACGGTGTAGATCGCATGCGTGGCCGGATCGACGGCCGCGGCCATCACGTACATCATCTTCGCGCGCATCGTCGCGAAGCGCGACCGCGAGACTTCGTCGAAGGCGGTCGGCGATTCCAGGAAGAAGCGGTAATTCGCGTTCGCATCGGCCGTGGTGCTTTCGCGCAGCATGACGTAGCTCTTGTTCTCCGTGACGGCCAGCAGCCGGCCGCCGTCGAGGAACGCCGCCCCCGCGAACCGTCCGAGATCCACCGAGAACAGCGGATCGACGATGGTGTAGCGCACGACCTGCTGGAGCGCGCCGTCCGTCAGATACACGCCGTGTTCGGTCGTGAGCAGGAAACGGTCGGTCGCCGGGTCGTAGTCGAGGCCCGTGGGCGTTCCGTTGAGCGGCAGGCCCAGCGCGCGCCGGGTGCCGGGCGGCAGGCGGGGCAGGCTGCCGAGCGCCGGCGAGGGCGCGGGATCGACCGACGTGACGTCGGGCAGCGCGATGTCCCACCGTCCGCGCAGCGAGAGGGGCGCTGCCGAGAACTCGTCGAGCGACCAGACCCAGTGGGCCGGATTGAACGAGAAGCGCAGCGGATCGGACTGTCCGACGAAAGGCGGCGGACCGGTGCTCGCGAACGCCTGCACGATCGTGCCGGCGATGACGAAGAGAAAAGCGACCGTCGCGAAGCGGTCGATGCCGCGCAAGGGCCGCGGCGGCGCCGGCTGCAGGTCCTCGGCCGGCACCCAGATCAGCATCGCCGCCATGACGAGGATGCAGACCCAGAACACCGCGAACGACCACACGTAGGTGTGCGCGCCGAGCATCTCGATCGCGAAGCCCTGCCCGACGTCGCGCGCCAGGTGCAGCGACGAGTGGCGGATCGCCATGAAGACGCCCCACGCGCCGACCAGGATGCCGAGCCCGACGTATTTCGGCTTCGGCCCGTACCGCAGGATGAAGAGCCCGATCAGGGCGACGAGCGACATGCCGATGCGCTGCGCCCAGCAGAGGATGCACGGCGAATCGCCGTGGATGAAGCCGAGAATGAAGACCGAGGTGCCGAGCGGGACGAGGATCAGGAAGAGCACCGCCGCGGCGAGTACCGTGTACAGCGGACTGCGTGACATGGGCGCCTCGCCGTCAGTAGTTCAGCCCCGGCAGCAGCGACGTGCGCGTGCCGAGGGTGAAGAGGAAGACCATCAGCACGATGCCGATGACCAGGAGGCGCGCGGCCAGGCGCTCCTGCTCGGGGCGCCGCAGCAGCAGCCACGCGGCCGTGAAAATCAGGACGAAGGTGAGCAGTTCCATGGTCTGGGAAGCCTACACCTTTCCGAAGGGGCTTGACTTCCGGGGGGAGGAGTGCCATGGTGCATTGCATAACGACCGTTCGGTTTGTTTTGTGAGGGCGACTCCGGAGCGGCCCGGCCCGCAATCAGGCGGGCACGGCGCCCTGCGGCGGCGGTCGGCACATTCTGGGGAGGCAGCCATGACAGGAAACACGGTTCGCATGGCGGGCTGGCCGGTGGCCGCGCTCGTCGTCCTGGCGGCGCTGGTGGCGCCGGCCACGCCCGCACGCGCGCAGACCGCCGATGCCACCGTCGAAGTCGTCGTCGCCGACCAGAGCGGCGCGGCGCTGCCGGGCGTCACGGTCACCGTGCGCGGTCCGGCCACCGGCTTCGAGCGCGTCACCGTCACCGGCGGCGACGGCACCGCCCGCATTCCGGCCGTGCCGCCCGGCACCTACACCGTCTCGTTCGTTCTCGAGGGGTTCGCAACCGTCGTGCAGGAAGGCCTCGAGCTGCACGTCGGCCAGACCGCCCGCCTGACGACGGCGCTCAAGCTCGCGCAGCTGAGTGAGACCGTGAACGTCACCGCCGACGCGCCGCTCGTGGACGTCTACAAGACCGACTCGTCCACCAACATCGTCCCCGAACAGATTCAACAGCTGCCGGTGGCCGACCGCGACTTCCAGCGCCTGGCCTTCCTGGCGCCCGGCGTGCAGCGCGAGCGCGGCAGCTACCGGTTCATCAGCAATGCGCCCGTGATCGGCGCGGGCGGCAACGCGAGCCAGTCCACCATCATGGTGGACGGCGTCGACTTCACCGATCCCACGCTCGGCCTCGCGCGCGCGCGGTTCAGCCAGGACGCCATCAGCGAGTTCCGCGTGATCTCGAACCGCTTCGACACGGAAATCGGCGGGTCGGCCGGCGGCGCGCTGTCGATCGTGACCAAGTCGGGCACCAACGACATGGCGGGGTCGGCGTTTGCGTTCTTCCGCAACAACAGCCTGCGCGCGAAGAGCACGTTCGAGACGTCGAAGAACAATTACTCCCGCCAGCAGGCCGGCTTCACGCTCGGCGGGCCGATCGTGAAGGACCGCACGCACTTCTTCGGGTCCTTCGAGTTCATCAAGGAAGACGCCATCACGCTCTTCCGCCCGGGTGGCGCGTATGCGCCGCTCGCCGCCGATCTCAAGGTGCCGCTGACCCAGCCGCTGGTCTATGCCGGCGTCGATCACAAGATGAGCGACGCGCAGAACCTGCGCCTGAAGTTCGTCTACGAGCACTACAAACAGGAGAACTTCCGCGTGGGAGGCGTGGCCGACCAGACGAGCGGCTTCCTGATGAAGCGCAACAACATGAACGTGTCGGCCACCCACGCGTGGACATTGACCAACACGACGCTCAACCAGCTCGCCGTCCAGGTCGGACGCCGCCAGTTCGAGGAGCCGAACAACTCCAACGCCCTGTCGGAATATTTTTCGAGCGGCAACACCCTCGTCACCGGCGCCAACATCACCGGCGACCAGGTGGACACGGGCGACATCGTCGAGCTGCGCGACACGCTCTTCACGCGGCTCGGGCACGGCCGGTGGGCGACCGACTTCAAGTTCGGCGGCGCGTGGCAGCACGTCAAGGACAACTGGAGCTTCCCGGTCTATCCGCAGGGCCTGATGATTTACGTGACCGACACGCGCGCCCTCCCGCTGCTGTACGCGGGAGCCACGGGGTCCGGCGAGTCGACTATCACGACGGACCTGATCTCGGGCTTCGCGCAGGCCGACCTGCGGCCGGCGACCAACGTCAGCCTGAACCTCGGGCTGCGCTACGACCTCGACACGAACGGCAACAATCCTGACTTCACGAGCCCGCTGCAGCCCAACCCGCGCGGCCGCGACACCAACAACGTGCAGCCGCGCGGCGGCTTCTCGTGGGACGTCACCGGCAAGGGCACGCACGTCGTCCGCGGCGGAGTGGGCCTCTTCACCGGCCGCTACCTGCTGGTGCCGGCGCACGTCGAGCTGCAGCAGAACGGGTTCACCGGCCGCATCATCCAGCAGCGGCTCAACGGTGCCGTGCTCGGGCTGCCGGCGGCGTTCTGGCTCGACCCGGCCAACCCGACGACGACAGGGTATTGCGCTCCCGCGCGACGCGAGCCGCATCGACAGCACGATGGTCAGCCCGCAGGCCACGCAGATGACCGCCGGCTACACGGCGCGACTGGGGCGGACCGGGTTGTTCCTCGACTTCGAGGGCGTCTACGTCAAGGGCAGCGACGAAGTGATCATCCGCGACCTCAACTTCAATGGCAACGCCGCGGGCGGCGGACGGCCCGATCCGGCGTACAACCAGATCAACGCCTACACGAACGAAGGGCGGTCGAAGTACAAGGCGTTCATCACGTCGCTCAACGGGACGCTGAAGGGCGGGCATGTCGTCACCGCGTCGTTCACCGTGGCCGACAAGAAGAACATCAACGACGACTTCAGCCCGGCGCTCACCGACTACCCCAACGATCCCTCGAACATCGAGGCCGAGTACGGGCGCTCGCGCGCCGACGAACGCTACCGGTTCGTGGCCTCCGGCGTGTTCCGCCTGCCCTACAGCCTGACGGTGGCGCCGATCTTCGACTACGGGTCCGGGCAGCCCTGGAACCATCGGCTCGGCTACGACTACAACGGCGACGGCAAGAACTCGGACCGGCCGGCCGGAGTAGGCCGGTTCTCGGAGGACGGGCCGGATTTCGCCGCGGTGAACCTCCGCGTCACCTACGTCGCGTCGATCACGGAGAAGGTGAAGGCCGACCTGATCGTCGAGTTCTTCAACCTGACCAATCGCAAGAACTACGACGTGAACTCGCTCCAGAACGGCGAGTTCCTGAGCGGCCCCACGCTGGCGAACCCCGCGCTCGCCGCCGTGCCGAACCCGCGCTTCCGGCAATACACGGCAACGCTGCCGCCGTTCGAAACGCAGATCGGTTTCCGCGTGAGGTTCTAGCGCCATGGACACGGGACTGCGCGGGAAGGTCGTCATCGTGACGGGCGCGGCGGCCGGCATCGGCCGCGCCACCGCGCTCCGCTTCGCGGAAGAAGGGGCCCGGATCGCCGCCTGGGACGTCAACGAGGCCGGAACCGATGCCCTGATGATCGAACTGGCCGCCGCCGGAGGCGAGGGCGTCTTCGCGCGGGTGGACGTCGCCAGCGCCGACGCGGTCAACGCGGCCGCGCGCGCGGTCGTCGATCGCTGGGGGCGGATCGACGTGCTCGTCAACAACGCGGGCATCGTCCGCGACGCGCAACTCGTGAAATGGAAGGACGGCGCGGTGCAGTCGCTGATGACCGACGAGCTGTTCGACTCGGTCGTCGGCGTCAACCTGCGGGGCGTGTTCCACTGCGCCCGCGCCGTCGCGCCAAAGATGATCGAGCAGCGGAGCGGGGTCATCCTCAACGCCTCGAGCGTCGTGGGACTGTACGGGAATTTCGGACAGACGAACTACGCCGCCACGAAGGCCGCCGTGATCAACCTGACGCGCACGTGGTCGCGCGAGCTGGGGCGCTACGGCATCCGCGTGAACGCCGTCGCCCCGGGGTTCGTGGCGACCGAGATCCTGCGCGCGATGCCGCAGAAGGTCCTCGACACGATGGTCGGGCACACCCCGCTCGGCCGGATGGGCGAGCCGCGCGACATCGCGAACGCCTACGTATGGCTCGCCTCGGACCAGGCGAGCTTCATTCACGGCACCACGATTTCGGTCGACGGCGGCCTGGTCGTGGGCACCTGATCGGAGTGACCCGAGATGCCTCGTTACGCCCGGCTGGCTGCGACCGCCCGGTTCCTGCCGGAGATCGAAGTCACCAACGATGATCTCCGGCGCCGGTTCGACCAGGCGCTGCCGGAATTCGTGAACAAGATGGAAGAGTCGAGCGGCATCCGCTCGCGCTGGCTGGCGCCCGACTCATGGTCTACCTCCGATGTGGCGCTGCCGGCCGCGCGGCTGGCGATCGAGCGCGCTGGCTGCCGCCCTGAGGACGTGGACCTCATCATCGTCGGCACCGATTCGCCCGACTACATCACGCCGGCGACGTCGGTCGTGCTCCAGCACAAGCTGGGCGCGACGCGCGCCGGCACGTTCGACGTCGGATGCGCGTGTGCCTCGTTCCCGACCGGCATCGCCAGCGCGGCCGGCATCATCGCGACCAACACGGCGATCAACACGGTGCTGGTCGTGGGCGTGTATCGCATGAGCCGCCTCGCCGATCCGAACGATCCCCTGATCTATTTCTACGGCGACGGCGCCGGCGCAGTAGTCCTCACGGCGGGGGACCAGCCGGGCTTTCTCGGCACGGCGTTCCAGGCCGACGGCGCCTACGCCGGCCACTGGGGTATCTTCTCGGGTGGCACGGTCGAGCCCGCGACCGAGGAGTCGGTCCGCGCCGGGCGCACGAAGGTGCAGATGCTGGAGCGGTATCCGCCCGAGATCAACCACGAGGGCTGGCCGCGGCTGGTGCGGAAGCTGGCGAGCGATATCCACATCGGGCTCGACGCCATCGACTTCATCATCTTCACGCAGGTGCGCAAGCCGAGCATCGAGCTCGTCATGCAGGACCTCGGCCTCCCTATGGAGAAGACCCACATGGTGATGGAAGCGTGGGGCTACACCGGCTCGGCCTGCATTCCGATGGCGCTCGACGACGCGATCGAGAAGAAGATGCTGTCCCCCGGGGCCTTGCTCGTGCTCGTCGGATCCGGAGTGGGCTACAACCAGGCCGCGGTCGCGATGCGGGTGTGACATGCTGCACGGCGACCTGCTGGGAGAGCGCGCGCGCCTGACGCCGGACAAGACGGCGCTGGTCGATGCCGCCACCGGCCGTCGCTACACGTACGCCGACCTCGACGCCCGCGCCGTGGCCACCGCGCGGTTCCTCCAGACCGATCTCCTCCTGGCGGCCGGCGATCGCGTGGGCCTGCTCGCGGGCAACTCGGTCGAGTTCCTCGATCTCTTCTTCGCCGCGCCCAAGGCGGGCGTCATCCTCGTGCCGCTCAGCACGCGCCTCACCGCGCGGGAGCTCGAGTTCGCCGTCCGCGACAGCGGCATCCGCGCGCTCGTCTACGACCACGCCACACTCGAGACCGTGCGGGATCTCCGGGGCGGTTCTCGAACCGCCCCGACGGCGCAGGGCGGTTCACGAACCGGGCCCGCGCCGTCCGTTGAACGATGGATCACGATCGACGAACCCGCGGTGGACGGTGACGAGGTGCTGGCCGACCGCGTGGCGGCTTCGGCCGGCGGGACCTGGTTGCCGGCGCGTCCGGACCCCGAGGATCCGTACTGCCTGCTCTACACGAGCGGGACGACCGGCCAGCCGAAAGGCGTGATCATTCCGCACCGCATGGTGACGTGGAACGGCTACAACACGGTCATCGGCTGGCAACTGCGCGAAGACGACGTCAGCCCGATTTTCACGCCGCTCTATCACGCGGGGGCGCTCGGGGCGTTCCTGGTGCCCGTGTTCACCATCGGCGGCACGATCGTGCTCCATCGCGGCTTCGACGCGGCCGAGGTGTGGCGCACGATCGAACAGGAGCGCTGCACGGTGGTGCTCGGCGTGCCGACGATCTGGAAACTGCTGATGGAGGCACCGGAGTTCCGGTCGGCCGATCTCGCCCACGTGCGGTGGTTCATCAGCGGCGGCGCGCCGCTTCCCGAGTACCTGATCGACGCCTACCAGCGCCGCGGCGTCGTCTTCAAGCAGGGGTACGGGCTCACCGAGGTCGGCGTGAACTGCTTTGCGATGACGGTCGAGGACTCCGTCAGGAAAAAGGGGTCGATCGGCAAGCCGCTGATGTTCACCGAGACGCGTCTCGTGGACGAAGAGGGCCTCGAGGTGCCCATCGGTGAAGTGGGCGAGCTGTGGCTCAAGGGGCCGCACGTCAGCCGCGGCTACTGGAACAAC
The DNA here is from genome assembly GCA_963817635.1 of uncultured Acidobacteriota bacterium. Lineage (GTDB taxonomy): Bacteria > Acidobacteriota > Vicinamibacteria > Vicinamibacterales > 2-12-FULL-66-21 > CAWFPR01. Next base: position 28,885 of record CAWFPR010000003.1, on the reverse strand, counting down.
CCGGAGGCCACCGCCGCGGCCCTCGATGGCGGCGGCTGGTTCCACACGGGCGATCTCGCGCGGCGCGACGCCGAGGGGTTCCACTACATCGCCGGGCGCCGGAAGGACATGTTCATCAGCGGCGGCGTGAACGTGTACCCGGCGGAAATCGAAGGGGAGCTGCTGCTGCACGCCGACGTGCAGGACGCGGCCGTGATCGGCGTGCCGCACGACACGTGGGGCGAGGTGGGCGTGGCCTTTGTCGTGGCGCGGCCCGGCAGGCCGCCGTCGCCCGACGTGCTCACCCGTCACCTCGAAGGCCGGCTCGCGCGCTACAAGATCCCGAAGGTGTTCCTCTTCGTGGACGCCCTGCCGCGGACGCCGTACGGCAAGGTCGTCAAGGCGGACCTGCAGCGTGCGTATGAGGCGCACGCCAAGAGTTCGTCATGACCGGCACCCTGCTGGCGCACCGCGTGTCCGGACTGGCGGGCGGCGATCCCGTGCTGCTGCTCAACGGCGGCCTGATGACGTTCGCGGCGTGGGCGCCGATCAGCGAAGGCCTCGAGCGGGCATTCCGCGTCATCGCGTTCGACTTCCGCGGCATGCTGCGGTCTCCCGGGACGCCGCCGTCGAGGCTCGAGGGCCACGTGGACGACGTGGTCGCGCTGCTCGATCACCTGGACGTCCCGCGCGTGCACGCGGTGGGCACGTCGTTCGGCGCCGAGGTTGCGGTGCTGCTCGCCGCCGCGCGGCCCGAGCGTGTGCGCTCGCTCGCGCTCGTCACCGCTACCGAGCACATCACCGCCGGGATGTCGGAAGCAGGCGCGCGGCTGCGCGACGCGAGCCGCCGTGCGGCGGCGGGGGGCGACGGCGGCGTCATCCTCGATCTGCTGTCGGAGTCCGCGTTCTCGCCGGCGTACCTGGCAGCCCAGGCCGGCACGTTCGCGCTCCGGCGCGAGCAGTTCGAAGCGATGCCTGCGGCCTGGTTCGAGGCCGTCGGCGGGCTGCTCGACTCGCTCGAGCATCTCGATCTGCGGCCCGCGCTGGCGCGGATCGACTGTCCCACGCTCGTCGTCGGCGCCGAGCTCGACCTGACGTTCCCGCCCGCGCACTCGCGTGCGCTTGCCGCCGGCATTCGCGGCGCCCGGCTCGAGATCGTTCCCGGCAGCGGCCATGCGCTCGTCGCCGAGCAGCCGCTCCGGCTGCTCGACATCCTGAAGTCCTTCCTGCCGTCCGTCTGAACGGAGTTGCATCATGAAACCTGTTTACATTGCCGCCTATCACCAGTCGCCGTTCGGCAAGCTGATGGCGCTGACCGTCCCTCAGATCGTCGAAAAGGCCGTCACGGGGGTCTGTGACGAGATCAAGGTCGAGCCCGGCGTCGTGGACGTCGGATCGATTGGCGCCGCCTGCAACTTCACCCTGAACGAACAGGGGCTGCTCGCCGGCCTGATGGCCATGGTGCCGGGCCTGGGCGCCAAGCCGATCGAAGCCGTTGAAAACGCGTGCGCGTCGGGCGGGCAGGCCGTCCTCTCGGTCGCGCAGAAGCTGCAGCTCGGCTTCGGCGAGGTCGGCGTTGCCGTCGGCTACGAGAAGATGCGCGACGACGTGGGGAAGATGGACGGGAAGCTGGTGGGGAAGGTGCTCGGATATTTCTCCCACCCGGACGAACGCGAGGGCAAGGTGTTCGTGTTTCCGCACCTCTTCGCCGAGGTCATGCGCGACTACATGCAGGCGCACGGCGTGACCGAGCGCGACCTGGCGGCGATCGCGGTGGCCGAGTACGCGAACGCGAAGCACAATCCGATATGCGCAGATGAAGAACGTGCAGATCACGTCCGACCAGGCGGTCGCGATCGAAGGGATCAACCGGTACGTCGTGGACGGGCTGCCGCTCAAGACCTACGACTGTTCGCAGATCACGGACGGCTACGCGGCGCTCATCCTGGCGACCGACGAGGGGCTCAAGACGCTCGGCGTCCGGAAGGCGGACTGCGTCCGGCTGGCGGGCTATGCGCAGGCGACCGACCCGCTGAAGAAGGAGGGGCGCGACGTGCTCCGGCCGCAGGGCGCGTACCGCGCGATGCACACGGCGTACGCCCGGGCGGGCGTGTCGGCCGCCGACGTCAACGTCGCCGAGGTGCACGACTGCTTCACCGTCATGGGGGCGATCGCGACCGAGGTGATTGGCAAGGCGCCGTATGGCCAGGGCGCGCGCTACTGGGTGGACGGCAAGGCCGCGCCCGACGGCGAGTGCGGAATCAACACGTCCGGGGGCCTGATTGCGAAAGGGCATCCGGTGGGCGCGACCGGCGTCGCGATGATCGGGTGGGCCGCCTTGCAGCTGCTCGGCCGCGTGCCGGCGCCGCTCCAGGTGAAGAACGCGCGCGCGGCCGCCACCTTCAACATCGGCGGTCCCATCTGCGCATCGGTGTGCACGGTGCTGACGCCCGCGTAGAGATGCGACTGACGGTCATGCCACAGATCCATGATCGCACGACCACAGATCACGGCGATAGGCGGATCTACGGATCGAGAGATCCGGAGGGTGAGTGACACCATGCCGGAGCTGCGGGCCGATCGTGAGGGCGTGATCGACGCCGATGGTCATCGCATCCACTACGGAGCAGGGCGATCGCGAGGCCATCTGCCTGCTCAATGGTCTCGCGATGCATACGAAGGCCTGGTACGGCTTCCTGCCGCGCCTGCTGCCGCACCTCGACGTCGTTCTGTACGACTACCCCGGCCAGGGAGCCTCGTCCTCCGACGACGTGCCGTACTTCATCCCGCGGATCGCGGACTATCTCGCCCGGATCGCCGACGAGCTGTCGATCGGGAAGCTGCACGTGATGGGCATCTCGTACGGCGGCTTCGTCGGTCTCGACTTCGCACGGCAGCACCAGGATCGCCTGCACACGCTGACGCTGTCTGGCATCCTGCTGTCCCACGAAGCGCTCTTCGAGTTGTATCAGGACATCTCGCTGCGCTTCTACCGCGGCGGTCCGGCGATCTTCGAGCTGTACACGTCACTACATGTACGAGAAGATCTTCGGCGAATCATTCGTCCGCGCGTTTCGTGACAGGCTGGAGCCGATGCGGCAGAAATTCCACGAGCGCTACCAGGACAGGCTGCACGCGCTCATCCGGCTGACCGAGGCGCAGGATCCGTTCTTCGAGGCGCTCGACGCGCAGTTGCCGCAGTACGCCGCCATCCGGACGCCCGCGCTCATCATGGCAGGCGCCGAAGACCGCGCGATTCCGCCGTGGGTCCAGCGCAAGCTCGCTGACGTCCTGCCGAACGCCCGCTTCGAGGCCGTGCCCGACAGCGGCCACGTTGTCTATCTCGAGCAGCCGGATCTGTTCTTCGGCAACCTCCTGAAGTTCGTGCGGGCGAAGAGCCGTGGAGTTCTGACATGACCAGGCGTATCCGGATGCTCCTCGGTGGTCTCGCGCTGGCCTTCGTCCTGCTCGTCGTGGCGGGCCTCGCGGCGTTCTTCCTCCGGCCGCTGGCCGTCTTCGAGAGCGTACGAGCGCGCCAGGTTGCGCACCGCGGGCATGGAGCGCCACGTGGTCACCGGTCCGCGCGGTCCGCTCGTCTACTTCGCCGGGGGTTCCGGCCCCCTCGTGGTCTTCCTGCACGGCGTCAACGACCAGGCGGGCACCTGGGTGCGCGTGATCGCGCCACTCCTCGACGATCATCGCGTGGTCCTGGCCGATCTCGCCGGCCACGGCGGCAGCGCCCCGGCCGACGGGCCGCTGTCGGTCCGGGACCTGCTCGACGGCGTCGAACTGGTCGTCGCCGCGGAATCGCGCGAGGGCGAACGCGTGGCGCTGGTGGGAAATTCGCTCGGCGGCTGGCTGGCGCTCCTGTATGCTGACCGCCATCCAGACCGTGTGCGGCAGGTGGTGCTCGTCAACGGAGCGGCGATCCGCGACGAAGGCTCCGGGCAGCCGGTGAACCTGCTGCCGCGTACCCGGCAGGAGGCGGCCGCCGCGCTCCAGGCAACGATGAGCCCGGCGAGCCCGATGGTGCCGGGCTTCGTGATGGACGATCTGGTCCGGCGCGCTCCCGGGAGCCCGCTGGCGCGGCTGATGGCCGCGCCGCCCGCCGACGAGTTCATGATCGATGCGCGCCTGGGCAGCCTGCGCGTGCCGGTCACGCTCATCTGGGGCGCGGACGACCAGGTGCTGCCGCTCGCGTACGCCAGGAAGGTCGCAGCGGCGCTGCCGCACGCGGACCTGGTGACGCTCGCACAGTGCGGTCACATTCCGCAGCGCGAGTGTCCGGACCGCCTGCGGCCGGCTCTCGACCGCGCGATTCGGACGATACCTGACGGTAAGGAGGAATAGTGGCGAGAGGGCGCGGATGAACCAGGAAGAGCGCTCCGAGCGCAGCCGCTCGCAGATTCTGCGGGCCGCGCTGAAGCTCTTCTCACGCCGGGGCTACGGTGCCACGTCGATGCGCGACATCGCGCTGGCCGCCAAGGTCTCGACCGGCAACGTTTACCATCAGTTTCGCGGACAAGGAAACGATCTTCAACACGCTGCTCGACGAGTACCTGGGCGGCGATAGCCTCGCCGGACTTCCCGTTCAACAAGGCGCTCGCCGCCGGCGCGTTCCCCAGCGACCTCGAGGCACTCGGCCGCGCAGCCCGGGACTCCGTCGCGCAGTACCGCCCCTACGTCGCGCTCATCTACGTGGACGTCGTCGAATTCGACGGCCGTCATATCCGCAAGTTCTACGCCGAAATGGCCTCACGCTTCGCGACGTTCATCGACCGCAACCGCGACCTTGTCGCGCTCGACCGGCTGCGCCCGGGCGTGTCTCCCACCTCCGCCGTCATGATCGCCAGCCGCCTCCTGCTGCACTACTTCTCCATCGAACTCGTCTTCGGCGTCCCCAACCACTTCGGCGCCGACACCGAAACGGCGCTCAAGGAAATGGCCGACATACTGGGTCACGGAATGTTGAAGACGTAAAGACTGCAGATTGCAGACTGCAGAGTGAAGATTGACGGATTGTCGATTGCCGATTGCCGATCGACGGATTGTCGATTGCCGAGTGTTGATTGACGGATTGTCGATTGGTGATTGGGGCGAATCGCCGGTCCAATCGTCACTCGGCAATCGCCACTCGCGTCACTCGGCAATCGCCACTCCGTCACTCGGCAATCGCCACTCCGTCACTCGCCAATCGCCACTCGCCAATCGCCAATCGCCAATCGGCACTCGGCAATCGCCACTCCGTCAATCGGCAATCGGCAGTCCGTCAATCTTCAACTCTGCAGTCTGCAATCTGCAATCCAGGTGCTTGACGAGGTGCGCGAGCACCTCGCGCTCCGGCACCGCCCCTTCGAGGTGCAGTGTGTCGTCGATGACCGTGTGGGGGACGGCGCGCACGCCGAAGCGATCGCCGAGTTCCGGGAACTCGGACGCGTCGATCATCTCCGCGGTGACGTGCGGGCTCGCCATGGCGAACTTGTGGGCGAGGATGACGGCCGAGGGGCAGTAGGGGCACGTCGGCGTCACGAAGACGCGGATGTGGAGCGGGTCGGCGAGCGTGGCAAGCGTTCGGGTGGTCGCGGCCTCGAGGTCAGGGTCTCCGGTGCTGACCATGACGATGGCGGAGATGAGCGAGGCGAACTCGTAGCCGGACGGAATCCCGAAGAAGCGGATGCCGTGGTCCGTCTCGGCCTGGCCGGCCAGGACGACGACGGCGGGAGCCTTGTCCACATGAAGAGCGGCGGCCCGTTCCGCGTCGCGGCCCAGGTCGTACACCGTCGTGGTGATTTTTCCGTCCGACAGCCACGCGACCTCCTCGATGAGCTGACGGGTGTCCTCGCACATCTCGCAGGCTTGCTGGTCGGTGTCGGTCGTGAACACCGCGAGTGTCACCGGCTGGGTCATCCCCTCCAGCGCTTCGCGAATCTGTTTCTGCAGGGCGGGTTTCAGCAGCGGCATGGCGCCACCTCCTGTCTATAGGATTCAGCACGAGGGCGATTGGTTACGGGGGCTTGGGCTTCAGGCTTCAGGCTTGGGCTCGAGGCTCAAGGCTCAAGGCTCGGCCTGGGCAGCCCGAGGCTTGAAGCGAGCCCCGAGGGCGGATAACATACGGCTGTTGGAGGTCAGACGATGAGCGAAGGTGCGCTGTTTTTGAAGTTCTGGGAAAAAGAAGGGGCGGCGACGCGCAAGGTCCTGTCGCGCATCCCCGAGGGCTCGGACTACCGGCCCGACCCGAAATCGCGCCCGGCGCGCGAGATTGCCTGGCTGATCGTCCGCGAGGAGATCGCGCTCGGTGAGGGGCTGCGCAAGGGCCAGCTCGAATGGACCGAGGTACCGGCGCCGAAGACGATGAAGGAAGTGATGGACGAGTACGATCGCCAGCACGACAAGATCACCGCCGAGTTCCGCGCGACTCGACGCGGCGGCGTGGCGGAAGAAAGTGCCGTTCATCCATGGCGGCCAGACCGTGATGAACGAGACCGCCTCCGACAACGCGTTCGGATTCCTCTTCGACATCGTCCACCACCGCGGCCAGATCTCCACGTACCTGCGGGCCATGGGATCGACCGTGCCGCAGATCTACGGCCCGAGCGCCGACGAACCGATGTAACGGTGGCTTGGGGCTTCAGGCTTGGGGCAGAGGCTCGGGGCTTCAGGCTTCAGGCCTGGGGCGTCAGGCTCGGGGCTTGGGAGGTTGGGGCGCTCAAGCCTGAAGCCTGAAGCCTGAAGCCCCGGAGAGAGCGGCGGCGCTCAGGAATGCCGCGACGTTGGCGAGCGCGCCGGCGGCCACGCCGAGCCAGAACTGCTGCTCCGGCGCCTGGTCCCAGGCCCGGACGAGCACGACAGCGCCGAGCGGAAAGTAGATGACGGCGCCGGTGACTACGCCGGGGGAATACGACGCGGTGGCGAGGCTCCCCAGCAGGTGCGCCACCGCATTGAGAAAGACCAGCGACGCGATCGCGATGACCATCCAGCCGCGTGATTCCCGCCGGGTCGCCGCCCGGATCGCCACGGCCATCAGCACGAGCGCGACCGCATTGATCGCGACGAAGCCGGCAGGCGGGAGCGGCCGTCCGACGACCCGGGCGATCCAGTCGGGAAAGCCGCCGAAGAACTCCTCGGCGAGGTGGCAGACGTAGGCCGGCACGAACAGCCACACCAAGGCGGGATCGCGGTAGTGCCACCGCATACCCGCATTGTGACGCAAACGGCAACCCCCTGAGCCCTCAGCCCTGAGCCCTGAGCCCTGCCGCCTCGGTATGGTAGTATGGTATAGGTATGGTAAAAGTGACCTTCTCGCTGGACGAGGCGACGGTCGCCGAGATCCGGCGAACGGCCGAGCGTCTCGGGACGGCGCAGAGCCACGTGGTTCGCGAGGCGGTCGCCGAGTACGCGGCCCGGGCCGACCGCGTGAGCGAGCGCGAGCGCCTGCGCACCGTGACGATCCTCGAGACGCTTCGCACGGCGCCTGTGTCGCGCACCGCCGGCGCGGTCGATGCCGAGCTGCGCGCCATCCGCACCGCGCGTCGCCGGGGCGGACGCGGGTCCGGGCGATGACGGTGCACGTCGACACCTCCGCGCTCGTGGACGCGCTCACCGGCCCTCGGCGATCGCTCGACGTGCTCATCGGCCTGGCCGGGCAGGGGCACCGGCTGTCGGTGTCGGCGATCGTGCTGTACGAATGGCTGCGCGGACCACGCACGCGCGACGAACTGGCCGTCCAGGAGGAGCTGTTCCCGAGGAAACAGGCGGTGCCGTTCGGAGCCGAACAGGCAGCCGTGGCCGCGCGGCTCTACCAGGCCGTCGCGAGGCCCAGGAGTCGCGAAATCGACCTCGCGGTCGCCGCCTGCGCGCTCCACGATCGCGCGGCGCTCTGGACCCTCAACGGCGCGGATTTCCGCGATGTCCCCGGCCTCACCCTTGTGTGAGGCCGGCTCTCTGACCGCGGCGCCCGTAACGGACATCGCAGCGACCGCACCACGAAAGTGTCACCGCACCGCCGAATGGCGCTGCGTCAGCGCCTCGAGCGTCCGCTGCAGCTCGCCGACCGCGCCCAGCGCCTGCGACGTCGGCTTCGCGTCGGCGCTCTGCAGCAGGTTCAGCATGAAGAGAAATTTCTCCTGGAGCCCCACGATCGTCTCCTGCTGCGGCGGCACCGCCGTGATGCTGCCGTAGAGGAGGTCGCCGTCCTCCGGCGCGCCCTCGCCGCGAAGCGCCGTCAGGGCGCCGCGCGCCGCGGCGCTCGTGGTGCTGTCGGCAATCCGGACGTCGATCTGCTCGCGGATGGCCTGCGCGTCGAGATAGCCGCGGTAGCACGCGAGCGACGCGTCCGTCTGCTGCCGCAGATCCGCCGGCGAAATCTTCACGCGCGGATCGAGCCGGACGTCGATCGGCTTCTGCTGCGCCGCGCCGTCCACCGTGAGGCGCACGGTGTAGGTGCCCGGGTGCACGAGCGGACCGGTGGGGGCGCTCGGCGTGTTGCGGTACACGGCGGCAATCGAATACTGCCGCTGCGCGCCGCGCGGCGGCGCATATCGCAGGTCCCACACGAACCGGTGGTGTCCCGGCGCTGTCCCGAGTGACTGCGGCGGGCGGATCCAGTAGGTCGGGTACGGCAGCGTCTCCGGGTCAACGTGTTCCGGGACGTCCGCGCTCGAGTACCGCCGGATCACCTCGCCGCCGCCGTCGAGGATCTCCAGCGTGACGCTCGCTGCCGCGCGCGGCAGGTGGTAGTCGAGCGTCGCGCCGTCCGGCGGGTTCTGCCCGGCCGGTTCTTCGGGCGGGAGCGGCGTGTCGGTGAACGTGTTCCATCGCACGCGCGTCGCGCGCGAGGGTGTGAAGAGATAGGCCTGGCTCGCGCGCGCGGCCTCTGACGTCGTCGCGCAGGGGCGCGATATCGTCGAGGATCCAGATCGACCGCCCATGTGTCCCCACCACGAGGTCGTCCTCGTGAATCACCAGGTCGCGCACCGACGAGGCCGGCATGTTCATCCGCAGCGGCTGCCAGTGATCGCCATCGTCTGCCGAGAACACGACTTCGCGTTCCGTCCCCGCGAACAGCAGCCCGGCCTGCTTCGGGTCCTCGCGGACGACGTTGACGGGGCTCTCGGGAATGCCGTTGACGATGCGGGTCCAGGTGCGGCCAGCGTCGTGGGTGCGATAGACGTGCGGGCGCATGTCGTCGCGGCGGATCGCGTTGACCGCGATGTAGGCCGTGTCCGTGTCGAAGTGGCCGGCGTCGATCTGCGAGACCTTGTCCCACGCGCGCAGCGCCGGCGGCGTGACGTTGGTCCAGGTCGTCCCGCCGTCGCGCGTCACGTGCACCAGCCCGTCGTCGGTGCCCGCCCAGATCGTCTTCACGTCGCGCGGCGACGGGCTCACCGCGTAAATGACCCCGCGGCGCGCCATCGTCTGCATCGCCGGCGTGCGATAGGCGCCGATGCTCTCCGGAACGTCCGGCTGTTCGCGCGACAGGTCCGGGCTGATGATCTCCCACGACTGTCCGCCGCTGGTCGTCTTCCACAACACGTTGGTCGCAAACAGCAGCATCTTTGGATCCGCCGGGTGGAAGAGGAGCGGCATCGTCCGCAGGATGCGGTACTTGCCCGAGCGAAGCGCCTCGGGCGCGACGTTCTGCGTCTGGCCGGTCGTCCGGTCGAACCGCATCACGCGGCCGCCATAGATGATGTTCGGGTTCAGCGGGTCCGGGGCGATGTAGGCGTACTCGTCGGCGCCGACGCCAATCCAGTCGCGGAACGAGATCTGCCCGCCGTTGCCGCGGCTCGCGATGCCGATTGCGCCGCTCTCCTGCTGGCCGCCGTAGATCCAGTAGGGGAACTGGTTGTCAGCCGTCACGTGATAGAGCTGCGCGGTCGGCTGGTTGTACCACGAGCTCCACGTCCGTCCGCCGTTGACCGAGACCGTGGCGCCCTGGTCCGCAGTGAACAGCATGATGTCGGGATGCAGCGGGTTGATCCAGATCCGCTGGTAGTCGTCGCCGCCCGGCGCCCCCTTTATCGATGTCCACGTCTTCCCTCCGTCATCCGATCGGTAGGATGCGGTGTTCCCCACGAAGACGACGTCGGAATTCGACGGGTGGACGCGCACGTCGTTCGACGAGGCGCGGGTCCGTGCTCACGCGTGTCCAGCTCTCGCCCGCATCGTCTGACCGGTAGAAGCCGCGTCCGTCTCGCGCCGCAACCGCGGCGTACAGGCGCGAGGGGTCGCTCGTGCCGATGGCGACGCTGATTCGCCCGAGCCCCTGCGCGCCGGCCGGGAGCCCGCGGCCGATCCGCCGCCACGTCGATCCGCCGTCGGCTCGATTTGTAGAGGCCGCTGTCAGGGCCGGAGAAGCTTCCGTTTTCCCATGGACCCTCGCGGTGATCCCACAGCACGGCGTAGATGACGTCGGGGTTGGTCGGATCGAACTCGACCTGGATGGCGCCCGTGTTCTCGTTGACGAAGAGGACCTTCTGCCACGTGCGCCCGCCGTCGGTCGTGCGGAAGACGCCGCGCTCCGCGTTGGGGCCGTAGGGATGTCCAAGTCCCGCGACAAAGACGATGTCGGGGTTGGTTGGATGGACAATCAGACGTCCGACCTGCTGCACGTCGTGCAGGCCGGCGTTGGCCCACGTCTTCCCGCCGTCAACGGACTTGAAGATGCCGTCGCCGACGCCGAGATCCGGTCGATGCAGGCCTTCGCCGGTGCCGACGTAGAGTATGTCGGGGTCCGACCACGACACGCCGACGTCGCCGACCGAGCCGGTGGGCGCCGCGTCGAAGATCGGTGTCCAGGTGCGTCCGTAGTCGTCGGTCTTCCAGACCCCGCCGTCGTTCACGCCGGCGAAGAACACGGACGGCTGCGTGGGGATGCCGACGCCGCCCACCGTCCGGCTCGCGCGGAACGGGCCAACCAGGCGGTAGTGGAGGTCCTTGTAGAACGACGGAGCAATCCCGGGGGCCGGCTGCTGAGCGCCGAGCGCGGCGACGGAAAGCGCGAGGAGGAGAAGCGTGAGCATGGCCATAAGCCTACCCCGCGCACTATCCAGCGACGAGCCAGTGTCGAGCTGAAAGGTGTCGAACTGAAACGAGCCCACGGCACACCACACGAAGGGCACGAAGGACACGAAGCGCACGAAGGAAGAAGACAACAAAAAATATTTGGTTCTCTTCTTCGTGCGCTTCGTGTTCTTCGTGTTTCTTCGTGAAGGGCCGTCGGCCCGTGCAGCGCGACGGCGGCTGTCGTTGCGCAATGGGCTGTCGCCGCTACAGGCCCGCGATGTCCTTGAAGGTCTCTGCTTCCACCCCGAAGGCGCGCGCGAAGCCCTCGACGTAGCGCCCGCTGCCGAGCCTCAGCTCGTACAGCACGAAGTCGCCCAGGTTCAGCGTGACCTTCGCTCCCGCGAAGCGGCCGATGAACCGTCCGGCCGCCGACGCGAACTCGTCCGTCTCGCGGTCGAGCACCCTGACCGTTGCCCGCACCATCAGCCGGGGCAGTTGCATCGGATCGCGGTCCGCCGTGTCGGGCGCGTGAACGAGGATGCCGACCGCTGCGCCTGGCGTCAGCCCGCGCGAGTGGCGCGCCAGCGCCGACGCCTGCACGTAGACGGCATCGAATCCCGGGCTCGTGGCGAACGGCAGCAACGCCGCCTCTGTCTCGCCGTCAACGAGCACCGCGAGCGAGAGCACGCGAGTAGATGACAGCAGGTCACGAATGGCTATGAGATTGGCGCGATCCATAGGTCAATTCTAAGACTCGGCGGCAGTCACTGTCGCGCTGAAACGAGCCCACGGCACCTCACGAAGGACTCGAAGGACACGAAGATCACGAAGGTTTGATATTTTTGGTTTCTTTTCTTCGTGATCTTCGTGATCTCTTCTTCGTGTTTCTTCGTGGCTGCCGTCGGCTCGTGGCAGCGCGACAGCGGCTGCCGCTTCTGCCGCCCCTTGCGGTATGCTCTGTCCCCACGGGGGCACCTGATCATGGCGAACGACGAGACGGCGCGCGTGGCGGCCTTGCGCCGCTACCGGATTCTGGACACCGAGCCGGAGCAGCAGTTCGACGATCTCACGCTGCTGGCCTCGCAGGTGTGCGGTACGCCGATCGCGCTCATTTCGCTCGTGGACGAGTGCCGCCAGTGGTTCAAATCCCGCGTCGGCACCACGGTCGGCGAGACCTCGCGCAGCGTGTCGTTCTGCGCGTACACCCTCGGGCGGCCCGACCTGCTCATCATTCCCGACGCCCGGGACGACGAGCGCTTTCGCGACAATCCCATGGTCACCGGCGAGCCGAACGTCCGGTTCTACGCCGGCGCGCCGCTCACCAGCCGGGAAGGGTTCACGCTCGGCACGTTGTGCGTCATCGACAGCGTTCCGCGCACGCTGACCGACGGCCAGGCTGCCGCCCTGCAGGCGCTCAGGCGCCAGGTGGAGGGGCAGCTCGAACTGCGCCGCAGCCTGATCGAGCTCGAGGCGGCGCTGGCCGAGCGCGATCTCGCGGAGGAGGCGCAGCGCCAGTTGAACGAGGAGCTGCGTGCCGCGCTCGAGAACATCGGCAAGCTCACCGCGCTCATTCCGTTGTCGGACACGTGCGGGTTCAACATGGTGATCCCGGCTGATCCCGAGTCGATTTCCACGGTCGCCGAGGGTATCGAACGGGTGCTCGAACAGAAAGGGTGGAGCACGGAGGACGTGATCCCGGTCGAGCTGGCCGTCCGCGAGGCGCTCGCCAACGCGATTCGTCACGGGTGCGGCAACGATCCGGACAAGCAGGTCCAGTGCTGCGTGTCGTACGACGCCTCCGGCGAAATCGCCGTCGTCATTCGCGATCCCGGTCCGGGCTTCGAGGCCGAGGCCGTCCCGGATCCGATGGCTCCCCAGAACATCTTCAAGCCGAGCGGGCGCGGCGTGTACCTCATCAACCAGTTGATGGATGCCGTGCGCTTCAGCGACTCGGGGCGGGAGGTTGAGATGCGCAAGCGTCGTGAAGCGGCCCGCGGCACGGAAGGGAAGGGACCGACGCGTGTGGTTTGAGCCGGTGATTTGTGCCGAGACCGGATCCGCCGCCTGCGTGACTGGTGCGCTCGACAGCCGATCTCATTCGCTGTAGAAATGGAGGCGCAGTTCTTCTTCCGGCACGAACCGGGCCGCCTGCCGGTAGATGGCGTGGAGCGTGCCGGGTGCGAGTACCTTGTGGAGGGGGATCGTCATGTTCTGCGCCTCGCCTTGGTTGTCGCGCCGCAGCTTGGCGTGGCTGCCGCGTGTGTTGACGACCTCGAAGCCGAACGTCCGGAGAGCGCGGACGACGTCTGCGCCGCTACGTCTTCGAAGGCGCGGACCCACGGCCGAGCGGCTCCTGTAAGTCACCGAGAGCGTGAGCGGCGCCGTGAGGCCCAGACCACCGATCGCCTCGCCTTCCAGGTGCAGCGCGACAGCCTCCTCGAGGTTCGCGACCGCCTCGTCCAGCGTGCGTCCCTGCGTGACGACGGCAATCTCCATGCACTCGGCCGAGTACCAGCCGTCAGCGCGCGACACGAGGGCGTGCACCACGTGGCGCAGCGTGCCGGAGCGGGAGGCACGCCGTAGGTCGCGGGCGTTTCGCGCGCGATGGAACGTGACGGCTCCGGCCGCTGCCGATACCTCGACACGACCTCGTACACGCCGCGGTCAACGCGCTTGAAGTAGTCCCACTTGTGCGGGTGGTTGCGCGGGGCGTTCACGCAGCACCGGCTGGTGACGTGGGTTCGGATCGTTCCGGCGTTGAGATGGGGAAGCGCGCGCACGATCTCGACCGCCGAGAAGGTCCAGACGCCGCGCTCGCGACAGATGCGCCGCGCCGCCGCGAGAATCTCGTCGTGACTCGCCATCAGGGAAGGTTACACGTGTAATATTTGTATGTCAAGCGGCTGCGTAAACGGGCCCATTAGCTTTTCCCTTTTCCCTTCTACCATTTCAGTTCTATCATTTACCTTCACCTTTTACCTTTTACCTTTTACCTTCTACCTTTTACCTTTTACCTTTTACCTTTTAAAACCGAGAGGAGCAGGTGCATGAAACGTCGTGAATTTCTCGTCTCGGCAGCGATGGCGTCGGCCGCCGTCGCGGTGCGGCCCCTCGGACTGGGCGCGGTGAAGCAGGTGGGCCCTGCGGGCGGCGACGCGCAAGATCCTGATCGCCGGCGGCAGCTTCAACACCGCGTTCATCCGCTACATGGCGCAGCTCACCGGCAAGCCGCGGCCGAAGCTGCTCTATCCTGCCGACCGCCTCGGCCGACTCCGCCGACGGCATCATCAGCTGGTATCCGCAGCTGCGCGCCGCTCGACGTCGAGCCGTCGGACCAGATCAGCTTCATCGCCAGCCCGCGCCAGCGCAGGGCTGGGACGAGGTGCTGCTGTCGGTGGACGCCATCGTCTGCTCGGGCGGCAACACCCTGAATCAGCAGGCGATCTGGAAGGCCCAGGGCATCGACGTCGTCCTGCGCCAGGCCTGGGACCGGGGCATCGTCCTCGGCGGCGCCAGCGCCGGATCGCTGTGCTGGTTCGAGGAAGGCACGACCGACTCGCGGCCCAAGGAGCTGTCGACCGTCCAGTGCCTCGGCTTCCTGAAGGGCAGCCACTGCCCGCACTACGACGCCGAGCCGGGCCGCCGGCCGCTCTACCACAAGCTGATCGGGTCGGGGCAGATGAAGCCGGGCTACGCCTGCGACAACGACGCCGGCATCTACTTCGAGGACAACGCCGTGAAGCGGGTCGTCGCCACGCGCGCGGGCGCGAAGGTCTACTACGTCAGCCTCGTCGGCGGCAAGATTGTCGAGAAGGTGCTCGAGCCGGAGATTATTTCCTGACGCCCGGCTGGACGACGCGCAGGCCGTTGGCGGCCGCGGCGTCGGCGAGTCAATCGTCGTCCGTGATGACCGCGAGGTCAGGATCGTCGGTCGCGAGGGCGGTGGCGATGTGGATCGCGTCCAGGGAGCGGAGGAGCGGCGGGTCCACACGTGCTGCACGCCTCGAGAACGGCGGGCGTGATGTCCCGGAGATAGACAGCGGCCAGCATGTCCTCGACATTGCCAATGGTCCAGGCGTTTGCCCGGGACCGCGGCGGACGGCCCGGCGGCACTCGAGGGCGGCCAGACGCAGATGCGAACAGTCCATCGCGACTCGCGAGGAGGTCCGCCTCCAGCGCCGAGGTCTCCGGCTTCGGGCGACCACGAGCTTCACGAGCGCCGACGAGTCCATGTAGGCGAGACCCGGCACCTCTTTTCTCGTCCCAGTCCACTCTTCTCATACTTCCCGCCCCCCCCCCCCCCCCCCCCCCCCCCCCCCCCCCCCCCCCCCCCCCCCCCCCCCCCCCCCCCCCCCCCCCCCCCCCCCCCCCCCCTTTTTTTTTTTTTTTTTTTTTTTTTAATAAAAAAAATACATCTCCTTGCAGGATTTCGTCTCCAGGGGTTTGTCGAGTTTCAAAAAGAGGACCGGACGCGGAATGTCGCGAATGGACCGCGTGGCCGGTCTGGCGATTCCTTCGGCGACCAGCCGGTCGAGGACGTTCGACGTGCGCGGAAAAGGACGCAGGATCGCCACCGCGGCGCCGTGTTCCGTCACCGTCAGGGCCTCGCCCTTCTTGACGCGGTCCAGGTACACCGAGAGGTTCTGCCGCAGCTCGCGCACGCCGACCGTCGAAGGCTTGACCTTGCGCGCCATGTAGCACATGGTAGCACAATGTATCGGTGTAGGGCGTGCGCGGCGTAGTAGATTCGAGATTGCAGAGCTGTCGCGGAGTATGATGACAGGGTCTCTTCGGCGCAGACCGTGGTCCCAGGCCGGCCGCCCGCTGCTCAGGGCGCAAGACTCAGGTCGTTGTGGGCACTCTAGCGTCCGACGATGATCAACACCCCCGCGATCAGCGCCAGCACGGCCATCAGGGGCACGGGAAGCCCGAGCTCCACGAACCCCGACAACCCGTTCAGCACGAGCCAGACTCCGAGCAGCAGCATGCCGATATTGCGGTTGAATCCAACGGTCTGAGCCATCGCCACCTCGCGTGAGCATCGCGCGTTGCGCACCATCTGACACAGGCGTTGCAAACTCGCCGCCGTCGGAACCCAATTCATTTTTCGACGAGAGTGCAGCGATGCCCTTTTTGGAGTTTTTTTTTTTTTTTTTTTTAAAAAAAAAAAAAAAAAAAAAAAAAAAAAAAAAAAAAAAAAAAAAAAAAAAAAAAAAAAAAAAAAAAAAAAAAAAAAAAAAAAAAAAAAAAAAAAAAAAAAAAAAAAAAAAAAAAAAAAAAAAAAAAAAAAAAAAAATGGAGCGCCGTAGCTTTAGCGAAGGCGTCAGGCTCGCCGGCTCCGCGGGACCCTGGCGGCCGACAACATCGGGCGCAGGGCGACATAGCGGTCCCGCGTCAGCTGCGCCGCCTCGAGGATGTCGGCTGCGAGGGCGACTAGCCCAATCACGCGTGCCGCCGGCCCGAAGCCGAGCACCCACTGCTTGAGCGGCGCGTCCACGCACACGTTCAGAGTCACGAGGATCGAGCCGTCGGGCCGGTTCTCGATCGCCTGTGACTTGTGCCACTCGCGGTCGCGCACGAACGGCGCGGCGGTGGCGTCGAACTCGATCTCCACCCGTTCGGGCTTTCCCGTGTGCGCGCCGATCGAGTCGGCGAACGGCTCGACCGGCATCGCCCGCGGCTCGAACTGCTCGTCGAGGATCCCGACGTCCGACCCGCTCCAGTGAGAACGTGCGCACCTCGCCGTATTCCGGCACGAAGGCCTGCAGGTAGATCCCGCCGAACGCGTACGCGAGGCGGAGCGGTTCGACGATGTAGTCCTTGGTGCGGGCGGAGGAGACCGACGCGTAGCGCATCGAGATGCGGCGGCGCCGCAGGGCGGCGTCCACGGCGCGGGTCATCACCTCCTGGACCTTCTTCTCGTCGCGGATTATCTGCGTCCCGAGGTCTTCGCCTTGAGCAGCGTGGGGAGGCGGTCGAGAAAGTGCCGGCAGCCGGCCGGGAGCGCGCGTTCCAGCTTGACGAATGCGCGCTCGAGGTCGTCGCGCGGGGGCGCGCGGCGAGCGTCTCGACGAGCGTGCGGCTGAAGTAGAGCGCGCTCAGCTCGATGATCCCGAGGCCGGTTTCCTCGAGCCGCGAGAACGGCTTCTGCCGCAGTTTCCACATCGGCGTGCCGTTCGTGCGGTCGTCGTAGATGGGGAACCCGGCGCGCTCGAGCGCGCCCAGGTCGCGGCGGATCGTGCGCTCGTGCACGCCGCGCAGCGCGGCGAGTTTCTGCACCGCGATGCCGTTGCGCGCGCCGTCGATCTCGCGCAGGATCTCCCACTGCCGAATCAGCTCGGTGTTTCGCGCCATATGTAAGTCAGTCTATCGCGCCAGCCGTGACAGGTCCGGTCTCGCCTTCGCGCTCGCGTTGCGAGCGCTTCTGGCGTGGCAGGCTACGTCATCCTTTCGCCTGTTCCGCCTGTCGAATCCGCACCCCCGTCAGAGAGGCTGCGCACATATCCACTGCCGCGCGTGCAGAGCCTGCGTAAGTTGTTGCGTTCCAAACTCAGATGTAGACGCTCCCCCACTTCCAGCCTGTTCCTGGTCGGCGTCGCCTCTTCCTCCATGTAGCGTTCTCGGTCGTGTCGATGCCATCGGCGCACACTACGGTGGTATTTGAGGCCGCAGTCGGCCTGAACTCTAGAGTAGGCCTCGCTGCGCCTGAACAACCGCCGTGTCGTCTGATCATGTCGCACAAGCTCTCGTCACGAACTTGCATCGTCGCATTCGAAGTCGTCGCCGCCATCGGCGACGGTGGAATGGGCCAGGTCTACAGGGCGCGCGACACCACGCTGAACCGGGACGTCGCGTTGAAAGTGCTGCCGCAGCTGTTCGCGGCGGATCCCGAGCGGCTCGCGCGGTTCACGCGTGAAGCGCAGATGCTCGCAGCGTTCAACCACCCGAACATCGCGCAGATTCACGGTCTCGAGGAGGGCCCTGCTGCAGGCGCAGGACAGCCTGGCGTGCGAGCGCTCGTGATGGAATTGGTCGATGGACACGATCGCTCGACGCTCATCGGCGGGGGGCCGATGGCGCTCGATGATGCGCGCGCGATCGCGCTCCAGATCGCCGATGCGCTCGAAGCCGCCCACGAGCACGGGCATCATCCATCGCGATTTGAAGCCCGCCAACATCAAGGTCCGTCGCGGATGGCACCGTCAAGGTCCTCGACTTCGGTCTGGCAAAGGCCATGTCCGCCGGCCGACGCTCAGCGGCCATGGATCCCATGAATTCGCCGACGCTGACTGCGCACGCCACGCAGACTGGGCATGGTCCTGGGGACTGCCGCCTACATGGCGCCCGAGCAGGCGCGCGGCAAAGCCGTCGATCACCGCGCGGACGTCTGGGCATTTGGCGTCGTGCTGTACGAAATGCTCACGGGGCAGCGCGCGTTCGATGGGGACAACGTCTCGGTGATGCTCGCGAGCGTGCTGAAGGACGAGCCGATCTGGCAGGAGCTGCCGGCGGCCCTGCCGCAGTCCGTGCAACGCCTGCTGCGCCGGTGCCTCGAGAAGGAGCCGAAGCGACGGCTCAGCGCGATGGGCGATGCGCGCCTGGACCTGGAAGAACAGGCTCCGCTTCCAGCGTCGCAGGCGCCGGTGATGGCGCCCCGACGGTCCCTCGCCTGGCTGTTCGGTGCGCTCGGCGGCATCGCGCTGGCGGCCGTCGTGGCGATCGCGCTGTGGCCTCACGCTGAGGCCGTTTCGGACGCGCGGCTCGCACGGCTCTCCGTACTTCCGCCGCCGGGAGAGCGTCTCTATCCCGATTCCACCGGCGTGGCGATCTCTCCCGACGGCACGATGCTCGCCTTCATCGTCGGAGCGGTCGCGCGATCTGACAGCGAGCTGTGGGTGCGGGACCTGAGGTTGCTGCAGTCGCGCCGGCTCGAGGGTGGCGACGGCACCCAGCTGGTGTTCTGGTCTCCCGACAGCCGCCGGATCGGGTTCTTCGCGCTGGGCAAGTTGAAGAGCATCTCGCCGGCGGGCGGGCGCGCCGAGGTCATCTGCGATGCCCCGGGTGGACGCGGCGCCACGTGGACCCCCTCGAACGTGATCCTGTTCGCGCCCGACGCCGGGGGGCCGCTGTTTCGTGTGGCCGCGTCCGGAGGCACGCCCGAGGCGATCACGAAGATCGATCCCGCACGCAAGGAGTACCGTCACCGCTTCCCGGTGCTTCTGCCCGACGGGGCCCGCTTCCTCTACGCGTCGCTGCCGGGAAAGAATGGCCGCTTCGACATCTTCGCCGGGTCGTTGAACGATTCGTCGCGCGTGCTGGTGGGTTCGCTCGATGCCGCCCCGGTCTATGCCGAGCCCGGGTGGCTCCTCTACGCGCGGCAGGGACTGCTCAACGCCGTGCAGTTCGATGCGAGCGCGATGAAGATCACCGGCGAGCCCGTTGCGCTGGACGACGAGCCGGCCATAATCCTGTATCCGTCCACTTCGTTCACCGCGGGGCGGTCCGTGTCGGTATCCGCCACCGGTGCGGTGGCGTGTTACTCGACGCCGTCCGTGAACACCGTCGCGACCTGGTACGATGCGACCGGTGTTCCCATCGGGACGCTGAACGTGCCGCCGGGCCATTACGAATCGATCGCGATCTCTCCGGATGGCTCGCGCGGCGTCCTGGTCATGTCCACGTCTCCATCGGAGTCGGGCTTGTGGCTGACCGACATGGCGCGCGGCGGCGCGTCGCCGCTCACGACGGGTTCGGGCCGCAACGACAGCCCTGTCTGGTCGCCCGATGGGACGCAAGTGGCGTTCTCCGGCGACCGGGACGGATTCCAGACCATCTTCGTGAAGAGCGTGAACGACGCCTCGCCCGAGAAACCGCTGTTCACCTCGGACGTGCCGTTCAAGAACGCATCGTCCTGGTCGCCGGACGGACGATGGATCGTGCTGACACAACTGGACCCAGTCACGGCGCAGAACGTCTGGTTGCTCGACACATCGGGACAGAAGCCGCCAACGATCCTGGTGCGCGGCGCGACGCGGGACAACGCAGGGCCCGTGTCGCCCGATGGCAAGTGGCTGGCGTTCTTCGCGGACGACAGCGGCCGTTTCGAGCTGTTCGTGCAGCCGTTTCCCGAGCCAGGGCCCAAGGTGCAGGTCTCCGGGAAGGGGGCCGTGCTGGCGTGGTGGCGGCGGGACGGCCGGGAGCTGGTGTTTCTCGGCGACGACCTGCGGAGCCTGTGGCGCGTGGACGTCCAGGGCGGGTCACGATTTGGCGTCACCGGCACGCCGCGACGCTTCGCGATGCTGCCCGCGGACGTCGTCTTTGCAGCCGCAATGCCGGACGGTCAGCGCTTCGTCGCCATAGCCCCCGAGCGTACCGGCACCGGCTCCATCACCGTCGTCCAGAACTGGCGCTCCGCGCTCGCGCGCTGAGATCCGGACATCGGCCACTCACCACCGCGAAGAGTGGCCGAGCGTCTTCGCGCTCTGGTTCGACGGCCCGCGAACGCGGAGCCTGCCTCGCCGTAGCGATCGAAGATCGCGAAGGCGGGAGGGGATCGCGAAGGCGGAGCCTGCCTCGCCGTAGCGATCGAAGATCGCGAGGCGGACCACTCCTGTCAGGGGCCCTCCGCATACTGGCGGCATGTCCAACATTCCTCACACGCTTTCATCGGTCACTCTCGGTCCCGAGATTACCTACGAGAACCTCACGATGGTGCCGCTGCTGGTACTCGTACCTCGCCGCGAGTCGGCGCACACCGATTACGTCCTGCTCGACGAGGCCCTGGGGGCGGGCTGGGCCGACGTGACGGAGGTCTCAGAACACGGCAGCGTTCCCGAGCTGCTGATCGTCAATCGCGGCGGCAAGCCGATCCTCGTCGTCGATGGCGAGGAGCTCGTCGGCGCGAAGCAGAACCGCGTCGTGAACCTCACCATCCTGGTGCCCGCAAACGCCAGGCTCACGATCCCGGTGTCGTGTGTGGAGGCGGGGCGCTGGCGCGCGCGTTCGAAGACGTTCACGGCCGCGCCGCGGGCGCAGTATGCCACCGGGCGCGCGAAGCGGATGTCGCAGGTCACGGCGTCGATGGCCGGCCTCGGCGCGCATCGCTCCGACCAGGCCGAGGTCTGGAACGACATCGCGAAGAAGTCGGCGCGGCTGGGCGCCAGTTCGCCGACCTCGGCGATGGAGGCCATGTTCGTCGATCACGCCGCGACGCTGGACGATTTCGTCCGCGCGATGGCCCCGGTCGAGGGCCAGGCCGGCGCCGTGTTCGTCGTCTCCGGCGAGATCGTCGGGCTCGACCTGTTCGACCGTCCGTCCACGTTCCGCAAGATCCTCCCGAAGCTCGTTCGCAGTGTCGCGATCGACGCGATCGACCGCGGGCTGCCGGACCGCAAGGCGCCGGCCGGCGCCTCCGGGACGCCGCAGCTCCTGGCGGCGCTCTCGAGGCCGCCCGCGCGCGGGTCGCGCCGGCGCTCGGTCTCGGCGAGGACGTGCGTCTCACTGCGCCGGGGCTGACCGGCGCCGCGCTCGCGGTGGACGGGACCGTCGTTCACCTGTGCGGGTTCGCGGTGTAAGGTGCCGCGCCGAAGCGACACGCGATGCTGCCCGAAGGGGGGGAAGGGAAGGCGTATGCGGCCAGGAGCTGTCCATGCCCCTCCGTATAGTGGCCACAGTCGCGGGGAATGCCGCCGCGACTGGAGGTCAAGAATGTCCTCAGCCGACCGCCGTCGTCACACCCGGGCCGTCCGTCATCAATGCGCGGCTGCCGCACCCGGCGCGCGTTGTTCCAGTACCGCGGCGAGGTGCGCGCCGATCGCGATCACAATCTCTGTTTCGAGTGTTTCCGGTCAGAGGTGAATCGCCAGCGGGCCAGGCGGATGGCGTCCGTGCGCCTCGTGGCGAAGGCCGCGTGGGGCGCCCCGGCGGAGGAGGCAGCATGCGCGTGAGAATTGGCGCGCATAGCCTGACCGCCGGCCGCGTCGAGGCGCGCCCAAGGGTCAGCGGCCAGTTACAAGGCGGAGGCCTGCCGCGCCGTAGCCCCCGGGGAATCAAGCGCGCGCCGACGAGCCTGCGCCGTAGCGCGCCCCAGGAATTTCCGGGCGCGCGAAGGCGGGCGTTCGACGCGATGTAGGATCGCGAGTGCGCCGGGTTTCCGTCAGTCCGAGGGTCGCGGAGCGGCTCGATCGCTAAAGATGTCGTCCGAGTGTCCCGGCGCGCGACACGAGTGTGCGGGTACGGCAACGTCGGTAACTTCGTCCTGCGATTTCGTTGCGGTTTCTGCGTACATAGCCGTTGACTTGACGCTGCCTGGGACGCAAAATTTGTGCATCCCCTCAACTCAGGTCCGCGCCTGCCTTCCTCGCGATCCCTTTTTGCGTTCGACTGCGTGTGTCGTCTGGGACTGAGAGGGCGGAGCGCCGTCCGGGGGGCCGCACGAGGCAGCAGAGCTGGTCATGCCGGACTGCGGTTAGTGCTTTCGTACTCGACGCAGCAGTGGTGTACCGCAGCCGGCTTGCGCGGGGGTTGCGTGAGCACTGTGCCATACAGCACAGATGTCCCTCGTTGGTTACTGTCAGTATCGGGTTTTCGCCGCGAACCGTCGTGTGTTCACGACGGGCGAGACTGACCGATGGGAAGTCGGTACCCCTGGTGTTGACGGGGCGGAGCGCCGTCTGGAGGCGAGCATCCAGATAATGGATCCATTCGTCGAGCAACTCGCGGCGCTGTGCCGCACGCACGTCACCCGCTCGAAGTGGGTGTTCGTGCCGACCCACGCGATCGGCCGCACCCTCGGCGACCGCCTCGTCCTCGACGGCACCGACTGGCCCAACCTCCGCTTCGTCACGCCGCTCGACGTCGCGCTCCGCATGGGCGCGCCGTTCCTCGTCGAGCGCGGCATCGATCCGTCCGAAGAAGAGCTGGGTCCGGCGCTGATGATGCGGCTGCTGCTGGCTCCCGACCTTCGCGCATCCGCGCGAAGGCGGGCAAGCCCTGTCCCGTACTTCCGCCGCTCGCCGACCATCCGACGCTGGCGCAGGCGCTGTGGACGGACGGTGCGCGAGCTGCGGATGGCGGGTGTGAAGCCTGACGCGTTGAAGGCGGATGCGTTCGCATCGCCCGCGAAGCACGCGGAGCTCGTGGCGCTGCTGGCGTCCTACGAGCAGTTCCTGACGCGAACAACCGCGGGGACATGGCGACCGTGTACGAGGAGGCCGTGCAGCATCCGGACTGGTGTCCGATCCAGCCCCAGGACTGCTGGACCGAGCTGCCTGACGTCACCTGGACTCCGCTGCAGCGGCGGCTGATCGACCGCTGCCGGGCGAGCGCATCGTGCCGCGGACCTTGACGATTCCCGGCGTCGCCGTCCCGCGCCGACTCGCCCGCGACACAGCGGATTCAGTCCGGCGGACTGCGCGACGAATCCACTCGCGTTCCTGATGACGCCGCCGTCTGCGGGCAGCGGACAGCGGATCGCGAGCAGCGATCGCTCTGTTCCACGCCGGCGGCCGCGAAGCGGAGATCGAAGAAGTCTTCCGTCGCATTCTCGCGACGGGCGCGTCGCTCGACCAGGTGGAGATCGCGTGCGCCTCTGACGCGCACCTCGCGCTCGTCTGGGAGAAGGCGCTCCGCCACGACTGGCCGGTGACGCTCGGCCCCGGCATCCCCGCCACGTTCACGCGGCCGGGCCGCGCGCTGATCGGGCTCTGCGACTGGATCGAGACCGACTTCGCGGCGGGCCATCTTCGGCGCCTGCTGCAGTCCGGCGACCTGGGTTCGACGAAGCGAAGGACGGCTTCACCGCCGGCCAGGCGGCGCGCGTGCTTGCGCGGGCGGAAGCCGGATGGGGGCGTGCGACCTACGATCTCGCGCTTGGGCTGCTCCGGGCCAGCTACGAAGCGCGCGCGAGCGATCCCGATGTGTCGGACGAGGACCGCGCCGCGGCAGCGGCGAAGGGATACAGACGGAGAACGTCCGCGCGTGGATCGACGAGCTGGTGGCCTCCGTCCCGCGCCGGCTGCTGACGGCACTGTTCCTCTGCAGGCCGTCGTCGATCGCCGCGCTTGGGTTCCTCGAGCATCGACGGCGCGCAGCAGCCAGCTCGATCATCGGGCGGCGGCCGCGCTCGGCGAATACATCGGCGAGCTGCGCGCGCTTGGCCATTCTCCTGCTCGCTGCCGGAAGCGCTGCGCTTCGTCCGGGAGCGCGTCCAGTCGCTGCAGGTCGCCACCGAGCGCCCGCGCCCCGGCCATCTCTACGCGTGCAGCCTGTCGCAGGCTGGCTACGCCGGCCGCCCCCACCTCTTCGTCGTCGGGCTGGAAGAAGGACGCGTGTTCCCGACCGCGACCGAGGACCCGGTGCTGCTGGACGAGGAGCGCGCCGGCATCTCGGCGGACCTGCGCCTCTCGACCGACCGCATCGACGAGGCGGTGTACGCCGTGCTGTCGCGCCTAGCGACCTGGGGAGATGCCCCCTGCGTCGATCCTGATCTGTCCGTCGCCCAGGCCGAGCAGCGAGAGCGAGCCGCGAGCAGTGACTGAGCGGCCAGCGAGCGAGCGAGACGGACGTCGCTTCAGCTACTCCTGCCGCGACACGCGCGAGTTCCGCGAGACGTTCGCCTCGTGGCTGATGCTGCAGGCCTTCCGGCTGCAGCAGGGCAACGCGGCGCTCTCCTATCAGGCAGATGAAGACGGCGCTCGGCGAGCCGAAGTCCAGCCGTGCCTGCGAACAGCGACGCGGCGCTAGTCGCGTCGGCTGGTGGCTCCGCACCGTCGCCGGCACCGGCGACAAGGGAGCGCAGCGGTTGAGCGGCGTTCCCGCGATCGCGCGCGGGCGCAGTGCCGAGAGGCGCGCGATTCCGACCGGTTCACCGAGTTCGACGGCTACGTGCCGGGCGCGGGCTGCGTCCTCGATCCCTGCGCGGATGACAATATCTTCTCGGTGACCGATCTCGAGGCGGCCGCCGAGTGCCCGTTCCGGTTCTTCCTCAAGCGCGGCCTCGGCCTGCGCCCCGTCGACGAACGCGAGCGCGACAGGGACGTCTGGCTCGATCCGCTCACGCGTGGCTCCGAGCTGCACGACGTCTACGCGGCTGCTCCGCCGCATGCCGCGACGACAACCGTCGTCCTGACCTGAAGAAGACGGCGCCTGGCTGACGAAGTACGCGCAGGCGACGCTCGCAGGCTGAACCGACGAGATGCCGGCGTCCACGCCGGAGATTCTCGAGCGCGAGACGCAGGGACTTCCTGGCCGACGTGGAGTCTGTTCCTCGAGGCCGAGTGCGAGCCGACGACGGCCGACGACGCGTCGGCCTCGAGGTGTCGTTCGGCCGTCCGCTGGATGACGACGACGAGCCGCTCGCGCGGGCGGAGCCTGTCGACATCAATCTCGGCAATCGGCATCACGCTCAGGATCGCCGGCCGCATCGACCGCATCAACGAGGTCGGCCCGCCACGTTCGAGGTGCGTCGACTACAAGACCGGCGGCTTCTGGCGCGACAACTGGAAGGGCGTCGTTCGCGGGCGGGCGCCGTCTGCAGCACGCGCTCTATGGGCTTGCCGCCGTGGAGCTGCTGGCAAGCGCTACAAGAAGCCGAAGGTCACCGGCGGCCGTCTACCACTTCTCCAGCCACAAGGGCCGGCAGGAGCGGGTGCGCATCCCTGCGCCCGCGCGCGCGAGGTCGCGGCGGTGCTCGGCGACCTGCGCGAAGTGATCACTCAGCGGCGCTTCGTGCACGCGCACCAAGGACGAGGACGACTGCAGGTTCTGCGACTTCGTGCCTGCCTGCGGCGGCGGCCAAGCGCAGGCCGAGGCCAAGCTCGCAGGATCCGAAGCTGCGAGGCGTTCGGGAGGCTCGCCGCGCCATGACTGATTCGCGCGAAATCGATCGCGACAGTCGCGCGACTTCATTCGCGAGGAGCTGCTCGACCAACATCCTCGTCGAGGCGGGCGCCGGCTCCGGCAAGACGCAGATGCTCGCCGAGCGCATGGCCGCCGGTGTCGCCGACGGCGTGTACCAGATCGAGCACATGGCGGCCGTCACGTTCACGCGCAAGGCCGCGTCCGAGCTGCGCGGCCGCTTCCACCTGGCGCTCGAAGGGCTCGACGCAGGCGTGCGCGACCCGCAGGCGCAGCGGACGGACCAGAGGCGCCGGAAGCGGACAGCGTCGCGGCGGCGTAGACAGCGTCCAGCTCGCGCTCGAATCTCGAGCGCTTCTTCGCCGGCACCATCCACTCGTTCTGCGCGCGCCTGCTGCGCGAGCGGCCCGTCGAGTCCGGCGTGTCGCCCGGCTTCACCGAGCTGGACGAAGTGCAGGACCTCGAGCTGCGCCAGCGCGCCTGGCGCGACTTCATCACCAGCGCGCGCGAGCCGATGGCGACCCGGACATGATGGCGCTGCTCGAGGCCGATATCCGGCCCGAAGGATCTGGACACGGCGTTCGCGACGTCTGCGACAACGAGGACGTCGAGTTCCCGCCGGGCGACGGGCCAGTGTCCGGATCCGAAGCCGGCGTGGAAGGCGCTGGAGAAGTTCTGGAAGGAGCTTCAGAAGCACCTGCCCGCGTCGATCGACCCGGAACGACCTGCGGGATCCAGCAGGCGCGCGTTGCAGTTCGGCGGCCAGCTGCGCGTGTCGCGCGAGCGGCTCGACCGGCCGTCCGCCATCGCGGCGCTGCTGGAGACGTGGGACCGCGAGTCCAAGATCACCCAGAACTGGTGGGCGGACACCGCCGCCGAGAAGAAGCGATTCAAGGAGTTGATCTGTCGCCTGCACGCGAGCTTCCACGCCGCGACCGTCGAGCCCTACCTCGCCGCAGTGGCGGCAGTACGTCTACCGCCTGTCGATCGCGCTGCTCACGCGGGCGCGGGAGCAGCGGCGGACGAGCGGCGCCGCTTGAACTCGCTGAACTACGGCGACCTGCTCAACCTGACCGCGCGCGTCCTGCGCGAGAACGCCGAGGTGCGCCGAGCGCTCCAGCAGAAGTACCGGTACCTGTTCGTGGACGAGTTCCAGGACACCGATCCCGTCCAGGCCGAAATCGTGTTCTTGCTAGCGGCTGACGAGAAGGTCGTAGGGCGGACCTTCAGGTCCGCCGATTCGGCCGCCGACGCCGACTGGCGGCACGTCCCGCTCCGCCCTGGCGCGCTCTTCGTCGTCGGCGACCCCAAGCAATCCATCTACCGGTTCCGCCGCGCCGACATCGACATCTACAACGTCGTCCGCGAGCGCTTCAGCGAGCCCGGCACCGGCCGCGTCCTCCCGCTCACGATGAACTTCCGGTCGGTGCCGGAGCTGTGCCAGTGGGCGAACGACGTGTTCGAGACGCGGTTCCCGGAGGAGCCCACCGCGCAGTCGCCGCGCTTCGCGCCGCTCGATCCGAAGGATGCCCGAAGGACAAGCCCGACTCGAAGGCGAAAATCGCCAAGGGCGGTGTGTTCACGCTCACGCTACGCCTGCGATCAACGCGACGTCATCGACGAGGACGCCGACAGGATCGCGCGCTACATCCGGGCCGAGGTCGATGCCGGCCGGCGCAATTTCAGCGACTTCCTGATCCTCACGCGCAAGAAGAAGACCGCATCGCGCCGTACGCCGACGCGCTCGAGGCGCTGAACATTCCGGTCGAAGTCAGCGGCGCCGGCGCGTTCGGCGACTCGGCTGAGGTCGAGGCGCTGACGATCCTGCTGCGCGCGCTGGCCGATCCGCAGGATCGCGCTCTCGCTCGTCGCCGTGCTCCGCGGCCCCCTGTTCGGCATCAGCGACCGCGAGCTGTTCGCGTTCAAGCAGGCCGGCGGCTGGTTCTCATCTTCTTCGACCCGTCACCGACCGACGTAGGGCGACCCTTTAGGGTCGCCAATGCAGTGCCGAGGCGTAGCGACCCGTAGGTCCCATGCAGCGTCGTCGCCTCACCGCCCTCAGTCAGTACTACCGCTGGACGCGCATGCTCCCCGCCGGCGCCGCGCTCGACCGCATCCTCGAGAGCACCGGCTACCTGGCGCTGGCCGCGACGACGCCTGGCGGTGTCGATGCGGGCGACCTGCTGCACGCGGTCGACCGGGTGCGCCAAGTCGTGGAGGACGGCGGCAGCCTCGCCGACGCGGCCGACGCGCTCGAAGCGGACCGCGAGGCAATCGAACGAGGTCGAGTCGCTCCCGCTCGAGCCTGGCCGCACGGACGTCGTCCGGCTGATGAACCTGCACAAGGCCAAGGGGCTCGAGGCCGACGTCGTGTTTCTGGCCGACCCGTGCGGCGGCTTCAAGCCGCGGGTCGACGTGCACATCGAGCGGACGGGCGAACAGGCGCGCGGCTGGTTCAAGGTCGTGCAGAAGAAGGACGGATCGTTCGCGCAGGAAGCTCTGCTCGGCGAGCATGCGGACTGGGCCAGCGCACGAGGCCGACCGAGCTGCCGTATCTCGAGGCCGAGGAAGACCGGCTCCTCTACGTCGCGGCCACCCGCGCGCGCGAGGTGCTCGTCGTCAGCCGCTGGGCGGGGCAGAAGGGCACACCTGCGTGGGGCGTTCTCAACGGCTTCCTGGCGAAGGCCCCGGAGCTCCAGATTCCGAAACTCGCCCCAGCGCGGTGCCCCAAGGTCCTCGACTGCTCGACCGGCGCGCAGGCAGACGCTGCCGCGGCGCATGGCGCCTTGCGCACGACCGTGTCCGGCAGCCCTCATGGTCGATCACGTCGGTCACCGCCGAGGCGCGCCACATCGCGCGCATGACGCGCTCCGCCGATCCGACCGGCGCAGACGACGCGTCGAAGGTCGTGGTGGCGGACACGCCGTCGCATCGGGCGGATGCGGGCCTGGCGTGGGGCACGCTCGTGCACGGCCTGCTCGAGCACGCCATGCGGCACAAGGATGCCAGCCGCGAGGACCTGCGCCGGCTCGCGATGTGGCTGACG
>CAWFPR010000002.1:0-606699 GCA_963817635.1 uncultured Acidobacteriota bacterium | reverse complement strand
GCACGTTCATGTATCGCCCTCACAAGATGCGTTTCTCGCCGACGGCGCTCTGGTGCGATCTCTCCCCTGTGGAGTGGCTGATCCGGAAGATGGGCCAGAACCTCCACATGCAGACCGCTACGTGGCTCGTGAGCCGGGAACTCACGGAAGCCGCCGGACCGTGGGACACACGGCTCGTTGTCGATGACGACGGTGAATACTTTTGCCGGGTGCTTCTTGCAAGCGAGGGAACAAGGTTTGTGCCCGAGACCTATGTGCTTTACCGGATGTCGGGCTACAGTCGGGTGAGCTACATCGGGCGGTCGGATCGAAAGATGGCGGCCCAGTTCATCTCCATGCAACTGCACATAGGCTACCTGCGTTCACTCGAAGACAGCGACCGGGTTCGGGCGGCATGCGTCAATTACCTGCAGACTTGGCTTCCGGAGTTTTATCCGGAACGGCAGGATCTCGTGCAGAAGGCGGCGCAACTGGCGGAGAATCTCGGTGGTGAACTGCAGGTGCCGCCGCCGCTACCGTGGAAGTACGCCTGGATCGAGAAGGGCTTTGGCACTGAGCTTGCGAAGACCGCGCGCATCCTGATGCCACGTTACAGATGGACCCTCACCCGAACCTGGGACAGACTTCTCGGCTCGTCTCGATAGCGGACGCCCGATGCGCGCTGGATCGGCGCCGGACGCCGAGCAGAGGTAGCGTCGAGCCGGTCGACGTCCATCAACAGGATGGCTCGAGTGATTGAGAGTGGCAAAACCAGCACAGGCGATGTCCCGCTGAGCGATCTGAAGCGAAAGACTGCTCGGGGGGCACTGGTTTCCATCGTGGCGCAAGTAGGCACGTTTGTCCTCCGGACGGGATCTCTGATGGTGCTGGCGCGCCTCCTGCTCAAGGAGGACTTCGGGCTGGTGAACATGGTGACCGCATTCATCGGAGTGCTCTCGCTGCTCAGGGATGGCCTGTCGGCGTCGACGGTTCAACGAGTGTCCGTCACGGGAGCGCAGGCGTCCACGATCTTCTGGATCAATCTTGCCGTAGGTGGATCGCTTGCCTTGGCGACCGGCGTCACGGCTCCGCTATTGGTCGCGTTCTATGGGGAACCACGACTCCTTTGGATCACCGTCCTGCTGGGAACCACCCTCGTCTTCAACGGCGCGGCAGCACAGCACAGGGCCCTGCTTCAGCGCAGCATGCGCTTCGGGGCGCTCGCGGGCATCGACATGGCGGGTCTCGCGTCGAGCGTCGCAGTAGGCATCGGCATGGCTATGGGAGGATACGGATATTGGTCGCTGGTGTGCATGACCATTACCCAGCCCGTCGTAAGTGGCGTCGGCGCATGGCTCGCGGCAGGATGGTTGCCGGGGAAACCGCAGCGCCGGTCCGGCATACGTTCGATGCTCGCGTTCGGTGGAGCCGTAACGGCCAGCAACCTTCTCGCGTACATCGCCTTCAACCTCGACAAGGTGCTGATCGGACGCGTCTGGGGCGCGGCGTCGCTGGGATCTACGGGCGGGCCTACCAGCTCGTGAGCCTGCCCAACGAGACTCTCTATTCGACCATCGGTTCGGTGGCCTTTCCCGCCCTGGCGCGCGTTCAGAGCGATCCGGCGCGCCTGAAGGCCTATTTTCTGAAAGGCTATGGCCTCGTCCTGTCGCTCGCCATACCGATCACGATGGGTTGCGCGCTCTTCGCCGACGACATCATCCTGGTCTTCCTCGGGTCGAAATGGCATGAGGCGACAACCATCTTCCGACTGTTGGCACCGGCCATACTCGTCTTCGCTTTTACCAATCCGTTTTCCTGGCTGATGCTCGCCAGCGGCCAGGCAGGCCGAAGTGCCAGGATTTCACTGGTGGTGACTCCGATCCTGATTCTTGGCTACTCCATCGGGTTGAGTGACGGGCCCGTCGGCGTCGCGATAGGTTTCTCGACGGGCTTGGCGGTCTGCGCCGTGCCCGTGCTGCTGTGGGCAAAGAGCGGCACGTTGATAACCATGCTGGATATCCTTCGGTCGGCAAGACCTCCCCTAGTCTCGATCGCGACGGGAACTGTGGCAACACTGGCCATTCGACCGCTGACAGATCGCGTGGATCCAGGCTTCGTACGGCTCGTATTGGAATCCGGCGCGCTGTTCGGCGCTTATCTCATCACTCTAGTATTCGTCATGAAACAGGGTTCCGTCTACGCGGGGCTGCTTCGCGAATGGGCCTCTTCCGAGCCAGTGCGGGACAGGCGGGAAGCGGAAGGGCATAGCATGCGGGGGGCGGATCAAATCGTTGACGGCTAGTCAGTCCCTGGGGGGCAAGACGAGTCAGGGGTCCCTCCTCCGCTGGGTTCTGGGAGCCTACGTCTCGCTTATCAGCAGAATGTGGCGCCGTCTCCCAGCGTCCCCTGCAGCGCCTTCCCGCGGGCCGATTGTTTGGAACGCACGTGCATTGGGCGGTTCGCTTGCACGCCGACCGGAAGCAGTGGTTCGGCACGTTCTTCCTTCGCAATCGCGCAGAACTTGAATTGATGCGCAGGTTGGCCGCGCAGGATAGGCGTGGGTCCGGCCTGAATTTCGCCGCGCTGGCGTGCAGCAAGGGCGCCGAAGTCTACTCGATCGCGTGGGCGCTGCGCTCAGCGCACCCCGACGTGAAGCTCAGCATAAGCGCGGTGGACATTTCCCAAGACGTTCTCGAATTCGCCGAACGGGGAGTCTATTCACTGAGGAGCCCGGATGGATCGCAATCGGCCGACCAGGGCGACACGGCCGGAGCGAAGACGACGTCGCCAGGAATACTTGCCAAGATCAGAATGCGCCGATCTTCGAACGCATGACCCGCGACGAAATCGAGGCCATGTGCGATATCGATCGCGAGCAGGCGAGGATCAAACCGTGGCTGAAGGAGGGGATCCGCTGGCTGCGCGGAGATGCCAGCGATCCGGACCTGGTCGACTTGCTGGGTCCTCAGGACATCGTCGTCGCCAACCGGTTTCTATGCCACATGGAACCCAAATCCGCGGAAAGGTGCTTGCGCAACGTCGGTCGCATGGTGAGGCCCGGCGGATATCTGTTGGTCTCGGGGATCGATCTGGACGTGCGGACAAGGATTGCGCAGGAGATGGGCTGGAGGCCGGTCCCGGAGTTGGTGAGGGAAATCCACGATGGCGATACTTCCCTGAGGCGCGGCTGGCCGCTCGAGTACTGGGGCCTCGAGCCCTATCGCGACGACCGACCGGATTCAGGAATTCGGTATGCTTCGGTCTTTCAGGTCGGCCGCGCTTCCGGGAGTCAGGGTCGGCGTGAGGCTGCCGTCGTCGCCCACGGCTGAAACACCTGGCATCCTCGGTGACCATGCCCTGAATGCGCCGGCGGGAAAACACGCCGAACTTCACCGACAATCGAAGCACGAACAAGAACTTCTCTTCTCGCGGAACCATGAGCACAGACACCAAAATGCAGTCAATGGATGCGGCGTTCTTTGACGAATACACGTCACACGACGCCATTCTCAAGTACACCCGCGCCACCGCCGGCTACGGCATCAGCCATCTTCTGGATCACGATTACAGGGATGTCTACTATCAGGCGCTCGACCTCTTGCCGGCATTTCCGAAGGGCCGGGGAATTCGCGTGCTCGAATTCGGTTGTGGCGCCGGCATGAACCTCGTCCACTTTACGTCGATCTTGAAGGGGAAAGGGATCCCGCTCGAGCGGGCAGTGGGCACCGATTTCTCACCGGTCCTCATCGATGCTGCGAAGCGTGAGGCGCAGGCGTACCTGACTGGCGACGATCAGCGCAAGGTCGAGTTTCACGTGGCCAAGAACGAAACCCTTGTACAAGACCTCGCAGATGCTGCCGGGCTCGAACGGTCACGGTTGTCTGGGTCATTCGACTTCATCCTTGGCGTGAACACCATCCGCTACTGTCATCGTGGCGGCCGCGAAGTGGACTGCGCTCGTGACATCATGGAATTGCTGACTCCGGGAAGCATTTGTGTCGTCATCGACATGAACGATCGCTTTCCCGCGTTCAGGAGCGCATTGAAGAATCGCTTTCGCACGGTCAACGAAGAAGAGTGCTATCTCCGTCGCTGGCCGAGTATGCGGCTCCGTTCGAAAAGGCCGGCTTCGAGATATTGCGCAAGGACCATTTCTGCTGGATCCCGCATTCGGCCGGCAAGCTGCTGTGCTCACTCATGCAGGGCCTGTCGCCGATTCTCAGCGCGATCGCTCCAACGCGCGCAATGCGGTCACTGGTCGTCGTTCGTCGGCCAACGGGACAGATCTCGCGGAAGGCTGCGTCGGCGTGACTCCACTGGCTTCAGTACTGTTCGCACCATCGGAGCAATCGGACGCCGGAAAGATCCTCAGACTGCTCAAGTTCTTCGGCCTTTCCGGCACTCGTTTGGAGCTCGCCGATTTTCTAGCCGCGGCCTCCGAAGGCAACGCTCCCCCGGTCAATCTCCTATGCTCTGCGGGCGCGCTCCTGTCGGTGATGGACGCGCTGGAGCGAACGGCGGACGGCGGCCGCTTCTGGCGCACGAACGTCCATTCCGTCCTTGTCTGTTCGGCGGATGATGCCGGTTCGACTCAGAGACTTGCGGCCCGCCTGATCGGCGACGATCGCACCGCAATCGTTGAAGTGCCTCCCGACACGACTTGGCTCGTGACCGACGAGCTTCGGGATTTCTGCCAGTCGATGAGCGGCCTCCAAGTACAAGCCCGTGCTGATGACCCCGAGCCCGTAATCGCATCAGGGCACTTGCCTGCAGGGGCCGCGCGCGTGGTGTCATGCGAGGCCGGCGCGGCGTTGCTGAAGCTCGAGCACCGCGGAGCACCGGTGTTTCTTTCGATGGCGAGGAGCGTCATTGACCTCGATGCTGTCTTGACCTCGCCTACGTTCGATGTCCGCCACGCATTTATTTCGGCCGTCCCGCTGGTGATGTACGTCAGGTGGGCCTTTGGCGCGGCGTGCTGGAACGCTCCAGTAGCCAGTGCGTGTTTGGTGATCGACGATCCGCTGCTGAAACCGCGCTACGGAGCTCTCGAGTTCGCTAATTTGCTGGACCTGATGCAGACGCACGATTTCTCGACGAGCATCGCGTTCATCCCGTGGAACTGGCGTCGGAGCGTCGCGAAGGTCGTGCGCCTGTTCAAGGCGAATCCCGCGCGCCTGTCCCTTCCGTTCACGGCTGCGACCACACGGGCGGAGAGTTCGGGATCCCGGATGGTGAGCGGCTGGCGTGGCGCGCAAAGCAGGCGCTCATCCGCATGGGCCGCCACGAATCCCTGACCGGAATTCCCTTCGACCCTGTCATGGTGTTCCCGCAGGGCATTTTCTCTCGCAAGGCGATGGAAGTACTCAAGCGCAGCGGATTCATCGGAGCAGTAAATACCGAGGTAATCAGTAGCGATCCGCAACCGCACGGGATCACCGTTGGCGACTATTGGGACACTGCGGTAATGAACTATTGCAGCTTTCCCATATTCACCCGGCGGTACCCCGCGCAGAGCGTTGCCAATTTCGCGTTCGATATCCTCCTAGGCAAGCCCTGTCTCGTCGTTGTTCATCATGACGACTGCCATGAGCATGGCAAGCCACTCGCGCATTTCATCGATGCGCTGAATTCTTTGAATGCTGGGCTTTCGTGGTGCAGCCTCGGCGAAACCGTGCGGCGAAGCTACCGGCAGCGCGAAAGTCCTTCTGGGCAGGTGGAACTTGAAATGTACGGCAGCGAGTTGCGCGTGGAGAATTCGGCAGCCGTACGCAAGAGATTCCGGATCAGCCGCCGGGAGACGGACCCCGCCGTCGTGAAGGAGATCCGTGACGAGGCGGCGCCCATTGATTGGCGCGCAGACGGCGACCGGGTGACCTTCGAGATCGAGATCGACCCGGGCAAAAGCAAGACCGTGACCATCGCCTTCACGGAGTTGCCCAAACACGACTTGCGGGGTGAGAGTCTTCGCTACAGGGCGAAGGCGATGCTCCGGCGGTATCTTTCGGAGCTGCGCGATAACTACGTCAGCCGACAACGATCTTCGGCTCGGGATCCTGCGCACTAGCTGTCAATGGTCAATACGTTGCATCCACGAGGAATGCCTCGGTCACATGCGTCCCCCGTCCTCCCCGCGGAGGCGGGGACCCAGTGCGTTCAACTGTCGTATGGAAAGCTCGTCCCAAGTCGCTGGGTTCCCGCGTTCGCGGGAACGACGAATGGACAGAATTCACAATCAAGCCAGAGCGCGGCAGGATGTCAGTGCTGACTCCGCAGCACGTTCCCCGCTGATGTAGCTCTCATCGGTCCACATGTATCCCCAATCGCCGTATCGGCCGCAGTACGCGATCTTCAGGTCGTCGAGGTACCCGTGAACCGTCTTCAGGGCGGCGGCGCGATTGAGATCGAAAATGACATTCGCGTGACGCACCAGAGTGGCATGGCGCGTAAGGATCTGGTCGTCCTCCCGTAACGTGCCGGTTCGGCGAAGGTCCGCGATTACCGGATCGATGAGGGAATCGGGCGACTGCGTCAGCGGACGATACTTGCTCGAAAAGTACACTTCGGCTTGAATGCTCCCGCACCCCGGCGGGACGTTGGTCGCGGAAAGCAGGTGCGGAAAGCTCGCGCGTGAAACAGACGTCCTGATCGTAAATGTACGTGATCTGCCCTTCCGAAAGATCCTGTCGATTGACACCGACATTGACGAGCACGCAGGTCGAGCAGGCCAGTTGCTGCGAGGCATCGATACATCCTGCGGCGTTCCCGCGATCATCGGAACGAGGTCCGGCAAGGCGATCGAGGAGACGAGCCCATCGTATCTTGCGGTGGATCCGTTGGCGAAGCGCAGCACCTGTTCCGAGGATGGCGACTACCTCGTGCTCCAGCCTGATGTCGGCGATGCTCGGGAGGTCCCGCAGATAGGAAACGAAGCCGCCGCTGGTCGGGTAGCGGAAATTCGTGATGTAGTGCACCTCGGGCGCCCAGGGCGCAAGGGCGCCGCGCAGCATTTCCTCGAGACTCGGTCGATACATCCTCGGACCAAGCCAGTCCGTGCTCATGTTGCTGGCTTCGGTGAGGTGATACTTGCGTGTGTACTGCATCGGGAAGGTTTCGGCGAACTTCTTTCCGTAGCTCGCGAGCAGCCAATCCTCGTAATTGTTGATCGGGCGCTCCGTGCCATGCTCCTTCACGAAATCCGAGATGATCTCCACGATCAAGTCGTGGGGGAGTCCGTTCAGGTGCAACTGGACCGGGTGCGTCAGCCGCAAGCCCTGCCAATAGTTGTCGAGCTTGACCTGGACAGCCTCGTACTTCTCGTCGACGTACCGGGCGAAGAGCGCCTGGATCCTCGGGTCCTTGGTGAACGAGATGTGGGGGCCCTGATCGAACAGGAAGCCTT
The DNA here is from genome assembly GCA_963817635.1 of uncultured Acidobacteriota bacterium. Classification (GTDB taxonomy): domain Bacteria; phylum Acidobacteriota; class Vicinamibacteria; order Vicinamibacterales; family 2-12-FULL-66-21; genus CAWFPR01. The sequence continues at coordinate 599,321 of CAWFPR010000002.1, read as the reverse complement.
GCGGGTCTCGAAACGATGCCGTGTGCCCGCCGAAGAATGGCGCCTGATCGTACAGCACCGGTCGTATTCCGTTGGAGCGCAGGTACGTTGCCGCACCGAAGCCGGCCATACCCGATCCGAGAACGACAATATTCGTCACTTGCCTGAACCTCCCAAAGAAACGACGGTACACTCGACGCTCGCCTGCCCGCGACTACGAGCTCGAGCGTGCGGCGCCTGGCTGTCAACCGTCAACACGTTGTATCCGCGACGGATGCGCCGACCGCAGGCATTCTCCGTCGTCTCCGCGAAGAGCCCGCCCCCGACCTGATCGGGGGCGGGTTACCCAGTGACGTCGGAGTGTCGCCTGCAATGACCCAAGTCGCTGGATTCCCGCGTTCGCGGGAATGACGACTGCACAGCATTCACGCATCGTAGAAACAGCGCCTGAACGTGCACATCTGGCGCTCGAACGACCTATACAGTGATCGCGACGCCCGATTCCTGACGAACGTGGACTGCGCAGAACCGCCGCGGCAGCCGGCCAACGCCCTTGCTGTTCAAGCCAGAGCTGATCCCGGAGCCTCGGAGGGGGCATCCTGACATCGTCGAACCGGACGACCTCGTCCTTCGCGACATCTCGGAGCAGCACGCAATCATCCGACATGGCGATCGGAAGGGCGTTGCCGGCCCGCGCCGCAGCGCGGTTCTCGATCAGCCCGTAGCTGCAGAATCCGCCCACGCCGTCCAGGCGCTCGCCTGCCTTCAAGTGGCGTTTCGCGACGGTCACCACCTCGCACGCCGGTCCCCCGCGTGGCGCGACCGTGGGATCGGCGTGAACGACGGCACGACCGATCGTCGACGGCAACTGAATGTGCGGCAGGTGAAAGGGCGTATAGAAGACGTAAAAGGGCCCGTCGCCCAGCTTGTAGTACGCCAGTTGCGTCTTCTTGTACGGGTTCTCCTCGTGCACCACGACGAAGGCGCCGGTATGAGGCGCCGCGCCCACCGAGTAGTCGACGATTCCGCCGGCGAGCATCGCCTCGGCAGGGAGCAACTTGGCGAGATCGCGAACGTAACCGCATGCCGGTCCGGTCATGCCACGCTTCGCCACTCCAAATCCCGTCGCGTTGGCAAGCACCGTCGTCTCCATCGACAACTTCGTGGCGTCGGCAAAGGAGGTGACCTTCCTCACGTCCTGATCATGCTTGGCCGCAAATCCCTGCTGTGTGTCGGGCGTGCGGTAGTAGTCGACCATCCCCTTGATGTTGCCGGCAGCGACCGGACGGAGACCCACCGTTTGAACGTACCGGAACAAGGTCATCGCCACGCCCGGCTCGTCTCCGTCCGTGTGCGTCACGACCACGCCGGCTTCATCCGCCTTGACTTTCAGTATCGGGCCGATCAGCGAGTCCAGCTCCGCATTGACGAGCACCACGGGCTTGCCGTGTCCGAACGCATCGAGCGCGACGCTCGCGGCGAAGTCGACGGTTCCCGTGACCTCGACAATCAGGTCGATCGAGCCGCATGGCGTCAGAACCTGAGGATCGTCGGTGATGACGGGCACTCCGCGGGAGATGCGGGCCTCGGCCTCGCTCGTCGTCCCCGCAGTCTGCCACCCGCGAATGCCTGCCTCTTCGAGCGCCCGCTCGGCGTGGCGCGGAGTGCGATTGGCGATGCCGGCGAGCCGGATGCCCGGCACGGGGGTCCCCAACTGCAGCGCGATCGCGCGGCCCGTCGCCCCCGCCCCCACCACACCCACTCGGATCGGACGTTGCTCGGCCTCACGGGCTTGAAGCGCGCTGTAGACGGACATGTTGCGGCCAGCGGATTGTGGGTTCATGACATTCTCCATTTCCTATTTCGGCTCCAGGAGGGGCCAGCTGCAATCCTGATTGGAGATCGATGAGACCGGCAACGGCCACCTGATATCGAATGCCGGATCGTCATACCGTACGCCCCGGGCCTCGCCGGGCGAGAAGACCGCGGAGGCAGAATAGTAGATCTCGGCATCGTCTTCCATCGACTGACAGCCATGCGCACAGCCCTCCGGCACGTAGAGCATGTGGCCGTTGGCGGCGCTCAGATATGTTCCGTACCACGACCGATAGGTCGGCGATCCCGGACGAAGATCCACGACAACGTCAAAGATCGTGCCCCGGGTGCAGCGAACAAGCTTGGCTTCGAGCGCGGGAGACACTTGATAGTGCAAACCACGGATTGTCCCTTTCCGGATACTGAACGCAGCAATACGTAATGCCTCGACGGTTTCTGGTGTTGGGTGGCCACGTCGAACAGGTACAGGTGCGTCCGTTGGCCGCGGAGGTACCCCTGCACGTCCTGCTTCCAGTGATACCGGTTGATGACGATCGGCGGGGGCGTCTTCTTCTTCTCGCCCTCCTTCGTCTCGTCGTCCTTCGGATCGGTGGGATCCGGTTCGTCCACGGCGAGCACGATGCGCGACCCGTCGGGTGACCAGACATAGTCGGAGACGCCGCCCTTGACGTCGGTCACCTTCACGGCCTCGCCGCCGAGCCGGTTGAGCAGCCACAGTTGTCCGTCCTTGGCGTCCTGCCGCGACGACACGAAGCCGAGATATTTCCCATCCGGGCTCCACCGCGGCATCGACTCTCCCTCGGGGCTCGACGTCAGCTGGATCTGCTGCGACCCGTCCCAGCTGGCCATCCAGACATCCGAGTCGTTCTTGTCCGTGTCCTTGATGGCTCGCGATACGGTGAATGCCACCCAGTCCCCGTCGGGCGAGCGTTGGGGGTCGCTCACGGTCTTCAGGTTGTAGAGGTCGTCAACGTTCAGCGGGCGCTTGGTCTGGCCGAACGCCGGCGAAATTGCCAGCGCGACGAGCGCGAAGAACAGCACGGTACGGCGTAACATGTGGCACCTGCCCCCTACTTGAGGCTCTCCATGATTTCGTCGAGCGCTTCCCTGCCGGGACGCACGCGCTCGAGCGGCAGCGCGTTGAGCGGTTCGTCCACGAGATCGAGCAGCGTCAGGAAGTCGTCCTTGTCGGGTTCGATGTAGAGGATGCCGGTCGCGAACTCGCCCCGGCGGGCGCTCTCGTGAATGAGCCGCACGGCCTCCATCTTGTCGGTCGGATCGTAGTCCTCGGCGACTTTCTTCAACCGCAGCTTCGACCCGTCGTGCATCGTGATTTCGCGCGTCGTGCCGGGATCGTATTCCACCGAGATATCCTCGAAAAACGGCACGAAGCTGATTTCGCCGAGCACATCGTCGTGCACCTTGGCGTAGGCATAGCTCTTGGTCGAGCCTTCGTGATCGTTGAACGTGACGCAGGGGGAGATGACGTCGATCATGCACGTGCCGCGGTGGCTCAGCGCGGCCTTGAGCACGGCCAGCAGCTGTTTCTTGTCTCCGGAGAACGATCGCGCCACGAAGGAGGCGCCCAGCTCGATCGCCAGGGCGCACGTGTCGATCGGCGGCAGGTCGTTGACCACGCCCGTCTTCAGCGTGGATCCGAGGTCCGCCGTCGGAGAAAACTGCCCCTTCGTGAGCCCGTAGCAGCCGTTGTCTTCGATGATGTACACCATCGGCACGTTGCGCCGCATGAGGTGGACGAACTGCCCGATGCCGATCGCGCCGGTGTCTCCGTCGCCGCTGATGCCGATGGCGATCAGCTTGCGATTGGCGAGCAGCGCCCCGGTGCCGACCGACGGCATCCGGCCGTGGACGGCATTGAATCCGTGCGAGCCGCCGAGAAAATACGCGGGACTCTTGCTCGAGCAGCCGATTCCCGACAGCTTCACCACCTGGCCGGGGTCCACCCCCATCTCGAAGAAGGCATCGATGATGCGCTCGGAGATCGCGTTGTGCCCGCACCCGGCGCAGAGCGTCGTCTTTCCGCCGCGATACGGCTGCACCTCGAGCCCGATGCGATTGACTTTCTTCGGCGGAACGGACGGAACAGTCGGTGTGTCCATGCGTGATGTCCCTTTACCCTCTACCCTTTTCCATTTTCCATTTTCCATTTTCCATTGTCACTCGCCGCCGGCGTGCAGGCCGGCCGCCACGCGGCCGGCGTGTACCGACGCCTTCTCCTTGCGCCCTTCCTGCACGAGAATGTCGTCGGTAATCGACCGCGCGTCGATCGGCAGGCCGTTGTAGTGCAGCACGCTCCGGAGCTTGGCCGTGCGTTCGGGACTCAGCTCCAGGCGCATCAGCGAGAGCATCTGCGCGTCACGGTTCTGCTCGACGACGTAGATACGCGCAAAGCGGTCGATGAACGGGCCGAGATCGGCCGTGAAGGGGTAGGCCCGCAGCCGGAAATACGCGCACGGCAGCCCGGCTTCGCTCGCCAGCTGGTTGAGGCTCTCGTCGATCGCCCAGTGGCTGGTCCCGTAGCCGATGATGGCGATGTCGGCGCCGTCAGCCTCCTGAATCTCCGGCCGCGGCACGTGCGCACGCGCCGTTTCGAACTTGCGCGCGAGCCGCTCCATGTTCGCCACGTAGTCGTCGGGGCGTTCGCTGTACTGGCCGCGTTCGTTGTGCCCGGACCCGCGCGTGAAATAGGCCGGCATGCCGTCGCCCGGCACGGTGCGATACGGGATGCCGTCACCCTCGACGTCCATGTAGCGGCCCCAGTCCGCGAGCCCCTTCAGCGTCGCCTCGTCCAGCCGCTTGCCGCGATCGATCGGGCGGTCCGGGTACTGGAACGTCGGCGACATCCAGGTGTTCATCCCGAGGTCGAGGTCGCTCATGATGAACACGAGCGTCTGGAACCGCTCCGCGAGATCGAAGGCGTCCATCGCCATCGTGTAGCACTCCTCCACCGACGACGGGATGAGGAGGATCTGCTTGGTGTCCCCGTGTGACAGCACCGCGGTAGTGAGGATGTCTCCCTGAGCCGTCCGGGTCGGCAGCCCCGTGGATGGTCCGACGCGCTGGATGTCGAAGACGACACCCGGCACTTCGGCGTAGTACGCCAGGCCCGCGAACTCACTCATCAGCGACACGCCCGGCCCGGCCGTCGAAGTCATCGCGCGGGCGCCGGCCCACCCGGCGCCGATCACCATCCCGATCGAGGCGATTTCGTCCTCGGCCTGCACGATCGCGAAGGTGGCCTTCCCGGTCTCCTTGTCCACGCGGTATTTCCGCATGTAGCCGATGAGCGTCTCCGGCAGCGACGACGAGGGCGTGATGGGGTACCAGGCGACGACCGTGACGCCGGCCATCATGCAGCCGAGCGCGCCGGCGGCGTTCCCCTCGATGAGGATCATGCCTGACGTCCGGTTCATCGGCTCGACGACGAACGGGTCCCGCTTTTCGAGGTTGGCATCGGCGAACGCGTAGCCGCCCTTGAGGGCGCCCAGGTTCAGCTCGATGGCCTTCAGCTTCTTGCCGAGCTGCTTGTGGAGCGCGTGCTCCATCTGCGCCATATCGACGCCGAGCAGCTTCGACAGCACCCCGTCGTAGACCATGTTCTTGACGAGGCGCCGCAGCTTCGCGTCCTTGCAGACCTCACCGACGATCTTGTCGAACGGCACCGGATAAAACGTCAGATCGCTTCTGAGCGCGTTCAGCTTCAGGGGTTCGTCGTAGAGCACCGCGGCGCCCGGCTCGAGCGACAGGACGTCCTCGCGCGCGGTCTCGCTGTTCATTGCCACGAGGAAGTCGATTTCCTTCTTTCGACCGACGTAGCCGTCCTTGTTCGCCCGGATCGTGTACCACGTCGGCAATCCGGCGATATTCGACGGGAACATATTCTTGCCGGACACGGGGACGCCCATCTGGAAGATCGAACGCAGCAGGACCAGGTTGGCGGTCTGGCTGCCGGATCCGTTGACCGTGGCGACCTGAATGCTGAAATCGTTGACGACTGGGGAGATGGCGGACATGCCGCGCAGTATAACAGGCGGTGCTTCGAGGTGCGAAGGGGTGCTCGCCGTCGAGCGCCCCTTCGCCGTCCGCCTAGGCGCGCAGCGCCTCGCGAATCGTGTCGCCGAGGTCGGCGGGACTCTTGACGACGGCCACGCCAGCCTTCGTGAGGGCGGCCATCTTCTCGGCCGCCGTGCCCTTGCCGCCGGCGATGATGGCGCCCGCGTGGCCCATGCGGCGCCCGGGCGGCGCCGTCTGGCCGGCAATGAAGCTGACGACCGGCTTCTTCACGTGCCCGGCGACGAACGCGGCGGCCTCTTCTTCGGCCGTACCGCCGATCTCGCCGATCATCACGATCCCTTCGGTCTGCGGGTCCGCCTCGAACAGCGTGAGCGCGTCGATGAAGCTCGTGCCGATGAGCGGGTCTCCGCCGATCCCGATGCAGGTGGTCTGCCCGAGGCCCAGCTTCGTCAGCTGGTGGATCGCCTCGTAGGTCAGCGTGCCGCTCTTCGAGACGACGCCGACCCGCCCCTCCTTGCAGATGTGGCCCGGGATGATGCCGGCCTTGGCCTGCCCGGCGGTGATGATGCCGGGGCAGTTGGGACCGATCAGGCGCGTCTTCGAGCCGCGCACGATCGCCATCGCCCGCATCATGTCGAGGGTCGGGATGCCTTCGGTGATGCACACCGCCAGGGCAATCCCGGCGTCTACCGCCTCGAGCACCGCATCGGCGGCCCCCGGAGGGGGCACGAAAATCACCGTGGCGTTGGCGCCGGTCTCGCGGACCGCATCGGCCACCGTGTTGAACACCGGCCAGCCCTCGTGCATCGTCCCGCCCTTGCCGGGTGTGACGCCGCCGACGACCTGTGTGCCGTAGTCTGCCGCCTGTCTGGCGTGAAAGGTGCCCTCGCGGCCTGTCAGTCCCTGGACGATGAGCCGCGTGTTCCTGTCAATCAATACAGCCATAGTTAATGCCCCAGCGCGACGACCCGTTCCGCCGCTTCGCTCATCGTGTCTGCCGTCGTGAAGTTCAGGCCGCTCTCCTTGAGCATCTGCTTGCCTCGCTCCACGTTGGTGCCCTCCATGCGGATGACAATCGGCACGGGCACGCCCAGTTCCTTGACCGCGGCGATCACCCCTTCGGCCAGCACGTCGCAGCGCAGGATGCCGCCGAAGATATTGATGAGAACCGCCTTCACCGACGCGTCCGCCATGAGGATGCGGAACGCGTTCTTGATCTGATCGGCGCTGGCGCCGCCGCCCACGTCGAGGAAGTTGGCCGGCTCGCCGCCCGCCAGCTTGATGATGTCCATCGTCGCCATCGCCAGCCCGGCGCCGTTGACCATGCACCCGACGGTGCCGTCGAGCTTGATGTAGTTCAGCGAAAACTTCGACGCCTCCACCTCGAGCGGATCTTCCTCGCCCGTGTCGCGGAGGTCCTTGATGTCGGGATGGCGGTACAGCGCGTTGTCGTCGAAATTCATCTTCGCATCGAGCGCCAGGAGGTTGCCGTCCCCGGTGACGATGAGGGGGTTGATCTCGATGAGCGACGCGTCGGTGGCCCGGAAGGCGTCGTAGAGCGCCCCCATGAGCTTGACCGCCTGTCCAATCTGCGGTCCCTCGAGCGCGAGGGCGAACGCCAGCTGGCGCGCCTGGTAGGCGCTGAGACCGGCGGTCGGATGGATGAAGGCCTTGTGGATACGCTCGGGAGTCTCCGCGGCGACCTTCTCGATTTCGACGCCGCCGTCCTGACTCGCCATCATGACCGGCCGCTCGCTCGCGCGGTCGAGGACGAGCCCGAGGTAGAGCTCCCGCTTGATCTGGACCCCCTGCTCGACGAGCACGCGGTGGACGACCTGGCCGGATGGGCCGGTCTGGTGGGTCACCAGCCGCATGCCAAGCATGCCGGCGGCGGTTTTCTCGGCTTCGTCCGGGCCCTTGACGACCTTGACGCCTCCGCCCTTGCCGCGTCCCCCGGCATGAATCTGTGCCTTGACGACAACGGTGCCGCCAAGCTTCCGCGCGACGCCCGCGGCGTCGGCGGCACTGAAGACGACGTCACCCTGCGGCACGGGAACACCGTGCCGCGCGAGGATGGCCTTTGCCTGATACTCGTGAATTTTCATCGTATGTGCGCTTCTGTAATGATAAGAGCGGCGCGTGGAACACGCGCACAACCTGTCAATCATGTCCCGGGGCACGGTCTTTGATCAAGCACTGAGGACCGCTCCGATTCTGCCGGGTTTCCGTCAAAGGGATGGCGAGCGAACTGCGCGGTTGCGCCTGCGCGAACCGAGCAGATACAATCGGCCCGATCCTGGAGTCATTGATGTCGACTTTCCGTCGTGTGCTCTCCTCTACGACTGGCACGAAGCTGCTGATCGGACTTACGGGCCTCGCGCTCTTCGTGTACCTGATCCTGCACCTCGTGGGCAACGCCCTGTTCTTCGCAGGACCCGAGACCTTCAACAAGTACTCGCATGCGCTCATCTCGAACCCGCTGATCATCCCGATCGAGATCGGCCTGCTGCTGATATTCCTGCTGCACGTCTACAAGACGATCACGAACTACTTCAGCAACCGGACGGCACGGCCCATCGCGTACGAGCAGAAGGAGTACGCGGGGCACACGAGCCGGAAGAGCATCGCCTCCTCGACGATGATCTACTCGGGGCTCGTGATGCTGCTGTTCATCATGATCCACGTGAAGCAGTTCAAGTACGGCGCATGGTATGAAGTCGCGTCGGGATCCGCGACGGTGCGCGACCTCGCGCGGCTCGAGATCGAGGTCTTCCAGCACCCGTTCTGGGTGGCCTTCTACGTCCTCTGCACGCTCATCGTCGGCCTCCACCTGTCGCACGGCATCGCGAGCGGGTTCCAGTCACTCGGCCTCGAACACCCCACCTACACGCGCCGGCTGACGACGTGGGGCCTCGTGTTCGCGATCATCATCGGCGGCGGCCTGGCAATCATCCCCGTCATCATTTACCTCACGCACTAGGTCAGGCGGATATATGGATCTGGATCCGAAAATCCCCGGCGGCCCGCTCGCGGAAAAATGGGATCGGCACCGCTTCGAATCGAAGCTGGTCAACCCGGCCAATCGCCGCAAGTACACCGTCATCATCGTGGGCACCGGGCTCGCGGGCGCCTCGGCGGCGTCCGCCCTGGGCGAACTGGGCTACAACGTGCTCAGCTTCTGCATCCAGGACAGCCCGCGGCGCGCGCACAGCATCGCCGCGCAGGGGGGCATCAACGCCGCGAAGAACTACCAGAACGACGGCGACAGCATCCAGCGGCTGTTCTACGACACCGTGAAGGGCGGCGACTACCGGTCGCGCGAAGCCAATGTCTTCCGTCTGTCGCAATTGAGCGTCAACATCATCGACCAGTGCGTCGCGCAGGGTGTGCCGTTCGCGCGCGAATACGGCGGCCTGCTCGACAACCGGTCGTTCGGCGGCGCCCAGGTCTCCCGCACGTTCTACGCGCGCGGCCAGACCGGCCAGCAGCTGCTGCTCGGCGCCTACCAGTCGATGATGCGGCAGGTGCACGCTCGGCACCGTGCAGGCCTTCGCCAACCGCGAGATGCTCGACGTGGTGGTCGTCAACGGCCAGGCGCGCGGGATCATCGTCCGCAACCTGATCACCGGCGCGATCGAGCGGTACGCGGGGCATGCGGTCCTGCTCTGCACCGGCGGCTACGGCACAGCCTACTACCTGTCGACCAACGCCGTGAACTCCAACGTGACGGCGGCCTGGCGCGCCTACAAGCGCGGGGCGTTCTTCGCCAATCCCTGCTACACGCAGATCCATCCGACCTGCATCCCGGTTTCGGGCGCCCATCAGTCGAAGCTGACGCTGATGAGCGAGAGCCTTCGTAACGACGGCCGGGTCTGGGTTCCCAAAACGCAGGGCGACAAGCGCCCGCCCGGCCAGATTCCCGAGGCCGAGCGCGACTACTACCTCGAACGCCGGTACCCCAGCTTCGGCAACCTCGTGCCGCGCGACGTCGCGTCGCGCAACGCGAAGGCGGTCTGCGACGACGGGCGCGGCGTCGGCGAGAGCGGCCTGGCGGTGTACCTCGACTTCGCCGATGCGATCGGCCGCCTCGGCGCCGACGTCATCAAGGGACGCTACGGCAACCTCTTCGACATGTACACGAAGATCACGGCCGAGGATCCCTACAAGGCCCCGATGCGCATCTACCCCGCCATCCACTACACGATGGGCGGCCTGTGGGTGGATTACAACCTGATGAGCACGATTCCGGGACTGCACGTCCTCGGCGAGGCGAACTTCTCGGACCATGGCGCGAACCGCCTGGGCGCGAGCGCGCTGATGCAGGGGCTCGCCGACGGCTACTTCGTCATCCCTTACACCCTCGGTGGGTACCTCGGCGGCACGGCCCTGCCGGCCGTGACGACCGACCACGACGCGTTCAAGGAAGCCGAGGCGTCGGTGCAGGCGCAAATCGATCGCCTGCTGACGGTCAAGGGCAAGAAGACGCCGCGCGAACTGCACCGCGAGCTCGGCGCCCTGCTGTGGGACGACGTCGGGATGTCGCGCAACGATGCCGGCCTGCGCAAGGCCCTGGCCCGGATCCCGCAGCTGCGCGAGGAGTTCTGGCAGAACGTCTCGGTGCCGGGCCCGAAGAACAACCTGAACAAGAACCTGGAGTACGCCGGCCGCGTGGCCGACTACCTCGAGTTCGCGGAGGTGTTGACCCTCGACGCGCTGCATCGGACCGAATCGTGCGGCGGCCACTTCCGCGAGGAGAGCCAGACGCCCGACGGCGAGGCCCTGCGAGACGACGAGAAGTTCTGTTACGTGGCGGCCTGGGAATTCCAGGGCGTCGGTCAGCCGCCGGTGCTCCACACCGAGCCGCTCACCTTCGAATACGTGAAACCGTCACAGCGCAGCTACAAGTAGCCAGAGACCTATGCGTATCAATCTGAAGATTTGGCGGCAGCCGGGTCCCGATAAGGCGGGGCAGTTCGTCAACTACGTCGCCCCGGACGTATCGCCCGACATGTCGTTTCTCGAAATGCTCGACGTGGTCAACGAAGGGCTCATCGCGGGCGGCCAGGATCCCATCGCGTTCGACTCCGACTGCCGCGAAGGGATCTGCGGCACGTGCGGCTTCCTGGTGAGCGGCGTGCCCCACGGGCCGGAGTCCGGCACGACGGTGTGTCAGTTGCACATGCGGCACTTCAAGGACGGCGACTCGCTCACGCTCGAGCCCTGGCGCGCCAAAGCCTTCCCCGTCATCAAGGATCTCGTCGTCGACCGGAGCGCTCTCGACCGCATCATCCAGGCGGGCGGCTATACATCCATCAACACCGGCGGCGCGCAGGACGCCAACGCCAGTCCTGATAGGCAAGACGATCGCCGACAAGGCCATGGACTCGGCAGCCTGCATCGGCTGTGGCGCGTGCGTCGCGGCGTGCAAGAACGCGTCGGCGGTGCTCTTCACGTCCGCCAAGGTGAGTCAGCTCGCGCTGCTGCCGCAGGGGCAGCCGGAACGGTTCTCCCGCGTGGTCTCGATGGTCGAGCGGCACGATGCCGAAGGCTTTGGCAGCTGCTCGAACGAGGGCGAATGCGAAGCCGTGTGCCCGAAGGAAATCCCGATCACCAACATCGCGCGGTTGAACCGCGAGTACTTCCGCGCGATGCTGCTGCACCGGGGCTGACCGTCAAGGCCGGTGAGCACCTCACGCGGGCGGCCCTCGACCGCGCGCTCACCGGGTGAAGGTGATCCCGGCGCTAACCGCCTTGCCGCCCGGCCCGATCGCTGAGACGGCCGCCACGTAGGTGCCCGGAGCCATTGCCGTAAAGAACGCCGAACGATCGACCGTAATGAGTCCGCCGGCCGCCGGCGCCGGATTGCCCAGGTTCGACAGGGCGATCGGCGTCGCGGTCTTCGGATCGGCGCCTGCCACGAATACCTCGAGAAGGTAGCTCGTCACGGCGGTGCCATGGCTGGCCGACGCCGTGAACTCCACGTATCGCGGTGCAGCGGGTGGCGGCACTCCTCCGGCTCCGCCACCACCGCCCGTCGTCGCGCCACCACCGCCCGTCGTCGCGCCACCACCGCCCGTCGTCGCGCCACCACCGCCCGTCGTCGCGCCACCACCGCCCGTCGTCGCGCCACCACCACCCGTCGTCGCGCCACCGCCACCCGAGGCGGCGGCCGTGACAGCGACTGACACCGGCGGCGACGCCGCGGTGCCGCCAGCCGTGTCGATCGCCACCGCGGTCAAGGAGTATGAGCCCGCGGGTACCGAGCGCCACACGTAGGCATAGGGAGCGGTCGTATCGCGGGCGAGAAGGGTCGATCCGCTATAGAAGTCGACCGCCAGCAGGCTCCCTTCCGGATCGGACGCGGACGCCGTCAGCGTGATATCCGCGGGCTCGGCGTACGTCGCCAGCGGTGCCGGCGAGGTCAGCGCGACGAGCGGCGGCTTGTTCGCGACCGGTGCGATCTCGGTCACCTGAAACCCGTCCACAACGGCGGTGACAGCCACGCCGGGATTGCGGCTGGTCACGGCGAGCCCCGCGTACACGGTATGTCCCATCGGAATGGCCACCGACCCCATCGTCGTCCAGGTGACGCCGTCGGCCGAACGCGACGCGGTGAACGTCGATCCCGCGCGAACGAGCCGCACCCAGCCGGGTGCCGCACCGGCCCCCCCCGAGGTGCTGTCGGTCAGGGCGCCCTGAGCCACCCGCCGCTGAAAGGCGTACCCCTTGCCTGCCGAGATCAGAGCAAGGCCGTGCGGCGAGTCCGGGGACAGCGTCTCGCGAATCATCACGCCGACTTTCGACCAGGAGTTTGCATACTGGAGCGACGTGACGCGCGCGACGACCGTGCCGTCTCCCGTCATCTGCTGGTACATGTAGTGGAACTGGTCGGCGGAGGCCCAGATGTCCACTCCGGCACCGCTGAGGGTATACGTGCCGTTGGCGTACGAGGCGCCGCCCGCCACCGCCACGGCGCCGATGTCGGCGCTCGCCTGGCCGGCCGGCAGCGAGAGCGTCGTCACCGAGACGGCGACGACGATCGCCGTGGTGCGCATGGCAGGCTGGTGGCTGGTGACGGCAATGCCCACGTACGCTGTCTGACCGAGCGCGATCGTGTCGCCGCCCAGTGCCGTCCAGCTCGTGCCGTTCGGCGACGAGTACGCGGTCACGCGCGAGCCCTGTCGAACGAGGCGCAGCCAGCGCGGCGGCGTCACCAATCCGCCGGCCGAACTCGTGGTCTGTCCGCCGGCCTGCGTCCGGCGCTGGAAGGCCTGACCGTTCCCTGCGGAAACCATGACGTACCCGTGGGCAGCGCTCGCGGTCAGCGCTCCGCGGATCATGATGCCGGCCCTGGACCCGGCGTCCGCGTTCGTGACCCCAGCGACGAGCATCCTGACGTCGACGTCCCCGGAAACCGCCTGATAGACGAAGTGGAACTGATCGGAAGTGCCACCGATGTCGGTTCCGGCCGCCTCAATGATGATCGCCGAGAGGCTGCTGGTCGCGGAACCGGCCAGGACGGGTGCGCCGATGTCGCGAGACGACCAGCCGGACGCGACGGCGGGATGCGGGGACAGCGAAACGAATGCAAGGATCAGAATGGCAAGAAAAATGGGACGCGGGCTTCTCGCGCCCGCACTACGGACACACAACGTCATCGGGCCTCCGTCTGGCCTTACCGAACGAGACAGATTGGTGGTGATGCTTGCAGCGCCCAGGCAGGCCCGGACAATGGCGATCCGAGCAAAATGCTTGCCGGCCCCGGCGAGGCGTCGTGAATCGACCCAGCCGAAAACAGTAAGCAATACCGGCGGGAATTTCGGGTGGGAGGCGAGCGTTGGCGTCGGGCGGGACGGTGTGAAATCGTGTAACCGTGTAATTTCGACTTCACACAGGGGCTGATGCGCCGCGGGCCGCGGCGCATCAGCTCCGCGGCTCTATACGTTGATGACGGTAACCAGCTCCTTCACGGCCGCTGCCGACTTCTTCAGCGCCGCGTCCTCTTCGGCCGTCAGCTTGATCTCGATGATCTGTTCCACGCCCCGGGCACCGAGCTTCACCGGCACGCCGACGAACAGGTCGTGGATGCCGTATTCGCCCTGCAGGAACACCGAGCACGGCAGAATCTTCTTCTTGTCCTTCAGGATGCACTCGACCATCTCGGCGGCCGCCGAGCCGGGCGCGTACCAGGCGCTCGTGCCCACGAGCTTGGTGATCTCCGCACCGCCGTTCGCGGTCCGTTTCGCAATCGCGGCAATCTTCTCCGGCGTCATGCCGGGATAGTCCGGAAGCGGAATCCCCGCGATCGTCGAGTAGCGCGCCAGCGGCACCATCGTGTCGCCGTGGCCGCCAAGGACGAACGCGTGGATGCTCTCGACCGAGACCCCGGTCTCCATCGCGATGAAGGCCCGCATGCGCGCCGAGTCGAGGACACCCGCCATGCCGATGACGCGCTCGCGCGGGAACTTGCTGAGCCGGTAGACCGCCTGGCACATGGCGTCGAGCGGGTTCGCCACCGGCACGATGATCGCGTTGGGCGAATACTTCACGGCCTGCTCGGTCACGGCCTTCATGATCCCGAAGTTCACGTTGAGCAGGTCGTCGCGGCTCATGCCAGGCTTGCGCGGCACACCCGATGTGATCACCACGACGTCCGAATCGGCCGTTTCCTTCCAGCCCTCATCGGTCGCTCCGACACCGAGCAGTCGGGCATCGGAACCTTCGATCGGGCATGCCTGGAGCATGTCGAGCGCAAGCCCCTGGGCCTTGGTTTCCGCGATATCGACGAGGATGACGTCCGCGAGCTCCTTGTCGGCGATGGCGCGGGCCACCGTGGCGCCGACGTTGCCGGCGCCGCCAACGATCGTGACTTTTCTGTTCATGTTCCCTTCACTCCTCACTCCGCGTGCTCGTGGCTCACGTCACATGTGACTGATGATGGCGTCGGCGAATTTCGAGGTGCTGACCTCGGTCGCGCCGTCCATCAGGCGGGCGAAGTCATAGGTCACCGTCTTGGCCGCGATCGCGCGATCCATTCCCTTTACGACGAGATCCGCGGCTTCCGGCCAGCCGAGGTGCCGCAGCATCATTTCGCCCGACAGGATAACGGAGCCCGGGTTGACCTTGTCCAGACCGGCGTACTTCGGCGCCGTGCCGTGGGTCGCCTCGAAGATGGCGTGCCCCGAGACGTAGTTGATGTTGCCGCCGGGCGCGATCCCGATGCCGCCGACCTGCGCCGCGAGCGCATCCGACAGGTAATCGCCGTTGAGGTTCAGGGTGGCGATGACGTCGAATTCGTCCGGCCGCGTCAGCACCTGCTGCAGCGTGATGTCGGCAATCGCGTCCTTGATCACCAGCCCGGCCCCGGGCTTGCCCTCCGGAATGCGGCACCACGGTCCACCGTCGATCTCGACGGCTCCGAAGAACTGCTTCGCGACCTGGTAGCCCCAGTCGCGGAACGCGCCTTCGGTGAACTTCATGATGTTGCCCTTGTGGACCAGCGTCACGCTCTTGCGCTTGCTCTGGATCGCGTACTCGATGGCGCTGTGGACCAGCCGCTCGGATCCGAGACAACTGATCGCCTTCAGCCCGAGCCCGACCTGGACGTCGACGGCGCGCTTCGGTCCGCCGATCTCCTCGAGCCGGTGCTGCCAGTCCACGGACGCCTGCGCCGTCCCGAACCGGATCTTCTTGAACTCCTTCGGGAATTCGCGCTCGAAGAAGTCCAGCATCGTCTGCGCCTCCGCGGTGCCGGCGGCGTACTCGATTCCGGCGTAGATGTCCTCGGTGTTCTCGCGGAAGATCACCATGTCGATCTTCTCGGGGTGCTTGACCGGCGAGGGGACGCCCTTGTACCACCGGACGGGGCGGAGACAGACGTACAGGTCGAGCATCTGACGCAGGGCGACGTTGAGCGACCTGATGCCGCCGCCCACCGGCGTGGTCAGCGGTCCCTTGATGCCGACGTAGGTACTCGCGAAAGGCCTCGACGGTGTCGTCAGGCAGCCAGCTGTCGAACAGCTTCATGCTCTTCTCGCCGGCGTAGACTTCCATCCACGCGAACTTGCGCGCGCCGCCGTAGGCTTTGGCCACCGCCGCATCGAGCACGCGCACGCTCGCGCGCCAGATGTCCGGGCCCGTGCCGTCGCCTTCGATGAATGGAATGATCGGATTGTCGGGGACGACGAGTCTGCCGTTCTTGCGGGTGATCGCCGTGCCCTGGGTGGGCGGTTTCACGATTGTAAAAGTTGGCATAAGCAGGATTAGGTCACATCACCGTCAGGACGTCGCACGATCTTCACAGATTCTGTGGAAAAGCTTGTGGAAATCGGGACGCCAACAGCACATCGTCCCGCGTCAATCCGCAGTTTCGAGCGGTTTGCACCACCGTGGTGCGCGCACGTGACGCGACTTCCGGGTGCGCGTTCGCGGCCAGTGGAACACGACATTATAAACGGGTGCTGTCGCGAGCGGGCCCCCGGCGCGCCGTCACGCGCGGCGCAGAGTGTTCCAGGTCTGGACATCGCGTCAAGCTGCTCTTGCACGCGGCATTCCACTCGAATCCGCGGAGCGGCGGGACCGGAAGTTCAAAAAGGGCGCAGTTTGCGTGAGTGTGTGAGGAGACGCGCGACGCGCGCGGGATCGCGCCAGCCCGGCACGCCGAAAATCCGGCAGGTCAGCGGCGCTTACTGGAGGGAGATCCGGCGGGTCAGACCGGTGGTCGTATCTTTCAGTTCGACCGCGTCGGCACCCACCGCTACGACCACATAGCGGACCCCACCGCCTGTCCCGCGGTCACCATCAGCAGATCGTCGTTCCCGGTCGTGATCATCGCGGTGCGCACGACGCCGTCCGGCGTCTGCTGTTCGGCAACGCCGACGAGCGAGAGCGCCGGTTCGACCGGGACGCGCGGTTCGTCGAGCGCGGGTGGCGCGGTGAGGGCGGGGGTGCGGTTCACCGCGGGCATCGCGCGCGCGCCGAAGGTGAACGGGTTGCGCACGGGTTCGTCCGGCGCGGGCGCGACCGCGAGCCGCTGGCGCAGGCGCGCCGCCTGCGCCTGGACGTCGCGCGCGAGCGTCATCACTCTCGCGTCCTCGCGTTGCTGCGGCGTGGCCTTGGTCGTCCTGGGCCGCTGCGGGTCCGCGGCGGCCGCCGCGAGCCAGGCCAGCAACAGCAGTGCGCAGCCGACGTACGCCACAGCGCGTGTGGAAGTCATGACCGGATGTCCGATTCTACTACCTTCCGCGGCTCTTCGCGCTGCCGTCGATCGCCGCCGGCGGTCCACGGAACCTGGCTGAACTGTGCAGTTGTGGTAAGATTTGCCGTGCCCCCCGTTTCACGCCCCGGGTCCGCAGCACATCGGGTTTCCGCAGTCGCCGTCATCCCCGCGCGCTACCAGTCGACCCGCCTCCCAGGAAAAGCGCTCGCCGAGATCGCCGGCCGTCCGATGATCGAGCACGTCTATCGTCGCGCGGCGGCCGCCGCGTCGATTGCGGCCGTCATCGTCGCGACCGACGATCCACGGATTCATGCCGCGGTCGAGGCCTTCGGCGGTCGTTCGCAGATGACGTCGCCGTCGCACCTGAGCGGAACGGATCGCATCGCGGAGGTCGCCAGCGCGCTCGATTGCGATGTCGTCGTGAACGTGCAGGGAGACGAGCCGCTCATCGACCCGGCGATGATCGACCAGGCGGTCGAGCCGTTCAACGCCGACCCCAGGCTGATGATGAGCACGCTCAGGCGTCGCCTGGAGGATCGAGGCGAGGCAGCCAGTCCGCACGTCACGAAGGTCGTGGTCGACCGCGACGGGTTTGCTCTCTATTTTTCACGCGCGCCGATTCCGTTCGTGCGTGACGGCTGCCCGCCCGCGCCGGCGTGGCGTCATGTCGGTCTCTACGTCTACAGGCGCGAGTGCCTCCTGCGCCTCGCGACGTTGCCGCCGACCGACCTGGAACGATCCGAGGCGCTCGAACAGCTGCGCGCCCTGGAGTACGGCTTCCGGATCAAGGTCATCGAGACACAGTACGAGTCGGTCGGGGTGGACACACCCGCGGATCTCGAACGCGTGCGGAGGGTCATGCTCGTTCGCACGTAAGGCCGGCTCGTGCACGAGGGTCGCCGGCATCATGCCCGACAGATGGTTCGCAGAGAGAGGACGATGCAGCATACGGAACGAAAGCAGCCGGTCAAGTACATCCTGGTCACCGGCGGCGTGGTGTCTTCACTCGGCAAGGGACTTGCGGCGGCGTCCATCGGCGCGCTGCTCGAGGGGCACGGCTACAAGGTCGCCCTCCAGAAGTTCGATCCATATATCAACGTCGACCCGGGCACGATGAGCCCGTTCCAGCACGGCGAGGTGTACGTCACCGACGACGGAACGGAGACGGACCTCGATCTGGGTCACTACGAACGCTTCACGAACCAGGTGACGACGCGCGACAACAACTGGACGACCGGCAAGATCTACCTGCAGGTGATCCAGAAGGAGCGCCGCGGCGACTACCTCGGCCGCACGGTGCAGGTCATCCCGCACATCACCAACGAGATCAAGGACGCCATCCGCGCCGTCGCCCGGGACGTCGACGTCGTCCTGGTCGAGATCGGCGGCACGGTCGGCGACATCGAGAGCCTGCCGTTCGTCGAGGCCATCCGCCAGCTCCGGCAGGACGTCGGACGCGAGAACACGCTCTACATCCACCTCACGCTCGTGCCGTTCATCGGCGCGGCCGGCGAGCTCAAGACCAAGCCGACCCAGCACAGCGTGCGCGACCTGCGGGCCATCGGGATTCAGCCCGACATTCTCCTCTGCCGCACCGACCGATTCCTCGGTCAGGACATCAAGCAGAAGATCGCGCTGTTCTGCGACGTGGACGAAGAAGCGGTGATCACGGCGAAGGACGTCGCGAGCATCTATGAAGTGCCGCTCGTCCTCGCGGCCGAAGGGCTCGATCGCATCGTGCTGAACCGCCTGCACCTGCCCCAGACGGAAGCGAGGATGGATGCGTGGGCCGACCTGGTGGACCGGATCCAGCATCCGTCCGACGAAATCACCATTCACGTGGTCGGCAAGTACGTCGGATATGAGGACTCGTACAAGAGCCTGAACGAGGCGCTGTACCACGGCGGCTTCAAACATCGACTCCGCGTGAACATCCGCTGGGTGGAAGCCGAGGCGCTCGAAGAACCCGGCGGCGAACAACTCCTCGACGGCGCGAACGGAATCCTCGTGCCCGGAGGTTTCGGCGACCGCGGCACCCGCGGCATGATGCGAGCGGCGGAGATCGCCCGCGAGCAGGGCATTCCCTACTTCGGGATCTGCTACGGCTTCCAGTGGGCGGCGGTCGAATTCGCGCGCCACGTCTGCGGGCTGGCCGACGCGGACTCGACCGAGTGCTCGCCCGACACGCCCCAGAACGTCATCTACAAGCTGCGCGATCTGCTCGGCGTGGACGACATGGGCGGGACGATGCGGCTCGGATCCTACGCGTGCGGGCTGAAGCCCGGCTCGCGGGCCTATCAGCTGTACGGCGAGCCGGTGATCCACGAACGGCACCGGCACCGGTACGAGTTCAACTGCCTGTACGAACAGGCGCTGACCGAGCATGGCCTGCAGATCGTCGGGCGATCGCTCGACGGCAAGTTCGTCGAGATCGTCGAGCTCCCCAGCCATCCGTGGTACGTGGCGGTCCAGTTCCATCCCGAGTTCAAGTCGAAACCGCTGAAGCCTCACCCGCTCTTTGCCGGCTTCGTCCAGGCCAGCCAGCAGCGCAAGCTCTCCACCCGGAAGCGGGCGGCCGCCTCCGTGATAGGGTAGGCGGCGTGCAGCCGATCCAGTTTGGCGGGCTGACCGTCGGTGGCGGCCAGCTGCTGCTCATCGCCGGCCCCTGCGTCATCGAGAGCGAATCGCACGCCATCGAAACCGCGCGGGCCATCCGCGATATCGCGCAGCGCGCCGGCGTGCAGTACATCTTCAAGGCGTCGTACGACAAGGCGAACCGCACGTCCGGGCGCTCGTTCCGCGGGCCTGGTCTGGCCGAGGGCATGCGCGTGCTCGGCCGGGTGCGGGAAGCCGTCGGTGTCCCGATTCTCACCGACATCCACGAGCCGGCGCAGGCGGCCTCCGCCGCCGAGGTCGCCGACGTGCTCCAGATTCCCGCGTTCCTCTCGCGACAGACCGATCTGCTCGTGGCGGCGGCGCGCACCGGCCGCGTGGTGAACATCAAGAAAGGGCAGTTCCTCGCACCCGCCGACATGCGGCACGCCATCGAGAAGGTCACGGCGGCTGGCAACCCTCGCGTCATCGTCACCGAGCGCGGATTCAGCTTCGGGTACAACAACCTCGTCGTGGACATGCGCGCCTTCCCGATCCTGCGCGGTCTTGGCTACCCGGTCGTCTACGACGTGACGCACAGCCTGCAGCTGCCGGGCGGCGGAGACGGCGTCACGGCGGGCCAGGCCGAATTCATCGAACCGATGGCATCGGCGGGCGTGGCCGCGGGTGTGGATGGCATCTTCATGGAAGTGCACCAGGAGCCGGCCCTGGCGAAGAGCGACGCTCAGAACGCGCTCAGGCTCGATCTGCTGGAGCCGCTGCTCGGACGGCTGGTGCGGTTGAACGCGATCGCGCACGAGGGACGGCCGTGAGCGATACACCATCCTCACTCGACCTGGCGCGCAAGGTCCTGCGCACGGAAGCGGCGGCGATTCTCGGCCTCGTCGATCGAATCGACGGCGCCTTCGAACGCGCCATCGGGCTGTTGTACGAGTGCAAGGGACGCGTCATTGTCACCGGCATGGGCAAGTCGGGGCTCATCTGCCGCAAGATTGCCGCGACCCTCTCGAGCACGGGCACGTCGGCGTGGTTCCTGCACCCGGCAGAAGCCATCCACGGCGACCTCGGCGCCATCCGCGAGGACGACGTGGTCCTGGCCCTGTCGCACAGCGGCGAAACCGAGGAGCTGATCCGGCTGCTCGAGTCCATCCGTCGCATCGGCGCCAGGCTGATCGCGCTCACGGGTGAGCCTTCATCGACGCTCGCGCGGGCAGCCGACGTGACGCTGGATTGCGGGATCGCGGAAGAGGCGTGCCCCATGAACCTCGTGCCCACAGCGAGCACCACGGCGGCGCTGGCAATGGGCGACGCCCTGGCCATGACGCTCCTGGTGCGCAAGGGTTTTGGCGAAGAGCAGTTCGCGTCGCTTCACCCTGGCGGCAAACTGGGGAGGCGCCTGATGCGGGTCGGACATCTCATGCACGCCGGACCGGCCGCGCCCGTCGTGACGCTGGACGCGGCCATGCCGGACATCATCCACGAGATGTCGAGCAAGCGCCTCGGCATGACGTGCGTCGTCGACGCCGCCGGCCGGCTGGCGGGCATCGTCACCGACGGCGACCTCCGGCGCCTGATGATGCGATCGCCGGATGTGCTGGCGCTGACGGCTGGCGAGGCGATGACGCCCCGGCCGATCACCATCGGCCGCGACTTGCTGGCCGTCGAAGCCCTGAAGGTCATGGAAACCCACAAGATTACGGCGGTCGTCGTCGTCACGGCCGACGGGGCGGTCGATGGCGTCGTGCATCTGCACGACCTCTGGCGGACACAGATGTTCTAGTCGCTCGTCACCAGTCAATGCAGTCGAGAGTCGGCAAACCGTAATGACCATCGAAGAACGCGCCTCCCGGATTCGTCTCCTGCTGTTCGACGTGGACGGTGTCCTCACCGACGGCGTCGTCGTCATGCACGCGGACGGGACCGAGTCGAAGAACTTCCACCTTCGAGACGGCGCCGCGATCGTCTGGGCGCAGCGTGCGGGGCTGTCGGTGGGCCTGCTTTCGTCGCGCGCGTCGGGTGCGACGACGCAGCGCGCGGCGCAGCTCGCGATCCAGCTGGTCGTGCAGGGCGTGGCCAGCAAGGTCACCGCGTACGAGCAGATCCTGCGCGACCAGGACCTCACCGACGAGACCGTTGCCTACATGGGCGACGACCTCGTCGACATCCCGGTGCTCGCCCGTGCCGGGCTGTCGTCGGCTCCCGCGGATGCCGCGCCGGAGGTGCGGGCGGCGGTCCACTGGGTCAGCCAGCGCAACGGCGGACGCGGCGCGGTCCGTGAGTTCGTCGAGGTGGTCCTCAAGGCACAGCACCGCTGGGACGAAACGGTTCGCGCGTTTCAGCCACCCGCATGATGAGCCCCTACGTCACGTTGTACGTGCTCATCGCCCTGCTCGTCGGACTGGCGACCGGCAAAGCCTGGGAACGCTACAAGCTCCAGGACGGCCGCTGGATCGACCGGCGCCGCGCGCGCGAGTCGCCGCACTACATGCTCGGCCTGAACTTCCTCGTCGCCAACCAGATCGACCCGGCCATCGATGAACTGACGCGGGCGGCCGCCGGTGCGGGCGACCCGCTCGAAATTCACATGATCCTGGGGAACCTGTATCGCGAAAAAGGCCAGGTCGGGCGCGCCATTCAGGAGCACCAGGCGCTGCTGCAGCGCCCCAATCTCCGCAAGCTCGAGCACGCGAACGTGCTGCTGTGCCTCGGACTGGACTACAAGCGCGGAGGGTTCGTGGATCGCGCGCTCGAGGCGTTCACCGAAGTGCTGCGGTTCGATTCCGACAACCAGTACGCGCTGTCGAACCTCGAGAAGCTTTACGAAGAACAGCACCAATGGACCGAGGCCTACGCGACCCGGCAGAAGCTCGCGGCGAGGGGCGGCGCGGCCGAGCGTCCCCAGCACCAGGCAATCCTCGCGTTCCTGGAAAACGAAATCGGGATGGCGGCGGTGAAGCGAGGCGACTACGGAGAGGCCGCGCGACGCTTCGATGCGGCGATCGACCTCGACGAGGACAATGCCCCGGCCCATCTGAACGTCGGCGACGTCCGCTATCACCAGGGAGCGGTAGCCGAGGCTGTCGCGGCCTGGGAACGGCTCGTCGACACCGCGCCGGATCGCGCCTACCTCGCGTTCGCGCGCCTCGAGCCCGCGTATGAAACGATGGGGCTTCTCACCCGCTTTCCGGATCTGTGCCGCCGCCTGATCGCGGCCAACCCCAAGGACTGGCGCGCGCGCCTGGCCCTGGCGCGTCACGAAGGGTCGCACGGCAACCCCTCGGCCGCGCTCGACCTGCTCTTCGACGCGCTGGTCATCAACCCGCACGCCCTCGCGCTCCACCAGGCGATCTGGCACGCGCTATCGGATCTGAAGCTCGACCGGGCGCTCGTCGACCGCTACATGGACCTCACGCGGCACGCGATCTTCTATGTCGATCCGCACATCTGCGTCCGCTGCCGCTACCGGAGCACGGAACTGCTCTGGCAGTGCCCGCATTGTCACGAATGGAATACGTTCGTCGAGGAGCGGATCGCGCCGGCCAAGGCGGACGCCGAGGCGTAACCGGGACGGCTCGCCTGGCGGCTACCCGGCGCTGAGCGACTCGAACACCACCCGCACCTGTGCTTCGGTATCCGCGAAGCTCCCGTCGGTCCGGACAACGTAGTCCGCGCGCGCCACTTTTTCGTCGATCGGCCACTGCGCCGCGAGCCGGGCCCGGGCGTCGGTGATCGACAGTCCGTCGCGCGCCACGAGCCGCCTGATTTGCTCGGCCGGACTGCACGCGCATACGACGACACGGTCGAAGTCGTGCACGTGTCCCGTCTCGAACAGCAGCGGAATATCGGCGATGGCCACCAGCGCGGCGGCCGGGAGATTCGCCGCCCACCCGCGAATGGCGCGGTAGACGCGTGGATGGAGGATGGCCTCGAGATCCGCCCGCGCGGCGCGATCGTCGAACACGATGTGCCCGAGCGCCGCCCGGTCGAGCGAGCCGTCTTCGTGGAGCACCGCGGCCCCGAAGCGCGCGGCGACCGCCGCCAGACCGTCGGTGCCCGGTGCGACGGCTTCCCTCGCGAGCCGGTCGGCGTCGATCGTGGCGGCACCGAGCGCCGCGAACCGGGCCAGGGTGTAGGACTTGCCCGTCGCGATGCCGCCGGTCAACGCGGCGCGCACCATCGGCTACTCCGCCGCGTCGCGCGCCTCGGCCGCCGCGACCGTGTTCTTGAGCAGAATCGCGATGGTCAGCGGGCCCACGCCGCCTGGCACCGGCGTGAGCGCCCCCGCCACCTCGGCGACCCGCGGATGCACGTCGCCGACGACGAGGGAACCGCGCCGCTCGAAATCCGCGAGGCGTGATGCCCCCGGATCGAACAGCCGGTGAGCGGTCTCGACATCGGTCACGCGGTTGATCCCCACGTCGATGACCGTCGCGCCGGGCTTGACGAACGCCGGCGTGACGAACCCGGCGCGCCCGATCGCGGCGACCAGGATGTCGGCCGTGGCCGCGATCTCCGGCAGGCCGGGCGTCTTCGAATGACAGATCGTGACGGTCGCATCGCGCTGCAGCAGCAGCATCGCCATGGGCTTGCCCACGATATCGCTCCGGCCCAGGATCACGGCGCGCGCGCCGGCGATCGGGATGCCGCACCGATCGAGCATCTCGATGATCCCCGAGGGGGTGCAGGGCATCAGATGCGCGCGCCCCTGGACGAGCCGCCCGACGTTGGCCGGATGAAAGCCATCGACGTCCTTGCCGGGATCGATGGCGTCGAACACCCACTGCGACGCGCTCCGCCCGATGCCGGCCGGCAGCGGCGACTGGACGAGGATGCCGTCGTGCACCGCGCTTGCATTCAACCGGTGAACGGTCGTCAGGACGTCGATGAGTGTCGCGGTTTCCGGCAGGCGATTGACGTCCACCCACAGTCCGCACTCGGTGCCCGCCTTGACCTTGTTGCGCACGTAGATCTCGGAAGCGGGATCGTGGCCAACCAGCACGATCCCGAGCCCGGGAGGCCGGCCGGTCCGGGTGGTGAAGGCCTGGACGCGGGGCAGAACGGACTCGCGAATCGCGGCGGCTACGGCTTTTCCATCGAGCAATCGGGCAGGCATGTCAGTCAGCGGTTCAGGGGGTCGCAGGTTGACGGCCGGATGAGCCGGCGGCGCCCTCGAGCGCGCGCAGGTTGACGGCCTTGCCGAGCACGACGAGGAAGTCGCCGGCGCCCATCGTGCTCTCGGGTTCGGGGTTGAATTCCATACGGCCGTCGGTGCGCTGGATGCCGACGACAATCACTCCAAAGCGCTGGCGCAGATTCGCCTGGATCAGCGTCTTTCCCGCGATCGCCGATCCGTTCATGATCCGCACCTGCTCCATGTTGAGTTCCAGGTTGTCGGAGCTGGTCGCCAGCTGCACGAAATCGACGACCGCCGGACGCAGGGCTGTCTGGGCGAGCTGCAGGCCGCCGATCTGATACGGCGACAGCACGCGGTCGGCGCCCGCCCTCACCAGCTTTCCCTTCGCATCGTCGGTTTCGGCGCGCCCGATGATGAACAGGTCGGGCCGCAGCAGGCGGGCCGTCAGCACCGCGTAGACGTTTTCGGCGTCGGTGCTGACCGCGGCGATGAACCCGCGGGCCCGCTCGATGCCCACGCGCTTCAGGACGGCTTCGCTGCTCGCGTCCGCCTCGACGGCGAGATAGCCCGCCTCGACCGCCTCGTTCATGCGCTCGGGGTCGCGTTCGACGATCACGAACGGCACCGACTGGCGCGAGAACTCCTGGGCAATGATATGCCCCATGCGCCCGAAGCCGCAGACGATGAAATGCTGCTGAAGATCGTCGAGCATGCGCTTGCGCCGGTGCTGGAACCACCGCTGCTGGAGGTCACCTTCGACCAGACGCGCCATGAAGAAGGTGAACGTGTAGAGCACGGTCGCGACCCCGAAGATCACGACCCCGATGTTGAAGATACGCCCTGCGTGCGACAGCGGGTGCACTTCCATGTAGCCGACCGTCGTCATCGTCGTGACGGTCATGTAGAGCGCGTCGAAGACCGGCCAGCCTTCGATGAAGACGTAGCCGGCCGTGCCGGCCCCGATTACGGCGACCAGCAGGACGACCGACAGCCGCCAGCCCGCCCACCAGGGCGACGGACGGCCGGCCGCCCATGCGATCGGCCCCCCCTGCCGCCCTGGAGCCGTCACGATGCTACCGCTTGCTGGACGAGCGGCCCAGCATGAAGCCGATGCCCGTCACAACCGCCCCCGCGAGCAGGATCTTGAAGCCGAACGCGTCGGCAATCTCGGGGCTGATGTGCATCCCGATGTACTGGAGCACCGAATCGAGCTCGTGCCACTTCGCCAGGTTCTCGTTCGTCACGCCCCACTCGGTCAGGTACGCCAGCAGCGTGATCGCGAAGCCATTGAACAGGAGCATGTAGCCCGAGATCTTCGCGAAGTTGGCGAACCGCTCGGCGCCCGAGCGCGCCGCCGCTTCGGCCGCGTTCACGAGCGGGCTGTGCGTCCGGCCGTAGAACCAGTAGATGACCATGCCGATGTCGAGCCATCCGAGGAACCGCACCCAGGTCATGACCGACAGGCTGACCATCAGGTAAACACAGAAGACCACCCCGAGCGTCGGAATCACGAAGCCGAAGGGCACGCGGAACGGACGGCGCGCTTCGGGGCGCTTGACCCGCAGGATGATGACCGCGAGCGACACCACGACGAACGCGAAGAGCGTGCCGATGCTGGTCATCTCGCCGAGGATCTGAATGGGCACGAAGCCCGCCACGATCGCGACGATGACGCACGTGATCATCGTCGTGATGTACGGAGTCCGGAACCGGGGGTGCACCTTGCTGACGCCCGCCGGCAGCAGCTGGTCGCGGCTCATCGCGAAGAAGATGCGCGGCTGGCTCATGAGCATCACGAGCAGCACGCTGGTGATGCCGGCCACGGCCCCGGCCGAGACGATTCCGGCCGCCCAGTCCTTGTTGATGACATGCAGCGCATACCCGACCGGGGCGTTCAGGAACTCCACGTCGGCTTTGTACTGCACGACCGGCAGGATGCCGCTCAGGATCGCGGCCACCACGAGGTAGAGGACCGTGCAGACGATCAGGGAGGCGATGATGCCGATGGGCAGATCCCGGCTCGGGTTCTTTGCCTCCTCCGCCGTCGTGGACACGGCGTCGAACCCGATGTAGGCGAAGAAGACGACCGCCGCTCCCGTCATCACCCCGGAGAACCCGTAAGGCATGAAGGGATGCCAGTTCTCCGGCTTGACGTAGGTCGCGCCGACGAAGATGAAGAAGGCGACCGCCGCGAGTTTGATCGTGACCATCGCGGCATTGAAGCGCGCGCTCTCCCGAACACCGACGACCAGGAGCACCATGATCCCCAGCACGACGAGGATCGCCGGAACGTTGATGAGCGTGCCAGGGCCCGCATTGGGCGCCGCGCTCATCCACACCGGGAGGTGCAGGCCGAAGCCGGCGAGAATCCGCTGGAAGTAGCCGCTCCATCCGACCGCCACCGTCATCGATCCGACCGCATACTCGAGGATCAGGTCCCACCCGATCATCCAGGCGAAGATTTCACCGAGCGTCGCGTACGCATACGTATACGCGCTGCCCGAGATCGGGATCATCGCCGCGAACTCCGCGTAACAGAGCGCCGCGAAACCGCACGCCATGCCGGCAATGACGTACGAGAGCACGATCCCCGGCCCGGCCTGGTTCGCCGCCGCGGTTCCCGTCAGCACGAAGATGCCCGTGCCGATGATGGCCCCGATACCCAGCAGCGTCAGATCCATCGCCGTCAGCGTGCGCCGCAGTGATTTTCCACCGTGCTCGGCGTCCCCGACGAGCTGCTCGATGGACTTGGTTCTCAGGAGATTCGAATCCATTCACCCTCCGCGTAGATCGGGCACAATCCGAGCTACGGTGATCCAGGCCTGGCTGAAAGATGCGGCATTATACATTGCAGGGGGAACCGAACGGTGCGCGGCGTGCGCGCGGCCGCCGGACGGCGCGCCCGGGTCACGCCCGTCGCGGCTGGTCATGTGCCCGATGACTGGCGCAGGAAGGCGCGGGTGCGCGCTTCCGGATCGCCGCCCGTGAACAGATCGCCGATCACGGCAACCGAGGCGGCGCCGGCCGCCGCGACCAGGGCCGCGTTCTCCAGGGTGATCCCCCCGATGGCGACGACCGGCGCGCCGGTCGCGGCGGCATACCGGACCAGGTCCAGCCCGCGGGCCGCGTAGCCGGTGTCCTTCGTGGCCGTGCCGAAGACCGGGCCGACCGCGATGTAGCTCACCGGCAACGCGGCCGCGACGTCCACCTGCCGCGGGTCGTGGGTCGACAGGCCCACGATGGCCGAAGGCCCCACGATGGCCCGGACGTCGGTCGCGGGCAGGTCCTCCTGTCCGACGTGCACCCCGGCCGCGCCCGCCATGCGCGCGATATCGGCGCGATCGTTGATGATGACGGCGGCGCCGAACGGGTGCGCGAGCGCCACCAGTCGGTCGGCCAGCTCGAGCAGCTCCGCGCCCGGCCCGTCCTTGACTCGCAGCTGCAGCAGCCGCGCGCCGCCGCGCAGGCACGCGCGTGCGAGCTCCAGCGGCTCGACGCCGCGGGCCCGGCAGACGCCGGTATCCACGAGTGGATAGAAGGTCGGGATCACATGAGTGCGCGGCGCGAAGGTCAGGCTCCGCGCCGGGCGTGCGCGCGCCTACCCGGCTGCCGCCAGGCCGTTCGCGGCGCTGGTTTTTTTCTCGACGAGGAACCGGTCCATGAAGGCCGTGCCGAGCCGGCCGGCCACGAAATCGGCATCCTCCAGGATCCTGAGGTGCAGGGGAATCGACGTCTTGATCCCCTCGATGACCGTCATCTCGAGCGTGCGGCGCATCCGGGCGATCGCCTCCTGACGGTCGCGCCCGTGCACGATGATCTTCGCAATCAGCGAATCGTAGTACGGCGAGATCGTGCACTCTGAATGCGCGAACGTGTCGACCCGGACGCCGGGTCCGCCCGGCACGCTGAATGCGCGAATCACGCCGGGCGACGGAGCGAACGTGTCGGGATCCTCGGCGTTGACGCGGCACTCGATCGAATGGCCGTCGAAGGTCACGTCGCTCTGGCGGAACGAAAGCCGCTCCCCCGCGGCGATTCGGATCTGCTCCTTCACGATGTCGACGCCGGTGATGAACTCGGTCACCGGATGCTCGACCTGCACGCGGGTGTTCACCTCGAGAAAATAGAAGCTGCCCTTTTCGTCGAGCAGGAACTCGAACGTGCCCGCGTTGGTGTACTGGACCGCGCGCGCGGCATCGACCACGACACCGCCCATCTTGCGGCGCATCTTCTCGGTGACCGCGACCGACGGCCCCTCTTCGAGCAGCTTCTGATGGCGGCGCTGGATCGAGCATTCGCGCTCACCGAGATGGACGACCGCGCCGTGATGGTCTCCGAGCACCTGGAACTCGATGTGCCGCGGATTCTCGACGTACTTCTCGATGTACACGTCACCGACGCCGAAGGCGGCCTCCGCCTCGCGCGTCGCCGTCTTGAGCGCGGTGCCCAGCTCCGAGGCCGCGCGGATCACGCGCATGCCGCGGCCTCCCCCGCCCGCCACCGCCTTGATGATCACCGGGAACCCGAGATCCCTGGCGATCTTCAGCGCTTTCTCCTCGCTGTCGACGGGCCCGTCACTCCCCGGCAGAATCGGCACGCCGGCCTTCTTCATCGCGCGCCTCGCCCGCGCCTTGTCGCCGAGAAGCCGGATGACGTTCGGTGCGGGTCCGATGAACCTGATGTGGCACGCCTCGCAGACTTCCGCCAGGTAGGCGCTCTCCGCAAGGAAGCCGTAGCCGGGGTGAATCGCGTCGGCGCCGGTGATTTCCGCCGCGCTGAGCACGGCCGGCACGCTGAGGTAACTGTCCGCGCTGCGCGCCGGGCCGATGCAGACGTCCTCGTCGGCAAACCGCACGTGCAGCGAGTTCTCGTCCGCCTCCGAGTACACCGCGACGGTCTTGATGCCCAGCTCGCGGCAGGCACAGATGACCCGGAGGGCAATCTCGCCCCTGTTGGCGATGAGGATTTTCTTGAACATGATCCCCCGCTACGCGGTCTTGATCGCGAACAGCCGTTCGCCGTACTGGACCGGCTTGCCGTTGTCCACGTAGACGCTGACGATCTCCCCGTCGTACTCGGAGGTGATCTCGTTCATCAGTTTCATCGCCTCGATGATACAGAGCACCTGGTCCTTCCGAACGCGGTGCCCGACTTCGACGAACGACTGCGCGCCGGGCTCCGGCGACCGATAGAAGGTGCCGACGATGGGCGACTTGACGACGGCGAGCTCGAGGCTGTCCTCGTCGCTGGCCGCGGCCGTCACCGGCGCGGCGGTCGCGACATGGGAGCCGGCCGGTAGAGGCGCGGCCACGTGCATCGGCATCGGGGGCAGCATGGGCGGGGCGGCCGGCGCCTTCCGGACACGCAGTTTCAGCCCCTCGCGCTCCAGCTCGAACTCCGCCAGGTCGTGCTGGCGCACCAAGTCGAGGATCCGTTCGATATCTGCGAATTCCAAGAACTCCTCCGTGTTCACGCCCGCGATGACCCGGTGCCGGGTGCGGCGCCCACCGCTACAGCTCGATCGGGACGTCGGTCAGCACCTCGCAGCCGTCCGACGTCACCAGCACATCGTCTTCGATGCGCACGCCGCCGAGCTGCGCCACGTAGGCTCCCGGTTCGATCGTGAAGACCATCCCCGTCTCCAGCGCCGCGTCGGGAAGCCCCTGAACGGCCCGCGCAATCCGCGGTTCCTCGTGGACTTCCAGCCCCAAGCCATGACCGGTGCCATGGCCGAAGGCCTCACCAAGTCCGTGCCGCTCCAGCACGGTACGGGCGGCGGCGTCGATGGCGCTCGCCCGCGTCCCGGGACGCACCGCCGCAACGGCAGCCGCGTGCGCCTGGACGACGGCCTCGAACATCCGGCGAAACTCCGCCACTCCGGCTCCGAGTTGTATCGTCCGTGTCAGATCCACGCAGTATCCGTCGTAGATACCCCCGAAGTCCAGCACCACCCCATCTCCCGTCTGGAGCACCCGCCGGGTCGGACGCGCGTGGGGCAGCGCGCCGTTCGGCCCCGACGCCACAATCGTGTCAAAGGCAGGCCGCTCGAATCCCCGGCGCCGCATCGCATCGTCGATGTCGGCGGCCACATCCGATTCGGTGCGGCCGGGCCGGGCATGGTTGCGGAGCTCGCGCGCGACGGCTGAGAGCCGGCGGGCGGCCTCGCGGAGCGTGGCAATCTCGTCCGCATCTTTGATCTGCCGTCCGCGCTCGATCAGCCGCTCGGTCGGTACGAGTGCCGGCCGGACCTGGTCCGCGGCAGCCGGGAGTTGTCCGGAGCCCGCGGACCCAAGACCCGCGGAGAGCCGCTCGAACCGGCTGACCGTCATCCACGCCGCCTCGACCCCGATTCGCGCCGCCTGCTCGGTCCGGAGCAGCGCGAGGATCGATTCGTCGAGGCTGCTGCCCTCCGCCTGAAGCAGTTCCACCGCGTTGTCGCGTCGCCGCGCCAGGAGAGCACGACCGGCGGTGGAGTACCTGAAGTCCACGACGAGGACACATCGCGTGCGCGTCACCACGACGACGCCCGCGCTGCCGCTGAACCCAGTGAGGTACCGGATGTTGGGCAGGTGAGTGACGACGAGCGCGTCGAGCCCGTCCGACAGCATGGCACTGCGCACGTCGAGCAGACGACGAACCGCCGGATGAGCGGCCGGAACGGACATGGGACGAGGGCTACCGCCCCGTGGTGCCGGCGCGCGCGCGGATGATGGCGGACAGAAATTCTTCCAGTCCGGCGAGCGCGGGGGAGTCGTCCACCGGGCGTCGGTTCCGGCCCGGAGGCCCTGGCCGGCGTCACGTCCCCTGCCGGCGCGAGTGAGAACCCGACAGCCTCGACTGGTCGAACCCCAGGGGCTTCAGGCCTGAGCCCGAGGTCGGGACCGGTCGCGCTGGCTGGCTCGCTCGTGAGCGGAACGTCGGCAGCCGGCCAATGGCTGGGCTCCCGCTTCAGCTGGATCTCCGCGAGCGGCGCGCCGGTGGCGTGTCCCCGCAGAGGGAGCTCCGGCGCCTGAACCGCGGGTGCTGGCGGGGCCAAGCGACCCGACGTGCCAGAATCCTGGTGGCCGGCGTCGGCCCGCCGATGCTGAATTTCCGCCAGCCCGCGAATCGCCGCCAGGTTCTCCGGAGCGAGCTTGAGCACGTGCTCGAGCTCCTGCTGCGCCTCATCGAACCGGCCGATTTCGAGCAGCGACCGGCCGAGGGTGACGCGGGCCGACAGGTAGGAGGGATGCCGATGGAGGCCGGCCTGGCAGGCAGCGACCGCCTCTTCGAAACGTCCGGCGCGCCGGTACTCTTCGGCGAGCGCCGCAAACGCGATGGACGCCGGGTCCAACTGGACCCGGCGTCTGAGCTCCTGAATGCGCGGACCGTCCGGCATTGGGTGATTCTACTTCGTCGAGACCGTGTTGCTGACGGTTGACGAGCGGCCGACATCGTCGGTCACGGTGAGGGTGACGGCGAAGGTCCGGGCGAACGCATACGCGTGGCTCGCCTGAGTACTGCCGGTCGTCGTGCCGGTGCCGTCGCCGAAATCCCACGTGTAGCTGACGATCCGGCGCCCCGCGGCCGCGGTGGACAGCGCGGCGTTGAAATTGATCGGCTGGTTGACCAGCGGATCGGTCGGCGAGGACGTGAACGCCGCCGTCGGGAGAAGCCCCAGCGCGACATCGACCTCCTGGGTGGTCGTGGCGGAACGGCCCAGCGAGTCCGAGATCGTGAGGGACGCGAAGTAGGTGCCGGCCGTCGAGTACTGGTGAGTCGCCTCCACGCCGCTGCCTGTCGCCCCGTCGCCGAATGACCAGCGATAAGCCACGATGGGATTGGACCACAGGGACGTGCTCGTCGAGGCGTTGAAGAGCACCGGCTGATGGTCGGTCGGGCTGGCCGGCGTGAACGTGAACTTCGGCTGCAGTCCGTCGGGCGGAATGATCACGCCGGGCGGGACGAGCCGGATGGAGGCCTGGCGCGTCGCAGAGTTGCCGAAGTCGCTGCCGATGGGCGTCACCAGGATATCCACGACGGTCCCATCGTCAACGGCCGATCCGTTGCCGACGGTCGGCGCCGTGTAGACGAGCGTCGCTTTGCCGGCCGAGTCGGTGACGAGATTGCGCGCCGAAATCGTGCCGAAATCCGCGCGAACGCCGCTGACCGCGATCTCGGCCCTGAGCGATACGCTGCGAAGCGGCGCGCCGCTGGCATCCCGCGCCGTAATCGTCACGAGCGACTGGGAGGCGCCGTCCTGCGTGAGGATATCGGGCGACACGGCGACGGTGATGGACGTGCCGAACTCGGACGGCCCCGTCAGCGCGGGTGCCTCCTGGCTCTTCATCGTGCAAGCGCTGCCGATCATCGCGGCGGCGGCCACCATCCCTGCCACCAGAACTCGTGCAATGGTTGCGTGCTTCATTTTTTTGCTCACCGGCCCGCGCCGGTCTCCGGGCTGCCCGTTACTGCGGATCGCCGTAGTTACCAAAACTGATGGTGATCTTCCCCGAGGCGCTGACCTCGCGTCCCGTCTGATCGTGCCCGTAGAAGGTCACCTCGGCGATCGTCGAAATCAGGACGGCGCCATTGGCGAGCGCCGCCAGGGGCGCTTCTTCCTTCGCCTGGTGACGCACGATCGTGAAGCCGATCGTCGTTGCGCCGGCGGCGATAGTCGCGGTCGCCGCGCCGTCGAACGCGTACGGCACGTCTACGCCCTGCGTATTTTGCCCGTCCGTCCGGACGAACGACACGTGATACCGCTCGACCGTGATCCAGTTGGCCTGCGTCGGCGTCGTTGGCGAACCGGAGGATCCCGGGTCCTTCATGCCCAGCGCGAAGGTGACCCGGCCGAGGTCGCTGAAGACGGTCGGAACCTTGTTGACGACCGTGAGGACGTCGGAGTCGAGCGTTCCGCCGAAGGCGCCGGGATCCGCGCCCGAGGCGGCCTCGAGCGCTGACACGATCAGGTACGAGGAGGCGGTCCCCTGTCGCGTCAGTTGCCCGCACGACACGGATGCGAGGGTCAGCAGAATGATTGAGAGGGCACCAGTCAGCCGGACCCCGGCGCCCCAGACGGCTTTGATCATGACACTAGTCCCTCAGGATGCGCGGCGTGATGAAGATCAGCAGCTCGCGGCTTTCGTCGGTCACCGAGTCTTTCCTGAACAGCCAGCCGAGCAGCGGGATGCGGTGCAGCAGCGGCGTCTGCTCGTTCGAGCTCTGCTCCCGGCTGACGAAGATCCCGCCGATAATCGTGGTCGCGCCGTCGTTCACCTGCACCTGTGTATTGGCACGCTGGGTGTCGATGGGCGGAATGCCGTTCACCTGCCGGCTGAAATCGGCGGTCGCGTTCTCGATGGTGATCTGCATGATCACCGTGTTGGCGCTGGTGATCTGCGGCGTGACCCTCAGCAGCAGCACCGCTTCCTTGAACGTGACGGTGACGGTGTTGTTCGCCACCGTCTGGATGGGAATCTGGATGCCCTGTGCGACCTCGGCCGTCACGTTGTTCTGGGTCGTCAGGCGCGGGGTCGAGAGGACGCGTCCCTTGCCCGAGCGCTCGAGCGCCGACAACGCCACGTCGAGGTTGAATGCTCCGTTGACCGCTCCCAGCGCCAACCCGATCGCCGAACTCGCGCCGGGCACCGCGAGGTTCACGGCCGTCGCGGTCGTGTCGTTGGTGGTTGAGCGCACGTCGGTCGGCTGAGTCGTGCCGCCCGTCCGTCCGCCGAGCGATCCGTTGTTCGGGAAGGCCAGCGGCGTGGTGTTGCCAATCGCGGACGAGACGCGCCCGTTGAGCCCCCACTGGATGCCGATGGCCCTGGCGAAGTCGCGCGTCGTCGTCACGACGCGTGCTTCGACCTCCACCTGCGGCTCGGCACGATCGAGCGCGGTGATGAGGTTCATCGCCGTCTGGAGCCGGTCCGGCAGGTCCGTGATGATGAGCGTGTTGGTGCGCGTATCCACCTGGATCTGCCCGCGCTGCGACAGCGCCGACTTCACCAGGAGCGGCATCATGTCGGCTGCCTTCGCGTAGCTCAGCGAGAAGGTCTGGACGCGGAGGTCGCCGGCGAGCGCCTGGGCTTCGGAGAGCTTGCGGCGCTCGGCTTCCTCTTCCGACAGCATCGAGATCGGCGCGATTCGGATGATGGTGCCTTCAGCGACGAAGCCCAGCTTGTTGCTGCGGAGAATGGTCTCGAACGCCTGGTCCCACGGCACGTCGGTCAGCAGGATGTCGATCGGCGTGGCCGGCACCGACGGATCGATGATGATGTTCAGCCCGCTGATGTTCGAGAAGTAGCGCAGCACGGTGCGCAGGTCCGCGCCCGAGAAGTCGAGCGATACCGGTGCGCCGTTGTACTTCGTGTCCTTGACGGCGGAGATCTGCTGTGTGATCGCCGGCTTCGGTGCCGCGGGCGCCGGGCGCTGGGCTGCCGGCGGCGGGGTCTGGGCCGGCGGCGGGGCGCTCTGGACCGGCGGCGGGGTCTGGGCCGGCGGCGGGGTCTGGGCCGGCGCCGGCGGCGTCGTGCGGGCCGGCGCGCTCTTTGGCGCGGCCGGGGCCGAACCCTGCCGGAGCGCGGGCGGCGCCGCGGCGGGCGCTCCGCTCAGCGCGGACATCGGATCGAGGGCCGACGCATTGGCGATGGCCTGCTCCAGGGGAATGTCGGGTTCCGGATCGTCGTTAGGGCTACCGGCGGGGCCTGGCGACACCACCAGGGTTCCCGGGTCACCGCGTTCCACGACCACAGCGAGATCACGGCCGTCGGCGCCGGCGCGCTCGACATGATAGGTGGCGGTTGCTCCGACCTCCATCACGACGCGCGTGACCAGCGGCTGGCGGCTGTTGATCTCGACGCGGACGTCTTTGACGAGCGTGCCGTCGCCGTCCGTGTGCCGCGCCGCCTTCGATGCGACATTCGGGAAATCCAGCACGAGCCGCCGCGGGAAATCCTGCGACTCGCTGACGCTGGCTGGCGTGAGGCGGCCGTTGCCCGCAAGCGTGACGGTCGTCGTGCCCGCCACGCGGGTCGTCGCCACGTGTTCGATCAGCGTCGCGGCCGGAGTGACGGCGTCGGGCACCTGTTCGCGACGGTCCGCGGTGGCGCCGGCGGTCCTGGCCGCCACGATAGGCGAAAGCTCCACGCGAATCGTGTTTCGCAGGCTCCGCACCTTCGCCTCGGAGGGACGCGCCAGCTGCAGCCGCACGCGCGCCATCGACTGTCCGTCGATCCCCTTCGCCTGTTCGAGCGTGACCCCGAGGATCGGATCGTGGCGCGTCACGTCGTTGGCGGCCTCTCCGACCGACACGTTGCGCAGATCCACCAGCACCGTCAGGGGATCGGGCCGGCTCACGGCATACGCCACCGGCTCGCTGGCCTCGATGACGACGGCGTTGCCCTGCCCCGTCACTCCGAGCAGCCGGATTGGCACGGCACCGGCCGACAGCGCGTCAGCGCCCGCCAGCGCCAGGGCGGCCATCACCCCCAGCTTCGCGGCGGACCGCGCGATTTGCATCAGCGGCATCTCGGTCATCCGCGACTCTCCTCGCTCCTCAGACTCTTCCTGATCTCCCGCTGTTTGATGAGCGAGAGGGGATCGTTCACGTCCTGTGAAAACACCACCGCGTCTGCCACGATTGACTTCACGGTTCCGTCCATCAGCCGATCGCCCGGCTTGACGAGGTAGGTCTTGTTGTCGGGTCCCTGGACCATCGCCACGAACCCCGTGCGATCGCGCATGATGCCTTTCAGATTGACTTCGTTGATGAGGATGCCGGCCACGCCAACGGGGCGGTTGCGGATCGACGTCGGATCCGTTCCACGCCCGAACAGGCTCACGAACGGATCGCGCCGGCCCACCGGGTCGTAGCTGTAGGCCGACGGCGGCGCCGCCGCCGGTTCCGCGACCGGCGGCTTCTCGGCCTGCGGGGCGGCTGGCACCTGCGGTGACTGCGCCGAGATCGGCACCGTCAGCGCCACTGCGACTGCCGCCCACGCGATTCTGGATACGCTCCTCATGGCCGCCTCACGTCCTCACTTCAAACTGGGCTGCTTCGGCACGTTCGGCCGGCCCTTCCCGGTGCCCGCGCCTTCCTGGAGCACGAACGTCGTCGCCACGAGTTCCACGACGATCGTGGCTGCCGGCTCCTGGGGCGCCTTCGCCTTGATCGTCAAATCCCCGATGTTGATGATTCGCGGGAACTTGCTGATGCGGTCGAAGAAGAAGCCCAGGTTGTGGTACGTCCCTTCCGCCTGCAGCCTGAACGGCAGTTCGGCGTAGAGCGACTGCTGCACCGGCTCCTGCGGCGTGAACCGCTGGATCGTCAGGTTCGACTGTGTGGCGAGACCCTGCACGCGCCGCAGGATGTCAGCCACGTCCTTCTGCTCGGGCAGGACCTGCCGAAGCGTGTCGAGGCGGTGTTCGAGGTCGGTCACCTGCGCCTGGAACTCGGGCAGCCGCCGCGCGGTCGCGACGCCCTTGGCGATATCGGCCCGGAGCGCCGTCAAGCGCGTCTGCCGCGAGACGATGTCGGCCTGCACTTGCGTGACGTAGAAGTTCCAGAACCCCCCGACAGCCAGCACCGAGACGACGACGAAGGCGCCGATCTGGG
Source organism: uncultured Acidobacteriota bacterium (assembly GCA_963817635.1). Lineage (GTDB taxonomy): Bacteria > Acidobacteriota > Vicinamibacteria > Vicinamibacterales > 2-12-FULL-66-21 > CAWFPR01. The sequence continues at coordinate 561,911 of CAWFPR010000002.1, read as the reverse complement.
CGTGCCACGGGAGTTTTGCGAGCGACAGTTCCATGGGTTCCTGCTGGCTCTCGGTGCCGCCGGACCGCGTCTGTGGCGCGCCGGCAGCGTTCTGCGTCTACTTCTTGACTTTCTTCGCCGCCGCCGCCGGCAGCGGCGGCGCTTCCGGATTGTTGAAGGTCGCCTTCACGGAGAACTTGAACATCTCTTCCCCGCCGGCCTTGGCATCGGCCCGCTGCGCCTGGCTGTCGATGATGTCCACGGGATTGTTGAACCAGGTGCTGGCCTCGAGGTTCGCCACGAAGTCCGACAACCCGGTGAGGGACGTCGTCATGCCGGTGATCGTGAACGTGGTCCCCTTTTCCGCCAGCTCGGTGAGCCAGAGGCGGTCGGGGATCGCCTTGCTGATTTCGTCGAGCGCGTGCACGGGCCCCGCCTGCCCGCGCCGGAGCTGTTCGATGAGAGTCACGCGCTGCTGCAACTGCGCCTTGCGAGCCTCGAACTGCTGCACCTGCGCGAGCACGGCGCGCAACTGCTGCGTTTCCGCCTCGCCGTGCGCGATGTCGTCGTCCAGCTTGAGCGAGGCCTGGTGCAGCGACCAGAACCACCAGCCGATGAGCAGCCCCGTGGCGATCAGGATGAGACTGGCGGCGATGGTGACGCGCTGTCCGACCGGGATGACGGCGCGGCGCTTCGTGCGCTCGCGTTCGACGGCCAGGAGATTGATGCGAATCATCGGTCCCCCACCCGGCGCAGCGCGAGACCGACCGCGACGGCCACCGTGGGCGCCACGTCGGCCGCCGACTCCACCTCGAACCTCTTGACGTCGAAGCCGACGCGTTTGAACGGATCGAACGGCTCGATCGGCGATTCGAACCGCTCGGCGAGCATCTCGGTGAACCCCTCGGCGCGCGACGCCCCTCCGCTGACCATGATCCGGTCGATGCGGTCCGACGACGCGGTGGCCTTGAAGAAGTCGAAGGTCTTCTGGATTTCCAGCATGACGTTCTCGCCCACCGCGCGCAGCACCGGCCGGGCATCATCGAAGGTGACGCCGTCGACCGGCAGGCCGCGCTTCAACTGGTCGGCCAGCTCGAACGGCAGGCTGAGTTCCTTCTGGAGCGCTTCGGTATAGGCGTTGCCGCCAATCGAGATGTCGCGCGTGAAGACCGACTGGTGACCGTGGAGGATGTTGATGTTGGTGGTGCTCGCGCCGGCGTTGAGCAGCACCACGATGGCCGACGGCTCGATGCCGTAATTGATCTCGTAGGCGTTCTGCAGCGCGAAGGCATCCACGTCGACGACGACCGCCTGGCGGCCGGCCTGGGAGATGACGCCGGTGTAGTCGGCGATCTTCTCCTTCTTGGCGGCCACGAGGAGGACGTCCATGGTGCCCGTCCCCGCCGCGTCACCGGAATCGACGATCTGGTAGTCGAGATTCACGTCCTGGATGTCGAACGGGATGTACTGCTCGGCTTCCCAGTAGATGGACTCGGCGAGCTCGGCCTCGGTCATCATCGGCAGCGTGATCTTCTTCACGATGACGGCGTTGCCCGAGAGGGACGCGGCGACGTCCCGGGTCTTGATGTGATGTGCGTCGAAGAGGCGGCGGATAGCCTCGGCCACCGCGGCGCCGTCGATAATCGCTCCGTCGACAATGCTGTCGGGCGGCAACGGCTCGCTGCCGAAGGCTGTCACTTTGTAGGCCTTGCCGGACGCCTTCAACTCGACGGCCTTGACGGCGCTCGAGCCAATGTCCAGTCCGACCAGGGCTTTCGCTCTGCCAAACACCACAGCGTCCTATCGTGAAATCCGCGCAACCATCGCCACATCTGACCTTCGCCTGCCACGGGGTCTTTTCCGGGCTGGTCCGGGAGACCGGCGCACGGGCGCTCTGCCTCCTCGGGATCCTGTCAGCGCAACCGGGCGGCGCAAGGCCGGTGCCATCGGGCGGATCGATACCAATTCCGGCAGAATTGCGCAGATTTGAGATCCAGCCGCAGGACCGCCCCCGGCGCCGATTGCTGTTTTGGTGTACGACTGACGAAAACGTAATCGCACGGACTGCGTACGAGGGCCGCGCGGTGCGGTACGTGATACACTTCGAAACGAATTCGGCAGCGCGCGCTCGGTAAGGCGCGCCTCCCGTCGTGCGCCCGCCACCTTGACAATCCCCATAATCCTCAGTATCCTTATGGTTTGCCGTCCTTTGAATGGGGCTGACCCCGAGCGCTGGCTTCAGCGGTCGTCGTCGATTTTCTAGCGAAGGCGAAAGGGTTCCGAATGCGTTCGTTTGTTCCGAGCGCCGGGAGTGTGGCGCGCGAGTGGCACGTGATTGACGCCGATGGCATGGTGCTCGGCCGGATCGCGACCGAGGCCGCGCGTCTGCTCCAGGGCAAGCACAAGCCGGTGTACACCCCGTACATCGACACCGGCGACCACGTCGTGGTGGTCAACGCGGCGAAGGTCAAGCTGACCGGCCGCAAAGATGAACAGAAGCTGTACCGGTATCACTCCGGCTACGAGGGCGGGCTCCGCGAGGAGCGCGCCAAGGACGTGCGCCAGAAGAATCCGGCCCGGCTGGTCGAGGAGGCCGTGCGCGGCATGCTCCCCAAGACGAAGATGGGCGACGCGATGTGGCGCAAGTTGAAGGTCTACGCGGGGGCCGATCACCCGCACGCGGCCCAGAAACCGCGCGCGCGGACAACGACAACCAAGCACGAGGTCGCATAACGTGGCAGCAGGAATCCAGTACTACGGCACGGGCCGTCGCAAAACGTCCACCGCCCGCGTGTTTCTCCGGCCGGGCAACGGCGGCGTGACCGTGAATCGCAAGCCGATCGAACAGGCCTTTCCCACCGAAGCGCTCCGCACCCAGATCCGGCAGCCGATGCTGGTCACTGAAACCACCGAGAAGTTCGACATCCTCGCGACGATTTCGGGCGGCGGCATCGCGGGGCAGGCCGGCGCGCTGCGCCTCGGCATCGCGCGCGCGCTCGTGGAATACAACATCGAGCTGCGGCAGCGGCTCAAGAAGGCAGGCTTCCTGACGCGCGACGCGCGCATCAAGGAGCGGAAGAAGTACGGGCAGAAGGGGGCGCGCAAACGCTTCCAGTTCAGCAAACGGTAATGGGAGGCAGCTTGACCGGCATCGCGTTGAAGGATTTGCTCGAGGCGGGCGTCCACTTCGGCCACCAGACGAAGCGCTGGAATCCGAAGATGAAGACGTACATCTTCGGAGAGCGGAACGGGATCTACATCATCGACCTGGCGAAGACGGCCCGGCTGTTCCGCGAGGCGGAACAGTTCGCGGCGAACCTCGCGGCCGAGGGACGCACCATCCTGTTCGTCGGCACCAAACGCCAGGCGCAGGACGCGATCGCCGAAGAGGCCCAGCGCAGCGGGATGTTCTTCGTCAACCAGCGGTGGCTCGGCGGATTGCTGACCAACTTCACGACCATCCAGCGCAGTCTCGCGCGGTTGCGCGACCTCGAGGCAATGGAAACCGACGGCCGGTACGAGTCGCTCTCGAAAAAGGAAATCGCCCAGATCGAGAAGGAGAAGAAGAAGCTCCAGAAGAACCTCGAAGGGATTCGCCACATGTCGCGGCTTCCCGATGCGCTCTTCGTGGTCGACACGCGCAAGGAAAAAATCGCCGTGGACGAGGCGCGCAAGCTGAAGATTCCGGTCATCGGCGTCGTCGACACGAACTGCGACCCGGACGAAGTCGATTACGTCATCCCCGGCAACGACGATGCGCTCCGGGCCATCCGGCTGTTCGCCTCGCGCATTGCCGACGCGGTGATAGCGGGCCGCGGCATCCGCGAATCGGCGCAGGCCGAAGACACCGCCGATGCCGAAGGCGACGAACGCGCGCGGCGAGGCCGCCCGGCCCGCCAGAACCGGCCCGAGCCTGCGACGTCGCCGGCGTCGGTCTAAACCGTCGTCGTTTCGAAACAATCGCGACGCCGGCCGAGCACGATCTGGCCGGCGTTCTTACGTACGAGATCGTTGTAGAAGGCAGAAGCGAGGAGCAAGAGCGAGATGGCAGAGATTACGGCAGCACTGGTGAAGCAGCTCCGCGACGCGACCGGCGCGGGCATGATGGAATGCAAGGGCGCGTTGACCGAGGCGAAAGGCAATCTCGAGGACGCCACGACCATCCTGCGCAAGCGCGGCCTCGCCACCGCGACGAAGAAGGCCGGCCGGTCGACCAACGAAGGCATGATCGGGCACTACATCCACATGGGCGGCAAGATCGGCGTCCTCGTGGAAGTGAACTGCGAGTCGGACTTCGTGGCCCGCACCGAGGAATTCCAGAACATGGTGAAGGAGATCGCCATGCACATCGCCGCCGCAAGCCCGCAGTACGTGCGGCGCGACGACGTGCCGGCGGAGATGCTCGAGCGCGAGCGGAGCATCTACAAGGGGCAGATGGAAGGCCAGAACAAGCCAGCCGCCGTCATCGACAAGATCGTCGAGGGGAAGTTGAACAGCTTCTTCGAACAGGTGTGCCTGCTCGATCAGCCGTCGGTTCGCGACCCGAAGGTCACCATCGGCCAGGTCGTCACGCAGGCGATTGCCAAGATGGGCGAGAACATCGCCATTTCCCGCTTCGTCCGTTTCAAGCTGGGAGAGGCGGCGTAAGGGCAACGGGGCTTCAGACTTCGGACCTGGGGCCTGGGGGTTCGTCGTGGCGCTCGCGCTGCGAGCGCCATTTGTTTGTACGAGCCCAAGCCCCAAGCCCCAAGCCCGAAGCCTCATGAGGATATAATCGTCCGGATATGTCGCCCGCCTACCGTCGTGTCCTGCTGAAGCTCTCCGGTGAAGCCCTGATGGGCGAACAGCAGTTCGGGATCGATCCCGCCGTCGCCACGCAGATTGCGAAGGACATCCACGAAATCCAGCAGCTCGGCGTGCAGACCGGCGTCGTCATCGGCGGCGGGAACATCTTCCGCGGGCTGGCAGCGAGCGCGCGCGGGATGGACCGGGCGACGGCGGATTACATGGGGATGCTCGCCACCGTGATCAACGCCCTGGCGCTGCAGGATGCGCTGGAGCACGTCGGGGTGCCGACGCGCGTGGCAACGGCCATCGAGATGCGCGCCGTGGCCGAGCCGTTCATCCGGCGCCGCGCGGTGCGCCACATGGAGAAGGGGCGCGTCGTCGTATTCGCCGCCGGCACCGGCAACCCGTACTTCACGACCGATACGGCGGCCGCGCTGCGCGCGATGGAGATGAAGGCGGACGTGATCCTGAAGGGCACGAAGGTGGACGGTATCTATACCGCCGACCCGATGCTCGATCCCCATGCCACCAAGTTCACGGAGATCTCGTACCTGAAAGTGCTCGAGCGGGGGCTGAAGGTGATGGACGCAACCGCCATCTCGCTCTGCATGGACAACAAGCTGCCGATTGTGGTCTTCAACCTGCGCACGCCGGGCAACCTGCGGCGCGTGATCGCCGGAGAGCCGGTCGGGACGACGGTGACGGCGTAGGAGTGACACATGGACGTCAGTGATCTGAAGGGACTGACCGCCGAGGTCAGGAAGCGGATGGAAGCGCAGCTCGACCACGTGCGGCGCGAGCTCGCGGGCGTTCGAACCGGCCGGGCCTCCGTCGCGATTCTCGACGCGGTGCACGTCGACGCGTACGGGTCCAGCACGCCGCTCAACCAGGTCGCGTCGCTGTCGATTCCCGAGCCCACGCTCATCGTGGCGACCCCGTTCGATCCCTCGCTGATGGGCGCCATCGAAAAGGCGATCCGCAGCGCGAACCTCGGGCTCAACCCGGCCAACGACGGCAAGGTCATCCGGGTGCCTGTGCCTGCCCTTACCGAAGAACGCCGCAAGGAACTCTCGAAAGTGGTGCACAAGTACGCCGAAGAGGGACGCAACAACGTCCGCCTGGTCCGGCGCGAGGGCAACGAGAGACTCAAGAAGCTCCTCAAGGACCACGCCATTCCCGAAGACGACGAACGGCGCGGGCTCGACGAGGTTCAGAAGATCACCGACCTGCACATCGCACTCATCGACGAGCTGCAGGCCAAAAAGGACTCGGACCTTCTCAATAAATAACGATGTCGTACTTCACCACGCTCGAATGCAGTGTTCCCTGTGGCGCCGGCCCGTATGACCCCCGCCGCGAACAGCACCTGTGCACCTGCGGCGCTCCACTGCTCGCCCGCTACGACCTGGAGGCAGCCAGAGCGTGGACTCGTGACTCGCTCGCCGCGCGCCAGCCCACCATGTGGCGCTACCGCGAACTCATGCCCCTCTTCGACGGCGAGGAGCCGATCACGCTCGGCGAGGGCTGGACGCCGCTCATTCACGCGCGGCGGCTCGGTGGGCTGCTCGGGATGACGCGCCTGTTCGTCAAGGACGAATCGCTCAACCCCACCAACTCATTCAAGGCCCGCGGCCTGTCGGCGGCAGTCACGAGGGCCTCGTACCTCGGCATCAAGGTCCTCTCGGTGCCGTCGGCCGGCAATGCCGCCAACGCGATGGCCGCCTACGCCGCCGCCGGCGGGATGGAGGCGAAGGTCTTCATGCCGAAGGACGTGAAGATCCCCTTCATCCGCGAGTGCGAGCTGTACGGTGCGGATGTCACGCTCGTCGACGGTCTGATCACCGACGCCGGGCGCGTCGCCGCCGAGAAAGGCAAGCCGCTCGGCTGGTACGACGTCTCGACGCTCAAGGAGCCGTATCGCATCGAGGGCAAGAAGACGATGGCGTATGAGCTCGGCGAGCAGATGGGCTGGAAGTTCCCCGACTGGATCATCTATCCCACGGGCGGCGGCACGGGCATGGTCGGCATGTGGAAGGCCTTCGAGGAGATGGAACGCATCGGGTGGAAGACACCCGGTTCACGCCCGAAGATGGTGAGCGTGCAGGCCGAACACTGCGCTCCGATCGTGCGGGCCTTCGAACAGGGGACGGAAAAGTCCGAGATGTGGGAGGACGCGCATACGGTCGCGGACGGCCTGCGCGTGCCGAAGGCGATTGGCGATTTCCTGGTGCTCCGCGCGGTGCGCGAGAGCGGCGGCGCCGCCATCGCCGTCTCCGACACGGATCTGGTCGCCGACATGCGCGAAATGGGCGCAAAGGAAGGCATCAGCGCGGCGCCCGAGGGGGGCGCGGCGTTTCACGCCGTCAAGGTGCTGCTGAAGGACGGCCGCATGAAGCCCTCCGACACGGTCGTCGTGTTCAACACGGGGGGCGCGCTGAAATACCTGGATGTGCTGGAGCGCTGAGTCAACGCGCTAGTCCCCGAGCGCGATCCCCATGGCGCGGGCGGTGCGGACCACGTCGAAATCGATCGCCACGGTCTTGGTCCGCCCCACGATCTTCTCGAGCGGGACGGCGGCGATGTCGGGTGGATGGAACGCGACCATCATGCCGAACTGGCCGTCCAGCAGGAGTTCGACGGCGCGCGCGCCAAAGCGCGTGGCCAGGACGCGATCGAAGCTCGTGGGGGCGCCGCCGCGCTGCAGGTGCCCCAGCACGACGTTGCGCGCTTCCTTCCCGGTCAGCTTCTCGATGCCCGCCGTCACGAGCGCGCCCATGCCCCCGAGCCGCTCGACATACTCGCCGGTCGCCTCCTTCAGGACGGCCGTCTTTCCGCCGACGGGCTTCGCGCCCTCGGCAACGACGACGATGCTGAAGCGCGCACCCCAGGCGTCGCGGTCCTTGATTCGCTTCGCGACCTTCGCCAGGTCGAAAGGGAATCTCGGGAATCAGGATGACGTCCGCCCCGCCTGCCACTCCGGCGTAGAGCGCAATCCACCCCGCGTAGCGCCCCATGACCTCCACCACCATGACCCGGTGATGCGCCTCGGCGGTCGTGTGCAGCCGATCGATGGCGTCGGTCGCAAAACTGACGGCGGTGTCGAACCCGAACGTGTTCGTCGTTTCGACGATGTCGTTGTCGATCGTTTTCGGCACGCCGACGATCGGAATGCCGCGCTTGTGGAACTCGTGCGCGATGCTGAGCGTACCGTCCCCGCCGATGACGACCAGCGCGTCGAGCTTCAGCTCGTGGAACATCTCGACGCAGCGCGTGGAGTAGTCGCGCACGCCGCCTGACGTGTTGACGGGATAGGCGAAAGGATTCCCACGGTTCGTGGTGCCGAGGATCGTGCCGCCAATCCGCAGGATGCCGGTCACGTCGCGCGGCGTCAGCTTGCGCCAGCGATTCGGCTCGATCAGCCCGTCGAAGCTGTCTTCGAGCCCGATGACTTCGCAGTTGTGGTTCGTGGCGGACTTGACGACCGCGCGAATCACCGCGTTGAGCCCCGGCGCATCCCCGCCGCCGGTGAGCATCCCGATGCGCCTGATATCAGAACCCTTGATCTGCGGCACGGACATCCTGTGAGTATAGCCGGTGGATTGTTCGAACGAAGCCGGCGGAGAACTCGGGGGCGGGCAACCGAAGGTCTGAGCGGCCCCGGTTCGCACTCATGAACGAAGGTTGGTGGACGCGGGGAGGATCGAACTCCCGGCCTCTGCATTGCGAACGCAGCGCTCTCCCAGCTGAGCTACGCGCCCTGACCTTGTCGTGATGGTGTGCCTGGCGTGCCGTGTCCGACGCTTCCCACTCTCGACGTATCTTCGCGGCACGAAATTCGATCTTACCATGCGCGCCGCGCGGCACGCAACGCATGGACACTTACGCAGCGCCCGCCCCGCGGCGCATCTGCATCGTCACGACGAACCCGCGAAGCGCCTGCGCGGCAATCGCGTGCGCGAGTGTCACGCGCCCGAGTTCCTCCAGATCCCCGGGTGCAATGTCGGCATGCGCGTCGATCGCCGCCACTGTCGCCTCGACTTCGAGCAGCCGCTGGCCCGTGCTGAGCGCGCCGCGAAACGACGCTTTCAGCGCTTCGAGTTCGTTCACATCGGTCATGACGTCTCAATTTACCCCAATTACACGCCCGCCCTGTCGGATTACATTTTCGTCAGCGGTGACCAGGGCCGGCACAGCGGCGGTGAGCGCTCGAATGCGCGACCATGACGAATTCGGCCCGATTCGGCCTGAGCGCCCCACCAGGAGGGTGGTGTGCGGGTTGCAAGTTCGCAATTGCCCTGCAATGTCAGCACCACCACCCGCACTGCCGGCATCGTTGTCCACCTCGGGATTCGAGGATGGTCTCGGCCGCCGTTCGCTCGCCTTCGATCGCGAGTCCGGAAGCGTGCTCGAGCGCCTCGTCGTCCGCCCGGAACTGGCGGCCTTCGAGCGAGCGTTGCGCGATCGGGCCGATCGGCTCGCGGTGTTCGACGACGAGCGCGCCGCGCGGGTGCGCGAGATCCACCGCGACCGCCTGACCGGCGCACTCACCGTCGTCTCCGAGTTCGTCGCGGGCCATCGCCTGTCGGACCTGCTGGACGAGGTGAACGAACGCGGGCGCGACGAGAACACGTCGCCGACCGTGGACCTGGCGCTCGGGTTCCTGCTGCAGATCCTGCCGACCCTCAGCGCGCTGCACGCAACCACGGGCGGAACCCACGGCGCTGTCGGCGACGGCCGGACCGTCATTACTCCCGCCGGTCAACTCGTGCTCCTCGACGCCATCTACGGTCCGTCGCTCGAGCGGCTGCGGTACACGCAGCGGCGGTTGTGGACCGAACTGCGCATCGCCGTCCCCCCGTCGGCTGGCCACTGCCGCTTCGACGTTGCCGCCGATCTCGCGCAGGCGGCCATGGTCGGCCTCGCAATCACCGTCGGCCGGCCGCTCAGCGGACGCGACTACCCGGACGGCCTGCAGGCGCTCCTGGACGATGCGGTCGAGATCGCGCAGTTGCGCGGACGGCCACGCTTTGCCGCAGCCCTGCAGCGTTTCTTCGAGCGCGCCCTGCCGTTTCCCGGCCGCCGCGTCTACGAGACGGCCGACGAAGCCTCCGCCGCGGTTGAAGACCTCGTCGCCGGTGAAATGGGGGCCGCGTACTGCAAGGCCATCCTGACGGATCTCGGCCCGCGATCCCGTGAACATGCCGGCGCCGGTCGCTTTCGATGTCCACGCCGAAGCGCCGGCCATCACGATCCCGACCGCCGACGCGGAAATCGAGGCGTCGCCGCTCGAGCTCGATCCGCCACCACCCGCGCCCGAACCCATCGCGATCGATGCGCCGCCCATCGACGACGTCGTCGCGAACGTGGCGCCTGACTCCACGGGCGACGCGGACCCGATTCTGATGGACGCGGTTTCGGCGGACCCGTTCGTGACGGACCCGGAACCACCGGTCGCCGAGTCGTTCGTCGACGAGCCCACCTGGGTCGAGCTGCCGGCTGCCGAACCGCCCTGGACCGAGCCCCTCGTAGACCGGACGCCTGACCCTCCCGAGCCGCTGGCGCCGCAGCCGCCCGACGCGGACCCGGCGGATGCGGGCGCGGCAGCCGATTTCGAGTGGGCGGCGCCGGTTGCCCAGGCGCCTTCGTACCCGGAGTCCGCCGAGGCCCCTCCGACGAGCCCGCCGGCGCCGGCGGTGTCCGGCACGCCGGAGGTTCCGGAACCAGACCCTGTCGAAGCCACCGGGGAAAACACGACCGACGCGGAGGCGGCTCCGGCGCCGAAGGTCTCGCGCCGAAAACGCAGCCGCGGCGCACGCGGCCGGCGCGACCGCCTCCGCTCGGCCGAACCGCCGGTTGCGCCACCTCCAGCCGCACATATGGAGCCCCCGCTTCGCATGCCGGTCATACCCGCGCCTCCGCTGCCGGCGCCCGGGCCGGTCCGCCCGCCGGAGCCGCTCTGGGTTCCTCCGCCGGACGTGTCCAACTCGCCGATCGCCGCCCGGGCGGTCTTCGTGCCGCAGCCAACGACGGGGGTGCGCCTCAAGACGGATGCGCCCGCAGGCTACACGCCCGCCGTCCAGACGCGCGCGCGGGACTTCCACGTCGCAGACACCGGCCGCTACAACCGGCCGTTCGTGAGTCCGCCACCACCACAGCCATCGAATCTCTGGTGGAAGCTCGCCACCGCCGCTGCCATCGCGATCGCCGCCGGCGTGATCGTCGGCCGCGGGAACCTGATGGATCGCCTCCCACGCGCAGCCGTGCCGGCGGTTGCGCCCACGGCCGTCGCCGTGCCAGGACCTGCCGCACCGACCGGGTCCATTGCGGTCGAAACAGAACCGGCCGGCGCACGCGTGCTGATCGACGGCAAACCGGCTGGCGAAACGCCGTTGAAAGTGGACGCCCTCTCAACCGGGAATCACATCGTCACGCTCATCACCAACAAGACCACGCTGAAGCGGTCGGTCAGGGTGGAGGCGGGGCAGACCGCGTCGGTGGACGTGCCGGTGTACTCGGGCTGGCTGGCGGTCTTCTCTCCGATCGTGCTGGACCTGGCCGAGCACGGCAAGTCGATCGGCTCGACCGAGCAGGGGCGTCTGATGCTGCCGCCGGGCCGTCACGCGCTGACGTTCTCGAACCGCAGTCTGGGCTACTCGGCCGAGCAGAAAGTGGACATCGAAGCCGGCGAGGAGCGGGCGCTGACGGTGGATCCGCGCGGCACGATCAGTCTGAACGCCGTGCCCTGGGCCGAGGTCTACATCGACGGCGAGCGCGTGGGTGAAACGCCGCTCGCCAACTTCGACATCCGGCTGGGCACCCGCGAGATCGTGTTCAAGCACCCACAGCTCGGGGAGCGCCGCGTGACGACGGTGGTCACAGCCTCGGCGCCCTCGGTCGTCAGCGTGGACTTCAACCGGTTCCACTGACGCGCTCTTCCACCCGTCTCACACGCCGATCGCGATGTCGCCCGGGCACATCCCGGGCCGACGAAAAATGGTCTCACTCCGCTGGATTTGTAATCGGCGTCACGATTTGGGAGGCTGCCCGAACCAGCCTCGATCGCGCGCTCGGGGCCGACGGCACTAATCTGCGCGGTTTCGCGCGCGCGTGACGTCGGCTGTGTCATGGCATCCGGTTTGCCACTGAAACGACATCGTCTCTTTCAGGTCGAGGGTGCTTTATGTGGAGCTGGATCTGCTGCTACGTAACCGGACATGACTACAGCGTCTCGTGTGATGACGGCGCCATGTTCCTTCGGTGCATCGTCTGCGGACGCCGATCGCAGGGATGGGTCGTTCACCACGGCGACCACTCACACCCGCACGGCACGCGCGCCTGAATCGTCCGCCGGTTGACACTGCGGGCGGCCGGTGACGACAATATCGGATGGCCGTTCCACGCATCACCAAGGAAGATCTCAAGCAGCGCCTCGACGACGCGACTCAGACTCCAGCGCTCGTTGACGTACGACTGAAGTACCCGTACGAGCACAGCACCGTCACCCTGCCGGGTGCCATCCGCCTCAGCCCCGATTCCCCAGACTTGTCAGCACTGCCCCGGGACCGCGATCTCGTGTTGTACGATTCCGATCCATCGGAGCTGGTCGCGGAGCGCATCGGAGAGGCGCTCCTGCGAAGCGGACACCGCGTGTTCGCGCTCCAGGGCGGCATTGGCGAATGGGTGACCGCCAAGCTCCCGACCGACACCAAGTCCGCGCCCCAGCCGGCGGCGGCTGCCGCGGCGGCTGCTGCCAAGGGGTGACCGAAGCTTCCCTGTTTCTCGCGACGCTGCCGGTCCTCGCCGACCTGGCGGAGATTCGCGGGGCACCGGTCTCCGCGTCGGATCTGCGCCGCGCGGCGGCGGCCATCGCGTCGCTCGATGACGAGGGTTCGCGGCGCCTGATGTCCCGCGCCCGTCGCGGCCAGCTTGACCACGAGCCGGGCATCAGCCCGGACATCTACGGACTCCTGCACGAGATCGCGCTCGACGGCGGCGGTGACGCCGTGCGGGCGGCGCGTGCCGGCGTCCCTTTCCTGATTCGTCGCCTCCTCGAGCTTTCCACGATTGACACGTCGCAGGCCGCCGCGCTCGTCGGCAGGCTCGGCGTCGTCACGCTCGCCGACCTGGAACAGGCGCTGGACAGCGGAAGCGTCGCGGAGGTGCTCGGTGGCGACGCCGGCGAGCGGCTGGCGCAGGCCGTCACCGCCCTGGTCGCCGAACACCGCCCGTTGACGCTCGGGCGTGCCTGGGACTATGTCGACGGCTTTCTCACGGCGATTGCCGGCTGCGGCGCCGCACTCGACTCGATCGGGCCGTCCGGCGACCTCCGCCGGTTCGAGCCGCTGATCGCGTCGTTCGTCGTGGTGGCGGCCGCGGCCGACCCGCCGGCTGTCGTCGAAGCCGTCTGCGCGATGCCTGGTGTGGACGACGTGCTGCACCGGTCCGCGAAGCGGTGCGTGCTGCTGCGCGACGGCGTGGAAGTAGACCTGCACGTCGCAGCGACGGAGGAGCACGGCACCGTGCTCGTGAACACCACGGGCTCGCGCGGGCACCTGGCGGCTCTCTGGCGGCACCGGGTCAGGACAATGCTCGCCCGCACCGAAGAGGACGTGTACGCCGCGGCCGGGCTGCCGTTCATCGCCCCCGAGCTGCGCCAGGATACTGGCGAGCTGGAGGCAGCGGCAACCGGTTCACTGCCGGTGCTGGTCACGCGCAGCCACATGCGCGGCGACCTGCACATGCACTCGAACTACAGCGACGGCACGGACAGTGTCGAGGCGATGGCGCGGGAATGCGCGCGCTCGGGTACGAGGTACATCGCTATCTCGGACCACTCCCAGGGGGCCGCTGCCTCGCGGACGCTGTCGCGCGATCAGATCCCGCGCCAGCGCGAAGAAATCGACCGCCTCCGCGCGCTCTTCCCACGGATGACCATCCTCCACGGCGTGGAGGTCGACATCCTCCCGGACGGCCGCCTGGACTTCGACGACGACGTGCTCGCCGCCTTCGACATCGTGGTCGCGTCGCTGCACGAACAGGCGCGGCAGGACGGGAAGACACTGACCCGGCGCTGCATCCAGGCAATCCGTCATCCCCTCGTGACGGTCATCTCGCATCCCGCCAACCGGCTGGTCGGCCGCCGACACGGCTATCCGCTCGATTTCGACGCCATCCATGCGGCGGCGATCGAGACCGGCACCGCGCTCGAGATCGACGGCGCCCCCGGCCACCTGGACCTCGACGGGGATCACGCGCGGGCGGCGGTCGCGGCCGGCGTCACCGTCACCATCGACAGCGACTGTCATCGGGCGCGGTCTCTGGACCGGCAGATGCGGTTCGGGATCGGCACGGCCCGCCGCGGCTGGGTCGAGCCCCGCCACGTACTGAACACCCGGCCCCTGGCTGAGCTGCTGGCGTTCATCGAGGCCAAACGCGCGCACCGGTAGTGGTAAGATCGGCGGACCGGCGCCTGCGACCCATTCAGTTCCTAAATGCGTATAGCGATCCCGACGACGGCGCTCGTCTTCGCCACCGGCGTGGCGCTGGCCGCCAGCGCTCAGGCGCCTGCAGGACCGTCCGCGGTCGAGGTGGCCAGGTCCCTCCAGAAGAAGTACGACACAATCCGCGATTTTTCAGCCGATTTCGTGCACAACTACGAAGGCGGCGTGCTGCGCAAGAAACTGACCGAGCGCGGAACCCTTCGGGTCAAGAAGCCCGGCAAGATGCGCTGGGACTACAAGGCCCCCGACCAGAAGGAGTTCGTCTCGGACGGCAACCGGATTTACCTGTGGGTCCCGGCCGACAACCAGGTGATGGTCTCCCCGGTGCCGAAGGAAGATCAGGCCACCACCGCGGTGCTCTTCCTGGTCGGCAAAGGCGACCTGGTCAGGGATTTTACCGTCAGCTTCGCTGAGGGGGGCGGCCCGGACACCTACGCGCTCAGGCTGGAACCGCGGCTCGCGGAACGCGACTACGACTGGCTGGAAGTGGTCGTCGACCGGTCCACGTTCCAGATCCGTTCCCTGACCGCGGCCGACAAGCAGGGCGGACGCTCGACCTTCCTCTTGTCGAACTTCAAGGAAAACGCGGGACTGTCCGATAAGACGTTTGCGTTCAGGATTCCACCCGGAGCCGATGTCATTACCACTGGCGCATCATCGCGCTGATCCCGGCACGCGCCCGGGCGCCTGGGCCGCCCTCGCGGCGGCGGCGCTGCTCCTGGGGGGGTGCGCCTCGGCCAGTTCCATGCGGACCGGTCAGGCCGCCGAGCGCTTCCAGGACTACGACCGGGCCGTGGTCGAGTACACCAAGGCGGTGCGGGCGAAGCCCGACGATCGCAGCGGCACGGCTGGCGCTCGAGCGCGCGCGCCTGCGGGCCGCGCAGGATCACTACTTCCGCGGGCAGCGCCTGGCAGCCGCCGAACGCCACGAGGAAGCGCTGGTCGAGTACCAGCTGGCCGGCGAGCTCAATCCGACCGACGCCGACGTCGACTCCGCGATGCGCACGGAACGGCAGAAGCTGCGCGCGCGGGCCGCGGTGTCGCGCGGCGGCAAGACCGAGCTCCAGGCGCTCGTCGAACGGTCACGCACCCTGAGCCCGGCGGGCCTGGACCTGCCGGCCGGCATCACCCTCCCCGACTCGCTCGTGTTCAGCAACGCCAGCAGCCGGCTCGTCCTCACCGCGCTCGCCCGCTTCGCCAACGTGAACGTGGTGTTCGATCCCGGGTTCCGCGAAGAACCGATCAGCGTGGATCTGCGGAAGACGTCATTCGAGGACGCGCTGACGTCGGTGACCGCCAGCACGCACACGTTCTACCGCGTTACCGCGCCCCGCACGATCACGATCGTGCCGGACTCGCCGGCCAAGCGCCGCGAATACGAAGAGGCGGTCGTTCGCACCTTCTATCTGAGCAACGCGGACATCAAGGAAGTCATCGACCTCCTGCGCGTCGTCGTGGACGTGCGGCAGATTTCGCCGATTACGGCGACCAACGCGATCTCGCTGAAGGACACGCCGGAGCGCATCGCGGCGGCGGCGCGGCTGATCGAGGCGATCGACAAGGCGCGGCCGGAAGTCGTGATCGACGTCGAACTCCTGGAAGTCGATCGGACGCGCCTGCAGGAGTACGGCCTCCAGGTCGCCTCGCCTGGCTCGGACGGGATCTCGGGCTCGGCAGACGTGAACCGCGACAATCTGTCGCTGCAGACGCTGCGGAACCTGACCGCCTCCGACGTGTTCCTGGCCGGTGTGCCGGGACTCTACTACCGGCTGCTCAAGAACGACATCAATACCCGCACGCTGGCCAACCCGCAGCTCCGCGCATCGGAGGGGATCGCCGCGCAGGCGAAATTCGGCGAGCGAGTGCCGGTGCCGGTGCACTACCTTCGCGCCGATCGCCACCGGCGGCGTCAACCAGCAGCCGATCACGTCGTTCAACTACGAGAACATCGGCGTGAACATCGACATCACGCCCCGCACGCATCACGACGACGAGGTGTCGCTGGCGCTCAAGGTGGCGGTCGAGCAGCATCTCGGGAACGGGATTCGGCGGGCTGCCGACGTTCGGGAATCGCGAGATCACGACGACCATCCGGCTGAAGGACGGCGAGACCAACATGCTGGCGGGCCTGATCCGCGACGACGAGCGCACGGTGCTCTCCGGCGTCCCCGGCCTGAGCGATCTCCCGCTCATCGGGCACCTGTTCGCCAATCACCACAAGGACATCGCAGCAGACCGACATCATCCTGACGCTGACCCCGCACATCGTCCGCGTGCTCGACCTGTCGGAGGCCGACCTGCGGCCGTTCCGGCTCGGGCGCGATTCGTCGAGCGGCGCCATCGTCGATCTGCCGACGATTCAATTGCCGCCGCGCGACAAGGTCGACTTCCCGGACGCCAATCCGAGTGCCCCGGCGTTTCCGCAGCCGCTCGTCGGCGGCGTGACGCCGCCAAAGACCCCGCCGAAGAAACCGGGCGGGGGCGGCGGCTCCGCGCTGATCTCCCGCCTCGCGCTTCCTACGACCGCTCGACCGACGCGCCGAGTGCCTTGAGGCGCTCGACGAGCGAGCCGTAGCCGCGTTCCACGGTCTCGAGCGGAGCGATGGTGCTCTCGCCCTCGGCCGCGAGCGCCGCCGCGATCAGCGCCATGCCGGACCGCAAATCGCGGCTGTCCAGGCTCTTGCCCTTCAGCTTCGTCGGACCGCTGACGATGATCCGATGGGGATCGCAGAGAAACAGGTCGGCGCGCATCGCGCTCAACTGTTCGAGCGCGAAGAGCCGCAGCTCGTAGAGCCAGTCGTGCACCAGCGTTCGACCTTCGGCCTGGGTCGCGAGCACGGTCACCAGGCTGACCATGTCGCTCGGAAAGCCCGGCCACAGCCCCGTCGTAATCCGCCGTGCGGCGATGAGCGACGAGGGCTCGACCGTGAGCCGCTCGTCCTCGTAAGAGCAGCGCAGGCCCATCTTCCGCAGAGGCGCGGCGATGACCTCGAGATCGTCGGTCCGCGCGCCGGTCACCTCGATCTCGCCGCCGGTAATCGCGGCAACGATGCCCCAGCTCCCCGCTTCGATGTAGTCGCCATGGAGGCGGTGCGTGGCCCCGGTCAGGCGTGCCGGGGCCTCGACGCGGATCGTCGGCGTACCCTCCCCCACAATCGACACGCCCATGTCGCGCAGGAACCAGCACAGCTCGACGACGTGCGGCTCCATCGCGGCGTGGCGTATTTCGGTCGGCCCGGTGGCCGCGGCGGCGGCGAGCAACGCGGTTTCGGTTCCGGTGACCGACGCCTCTTCGAGGTAGAACGACGCGCCGGTCATGCCGCGCGGCGCGTCCAGCGCGTGGCCGGGCTCGTCGAGGGGCACGGCCCCGAGCGCCTCGAGCGCCTGGAGATGCGTGGCAATCGTGCGTCGGGCCGGGAAATCTCCGCCCGGCGGCGCAAGGCGCGCGGACCCCTTCCGCGCCAGGAGCGGCCCGAGCAGCAGCACCGATCCCCGGAGCTTGCCGACGAGCACGGGGTCCGGGCGATCGGACGTCACCTTCGCGCAGGTGATGCTGAGCGTCCCGGTGCCGGCGCCGTCGACCGTCGCGCCAAGGCCCGTGAGAATCTCCAGCAGGACCTCGACGTCGCGTATCCGCGGCACGTTCGAAATCTCGCACGGCTGATCGGTCAGGAGGCACGCCGCGATCAGCGGCAGCGCGGAGTTCTTGTTGCCTTCGACCGCCACCCGGCCCGAGAGCCGCCGGCCCCCTTCAATCCGCAGCGTCGCCATTCAGGCTCCTTCACCATCGGGTCCGTCGAACCCCAGATAGACGATCTCTTCCCGCAGGGTCACCGCGAACCGCTCCTCGACTGCGCGCTTGCATCGCGCGACCAGCCGCCGTATGTCGTCGGCCGATGCGCCGCCTTCGTTCACGATGAAGTTGGCGTGGGTCGGCGAGACGCGGGCGCCGCCCTCGCGGACGCCCTTCAGGCCCGCGCGGTCGACGAGCGCGCCGGCTGACAGCGGGATTCCCTCCGGCACCCGATCGCGTATCGGGTCGGGGTTCTGGAACACGCACCCGGCGCTGGCCCTGTCGAGCGGCTGTGTGCGCTTGCGGAACGCGAGCGACTCCCGCGCGGTGGCGCGCAGCCTGGCGGGATCGCCCGTGCCGGTGTGGAAGTCCGCCGAAACGACGACCTCGCGCGTCCGGTGCAGCCGGCTGTAGTCGTAGCCGAACTCCATCGCCTCGCGCGAGACTTCGGTGACGGCGCCATCCGTGGTCACGAGCGTGACCGCCGCCACGAGATCGCCGATCATCCGGCCCTGGAAATGCGCGTTTCCGTGGATGGCCCCGCCAACCGTGCCGGGCGTGCCGGCCCACGCCTCGAGTCCGGACACCGCGCGATTGATCGTCCAGCGAACGAGCCCGTTGATCGTCACGCCGGCGCCGGCGCGCACGCGATCCGGCGCGATCGCGTTGACCTCGCCGCCGTGGACGCGAACGACCAGTCCGCGGACGCCCGCATCGGCCACGAGCACGTTCGAGCCGCCGCCCAGCACGGTGAGCGGCATGTTCGCCTCGCCAGCGAGCGCCGCCGCGGCGCGGAGTTCCCCGGCGCCCGTCAGCACGACCAGCCAGTCGGCCCGACCTCCCACGCGGAACGTCGTCAGCGGTGCCAGCGCGGCATCGCGCTGGACGCGCGCGTCGCCGAACAGCTCCCGCAGGCGCGTCTCGAAGGCGCTCACGCCCCGGCTCCGGCCAATCGCGCCTCCTGCTGCTCGAGCGCCGCCACGGCGTCGGCGCGCGAACAGCGGACGAACTCCATCCAGTCACCCGGTGCGAGCTGGCCGGCCAGCGGGAGATCCGCCGTGATCACCGTCGCGATCTTGGGGTATCCGCCGGTCGTCTGACGATCGGCCATGAGCAGGATCGGCTGACGCGACGCCGGGACCTGGATCGACCCGAACGGCGTGGCATCGGAGAGAATATCCACGCCGCCGGCGTGGGTGAGCGCCGGCCCGTCGAGCCGGTATCCCATGCGGTTGGACTGCGGAGTTACCGTGTAGCGGCCGTGCAGCAGCGCGTCGATCGCCTGCCG
The DNA here is from genome assembly GCA_963817635.1 of uncultured Acidobacteriota bacterium. GTDB lineage: Bacteria > Acidobacteriota > Vicinamibacteria > Vicinamibacterales > 2-12-FULL-66-21 > CAWFPR01. Next base: position 542,563 of record CAWFPR010000002.1, on the reverse strand, counting down.
GGTGAACATCGCGTCGTGCGGACCGGCGATGACACGCACCTGCGCGCCGCCGCGGGGCAACGGCAGCGGCGCCCCTGCCGGCGGCCGCGCGCCGCGCACGTCGCCGACTGGCAGGCGGTCGCCTGCCTTCAGCGGCCGGCCGCCGAACGGCCCCATGGCGCTGACGACGCTCGTCGCGCGGCTGCCGAATACGGGCTCCACGTCGAAGCCGCCGCTGACTGCGAGGTAGGCGCGGGCGCCGCACCGGCGGGCCCCGAAGCGGAGCCGCCCGCCGGCCGGCACGCTGAAGGGCCGGGCGGTGTCCGCGGCGATGCCGTTCACGAGCACGTCGAATTCGGCGCCGGCGACCGCGCAGGTCACCGCGTCGTCCGCGGTGAATTCCGGCCCCATCAGCGTCACTTCGACCGTGGCCACGTCGTCAGGATTACCGGCGAGCCGGTTGGCGAAGCGGTGCGAGGACTGGTCCATCGGACCGGCGACCGGCACACCGCTGCCCTGGTGCCCCCAGCGCCCCGTGTCCTGCACGGTCGTCAGCATGCCCGGTCGGACGACGGTCAGGCTCGACATGTGGCGCGATCGAACTCGTCCGGGCCGACCGCGCGAAACCGCACGCTGTCGCCGGGGTGAAAGAGAAACGGTTCAGGGCGCGAAGGATCGTACGGCTTGATCCACGTCCGGCCGACAATGTGCCATCCGCCAGGGGTCTCGGCCGGGTAAATCCCCGTCTGACCGGCCGCTATGGCGACGGATCCGGCGGGCACGTGGGTCCGCGGCACGGCGCGGCGAGGGATTGCGAGCGGCGAATCGACAGCCGCCATGTAAGGAAAGCCGGGAATGAAGCCGACCACGTAGACGCGATACGCGGCCTTCGTGTGCAGGAGAATGGCCTCCTGCTCGCTGACTCCCGCAAACGCCGCGACATCGGGAAGGTCCGGACCGAGCGACCCGCCGTAGCACACGGGCACTTCGATGGTGGCTCCGGCCCGGGGAGGACGCGCCGCGAGGTCCTGGACGGCCATCCGCACTTCGGATTCCACCCGGTCCGCCTCGATCGTGCGCGGGTCGAAATACACGGTCGCGGTGCAGTAGCCAATCACGACGTCGCGCAGCGCGACGCCGCACCGTGCCCGCACCGCGTCGGCCATGGCAATCACGCGCGCGTTCGTCTCCGGATCGATCCTGGCAGGCAGCTCGATGACGATCGCGGCGTCGCCCGCCGGAACAATCCGCACGTCGGTCATAGGCACTTATGCGCGGGCCGCCCGCTCTTCGAGCGACGCGAGGAGCTTCCGGTGGATATCGTCGAATCCGCCGTTCGACATCACGATCACGATGTCTCCGTCGCGGCTCTCACGCGTGACCGTGCGGACGATGTCGTCGACCCGGGGAATGTAGGCGGCCTCGACGCCCGCGGCCATGAGATCCGACACGAGGCTCTCGGGCGACAGCCGCTCGGCGTCCGGCACCGTCGACCGGAACACCGCCGGCAGGATCACCCGGTCGGCCCTGCCGAGGGCGCGCGCGAAGTCCTCGTGGAAAATCCGCCGGCAGGATGTCGCCGATCGCGGCTCGAAGATCGCCCAGATTCTCCGGCCGGGAAACGCGGAGCGCACGCCCTCCAGCGTTTCCGCAATCGCTGTCGGGTGATGCGCGAAGTCGTCGTAGACGGCCACGCCTCCCACCGTGCCGCGGTGCTCCATGCGGCGTCGCACGCCGCGGAACCGCCGCAGGCCCTCGGCCATCGTGTCGATATCGAGGCCGACCGCGGAGCCGACCGCGATCGCCGCGAGCGCATTGCGGACGTTGTAGGCCCCGAGCAGCGGCACTTCGAACGTCCCGGACGGGACGCCCCCCTTGCGCACGCCGAACCTCGTCGACTCGGCGGTCACCGTCACTGCGTGCGCCTGCCAGTCGGCGCCATCGGACAGGCCGAAGGTCTCCACGCGGCAGCGCGCGTGCTCGCCCATGGCGAGGGCGTCCGCGTTGTCCGCCCCGAGCAGCAGGAGGCCGCGCCGGGGAATGAGGTTCACGAACCGCCGGAAGGCCAGGCGTATCGCGTCGAGGTTCGGATAGATGTCGGCGTGATCGAACTCGATGTTGCTCACGACGGCGATATCCGGCAGGTACTTCAGGAACTTCGCGGTCTTGTCGAAAAACGCGCTGTCGTACTCGTCTCCCTCGATGACGAACTCGCGGCCGCCGCCGATCCGGTAGCTGCTCTCGAAGTTCTCGGCGATGCCGCCGATGAAGACGTTCGGATCCGCGCCGCCGTGCGCGAGCAGCCACCCGGCGAGCGACGTGGTCGTTGTCTTGCCGTGGGTGCCGGCGATCACAATCGATCGCGCGCCCCACAGGAAATGGTCGCGGATGGCCTCCGGAAGCGAGCAGTAGCGAATCTTGCGATCGAGCACCTCCTCGAGCTCCGCGTTACCGCGCGAGATGGCGTTGCCGACGACCACCAGGTCCAGTTCGGCGCTGACGTGCTCAGGAGCGTAGCCCTGCATCAGGGTGATCCCCTGCTGTTCCAGGAAGTCGCTCATCGGCGGATAGACGTTCATGTCCGAGCCGCGAACGTCATGGCCCTTGTTCTTGAGCATCGCCGCGAGCGTTGCCATGGCGGTTCCACAGATACCGATCAGGTGTATGCGTTTCATCGCTCTCCGCTCTCCGCTCTCCGCTCTCCGCTCTCCGCTGCTCCGCTCTCCGCTCTCCGCTCTCCGTGTCCGCTCTCCGTGGTCCGCTCTCCGTGGTCCGACGGCCTATTCGACCGCGGCCTCTTCGATCACCAGCGCCGGCGTGCCGGTCGTCACGACGCGGGCACGCACGCCGAACGGCAGGGTCAGCGTCGGCCCGGCCGTGTGCCCAGACGGCAGGCCGTAGAGCACCGGGCCGTCGAAGCCCGCGACCAGTTCCTCGACAACGTCACGGATCGCCGGTGTGCCGCCCGGTTCGTCGCACCCCGGCAGCTCGCCGAAGACGAGCGCCGAGGCCCTGGCGATCACGCCGGCCAGCGCCAGCTGGGTCATGAGGCGATCGATCCGGTACGGGCGCTCGCCAACGTCCTCGAGGAACAGTACGCATCCCGGCGGCGGCACGAAGGCGTACGGCGTGCCGAGCGAGGAGGCGATCTGCGTGATGGTCCCCCCCACGAGCATCCCTGCGGCTTCACCCGGCCTGATGACCTCGAGGCCGGGGTGCGTGATGGCGCCGACGGGCGCCGCGCGGCAAAGCGCCCGGCTCCACGTGTCGCGATCGTAGCCCGCCTCGCCGCGCGAGAGCCGCCGCTCGATCATCGGACCGTGGAACGACACGATCCCGCGCCGCAGCGTCAGCCACGCCAACAGCGACGTGTTGTCGCTGTACCCGATGAACGCCTTCACCGGTCCGTCGAAGACCGCTTCGTCGAGCAGCGGCAACAGGTGGACGCTGCCGTATCCGCCGCGAACCGCCACGATCGCGGCGGTCGCCGGGTCGGCCCATGCGCGTTGCAGCGCGGCCGCGCGGTCGGCGGCGCGGCCCGCGACATAGCCTGTCCTGTCGAACACCGACGGATCGTAGACGGGATCGAACCCCAGCGAGCGGAGCTCGACGAGGCCGTTCTCGAACTCCTCGCGCGCGAACGGGCTGGCGGGCGCCACGAGCGCGACGCGGTCGCCGGACTTGAGCGCACGCGGCCGGCGCATGGGTCAGGCAAACCTCGCCATCTGGTCCGCGACGGCCTGATGCTCGTCGCACCCGAGCCGCTGCCGCAGCGCCGCACCGGTGAGCGGCCCGGGCCGCGGCGGTGCGAGGAAGCGCTCCTTCACCCGCCGGTGCCGCGCGATCGCGTCCTCCACTCGCTTGACCGGCAGCGTGCCGTTTTCGATCGCATGTATGACCGCTTCGAGCGCGGCGACCTGCGTGTCCGTCTCCGCTCCGCACATCAGGACTGCGTCGCATCCGGCGGCGAGGGCACCGACGGTTGCCTCGCTGATACCGTAGCGGCCGGCAATCGCGCGCATCTCGAGATCGTCGCTCAGGACGAGGCCGCGATACCCGAGTTGTTCCTTCAGGATCCCGGTCACGATCGCGGGCGACAGCGTCGCCGGACGATCGGCATCGAGCGAGGGGATCAGGATGTGCGCCGTCATGATCGCCGCCACGTCGGCGGCGATCGCCGCGCGGAACGGCACGAGTTCGACGGCTTCGAGCCTGTCGGGAGGATGCTCGACGAGGGGCAGCTCGAAATGTGAATCGACGCTCGTGTCGCCGTGGCCGGGAAAGTGCTTGCCGCAGGCGGCGATTCCCGCCGCCTGCAGCGCCGCGATCATGGCGCTCCCGAGGCGGGCGACATCTTCGGCGCGCCCGGCGAGCGCGCGGTCGCCGATGACCGGGTTGGACGGATTCGTGAGGATATCGAGGACCGGCGTGTAGTCCATCGAGATGCCAACGGCGACGAGCTCAGCCGCCAGCGCGCGCGCGAATCGCTCGACGAGGCGCTCGTCGCCGCTCCGGCCGAGCGTCGCCATCGGTGGCCACACGGTGAAAGGCGCCTTGAGCCGCGCCACGCGGCCGCCTTCCTGGTCCACGCTCACCCACAGCGGCAGTTCGTGGGCGAGTTGCTGCGCCTCGCGCGCGATCTCGGCGACCTGCTCCGGCGAGTCGACGTTACGGGCGAACAGGATGATGCCGCCGAGGTCGAACTCTCTGGCCAGCACGCGCAGGTCCGGCGGAATCTGGTGACCCGCGAATCCAGCAATCGCCAGCTGGCCGGCGTGCCGCCGGATGTCCTTCAGTGACATTCTCGTGATTATAGTCCGCGGTCACGGCGCTCCGCGCTCTCCGCTCTCCGCGGTCCGCTTCCGCTCTCCGCGGTCCGCTCTCCGCGGTCCGCCCTCCGGCTCGTGGCGTTGGGGGCTCACCTGCCTGTCGGCGCCAGCGACTGTCGGTGACGCCGCAGGCCGCGGATGTGCCGGACAGGCCGAAGCGGGAGTGCGCGGAGAGCGGCCCCGGAGAGCGGCTATAATCACCCCGTGCACATCGACGCTTCCGCGCCCACCCGCATCGATCTGGCGGGCGGCACGCTCGATATCTGGCCGCTGTACCTTTTCCACGAAGGCGCGCAGACGCTCAATGTCGCGATCAGCCTGCGGGCCCGCTGCTCCATCCGGCCCCGCGCCGACCACCGCCTCGTCGTCGTATCCGATGACACGGGGCGGCGAGTGGAGGCGGATCACTGGTCGGAGTTGCGCGACAACCGGGAACTGCGCCTGCTGGGCTGTCTGCTCCACTATTTCCAGGCGGCCGGGCTCGAGCTGCATACGCGCTGCGACTCGCCGTTCGGTGCGGGCATCGCGGGATCATCGGCGTTGAACATCGCCGTGTGCGGCGCCCTGGCCGCGTGGTCGCGCCAGCCGCGCACCGACGAAGCGCTCCTCCAGATCGCGATGAACGTGGAGGCCCAGGCGATCGACGTGCCGACGGGAGTCCAGGACTACCGCCCCGCGCTCTACGGCGGCATCTCTGCCGTCGAACTGGGCGTGGACGGCGTGAAGCGCGTCGAGCTTTCGGTCGCTCCGGAGGAACTCGAGCGACGCCTCGTGCTCGCGTACACCAACGCCTCGCGCAACTCCGGCATCAACAACTGGGAGGTCACCAAGCGCCATATCGATGGCGATGCACGCGTGCAGACGAGCTTCGGCCGAATCCGCGACATCGCCATGGCCATGCGCCGCGCGCTCGAGCGCGGCGACTGGGACCGGGTCGGCGCTCACATCGCGGACGAGTGGGAAAATCGCAAGCAACTGGCCCCCGGCGTGACGACGCCCGAAATCGACGCGATGCTGGCGGCGGCGGTCCGTGCCGGCGCCCTCGGCGGCAAGGTCTGCGGAGCGGGCGGCGGCGGCTGTCTGTTCTGCTTCGGCGAACCCGACGCAGTACCCGGCATCCGCGCTGCCCTCGCGGACGCGGGCGCCCGGCTGCTCGACTTCCAGATCGAACGGCGCGGACTGGTGCTCGAAACGCGCGCCGCCGCTCCGGTTGCGTGAGTGCCAGCGCCGCCGTGGAGAACCTCGCGATCGCCCGCGTGCTCGCCGAGATAGCCGACCTGCTCGAAATCCGGAACGAAAACCCGTTCAAGATCCGCGCCTACCGCAACGCCGCCGACACGATCGTGCACCTCGGCGCGCGCGTCGCCACTCTCCTTCCGGCCGAACGACTGGCGATCCCGGGAATCGGCAAAGATCTCGCCGGCCGGATCGCAGAGCTGATCGATACCGGGAGGTGCACGTACCACGAGGAACTGCTGAAGGAATTCCCGCCGACGATCCTCGATCTCCTGCGGCTTCAGGGAATCGGACCGAAGACGGTCGCGCTCCTCTACCGCGGGCTCGACATTCGATCGCTCGATGACCTCGAACGCGCCGCCCGAGACGGACGCATCCGTTCGCTCAAGGGCATGGGCGCCCGGAAGGAAGCACTCATCCTGAAAGCGCTGGAAGAGCGCCAGCGCTTCACCGGCCGCCGGCTGATGCCGGAAGCGCACGAAACGGCGTCTGCGCTCGTGTCCACGCTCCGCGAGTTTGCGCCCGAAGCGGCCATCTCGATTGTCGGGAGCCTGCGCCGCGGCTGCGAGACCTGCGGAGACATCGACATTCTCGCCGCCGGCGCGCCGGCAGGCCTCATGGACGTGCTCACCGGCTACGCGCTCGTCGAGCGCGTGCTCGGGCGCGGCGAGACGAAGTCGAGCGTGCTGCTCCGGGGAGGTTTCCAGGCCGACCTGCGGCTCGTGCCGCGTGAGAGTCTCGGTGCCGCGCAGCAGTACTTCACAGGCTCGAAGGCGCACAATATCGTCCTTCGCGACCGCGCGCTCCAGCAGGGCTTCAAGCTCAATGAGTACGGGCTCTTCCGCGCCGCCGACGACAGTCGCATCGCCGGAGAAACGGAGGCCGGCATCTACGACGCGCTCGGCCTGGCCTGGGTGCCACCGGAGCTTCGCGAGAATCGTGGGGAATTCGACGCCGCGGCGACGCGGTCGCTGCCCACGCTCCTTCGCGCCGAGGATCTGCGCGGCGATCTCCACATGCACACGACCGCCACCGACGGGCGCGCAGATGCGGAAGCCATGGCCATCGCCGCGCGCGCGTCAGGGCTGCAGTACATCGCCATCACGGATCACAGCCGCGCGCTCGCCATGGCCAATGGCCTCGACGAAGTCCGCGCGCTCGAACACGCGCGCGCGGTGCGCGCCCTCAACCAGCGCCTCGACGGCATCACGCTGCTGGCCGGCATCGAGTGCGACATCCGGCCGGACGGGACGATGGACCTCGCCGACGACTGCCTCGCCGAGCTCGACATCGTCATTGCATCCGTGCACTCCGCCTTCAACCAGCCGCCCGACCAGATGACCGAACGCATCCTTCGGGCCATCGCGTGCCCGTGGGTCGACGTGATCGGCCATCCGACCGGACGCCTGATTCTCAAGCGCGACGGCTATAGCTTCGACATGGACCGCGTCCTCGAGGCCGCGGCCCGGGCCGGCGTCGCGCTGGAAATCAACAGCCAGGTGGACCGCCTCGATCTCAATGATGTCCAGGCACGGCTGGCGAAGGAGCGCGGCGTTGCGCTCATCATCGACTCGGACGCGCACTCCCCCGCCGGGCTCGCCGTGCTGCGGTGGGGCGCCGCCGTCGCGCGGCGGGCCTGGCTCGAGCCCGCCGACGTGCTGAACGCGCAGCCGCTGGACGCGTTTCGCGCCGCACTGCGTCGAAACCGGCACGGGCGCGAACGCGTGGAGCGAGCCGCGAAGGGCGAGCGGACGGCGTGAGCCAGGCGGGGTGCAGGGGCCCCCGCCGAGTCAAACCCGCGCACGCCGGGAGCGAGCCGCGAAGGGCGAGCGGACGGCGTGAGCCAGGCGGGGTGCAGGGGCCCCCGCCGAGTCAAACCCGCGCACGCCGGGAGCGAGCCGCGAAGGGCGAGCGGACGGCGTGAGCCAGGCGGGGTGCAGGGGCCCCCGCCGAGTCAAACAATGGAGCCCGGTATGGACGAGGAACAGCTCGCCGAAATCAAGCAGATGTACTTCAAGACCACCGCGAAGACCATCGAGCGTGACTTCGATCGAGCGATCGACCTGCTGAAGACGATGCCCGAGCAGGAGCGGCACCGTGCGACGGTCTACATGGAGGGGCTCGCGCATATGCGCAAGGAGTTCGGCAAGGGTCCGCGGCCGCGCAAGACCAGGGGCTAGTCGTTGCCCTTCCGCCCCTTCACCACGAACTTGCGCGCCGCCATCCGGACCGCCTCCGGCACGTTGCGATCCGTCGTGATCATCTTCAGATCGCGCTCGGTCAGGCGCTGCAGCAGGTGCATCGAGATGGCTGGCGGCGTCTTCGGGTTGCGCGCCAATCCCCAGATCACGCCGTAGTTCTTCGTCCACGTGCGGTTCATCGCGATGACCCGCAGCACGTCTTCCGTCACGTTCGCCATCTTCGCGAACGCCTCGACCTCTGTTTCCGTCAGCTTCGGGCTGCTCAGCACCGCGGCTGCCACCAGCTTGTTCGAGTCGCGAATCAGCTGCGAGCGTTGCGCCCGTGTGCCCTTCATCGCCAGCTTCATCCGGTCGATGATTGGCAGCGACGAGAGCACCGCCGGGTCCGTCCTGCGGTCATCCGGCTCCTCTTTTGGCGCCGCCGCATCGGGCTCCATATCGGCATCCGGAGCCGCGACCGGACCCGCGTCGACGCCCCGGGCGGCGAAGAACGCGCGCATCGGCTCGGGCACGTCGGTTCGCGCGAGAAAGGCGCGCAGCGGTTCGAGCGGCAGCGCCTCGAGCGTCTGGTTCGCGCTCGCCGAAATCTCCGGTTCGGGATCGTCGACCAGCAGGATCAGCAGGGCGAGCTGTTCATGCGTACTCGGCGACAGCGCTCCCTGGGCAGCGACGAGCCGGACGTCCTGTGCGACTTCGCCGCGACGGAAGAAATCGATGAACGGAGATTTGTAACCAGGATCCATTCGGAGCTACTCGAGGCAACGGCCCGTTGTCGTGTGGCGATGGGAAGGCGTGCCTCCTGGCCGGCCCCGCCAGGCGCGCGCGCCGTCTGCTGACTTCAAGGGAGCTGAATTGCCACAGGCGGCTGAGGTGCCGGTACTGTAGACAATGTCACGGATTACTGTCAAACGACCGTCGCACCGCATCGACGGCATCGCCGGCGGACGCGGCGGTGGCGAACAACCCGATCGCCGCGATACCGGCGGCTCCGGCCCGCGCGACCTCGGCGGCTCGTCCCGGTGTGATCCCTCCGATCGCCAGCACCGGCAAGCGGACCGATTGGCACACGGCCTCGAGTTGCCGGAGACCGGCGGCCTGATGGCCCGGCGGCTTGCTCGCGGACGGGAACACCGTACCGAACACGAGATAGTCGCACGCGCCGTCGGCCTCCGCCTCCCGCGCCGCCGCGACGGAGTGCACGGCCCGGCCAATCAGGAATCCCGGCGGCGCAACTGCCCGCACGCGTGACGCGGCAATCGAACGGTCGCGCAGGTGCACACCGGCCGCCGACGCGGCGATCGCCACGTCGGTCCGGTCGTTCACCACGACGCGCGCGGCCGTCGTCGCCGTCGCAGCAATCGCCTGCTGCACGAGGCTGAGAAGCTGGCGGTCGTCGAGTCCGGGCTCGCGAATCTGGAGCACGCTGGCGCCGGCCCGCGCCGCCGCGGAAAGCGCCGCCACGATCCGCGGCGAATCGCCATGCCCCCCGGTTACGACACAAATCACCGGGCGGGACAAGGCCATCACGGTTCGACGGCCGCCTTGGCCCCCGGCCCACGCGGGCGCGAGCGCCGTCCCCGGCCGAGCAGCGCGACGAGCTCGGCGACACCCGCAATCGCCGTGATGGCGCCGACGCCCGACACGGCGCCGCGCACGAACAGGTTGGAGAAAACCGGAACAAGAGCGGGCACGCGAACGACGAAGAAATTGTGCTCCCAGAAGCCGGACCACGGAGCCACAACCAGGATGAGGCCCGCCTCGAGAAAATACGCGACGAACAGGACGCGCGTGATGAAGGAGATAGTCACCCTCCGGTCTGCACGCGAGCCAGCCGGTCCACCCGCGCCGGCACGTCCCGGTAGTCTCCGGCGTCGGCCTGCAGCTCGAGGAGCACCGCCAGCGCACGCGCCGTTTCTCCGGCTGACTCCAGGGTGGTCCCAAGGTCGTACAGCAGCGCGCGCCCCGCTTCCTCATTGGGGGCCGGCACTTCGGCGGCCCGCTCCAGCCACTCGACGACGTGATGCGTCTCGCCGCGCTCCCCGTACAGCCGGGCGAGGAGCACCCCCGCCTCGAATCGCTGGCGCGGCGAGCGCGACGCCGTCGTGAGCGCGTTGATCGCTTCGTCGGCCATGCCCATTTCCATATAGGTGCGGCCGAGCGTCATGTGCTGGGCGGACTGGTCCGGGACGTCCTGGCGCGAGGCTCCCTGCCGGAGGCCCTGGAATACCTCGTCGAGGCCCTGCCGCTGTGGCGGCGGAGCGGGAGCGGCGGACGGCGAGACAAGCGGGGGCGACACGGGGGGCGCCGACACGGGCGCCCTCGTCGCCACTTCGAGCTCGCCGAGCGCGCTCGTCAGAATCGATTTCCATCGGTCCGAGTTTACGTTTCTTCGCCGGCCGATGCTCGGGCGATCGCACCGGCGCGGGGGCCGGCGGAGGTTCCGGCGCAGCCTCCACCGGCGGCGCGACCGGAGTCGCCTCCACCTCGACAACCGGCGGCGGTTCCGGCTCCGGCTCAGGCTCCGAGACCGGCGCCGGAGAGGGCGGCTCGGGAACCAGCGGCTCGAAGAACGGATCGGTGGCCGTGAAGGGTGTCTGTCCGCTGAGGCGCTCGGCGATCACGCTGTCGGGTTCGGGCACGCGCAGCATGACCAGGGCGCGGCGGAACCGCTCGATGTGCGCGGGCTCCCAGGGCTCGCGCGCTACGAGGTCTTCCGCGATCACACGCGCCTCGGCGGCCTGCCCTGCCTCGAGGTACGCATCCGCCAGTTGCGTCTGCGCCTCGTACATCGTCGTTTCGAGGCCACCGTCCACGCAGACCTCGACCAGCTTCAGCAAGGCCTGCACCTGACCGGGCACGCGCGTGACGAACTCCTGGAGCAGCGCGGCCGCGTCCTCGAAATCGCCGGCGTCAATCGCCGAGTCCACCACGGCGTCGGCACACACGAAGGCAGCGTCGTGACTCGTCGCCGCCACGCTCCAGGCGAGCTCGACGATCTGAAGACGAAGCTCACGATCGGTCGCGACTATCTGCGGCAGCAATTCGCGGGCGGCATCGAGCTCGCCCGAGCGCAGATTGATCTCGACGAGCGCCAGGAGCAGCCCCGGATCGTCGCCGGCGGTCTCGCGATCGAGGTAGCCGCGCGCCGTTTCCAGGTCGCCGGCGGCAACGGCCGCCTTCGCCAGCGTCGCGCACCCCTCGCGATCTTCCGGGTCGAGCCGCACCGCCTCGCGCAGCACCTCGAGCGCGTCGGCGTCCCGCCCCTTCTCCAGCAGGTCCGCGTACAGCTCACGGAAACGGGCCGCCCCGGCTGCGACGTCGCCTCCCTGGACGAGGATGCGGGCGGCCGTGGTGCGTGCTTCGAAATCGGAGGGGTCTATCGAGCCCAGACGTACCGAGAATCTCATCGGCGCCCCGCCGATCGCCCCGGCTGCGACGGCGAGAGGCGACGCCGGTCAGGTACGACTTGGCATCGGCCAGCAGCCCCTGCTTGACCGACAAATCGGCCAGCCGAATCTGCGACGTCTCGTCGTCGGGGATGATCTTGAGGATCTTCTTGTAGATCGCGGCGGCCTTCGGGTAGAAGCCGTCCTCGAAAAAGTGCTCGGCAATGCGGATGTACTGGGCGACGGCCTTCTCGGACTGGCCTGCCCGGACGTAGAGATCGCCCAGCGTGTTGGCCGTATTCCAGTCGCGGGGCTGGTCCTCGGCCACGCGTACGGTACTCGGCGATGGCGCCGTCCAGGCGCCCCTGACGAAGCAGCTTCTCAGCTTTCTTCAGCGTGTCTTCGCGATCGATCGCCAACGGCTGCTCCACAAACCCTGGGAAAACGACGTGGCTATGTGTCCATCCTATCAAACAGGGACGGCGGCCGGAACGAGCGGCGGTGCGCTTCCGAGTAGCCGAACCGCGCGACCGCCTCGAGGTGGTCGCGCGTGGCATACCCCTTGTGGCGGTCGAACCCGTACCGGGGATCGGTCGCATGCAGCTCGAGCATCAGCCGATCGCGCGTCACCTTCGCCACGATCGACGCCGCGGCGATGGCCGTGCACCGGCTGTCGCCGTGAATCACGGCGCGCTGGGCGACCGGCAGGCCGGGAACGCGAAAAGCGTCGACCAGCACGAAATCGGGCAACGGCACGAGCCGCAGCACAGCGCGCTGCATCGCGCGCAGCGACGCCTGATGAATATTGATGGTGTCGATTTCGCGGGGATCCGCAGCCGCCACGCCCCAGGCGATGGCCGCCCGGGTGATGCGCTCGTAGAGCCGCGCCCGCTCGGCCGCCGGAACGGTTTTCGAGTCGCCAACGCGCGGGATATAACAGCCGGGGTCGAGGATGACAGCCGCGGCGACCACCGGACCAGCCAGGCAGCCGCGACCGACCTCGTCGCAGCCGGCGACATGGTTGAAACCCATGCGCCGGATCGAGTTTTCGAGTGTGCGGAATGCGCGGAGCCGCACCACGTTCAGCCCTGGAATCCTGAGCCTGGAACCGTGGACGGCTTACGCGGTGTGCTTCTTCTGGCTCACGTCCTTCATCCGCGCCGCCTTGCCCTTCAGCTCGCGCAGGAAGTACAGCTTGGCGCGGCGGACCTTCGCCGTGCGGATGACGTCGATCTTGTCGATCATCGGCGAGTGCAACGGAAAGATGCGCTCCACGCCCTGGCCGAAGGACACCTTGCGCACCGTGAAGGTCGCGCGGGCGCCGCCGCGGTGCATGCCGATTATCATCCCCTCGAACACCTGGATGCGTTCCTTGTCGCCTTCGCGCACCTTTACGTGAACGCGAACGGTGTCACCAGGCTTGATCGCCGGGCGCTCGACCATGTTGCTACGCTCGACGGTCTCAACGGCAGTCATCGCTGTCTCCTTTACTGAGTCGTTTCTTCACTTGCGCTCGCCCGGATCCGGCCGCTCGATCGTCCGAAGCAGCGCCCGGTCGGTCGGGTCGAGGTTCGCTTCGTCCAGCAGGTCCGGCCGCCGCTCGAGCGTGCGGATCAGCGCCTCGCGCCGTCGCCATCGCTCAATCTCCGCGTGGTGCCCCGACAGCAGGACCGGCGGAACGGTCATGCCGCGAAAATCCGCCGGCCGCGTGTACTGCGGAAAGTCCAGCAGGCCGCCGCGCGCGAACGTGTCCCGCGCCACCGACTGCTCGTCTCCGACCACGCCCGGCACCAGCCGGGCCACCGCGTCCAGAATAACCAGGGCCGGCAGTTCGCCGCCCGAAAGCACGTAATCGCCGATCGACAACTCTTCGGTCGCCAGGCCGGCCCGCACGCGCTCGTCCACCCCTTCGTAGCGCCCGCAGATCACCACGAAGTGACCCAGCCCCTTCAGCCGTTCCGCCTCGGCGTGCGAAAACCGCCTGCCATCCGGCGAGGTCAGAATCACCGCCTCCGGCTCGCCGCGCGCCTCGCGAATCGCCTCCACGGCGCGAAACAGCGGCTCGGGCTTCATCACCATGCCCGGTCCGCCGCCAAACGCCACGTCGTCCACGACGTGGTGACGGTCGGTCGTGAAGCTGCGCAGGTCGTGGACCTGCACGTCGAGCAGCCCCCGATCGATCGCGCGCCCGACAATCCCTTCCGCGAGCGGCCCCTGCACCATCCCGGGGAAGATGGTGACGATGTCGACTTTCACTCCGCTGTCCGGTCTCCGCGATTCGCCGTCCGTCCGTGCGGGGTGTTGAGGTCGAGCAACCCCGCCGGCGGATCCACGACAATCCGGCGGGCCGCGACGTCAACCTCGACACAGAATTCGGCGACCAGCGGAATCATGATGTCGCCCGCCGCCGCACTCACGACGAGGCAGCTGCGATCGAGACTCCCTTCGACTCCGCTCACGGTGCCGAGCCTGGCGCCCGCCGTGTCCGCGACCTCGCATCCGACCAGGTCGTGGCGGTAGAACGTGCCCGCCGGCAGCGGCCCGACGGCGGCCGCCGGCATCCACAAATCGGCGCCTGCCAGCGCCTCGGCCTCGTTCATCGACTCGACCCCGCTCAGGGTCAGAATCGGCCGGCCCCTGTGAAAACGCACGTCCCGGATCTCGCGCGGCTTCAGTCCGGCCGGCCGGACCGACCAGCACGACATTCCCCGGCCTGAACCGATCGTCCGCGAAGTCCGTCTCCGGGTTGACGATCACCTGGCCGCGGTTGCCGTGGGCCCGGGCCACCCGGCCCACCAGGAGGAGGTCGTCGGTCATCCTTCGCCCTTCAGGGCTCAGTCCTCGTCTCGGAACTCCAGGGTCGCCTTGGTACCCTCGAGTTCCGCGGTCGCATTCACGAGCGTTCGCATCGCGGCAGCCGGTACGGCCCTGGCGGCCGATCACCCGTCCCAGGTCGCCTGGCGCCATCGACAGCTCGAGCAGCGTCTGCCCGCGGTTGACGCGCTCGGTGACCTTCACCGCGTCGGGATGGTCGGCCAGCGCGCGGGCCACGACCTCCACGACGTCGCGCGCGCGGCTCACGACGCCGGCGTTTCCGCCTGCGTCGCCGCTCCGGCGGACGAATCCGCGACCGGCGGCACGTCAGGCATGCGCGCGACGAGCGTGCGGACCGTATCCGACGGACGGGCGCCCTGCTTCAGCCAGTGATCCAGCCGCTCGCGCTTGATGTCGAGCGTCTCCGGCCTGGTGCGCGGATTGTAGTGCCCGAGCACCTCGACGAAGCTGCTGTCCCGCGCGGTGCGCGAGTCGGTCACCACGACGCGAAAGAACGGCCGCTTCTTGGAACCCGTACGTCTCAAACGAATCGCTAACATGTCTACTCCAGCTTCCAGCTTCCCGCACCGGCCGCGAATGGCCGGCTACCCCTTGTTCATCAAGCCCTTCATCATGCCGAGCCCGCCGCGCTTCTTTCCGAGCCCCGCCATGCCGCCCATCGCCTTGAGCATCTTCTTCATCTGCACGAACTGCTTGAGCAGGCGGTTGATTTCCTCGACCGACGTGCCGCTGCCCTTCGCGATCCGCTTGCGCCGGCTGCCGTTGACCAGCTGGTGGTTGCGCCGTTCCCTGGGGGTCATCGAGTTGATGATCGCCTCGATCCGCGCGAGCGACTTGTCGTCGACCTTGTCCCGGTTGGCCGCCAGCTCCTTGATGTTGCCCATGCCGGGCAGCATGCCGATGATCTGCTCGAGCGGCCCCATCTTCTTGATCGTCCGCAGTTGGTCGCGGAAGTCCTCGAGCGTGAAGTCGTCGAGCCGGATCTTCTTCTCGAGCTTTTCCGCATCCTCGAGCGAAACCGCTTCTTCAGCCTTCTCGATGAGCGACAGCACGTCCCCCATCCCGAGCACGCGCGACACGACGCGATCGGGATGGAACGGCTCGAGATCCTGCAGCCGCTCGCCGCTGCCCACGAACGCGATCGGCACGCCGACGACGCCGACGACCGACAGCGCCGCGCCGCCGCGCGCGTCGCCGTCCATCTTCGAGAGGACGACGCCGGTGACGCCGATGCGCCGGTTGAACTCGCCGGCGCTCTTGATCGCGTCCTGCCCCGTCATCGCGTCGGCGACATACAGCATGTCGGTCGGCTGGACGGCGGCCTTGATCGCCTCGAGCTCGACCATCAGCTCGTCGTCGATGTGCAGCCGTCCGGCGGTGTCGACGATCACCGTGTCGAACCCCGCGTTGCGCGCTTCGGTCATCGCGCCGCTCGCGCGACGGACCGGGTCGAGATCGCCGGCCGGGTCGTGCACGCGCACTTCGGCCTGTTTCCCGACCACCCCGAGCTGCGCGATCGCGGCGGGGCGGCGCACGTCGGTCGAGACGAGCAGCGGATGCTTCCCCTGCTTCTTCAGCCATCGCCCGAGCTTGCCTGCCGTCGTCGTCTTGCCGGAACCCTGAAGGCCCAGCAGGAGGATGACGCGCGGGTGCGCCTGCGAGGGCGGCAGCCCGCCGGCCGCGTCGCCGAAGAGCGCCAGCATTTCGTCGCGGACAATCCGGACCACCTGCTGGGCGGGCGTGAGGCTCTTCAGCACCTCCTGGTCGACCGCCCGATCCCGGACGCGATCGATGAACGCCTTGACGACCTTGAAGTTGACGTCAGCCTCGAGCAGCGCCATCCGGATTTCCCGGAGGGCGGCCTCGACGGACTGCTCCGTAAGGCGTCCTTCGCCGCGAAGCGAGCGGAACACCCCCTGGAGGCGGTCGCTAAGAGATTCGAACATGGCGCAACTAGAGCCCTAAGCGCTTCAGACGCAAACGTTTATCGTAGCTGAAGGGGGTCGATCCTGTCAAACCGAGGTGAGTTTGTGGCCCAGTTTGTCCTTCTTGGTCTTCAGATAGCGGCGGGTGTGTTCCGAGGCCGGAATTTCGAGCGGAATCCAGTCGGCCACCGACAACTGGTAGCCCTCGATGCCGACCAGCTTGCGCGGATTGTTCGAAAGGAGGCGCATCGACTTGACGCCCAGCTCCTTGAGAATCTGGACGCCAATCCCGTAGTCCCGCTGATCGGCCTTGAAGCCGAGCCGCTCGTTGGCCTCGACCGTGTCGAACCCTTCGTCCTGGAGTTCGTAGGCCCGGATCTTGTTGGCGAGGCCGATGCCCCGCCCTTCCTGGTTCAGATACAGGAGCACGCCGCGCCCCTCGGCGGCGATCTTCTCCATCGCGGCATCGAGCTGCGGCCCGCAGTCGCAGCGGGCCGAATGGAACACGTCGCCGGTCAGGCACCGCGAGTGCACGCGGACCATCACGTTCTCTCCCCCGGCGATGTCGCCCTTGACCAGCGCGACGTGCGTCTCGCGATCGATGAGGCTTTCGAACGCGAATCACCCGGAAATCTCCGTGTACGGTCGGGAGCGCGGCCGACGCCACGCGGCGGACGACCGATTCGGTGCGCATGCGGTACTGGATCAGATCCGCGATCGTGATCATCAGCAGCTTGTGCCGTTTCGCGAACTTCGCCAGTTCCGGCACCCGGGCCATGCTGCCGTCCTCGTTCATGATTTCGCAGATCACGCCGGCCGGATACAGCCCCGCGATCCGCGACAGATCGACGGCCGCCTCCGTCTGTCCCGCCCGCACGAGCACGCCGCCGGTGCGCGCCTTCAGCGGAAACATGTGCCCCGGCCGCGCCAGATCGGCGGGACGGGTGCGCGGATCGATCGCCGCGAGAACCGTCGCGGCGCGATCGCCGGCGGAAATCCCGGTGCTGGTCACCCCCTTGGCCTCGATCGACACGCAGAACGCGGTGTCGAAGCGCGCGGTGTTGAGCGGCACCATCTGCGGGATATCGAGTTCGGCGAGCCGCTCCACCGTCATCGGCAGGCAGATGAGCCCGCGGCCCCATTTCGCCATGAAGTTGATGGCGTCCGGCGTAATCTTGTCCGCCGCGATCGTCAGATCGCCTTCGTTCTCGCGATCCTCATCGTCGACGACGATAATCATGCGGCCATGGCGGATGGCCTCGACGGCCTCTTCGATGGGCGCGAACGGTGTCTTGCGCGGCGCTGGTGACTTCTTGGCCATGGAACCTGAAACCTGTGAACCCGTCCCTATGTGGACGCCGGGCCTGGCGTCGTGCCCGCCAGCTCGGCGATCCGGACGACGTACTTTCCGAGAATGTCGCATTCGATGTTGACCGCGTCCCCCTGCTTGGCGAGGTGCAGGTTCGTGTGCTCCCACGTGTACGGGATCAGCTGCACGTCGAATTGCGGTGTTGTCCAGGCCCGCGATCGTCAGGCTGATGCCGTCGACCGCGATCGACCCCTTGCGGACCATGTAGGTCGCGATGAGCGGCGGATAGCGCACCGTGAGCCAGTAGGAATCGCCGTCGGCCCGAATCTCGACGATCGTGCCCGTCGCGTCCACGTGCCCCTGCACGAAATGACCGCCGAGCCGCGCATCGGCCCGGAGCGGACGCTCCAGGTTCACGAGCGCGCCGCGCCGCAGCATGCCGAGCGAGCTGACGCGGGCCGTTTCCGGCGAGATGTCGGCGTGAATGCCTTCGGCATCGGCCGACACCACCGTCAGGCACACGCCGTTGATCGCCAGGCTGTCGCCCGCAGACAGCTCCGGCGCCAGGCTGGTCGTCATGCGCAGGCGGAAGCCGCCCGGTGTCGGCTCGACCTCCGCCACTTCCCCGATAGACTCAATCAGGCCGGTAAACATAGGCTTCGATCAGTACATCCTCGCCGAGCGATCGGGTCGAGCGTTCGCGGAGCCGCGGAGCATCCAGGACCCCGCCAGCCAGCCACGGCACGCCACCCGGGCCGAGGACCCGCGGCGTCCGGTACACCTCGACACGGTCGACCAGATCCGCATCCCAGAATGCGCGGTGCAGCGTCGGCCCCTCCTTCGACCAGGACCGACGAGAGACCGAGCGCGGCCAGCCGGGCCAGCGCGCCGGCGAGCGGCCGTTCGTCCGCGATCAGCTCGATCTGGGCGCCGGCGTCGGTCAGCGCGCGCAGCCGGTCCGGCGAGCGCTCTGCCGCAAGCGGAGTACTCATGATTATGACCGGGCCCGCGCGTCGCGTCGAGAGCAGTTTCGCCGCGGGGGGAGTCCGCAGGCGCGAATCGAACACGACACGGGTCAGGGGACGGTAGCGAAAAGCGCCCCGCGGCGTCAGCAGCGGGTCGTCTGCCAGCACCGTCCCCGAGCCGATCGCGAGCGCGTCCACCTCGGCGCGCTCGCGGTGGATGTAGCGATTGGCGGACGGTCCGGTCAGGGCGGTGCGCACGCCGGGCGCCGCCGCGATGCACCCCTCGCGGCTGAGCGCGACCTTCATGGTCACGAACGGACGGCGCTTCCGGACCACGGAAAGAAACGCCGCGTCGAGCCGCTCGGCCTCCTCCCGCCGCACGCCGACCCGGACCTCCAGTCCACTCGCGCGCAGATAGGCGAGGCCTCCACCCGACACACTCGTGTTGGGATCCTCGATCGCAATGACGGCCCGCACAATGCCGGCCTCGACGACGAGCGGCGCGCAGGGTCCGGTACGTCCCGTGTGCGTGCAGGGCTCGAGCGTGCAGTACAGCGTCGCGCCGCGAGCCCGCTCCCCGGCGTCTTCCAGCGCGTGCGCTTCGGCGTGCGGCCCGCCGACGACCTCGTGGGCGCCGCGCCCGACCACCACCCCTTCCCGATCGACAACGACCGCGCCCACCAGCGGGTTCGGGCTCGTGCGCCCACGCCCCCGCTCCGCGAGGCCCAGCGCGCGCGCCATGTAGAAGTCGTCGGAATACACGTGGCCCCTTCGGGGATGGAAAATGGTAAATGGGAAATGGAAAATGGACGGGTCACCTCCCCCTTTTCCATTTTACCATTTTCCATTTTCCATTCTTCCGTTTCACCACTTCTCTTCGAAGAGCGCGTCGACGTACTCGTCTGGTGAAAACGGGATGAGATCGTCGATGGCCTCGCCGACGCCGACGTATCGAATCGGGAGCTTGAGGTCGTGCGCGATGGCCACCGCAATGCCTCCCTTCGCCGTTCCGTCGAGCTTCGTGAGAACGATGCCGTTCACACCGGCGACAGACATGAACTCGCGCGCCTGCGACAACCCGTTCTGGCCGACCGTGGCATCGAGGACGAGCAGCACTTCGTGTGGCGCCCCCTCGACTTCGCGCGCCGCAATCCGGCGGATCTTGTCGAGTTCCGTCATCAGGTTCACGCGCGTATGGAGGCGCCCCGCGGTGTCGACGAGCACGACGTCGCGCCCGCGCGCCTTGCCGGCGGCAATCGCGTCGAACACCACCGCCGCGGGGTCCGCCCCTGGCCGCGCACGGATGATGTCCACTCCGGCGCGATTCGCCCAGATCTCGAGCTGCTCGACGGCGGCCGCGCGGAACGTGTCCGCCGCGCAGATCAGCGGCGTCCGGCCCGTGTCCTTCAGCAGCCGCGCCAGCTTCCCCACCGTGGTCGTCTTCCCGGTCCCGTTGACGCCGACGATCATCACGACGTGCGGCCGGCGCCCGTTCGGCGGGGCGCTGTCGGCGCCCTTGAGAATCCCGCGAATTTCTTCCTTCACCAGGTCACGCAGCGATTCGCCGGCCATGCGCGCGCGTGCGCACCGCGTCAACGATGCGCGCGGCAGCCGCCACGCCGACGTCGGCCGAAATGAGCGCCTCTTCCAGCGCCTCGATCGTGTCGACGTCGATGGGACGGCTGCGCCGCGCCGGCTCGTCCGCCCGCTTGACCACGTCGTCGAAGCGCTCGACGAACTGCTGCTTCGTCCGGGCGAGCGATGCCTTGATCTTGTCGAAAAACCCCACTCACTGACTCCTGTCGCCGTCGGCTTCGGGACGCTGCTTGCGTCCCATCAGGATTTCGACCGCTTCGACCGGCGAGCGCTGGCCGTCGAGGACGGCCGCCATCTGCGCCGCGATCGGCAATTCGATTCCATGGCGTGCGCCAAGGGCAAGCGCGGCGCCGGTCGTGCGGACGCCTTCGGCGACCATCCGCATGCTGCCCAGGATGTCGTCGAGCGAGCGGCCGCGACCGAGCTCGATGCCCACGCGACGGTTTCGGCTCAGGTCGCCCGTGCACGTCAGCACCAGGTCGCCGAGCCCGCTGAGCCCGGCGAGCGTCTCCCGCCGGCCGCCTTCCGCGGATGCCAGCCTCGAGATCTCCGTCAGGCCTCGCGTGATGAGCGCCGCCATGGCGTTGTGCCCCAGCCCCAGGCCCTCGACCACCCCGGCCGCGATGGCGATGACGTTCTTGAGCGCGCCTCCAATCTCCACGCCGGCCACGTCGTCGCTGACATACAGCCGGAGACCGCGGCTGCGGAAGCCCTCCTGTACGGCTGATGCCGCTGCGGCGTCCGACGAGGCGGCGAGCACCGCGGTCGGCAGTTCGCGGGCCACCTCCGCCGCGAAACTCGGCCCCGACAACACGACGACCGGCACGCGCCCGGCCGTCTCCTCGGCGATCACCTGCGACATGCGATCGAGCGTGCTCGCCCTCGAGTCCCTTGGTCGCGCTGACGACAATCGCTCCCGGAGCCAGCGTCGGAACAGCCGCGCGGACGACGGCGCGAAATCCGTGCGACGGCACCGCCACGATCACGAACCGGGCGCCGTCGAGCGCCGCGTCGAGCGAGGACGTCGCGGTCAGCCCATTCGGGAACGCAATGTCCGGAAGGTATCTGCCGTTGAGGCGATCGCGTCGCATCTCGTCCGCCAGCCCGCCGTCGCGTGCCCACAGGCGGGCGGGACGTCCCGCGCGCGCCAGGTGTACCGCGAGCGCCGTGCCCCAGCTGCCGGCACCGAGCACTGCCATGGTCATGCGCGCGCTCCCATTTTCCGCTCCGTCCCCGCGCGCAGCCGGCGCAGGTTCGCGCGATGGCGGAAGAGGATCAGCGCCCCGCTCCCCACCGCCGCCACGACGACGCCGCGCGGCGCACCGCTGACCCAGGCGATCGGCGGCAGCGCGATCGTCGCGGCAATCGACCCGAGCGAGATGTAGCGGGTGAGCCAGACGGTCACGAGGAACAGCCCGGCCGCGACGCCCGTGGCCACCGGCGAGAGCACACAGAAGACGCCGGCCGCGACCGCCACGCCCTTGCCCCCGTGGAACCGAAGCCAGACGGGGTAGATATGGCCGACGATCGCCGCCGCGCCGCTGCCGGCCGGGAGCGACGCGCCGCCAGCGACCAGGTAGGTGATGAACACCGCGGCGGCACCCTTGGCGACGTCGAGCGCCATTACGATGACGCCGCGCCACGCGCCCGTCGTCCGCAGGACGTTGGCGGCGCCGACGTTGCCGCTGCCGGCCACGCGCACGTCGATGCCCGCGCGTCGCGCCAGCAGATAGGCGAAGGGAACCGAGCCGGCGAGATAGCCGAACAGCAGCGGGAGCATCACGTCAATGGTACTCGCAGCAGCCGGGTGTACGTCGAGCCTTTCGGGGACAGGCGGCTGCTGAAGAGACTGACGGCCGTGACGCGCGTGACGCCCCCGTCCGCGCGGCGCTCGCGGAGGATCCGGCGAAGTGCGGATCCTGCCGATCGCGGCGCGATAGTCGTGATGCGCGCGATCGTGAGGTGCGCCGCGAACGGCCGGCGATCGGGTTCGAAACCGGTCGCTGCCAGGCGCGCGCCGGCTTCCCGGTGCAGGGTCTCCATCTGTCCGGTGCCGTCCCGCAGCCCCATCCAGAGCACGCGCGGCAACCCGGCTGCGGGGAAGGCGCCGAGTCCGGCCAGATGAACGTCGAACGCCGCGAGCGAAAACGGCGCAGCCAGCGCGTCCAGGATTGCCTGGAGACGGGCGTCGTCTACCTCACCGATGAACCACAGCGTGAGATGGAGATTCTCCCGCCTCACCCACCGGGCCCTGACGTCGATGCCCTCAGCGGCGAAACGGCCGCGAAGCGCGCCGGCTTCGGCAGCCGCCGCGGCAGAGACGGCGGGATCGAGTTCCACGCCAAGAAACAGCCTGACCATCGCTGCCGTTCGCCGCCCTACTGAGGTCCGAGCGTGCGCCGCACCATGTCGAGCGCAGCCTGCGTCGCCCAGTACTTGACCTGCGCGCGCGGCCCCACGAACGAGAACGTGCGGACGATGGCCGCGTCGGGCGACGAGACGGCGATCGCGACCGTCCCGACCGGCTTCTGCGGCGTGCCCCCGCCGGGCCCCGCGATGCCGGTGATCCCGACGCCGATGCTGGCGCCCGTCCGAGCGCGGATGCCGTCCGCGAGGGCGACGGCGACCGGTTCGCTCACGGCGCCGTGCGCCGTGATGAGCGCGGGATCGACGCCCGCGAGCTGCGACTTCGAGGCGTTGCTGTAGACGACGACGCCGGCGAGCACGTAGCACGGAACTGCCGGGAACGTCGGTCAGGCGCGACATGAGCAGGCCTCCCGTGCACGACTCGGCGGCCGCAATCGTGAGGCCGCGCGACTGCAGCAGCCGGCCGACGACCTGCTCGAGCGGTGTGCCGTCGCGGCTGAACACTTCGCGCCCGAGTGCAGCGGCGAGCGCGTCGCGCGCGGCCGTCAGGCGGGCCATCGCCGCGTCGGGGTCCGCCGAGCGGAGGCTCAGGTGCAGTTCCACCTGGCCCGGCGAGGCGAGAATCGTCGTCTCGATCGGCGGCGTCTCCCGCGCCCACGCCGAGTAGAGCGGCGCGGCAATCTCCTCGACGTGCGACTCGCCGCGCCCCGTGAGGAACAGCGCGACGCGATGGACGCGCTCGTCGCCGGCGCGCGCGAGCAGCTCGCCCTGGCAGAGCAGGTTGACCATCGGCTGCATCTCGCGCGGCGGCCCGGGCAGCAGGATGACCACCCTGGCGCCGACCTCGATGAACAGCCCGGGCGCGGTGCCGTTCGGATTGTCGAGGGCCGTGGCGCCGCGCGGCACCATGGCCTGCGACCGGTTGATCGCCGGCATCCGCATGCCGCGCGCGGCGAACCGCCGCTCCAACCGCTCGAGGATGGCCCGATCCTCTTCGAGCGCCAGACCGAGCGCTCCGGCAACGACTTCGCGGGTGAGATCGTCAGCTGTTGGACCGAGGCCGCCGGTCAGCATGACGAGATCGACGCGCGCGAGGGCCTGCAAGAATATCGTCGGCGAGATGTTCGCGGCTGTCGCCGACCACGGACTTGGCCCGCAGCGCGATGCCGAGGCTCTCCAGGCGTTCCGACAGGAAGAGGGAGTTGCTGTCGACGCGATCCGCGCCGAGCAGTTCGCTGCCGACGGCGATGATCTCCGCGCTGCGAAGCGGAGCCCCGGACGTCATGCGATCCACGCCGGCAGCAGCCACATCAGCAGCCGCAGCGTGATGTTCGCGTACACCGCGGCCATCGCGTCATCGGCCATGACTCCGAGGCCGCCATGGAGCTGTTCGAACCGCCCGGCGGGGTACGGCTTGATCACGTCGTAGATGCGAAAGAGGACGAATCCCGCGAGCGCGCCGGAGAGACCGACGGGGATGAACGCCAGCGTGATCAACATGCCGACGACCTCGTCCATCACGATCGGCCCGGGGTCAATCCCGCCGAAATACCGTTCGGCGATCGTGCCGGCCCACACGCCCGCGGCAAAGAGCCCGGCGATGAGCGCCACCTCGACGACCGGCGATCCCGTCCACCAGACGAGGAGATAGAAGACCAGGCCCGCGGCGGATCCGACCGTCCCCGGCGCGATGGGAGAGTACCCGCAATAGCCAACGGTCGCGATCAGGACGGCCAGTCGAGTCACGCTTTGACGACGCGCGTGTGCGCCAGGCGATCGTGCACCGCGCGGTGATCGGCGGTGAGAAGCGCGGGAAGCAGACCGGCGCCGGCAGGGGCGAGCGACACGAGGCAGGCGGCCGCGCGGAGAAAAGCGGTTCCGAGAGGCACCCGGTCGGTCCAGGCGCCGGCGCCTTCGGCCGGCACGACCTTGATGCCCGCGGCCATCTTGCCGATCGTCTGGCCGCCGGCGGCGATGAAGGCCACGAAGTAGCCGCCGTTGAGCAGCCCCAGGAACGCGACGAGGGGCACGATCGGGAGCAGCAGGAACTCGCTCCGGTCGAACCCGCAGATCTCGAGCGTGAAATACAGCACGGCGAGGTCGATGCCGCTGACGATCGCGAGGTCGAGCACACCGGCGGCGAGTCGCGCGCCAAGCGCCGCGATTGCGTGGCGCGACATCGGGTCGGCCGGCGCCGCATGCTGAACGGTGGGCGACGCCGGCGGCTCGGGCATGCGGAGTTCCCGGCGGCCGTCGCGGGCCACTCGAGATCGAGCGCTGGCTCGTCGACGGTGCCCCGGGGCACTCGCGTCGATCGTCGCACGGCCAGCGGCGCGCGCGGCACGGCCGGCGGGGTCACGAGCGGGGCGTCGTCGTCGATCGGGCGATCCTTGAAGAGCGGCAGGTCGGCCACGCCCGGAGCTGGCCGCCGCGCGGCGTCCGGTGGCGCGCCACGGCGACCGCCCGGGATCGGTGGCGCGAGGGGCGGGTCTACCGTCGGGAGAGCCAGTCCGGCGCGGCCGGCCCGGCGAGCGAAAAATCCGCGAAGGGCCCAATCGCTTCCTCGCCGGTCTGAATCGGGAGATCGAGCCCGGCCACCTCGACCGACAAGGCGAACTCGTAGCCGCAATTGCGGCAGCGATCGCTATGGTCGAAGCTGATGTACTGGCACTTCGGACATCTCATTGGCGATGCACGTTCGGCGTCTGCCCGGGCGATGGACGGACTGGTCAGCCGCGCTCCGTCCGCGCTGCGAGCCGCCTCGAGCAGCTGCCGCTGGATCATGGCGCGCAGATCTTCGGCCCTGACATACACGGGATCGTCGGCGCGGACGGCGTCGAGTGCCGCGAGCGCCTCTCGGAGCCGCCCT
Organism: uncultured Acidobacteriota bacterium; assembly: GCA_963817635.1. Classification (GTDB taxonomy): domain Bacteria; phylum Acidobacteriota; class Vicinamibacteria; order Vicinamibacterales; family 2-12-FULL-66-21; genus CAWFPR01. The sequence goes on along the minus strand of CAWFPR010000002.1, from coordinate 517,066 downwards.
TTTCCGTACAAGGCACGCGCGCGCGCAATCCACACGTCGGCGGCGGCCGGAACCGGAAGTGGAGCCGCGGCCGCCTGCGCAACGGCGGGAGGCGGTGCCGGCGGTCCGATCGGCAGCCAGTCCACGCCACGTCCCCTCAGAACGGACAGGCCGACGGCTCCGGCGACGATGCCGCAGGCCACACCCGCGGCAATCCAGACCATGCGCGAAGGCGCGCCATCGCGACCGCGCCCCGCGACCTGGCGCCGATGGACCGGTCCCTGCGGCCGGTCCGGCTGCGACGACTCGATGGCTGCGGCCTCGAGGCGGTCCAGCCGATCGAGCAGCGCAAGGGCTTCGTCGGTCCGGGCCCCCTGTTCGACGGCCGACGACAGCAACTGCCGCGCGGCGTCCGCCTCACCGCGCTGAAATGCGGCCGCGCCGGTATGGATCAGTTCCTCGCCCTCCCGCTGCCGTTCGGCGACGGCGCTGCGCGCGCGTTCGATGTACGCGCGGGCGCGGGCATGGCCCCGATCGAGGAAGAGCACGCGAGTCCAGACGTTGATCGCCAGTTCGTGCTGCCCGGAGAAATAGTGATCGAGGCCGCTGAGCAGCAGCTCTTCGACGCGGGCGTCACGGTCGCGCTCCGTCACCTCCGCTTCAAGGGGGCGGACGTCGGAACGGCGCGGCTCTGTCATCAGAAGTGGCTGGTCAAGAAGAAGTTCCCGCGATTATGAGCGTTCCGGCCACCCGGCGTCAACGACGTGATACAACTTTCCCATGGCCATCATCGAATGCATCCCCAATGTCAGCGAAGGCCGCCGGCCGGACGTCGTCGAAGGCCTCGTCGCTGCGGTCCGCGCGGTTCCCGGTGTCCGCCTGCTCGACTATTCCGCCGACCCGTCGCACAACCGGTCGGTCCTGACGTTCGTGGGAGACCGCGAACCGGTCAAGACCGCAATCCTCGCGGTGTTCCAGAAGGCCGTCGGCGCCGTCGATCTGCGCCAGCACAAGGGGGAACATCCCCGGCTCGGCGCCGTGGACGTCGTGCCGTTCGTGCCGATTGACGGCGTCACGATGGATGAGTGCGTGGCGCTGGCCAGGGAGGTCGGGGCGACGGTCGCCGAACGATTCGGCGTACCGGTGTATCTCTACGAGGAAGCCTCGGCCAATCCCGCACGCAAGAACCTCGAAGACATCCGCCGGGGGGAATTCGAAGGCCTGGCGGCGAAGATGGCGACCAGCGGATGGACGCCCGATTTCGGTCCCGCGACGCCGCACCCGTCGGCCGGCGCTTCGGTCATCGGCGCCCGGATGCCGCTCATCGCCTACAACATCAACCTCAACACGGATCGCGTGGACGTCGCCAAGAAGATTGCCGCGGCGATCCGCCAGAGCAGCGGAGGCCTCCGCTACATCAAGGCCGCAGGGTTCAAGCTGGAAGACCGCAACCTGGCCCAGGTGTCGATGAACCTGACGAACTACCAGAAGACGCCGATTTTCCGCGTGTTCGAGATCGTCAAGCGAGAGGCGGAACGCTACGGCGTCTCGATCCTCGAAAGCGAGATCGTCGGGCTCATACCGTCGGCAGCGCTCGTCTCGGCCGCCGAGTTCTACCTGCAGCTCGAACGATTCGGGAGCGAACAGGTCCTCGAGAATAGACTACGGGGTGAATGAGATAATGGAAAATGGGAAATGGAAAATGGGAAATCGATCCATCCACATCTTCCATTTTCCATTTTCCATTTGACACGCCTAGCGCGCGTTGGCCAGATCCGTGATCGCCGTGGACAGCGCGTGGACCTTGGCCGAGTCGGGACCCGAGTCCGCGCCGGCGCCCAGAGTGGACGCGAGCTGCGTCAAGGCCGCCTTGCGCGTCGATCCCGACTGCCGCTCGGCGGACGCAAGCGTCGTCCGCGCCGCCGCGATCCGGTCGGCCGCGAGTCCGTTCGACCGCTGCAGCTGATCGAGGTACGCGCGCGCGAGCGCGAAGCTCGGCGGCCAGACGAACTTCCGCTGGTCCTGCGTGTTCCAGTAGTCCACCTTGACGGTCTTCGCGGCGGCGAGCTCGTTCTCCGTGATGAGGCCGCTCGGCACGAGCTCGTAGATGTCGAGACCGCGCGCGATCTCGGAGCTGACGATCACGCCGTTGTACCAGTAGGCCGACCAGGTGCCGGCGTCGACGAGGCGCTCCGCGTTCATCGGCCCGCGATCGAAATAGGCAATCTCCTTCGGGTGGTCGACGTCGGTCCAGTCGAACACCGAGACGCCTCCCTGATACCAGGACTGCACCATGACTTCGCGCCCCGGAATCGGAATCAGCGAGCCGTTGTGCGCAACGCAGTTCTCCTCCGAGGTCTGCGCGGCCGGCATCTTGTAGTACGTGTGGAACACGAGCTTGTTGTTCTCGATCGTGAAGAGCGCGTCGGCGCCCCAGTCCATCTTGTCGGTGTCGCGGCAGCGCGGCTGCGATCCGCCGCCCCACTCGTCCGTGAAGAGGACCTTGCTGCCGTCGTTGCTGAAGGTCGCCGAATGCCAGAACGACATGTTGGCGTCGGACGCGGCGTCGAGACGGACCGGGTGCGCGGCATCGTGGATGTCGAGCAGGAGGCCGAGGCCGGCGCACGCGCCGCCCGCGAGTCCGATTTCTGGATAGACGGTGATGTCGTGGCACTGATTCGGTCCGGTCGGCGTGGCATCGCCCCCACGTCCGCGGCCGGCGAATCCGCCGCCAGGCGCCCCGGCGTCGCCACGTCCCGCCCCGCCACGGGCGGCCGCCCGCGCGGCTCGCGCGGCGGCGTCGATCGCGTCACGGTCGGCGTTGCGCGGCGGCACCGGCAGGCCGTTGAAGATGCGCGGCGAGCTCACGATCGCGGCCTGCTGCGGCGCCGCGAGCGGTACCTTGATCACTTCGAGTCGGAAGCGCGCGGTGTTCGGATCGTCGATCCCGCCGTCTTCGCATCCGGGCAGTTCGTCGGCCGATCGCACGCGCGACGTGCCCGAGACGTAGATGTAGACGTTCTGGTCGTCGCCCGGCTGCGTCACCACCGTGTGCGTATGGGACCCGCGGCAGGTCTGCACGCTCGTGACGAGAGTCGGATGCGTGATGTCGCGGATGTCGAAGATCCGGATGCCCCGCACGCGCTCCTTGCTCACCGGATCGGGGACGCCGCCGAAGCCGCAGTCGGCGCGGCTGTTGGTGGCTTCCGCCGACATGAACAGCAGGTTGCGGAACACCGACACGTCGTTCTGCGAGGCGGGACAGAGGTACGTCTGCGCCAGCACCGGCCTGGCCGGGGTGGAGATGTCGTAGATCTCGAATCCGTTGTAGTTCCCCTGAATCGCGTATTTTCCCGAGAATGCGAGATCCGAGTGCGTCGCGCCGAGCACCTTCTCGGTCGGCGGCGTCGTCGAGATCATCTTCATGTTCCACGCCGCCTGCGCGGCGTCCCACACGCCCGCCGTGAGGCCGATGCGGGGATCGGGCGACGGCGCCGTCTCGGAAACGACCGGCGCGACCGGCGCGGGCATCGACGCGGGCGGCGGTGGCAGCGGCGGCGGTGGCGTGCGGGCCTGTCCCGCCGCCGGCGCCGGTGCCTGCGCGTGGGCGTGCGCCAGCATGGTCGGGGCGAGCGCGGCAAGCAGAGCCGCCGTGGCGGCGCCGATGAACGGTCGCTTCATTTCAGTAGTCCCTTCTCGTGACTGACGAACCATGCCCAGCGAGCATCTCTTTCATCCGGTTGATCTCGATCTGCTGGTCGGCGTACACATCCGACGCGAACTTGTAGATCTTCTCGTCCTGGCCACCGCCAAACGAGTTGAACAGCACGTCCACCATGTCGAGCGCGCCCTGATGGTGCTTGATCATGCCTTCGAGGAACAGGCGATCGAACTCGGGCCCGCGCGCCCGATCGAGCGCCGCCATCTCCTCGTCGGTCAGCATGCCCGGCATGAGCATGTCGTGCTCCATCCCGTTCATCTTCATCTTCATGCGCGTGGAGGTGGCGTCGGGGACCGGCTGTCCTCGATCGCGGAGCCAGTTCTGCATCAGCAGGATTTCGTCGCGCTGGCCGACGAGGATGCGCTCGCAGAGGATCGCGACGTCCTTGCGCGCGCCGTGCGTGGGCGCCCAGCCGGCCATGATGACGGCCTGGGCATGGTGCGGGATCATTCCCGTCATGAACTCGACGTCGGCGTCGCTGTACGGCAGCCGGCCGAGCCCCGGCGGCGTCGCGTGCAGCGTCGAGGCCAGAGGCTCAGTTGGCTGTGCGCTGGGTGCCGGTGCGCTGGCGGGCGTGCGAACGGATGTGCTGGCGGGCGGCACACTGGCACAGCCGGCCCCGAAGGTGACTGCGCACACGAGTGCGGCCGCTGAGACAGTCCTCATGCGTCCTCCCGGACACGCATCCTACGTCATTCGTCCCGCCGTTGAAAATCGGAAACGCTGAACGTGGATCTCCCGTGCCTCGCTGGCGGCGGGCGGGATGACGTGAGAGGATGCAGGGATGTTCATGCGGAACACCACGCTGCCGATTGCGCTCTTGCTGGGGCTCCTGCCGGCCGTAGCGAGGGCCCAGATCAACGCGGGCGCCCAGGCGCCTGACCCCGACCCGCCGTTCACCGTGACGCAGGTGGCCACGTTCAACCTGCCGTGGCGGATCGCGTTTCTGCCGGACGGGCGCATGCTGATCACCGAGAAGGTCGGTCCCGTGTGGCTGGTGACCCAGCACGGCGCCAGGACGCCCGTGGCAAACGTGCCGGAAGTGTTGGCGCGAGGCCAGGGCGGGATGCTCGGCGTGTTCCTGTCGCCGCACTACGCCACCGATCACTTCGTCTATCTCACGTACGCCGAACCGGGCGATGGCGGGTCGAGCCTGGCGCTCGCGCGGGCGCGGCTGGCGCTTGGTAAAGACGACTCGGCGAGCCTGGACGGGCTGGAGGTGCTGTGGCGGCAGATGCCAAAGGGCGCCGGCGGACAGTTCGGCGCGCAGATCGCGTTTTCGCCTGACGGGCGGTACCTGTTCCTCGCGGTCGGCGAGCGCCAGCGCATGACGCCCGCGCAGGATCCCGATCAGACGCTCGGCAAGATCCTGCGGCTGACGCTCGACGGCAAGCCCGCGCCGGGCAATCCCAAGGCCGGCAGGACCGGCGCGGCGACCGTTCCGCTGATTGCGCCACCGAGAGACACGGAAGCGGCCAAGACGGCGCCCGTGATCAGCACCTACACGTTCCCCGGGCCGAATCTGGCGCCGTCGGAGATCTGGTCGAGCGGTCACCGCACGCCGTACGGTCTGGCGTTCAGTCCAGACGGCCGCCTCTGGGAAGTCGAGCACGGTCCGCGAGGCGGCGACGAACTCAACCTGATCGAACCCGGTAAGAACTACGGGTGGCCGCTCACGTCGTACGCCGTGAACTACAACGGCGTCCCGATCCCGAGCCCGGACACGCGGCCCGATCTGGCCAGGCCGGTCATTTATTGGACGCCCGTCATCGCGCCGGGCAATCTCGTGTTCTACCAGGGCGCGATGTTTCCCGAGTGGAAGGGCTCCGCGCTCGTGAGCGGCCTGTCGACGATGAGCCTGAGCCGGATCACGTTCGACGGCAAAGGCGGCGCCAGGCCCGCCGAGCGCTGGCCGGTCGGCTTCCGGGTGCGTGACGTGGAAGTCGGCCCGGACGGAGCCCTCTGGCTGCTCGAGGACCGCAATCCCGGCGGGTTGTACCGCGTGACGCGGAAGGACGGCCGCCGACCGGAGCGGTAGCCGTCAACGTGCCGATCTTCCATTACGACTCGACGTTCCCCATTGCCCATTCCTACGCGAGTTCTTCGTCGCGTCGGGCGGGCGCGATGCCGAACGCGCGCATCTTCCGATAGAGGTTGCTGCGTTCGACGCCGAGGGCATCGGCGGTGCGGGAGATGTTCCCCTGCTGGGCGGCGAGCGCCCTGAGGATGTAATCGCGCTCGAAGCGTTCGCGCGCGTCGTGCAGCGACAGCGGCGGCACCCCCTCGTGCTCGGTGATCGCCAGCGCGCCCCCATCGAGGAACGCCAGGTCGTTGAGCGTGATGGTCTCGCCTGTGACCATGATGATCAGGCGCTCGATCAGGTTGCGCAGCTCGCGGACGTTGCCGGGCCACCGGTAGCTGCGCAGGCCCGTGGCGGCGCCGGGGTCGAGCCGCTTGGGCCGCCGCCCGTACTCGCGCGCGAGTTCCGCCATGAAGTGTTCGGCGAGCAGCGGAATGTCGCCGTCCCGATCCCGCAGGGGCGGCACGAAAATCGGGATGACGTTCAGCCGGAAGTAGAGGTCCTCGCGGAATCGTCCGGCGCGAATCTCGCTCGGCAGGTCCTTGTTGGTCGCGGCCAGCACGCGCACGTCCACTTTCACGCTGCTCGCGCCCCCGACCGGTTCGACAATCTGTTCCTGGAGCGCGCGCAGGACCTTGGCCTGCGTCTTCAGGCTCATGTCGCCGATTTCGTCCAGGAAGAGGGTGCCGGTGTCGGCCACTTCGAACTTGCCGCGCCGATCCGACACGGCGCCGGTGAAGGCGCCCCGCGCATGGCCGAACAGTTCGCTTTCGATCAGCTCCTCCGGGATGGCGGCGCAGTTCACTTCGATGAACGGGCCGGCGCGCCGGCGGCTCATCGCGTGGATGCTGCGCGCCACGAGCTCCTTGCCGGTGCCGTTCTCGCCGAAAATCAGCACCCGCCCGTTGGTCGGCGCCGCCATCGCGATCTGCTCGCGCAGCTGCGCCATCACGTAGCTCTCACCGATCATCGTCAGGCGCTTGTCGACGTGCGCCCGCAGCGCGCGGTTTTCCGCCTCGAGCCGCCGCTGGCGGACCGCGTTGCCGACCACGAGCACGGTCTTCTCGAGCGACAGCGGCTTCTCGACGAAGTCGAACGCTCCCAGCTTGATGGCCCGCACCGCCGACTCGATGTTGCCGTGCCCGGAAATCATGACGACCGGAGCGTCCACCCGCCGGTCGCGCAGGCGTTCGAGCGTGGCCAGCCCGTCGATGCCGGGCAGCCAGATGTCGAGCACGATCACGTCGTAGGGCGCACGGGCCACCCGTTCGAGACAGGCCTCGCCGCTCTCCACGGCATCCACGGCGTAGCCCTCGTCGCGCAGCACGCCGCTCAGGGCAGACCGCACCCCCGCCTCGTCGTCGACAATCAGCACGCTGGATGGCATGGTTCCGTGGCTCTGTCCCCTGCTCCCGTCAGCACGGCAGCTCGATGACGAACCGGCTGCCGGACGGCACGTTGTCCATCACCTCGATGTTACCCCCATGTTCCGCGATGATGCGGCGGACGATCGCCAGGCCCAGTCCGCTGCCGCGCCGTTTCGTCGAGTAGTACGGCATGAACAGCTTGTCTCGGTCGGCGGGCGGGATGCCGGGGCCGTTGTCCGAAATGGTTATGCGCGCCAGGCCGTTGGACTGGTCGTGCAGGGTCTCGACCAGGATGGTGGCCGGTTCGCCGTTCGGACGGAGCGCGGCGTCACGGCCGCCCAGCGCCTCAACGGCGTTGTCGATCAGGTTGATCGCGACGCGGCGAATCTGCTCGACGTCGAGCCGGACGGGCGGGATGGCGGGGGCGAGTCGCGGCTGGATCCGAATCTGGCGGAACAGCCCGGTATAGAGCGCCAGTGTCTCGGTGAGCACCTGGTTCAGGTCCGACGGCACCGCGCGCGGCGTGGGCATCCGCGCGAACTGGGCGAACTCGTCGACCAGCGCCTTGAGCGACTCGACTTCACCGACGATCGTGCCGGTGCATTCCTCGACGAGTGCGCGCGCCGCCGGCGGAGCGCTGCCGAAGTGGCGGCGCAGTCGCTCGGCGCACAGCTGAATCGGCGTCAGCGGGTTCTTGATTTCGTGCGCGAGGCGGCGCGCGACGTCGCGCCACGCCGCGACGCGCTGCGTGCGGATGAGCGGCGTGACATCGTCGAACACGAGCACCGCCCCGCCGGCCCGCCCCTCTTCCCCCTGCAGCGGCGTCGCCGCCGCCGCCAGGTGCAGCTCGCGGCCGTCCCTCGCCAGCGCGAGCTCCTGCGCCGCCGGCCGGCTGGCGCCGGCACGGACCCTCGCGACGAGCGCATCGAGCGGGCGCAGATCCTCGCGCGAGAACGCTTCGGCCGTCGACACCCCGACGACCGCCCGATCCAGCTCCAGCAGTCGCAGCGCGGCCGTGTTGATCGTCTCGAGCCGGCCGTCGGCGCCCACCGAAATCACGCCGGTCGCGATGCGCTCGAGGATCGTCTCGATATAGCGGCGGCGCTCGTCGAGCTGCAGGTTCTTGCGCTCGAGATCCAGCCGCGAGCGTTCGAGCTTGCGCTGGCTGACCGCCAGCTCCCCCGCCATCGTGTTGAAGGCTTCCACCAGTGAGCCGAACTCATCACGCGTTTCCGGCTCGATGCGGTGATCGAGACGGCCCGCGCCGATCTCCCGCGCGCCGGCGGCGAGCATCTGCACGGGCCGCGTGATCCGCTTGGCCAGGTAGAGCCCCATCCACGTGGCGCTGACGAGCACCATCAGCGTCACCATGACGAACACGGAGAGATAGACGCCTTCGAGCGGACGCTTGAGCACGCGGAGCTGGCTCGACTTCTCGTAGGCATCGGTGATGCGGCGCGAGTACTGCGCCATGGCGGACGGCAGGTAGTCGCTCGCGATCACGACGCCCACCTTGCGCCCGGCGCTGTCGCGCACGATGGCGCCCGCACGCACGAGCTCCGCCCCGCCCTCGAGCAGATCGTGCGCCGCCACGTCCGTGCTCCCGCCTGCGACGCGGGTCGCGAGCCGATCGGCCGATGCCCGCAGGTGACCGTGGGGCAGCGACGGGGATTCGACCGCGACGATCGCGGCCTGCTTGCCGTCGGGCTCGGTGCGATACACCTCGACGAGGGCCACGCGCTGCTGCGCCACTTCGGGCTCGATCGCGGACCGGACGACCCCGACATTGCCGGACGCGAGCGCCGTGGCCGGCATGGCGCTGGCGATCCGCCGCGCGTCGGCGGTCGTGGCGATTTCGCGCTCGCGGTAGTAGTCCGAGGCGATCGCGTTGGCCGAACGCAGCACTTCGTCGATTGGCGGGCTGAACCAGCGTTCGGTGCTGCTCCGGATCAGTTCGCCGCCCACGAGCAGCACGAGCAGCGACGGCACGATCGTGAGGCCCAGCATGGCGAACACGAGCTTCGCGCGAAACCGGGCGAACGGCAGCCCGCGGCGCCGCTCGACGAGCAGCTTCACGATGTTGCGCGCCAGCACGAACACCAGCGCGACCAGCATCGTCAGGTCGGCAGCCGAGAGCGCGTAGAGGACGACTTCGCTCAGGAAATCCGGCTGGAGTTCGGTGGAGCGGTCGGCGAGCAGCACCATGCCGGCCAGTGCGCCGAGGAGGGCAACGATACCAAGAAGGATGAGCCGGGGATTGTCGCGGAACGGGCGCCGCTCGGGACTTGCCGGGCGCGCCGGAAGCGTCGGTCGCCGTTCACGCGAAATGGTCGGCACTGGTCAGCGGATGAATGTGAACTTGACGTGCCCGGCCACCTCGTGGCTCGCCCACGGCCAGACGAACGCGGCGTTCCTGGGCGAAGTATGTGCGCGTACGCGCAGGTAATATTCCGCGTTGGGTTCGAGCGTGCTGCTGCTGAAGAGCGGGAGCTTCTCGAAGTCCGTGAGCTTTCGCTGCACGTCCTCTTCGCGCTCGTAGGTGTCGGTCCCCTCGATCCGGCCGTCGATGAGGCGCGACACGTAGTAGCGCCGCGTGAGGTTGTCGAACCGAACCGCGGCTGTGACGATCGACGTGCTCATCGTCCGGTCGAGCCAGAGCGTGGAGCTGCGCTTCAGCTCGACCTCGTAGATGAAGCTGATCGGGGTCCCGCTGTGGATCGCCGCCCTGACGTCGTCGTTGAACGCATCGGTCAGCGTGAAGGAGACGAGGACCTTGCCGTCCCGCGTCAGGGGCGTGACCTGCAGCGACTGCTCCGCCTGTGCGGCCAGGGCCACCTGCAGGCCAACCACGATGAGCAGCGCCGACGCGGCGCGACGCCAGACCATTCTCATTCCTTCCCGTTCAACAGGTCCTTCAGCTCCGTCATGAACTCGCCGATGTCCCTGAAATGACGATACACCGAGGCGAACCGAACGTATGCAACTTTATCAAGTTGCCGCAGTTCGTTCATGACGAAGGCCCCGACCTCCTCGGTGCTCATTTCCCGCTCGGGTTTCTCCTGGAGGGCCGATTCGACGCGGTCCGCGACGGCCTCCAGGGCGGCCACGCTGACCGGCCGTTTCTCGCATGCCTTGAGCAATCCGGCCAGCAGCTTCTGCCGCTCGAACCGTTCCCGGCTCCCGTCCTTTTTCACGACCATGTAGGGGATCTCGTCGATCCGCTCGTAGCTCGTGAACCGCCGCCCGCACCCGAGACACTCCCGCCGGCGGCGAATGACCTCCCCCTCCTTGCTTTCCCGCGAATCGACCACCTTGTCGCCCAGGTGCGCGCAGTAGGGGCACTTCATTGGGCACCCTTCTCGAGCGGTTCGGCCGCGATCGGGACGCCAGACGGCTCGTGGGTCGCCCGGGTGCTCTGCTCAGCCATCCGGCGCACGCCGGCGAGCGTCAACCCGTCGCTCATCATGAAGGCGATGCCGAGCAGGGTCACCGGGACGAACGAAATCGCGTGCAGCACGGTCGCGGCGCCAATCGCCCGATCGGCCGGCACGCCGAAAAATGTCACGACGGCAAACTTGTAGGCGAGGTGAAACCCGCCGATCGCGCCGGGAGTCGGCGCCGCCACACCGACGACCAGCACCGTCATGACCAGGAACGAAGCCGGGTAGGGGAACGTAATGTGAAATGCCCGCGACGTCAGCCAGATGCCCCCGGCGATCGACAGCCACAGCGGGAACGACTGGGCGAGCGCGACCATCAGGAGGCCCGGCTGGCGCATCACCGCAAGGCCCCGCAGGAACGTCTCGACGAAGCCCGCAACCATGTGTGCCAGGCGGACGGGCAGCACGCCCTCGACGCGCAGGGCCGCGCGGCCGAGCCGCTCCGGGTGTCCGGCAAGCGCGAACAGGACGACCAGACCGCCGACCGCCGCGGCAGCCGACAGCTCGCCCCAGAACTTGATGTCGGCCAGCTCCCCGGGGCCGCCCGTCAGCACCCCGGGACCGGCCGTGAGCACGAACGCCGCGAACAGGAGCAGCACCGTCGCCAGGTCGAGCAGCCGCTCGAGGATGATCGTGGCAAAGGCCGACGTGGCGTTCAGGTGTTCGCGCCGGGCGAGCAGGTACGGCCGCAGGACTTCGCCGGCGCGCGCCGGCAGCAGGAAACTGGCCGCAAACCCTATCACCGTCGTGCGGAACGCCGTTCGGAAGTGCGTCGGCCCGATCGGCGCCAGCAGCGACTGCCAGCGCCAGGCACGCATCGCATAGGTCAGCCCCGTGACGCACACCGCCAGCAGGAGCAGCGCGGGATCGGCGCGGCGCGTTTCGGCCCAGACGGCCGAGAGTTCGACGTTCCGGAAGGTGTACGCCACCAGGCCCAGCGTGAGCAGGAAAATGAGCGCTGTCCGAACGTGTGGCCGCATGCGTGCTGCAGTCGGGATTAGAATCCGGAGTGTGTTGCGCGGGAAACCGGCCGGCGACCACCGGCCCGAGTTGGCCGCGCGCCTCCGATTTCCCGCGAACTCTACTACAAAGAACGCTCCAAGTCTATGGGAAAACGTGAGTTACTGCTCGTCGCCGCGTTCGTGATCGTCGGTGCCCTCGTCTACCAGCTGACGGCGCCGCCTCCAGGACCCGGCGAGCGGAGCTTTTCCCTGTCCCAGCTCATCGGCAACATCCGGCGGGAGTCCGGGGCAATCGCGCCAACGCGGAGGTGACGACCCCGACGACCCACCCGGTCGCCGATGCGGTGACCGAAATCCGGCTGACGCTCGGCCGAATGGACCTGACCGTCACGGGCGAGGATCGCGCCGACATCGAGGCAGAGTTGCGGGTCCAGTCCACAGGGTTCGACGTCCCCGAAGCCGAGCGGCTGGCCAAGACCACCGCGCTGAAGCTGGACGACGCGGGTGTCGGCATCCTCGGCCGGATCGAGTATCCGGAGGACGGCCGGCAGACCGGCAGCCTGACGCTGCGGGTCCCCGCCCGTCTGATGCTGCGCCTGGAGCCCGGGTCGGGCCATCTCGCGATCACGAACGTCGCCGCCGTCGAGCTGGTCAACGCCCGTGGCGACACGACGCTCACGAAAGTCGCCGGACGCGTCACCGCGACGCAGACCGGCGGCGTGCTGCACGTGACCGACGCAGGCTCTCTGAAGGTGACGACGCGCGGCAGCGATGCCACGTTCGACCACGTGCGCGGCGAGTCGGTGCTCAGCCTCCGCAACGGCGAAGTCAGGGGCTCGGACCTCGTCGGCGCGATGGAGCTCGAAACCAACGGCACCGACGTCAGCTTCGAGAAGCTGGAGACGGCGACCGGCACGTGGCGCGTCAATGCCGTCAACGGCACGCTCAGGCTCCGCGACTTCGGCAGCGATGGCCGCATCGACGCGCGCAACACGGAGGTCTCGATCGACTTCGCCCGCGCCGCGCCGCTCGCGATCTACGCCGATGGAGGCGAAGACGTTCTCGTGACGGCGCCGCGCGGCGGCTATCAGCTCGACGCCGTCGCGCGGCGCGGCCGCGTCACGATGACGGACGGCGCGGTTCCCGTCTCGACGAGCGGCGAAGAACAGCGCGCCACGGGCGCGGTGCGCGGCGGAGGCCCGACGATCACGATTCGGTCGACGCGAGGCGACATCGTGGTCAAGCCGAAAGAAAAGTAGTAAGCTGCACGTTCTTCGCGAGGATCCTGTGCGCTCAACTGCTCCGCTGCTTGAAACCCATCTCGACGGTCTTGCCCTCAATCGACGCGGCAAGGTGCGCGACGTGTACGACGTGACGCTGGACAGCGGAGACGCCGCGCTGCTCATCGTGGCCACCGATCGCATCTCGGCATTCGACTACGTGCTGGGATCGGGCATTCCCGACAAGGGCAAGGTGCTCACGCAACTGTCCGGGTTCTGGTTCGAGCGCGTGCACGACCTCGTGCCGCACCACCTGCTGTCGCTCGACGTCGACCAGTTTCCGCTCGCGGCCCGCCGCCATCGGGACACGCTCGCCGGACGGACGATGCTCGCGCGCAAGACCGACCCCATCCCCGTCGAGTGCGTCGCGCGGGGCTACCTCTCGGGGTCCGGCTGGAAGGAGTACCGTCAGACGGGCCGCGTCTGCGGCATCGACCTGCCCGCCGGGCTGCGCGAATCGGATCGATTGCCGGAACCGATCTTCACGCCCGCGACCAAGGCCGACTCCGGTCACGACGTCAACATCAGCGAGGAAGAGGCGGGGCGTCTCGTCGGCGCCGACCTGATCGCGCGCCTGCGAGACCCTGACGCTCGAAATCTACCGCCGCGGCTGCGAGCACGCCGAGTCGATGGGCATCATCATCGCCGACACCAAGTTCGAGTTTGGCCTGGCGCCAGCCGCAATGCGCCGAAGCCTCCGCCGAAGGCGCGGCGTTCGCGAAGCCGCTCGGGGATCAGCGCGAGCGGACGTCATCCTCATCGACGAGGTGCTCACGCCCGACTCGTCACGATTCTGGCCGCAGCGCGGGTACGAACCCGGGCACGGCCAGCCGAGTTTCGACAAGCAGTTCGTGCGCGATTACCTCGAACAGATCCGGTGGAACAAGCAGCCGCCGGTGCCGTCGCTGCCCGATGACGTCATCGGCCGCACCCGCGAAAAATACGTGGACGCCTTCCGGCTGCTCTCCGGCCGGGAGTTGCAGTAGCCGCCCGTGCGCGATCGACTCGACCAGATCGTCCAGGAGATGCTCGACAAGGGCGTGCTGTACGACGATGCCCGGCGTGAGTTCGAGAAGATGTTCATCGCCCGCGCCCTCCAGCGCTCCGAGGGCAATCTCGGCGAGGCCGCCGACCTGCTCGGGCTGCACCGCAACACCATCGCCCGCAAAATCACGGAATACCGAATCAAACGCGCGTAGGGGCGGTTCGAGAACCGCCCCCGGTTCGAGAACCGCCCCCTAGGCCGAGCGACCGCCCGCCTCCCCGGCGTTGGCACTCTCGACCCGAGACTGCTTGACAGCGCCCGCCCCACTTCATACAATTAGCAGTCGGTCCTGTCGATTGCTAAGCCGCAGGGCCGACCGGCTTTATCTGCAGCGGATTTCAGGCCCAGCAACAGCGGCGCCAGGCGCCGCGCGGCAACCCAGGGCGGCATCAGACCCGCCCACTAACCCGGAGTGAACGACCGTATGGCAGCAAGCGCAGTCAAGATTCGTCCCCTGCACGACCGCGTGATCGTGCAGCGCCTCGATGAAGGCGAACAGAAGGTGGGCGGGATCATCATTCCCGACACCGCCAAGGAAAAGCCCCAGCAGGGAAAAGTGATCGCCGTCGGCAAGGGCAAGGTCGAGAAGGACGGCAAGGTGACCCCCCTCGACGTCAAGGCGGGCGACACGGTTCTCTTCGGCAAGTACTCCGGCCAGGAAATCAAGATGGACGGCGAGGAGTACCTCATCATGCGCGAGGAAGAGATCCTCGGCGTCGTGACGAAATAACTCGCGTTCACCTTGAATTCGTCGAACCACACGGAGACATACTGATTTATGGCAAAGCAGATTATTTACGGCGAGGAATCGCGCCAGGCGATCCTTCGCGGCGTCAACCAGCTCGCCAACGCGGTGAAGGTGACGCTCGGCCCCAAGGGGCGCAACGTCGTGCTCGACAAGAAGTTCGGCTCCCCCACGATTACCAAGGACGGCGTCACCGTCGCCAAGGAAATCGAACTGAAGGACCCGCTCGAGAACATGGGCGCGCAGATGGTGCGCGAAGTGGCGAGCAAGACGTCCGACATCGCGGGTGACGGCACCACGACCGCCACGGTGCTCGCGCAGGCGATCTTCCGCGAAGGCGCGAAGAACGTCGTCGCCGGCGCGAACCCGATGGAACTCAAGCGCGGCATCGAGCGCGCCGTCGAGGCGGTGATCGAGTCGCTCCGCAAGCAGTCCAAGCCGGTGGCCGGCAACATGATCGCGCAGGTCGGCACGATCTCGGCGAACAGCGACGAGACGATCGGCAAGATCATCGCGGAAGCGATGGACAAGGTCGGCAAGGACGGCGTCATCACGGTCGAGGAGGCCAAGACGCTCGAAACCTCGCTGGAAGTCGTCGAGGGCATGCAGTTCGATCGCGGCTACCTCTCGCCGTACTTCGTCACGGATCCGGAGCGCATGGAAGTGGTGCTCGAGAATCCCGTCATCCTGATCCACGAGAAGAAGATCAGCTCGATGAAGGATCTCCTGCCGCTGCTCGAGCAGGTGGCGCGCGCGAGCCGTCCGCTCGTGATCATCGCCGAGGACGTCGACGGCGAGGCGCTCGCTACGCTGGTCGTCAACAAGCTGCGCGGCACGCTCCAGGCCGTCGCCGTCAAGGCGCCGGGCTTCGGTGACCGCCGCAAGGCCATGCTCGAGGACATCGCCATCCTCACGGGCGGCAAGGCCATCACGGAAGACCTCGGCCTGAAGCTCGAGAACATCAAGCTCGAGGACCTCGGCAAGGCGAAGAAGGTCACGATCGACAAGGACACCACGACGATCGTGGAAGGCTCCGGCAGCCAGCACGCCATCGAGGGACGCGTCAAGCAGATCCGCACGCAGGTCGAAGAGACCACGTCGGACTACGACCGCGAGAAGCTCCAGGAGCGCCTGGCCAAGCTGGTCGGCGGCGTTGCGGTCATCAAGGTCGGTGCAGCCACCGAAACCGAGATGAAGGAGAAGAAGGCGCGCGTCGAAGACGCCATGCACGCCACGAAGGCGGCCGTCGAAGAGGGCATCGTCCCGGGCGGCGGCGTCGCGCTGATTCGTGCGGCGAAGGCACTCGACAGCCTCAAGCTCGAAGGGGACCAGAAAGTCGGCGTCGAGCTGATCCGCAAGGCCATCGAGGAACCGATGCGCTGGATCGCCACCAACGCGGGCCAGGAAGGCTCCATCGTCGTCGCCCGCGTGAAGGAAGCCAAGCACGCCGGTGAAGGCTATAACGCCGCCACCGACACGTACGAGGACATGGTCGCGGCCGGCGTTATCGACCCGACCAAGGTCGTGCGCTCGGCGCTCCAGAACGCCTCGTCCATCGCGTCGCTCCTGCTGACCACCGAGGCGATCGTCTGCGACATCCCGGAGGAGAAGAAGGAATCCGGCGGCGGCGGCATGCCCGGCGGCGGCGGCATGGGTGGGATGTACTGACGCGGAACGACTGCAGATTGCCGAGTGCAGACTGCAGATTGACGGATTGACGGATTGACGGATTGACGGATTGACAGATTGCCGATTGGCGGGACGGATTGGTGATCGGCGATTGGCGATTGGGGTGGGCCGGCGGGATTTCCCGCCGGCCCATTTCATTTCGCCAGCACCAGAGCCGCCAGAGCGGCCAGCACCAGCGCCGCGGCCAGGCGCCTCACGGGTGAGGGACCGGGGGTCCGGGGGTGCTGGAGAAGATAGCCTGTCACGAGAGCGACGTCCCGATCCCTTCCGGTCAGCCGGCCGTCGGCGTCGCTCGCAACGGTCCGGCCCGCTCGCAGGGCCTCGAGCACCCCGGCCCGGCTGACCTCCCTCGCGAGCACATACGTCCGGTACCGCCCCATCCCTCCGCTGAAATGAAAATCCGACGACCCGATCAGCGCCACGTGGGGATTGACGCGCTGCACTCGCTCCCGGAAGCTCCGGAGCTGTTCCCGCCCCCGGCGGGTGGACTCCACGACAGGGTGCGCGACTTCGATGCCGTCCAGCCGGGCCAGCGCTCCGGCGTCGTCGTCCCGCCAGGAGTCGGGTACCGGGTGCGCCGCGATGGCGACGCCGCCCTGCGCGTGCACGGCGTCAATCGCATCCCTCGCGGAGAGCCGCCAGTCCACAGGCTGCGACACGCCGATCGCGGCCAGGTGAAACGCCGGGGCCGTGATCTCCTCGCTCACTATCACGATAGGCAGGCCGCTCGACAGCGCCGCGGTGACGCGGGCGCCGGAGAGCTGGTTGTGGTTGGTGAGGGCAATTACCTGCAGCCCCCTCCGGCGCGCCTCGGGTGCGACCTCCCAGGGCGGCAGCGCGCCGTCCCCGAGGAAGCCGTGCACGTGAAAGTCCGCGGCGAGCACGTAGTAGCCGCCAGTGGACGTCGGCACGTACTCGGGAACGCGATCGAGAGCGCCACCCATGCCAAGACCCGCGGCCAGCCCGAGGGCGGCCAGCGTCTGCATCCTCGTCATCGCTGGAACACCCCGATCACCCGCGGCAGGAACTGCGACGCCGCCTGCACGTAGACGAACACCACACCCCAGGTCACCGCCTGATGCGCCAGGAGACGGCGGCGGGCCGCGGCCCGCGGCAACTGCAACACCTCACGGCAGAACGCGTCCAGAATGCGCAGCGTCAGGACGAGCGGCACGATCGCGGTGACCGCCAGTGTTGTCGAGTCGATGAACGGGACCACGAGGCCGAACGCGCCTGCCGCAAGCACCCACAGCGACCACGGCGCATGCCCCAGGAACAGCAGCGCCAGGGCCCGGCGCCGCGGACGCACCTTCACGGACCGGACGAGAGCCACCGCGATGAGCCACTGCAGCGCGGGGACGAAGGCCCAGCAGATCGCGCTGCCCACGAAGAGCCCCGGTGTAATCACGCCCGCCGCAAGCGCGGGGACCGCGGCCCCCAGCGTGCAGGCCACCAGAAGGATCCGCCAGATTGCCGGAGCGGGATCGGTCGGCGCCGACGACAGCCTGCGGTAGGCTGCGGTCGGATCGAGCATCACCTGCAGCTCAACAGAAGCGCGCACGGGCCATTATCCGTCGCCCCGTCACATTCGCCGCCATCGGCAGTAAACCGGCGGGCGGATTCCGCCGTCCAATTACATTCGAAATTGAAGTTAATGCAGAAACGAATGAAAACACCGACAGCCGACGACGCCCGGCGCCACCTTCCGCTACGACCGACGGTCTTCGCGGTGCTCGCGATCCTGGCGGACGGCCCGAAGGCGGGCATCGACATTCTCGACGGGGCCAACCTGACGGAACCGGCATGGCCGCTGCTCGGCCCCGGCACGCTCTATCGCCTCATGCGCGAGCTGCGCCAGGACGGGCTGATTGCCAGGGCGGCAGCCACGGCGCAGGCGGACCAGGACGAACGGCAGGCGTTCCACGCGCTGACGCCACTCGGCAGGGCCGTCCTGCGGGCTGAGGCCGCCCGACTCCGGCGGACGCTCAAACTGGCGGCTTCGGTCGCCCGCGGTTCGGATCGCTGATGGACCCGGTCCGACTCTATCGCCGGCTGCTCGTCGTGCTCCCGCGCGATTTCCGCCGTGAGGCGGAAGACGACATGGTCGAGACGTTCCGGGCCGCGGCGCGCCGCGCCGCCCGGCGCGGACCCGCGGGGCGGGCCGCCTTCTGGGTCCTGATCGCTGCCGATCTCGCCGTGACCGCCTGGGTCGAGCGCTGGGCGGCGCGCCGGGGGGCTGCCACGCACCGACAAGAAGGAGCATCGCGCATGAATGCCCTGTTCGTCTGGATTGACGATACCCGGCTGGCCCTCCGGCGCCTGGGGAAGACGCCCGGCTGGACCATCGCGGCCTCCGGAACGCTCGGCATCGGGCTGGCGGCCGCGATCGTCGCCGGAGTGCTCGCGCGGGACGTTCTACTGCGCCCGCTCCGTTTCCCCGGCTCCGATCGCCTCGTCCGGCTGGTCGAGGTCAGCGACGACGGACGGCGCTGGTGGCCCTCCTACCCCAATGCGTCCGACTGGCGCGACCATGCGGCGATGTTCTCGGGCGTGGGCATCGCGGACATTCCGCGTGTGGCGCCGGTGCTGCTCGACGGCCGGGCCGTCCGCGTCGAGGTCTCGCGCGCCGGCCGCGGACTGTTCGAGACACTCGGGATTCGTCCGGCCGCCGGTCGCTTCTTCGCGCCCGACGAAAACCGGCCGGGCGGACCGCCCGTCGCCGTGGTGTCCGAGCGATTCTGGCGCACTCAACTTGGCTCGCGGCGGCCCGGCACCGTCACCCTGACGGTCGGCGCCGAGCGGCACACCGTCATCGGCGTCCTGCCTGACAACTTCAGGATGCTCGGCGACGGCGAGGTCCTCGTCGATCCGGCCGCGTGGGGGCGCCCGGCCGACATCTGGACGGCGATGGACCGCGACACCGATCTCGGACATCGAACTTCGCACGGCTATCACGTGATCGCGCGGCTCGCCGACGGCATCTCGCTCGACCGCGCGCGCAGGGACATGAATCAGCTGGCGACGGCCTTGAAAGCCACGCACCACGAGGAAACGCAGGCCGACCGTGTGCTGGTCACGCACCTGATCGACGACGTCACGCACGGGTCCAGGGAGCCGCTCCAGTTACTGCTGTACGCAGCGACGGGTGTCCTGCTCGTCGCCTGCCTCAATCTCGCGGCCGCCGTGCTGGCCCAGGGGCTGAACCGCGGCCGCGAACTGTCGGTGCGGATTGCGCTCGGCGCGACGAGGCTGCGCCTGGCCCGTCATCTCGTCGTGGAGGCTGCCGCGCTGGCCGCGCCTGGTGCGGCGCTCGGATTGCTCGGCGCCGGCCTGGCGTTGCGCGTCATCAGGGTGGCGACACCCGGTACGCTGCCACGGCTCGACGAAGCCGCCCTGGATCCTCAGGCCGTCGCCGCGGGAATCGGGCTCGCGGTCGTGACGGCCGCCTTCGCGGGGGCCCTGCCGGCGATCGTGCTGTCGCGTCGTTCGATCACCGAGCGGCTCCGCGCGCACGGCGCAACGCTTCCGCGCGACCGTCACCGGCTGTGGACCGGTTTCGTCGTGGCCCAGGTCGCGCTGACGGTCATGCTCGTGGCCGGTGCCGGACTGCTCGTGCGCAGCTTCATTGCGGCACTGAGCATCGACCTCGGCTACAACCCGTCGCACGTCCTCGCGGTCGACGTCGCGTTGCCGGTCGAGCGGTACGCAAACGACTCGGTGCGGTCAGCCTACTATGACGCCGTGCTCGAACGCCTGCGCGGCACCCCTGGCATCCGGGCGGCGGGCGCCACGAGCGTGCTGCCGCACATCACGACGAGCTTCACGGCCGGGACCCATCGGGACCGGCGGGAGGCGCCCGCGACGTTCGCCGGCTATCGCGTCGTGGACAGCGGCTATTTCGAGGCGATGGGCATCGTGCGCCTCCAGGGAGATGCCCGCGCCCTCGAGCGCGGCGTCCTGATCGACCGCACGCTGAGAGATGCGCTGTGGAAACAGGACAATCCCGTCGGGGATCGGGTCGTGAACGGCTTCGCGCCGGGGCCGCTTCCGATCAGCGGCGTAGTCAGCAGCGTGCGCGAGTGGAACCAGGACCGCGGCGGCATCGGCGTCGTCTACGACGACATCCATCGCCGGCCGCTCCAGGCCATGCATGTCGTGGCGAGATACGAGGATTCGGCAGGGCCGGCGATCGCGGCGGTGGCCCGCGCATTCGCGGCGGTGGATCCACTCGTGCCGGTCACTATTGCTCCGCTCGACGTCCTCGTCAGCGAGTCGCTCAGTTCGCGCAGGCTGTTGCTGATCCTTGCGGGCGGGTTCGGAACGGCGGCGCTGCTCCTCGCGGCCGGCGGAGTGTACGCGATGGTGGCGTTCGTCGCAGGGCGCCAGGTTCGCGAATCCGCGATCCGGCTCGCACTCGGCGCCCGTCCATCGATGTTGCGCCGCCACATGATCCTCCGGGGGCTGTTTCCGGCAGTGCTCGGCACGCTCGCCGGGCTCACGATAGTCGTGGCCGTCGGCAGCGCGATCCGTTCCCAGTTGTTCCACGTGAAGCCGACCGACCCGCTGGTGATGATTGGCGCAGCGCTGGGGGTCCTGGGGGCCGCCGGACTCGCGTCGCTGCTCCCGGCTCGCCGGGCGACGCGCATCGAACCGGCAGCGGCTCTCAGGCGGGAGTAATCGGAGCTTGCGGGCTTCGGGCTGGAGCCTATCGAAGCGTGAACGTCATCTCGATCTCGACCAGCACCGGCACCGCCTGTCCCTGCTTCATGCCGGGC
Organism: uncultured Acidobacteriota bacterium; assembly: GCA_963817635.1. Lineage (GTDB taxonomy): Bacteria > Acidobacteriota > Vicinamibacteria > Vicinamibacterales > 2-12-FULL-66-21 > CAWFPR01. The sequence goes on along the minus strand of CAWFPR010000002.1, from coordinate 495,983 downwards.
GCGAAGCGCCATTGCTTGACGGTCTTGATGGCTTCCTGGTCGAGGCCGAACGTCGGATCGAGCGAGCGCGTGATCTGGACGTTTCCGACCGAGCCGTCCGGCATGACCACGGCCGCCATGGTCACGACGCCCTGGATCTTGGCGCGCATGGCATCGCCGGTATAGCTGGGCTTCTTTTCGTAGATGAGGCGGGGGGACGTGACCCCGTTGCCCGGCTGGTAGACGCCGCCGCCAGAGCCGCCGCCGCTACCCGGACCAAGCCCGGAGCCCTGTCCGGGCCCAATCCCGGTGCCCGTGCCCGTGCCGGCGCCTCCGCCGGAACCGGAGCCCTGCGAAAGTCCCACGGCCGGGACAGCGGAAACCACCCCGGGCAGTTCCACCACGCCCGCGGCGGTCAGCACGGCCGGAATGTTCATCTGCGTGTCGGGCTTCGGAATCTCCTTTGGAGGTTCCGGATTCTCGAGCTTCGGCGGCTTCTTTACGGGAACGGTAATCTTCGCCTTGCCGGGAAGTTCCGCACGGCGCGGTGGTTCGGGGCTGTTGTTGCCGCCGCCGCCGCCGCCCCCGCCGGGCCCCGGCGTGTTGAGCCAGATGATGTCCGGCACCGTGTCAAGCCTCGAGGTGACCGAATTCGAGACATCAGGCAGGTGCGTCGCAATGAAGGCGATCAGCAGGTAGCCCAGAACGTGGGTGGCAAACGAGACGGACGCCGCCCCTCCGACACGGCTCCTGGGTGTGTGAACACCGGAAACGTCTCCCGCGAGGAAGTGTGCGTTCGGGCTGGAGCCCTGGTACACGTCAGGCATGCTCTTCAAACATCAATTGCCGGGGCCATTGTCCGACGACTCTCGCTGGGACGCAAGCTGCAATAAGGATGCCTCGGCCGTCGCAGGCCCGGCCGTGGCTTTTCAGGGGCCGGCAGTGCTGCCCGTCCCCTCCTTTGGACGCCGAAGAACCCGAAAAGGACGCCTAAACCCGCCCGCTCCACGCTCCGATCGCCGCGTTGCCGCCGCCGTAGGCGAAGAGTTTGGCCAGTGCATCGGCCGACCGCGGCTCGGTGCGCACGCCGACCAGGATGCCGCCACGAGCCGTCAGGGTCTCGTAAATATACCCGTCGTGGGCCTGAAATCCGGCCCGCGTCATGCTGCCGGCGAGCCCCCTGGCCAGCAGCCCCTGGTCGCCGCCCTGGAGCGCGGCCACGAGCGGACCGCGCGCGAGCACGGCCCCGAGCGACCGCAGCTCGAGGCGCTCCGGGGCGGCGCCGAGCGCCTGTTCTATCAACGCGGCGGCAGCCGGCGTTTCTTTCGCGAGGATCGTCAGGGATTCGGGGACGAAGCCGTCGTTGACGAGCGCGTCGACTCCTTTCTTCGCCCACTCGACGTCCTGAAAAACACCCACGGTAAATGTGCCGGTATCGGACATGGAGATTATCCTGCTCTCATTCAGACCAGTTCGCCGTCTCGACGTCGGAGCCTCCGCTGGCGCGCAACGCGTCCCGGATGGCCGCGACGGTGCCCGCCGCCGCGTGCACGCCTATCAGCACCGACCCCGTCTCCACGGCCTTTTGCAGCGCCTCGGCACGCGACTCTGAGACGCCGGCTCCCGTCAGCACCGACGCCACGCCGCCGGCCACGTGCCCGGCCGCCTCGCCGAGCCCGGCGGACAAAGGACCAGCCGCCACGATTGTGCCAATCCCTGGCAGCACCATGGCGATGGCCGCAAGCACCAGCCCCGACAGTTCCCCGAGCCGCGCGGCCGGACGTGAATCCTCGATGTCCGACCCTGGAGAGGCATCCATCTGTTTTGCCAGCGCGCCTTCCTCGTCGTGATTGCGGCTGACGACCGAAATCTGATCGCGCGTCACGCCGATGGCGTGCACCGAACGCGCGCCGACGGCGGCGGCCGCGGGTGAGGGAAAAAGCGCCAGCACGAGTGGATGGGTCATGAAGACCGTACAATTCTATCACTCGTATGGAACGCTTCGACCTGGCCATCGTGGGGGCCGGACCGGCCGGCAGCCGCACCGCGTGGCGCATGGCGCGCGGCGGCGCCCGCGTCGCCCTGATCGACGACTCGCATCCGCGCGAGAAAGCGTGCGGCGGCGGCGTGACCAGCCGCGCGCTCGACGTCGTCGCCAACGCTGTACCGGTCGGCGGGCTTCCCGGGCTGTCGGTGCGGACCGCCTCGTTCGAGTATCGCGGTCAGTTCGCGCGACTCGATTCTCGCAAGCCCCGACGCGTCGCCGCTGCTCGTCGTGAGCCGCCGGGACTTCGACGAGCGCCTGCGGCGCGCCGCGCTCGACGCCGGCGCGGTCGGGGTCGAGTCCCGCGCGATCGATGTCCGGCGCGATGGCCGCGGGTGGGTCGTCCGGACGCGCGACGATGCCGTCCGCGCGGACTGGGTGCTCGGGGCCGACGGGGCCACGAGCCTGGTCAGGCGACGCGTGCTGCGCCCGTTCGACCGCGCCGACCTGTCCATCGCCACCGGCTACTTCGTGCACGGCGTGTCGAATTCGGAGATCGCGATCGCGTTCGAAGAAACGCCGCCGGGCTATCTGTGGTCGTTCCCGCGTCCGGACCATCTGGCCGTCGGCGTCTGCGCGCAGGCGGACCAGTCGTCCTCGGCCGACCTCCTGCCGGTCGCGCGCCGATGGATTGAGGCGAATGTCGGTGGCGCGGCCGCGGAACTCGAACGCTACAGCTGGCCGATTCCGTCGCTGTCGGTCGCGTCGCTGTCCGCGCTGCGGGTCTCCGGCGACGGGTGGATGCTCGTCGGCGACGCCGCCGGCCTGGTCGATCCCATCACCCGTGAGGGCATCTTCTTCGCCCTGCTGTCCGCCGAGGCCGCCGCCGATGCGCTCCTGCGGTCCACGGACCCCGCGCGCGAGATCGACCGGCGCATCCGCGCCGAAGTGACGCCGGAGCTGATCCGCGCGGCCCGCATGAAGGCTCACTTCTTCGCGCCGCGGTTCGTCGCACTGCTCGTGTCCGCGCTGCAACGACGCGCCTCCATTCGCGAGGTGATGGCGGATCTGCTGGCGGGCCTGCAGACCTACCGCGGCCTGCGCCGGCGGCTCCTTGCCACGTGTGAACTCCGGCTGATGCTGCAGTTCCTGTCGATTCACGCCGGGCGTTGAGGTACGCACGCCCACGGGATCGGGCACGCCGACATCGTCCTACTTCACGAGATACCCGTCGCGCGCCCGCACTTGTGAGCCCGGGACCTTCACGGTGACGGTAATCGATCGCCACTGATTGCTCCCGGCAACGATCGGCCTGCGGGGCGTGTACCCGAGGAGATACTGCTCGCGCAGCTCGCGCGCAATCGTGCGGAGCGTCTCCGGCAGCCTGTTCGGATCGCGCACGTGATACGACCGGCCGCCCGTCAAGGTCGCGAGTTCGGCGAACAGCGGCGGGCGCGTCGTCCCCAGCGCGATCGGGTAGATCATCACGTCGGCGTGACGCGCGCGTTCGAGCGCCGCCTCGGCCGAGGCGCGGCTGTAGCGGTCGCTTCCGTCGGAGAGCAGCACCAGCGCGCGCCGCCCGGTCGCGGGCTGGATGGCGTCAATCGCGCTGATGATGGCATCGTGCAGCCCGGTCGTGCCGAAGGCGTCCAGGCGAGACACGGCATCGAGCTGCCCGGCGCGATCGGTGGAGAGCGGCGAGACCGTCTCGATCTCGGAGCCGACGGCAATCACCATGGCTTCGTCCTTCGGCCTCAGCTCGCCGAGCAGGGCGCGGGCCCCGGCCCGGGCAAGCTCCAGCCGCTGCCCCGCCATGCTGAAGCTGCGGTCGATCGCCACGGCGAGCGCCAGGGGAAAATCCCCTGCCTGGAAGTTCGAGATCTGCTGGGGCTCCCCGTCCTCGCGCAGCTCGAAATCATCCACGCGGAGCCCGCCAATCGGCTCGCCGCGGCCGTCGGTGACGCTGGCGTAGACCTCGACCACGTTGACGCCGGAGGCGAATTGCGCCGCCGGTCGTCCACCGGGCATTGCGAGCAGCATGCACGCGGCGGCGGTCAAGGTGATACACTTGTGCTGTTCTCCGCGTGATTTCCAAGGAGCCGTTATGATTGGCGGTCTCGGGTTCCCCGAGCTGGTCGTGATCCTCGTCATCGTCATCCTGATTTTCGGAGCAAACCGGCTGCCGGAGTTGGGGCGCGGGATCGGGAAGGGCATCCGGAACTTCAAGGACGCCACGCGCGACGGCTCGAAGGGGGACGACTGACCCGCTAGAGCACGATTCGCGCGTCCCCGACCCTCCGCGTCACGCGTTCCCGGTCGAGATATTCCAGCAATGGAATCGCGTATTTCCGTGAAATACCATAGCGTTCCTTGAAAGCGGCCACGTCCACCCGTGCGCGGCCCGCCGCTGACGCCTTCAGCTCCGCCACCTCGGCCTTCAGCCTCGTCAGCGCTTCGGCGTGGAACAGCATCGCCTCGATTCTAACGAGAATCTTCTGCCGCACCAGCAGCTTCGTGACCCGCTCGGCCACGTCCGGAGAGACGCTGGCGGCGGCCGCCGCTGCCGGCAGGTCCGGTGGCGACAGGCGCGCGTCGCGATACACGCGGCTGAGCGCATCTGAGGCGGCCGCCTCTTCCGGCGTCAGGGACACGTGGTGTCCGGCCAGCGCCACGCGCTCGCGCGCGACGATCCGCCGCTGGGCCGCAAGGCTGGCGAGCACGTGCTCGAACACGGCAGGCGCCGCGCGCCCGAAGAGCCGCTCGCGCGCCTCCTCTCGCGGCATCCCTTCCGACAGCGGATTGGCCCGGTGATGGTCGTCCAGGGCGGCAAGCAGCCGGCCCGCGACCGACTCGAGGACCGTGCGCGCCACGAGGAGGTCGTCCACCGCCTCCACTCGCCCGGCGTCGATCAGCTTCGCGGCGACCGTCGCCGCCTGCGACCCGGTCAGTCCGGCGCGCGACGTGAGCGCGCGGCGCTCCAGCCCGGCGGCCGCGCACTCGTCGATGAACGACATCACGGCTTCGCCGATCTCGGAGCGATCGTCGATCCGGCGGAACCGGGCCACGCCGGCCTCGGTGCGAATGGCCGATCGCGGTGGGTGCGGATCGATCACCACGCCGCCCCCGATCGTGACCGACGGAGAATAGGCGCGCACGACGAAGCGATCGCCGCGCGTAAGGGCGGCAGGCCGCTCGAGCCGCAGCCGCACGTACGCCGACGCCCCCGGAGGGATCTCGGCCGCGGATCCGCCCGGCGGCCGTGACGCGGCGATCGCAACACGCCCGAGCAGTTCCGTGCTGCCCTGGTGGAAGCGCACCCGCGCGCCGTGCTTGAGCGGCTTCGCGTCGGCGAGCAGATCGAGCACCGCGTCGAGGCGCTGCGTGGGTTCGAGCGCACCGGCGGCGGTCAGCGTGTCGCCGCGCGCGAGGTCTCCGACGTCGATCCCGCCGATGTTCACCGCGAGCCGGCGCCCCGCCGCCGCGATGGACGCCGATGCGCCATGCACCTGCAGCCCGCGCACCTTGATCGGCAGCCCGCGGGGCTGCACGACCAGTTCGTCGCCCTCGTGGATCTCGCCGCCGACCAGCGTACCGGTGACCACCGTCCCGAACCCGCGGACCGAGAACACCCGGTCGATCGGCAGGCGAACGGGACCATCGTGCCCGCGCTCGGGAATCTCGCGCGCCAGGGCAGCGAGGGTGCGGCGGACCTCGTCGAGGCCCGCACCGGTCTTCGACGACACCGGGACCACCGGCGCCCCGTCGAGAAACGAGTGCGCCACGAGATCGGCGACCTCCAGCCGCGCGATCTCGAGCATGTCCGGATCGGCGAGGTCGGCCTTGGTGAGCACCACCAGGCCTGCGGGCACGTGCAGCAGGCGGCAGATCTGGAAGTGCTCGCGCGTCTGCGGCATCACCGATTCGTCGGCCGCCACCACGAGCATCACGAGATCGACACCGCCGGCTCCGGCGAGCATGTTCTTGACGAAACGCTCGTGCCCCGGCACGTCGACGAACGCCAGGTTCACCCCGTCCGCCTCGACGTGCGCGAACCCGAGGTCGATGGTGATCCCGCGCGCCTTCTCTTCCTTCAAGCGATCGGGATCGATACCGGTGAGGGCGCGCACGAGCGCACTCTTCCCGTGATCGATGTGTCCTGCGGTCCCGACGACAATCGAGCGCCCGCCAGTCAGCGGCGCCCTTTCCGCACGGCGCGTTCCCGTCGTCCCGGCCGCTTCTTGCGTGTCTGGGTCTTCGACGCGCGCGCCGCCGGCGCGGCCGCCTTCCCCGCCGGCACGCGGCGCGGCTCGCGATCCACCCGGCTCCGGCGCGGGCCCCGGTTGCGTTCGGATTCACGGACACGATCGAGGATCTCGACGAGCCCCAGATCGACCTGTCGGCGCTCCATGTCCACCTTGACGACCTGTACCCTGACGCGGTCGCCGAGCCGGTACACCCGGCCGGTGTTCTCGCCCCTCAGGATGTGGGCGCGATCGACGAACCGGTAGTAGTCATCGGCCATCGTCGAAATGTGGACCAGGCCCTCGACGAAGTGCTCGACGAGCTCGATGAACAGTCCGAACGCCGTCACGCCCGTGATGTAGCCGTCGAATTCGTCGCCGACCTTGTCCGCCATGAAGCGGACCTTCTTCCACTGCACCAGCTCGCGCTCCGCATCGTCGGCGCGGCGCTCGCGCTCGGACGTGTGACGCGCGATTTCCGGCAGATCGTCGGTCAGTTCCTCGCGGCGGTCGCCGATCATCTCGCCTCGACGCGATTCCCGCAGCGTCCGGTGCACCACGAGGTCCGGATACCGGCGAATCGGCGACGTGAAGTGCGTGTAGCTCTCGGCTGCGAGCCCGAAGTGGCCGAGATTCTGCGGATCGTAGCGTGCCTTCTGCATCGTCCGCAGCATGAGGAACGCAATCGGCTTTTCCTCGGGCTTCCCTCGCATCTTCTCGACCAGCCGCTGAAAATCGCGCGGCTTGACGCTGTCGGCCCGCGCGTTGAGCGTGTAGCCGAGCGTGGCGATGAAGTCCTCGAATTCCTCCACTTTCATCGGGTCCGGATCCTCGTGAATCCGGTACAGCGTCGGCACGTCGTTCGCATCGAGATGGCCGGCGACCGTCTCGTTCGCCAGCAGCATGAACTCCTCGATGAGCCGGTGGGCCACGTTGCGCTCCGCCGCGATGATCGCCTCGACCATGCCCGCGTCGTCCAGGACGATTTCCGGTGCCTTCAGGTCGAAATCGATCGAGCCGCGCCTGTGGCGCCGCCGGTTGAGGATGCCGAAGAGGTCCTGCATCATCTCGAAGAGCGGCACGAGGCCGGCGTAGCGGGCGACCACCTCCGGATCGCGATCGGTCAGGACGGCGTTCACGTCGGTGTAGGTCATCCGCGCGTTGCTGTGAATGACGCCGTCGTGCATCTCGTACCGTACGACCTCGCCCGTGCGATTCACTTCCATCAGGCAGGACTGCACGAGCCGATCGACGTCCGGGTTGAGGCTGCAGAGCCCGGTCGACAGTTCCGGCGGAAACATGTGCACCGCCCGGTCCGGGAAGTACACCGATGTGGCCCGTTCGTACGCCTCCTCGTCGAGCGCGCTGCCTTCGGTCACGTAGTGGGCGACATCGGCGATGTGGACACCGAGCCAGTAGTTGCCGTTCGGCAGCCGGTCGAGCGTGATGGCGTCGTCGAAATCCCGCGCGTGCTCGCCGTCGATCGTGACGGTGACGAGCGGCCGGAAGTCGGTCCGGCCGCCCAGGTCCGTGTCCCGGACAGCCCCGCCGAGGCGCCGGGCCTCCTCGATGGCCTCCTCGCCGTGCGCGTCGGGGATGCCGAACTTGCGGATGATGATCTCCGTATCGACGCCGGGCTCGTCCACAGTAGCCGAGCACCTCGGTCACGCGTCCGACAGGTCCCCGCGCGGCCGTGGGCCACCGCGTGATCTGCACCACGACCATGTCGCCGGGCCGCGCATCGAGCGTGGCGTCCGGCGCGATCTGCACGTCCATGATCAGACGCCGGTCGAACGGCACCACGAACCCGGTGCCCGATCCGTCCACGTCGAAGCGCCCGACGACGGTGGCGGATCCGCGATCGAGGATCCGCACGATCCGTCCCTCGGCCCGATCGCCGCTCACACGTTCAATCCGGGCCACGACACGGTCGCCGTGCATCGCCTGGTTCAGGTTGCTGCCCGCGATGTAGAGATCGCCCGAGACCTCGTCGAGCGGCCGGTCCGGCACCACGAACCCGAAGCCCCGCGGATGTGTCACCATGCGGCCGACGACCAGGTTCATCCGATCGGGAAGGCCGTACCGGTTCCCCCGTGTTTCAACGAGGGCGCCGTCGGCAACCAGGTCGGTCAGCAGCCGCTTGAAGGTGGGGCGCTGGTCGCGGGGGATCTTGAGGCGCTGGAGCAGCTCCCTGGGGGTCGCCGGGTGATCCACGTGGTCGCGAATCTGCTCGAGGACCTGCTGGTGGTTCAACATTTCGTCAATCTTAGTGCGAATCCGGATCCCTTTTATTCCAACCGGGCGGGGCGTGGCTGAGTCTACGTATCGTGTGACGGGAGCCGAGTCCGAAACGGTCACCGACCTGGACCTGGTGCGGCTGGCGCAGGCGGGCGACGTCGAGGCATTCGGCGAGCTCGTCGAGCGCAACCGGCGGGCCGTATTCCGCGCGGCGCTCGCGGCCGTTGGCTCCCCTGCCGAGGCGGACGACGTGACCCAGGAGGCATTCGTGACTGCCTACCGCAAGCTGAACAGCTTCCGGGGCGAGTCCCAGTTCCGCACCTGGCTCCTGTCGATCACCTGGCGTAAGGCCATCGACCGGCGCAAGAGCCTCACGCGGTGGCTCCGGATGACCGTCTCGCCACCTCGCGACGCGGCTGGAAACGACGCCTTCGATCAGGTGGAACGGGTGGCTTCACGAGACCGCTCCCAGGAGGACGCGGTGACCGACGATGAGCTCCAGCAGAACGTGATGCGCCTGATTGGCACGCTTCCGCGCAAGCTGCGCGACGCGCTGCTTCTGGCCGGAACCGGGGAACACACATACGAGCAGATCGCGCTGATTCTCGACGCGCCGGTCGGCACGGTGAAATGGCGCGTGTCGGAGGCCCGCCGGGTCCTGAAGCGCAAGCTGTCCGCCCTTGGGTACGCTTATGAATGAGGACCTTCCGGAGGCCGTCGAGCGGAACGGCGCGACCGGGCGCGCCATCGACCGCGCGGTGCGGACGATGATGCAGGTCGATCCGGCGCCGGGACTGCGTCGGCGCGTGCTGGCGCGGATAGAGGCGCCGGCTCCGCGAATCCGCCTGTTCCCACGCGTCGCCGCCGGAATCGGCGCCCTCGCGGTCCTGGTGCTCGCCGTCGTCGTCTTCAGGCCGGCACTGGAGCCTGCGTCACGTCCGGCGGAAGGCGCCGCGATCGCGCTGCCTTCGCCATCCGCTCCAGCGGCCGACCGGCCCGCGCCCCGCGAGCCGGTCGTGGAGAAGGCGCGAGCCACCGCCTCGCGCCAGCCGCGCGCTCGCGCTGCCGATACGCCTATCGCGATGCCGCGGATTGCCAACGTCTTTGGCGGCCGCGATCCGCGCGTCAGCGCCGCGGCCGCAGCCATCGACGATGTAGTCTTTCCCACGGAGAGTGCCGGCCAGCCGGCGGACGATCGCCCTGGAATGCCGCCGCCCATCGGCGTCCCGGAAATCCGAATCGCGCCGCTCGAAGTCGGCCGCATCCGTGTCGAACCGATGCCGACGCGAAAATGACCGGAGATGGAATCGGACCGCGGAGAGCACAGAGCACATGCTGAGACACACGATCGCAACGCTGGCGGCCGCCGCCCTGACGTCCACTCTCGCCGTCGCCCAGGAGGCGCAGGCGCCGGTGCCGCCGCCCCCCGCGCGCGCGGCGGCACAGGCGCTCAACGTACGCATCGACCTGACGGTCTCCGAGCAGCGCGAGGGCGCGCAGATTCCGCCGCGTACGGTGTCGATGCTGGTGGCCGACCGTGAAAGCGGCCGCGTGCGCACCGGCGGCGGCAACGCCGTCCTCAACGTCGATGCGCGCCCCGAGTTGACGCGCGACGGGCGGGTCCGGCTGGCCTTTTCACTGGAGTACCGGCGGGAGGCGGACACGGGCGAGAAAGCGGCGCCGGCCCTGCTGACCGAGAGCCTCACGATGATCCTCGATGACGGCAAGCCGGCCATGGTCTCGCAATCGGCCGATCCCACCGCGGCCCGCACGTCCGTGCGGGTTGACGTCAAGGCAGCGATTTTGAAGTAGCGGCCGCGATGGCCCGGAGCGCCTCTCCCGCTTTCGTGTTGGCGGACTGATCGAGCTTTCCCGCGAGCCGCTGGGCCTCGTCGATGTCGCCGAGCGCCGTGTCGATGTCCGCCGCGGCGGCGTTCTTCCCGGCATCCAGGTAGCGCTGCCGAACCCGCCGCAGCGGCACCTTCGCGTCTTCGAGGCGGGCGCTCGCATCCCCGAAGTTCATGTTGTACAGACTGACGCGCCCCTCGAGGATCGCGCCGCGCCCTTCGGCGAGGTCCAGTTGCTGGCTCGCCCCGTCCAGGGCGATCTCGGCCGGGCGCCGCCCGGACGCGCCCCAGGCGTAGCCGACCGCGAGGCAGACGACCAGCGCGCCGAGGCCGGACAGCACGAGCGTGGTGCGGGTACTCATCGACTGATTCTAGCCCGGACTATTCCTGAACGAGCGAATAGTCCGCCCTCCGGGCTTCGACTCAGGACCGCTTCTCGGCCCTTCGCTCAGGGCCCGGCGATCAGCAGGATGTGGACATCGCCGACGTTGGTCCCGGTCGCCCCCCACCGCACGAGGTCGCCGAGTTGAGCGAGGAGCGGATAAGCGTCGTTGTTCTCGAGCGCCGCCTCGATGGAGAGACCCGCCAGCCGGGCACGCCGCTCGGTCGTTCCATCGACGATCGCTCCCGCGGCGTCGGTCGGGCCGTCGATGCCGTCCGTGCCGAGGCTGGCGACCAGTGCGCCGCGGTCGCGCAGCATCGCGGCTGCGCCGAGCGCAAACTCCTGGTTCCGGCCGCCGCGGCCGGTGCCGCGCACCCGGACCGTGGTCTCCCCGGACGCGACGAGGCACAGCGGCCGGCGGCCCGGACTCGCCAGGCCTTCTTCCGCGAAGCGGCGCCCGGCCTCCCGCGCGTCTCCCGCCGTCACCGCCGATCGCGTGATCACCTCGAACCCCAGCGCCCGGGCCGCCTGCCCGGCGCCCGCCATCGCGGTGTGCCGATTGGCGAGCACGTGGTATTGGCCGCGCGAAAGGCGCGAATCGCCGGGCTTCGGACTCTCCTCGATGTCGCCCCGGACACCGCGCGCGAGGTACTCCACGACCGCCGGCGGCACGGTCGCCTCGCGATAGACCTCCGTGACGATCCGCAGCGCATCGGCGAACGTCGAGGGATCGGCGACGGTTGGTCCCGAACCGATGACGGATGGATCGTCTTCCACGGGTGTGTGCACGTCGGAAATGGCCAGCGTGATGGTCTCCCCCGCCGCGGCCGCGAGTCGTCCGCCCTTGATCGCCGACAGATGCTTCCGCACGGTATTCAGTGCGCCGATCGGCGCGCCGGCGCGCATCAGCGCATCAGCCGTCGCCACCTTCCCGGCCAGCGTCACGCCGGGCGCGGGAAGAGCCAGCATGGATGAGGCTCCGCCCGAGAGCAGCACCACGAACAAGCCTTCCCGGCTCGCCGTCGCCAGCTCGAGCGCCTGCCCGGCCGCGAGCATGCTCCGGCGATCTGGCGAGGGGTGACCGGTCGGAATCCAGCGGAACGGCTGGGGAATAGGATGGTGCGGCAACGGCTGGTCCGGCGACGATGCCGTCGGCAATCGGCACGCCGGCGAGGGCGAGCCCCTGCGCCATCCCGGCGGCCGCCTTTCCCGCCGCGACCACGCGCAGCGGGGCGCGCGACATGAGGCCGGTGCGCGCCACGGCGGCGCCTGACGAGCGGCCCTGGCATGACCGCCTCCACAGCGGCGCGCAGAATGCGCTCGGCTTCCTGGCGTCCGGGTGCGGTGGTCAGTGGAACTTCTGGGGATCCGACCAGCCTGACAGGCCGGTCACGGCATTGAACGTCCGGAGCAGGCGACTCATCAGTTGCTCCGCGCCGTCCTTCTCGCACAGCTCGTCGAGCCGTCCGAGGACCCGAGCCAGCGCCTGATCGGCGCCGTCGATGGCTCGCTCGGAAAAGTACTCGCGCTGCCGCTTCAGACATTCGCGGTGGCGCAGGAACTCCTCGCGGTAGAAATCGGCGGGTACGTTGACAAGAGCGTCAAATACCCGGTCCGGGCTGACAACGCGTGCCATGCAACTCCTCGCGCGGATCATGTTTGAGCGGTACCGTCAGTGTAAGCGTCGATGCGAACGGCTGTCAAACGTTCGCGCGGCCCACTGTCGTCCGGATGGCTCTCAGCGCACGCCCCGGGCGACGATCACGCCGCCGATGCACCCGAGCAGCATGCCTCCTCCGATCACGGCGATCCAGAGTTCCACGGGGAGAAACGAAATGCTGGTCAGCCCCACGGCGTCGGCGGCCACTTGCCCGTATCGGAGCCGCATCGCGGTGAACATCCCCCACAGCAGCACCAGCGCCACCACGGCCCCGGCGCCCCCCTGGAGGATCCCTTCGACGATGAACGGGCCGCGAACGTAGGCGAACGGAGCCCCGACGAGCTGCATGATCTCGATCTCGTCACGGCGCGCCGACGCCGCCAGCCGCACGACGTTCGACACTGTCAGCGCCGAGGCGATCGCCAGGAGCACCACGACCAGCAGCCCCACACCCCGCACGAACCGGACGATGGTATTCAGCCGGTCGAGCCAGCGCGGGTCGTAGCGAACGTCGGCGACCCCGTGGACGGCGCCGAGCGTTGCCGCGAGCGAATCGACGGCTTCGCGGGCCTCTCGCCTGCCCGGGTCGAGACGCACTTCGAACGACGCCGGAAACGGGTTGCTCTCGAGCCGTTCGGCCGACGGTGCCAGGTCCGGGAAGTCCCGCTTGAAGCGCTCGGCCGCCTGCGCTTTCGAGAGGTACTCACGGTGCGCCGCCAGACCGCTCTTCCCCACGAGCGCATCGATGGTCGTCAGCTCCTCCGGCGTGACGTCGTCGGCGAGATACACCGAGAGCTCCGCCGACTCGGTCCACTGCGTGACGAGCCGCTGGAGGTTGGCGTTGAAGACGAGGAAGAAGCCGAGCACGAACAGGCCGGCGGCAATGGTGAGGACCGCGAGGGCCGCGGCGCGGCGGCCCCTCCACAGGCTCGCTCCGGCCTCCAGGAAGAAATATCGCAGCGCGCGCACTACGTGACCTCGACGATCTGACCGTGATCGAGCGTGATCGCCTTGCGCCCGACACGGCGAATGAGCTCGCGGTCGTGCGTCGCGACAATGACGGTCGTGCCGCGCGCGTTGATCTCGCGAAAGAGGTTCATGATTTCGAGCGATAGATCCGGGTCGAGATTTCCGGTCGGCTCATCCGCCAGGATGATGGCGGGATCGTTCACGAGGGCGCGGGCAATCGCGATCCGCTGCTGTTCGCCGCCTGAGAGTTCCATCGGATAGGCCGCCATCCGGTGCTGCAGCCCAACCCACTTCAGCACCTGGAACGTGCGGCGCTGCTGCTGCGCGAGCGCCATCCCGAGCACCCGCGGCACGAAGGCGACGTTCTCGAGGACGGTCTTCTTCTGGAGCAACTTGAAGTCCTGGAAGACGAAGCCCAGCGAACGGCGATATCCCTGCACCTGGCGCGGCGAGAGCGACGCGAGGTTTCGTCCGCCGACCACGAGCTGCCCTTCGGACGGCACGTCCTGACGCAAGAGCAGGCGCAGCAGCGTGGACTTGCCGGCGCCGCTCGGACCGGTCAGGAAGACGAACTCTCCCTTGTCCACGCGCAGCGACAGGTTCCGCACCGCGTAGACGCCGCGGCCGTACGCCTTCGACAGATGTTGCGCCTCAATCACTCGTTGTCCTTCCGCAGTGCGGCCTCCACGAGCCGGTTCACCGCGTCCGGGTTCGCTCGGCCGGCGGTGGCCTTGATGACCTGGCCGACCAGGAAACCGAACGTCTGTCGCTTGCCGCCTCGGTACTGCGCGACGGCTCGCGCATTGGCGGCGAGCACATCACGCACGACCCGCTCGATTTCGCCTTCATCGTCGATCCGGGCCAGATGCTCCGCGTCCACAATCGCCGCGGCGGAACGTCCCGTCCCGTACATCTTCCCGAAGACCATCCTGGCGACCGGTCCGCTGATAGTGCCCGAGTCCACGAGTCGGATCAAGCCCGCCAGTGCCGATGGCGCAATCCCCGCGTCCTCGATCCGTGTGCCGCCTTCGTTCAGGTTCCGGATCAGCTCGCCCATGATCCAGTTGCTGGCGGCCTTCGCGTTTCCGGCCTCCGCCGCGGTCGCTTCGAAGTAATCGGCGAGGCCGGGGGACTGGGTCAGCAGCGCCGCATCGTACTCCGGAAGTCCGTAGTCCGACATGAAGCGCCGGCGGCGCGCGTCGGGCAGCTCCGCCTGGGTGCGGCGGAGTTCCTCGATCCACGACCGGGCGAGGACGAGCGGGGGGAGGTCCGGCTCGGCGAGGTACCGGTAGTCGTTCGCTTCTTCCTTCGACCGCATCGAGACCGTCGCACCGGACGCCTGGTCCCAGAGGCGTGTCTCGGGAACGACGCGGCCGCCGCCATCCAGCATTGAGGCGTGCCGGGCGATCTCGTATTCGATCGCGTGCTGCACGTACTTGAAGGAATTGAGGTTCTTCAATTCGACTTTGACGCCGAACCCGCCGGTGCCGGCCGGCCGCACCGACACGTTGGCGTCGCACCGCAGGCTCCCCTCTTCCATGTTTCCGTCGGTGATGGCAAGAGCCACGAGCATCGCGCGGACGTGCGCGAAGAACGCCGCCGCTTCCGCGGCCGACCTGATGTCGGGCTCGGTGACGATCTCGATCAGTGGCACGCCGCTTCGATTGAAGTCGAGCGACGTGAAGCGATCGGACCCGGCGAACCCCTCGTGGAGCGATTTGCCCGCGTCCTCTTCGAGGTGGACGCGCGTCACGCCGACGCGCCGATGCACCCCCTGCACGTGGAAATCGACGGCCCCGCCGGTCGCGAGCGGCCGATTGGTACTGGGAAATCTGGTACCCCTTCGGCAGGTCCGGATAGAAGTAGTTCTTGCGCGCGAAGATGGAAACCGTGTGGACCGTGCACCCGAGCGCGAGACCGGCACGCGCGGCCAGTTCCACGGCGCGGCCGTTGAGGACGGGCAATGCACCCGGCAGCCCGAGGCACACCGGGCACACGTTGGTGTTCGACGGCTCGCCGAAGCGCGTGCTGCAGCCGCAGAAGATCTTGCTGCGCGTGGACAACTGCGCGTGGATTTCGAGACCGATGACGGGTTCGTAGGCAGGCACGCTGGATTTCGACTGCCCGATTGTACTCTGCGCGGCCGCCGGCACGCCGGAGGCGACCGCGGACGGATGCCCCTGGGCGTCCGCGGGAGGTCGCCCGCTAACCGACGTGCGGACCCGCCGCTCTCACGTCAGCGCCCGCGTCAGCTTCGAAGGTCTTGAAGTTGTCGGCGAACATCCGCGCGAGCCGGTGCGCCTGCGCGTCGTAGTCGTTGACGTTCTTCCAGGTATTGCGCGGGTTGAGCACGTCGGCCGGCACGCCCGGGCAGCTCTGCGGCACGTCGAGATTGAAGATGCGATCGGAATGATAGCTGACATCGTCGAGTTCGCCGGCGAGTGCTGCCTTGATGATCGCGCGGGTGTGCGCGATCTTCATGCGCGATCCCACGCCGTACGGGCCACCCGTCCACCCGGTGTTCACGAGCCAGACCCGTGAATCGTGCCGCGCGATCCGCTCGCCGAGAAACGTCGCATACACGGTCGGGTGCAGCACCATGAAGGGGGCGCCGAAGCAGGTGCTGAACGTCGCCTTCGGCTCCGTCACCCCCTTTTCCGTGCCCGCCACTTTCGCGGTGTATCCGGACAGGAAGTGATACATGGCCCCCGCGGGCGTCAACCGGGCAATCGGAGGCAGCACGCCGAACGCATCAGCGGTCAGCATGATGATGTTGCGCGGATGGCCCGCCTGCCCACCCGGCACCGAGTTCGCGATGAAATCCAGCGGATAGGCTCCGCGGGTGTTCTCGGTGAGCGCGTCGTCGTCGAAGTCCAGGCGCCGCGTGTCGCTGTTCATGTGGACGTTTTCGAGCACCGTGCCGAAACGACGCGTCGTCTCGAATATCTGCGGCTCGGCCTCGGCCGAGAGTCTGATCATCTTGGCGTAGCAGCCGCCTTCGACGTTGAAGACGCCGACTTCGCTCCATCCGTGCTCGTCGTCGCCAATCAGGCTCCGGTCCGGATCGCTCGAGAGCGTCGTCTTGCCGGTGCCGGACAGGCCGAAGAACAGCGCCACGTCGTCCTGGCGGCCGATATTCGCGGAACAGTGCATGGACAGCACCTTGCGCAGGGGCAGCAGGTAGTTCATCACCGTGAAGATCGACTTCTTGATCTCGCCGGCATAGCTCGTCCCGCCAATCAGCACGAGCTGTTTCGCGAAGTTCACCAGGATGAAGACCTCTGAATTGGTCCCGTGGACCCTGGGGTCCGCATGCACGCCGGGCATGTCGATGACGGTGAATTCGGGCGCCGCGTGAGCCGGATGCCCCTCGCCGCCGGGAACGTCGATGAACATGTGCCTGGCGAACAGGCTGTGCCAGGCCTGCTCGGTGATGATCCGGTACGGGCAGGCGGTAACGCGGATCGGCCCCGGCGTAGGAGTCCTGGACGAAGATCTCCTTGCCTTCCATGTAGCTGAGCATGCGCTCGTGCAGCGTCTCGAACCGCCCCGCGTCAATCGGCCGGTTGACCTTGCTCCACCACACCTTGTCTTCGCTCGAAGACTCGCGGACGATGAACTTGTCGTTGGGAGAGCGCCCCGTGTGCTGGCCGGTGCGGCACACGAGCGGGCCGTTGACCGAGATGAGCGCCTCGCGCCGGCGGACCGCCTCCTCGTACAGCGCCGGCACACTGAGGTTCCAGGACACGCGCGCCACGTTGTGGATGCCGTGCGCCTCGAGGCCGGCTGCCTGCTGCCCCTGTGTCATCCTGTCCTCGCTCCCCCCAGCTACGAACAAGCACACGTGTCGGGTGCCGTTGCGGTCGGACCAACAATAGATTGGTACTGGGGTGAACAGCGCGAAGTCAATGCAGGGATCGGCGTAGCCACGGACGGGCGGCCAGCCGGGGGTGCCGCGGTCTACTGCGCGGCGATGACCTGCCGGAACGCGTCGACGACGGCCGGGATCGAACTGGGAGTCGCTGCAGCGCGCCAGTTCGAGCACCGCATCGCCCGGCGAAAGGGCGTCGCGAAAGACCCGTGGCCGAGTCATCGTGTCGTAGGCATCGGCCAGGCAGACGATGCGGGCACCGAGCGGGATGTCCTCGGCTCGCAGCCGGCGTGGATACCCGAGGCCGTCCATGCGCTCGTGCACGTCCCGGATGATCTCGCTGCTGGCCGCCAGGAACGGGACCTGCGCGGCCAGGTCGGCGGCAATGGACGGGTGCAGGCGGACGAGCACCTGCTCTTCCGGGTTCAGCGGCGCCGGTTTGCGCAGAATCGCTTCCGGCATGACGAGTTTGCCGAGGTCGTGCAGCAGGGCCGCGTGTTCGACCAGGACGAGATCGGGCTCGTCCATGCCGAGGATGCGTCCCATGCTCAGCGAGAGTGCCGCGACGCGGTAGCCGTGCGCGTAGGCGTCCCGATCGCTGAGCGTCAGCATCGCCAGCATGGCGTCGAGTTCCTCGTCGCTGTCCACGTGCAGGGAGCCGATGGCGTCGGACAGGCGAAGGCGGCGGATTTCGAGCTCCTGTTCGAGCGACTCGCGCCAGCGCCTGGCGTCCCATGCCGATCGATGCCATTCGAGGCCGCGCAGCACGGCTTCTCGGAGGCGGTCCCGGCCGAACGGCTTGGTCAGGTAGTCGATGACGCCCTGCCGCAGGCTCTCGACGGCGGGTCCGACATCCTGAACGCCGGTCGCCATGATGACGGCGGTTTCGGGGTATCGCTGACGGATCCGCTCGGCGAGCCACAGCCCGTCGTGTCCCGGCATGCGGATGTCGCACAGGGCGACGGCCGGCGGCGCCGACGACTCGAGGCGTCCGAGCGCCTCCTCGGCGTTGGCTGCCGCCATCACGGAGTAGCCGCCTGCCTCGAGCCAGCGCGTCATCAGGTCGCGCACGCCGTTTTCGTCCTCCACCACGAGCACACCGCGCGCAGGACCTTGCGCAGCAGCGGCGGAAGAGGCGACCGGAACATTGTCCGTGGGTTCCATATTCAGACTTCGACCAGCACGTCGGTCCCGTGGCGCCGGGCGATCGTGACCGACAGATCCAGACGTTCGAGCCGGCGATAGAGCGCCCGGCGACTCAAGCCGAGCATCTGGGCGGCCGCCTTCTTGTTGCCGCCGGCACGGGCGAGCGCCCGCTGAATGTGGTCGCGCTCGACGTCGACGAGCAGTGTGGGGTCCGCCTGTGGCGTGGAGCTGCCGGCTCCACGGCCGCTCGCCATCGTCCAATCGCCGGCCGTGGCGCCCGGCATGCTCGACGCCAGCTCGCGCTCGGTGATCACGTCACCGTCGGTGAGAATGCACGCCCGTTCGAGCACGTTGCGCAGCTCGCGCACGTTGCCCTCCCAGGGCGCCGCCGCCAGCAGGCGCTCGGCTCCGGGCGTGACGCCGAGCACCGGCTTCTGCAGCCGTTCGCTGGTGTCGCGCACGAACGCCGCCGTCAGGTACGGGATGTCCTCGCGCCTGTCGCACAGGCGCGGCAGGTGGATCTCGACGACGTTGAGCCGGTAGTAGAGATCGCTCCGAAACCGGCCGGCCGCCACGTCGGCGCGCAGGTCCCGATTCGTCGCCGCAATCACGTGCACGTTGACCCGCCGCGGTTCCAGCGAACCGACGCGATGCACCTCGCCGAGCTCCAGCACGCGCAGCAGCTTCGCCTGGACGCTCAGCGGAAGCTCGCCGACCTCGTCGAGAAAGAGGGTGCCGCCGTCGGCAGCCTCGAACAGCCCCGGTTTGTTCTCGGTCGCGCCCGTGAAGGCTCCGCGCACGTGGCCGAACAGCTCACTCTCGAAGAGCGACTCGACGACCGCCGAACAGTTGACGGTGACGAAGCGGCGGTCGCGGCGTGGGCCGATCTTGTGCAGGCCGCGCGCGACGAGTTCCTTGCCGGTGCCGGTTTCGCCGCTGACGAGCGCCGTCCGCACGTGCGGCGCCAGCCGGCGGATCATGCCGAACAGGTCCTGCATGAGCGCCCCGCGCCCGATCATTCCGCAGAACTCCAGCCGGCGGGCGAGGTCGCTTTCCATCGACATGAGGCTGCAGCGCCGCTCGATTTCCTCCCGCACCGACGCGAGCACCTGGCCCAGGCGGCCGAAGTCGAGCGGCTTGCTCAGGTAGTCCATCGCGCCCAGCTTGATCGCCTCGACCGCGGTCTCGACGCTCGCAAAGCCGGTCATCAGGATGGCCTGGCAGCCGGGGTCGGTCTCGCGGATCGCCCGGATCACGTCGAGGCCGCCGACCTCCGGCATGCGCAGATCGACCAGGACGAGATCCGCGCGCCGCTTCTGGAGCTGCTCGATCGCCTCGCGCCCTCCCGAACAGGTTGTCACGTCGAACCCGGCCCGATGGGCGAATCGCCCCACGATCTCGAGAATGCCCTGCTCGTCATCGACCACGACGAGGAGAGGCCGCTGGCCTGTCATACGCACTCCTTGGAAACCGCGCGAACCGCCGCCCTCAGGGCCCGCAACTGGAACGGTGGCGTGAGGACGGCGCTGGCACACTCGCGTCCGAACCGCTCCACCTCGCCCTCTTCGCCACCAAGCGAAATGACCACGAGTGGACACTCGGCGTGCGCCGCGCGCGCCGCGCGCCATGTCCCGAGATCGGAGGCGAGCAGCGCCCCGTCGACGAATCCGCACTGCAGCGTGTGGGTGCGCCAGGCGTCGAGCGCTTCGCCGGTGGTACCAGCCGTCACCACGTTGTAGCCCCACCCGCTGAGCGCCGCCGCGACGTACTCGCGCTGGCCGCTCTCGCCGTGGGCGACGAGGACCCGCTCGTCAGCCGCCGGCGTCTCGACGCGCGCCGGCAGCAGCACGGAAAACGTCGTCCCGGCATCCACACGGCTGTCGACCAGGATCTGGCCGCCGTGATCGCGCACGATGCCGTAGCAGATACTGAGGCCGAGCCCCGTGCCGTCGCCGACGTCGCGGGTCGTGAAGAACGGATCGAAGATGCGCGTCAGGTTCGCCGGGTCGATGCCGTGGCCGGTGTCCGTCACGAACATCTCCACCGTCGCGGCGGCCTCGTCGTAGCGCGTCCCGACATGGAGACGGCAATGGTCGCGGCCGCGCATCGCCCGTTCAGCGTTCAGCAACAGGTTGAGCAGTGCCTGCTGCAGCTGGCTCGCGTCCACCACGACCGGCGGCAGGCCCGGAACGAACTCCGTCTCGAGTTCCACATTGCTCAGGCGCAGCTCGTACGACCGCAGCGCGAGGACGCGCGCGAACAGGTCGGCGACATCCCGGGGCGCGCGTTCGGCGGACTGGCGCCGGGCGAATGCCAGCAGGTTGCGGACGATGCGGGCCGCACGCTCGGACTCCTCGGCGATCCGGTGCAGATCCCGCGCAACCTCGGCGGCCGGCCGCGCGCCCGGGCTGTTCGGTCCGTCGCGCAGTTCCTCTTCGAGCAGCTGCGCGTAGCCGATGACGCTCGTCAGCGGATTGTTCAGCTCGTGCGCCACACCGGCGACCAGCTGCCCGACCGCCGACAGTTTTTCAGCCTGGAGGAGCTGGGCCTGCGTCGACTTCAGACGCTCGAGCGCGGCCATCGACCGCGCATTGGCCTGCGCGAGATCGTCGCTCATCTGCTGGAGTTTGCGCGCGTTCCGGATTTCCTCCGTGACGTTGTGGGCAACCTGGACGACCGAGGCGCGGTCCGCTCCGCCGGTGACCGGAAACGCCGTGATGCTGAAAATCTGACCGTCCGGACGCGTGATTTCGCTCCGGCAGCTGTCGCTGTTCAGCGGACGCCGGATCGGGCACTCTTCGCACGTTTCGACGCACGACCAGATTTCGCGGCATGTCTTGCCCCGCACGTCTGTGACGCGCTGGCCGAGGTGCACGGCCAGCGCCTGATTGCCGCGCAACAGGCGTTCGTCGCTGTCGAAGACCGCGATCGGATCGTTGATCGCGTCGAACGTACGCTCCCACTCGCGCTTGGCCCGGCAGACCGTGTCGTGCAGCCGTGCGTACTGCACGGCGACCGAGATCTGGCCCGCGACGATCGACAGCAGGCGCTGGTCTGCCGGCGTGAAGCGGTGCGGCGCAGCCGACCCGATCGAGAGC
This sequence comes from uncultured Acidobacteriota bacterium, assembly GCA_963817635.1. Lineage (GTDB taxonomy): Bacteria > Acidobacteriota > Vicinamibacteria > Vicinamibacterales > 2-12-FULL-66-21 > CAWFPR01. Next base: position 474,568 of record CAWFPR010000002.1, on the reverse strand, counting down.
GTCCCGAGCAGCTCGTCCCCCGCGCGCATCGGCACGCTGATCGCGCTCCGCACCGGAAGGTCGGCCGGATCGACATCGCCGTAGACGGCGAAATCGTCGATGACGCACGCCGCGCTGGTGGCAATGACCTGATCGCTCGGGCGGGTCACGCGGATCCCTGCGCTGGTCCGCAGTTGCGCGATCGCGTCGTGGCCAATGGTCGCCTCGACTTCGAACCGGCCGGCGCGCTCGTCCTTCAGGCGAATCGACCCGCCGAAGGCCGACATCGCGCGGACCACTCTCTGCAGCGCGCCCGTCAGCACCGGCCGCAGGTCGAGCAACGCGGCAATCCCGTCGGCGATTTCGTTGATCGTCTGAAGCTCCCAGACGAGCCGCCGGTTGTCGAGATTCATGCGGCGCCGTTCGACCGCGCGCTCGAGCGTCGAGAACAGCTGCTCGTCGGCAAACGGCTTCTGCACGAACGCAAACGCCGACATCTCGTGCGAACGGATGGCGGAGGCCAGCGACGTCGAATCGGAGATGACGACGATCTCAGCGTCGGGCGCACGCGCCTTGAGCAGGCCCATCACGTCGAAGCCCGAATCGGCCCCGACGCCGAGGTCGACCAGCGCCGCGTCGATCGCGACCCGGTCGAGGACGGCGGATGTTTCCGCCAGCGACGCGGCACAGGTGATGCGGTAGCCGCGCGACGGCCCGGCCCGGGATACGTCCAGGCACAGGCGGTGGTGGTCCTCCACGATCAGCAAGCGAGACGGCATTCATCATGAGTCTGGCCTACCGGACAAGCGCCCGGCGCACTCCATACCGCAAGAGGCGGGCCGAAACCGCTCACGGCCCACGTGTGCGGACAAGATCGAGGCGGGTCAACAGCTTAGCGGGAGGTGCGCGCGCGCGACATCGACCGGATCCGTGTGCGCGTTGCACGCAAGGAACGCACAGCAGTTGCAAATCTGAAACAGCCGCGCACGGGTCCGGCGGACGATACCGACGCCGGGCCGCGCGCCGGCGGCCTCATCGTTCGGAGAGGCCGAACTTCTTCATCAGCCGCCACATGGTGGTGCGGCTGATCTGGAGGTCCCTGGCGGCGGCGCCGACTTCACCATGGTGGCGAACGAGGGCGCCGGCGACCATCTCGCGCTCGGCGCGCCCGCGGGCGGCAGCCACGCTCCCCTCCGCCGGCTGGGCCGCCGGCCTGGCGGCGCACAACTCCTCGGGAAAATCGTCGCGCTCGAGCAGCGGCCCGCGGGCGATGGCGATCGCCCGCTGCACGAGATGCTCGAGCTGCCGCACGTTGCCGGGATAGTCGTACCACTTCCAGGAGCGCCCACGCCTCGTCGGAACAGCCCGTGACACCGGAGCCGGCGTACTGGCGCAGGAAATGCTCGACGAGCGTAGTGTATGTCTCCGGGGCGTTCGCGCAGCGGCGGCATGTGCACGCGGTGAAGGTTCAGCCGGTAGTAGAGGTCCTTGCGGAACTCGCCGGCGGCGACCGAGCCATCGAGATCGAGGTTCGTCGCCGCGACGAACCGCACATCTACCTGGCGCGTTGCATTCTCGCCGATGCGCCGCACCTCGCCCATTTCGAGAGCCCGGAGCAGCTTGGCCTGAAGGCCACTCGACATGGTCCCGATTTCGTCGAGAAAGAGCGTGCCGCCCGACGCGTGCTCCACGAGCCCGGGGCGCGCCACCGACGCGCCGGTGAACGCCCCGCGTGCGTGCCCGAACAACTCGTTGTCGAGCAGCGACTCGGACAGCGCCGCGCAATTCAGGGTGACCAGCGGCCGATCGGCGCGAGTGCTGCCGGCATGAACCGCGCGTGCCGCCAGTTCCTTACCCGTACCGGTCTCGCCGGTGATCAGCACGGTGCCGGGTGCTGCGGCCGCGCGCGCGATGGCGTCCCGGACCTTCTGCATGACCGGACTCGGGCCCACCAGGGCCTCGAGCGTGCCGCCGGGCCGCATCTGCCGCTGGAGGAGGTCGACCTGCCGCGTGAGCTGGCGTCGTTCGGCGGCCGCCCGCACACGCATCAGGAGTTCGTCGCGGAAGAAGGGCTTCTGCACGAAGTCGATGGCGCCGAGCTTCATCGACTCGACGGCGGTGTCCACGGTGCCGAACCCCGTCATTACGATGAACGACGAGTCCACGCGCATCTCCCGGAGGTGACGCAGGACATCGACGCCCGAAATCCCGGGCATCCGCAAGTCCGAGAGGATCACGTCGAAGGCTCCGCCGCGCGCCAGTTCGAGCCCCGCTTCACCGCTGGCGGCCGTCTGCACGGAGTAGCCGGCCGAGCGCAGGATGCGATGGACGCTCTCGCGCACGGCCTCGTCGTCGTCGATGACCAGGATGCGGGACATATGGGATCAGCGTTCGGCACGGCTCGATGGCACGGCGCCCTAAGTTTACAGCCGCTCCCGCCGATAACCGAGTACATGAATGTGTCGCCCTACGCCGTCATGTCGCTCCTGGCGATCGGAGCGGCGGGCTGTTCGGCCCCCTCCGCGCGGCCCGCGCTGCCGTCGCCGAGGGCCGCAGCGCCCGGCGTCGTGCGCGTGCAGGTGAGCGATGGCGGCACGAACGCGATTCAGCGCGTCGCGCTCGAGGACTACGTCGAGGCGACGATCCTCTCCGAATTCGCTCCGGCCTCTGGCGACTCCGCGGTCGTCGAACGGATGTTCGAGGTGCAGGCCGTCATCAGCCGCACGTATGCGGTGGCCCACCTGTCGCGCCACGCTCCGGATGGCTACGACCTCTGCTCCACCACGCATTGCCAGCTCTTTCAGCCCGGACGCCTGTTGACCTCGCGGTGGGCGGCGGCGGCCGCCGGAGCCGTGGCCCGCACCCGTGGACAGGTCCTCTGGTTCGATGATGCGCCGGCCGACGCACTCTTCCATGCGGACTGCGGCGGGCGCACGAGCCGGGCGTCCGCCGTCTGGGGTGGTCCCGAACAGTCTTACCTGGTGAGTCTTCCGGACGATGGCCCCGCCACGAACGCGCACGCCACGTGGCGGTACGACGCAACGATGGCCGACGTCCGCGCCGCCCTCAACACCGACTCGCGAACCCAGGTCGGCAATCGGCTCGACGGGATGACGGTGCTCGACCGCGACGAGGCCGGCCGTGCCGAGCGCGTCGCCCTGCACGCGGGCCGCGACCGGATCGTCAGCGGCGAAGTCCTGCGGGAGGTGCTCAGCCACGCCCTCGGCGCGCGAACGATCAAGAGCACATGGTTCGACGTCCGCCGCAACCGTGACCGGCTGTACTTCGAAGGCCGGGGCTTCGGCCACGGCGTCGGGCTCTGCCAGGCCGGCGCGCTGGCGCGCATCCGGGCTGGCGGCGCGGTCCCGGCAGTCCTCCAGCACTACTACCCCGGCACGAGGCTCGTCACCCTCGACTGACCGGCGAGAGCCTCCGGGCGTGGCTCAGCCTGTCATGGAGTACACGACGACGTTCACGCCGAATCGGGTGTTGTCCTCGCGCTGGAAGCGCTTGTTGCGCCAATCGTAGTCCCACTCGCACCCGTAGTCCTTGTTGCTGTACAGCACGCCGACCCGCCCTCCCAGCTCGACCGCGCGCAGGTAGTCGTGCACGATGTCGTCTCCCCAGCCGTTCAACTCATGGCTCGTGGACGGCGGCCCGTCGGGAAACGCAAAAAAGCTGTGATAGAGAGCGTGACCGGCTGGTAATTTGGGCATTCGACCGGCCTGGCCGAAGATCCGCAGCATTTCTTCCTCGAAACTCCGCGCGTAGAGCCCGTTGACGTCGTGGTTGCAGTCGTCCGAGAAGAGGAGGCCGCCCTGCTCCACGAATCGCCGGAGGCGGTCGCGCTCGGCTGCGCCGAAGCGCACGAGTTTGTGCCCGGTCATGAACAGGAACGGGAACGCGAGGAGTTCATCGGACGAGGGAGGGATGATGACTTCGTCCGGATACGTCCGGATCGACGTGTATTCCACCACGGAATTCAGGATGTTGGCGGCGACCTTCGGGTTATAGTCCCAGTCTCCGGAATCGTACCGCAGGCGGGCGAAGACGAACTCGGAGCCCCGGGGGCGGCCCTGTGGCGTACTGTTCACGTGCGCCCATTCTACCCGGCCCTTTATAATGAGGATGGCCGAAGCGCCTGCCGAAGCGGCGAAGCCGCCTAGCGGGCCTGCCTGCCGAAGCGGCAAAGCCGCCTAGCGGGCCTGCCTGCCGAAGCGGCAAAGCCGCCGAGCGAGCCTGCCTCGCCGAAGCCGCGAAGCGGCGAAGCGAGCCTGCCTCGCCGAAGCCGCAAAGCGGCGAAGCGAGCCTGCCTCGCCGAAGCCGCAAAGCGGCGAAGCGAGCCTGCCTCGCCGAAGCCGCAAAGCGGCGAAGGCGGGTGAAACGTCCCTGGAAGTTGTGGCGTAACTATGACAGGAGCTCAAGCGGCCGGCCTGAGCGGGCGCGAAGCGGACGCCGCTGCGGCCTCCGCTGTCAAGGCGGCGCAGGCCGACGGCCGTCACGCCGAGGCGCGGGAGCGATATGCCGAGCTGGTGGCCAGGCACCAGCGGCGGGCATCGCGTATCGCGTTTCACTACATGCGTGATGCCGCGGAAGCCGACGAAGCCGTGCAGGACGCCTTCGTCAAGGCCTATTCGCATCTGGCGTCGTTCCGCGAGGAACTGCCCTTCGAGGTCTGGTTCACGCGCATCCTCATCAACGGATGCCTGGACCGCATCAAGGCCAGGACGCGTCGCGAACGCTGGATTGCGCCGATGCCGGAAGGGCCCGGGGGCGAGCGGGATTTCGCCGAGCGGACACCCGGGCGTGGCCCGTCCCCGGAGGATCAGCTGCTCGCGCGCGAGCGGCGCCGGGAACTGGCCGACGCGCTCGCCAAACTGCCCGAACGGCAGCGGTCAGTCTTCATGCTGAGTCATTACGAAGGCTGCACGTCGCGCGAGGTGAGTGCACTGACGGGTCTGAACGAATCGACGGTTCGCGTGCACCTGTTCCGGGCCATTCGCAAGCTGAGGACGCTGCTCGGGAACTCGATGCACGAGCGGACTACCGGGGAGAAACACCGTGTCCATCCTTAACCGACTCTCGCTCGGCGGGCATCTCGACGACGGGGCGCTGGCGGCCATCTGGACCGACGGTGCCGGCGAGCCGGCGCATCCCCATCTGGCCGAGTGCGCGTCGTGCCGCGCGCGGATGGAGGCCCTCACGACCTGGCTGGCGCAGGTGCGGGTCGACGCGGTCAACGAGGCGGACGAAGCCTTCCCCGCCGAGCGGCTGGCGGCGCAGCACGCCCACATCCTGCGGCGCATCGACGCGGCGGAGCGGCCGGCCCGAGTGATTGCATTCCCGAGCTTCTCGCGTCCGTTGTCCACCGGCACGTCGCACGCCCGCCGCTGGATTGCGGCCGCGGCGGCCGCGGGCCTGATCGTCGGCGTGGGCGTCGGGCAGTTGATGGACGTGCGTCATGCCCTCATTGGCGGGGCCTCGTCGGCCGAGGTTCGCGCCATCAACCCGCCGGCGCCGGATCGGCCGGCCTCACGGGTTCAGCCAGCCAGCACCACGATGAACGACAGCGATGCGGCCTTCATGGCGGCCATCGACCAGTCGGTGTCGCACAACTCGCTCTCCGAGTTGCACGCGCTCGATGCCATCACTCCGCGCGCGCCGCTCTTCGACGGCGGGCAGCGGTAAGAGTGGCCGTCAGCCATCCCCTGATATTCCGCAAAGGCCTCGACATGAAGGAGGCCGTCGCCGGTGAGCTGTCGGCGGCCTACGCCAGCGCGATTGTCGAACAGGTTCGCGCCAACGACTTCACCCACCGTTCGGGCCGTCTCACGGTGCACCTCGCGAGGGAATTCGGCTTCTGCTACGGCGTGGACCGGGCCGTCGACTATGCCTACCAGGCGCGCCGCCGGTTCCCGGGACGCAGTGTCTTCCTGACGGGCGAGATCATCCACAACCCGCACGTGAACGATCAACTGCGCGAGGCCGGTATCCGGTTCCTGTCCGATGCCGGCGAACTCCGCGACACGCTGGGCGCGGACGATGTCGTGATCCTGCCGGCCTTCGGGGTAACCGTGGGCGAGATGGCGCAGTTGTCGTCGCAGGGCTGCACGCTGGTCGACACGACGTGCGGCTCGGTGCTCAACGTCTGGAAGGCCGTCGTCCGCTACGCACAGGACGGCTTCACGGCGGTGATTCACGGCAAGATGAAACACGAGGAGACCCGCGCGACGGCGTCCCAGGCGCTGAAGTACCCGGCCGGCCGGTATCTTGTCGTCCTCGACCGGGCCGAAGCGGCGATCGTCTGCGAGTACATCCGGAGCGGCGGGAACCGGGAGGAATTCCTGGCGCGCTTCGAAGGCGCGATGTCGCCCGGCTTCGATCCGGATCGCGATCTCGAGCGGGTCGGTTGCGCGAACCAGACGACCATGCTGATGTCGGAGTCGCTCGAGATCGGCGAGATGTTCCACGTCGCCATGCGCGAGCGGTACGGCGAGGCGGGGCTGGCCGCCCACTTCCGCACCTTCGACACGATCTGCAGCGCCACGCAGGAGCGGCAGGACGCCGTGCTGAGCCTGCTGGCCGCCGAACGGCTCGACCTGATGCTGGTGGTCGGCGGCTACAACAGCAGCAATACCTGCAATCTCGCGCGGATCTGCGCTGAGCAGGTGCGCACCTATCACATCGCCGATCCCGAAAGCATGGTCTCCGCCGACGAGATCCGGCATCGGCCGGTGGGCGCCCCGTCGACGACCATGGGGAACGAGGACGTCACGCGCGGCTGGCTGCCTCACACCGGAACTGTGAGCGTGGGGCTGACCGCCGGAGCCTCGACGCCCAACAACATCGTCGGGCAGGTGATCGAGAGGCTGGAACGCTTCGCGGTGGGGGCGGAGGCCGGCTAGTCCCGGTCGGTATCGGCGGCGCGGCCGTCGCTCATGGCGAGGAGCGCGAGCGCCGCGATCACCCAGCCCGGCATTGCTTTTCGCACCGCGAGCGGCTCCTTGTTGCGGTTCGGCTTCCGTCCAGCGCCGGCTGAGCGTGCAAGCCGGTTGCCACCTCAGAAACATTTGCAAACAAAAGAGTTAGACAATTCTATGTCCATGGTCGTAGCCGCCGGTTTTCACTTCAGCGGTAAACAGCGTGTAGAGCAAGGTCGTAATACCGCCAGTAATCGCCATCTGGAGAACGCCAGCAATGACATCTAGGCACCCTTTCGGGGTTCTCGCCATCGTGCTCGTGTGTGCCGCGCCGGCGGGCGTGGCGGCACTCGGGCATCGCGAGCGACCCGGGCTGCCGCACGCGGACCAGTCGCAGGCGCAGCCGCCGGGCGATCAGAAGACAGCCGACAGGCCGCAGCAGCGGCGGTGGATGTGGTGGCGCGTGGCCGAGTCGAAGACGGAACTCGCCATCACCGATCAACAGGCGAGCGAAATCGACGAGATTTTCCAGTCGAACGTCCCGGCTCTGCGCGAGGCGAAGGAAGAACTGGACAAGCTCGACGCAGAAGTGGCGCAGGTGATAAAGCCGGGTACTGCCGACGTCGCCACCGTGAGCCGGATCGTCGGCCGCGCGGAGCGCGCGCGCGCGAAGTTGACGACGACACGCACCGTGATGTTCTACCGCATGCACCGGGTGCTCTCGCCCGAGCAACGCGTGAAGCTGAACGCGATGTTTGAACGGTGGGACGCCGAACGCCGTAAAACAACTGATTCGACACGCCGCTAGGCGGCTTCACTTTTCGCACCGTCATCTGGAGGCACTCGTGAGCACGACCGCACGCATGCTGGCAGCAGCCGGCCTCGTCCTCGGCACGGCCATTTCGGCCGGCGCGCAGGACACCTCGAACGAACACGTCAAGGCGCTCATCGCCCAGGCGATGGCACAGCAGGGGCAGCCCCCGGCGGGGGCCCAGGCGGCTCCGGCAGGGACGCCCTTCCGGACGCCCGGTCCGGAGGTCGATCTGACGGTGCAGGACGCCGTGCAGCGCGCGATGGAGAAGAACATCGACATCGGCGTGGCGCGCATCACTCCTCGGCTCACCGACTTCACGATTGCGGGCCTCGAGGCCAACTATCGCGTCAACCTGACGTCGGCGACCAGCACGAACCGCAACACGCGGCTGCCGACGCAGACGACGCAGGGGTTTTCCCAGCCCACGACATCGACGCGGCAGGACTGGTCGGCCGGGATCGCGCAGAACCTCTGGTGGGGCGGCGGCAACTACTCGCTCAACTGGACGAACAACCGGTCCAACAGTCCCGCGACGACCAACTTCCGCAATCCGTCCCTCAACTCCGTCCTGACGGGGAACATCACCCAGCCGTTGTGGCGGGGGTTCAAAATCGACTCGACGCGCGCTGCGCTGAGAACGAACCGGCTGACGCAGCAGAACGACGAGATCGCCCTGAGCGCGACGACAGCCACGACCCAGGCGAACGTGCGGAACGCGTACTGGGACCTGCGTCAACGCGATTCAGTCGGTCGAAGCGGCGCAGAACTCGTACGACATCGCGAGCCGCCTCGTGCAGGACAACCAGGCGCGCGTCGAGATCGGCACGCTCGCCCCGATCGACATCGTGACCGCCCAGGCCGAACAGGCGAACCGGCGTCAGGCGCTGGTCCAGGCGCAGGGCCTGGTGCGCACGACGGAACTGGCGCTCAAGCGGCTCATCGTGAGCGGCACGGACGACCCGCTGTGGGCCTCGTCGATCAATCCGGTCGATCGTCCGCCCGCGACCGCCGAGCCGATCGACCTCGAGGCCGCGGTGGCCCGGGCCCTCGCCAACCGCACCGACCTGCAGCAGTCGATGAACAACCTGAAGATCAGCGACATCAACCTGCAGAACCAGGTTGATGCCACGAAGCCGCAGCTGAACCTGACGTTCAACCTGGGGCTCAGCGGGCTCGGCGGACCGACCGTCGTGCGCAACGCCGCCGATCCGATCACGGGCGCGATCTCGACCACCGTCATTCCGTCCGGCTACCTGGACGCACTTCGCAACATCTCCGGCTTCGACGCACCCAATTGGACGATCGGGGCGAACTTCGCGTATCCGCTCGGCAAGAGCGCGCAGGAAGCGACCGTCGCGCGCACCAAGCTGTCGCTCGACCAGACGAAGGCGAACCTGAAGGCGCTCGAGCTGCAAATCGCCACCGACGTCACCAACGCGGCGATCACGGTCCAGAGCTCGCTCGAGAGTGTCCAGGCAACCGGCGTCGCGCGCGAGCTGGCGCAGAAGCGTCTCGAGGCGGCACAGAGCAAGTTCGAGCAGGGCATGGCGACCAATTATGAAGTCGTCCAGGCCCAGCGCGACTACTCGGACGCGCGCAACAACGAGCTGCGCGCGACCCTCACCTACCGCAAGGCGCTCGTGAACTTCGAAACGGTGCAGGCGGTCGGCGCGCGTGGCGTCGGCGCGACCGGCGGCGGAGGCAACTAAGACCACATCGACGGCTGCCGGCGGCCTCATCTGTAATCAGGTCGGCCGGCGCCGTCGTATGGCATTCGACACCGGGAAACGTCGGCGGGAGCCGGCCGTTGCGGACGGCCACGATAGGCATATATGAAAAAACTGATAGTCATCGTCATCGTACTGGTCGCGGTCGGCGTGGGGGTCGGTGCGTTCTACATGCGGAAAGGCAACCCCGAGCCCACGGTGACGACCGCAGCCGTTCAGCCGCGGCGACATCGTGGACGCCGTGGCCGCAACCGGCACGCTCGAAGCCGTCACGACCGTGCAGGTCGGGACGCAGGTGTCTGGCACCGTGCAGGACCTGTACGCCGACTTCAACTCCATCGTGAAGAAGGGGCAGGTGATCGCGCGGCTCGATCCCTCGCTGCTGCAGACGCAGATCGAGCAGCAGAAGGCGAACGTCACGCGGTCCGAGGCTGACCTCGAACGCCTGAAGGTCTCGCTCGCCGACGCGAATCAGAAGCTGCTGCGCGCGCGCGCGCTGACGGAGAAGAGCCTGCTGCCGAAGACGGATCTCGAGACCGCCGAAGTGAACGTCCGCTCGGCCGAAGCGCAGATCAAGTCGTCGGAAGCCGGCCTCGTGCAGGCGAAGTCGCAGCTGAACACCGCGCAGGTGAACCTCGAGCACACCATCATCACGGCGCCCATCGACGGCATCGTGATCTCGCGCTCGGTCGAGCCCGGGCAGACCGTCGCGGCGAGCATGAACGCGCCGACACTCTACATCCTGGCCGCCGACCTGTCGCAGATGCAGATCAACGCCAACATCGACGAGGCGGATGTGGGCCGGATGCGCCCTAACCAGGTCGTCACGTTCCGCGTGGACGCCTTCCCCACCGAGACCTTTACGGGTGCCGTGCAGCAGGTCCGCCTGCAGCCGACCACGGTGCAGAACGTCGTCACGTATCAGACCGTGATCGCCGTGCCGAACCCGCAGTGGAAGCTGAAGCCGGGCATGACGGCCAGCGTGAACATCGAGGTCGCGCGCAAGAACAACGTGCTGCGCATCCCGAACGCCGCCCTGCGGTTCCGTCCGACCAACGACATGTTCGCGGCGCTCAACCAGGAAGTGCCGCCCGAGATGCAGCGCGGCCAGGGTGGATTCGGCGGCCGCAACGGCCGCGGCGGCGGCGCGAACGGACAGCCTGCCGCTGGCGCCCCGGCGGCGGGTGCCGCGGCGGCAGCCGCGCCGCAGCGTGGATCGGCCCCCGGCGGCGCACCGGCCTCGCGCAGCCGCGACGCCGGCCGGACAGCCGCAGCGACCGCGTGAAGGATCCGCCGCTGAGAACCGCGGCGGCGGCGATCGCGCCGGATCCGGCGGCGGCGGCCGCGGCGGGTTCGATCCGAACATGACCCCCGAGGAGCGCCAGAAGCGGCTGGAAGAGCGGATGGCGTCGATGACGCCGGAGGAGCGCGCGCAATTCCAGAAGCGGATGGCTGACCGCGCCGCACAGGGCGGACAGGGCGGCGGCCGCGGCGGCGGCACCGCGAATCCCGGGAACGCGCCGCAGAACGCGCGCGGGGAGCCGGACGTGTCGCCAGCGTGCCGTCGATGTCGAGCGGAGCGACGACCATCGATGCCCTGTTCGGCCCGCTTCCGCAGGTCGAGACGCGCGGCCGCGCGTGGTTGTGGGTCAACAAGCAACTGAAGTCGATCCCGGTGCGGCTGGGCATTTCGGATGGCACCTACACCGAGGTGATCGACGCTGGCGGCCTCGAGGCCAGCGCCGAAGTCGTCACCAACCTCGTCACCGGCCTCGAGCCGAAGACGACGACGCCGGGCCAGTCGGGTGGAAGCCAGAACCCGCTCATGGGTCCGCAGCGCGGACGTGGCGGCCCTGGCGGACGCGGACGGTAAAGGGCTCAGGGCTCAGGGCTCGAGGGCTCAGGGCTCAGGGCTCAGGGCTCAGGGCTCAGGGCTCAGAAAAGGCTAGAGGCACGGGGCAGAATGCCAGTTATCTCTGTTCGGAATCTCGTCAAGACGTACCACGTGGGCGAAGTCACGGTCCGCGCGCTCAGGGGCGCGGACCTCGACGTCGAGCCCGGCGAGTTCGTGGCCGTGACCGGCCCGTCCGGCTCCGGCAAGTCGACGCTGATGCACATCCTGGGCTGCCTCGATCGGCCGACGAGCGGCAGTTACGTGCTCGACGGCAAGGATGTGTCCAGCATGTCGAAGGACGAGCTCGCGATGGTGCGGAACCGCAAGATCGGGTTCGTCTTCCAGGGGTTCAACCTGCTGTCGCGCACGACCGCGCTCGACAACGTGGAACTGCCGCTGCTCTATAACGGCGCCGCGAAGATGAAGACGGCCGATCGCCACAAGCGCGCCATGGAATCGCTCGATGCGGTCGGACTCAGCGAACGGTTCCACCATTTCCCGAACCAGCTGTCCGGCGGGCAGCAGCAGCGCGTCGCGATTGCGCGCGCGCTGGTCACGCAACCGGCCATCCTGCTGGCCGACGAGCCCACGGGCAACCTCGACACGCGCACCAGTATCGAGGTCATGGGAATCTTCCAGCGCCTCAACGTCGAGCGCGGGATCACGATCATCCTCATCACGCACGAGTCGGATATCGCGGAATACGGCACGCGGCTGGTGCGCTTCAGGGACGGCAAGATCACGGTGAACCAGCCGGTCGCCCACCGCCGCGATGCCGCGCACGAACTGGCGGCGCTGCCGCCGCCCGAGGACGTCGACGCGGAAGACCTGCCCGCCGACACGAAGCCCGTCGAACACGGCGGCGTGGTCTAGGAGATCGCATGTCCATATTCATGACGCTACGCATCGCCGTCAAGGCGCTCAACCGCAACAAGATGCGGACCATCCTGACGATGCTCGGGATGATCATCGGCGTCGGCGCGGTGATCACGATGGTCGCGCTCGGCAAGGGCGCACAGTCGACCATCGAGGAGCAGGTGAAGGCCGCCGGCACCAACATGATCAACATCAACGCCGGCAACTTCTCGCAGGGAGGCGTCCGGATGGGCGGCGGCAACGCCACCACGCTGACCCCGGCGGATGCCGAGGCGATCCGCGAGCTGCCGAGCGTGCAGTACGCCGCCGCGGGCGTGAGGTCGCGCGCCCAGCTCATCGCGGGCAACCAGAACTGGTCGAGCCAGATTCAGGGCACCGATGTGGACCTGCCGCTGATTCGCAACTGGCCGACGAAATACGGCAGCTTCTTCACCGCGCAAGACGTCACGAGCGCCGCAAAGGTCTGCGTGCTGGGCCTGACCGTCGCCGATACGCTCTACGGGCCGGACGTCGATCCGACCGGCCAGATCATCCGGGTCAAGAATCAGCCGTTCAAGATCGTTGGCGTGATGGCCTCCAAGGGGACCTCGGGCATGGGGGGCGATCAGGACGACACGGTCTTCGCGCCGTACACGACCGTGCAGAAGAAGCTGCAGGGCATCCAGCACATCAATGACATCACCGTGTCGTCCGTCAGCTCCGAGACGGCGCCGGTGGCGGACGCGATCACCCAGTTGCTGCGCACGCGCCACAAGCTGGTCGGCAGCGACCCGGACGATTTCATGGTCCGCACGCAGGAAGAAATGGCCAGCGTCCGCACCGAAACGACCCGCACGATGACGACGCTGCTGGCGGCGATCGCCGGCGTGTCGCTGCTCGTCGGCGGCATCGGCATCATGAACATCATGCTGGTGTCGGTCACCGAACGCACCCGCGAGATCGGCCTGCGCATGGCGATCGGCGCGCGCGGCCGCGACGTGCTGCTCCAGTTCCTCGTCGAGGCGATCGTGCTGAGCCTGTTCGGCGGCATGTTCGGTATCGCGCTCGGCTTCGGATTGTCGGCCGCAGCTGAGCGGTTCCTCCAGTGGCCCACCTCGATTCCGCCGAACGCCATCGGAATGGCCTTTGGGTTTGCGGCGGCCACGGGGATATTCTTCGGGTTCTATCCCGCGCGCAAAGCGGCTGGGCTTGACCCAATCGAAGCGCTGCGGTTCGAATAGATTCATCGCGAGTCGCCTCGGCAGCCGGCGCAACGCGAGCGTGCCGGCGTATGATGGGGACACGGATCGTTCGCACCTCATGAAGTCGCCAGTCGTCAGTCGTCAGTCGTCAGTTCACATTCAAGGAGCACACGCATGAAGCGGGCACGAATCGGAGTGATGGCCGCCGCGGTTCTCGCGGTTGCAACGATGGCCTTCGCCCAGAAGCCGGACTTCTCCGGCAGCTGGACGCTCGACCCAGAGGCGAGCGGCATGACCGGGGGCGGCGGCGGCGGGCGCATGGGCGGCATGGCCGGACCGATGGTCGTCAAGCAGACGGCCGACACCCTCACCACGGAGACCACCCGTGGCGAGAACAAGATCACGATGACCTACAAGCTCGATGGCTCCGAGAGCACGAACACGACCATGGGTCGCAACGGCTCGATGGAGCAGAAGTCCACGGCGAAGTGGGACGGCAGCAAGCTCGTGATCACCACCACGACGGCCAACGGCGAGAACGCCCAGACCTGGTCGATGGAAGGCGGCAACCTGGTCATCGAAGGGACCGGCGGCCGTGGTCCGACCAAGCGCGTCTACAAGAAGGGGATGTAACGGCCGGGGCACCGGCCCCGCACCCGTCAGGCACGAAAGGCCGGCGAGCACATGCTCGCCGGCCCTTTTCTTTTCGTATAATGCGCTTCCCTGATGCCGGGCGTATCCATGATCGAGCGACTGCGTGCACGCAAGGAGTGGCAGTTCTTCGCGGTACTGCCGAAAGCGGATCGCGCGCTCGCGGCCGGATGGTGGACCGTGCTCGTCCTGCGCGGCGCGCTGCCGGCGGTGTTCGCGATCGCGATGGGTGCGCTCGTCGCCGCGATTCAGCGCAACGATCCGCTGGCCGGCACGCTGGCGTTCGTCGGCGGCGTCTTCATCCTGCTCCAGGTCCTCACCCCCATTCACCAGGCAGCCAGCGCCAACCTCGGCGACCGCACGAGCGCCTGGCTCTACGATCGGCTGACCGCCGCCTGCATCGGTCCACCGGGCATGGGGCACCTCGAAGACGCCACGCTCGGAGCGGACCTCGTGGTCGCGCGCGACTTCGATCTGGGCATGACGGGCCCGCCGCTCGCGATCGCCCTGGACTTCATCGCAGGCTCCCTCGTCACCACCGTCGGCGGCGTCGCCTGCGCGATCGTCCTGTCGGCCTACACGTGGTGGGCGCCGATCGTGCTGGCGGGCGCGTGGATCGCCACACACTGGCTGCTTCGCGAGAGCGCGGTCTGGCAGGACCGCAACACCACCCCGGTTCGCGCCGCGCAGCGCGACGCGGAGTACGCCTATCGTCTTGCCGTCGACCCGTCGCCGGCCAAGGAGCTGCGCCTCTTCGGACTCGCCGACTGGACCCTCGCGCGGTTCACCGCGCGCCGCACGCTGCTGCACACACTCCAGTACGAGGCGACGCGACTGCGGCAGCGGCCACTCCTCTGGAGCGTGTTGCTGGTCACGGCGGCCAATGTGGGCGTCTTCTGGGCGCTCGCGCGCTCCGCGGCGAGCGGCAGCGTGTCGCTCGGAGAGGCGGTCGTCTTCGCGCAGGTGGCGGCAGGGACGTCGATGATCGCGTTCGGCGGCTTGAACTGGGCGCTCGACGGCGCCGCGGCACCGGTGGCCGCCGTGCTGCGCCTCGAAGCCGCCATGGCTCCTGCCGGCGCGCTGCCGTCCGGCGCCCGATCGCCCAGCGACATGCCTGTCCGCGACATTCGCTTCCGCGACGTGACGTTCGCGTATCCCGGCGGTGCGGTCGTGCTCGAGCATTTCGATCTGACGATTCCCGCCGGCACGTCACTGGCGATCGTGGGCCAGAACGGGGCAGGCAAGACAACGCTGGCGAAGCTGCTCTGCCGCCTGTACGACCCGCAGGCCGGACGCATCGAAGTGGACGGGGTGGACCTGCGCGAGTTGTCGCTCGCCGGCTGGCGCGAGCGCCTGGCCGCGGTGTTCCAGGACTTCATCCGCTTCGAGCTCACGCTGCGCGACAATGTCGCCCCGGCCGGCGCCCCGGACACGGCGGTTCGCGCTGCGCTCGAAGAAGCCGGCGCCGCTCGGTCTGGCGGATCTCGACACGATCCTCGCGCGCGGGTACGACGGCGGCACGGATCTCTCCGGAGGCCAGTGGCAACGCGTCGCGCTCGCGCGGGCGCTCTGCGCCGTCCGTGTGGGCGCTCGCGTTGTCCTGCTCGACGAGCCGACGGCGCAGCTCGACGTGCGCGGCGAGGCGGAGATCTTCGATCGGATCCTCAAGGCCACCCGCCGCTGCACCACGATCCTGATTTCGCACCGCTTCTCCACCGTCCGCCACGCCGACCGCATCTGCGTGCTCGAGCACGGCCGCGTCGTCGAACTCGGCACCCACGACGAGCTGATGGCGCGGGGCGGCCGCTACCGGACGATGTTCGAGCTGCAGGCGCAGCGATTCACCGGGGACGGTGAGGAGGGGACGACGTATGACGTCCTCTGAGCGCGGCGTCGAGGCGATCGGCCCGCTGCCGCCCGCGCTGGCGTCGATGTGGCGGCTCTGCCGCCTGGGCTATCGACACGAGCCGCGGCTGATGCTCGCGGCATTCGTGCTGTCACAGGTGTCCGCGCTGCCGGACGCGCTGCTCGCGCTCTGGCTGATGCTGCTCGGCATGGGCGTGGTCGATCACCGGCCCCGCCTCGTGGTCGGATCGGCCCTCGCGCTGGGGCTCACGTCCACGGCGACCTGGCTCCTGGCCATCGTCAGCACCAGGGTGCAGCGGAAGTTCCGCGATCGCGTCACCATCGCGCTCGAGTCGCATGTCGCCGGTCTTCAGGCCTCGATCGCCACCATCGCGCACCACGAGCGGCCCGACCATCTCGATCGGCTCGCGATGCTGCGGGACCAGGTCTTCGTCCTCGATCACATGTACGCGTCGGTGTTCTCGACGTGCGGATGGTTCCTTCGGCTGGCCGTGACGATTGCGCTCCTCGCCTCGGTGCATCCCGGGCTCGTGCTCCTGGTCGTCTTTGCGCTGCCTACGGTGCTGACCTCGACGTGGCGGCCAGCCGTCGAACGCGAGGCGCAGCAGCGAGGTGCGCAGCCGCACCGGCTGGCGCGGCACCTGTTCACGACCGCGACGACCGCGCCCGCCGGCAAGGAAGTGCGCGTGACCGGCATTGGCGATCGACTGTTGCGGGAACGCCGCTCGGCGTGGAACCGCGGCCACGCACCGATTGCCGCCGCCCGGTGGAGCTCAGCCGCGTGGCACGCCGCCGGATGGGCGGTCTTCGGCGGCGCCTATGTCGGTGCCGTCGTGTTCGTTTCGGCCGGACTCGGGTCGCCGCCGGCGACGGTGCTGCTCGTCCTGGCCGCCGGGTCGCGGCTTTCCGCCTATGTCGCGGCGACGGTCGGGGAAATCGGGTTCCTGCGCGGGTTCTGGATGGATGGTTCACGACGCCTGGCCTGGCTCGAAGACTACGCCGCCTCGGTCGGATCCGGGGGCGACCGGGTAGCGCCATCGGCGCTCAGTGAGGGCATCCGGCTGGATCGGGTGTCGTTTGCGTATCCCGGCACGTCCCGCCTCGTGCTCGAAGACATCACGGTGGCGTTGCCGGCCGGTTCGGTCGTTGCCGTCGTCGGCGAGAACGGCGCCGGCAAGTCGACCCTCGTGAAACTCCTGGCCGGGCTCTATGAACCCTCGTCGGGCCGAATTCTTGTGGACGGCGTCCCGCTGGCGCGCATCCGGGTGGACAGCTGGAGGGCCCGGCTCGCCGGCGCGTTCCAGGACTTCTTTCGGTTCGAGCTGATTGCCAGACAGACCGTGGGCCTCGGCGATCCGGCCCGCGTAGACGATCCCGAGGCCGTCAAGGCCGCCATCGCGCGGGCGGGCGCCGGCGACGTTCTGGAGCGCCTGCCCGCCGGACTCGATACCCAGCTCGGAGCGAGCTGGCCGGGCGGGGTCGAGGTGTCGTTCGGCCAGTGGCAGAAACTGGCGCTGGCCCGCGGGTTCATGCGCGACCAACCTCTGCTGCTCGTGCTCGACGAGCCCACCGCGGCCCTCGATGCCGAAACCGAGCATGCCCTGTTCGAACGATATGCCGCCGCCGCCAGGGCGGGGAACCACGCCGGGCGGATCACGATTCTTGTTTCGCACCGCTTCTCCACGGTTCGCATGGCCGATCTCATCGTCGTGCTCGATGGGGCGAAACTCGTTGAGATCGGCTCCCACGACAGCCTGATGGCCCGGGACGGCAGCTATGCGGAACTGTATCGGATTCAGGCAGCCGCCTACCGGTGACCAGAATCAGGCCGGAAAGGTCTTCCTTCGGCTGTTCGGTCGCCCGCCCCTGGCGTAACGATCTCCGGGGGCGCGTCGTAAGTACAGCGGTTCCTAACGATGAAACGCCTACACCATACCTTTGTCTTGTCCCTCGTCTGCGCGGGTCCTGGCCGCGGGTTGCGGCCAGCCGGCTGGCGGGCAGAATCGCCGCGCCGGCGGCGGCGGTCCGGCAGTGGCGATTAAAACGACCACACCCCAGCGCATGGCGGTGCAGCGGCAAGTGGATCTTGCCGGCACGCTGCATGTCCCCCGATCAGGCGAAAGTCAGCGCCGAAGTGGCCGGGATCGTTCGCGAGGTCCTGGTGGAGATCGGCCGCGAGGTACGGGCGGGCGATCCGCTCGTCAGGCTCGAGCCGCGCGAGCTGGGCCTGGCGGTCTGCCCGGGCCGAAAGTGCCCTGCGCCAGATCCGCGCCCAGCTCGGCATGCACGGCGACATCACCGGCGGTGACGATCCGCCGCCCGACGACGAGGTCGGGTCGGTCAAGAACGCGCTGGCAGGCCTCAACGACGCCCGGGCGAACAGCGAACGGGCGAAGATGCTGGCGGGGCGCGGCCTGATTTCGCCGGCCGATCTCCAGACCGCCGAGACCCGCCTGAAAGTGACCGAGGCGACGTACCAGTCCGCGGTTGATACGGTGCGCGGCCAGAAGGCGCTGCTGCAGGACCGCCGCGCGCTCGTATGACCTGGCGGTGAAGAAGCTCGGGGACGCGGTGGTGCGCGCGCCGATTTCCGGTGTCGTGGCCGACCGGCCTGTCCAGGTCGGCGAGTACATCAGCGAACGCACTGTCGTCGCGACGATCGTCCAGGTCAACCCGCTGAAGCTGCGCACCGGCGTCCAGGAGCGTCACGCGGGCATCATCCACCCGGGCCAGGAGGTGGAATTCCGGGTCGAGTCGTTCGGCGATACCGTGTTCACCGGCAAGGTCGCGTTCGTGGGACCGTCGCTCGACCAGACGATGCGGACGTTCACGGTGGAAGCGCTGGTCGACAACACCGACCGCAGGCTGAAACCCGGCTTCTTCGCCAAGGGCGTGATCTTCACCCGGCGCGACGAAGGGGTGCTGGCGATGCCGGACAGCGCGGTCTCGACGATGGCGGGCGTCTCGTCGGTCTACGTCGTGCGGGACAACGCGATTTCGCAGGAAACGGTGACGCTCGGCGTTCGGCAGGGCGACCTGTGGGAAGTGCTGGACGGCCTCAAGGGACCGGAAACGCTGGCGGCGAGCCGCCTGAACGAGCTGGCGACCGGGGTCCGGGTCAGCCTCGACACCGGAGCGGATGCGGACGAAGAGCGACGGCGGCTCCCGTCCGGGGAGGCCGGCGTGGACAGCGCCGGAGGGCGCGGCCGGCGGGGTGACGGCGGCGGGCAGCGAGGAGGCACTCAGTGAAACTCGCCGACGTCAGCGTCAGACGGCCGGTCTTCGCCGTCATGATGAGTGTGGCACTCGTCGTGCTCGGGTGGTTCTCGTACGGCGAGCTGGGTCTCGACCTGATGCCGCGGACCGACAGCCCGACGGTCAACGTCCGCGCGGGCCTGTCGGGCGCCAGCGCCGAAGAGATCGAGACCACGATCACCAAGCCGATCGAGGCCGCGGTCAACACGATCAACGGCATCGAGGAGCTGCGCTGCAGCTCCAGCCAGGGCTCGGCGAACTGCACCATCACGTTCACGCTGGAGCGCGACATCGAGGCGGCCACCCAGGACGTGCGCGACAAGGTCGCGACGGTCCGGTTCCCGCGCGACACGAACCCGCCGGTCGTCAGCAAGAGCGACCCGGATTCGGCGCCGATTCTGACGCTGGTCGTGTTCTCCGGCCGGTCTCCGACGGAGATCACGCAGATCGCCGACAAAGAAATCAAGCAGGTTCTCGAGACGGTGCAGGATGTCGGCGAAGTGTCGCTCTTCGGCGACCGCCGGCGCCAGATTCGCATCCTGCTCAATCCCGTTCGCGTCAATGCATACGGGCTCACCGTCGATCAGATCGGCAACGCCATCGCGCGCCAGAACACCGAGATTCCGGGCGGCAGCTTCATCTCGGGCTCCTCGGAGTTCTCGATGCGGACGCTCGGCCGTCTGCGCGACGTGAAGGATTTCGAGAAGATCGTCCTCGCGTACAAGGACGGGTCGGTCGTGACGCTTGGCGACGTCGCGCGGATCACGGACAGCAACGAAGAGGTCCCAGCCAGACGCGTCTCGACGGCAAGAACGCGATCTCGCTGTCGATCCGCAAGCAGTCGGGCACGCAACACCGTCACGGTGGTCGATCGCGTCATGGCTCGGCATGAAGCAGATTCAGGCGACGCTGCCGGCGGACATCAAGGTCGAGGCCAGGCGCGACCAGTCGAAGTTCATCCGCAAGTCGTTCGAGGAAATCCAGCTCCACCTGATTCTCGGCGGGTTCCTGGCGGCGCTGGTCGTCGCCTTCTTCATGCGGAACCTGCGGGTCACGATCATTGCGGGCCTCGCCATTCCGACGTCGATCATCGGCACCTTCACGGTGATGCGGGCTTTCGGCTTCACGCTCAACAACATGACGATGCTCTCGTTGTCGCTCGCGACAGGCATCGTCATCGACGACGCGATCGTCGTGCTCGAGAACATCTTCCGCTACATCGAGGAAAAGGGCGCGACGCCGAAGGAAGCCGCCGTCAAGGCCACGTCTGAAATCGGGCTGGCGGTCATGGCGACGACCCTGTCGCTCGTCGTCATCTTCGTGCCGGTCGCGTTCATGACCGGCCAGGTCGGACGCTACTTCTACAGCTTCGGCATCACGTCTGCCACGGCCATCCTGCTGTCGATGTTCGTCTCGTTCACGCTCACGCCGGCGTTGTGCTCCTGGTGGCTGCGCGCGCGCGACGTCGACCACGACAAGAAGACAGCGAGCAAGCAGCGCGGGCTCTACGCGTGGGTCGACCGCCAGTACGGCGTGATGCTCGAGTGGTCGCTTGCGCATCGCCCGCTGATGCTCGCGATCGCCGCCGCCGTCGTCCTGTCAGCCGTGTTCCTGTACCCGTACGTCGGCAAGGAACTGGTGCCCGACGACGACCAGAGCGAGTTCAGCGTCAACCTCCGGCTGCCGCGCGGGACGAGTTTCGATCGCACGCTCGAGTACATGACGCCCATCGAGGGTGAGCTGCGCGCCGCGCTCGGAACCAACCTCGACGCGCTCATGACGTCGATCCAGAACGGCAGCGGCAACTACTCGGTCCAGCTGACGCCACTGGAGGAACGCAGCCAGTCGCAGCAGGAGCTGATGCAGGTGGCGCGGCGGGCGCTCAGCAAGTACAAGAACGCGCGCATCAGTGTCTCGGGTGGCACCGACATCTCGGGTGCATCCAGCGGAGGCGGCGGCGCGGCGGCGGAGGCGGGGCAGCAGCAACCGCCTGAACATGATCGTCCAGGGACCGGACATCGACGAGCTGCAGAAGTACGCCTCGACGCTGCTCGACAAGGTCCGCGACATCGACGGCGTGACCGACGCGGACTCGAGCGCGGAATCCACGCAGCCCGAACTGCGGATCGACATCGACCGTCAGCGTGCCGCCGACCTGGGCGTGTCGCTCGACACGTTGTCTTCGACCATGCGCACGTTCGTCGGCGGCGATGAAGTCTCGAAGTACAAGGACGGCGACGAGCAGTTCAGCGTCCAGCTCCGGCTGGACGACCAGTTCCGCAACAATCCTGCAACGATGGGGGATCTCTTCGTGCCCGCGTCCGGCGGCCGCATGGTGCGTGTCAGCGATGTGGCGAAGCTCACGCTCGGCAACGCGCCCGCCTCGATCGACCGCTACAACCGGATGCGGCAGGTCACGGTGAACGCCAACCTCGACCGGCTGAAGATCACGCTGGGCGACGCGATCGCCCAGGCGCACAAGAAAGTCGGCGAACTTGGGCTGAAGGCGGGCTATCAGGTGACGTTCGGCGGCAGCGCCCGAACGCTCAGCGAAGCGGGCAACGACTTCCTGATCGCGATTCTCCTGGCGGTGGCCTTCATCTACATGGTGCTCGCGTCGCAGTTCAACAGCTTCATCCACCCGCTCACGATCATGACCGCGCTGCCGCTCAGCCTGCCGGCCGGGCTCCTGGCGCTCATGGCCTTCGGCATGACGATCAACGTCTACAGCGCGATCGGCCTGATGATGCTGTTCGGGATCGTCAAGAAGAACTCGATCCTCCAGGTGGACTACACCAACACCCTGCGCGAGCAGGGGCTGGACCGGCACACCGCCATGATTCAGGCGAACCACGTGCGGCTGCGGCCGATCCTGATGACCACGATCTCGATCATCGCCGGCATGCTGCCGATCGCGTTCGGCCGCGGCGCAGGCTCCGGATCGCGGGCCTCGATGGCCGTCACGATCATCGGCGGACAGATTCTCTGCCTGCTGCTGACGCTGCTCATCACGCCCGTCGTCTATTCCTACTTCGACGGCCTGCGCGCGTGGCGTCCGAGCGACCTCGTGTCGCCACTGGCGAAACTCGTGCGGCGCCGGCCGGGACCCGAAACCGCCCCGGCCGCCTACCCGGCCGACGCAGCGAAGAGTGAATCGTAGACAGTGGCTTGGGGCTTCAGGCTTCAGGCCTGGGGGCTTCAGCGGGCGGGGGTTGGGGGAGAGACTGAGGGCGGACGACACGCCAGCCCACCCTCCGTGTCTCTGTCCTCCGCTCACCTCCTGTGAGGCCGTGACACGCGAAGACAGCTCGACACCACCCTCCGTGTCTCTGTCCCTTCGTCCCTCCTGTGAGGCCGTGACACGCGAAGACAGCTCGACGCCACCCTCCGTGTCTCCGTCCCTCCGTCACCTCCTGTGAGGCCGTGACACGCGAAGACAGCTCGACACCACCCTCCGTGTCTCTGTCCCTCCGTCCCTCCTGTGAGGCCGTGACCGGCGAAGGCAGTTCGACCGCGGCTGACGTCGGGGCGTGCCCGGACGCGGCGGCCGCTATCTGCTCTCGTCTCTCAGGAGATTCCGGAGCAAGTCCCCGACCCGCAGTTTCGAGACGGGGTCGACCATGTCGGCGGCAATCTCGGCGAGCGGGCCGAGCACGAAGAAGCGCTCGCGAAATCGCGGGTGGGGCACCTCGAGGTCACCCTCGACGATGATGTCGTCGCCGAGCAGGATCAAATCCAGGTCGAGTGTGCGGGGAGCGAGCGGGAACGGGCGTTCACGCCCGAAATCGCGTTCGATGAGGAGCATCGCGTCGAGGAGTTCTCGCGCCGCAAGAGAGGTCTGCCCCACGACGACGGCGTTCAGGTACGGAGGTTGATGCTCCACCCCCTCACCTTCCGGCTCTGTTTCGATGTAGTCGGAGCAGACGAGGCCGGGTATCAGCCGGCCCAGGCGGTCGGCGGCGAAGGCGAGGGCCGCGCGCCGGTCACCGAGGTTGCTGCCGAGCGCAATGGCGACGCGTTTCACCCTCCGCCATCGCTCCTGAGCCCGCTACTGCTCGATCCAGCGGGTCCCGAGCACCCCGCCGCCCGTGCCAGCGCCGTCGGCGCGGCGGCCGAGCAGGTCGGTCCGGCCCGACAGCATCTGCTCGAAAAAGCGCACGTGCTCGAGCGTTTCGCCGAGCGTCAGTCGCAGCATCGTCCTGTGGCGCGCATTGGGCGTCGCACCGATCCGCGGACGCCACTTCTCGACGAAGGCGCGCGCCGCATCGCGGTCGGGCGTGACGATGGACGAAAGGGCCGCGTCGCCTTTGCCGCTGACCTGCAGGGTGGGCTCTGGCACGTCGGCGAGTTCCCCGCCCATGTCGGCGATCGCGTCGCGCAGCCAGTTCAGCTGCACGTCCTCTCGCGCGATGATGTACTGGTACGTGTTGTTGAAGTCGTAGTGCGACACCAGCTTCGCCGCGGCCAGGTGGCGCTGACGCATGGTGAGCTTGTCGCGGTAGAACTCGCGGAGCAGTTCCAGCAGTTCGTTGGCGTTCACGAGCTCTGCTTTTCCTTGCAGGTAATACAGACGCGCGTCCATGGGATGGCGTTGAGGCGTGCGGGCGCGATCTCTTCACCGCAGTCCCGGCACACGCCGTAGGTTCCCTTTTCCATCCGGTACAGCGCTTCCTCGATCGCCTGGAGGATCTTCGCGTCGGTCTGCTTCAGTTTCAGCTGGATGTGGACTTCGTTGTTGCCGCTCGCCTGGTCAGCCAGGTCGCCCTGGCGGGAATTGACGTCGGCCTGCCCCTGGAGCGGCTTGACGCCCCCCGCCGGTGGACAGAATCTCGCCGCGCTTGCGCAGGAGCGCGTCCTTGTATGGGGTCGGGTCCATCTTCTTCGTACTCCCCGGCGGCACGCGGCACGGAGTGCCCCGAGACCGCTCCGGCAAAACCCTATTTTATCAGAAAGGCCCGCTCTGGTCCTGATTCCGGTCCACGACCAGTGCCGCTATCATCTTGCCGGGTCCAAGACGAGGCTGCGCCTCAGCGTGGTGAACGCAGATGCTCGGATCCATGTCGCCAGTGCGCCCTCGCGCCAGGCGCCCCTACTGAGGGCGGCTCTCGAGCCGCCCCTACTCTGCTCTCAGGGTCGCGAGCGGCTTCCTGCGCAGCACGTCGAGGCTGGCGACGACTCCAATCGTCCCCACCAGCAGCATCGTCAGCAGCGCACCGATCGCGAGCAGGCCGGGGGCGGGGTGCCAGGGGATGTCGAGCACGTGACGGGTCACGCCCCAGCTGAGGGCGAGCGCGCCCCCCGCACCGATAGTCCCGGCCAGCAGTCCCAGCGCGCTGTATTCGAGCGCGAGCATCGTCGACAGCAGCCGCGTGCTGGCGCCGAGCGTCCGGAGGATGGCCGATTCGTAGACGCGCTGATACTTCGTCATCGCGACGGCGCCGATCAGGATGAGGACGCCGCTCAGGAGCGCGATGCCACCGACAATCGAGATGCCCAGGACGGCATTGTCGATGATGGTCTGGATGCGCGCCATGATTTCGCGGCCGTCGATCGCGCTGACGTTCGGATATTTCGCGCCACCAGTTCGTACTGCAGCCTGGCTCGCGCCGCGGTTCCGGCAGGCCCCTTGACGAAGCCGATGAACGTATGCGGCGCCTGCTCGAGCGTGCCGGGACGGAAGACGAACATGAAGCCGCCGTTGCGCGCGTCTCCCCAGTCGACATGGCGAATGCTCGTCACGCGCGCCTCGATCGAGCGCCCGAGCACGTCGAAGCGGATGGTGTCGCCGACGTCGATCTTGAATCGCTCGTGGATGCTCTCCTCGATTGACACTTCCGAGACCGCTGCGCCGGCTCCGAGCGGCGGCTGATCCGTCCAGAACGTGCCGGCCGTGATCTGCTCGTTCTGCTCCAGCGCATTGCGATAGGTGATCACGTACTCGCGCGCGAGCGAGCCGCGCCCGCGGACGTCGGAAAAACTCTCGATGTCCACGTCGCGCCCGCGCACCCCGGTGACACGTGCGCGCAGCACCGGCACCAGCCGCGGCGGCGGGGCGCCGGCGTCCTGCGCCGCCGTCAGGATCGCGCGAACGCCCTCGACCTGGTCGCGCTGGATGTCGATCAGGAACAGATCGGCGCCATTGCGATCGCCTGTAATCGAGAACTCGTCGACGAGATTTCCCTCGAGCGTGCGGACGCCGAGGACGAAGAAGCACCCCAGCCCCACCGACAGCAGGATGACGCGCGTCTGGTTGCCCGGACGCCGCAGGCTGATCACGGCATGGCGCAGGGGAAACCAGGGCGCCGACGCGAGGGGAGAAACGACCTTCACGATCCCGAACGCAGCCGCATACAACGTGATGGCCACGCCGGCGAACCCGATCGACACGGCAGCCCCCGCGCGCCACGAGCCGGCCTGCCACGACGCCACGACGACGAGCGCCGCGGCCACGCCGGCGCCGACGCCGGTCTGCAGCCAGTCGATGCCGGTCAGCCATTCGCGCGGCGTGCGCCGGCGGCCGGAGACCGCCACGGCCGAGGTGTCCGCGCCGCGCAGCAGGAGCAGTGGCTTGATCGAACGCACGTCGAGCAGGGGCACGAGGGCGAAGAGCAGCGACACGAGCAACCCGACGGTCAGCCCCTGGAGAATGGCGGACGCGGTCAGCCCATACGGAATATCGCCGAGCGCGGCCGTGATGCGTGCGGGAATCGACTCCAGGGCCACCCAGGCGAGCCCGACACCGAGCAGGCTCCCCGCCAGCGCGAGCAGCCCCACCTGCAGCACGTAGATCGCGAGCACCTGGCGTGTGGTCGCGCCGACACACTTCAGGATCGCGACGCTCCGTATCTTCTGGCGCACGAAGACGCGCGTGACGCTCCACACGCCGATGCCGCCGAGCACCACGATGATGAAACCGACGAGGCTCAGGAAATTCTCGGCGCGCTCGAAGCTGTTGCCAATCCGATTCTCCGTCGAGCGGAACGACCTCGCGCTGACGAACCGTTCGCCGAACGCCTCGCGGATTTCGCGCACCAGCGGCTGTGCGGTCCCGGCCGGAAGCTTCAGCAGCAACTGATACGTCGCGCGGCTGCCGAACGCGAGAAGGCCCGTCGCCCGCAAATCCGCCAGGTCCACGAGGACGCGCGCGCCCAGGCTGAATCCGCCGACGCTGCGCCCCGGCTCCTTCTCGATGACGCCGCGGACCGTGAACGGATGGCCGCCGATGAGGATGCGGTCGCCAACCGCAATGCCGAGCTGTGCCAGCAGATCGGGGCCGACGAGCGCACCGCCGCCCTTCAGGAGATCGTGCGTGAAGGCCACGCCACCCTGCAGCACGAGCGTGCCGTAGAACGGGAACCCCGCTTCGACGCCGCGCAGTTCGACGATCCGGGCCACTTCCCCGCCGCTCGCCGGACGGACCATCGTGGCCATCTCGATCGAGTCCTGCCGCCCCAGGACCGGCACGGACGCCAGCCGGGCATCAATGTCCGCCCGGACTTCGGGTGTCCACGGGCGGTTCGTCTGGATGACGACGTCCGAGGCGATCATCGCGCGGGCTTCCCCCATGAGCCCGGCGCGGACGCTCTGGATGAGCGATCGCAAAGTGACGATGGCGCCGACGCCGATCGCCACACAGATGAAGAAGAACAACAGGCGCCGCCAGGACGCCCGCAGCTCGCGGGCCGTCATGCGCAGGACGAAGCTCATGCGACGACCCGCCCGTCGCGCAGGTGGATGGTCAAGTCCGCCACGCCGGCCAGTTCCGGATCGTGCGTGACGAGCACGAGCGTGGTCCGGCGCGAACGGTTGACCTCCAGCAGGAGCTCGATGACGTGCCGGCCCGTGGCACTGTCGAGATTGCCGGTCGGCTCGTCGGCCAGGAGCAGGGGCGGATCGTTCGACAGCGCCCGTGCGATGGCGACCCGCTGCTGCTCGCCGCCCGAGAGCTGTGAGGGATAGTGGTGGCCACGTCCCGAGAGACCCACCTCGTCGAGCAGCGCACGAGCCCGCGCGCCGGCACCCGGCGAAGCCGGCGATCTCCATCGGCACGAGCACGTTCTCGAGCGCCGTCAGCGACGGCAGGAGATGAAAGAACTGAAAGACGAAACCGATGCGGGTGCCTCGCAGCGACGCGAGCGCGTCCTCTCCGAGCGCGGTGATGTCGATGCCGCCGATCAGGATCCGGCCCGTGGAGGGCGCGTCGAGCCCCGCAATCAGCCCGAGCAGCGTCGACTTGCCGCTCCCCGACGCGCCGGTGATCGCCGCGACCGTCCCGTCAGGGACCGACAGATCGAGTGGGTGCAGGATCGTCAGGGTGCCGGCGCCGCTCGGCACCGTTTTCGATACGCCGCAAAGCTCAATCATGAATTCGCTATCTGGTTCAGGATGGGCTCGAGCACGGCCCACACGGTGTCGGCCACGATTTCCGCCCCGCGCGCGTTGGGATGGATCCCGTCCGACTGATTGAGCGCCGGCAATCCGGCCACTCTGTCGAGGAGGAACGGAATGAACGGCACCTTGTACTGGAGTGCGAGATCCCGATAGGCCTGGCGGAACGACGCCGCGTACTCCTGCCCGTAGTTCGGCGGCGCCTCCATTCCGGCGAGGACGACCAGCACGCCCCTGGCGCGCGCCTGCTCGATGATCCCGGAGAGGTTCTGCTTCATCTCCGCCACCGACAGGCCCCGCAGGCCGTCGTTGGCGCCGAGCGACACGACGAGAACCCGCACGTCGTCCTGGAGCGCCCAGTCGAGCCGCCGCAGGCCACCGGCCGAGGTGTCACCCGACACGCCGCCGTTGACCACTTCGAAGTCGAGCCCGGCTGCGTCGACCTTCTCCTGCAGCCGCGCGGGAAACGACTGCGACTCGACCAGGCCGAGCCCGGCCGTCAGGCTGTCGCCGAGTACCATCACCTTCGGCCGTTCGTCCGACGTGGACGGCATATCCGCGACTGCTGTTTTCGGCGGCGTCGATTCGCGTCCGCCCTGACCCTGCCCGCACGCGGCCACGACGAGACAGGCGGCCGCGAGCAACAGGGGCCAGCACCGCCGCATCAGCACCATGGACAGATCATAGCGCGATAGTCGGGGGTAGATCCCACGGACAGTCACACTGCCGCATAATGAACCCCATGGCACGTGGATTCGACTCGAAGTTCGTGGAAGCCCAGCAGGAAGAGGCCGGGCGGAAGCACACCGTCGGCCCTGGCCGCACCGCGCCGGAACGCGACGTCGCGACGCGCCGCGCCACGCTGCAGCTGGCGCGCGCTCGCGCCGTCGCCGACCTCACGCACGCGACCATCCCCGCGCACCGCCGCATGCTGGAGCAGGCCATAGCGGCGCTCGACGCCCAGCTTGCCGACCTGGGCAGCACGTAAAGCCGGACTCGGCGTCACCGCCCGGAAGTTCGTGCGCCCCGCTCGGAACAATGCCCGCTCCTGAGGGCGCGAGCCCCGCGAGGCCCTGTCAGACCGGGGCAGATTCTCCGCTACGCCGGCCCGCCCGGAAACGCCCCGGAAGACACCCCGCACCTGCACGTCGTCGTATTCCGACCGAACGCGGACCGGCACTGGTGGGAGGGTGTCACGCTCGATCCCTGCGATATTCTCCGGCAGCATTTCAAACCTTCCGCCAGCGCCCCCCGTCCAAGCTGGTGCAGGACGGGGGGTTCGAGCCACGGGAGTACTGGCGCTGCGATCCGATGCGGAGCAGGATGCCGAACGGCGCGGCATGAACGGCGTCGACGACGTGGCGCTCGCCGCGACGGGGGACGTCTGCGCCTTCGAACGGATCTACACCGCCCACCTCCCGCGGGTGCACGGCCTCGTCCGGCGCATGGCTGGCGGTCGCGACACCGACGAGATCACGCAGGACGTGTTCGTCCGTGTCTGGCAGAAGCTCGCCACATTCCGGGGCGAATCCGCCTTCGGCACCTGGCTGCACCGGCTGGCGGTCAACGTCGTCATCGAGCGCTTCCGCACGGAGGCGACCCGCCGTCAACGGCTGCACGACGGAGACGCGATCTTCGAGAGCCTTGCGGGCCCGGTACGGTCCGGAGACCTGCGCATGGATCTCGAAACGGCGCTCGAGCGCCTGCCGGACGGCGCGCGCGAGGTCTTCGTGCTGCACGACGTGGAAGGCTACAAGCATCGCGAGATCGCGCGACTGCTCGGGATTTCCGACGGTACGTCGAAGGCGCAGCTGCATCGCGCGCGCATGATGCTGCGGCGTCATATGCGGCCGGCGGTGGCGACCGAAGATTCGGGGCTCTGACGATGAACCACGACACGTTTACCGATCGGCTTTCCGAGTATGTGGACGGTGAACTGACGCCCGCCGATCACCTCGACGTCGAGCGGCACCTGGCCGGGTGCGTCGCATGCCGGACGGTCGTCGGGGAGCTGCGCGAGGTGGTCGCCGACGCAGCGTCGCTCACTGATGTCCGGCCCGCCGCGAACCTCTGGCCGGGTATCGCCGCGCGCATCGCGGCGCGCGGTCCGCGCCGGACCGGCCGGTCAGCGCTGACCCGCGCACTGATGCGCCGGGTCTCGTTCACGCTGCCGCAGCTCGCCGCCGCCGCGCTCGCGCTGATGGTGCTCTCGGGCGGCCTCGTCTGGGTTGCGCGCTCGGGCGATCCTCGCGCCGACTTCGACCCGGTCAGCGCCGAGCCAGCCCGCGGCGTGGCTGCCCCGATCAGCGTCTCCGACGCGGACTACGACGCGGCGGTGGCAGATCTGGAAGCCGTCCTCGCCGAGGCACGCAGCCTCCTCGACCCCGAAACCGTCCGCGTCGTCGAAGCCAACCTCGCGACCATCGACAAAGCCATCGCCGAGAGCCATGAGGCGCTTGCCGGCGATCCGTCGAACATGTATTTGCACAATCACCTGGCCGCGGCACGCCAGAGGAAGCTGGCGCTGCTCCGCCGCGCGACAGCGCTCGGCAGCGCCGGCAGCTGAGAGGCCCGATCGCGATGACCCTTACAGCCACCGTCGCCCTGCTCGGCGCGCTGGCGGCCGCGCAGCCCGTCGGGCAGAGCCGCGACACGCGGACGCCACAGACCGATCAGACCGTGCCGGTGACGCGCGGCACGCGGCTCCTCGTCGACAACTTCGCGGGCGAGGTCGTCATTCGGACCTGGGACAAGGACGCCGTACACGTCGTCGCGCGGCACTTTCCGCGGGCGCAGGTCAGCATCAAGACGGGCGAGAGCACGCTTTCTGTCATCTCGTCGCGCCGGACCGCCGGGTCGGTGGATTTCGAGATAGCGGTTCCGGCCTGGATGGCCGTGAAGGTCGACGGCGAATTCAACTTCGTCGACGTGCAGGGGACGCAGGCCGACGTGTCGGTGAGCACCGTGCGCGGCGACATCGTGATCCATGGCGGGTCGGGGTTCATCTCCGCACGGTCGGTCCAGGGAGCCGTGTCAATCGAGGGCGCGCGCGGGAAGATCAGCGCGAGTTCGGTCAACGAGAGGGTTTCGATCACGGCGAGCGGTGGTGAGATCGTCGCGGACACGACCAATGGCGACGTGTCGTTCGACCGGGTCGACACCACCAGCGTGGATGCAACGACCATCAACGGCAACATCACGTTCGACGGCGTGCCCGCCCCGCGGGGCCAGTATCGCCTGTCGACGCACAACGGCAACATCATCGTGGCCGTCCCTGAAACGTCGAACGTGACGTTCAACGTGCGCACGTACAAGGGGGATTTCACCAGCGCGCTGCCGACGACGGGACCGGCCGCCGGCCGGGTGCGCGGAGGACGGCGTGTGTCCTTCACGCTCGGCTCAGGCAGTGCGGAGATGGAACTGGAGTCGTTCGGCGGGGAAATCCAGTTGCGGCGCCCGGGGACGATCCGCTCGAAGACGGAGATGCGGGACTAACCCGGACTATTCACGATCGAGCGAATAGTCCGCCCTCCGCAGTTCGACGGGCGGGCTTCGGCTCAGGCCCGCTTCCCTGGCCTTCGCTCAGGGCTTGCTGGCGCCGGGCCCGGTCGGTGGCGGAGTCCACCCATCGCGCTCGAGGCTGTGCCGGAGGGCGTCGGACCGCTGAATCAGCTCACCGGGATCCGAGTAGCGCTCTATTTCCAGGCGTCCGTCTGGATGAGAAATGACGATCTCGTAACCGTCGCCATCAGTCTGCCGCCTGATTTCGTAGTGCAGCCGGCGCTGCTGCCGCTCGAAAAACCAGATCATGCACACCGGTTATCGGCAGAACGTGCGGGGTCTGTAGCGTCAGGCTGGCGCCCGGTACCGGCAGAGCGGCGTCGAGCAGACCCACGCCGGCATGGTCCGGAACGGCTGCGGCACGTCGCGGCCATCCGGCAGGCGACCTCCGCCGGCGATCATCCCTCTCACCGGATAGTCCGGCCGGAAATTCAGGATCCCTCCGCACCACGGGCAGGGCGGCAGGATGGGAGGCGCGTCGCGAAAAGGACGATTCGATTTGTCCTGTGGCACGTCGGCCTTCAAATTACCAAAACGTAACCGCCGCCGCCACACGATTCGGCGGCGGCCTCAGTCGCCGCGCAGCGCCAGCATCGGATCGACGTGCGCCGCCCGCCGGGCCGGCGTGCAGGCCGCGAGCACGGCGGTCACCAGCAAGAGGGCCGAGATGGTCACGAATGTTCCGGGATCGGTTGCGCTCACCCGGAAAAGGATCCCCGCCAGTGCCCTCGTCGTCAGCAACGCTGCCAGTGCTCCGAGCCCCACCCCGCCGACCGCCAGTGCAAGCGCGTGGGACACGACCATGCGGAGCACCGCGGATGGTCGAGCCCCGAGCGCCATCCGGATTCCAATCTCGCGCGTCCGCTGGTTCACGAGATAAGCCATGACGCCGTAGATCCCGACCGCGGCCAGCACGAGCGCCAGCAGGGCGAAGGCGCCGAGGAGCTGCATGGAGAACCGTCTCGACGCCATCGCGGCCCGCTCAACCTCGTCCATCGTGCGCACGGCGAACGTCGGCAGATCCGGGTCCGCGGCGCGAACGACGCCGGCAAGCCCCGACCTCAGGCGTGTCGGGTCGGCCCTGCGTACGCACGACGATCGCGAACGAGAGGTTGGTCTGCTGCGCCATCGGGCGATAGAGCATCGGCCGCGGTTCGGCGTCGAGGCTGTCCGTGAGGACGTTGCCGACGACTCCGACGATCGTCATCCACGGCGACGGGGCACGCGGCCCGCCAAAGTGCACGCGCTGTCCGACGGGATCGGTACCGCCGAAGAGACGCTGCGCCATGTCCTGGTTGATGACGACCACTGCCGCGCCCTGCGCCGTGTCCTCCGGACCGAACGCGCGGCCGCTGCGCACCGGGATGCGCATGAGCGAGAAGTATTCTGGCGATGCGAACGTCGCCTGCACGGACGGGATCTGGCTGCTGGCCTGTGAGTCGCGTCCGTCGATCGTGACCGGAATCGCGCCGCGCTGCCCGTCGAGTGGGAGGTTCTGGACGATCGCCGCCGATTCGACGCCGGGCAGCGCGCGTGTGCGACGCAGAATCTCATCGAACAGGGCCAGGCGCGGCGGATGCGCGAGGTACCGCCCGCGGCTCGAGTCGTTGGGCCGCGGCAACCAGACGCGGGCCGTGAGGACATTTCGACCGTCGATGCCCGGATCGACGCGCTGGAGCGCCCAGAAGCTCCGCACGAGCAGCGAGGCGCCGACGAGGAGCACGGTCGCCAGCGCGAACTCCAGCACGACGAGCGAACTGCGCAGCGCCCGTCGCGATCGTCCCGCGGCGGAGCGTCCGTCCTTCAGTGTGCCGAGCACGTCCGGATTCGAGAACTGGAGCGCGGGCGCGAGGCCGAAGAGCGCACCCGTCGCCAGAGAGGCGACGAACGTGAAGGCGAGCACGCGCCAGTCCATGCCGATTTCCGAGATCCGCGGGAGGCTCTGAGGCACCAGGCTCATCAGTGCATCGAGACTCCAGGCCGCCGTGAGCAGCCCGAGCGCCCCGCCGGCGAGCGCGAGCACCATGCTCTCGGTCAGCAGCAGCCGCGCCAGGCGCAGGCGTCCGGAGCCGAGTGCGCGGCGGACCGCGAGTTCGCGCTGGCGCGCGGCGGCGCGAGCGAGCAGCAGCCCGGCGATGTTCGCGCATGCGATCAGCAGCACGATCGCGACGGCGCCGAGCAGTAACAGCAGCGCCGGCCGCACAGTTGCCGACGAGGTCATCCTGCAGCGCGACCACGCGCGGCGTCCACCCCGCGCGCGCGGGATAGTCGGCCGGGAACTCGGCCCGGAGGCGCTCGGCGAACGCGTCGAGCTGGCGCTGCGCCTGTTCCACGCTCACGCCAGGCCGAAGGCGCGCGAGGCTCCCGCTGAGAAAATAGGCACCGCGAACGGGCGGCCCGAACGGCTCGGCGCGGTATCCGGCCGGCGCCCACAACTCGACCTCGCCCTGCAGCGCTCGCCCGGGATGTCTGAAACCGGGCGGCATGACGCCCACGATCGAATAGCTGTCATCGTCGATGCGCAGCGTCCGCCCGAGCACGTCGCGTGCGCCGCCGAACCGGCGCTTCCACAGGGCGTCGCTGATGACCACCACCTCGGCGATGCCGGGAACGTCGTCCCGGGGGTCGAAGACGCGGCCGAGCGCCGGCTGCACGCCGAGCAGGGAGAAGTAGCTCGGGACTCGCGAGCAGCACCTCGACGCGCTCGGGCTGGTCGACCTCGGTCAGATTTGCGTTGACCGGATACAGGCCGGCGATCTCGTCGAACACCCCGGCCCGATCGCGGTAGTCGAACAGCTCGGGCGCCGACATGCCGATGTCGGTCGTTCCCAGGCCCGGGAGATCGGCCGTGACCCGCACCAGCCGATCCGCGTGCGGAAACGGCAGCGGCTCGAGAACCACGGCGTTGACGACGGTGAAGATCGCACTGTTGGCGCCGATTCCCAGCGCGAGCGTGAGCATGGCCACGAACGCGAAGCCAGGCTGCCGGGTGAGGCCCCGCACCGCGAACCGAATGTCCTGCCGGAGTGCATCCATGGCACGGGCGGCAGGCAAGTTTCGCACCAGGGACTTCCGCAGTAATCGGCCCTGAACGGCCGGCTCGGCGGAAGACCGCGGCGCGTTTTCGGAAACCAGGTGTCCGGAAGCGAACAAGGCTCACCGGGGCGCGGAGTGAAATTCGCGGCGGAACCCGCGCGGGTCGCATGGCACAGGCTTTGGAGCAGGCACGCGCGACCATGTCCACTACGTGCGCCGTGCAACCGCGTGTCCTCATCGCCGACGACCAGCCCGACCTGCTGGAGGCGCTGCGGCTGCTGCTCAAGGCGGACGGCATCCAGCTGGAGACCGTCACGTCGCCCGAAGCCGCGCTCGCGGCCGTCGAGACCGGTCCTTATGATCTGCTTTTGATGGACCTGAACTACACCAGCGACACGACGTCGGGCCGCGAAGGCATCGACCTGCTCGCGCGGGTACAGGCGCTCGACAGCCTCCTGCCGGTGGTCGTGATGACCGGCTGGGGCTCGGTCGATCTCGCAGTCGAATCGATGCGCCGCGGTGTTCGCGATTTCGTCCAGAAGCCGTGGGACAACCATCAGCTGCTGGCGACGGTGCGGACCGAAATCGAGCGAGGGCGCGTCCTCCGGCAGGAACGCGACTGGCAACAGCGCGAATTCGATGAAGCGCAGCGAATCCAGCGCAAGCTCCTCCCTGCGACGCTGCCGCCGCTCGACGGATGGGAAATCGCTTCGTCGTGGCAGCCGGCCGCCGGGGTCGGCGGCGACTGCTTCGACGCGATCGCCTTCGACCGATCGCGCGTCGCGATCTCGATTGCCGACGTCGTCGGCAAGGGCATTCCCGCCGCGCTCCTCATGTCGAACCTGCAGGCCGCGGTTCGCGCGTTCGCCACCGACGGCGTGCGCCCCGACGCACTCTGCCAGCAGGTCAACCGCATACTCTGCGGCAACATCGCCGACGGGCACTTCATCAGCTTCGTTTACTGTGTGGTGGACAGCGGGATGAACACCCTCGGCTACGCCAACGCGGGCACCACCCGCCCATGCTCGTGCGCGCTGACGGCGCCGCTGAGCGTCTGACGTCCGGCGGACCCGTCCTCGGTGTGTTCGCCGAGGCCGCCTACGAACACGGTACGGTGTCGCTCGCCCGCGGCGATCGGCTGGTGCTGTTCACCGACGGCATCACGGAGGCGCGCAACGCCAGCGACGAGGAATTTGGAGAGGAACGCCTGCTGGATCTCATCGTGCGCCACCGCGCGTCGCCGGCGGCCGCGCTCCAGACGCATCTGGCCGACGCGGTCGGGGTATTCGCCGCGCAGGGACTTCAGGACGACGCGACGCTGATCGTGCTCGGGTCCGGCTGAGAGGGACGAACGGGACCAACGCGTGACGGACAGCGGGGTCGCCGGGACAAGGCCGCGCATTCAGGGGACGGCCTGCATCGTGGGGTATCGTGTGCCTGCATTCTGCACTTGACGAAGCGCGAGGACGAGCCTGATAGTTGCTCCGATGCAGAAAGCGTGGACGCCTCCAGTCCGCTGGGTCTTCGGTACGGCAACCCTCCTCGGCGTCTTCTCGACCCTGCAGTCGTACCGCCTCAGCACGCTCACCGTCAAGGATCCGATGACGATCGAGGTCAGCCGGCTGCTGGTGCTGAACCTCGCATACTGGTACGTGCCCGCCGGCCGTCACATCGTCGATCTTCCGGCTGGCCCATCACTTCCCCTTCGACGCCGGCAAGTGGCTGCGCGCGCTGAGCGCGCATGCGGCTGCCGCGACCGCGTTCTCGTTCGTCCACCTGGCCGGCATGGTCGCCGTGCGGGCGGTGCTCTGGCCCGGAATGATCAAGCCGGTTGGCGTGAGCTGGCCGCTGTTCCTCCAGCGTCAGTACCTGACGAACCTCGATTGGGCCCTGATGACCTACTCCGCGATCGTTGGCGTGAGCTATGCGCTCGGCTACTATCGCGAGTCGCAGGCGCGCGCCCTCAAGGCGGCGCAGCTCGAAACGCGCCTCGTCGAAGCGCGGTTGAAGACACTCGAAGCCGAGCTGCACCCGCACTTCCTCTTCAACACGCTGCACGCGATCTCGACGCTCGTCCACAGCAACCCCGACGCCGCCGACCGGATGATCAGCCGTCTGAGCGATCTGCTGCGCATCACGTTCAGCCGATCGGGCGCGGCGCGGGTCCCGCTCCAGGAGGAAATCGAATTCCTCCAGAAGTATCTCGACATCGAGCAGACGCGATTCCAGGATCGCCTCGCGGTCACCTACGACGTGGACGCCGACACGCTCGACGCCGAGGTCCCGCGGCTGATCCTCCAGCCGCTCGTGGAGAACGCCATCAAGCACGGGGTATCGAAGCGCGTCGGGCCAGGCACGATCCGCATCGCGTCGTGGCGGCACGACGACATGCTCTGGCTCGAAGTGCGGGACAACGGACTGGGACTCACCGCCGCGGGCCATTCGACCGCCAGCGGCGCTCGGACTGTCGAACACGCGCGCCCGGCTCGAATGCCTGTACGGTCAGGCGCAGAGCCTGGAGTTCTCCGAAGGGGCGGAAGGCCTGGCCGTGCGCATGCGCCTTCCCTTTCACCGCGTCCCGTCCGGCAGCGACGAGGCCGCGTCCCGGGTCGCATGACTGACACACCGCCAGGCACTCGTGTTCTCATCGCGGATGACGAGCCGCTCGCGCGCGAGCGGCTGCGATCGCTGCTCGCCAGTGAACCCGGCATGGACATCATCGCGGAGTGCGCCGATGGCGTGTCGGCGATTGCCGCGATCCAGAAACTGAAGCCCGATCTCGTCTTCCTCGACGTGCAGATGCCGGGCAACAGCGGGTTCGACGTCATCGAGGCCATCGGCCCGTCGCGCATGCCGTTCGTGATCTTCGTCACCGCCTACGACACGTACGCGCTGCGCGCCTTCGACGTTCACGCGCTCGACTATCTGCTCAAGCCGTTCGATCGCGATCGGTTCGAGCAGGCGATCGCACGCGCCCGGCAGCAGATCGAACGCCGCGCCGGCGGCGAGCTCGAGCGGCGGCTGCTCGAACTGGTGCAGGACCTGAAACCGGCGACCCAGCGCCTCGAGCGCTTCGTGATCAAGTCCGGCGGGCGCGTGTTCTTCGTGCGCGCCAGCGAAATCGACTGGATCGAGGCCGCCGGTAACTACGTCAAGCTGCACGTGGGCACCGATGCGCACCTCTTCCGGGAGACCATGAACACGCTCGAAGCACAGCTCGATCCGGACCTTTTCTTCCGGATTCACCGCTCCCACATCATCAACATCGAGCGCGTCAAGGAACTCCAGCCCTGGTTCAACGGTGAATACGTGGTGTTCCTGAAGAGCGGCACCCGGCTGACGCTCAGCCGCGGGTACCGGGAGAAGCTGCAGGATCGCATCGGCCGGTCGCTCTGAGCGAAACCCCGCGTCGATGGCACGGCGCCCGGGCAGCCAACGACGGACGAATTTCGGTCACTCCGGAGCGCGGGTGGGCTCCCCCGGCGCTATTCGTCGCGCAGGACGACCATGGGATCGACGCGCGTGGCGCGGTTCGCCGGCAGGTAGCACGCCAGCAGCGCGACGAACGCGATGACGCCGGCGACCGCGACCATCGTGATCGGATCGGTCGGCCGGACGTTGAAGAGTTGGGCCTGAAGCAGACGCGTC
Organism: uncultured Acidobacteriota bacterium; assembly: GCA_963817635.1. Lineage (GTDB taxonomy): Bacteria > Acidobacteriota > Vicinamibacteria > Vicinamibacterales > 2-12-FULL-66-21 > CAWFPR01. The sequence continues at coordinate 436,772 of CAWFPR010000002.1, read as the reverse complement.
AGCGCCACTGACGCGACGAGCCCCAGACCGAGGCCGACGCCGGTCAGCCGCGCGCCCTGGCCGAGCACCATCCGGAGGACGCTGCCGCGCGTCGCGCCGAGCGCCATGTGAATGCCAATCTCGCGGTGCCGCTCGGTGACCGAATAGGACAGGATGCCGTAGGTCCCGATCGCCGCCAGCAACAGCGCCAGTCCGGCGAAGATGCCGAGCAGCTGCGCGAGGAACCGCGGCCGCGACACGGCGTCGGCGAAGACGTCCTCCATCGTGCGCAGCTTCACGATCGGGAGCGTGGGATCCATCGTCCGCACCACCTGCCTGATCTGCGGCGCGAGGCTGTCGAGGGGAAGCGACGCCCGCAGGACGATGTGCATGTCGCGGGGAGCGAATTTCGCCACCGCTGGCCCCTGTTCGCTCAGCAGGTACAGCTCCGTCCCGGTCTTCTCGTTGACGCCCCCCTGCTTCACGTCCCGCACGACACCGACGATCGTGAACCAGGGGATGTCGGGGCCGAACCCGGGCTTCAGTCGCTTGCCGATCGGGCTCCGATCCTTGTAGAAGGTCTTTGCCAGTGTCTGATTCACCAGGGCTACCGGGCTGCCCGTCGAATCGGCCACGGTGAAATCGCGTCCGTCAACGAGCGGAATACCCATCGTCTTCAGGTAGTCGACGGTGACGGTCTGGTAGTAGTCCACGTTCTCGAACGGCCCTTCCTTGGGGGCTGTGTAGTCTTCGAAGTCGGTGTCGTTCGCGTTCACGCGGCGCACGGGCGGCAGGCCGGTCATCGCCGCGACGCCCCGCACACCAGCCACCTGCGACAGCGACTGCGACAGACGGGAGAAGAACGCGACCATGCTCTCCGGCGTGCGATACGTGGCGCCCGGCAGGACCAGGCGGAACGTCACGAGCTGGCCGCGGTTGAAGCCGGCATCGACGTTCATGAGATTCCACAGGCTGCGCAGCATCAGCCCCGCGCCGATCACCAGCACGACCGCCAGGGCGACCTCGGCCATGACGAGCCCGCTGCGCACCCGGGTCCGGCCTGCTCCGGCCGTCGTTCGTTGTCCCGATTCCTTCAGCGCCAGCGACACCACGTCGGCGCGCAGGTGCAGGAGCGGCGCCAGCCCGAACAGCAGGCCGGTCACAATCGACACGACGATCGTGAAGCCGAGCACCCGGGGATCCATGGCGATTTCACTCGATCGCGGGATGCTGTCGGGGTTGGCGGCGAGCAGCGCGCGCAGGCCCGCGAACCCGAGCGCGCCGCCGAGCGCGCCGCCGATGAGGGCCAGCACGACGCCCTCCGTGAGAAACTGCCGGAGCAGCCGGAAGCGTCCGGCGCCGAGCGCCGACCGGATCGCGAATTCCTTCTGCCGTGACTCGGCGCGCGCGAGCAGCAGGTTCGCCAGGTTCGCGCAGGCGATCAGCAGCACGAACGCCACCGCGCCCTGGAGGACCCACAGCGCACGACGAATGCCGCCGACGACATCGTCCTGCAGCAGGTCGAACCGGATCCGATGCCGCGTCGTCGACGGGGCGTGGACGCCCGGATTCAGCTCCGGCCAGCGGGTGAGCATCGTCTCGAGATCGGCCCTGGCCTGCGGCAGCGACACGCCGGGTTTCAGCCGGCCGACGAGATACAGGTAGTGGCTGCCACGGCCGCCCGGTCTGGCGGGATCGAGCGTCAGAGGCAGCCAGACTTTGATCTTGCTGGTCGTGCACGTCGTAGCCGGGCGGCATGATGCCGACGATTTGCGTGGGCACGCCGTCGATGGGAACCACGCGCCCGACGATCGTCTCGTCGCCAGCGAACGTCGTGCGCCAGATGTCGCTCGAGAGGATCGCCACGTCGGCCGCGCCCGGCAGCGTGTCGGCCAGCGAGAACTGCCGGCCGCGAATCGGGGCGACGCCGAGTACCGGCATCAGCTCCGACGTGATCACCGCCGAGTTGACGCGCTGCGGCTGCTCCGCCGTCCCCAGGTTCACGGCTCCGGTGCTGTAGGCCCCCACTCCGCTGAACGCCTGGTTCCGATCGCGAAACTCGACGAACTCCGGCGCCGACACCCAGAACTGGTCGAAGCCGAGCGCCGGAAACTGGCTGGTGATGAAGATCAGTTTCGACGAGTCCGGATAGGGCAGCGGCTCGAGGACCACGGCGTTGACGACGCTGAAGATGGCGGTGTTGGCGCCGATGCCGAGCGCCAGCGTGAGGACAGTGACCAGGGTGTAGGCCGGACTCTTGCGCAGGTGGCGGATCGCGTGAACGAGGTCAGTCTTCAGGCTGGTCATGCCCCGGTTGGACGTGGCGGCGGCGATAAAGGTTTAACCGGCCGGAGTCAGTCCGTTCGACACGGCTGCCACAACTGCGCGCGACGCTTCAGTGGCGGCCAAGTTCGCCGCGACGGAGCTGACGATAGAGGTCGAGCGCCTCCCGGATGATGCGCACCGCGTCGGCCACGCCGAGCATGTCCTCGACGACCACCTGCTTGTGCTCGAGCACCTTGTAGTCCTGGAAGAAACGGCGGATTTCGCGCAACTGGTGCGCCGGCAACTGCCCCTTGTCCATGTACTCGGCAAAGGCGGGATCCCGCACGCTGACGGCCACGATCTTGTCGTCGATGCCCTTCTCGTCACGCATCCGCATCACGCCGATCGCCCGCGCTTCGACGATCGTCAGGGGATGAACGGGCTCCTGGCTCAGCACCAGGGCGTCGAGGGGATCCCCGTCGTCGCAGAACGTCCGCGGTATGAAGCCGTAGTCGGCCGGGTAGTGGACCGCACTGTAGAGCACGCGGTCGAGACGCAGGAGCCCGGTTTCCTTGTCGAGCTCGTACTTGTTCTTGCTCCCCTTCGGGACCTCGATGATGACGGGGAAAGCTTTTTCGACGAGGGCGTCGTCGACGTAACTGTCGTGCCACGGATGCATGGCTCAGCGTACCACGGGCGCCGCCTGAGCGGCGGGACGCCGGCTGAGGGTGGGGAAGGGAAACACGGCCGTCTCCCTTCCCCACCGTGCGGTGAATGGAGGCTGGCTATTGCGGGCGGTCCGACAGGTTCTTCGGCGACCGCTCGTCGAGCAGCGTCACGAGACGTTTGGCATCGTCCGGCACGGTGACCGAGCCGAGGACAATGTCCCGCGCGCTCAGCTTGCGTCCGTAGACCGCCTCGTTCGCATCGCCGTCGTCGCGCAGCGTCGAGCCTTCGAGGGACACGCCAGCGAAGAGGCCCCGCGCCCTGGAGTACGTGAGCATTTCGGCGCGCATCACGATGTCGGTGGATGCGCCCGCCGTCCGGCCCTTGGGCCCGGCGGCCGCCGACGCGTCGGCGCCAAGCTTCACTTTGCTGCTGAGCACCGACCGGGCGCCCTGGTCGTTCATCACGAGCAGGACGAAATCGGTTGACGTGCCGCCGAGCTGGAACCCGATGCTGCCCCCTTCGAGGGCGAACATCGCAGGCGCGCTCCACGGGCCGTCGAAGTTCTCACCGCCGCGGCAGACGATGACGCCGCGGCCGTAGCTGCCGCCGATGCCGACGGCCAGCTTCTTGACCGAGGGAAACACCATCACGCACTCAGCGCGATCGAGCAGGTCTTTCGGGATGCCGTCGGGCATTCCGAAGATCTCTTTCAGCACGGTTGCGCAGTTGCGCAGCCGCTCGCCCTCTTTCTCCGCCCCCAGCGGAGTGGCGAGCACGGACACGAGTACCAGAATCCACGCAAAACGCTTCACAATCGCACTCCTTCGGCGCCGCCCCGGGCGGCACATCGACCGTTACATTAAACTGTTTACGGCTGAGCGCCAAATATGTCCTTGCGAACCCGGCTCATCATTGCGTTCCTGCTGCTGTCGGTCGTCCCGCTGACGGCCGTCACGCTCCTGTCGTACCTGTCGTCCGTCGCGGCGTTCGAGCAGGCCGCCAAGCAGGAGGCCACCGACAGTGCCGCGGATGTCAGCCACCGGATGGAGCTGATCACCGCAGACGTCGGCCGGCGCATGGACCGGCTGTTCGTGGCGGGCACATCCACCCCACGGCCGTTCCGTCCCGACCCCGACCGCGTGCGGGAGAGCATCGCCCCGCTGCTCGGCGACGCTGCCGCTCTGGTGGATCGCGTCGAGTTCCAGCCGGCCAGCGATCTTCCACCGCCTCCGCCGGTACCCACGGACGGGCTGGCATCCGCGCCCGCGCCCGCGGCGCCGCGCGCGCGACGGACGCCGCCAGTCCCGCCGGTCCCCGAGGCAGGACCAGCGGGCCCGCCGCCGCCACCGCCCGTGATGGTGATCGACATTCCGAAGATCATCGAGCAATCCACGCGCGCGGCCGCGGCCGCCGCCGGGGGCAACCTCGGAGATTTCCAGAAGACCCTGGAACAGACCATCGAGCAGCAGGTCACCGCCAATCAGGATGCGCTGAAGGCGATGGCCGCAGCAGTGACGAGACAGGCCGCCGCTGCCGCCGGCGCGCAGAAGCTCTCGATCGACGTCAACGGACAGAAGATCGAGGTGGCGGTCCGGAAGGACGGGCGCCTGCTGGGCCGGGCAAACGCCACGATGAACATGGATCGGACGGTGCGGACCGTTCTCGGCCTCACCCGCCGCGATCAGGGAGAGATTCCGTTCGCCATCGACAGCAAGGGCGCGCTGCACACGCCGGACGGCGGCGACCGGACGCGGCTCGAAGCGATCGGCGCCGGGCAACTGGCCACGGAGGCGGCCACCGCCGGGCCGCGCCGGACCGGCGACTGGATCGTGGTCGCGCGCAAGGATCCAAGCGGAGTGATTTTCGCCATTGCACGGCCGCTCGGAGACTCGCTGCGCGAAATCCGCCGCGCGTCGGTCCGCAACCTCTCACTGGGTCTGCTCGTCATCGGGCTCGCCTTCATCGGCATCGTCCCGATTTCGCACCGCATGACGCAGCATCTGTCTGCGCTGACGGCGGGCGTGCGGCAGCTGTCCGGCGGCGATTTTCACACGCGCGTGCCGGTGCGCTCGTCCGACGAGTTCGGCACGCTTGCGCGTGCGTTCAACCAGATGGCTGCCGATCTCGAGCAGCACGAGGCCCTGGTCGTCGAACAGGAGCGGCTGCGCCGCGAACTGGAGCTGTCGCGGCTGATTCAGACCGAGATGCTCCCGCGCGCGTCGCTGCGGTCCGGGCCGGCGGAGATTGCCGGCGTGTCGATCCCCGCGCGGGAAGTCGGCGGAGACTTCTTCAACTACTTCGTCCTGCCCGACGGCCGGCTGGCGCTGCTCGTCGGCGACGTGTCAGGCAAGGGCGTGAGCGCGGCGCTGCTGATGGCCAACGTGCAGGCGACGCTGAGGGCGCGCATGCCGCACGAAACGGATCTCGCGGCGCTCGCCGATCGCCTGGATCGCGAATTCGATCAGAACACCCCGGGCGCCGTGTACCTGACACTCTTCCTCGGCATCCTCGAAATCGACGGACGCACGCTGCGTTACGTCAACGCCGGGCACAATCCGCAGTTCGTCCTGCGCGAGGCCGGCGGGATCGAGGCGCTGTCCTCAACCGGCCTCCCCATCGCGCTCTATGCCGGCCACGGGTATCGCGAGGCGCACGTCGAACTCGCGCCGGGCGACCTGCTGTTCTTCTACACGGATGGCCTCGTCGAAACGGAGAACGAGGCCGGCGAGATGTTTGGTGCCGAGCGGCTGGAGACGCTCCTCGAGCGCGAGCACCTGCGGGGGGTCGACGCACTGCTGCAGCACGTCGAATCGTACGTCGGCACGTTCAGGGGCAAGGCCGACCCGTTCGACGACGCGACGATGATGGCGCTGAGAATCAGCGAAAGCTGATCGGGGGCTTCGCTCGTCAGCCGGGGCCTCGATTCTCAGGCCTCAAGCCGGAAGCCTGAAGCCTGAAGCCTCGAGTTTACTGTTCGCGCAGCGAATCGAGCGGATCCACGCGCATCGCGGCGCGGGCTGGAATCGCTGCGGCGGCAAGCGACACGGCCACGATGATCGCGGTCGCGGCGGCGAAGACCAGCGGATCGGTCGCGCTCACCTTGAAGAGCAGCGACTGCAGCCCGCGCGTGAGCCAGAACGCCCCGGCAAGTCCGGCCAGGACGCCTGCCGCCGTCAATTGCCCGCCCTGCCCGACGATCAGACGGCGCACGCTTCCCGGTTGGGCCCCGAGAGCCAGGCGAATACCAATCTCGCGTGTCCGCTGGCTGACGGCGTAACTCAATACCCCGTAGAGGCCCAGTCCCGCCAGGATGACCGCCAGGACGGCGAACGCGCCGACGAGCGACAGCGCGAAGCGCTCCTGCGCCATGCCCGCCGCGGCGACCTCGTCCAGCATGCGCGGGCGATACAGGACAAGAGCCGGGTCCAGCGCCGCCAGCTCGTGGCGCGCGGCGTCGAGGAGGTTCGGCACGGGCCGACCGAGCGCCAGCACCTCGATGAGCGGCCAGTTGCGATTCGACGCGAACTGCGTGTGCGAGTGATACACGGCGTAGAGGGACGGTGAGCGAAACGCCGTGGGTACGTCGCCGACGACGCCGATAACCTCCGACGGCGTGCCGGCGACAGACAGTTGTTGGCCGATCGGGTTCTCACCCGGGAACAGCGATGCAGCCACGGCGTGGCTGATCACCACCCGCTCGGGCGCCCGGGCATCGTCGTGCGCATCGAACGTGCGCCCCTGGAGGAGCGGAATCTGGAGCGCGCGGAAATAGTCGCCCTCGATGACGCGCTGCTGGGGCTGGATGCCGCGCTCCTGGCCGGGACGCTGCGTGCCCCACACGTGGTAGTTCCCCGTCAGCGGGAGCCGCGAGACGGCACCGGTCGCCGTGACGCCGGGCAGCCGGGCGAGCCGCTCTTCGAGGTCGACGTGAAACCGCGCGCGCCGCTCGGGCTCGCCGTACCGCGCGTCGGGCAAGTTAATCTCAAAGGTCACGATGTTGCCGGTTCGGATGCCGACACGCTCGTGGATCAGCCGCTCGAACGTGCGCAGCAGCAGGCCCGCTCCGGCCAGCAGCACCAGCGCGAGCGCCACCTGGCAAACGACGAACGCGTTGCGCGTGCGGGTCTGGCGCCTGCTCCCGCCGGAACCGCGGCCTGATTCGCGCAGCACGGTTTCGAGGTCGGGGCGTGTGAACTGAAGGGCCGGCGCGAGCCCGAACAGCACGCCGGCCGCGGCTGTGACAACGAATGTGAAGGCGAAGACCGATCCGTCCAGCGCCGGAGGGGTCGCAAACGTCAGCGGCGCAAGCCCGACCAGCGCCCGCTCCAGCGCCAGCCCGAGGAGCAGGCCCGCCACGCCGCCCACGACCGCAAGGCCGACCGACTCGATGAGGACCTGGCGCACCAGCCGTGGACGTGAGCAGCCCAGCGCGGCGCGCACCGCCAGCTCGGCCTGGCGCCCCGACGCACGCGCGAGAAACAGGCTCGCCACGTTCACGCACGCGATCACGAGCAGCAGCACGACCGCGCCCTGGAGCACGAGAAGGAGACGCGAGGCGCCACCCGACAGATCGGCCTGGAGCGGCGTGAGGTGTGCCCCCCGCGCGTCCCGCACGGCGTAATGCGCCTGCTGGCTGCTGCTGATGGCCGCGAGTTCCGCGCGCGCCTCGGCAAGCGTCACGCCGGGCCTCAGCCGCGCAATCGCGCTCAGATAGTTGTTGACCCACGACTCGGCACGCGCGTCCTCCATGTCGAGCGGCGTCCAGACTTCGACGTCCGGCAGAAGCGGGTCCTCGAATCCTTCGGGCATGACGCCGGCGATTCTGTACGGCACCGAGTCGATCGTGAGCGTCCGGCCGATCGCGTCGGCGGACCGGCCGAGGTATTCCTGCCAGATCCGCGTGCTGACCACGGCCACATGAGCGCCGGGGCGCTCGTCGGACGCGGGAAACGGCTGTCCGATGAGGAGATTCGCCCGCATGACGCGGAAGTAGTCGGACGAAACTTCCAGCTGCCCGACGCGCTCGGGCGGCTGGCGATCGGTCAGATCGACCCCTTCGGCCCGATAGTTGTAGAGTGCCGCGATGTCGAGCGTGCGGCTGCGCTCCCGGAAATCGACCACCGCGGGACCCGGCAGGTAGTTGTCGTCGCCTCGATAGGTCAGGTAGAGGCGCATCAGGTTCTGCGACTCCGCATACGGCAGGGGCTTGATCAGAACGGCGTTGAGCACACTGAAGACGGCCGTATTTGCACCAATGCCGAGGGCGAGCGTCAGGACGACGATCGCCGTGAATGCCCGCGCCTTCCCGGCTGCGCGCACTGCATGTTGGATGTCCTTCAGCAGGCTTTCGATCATGATGGGGCTTGGACGGTTCGAAGCGTGCCAATGGTTGGCACGCGCGCGCAGAGTCTTCGCGCGGCTGTGCTATCCTCGCCCGCGTTGCCTGGCACTCGCGTCGGCCGGCGGCCGCCTCGCGGCGCCGCGTCCAGTCCCACGTCCGCCACGCCCCGGCGCTGGCGCCCCACGATCGTCGCGGCGCTCGTCATCGCGTGCGCCACCCTGGGTGCCTACTCGGACAGCTTCGACGGCATCTTCGTCTTCGACGACGAGCCAGCCGTCCAGCAGAATCCACACCTGCAGCACATCTGGCCGCTGACCTCGTCCATGAGCGCGCCGGCCGATTCGACGCTGTCCGGGCGTCCCGTGGCGAGCCTGTCGTTCGCGATCGACTACGCCCGCGGCGGCGGGCACGCCCTGGCAACGTATCACGCCACCAATCTCGCGATTCACATCGCCGCCGCGCTGCTGCTGTTCGGCGTCGTCGGCCGCACGCTTCGTTCGCCGCGGATGCACGCGAGATTCGGCCGCGCGTCCACGCCACTCGCGGCTGTCGTGGCGCTCCTCTGGGCGCTCCACCCCGTTCAGACGGCGTCGGTGACCTACATCGTCCAGCGAGTCGAGTCGCTGATGGGGCTCTTCTACCTGGCGACCCTTTACTGCGCCATCCGCGCGCTCGACGTCCCGCGGACGCGGATCTGGGTGGCGCTCTCCGTGACCTGCTGTGCGCTGGGAATGGGTACGAAAGAGGTGATGGCCACGGCGCCGCTGACGGTGATGATCTGGGACTGGTTGTTCGCCCCGCCGCGGGGCCGTTCGCGCCGCACGCTGTACGTTGCACTCGCCTGCTGCTGGCTCGTGCTCGGACTGCTCCTGGCCGGCGGGCCTCGGTCGTTCTCGGTGGGGTTCGGGTTCGCGGGGTGGCCGTGGTGGCGTTATCTGCTCACGCAGGCCGGCGTGGTGGCGCACTATCTGTGGCTGACGTTCGTGCCGTGGCCGCTCGTGCTCGACTACGGATGGCCGGCCGCCTCTTTCGCGCGGGCGGTCGCGCCGGGCCTGCTGATCCTGGCGCTCGTCGCGGGCACGATCGTGGCGCTGCTGCGCCGCTCGCCTGCCGGTATGGCCGGCGCCTGGTTCTTCCTCGTGCTCGCCCCGACGTCGAGCGTGATTCCCATCGTCACCGAGGTGGCCGCGGAGCATCGCCTGTATCTGCCGCTCGCGGCGCCGATTGCCCTGGTCGTGCTCGGCGGGTTCGTCCTCGCACAACGACTCGGCGCCGTGAGCCGAACGACGGCGCTGGCCGGCTACGCGTCCGCCGCACTCATCGCCGTGACATTCGGCGCGCTCACGTACGAACGCAACCAGGACTATCGCGATTACGATCGCATCTGGTCGGCGACCATCGCCGCGCGTCCGCGCAACAGCCGCGCGCTGAACAACTACGCGACGTCGCTGCTCGCCCGGCAGCGCTACGCCGACGCCGAACGGCTGCTTCGAGTGGCGGTGGACGTGGCGCCAGGATCGGCCGAGGCGCAGTCGAACCTCGGCGTGGCGCTTTGCGCGCAGCAACGCTGCCAGGATGGCATCGTGCACCTCCGTCGCGCGGTCGATGCCCAGCCCGACTATGCCGCGGGCTACCGCAATCTCGCCGAGGCGTACGCGTCGATGGGACGGATGGCCGAAGCCGTGGACGGCTACACGCACGCCCTGTCGCTGCTGCCAGACGATGTCGGCCTGCTCAATCGGGCGGCCTGGATCCTGGCGACCACTCGCGACGACGGGCTGCGGAACGGCGCGCGTGCGAAGGCACTCGCAAGCCGCGCGGTCGGTCTGACGGGCCGGCACGACGCGGTGTCGCTCGATTCACTGGCCGCGTCGCTCGCCGAGCTTGGGGATTTCCCCGGGGCCGTCGCGGTCGCGACCGAAGCCGTTGCCGCCGCGCGCGCGGGCGGCGACGCCGGTCTGCTGCCGGAGCTGGAGTATCGGCTCGAGTTGTATCGGCGCGGCGAGGCGTTCCGCGACGCCGCGTAGGCAGCCGCGGTCGGCGGGGCGTGCGGACGCGGCCCGTCAGGGGCGCGAGACGATATCGGCCCACCGCTGGTCAAGCGCGTGGTTCATCGCGGCAATTCGCTCCGGGTCGTTCACCAGCCCGCGGAAGCGCCCCTGGCCTTCCAGGTACTTCTCCGAGGGGTTCGCGCGGCGGATCGACCGTCACACGCCAGTGCCGCCCGTCGATCACCTCGACCAGGGGGAAGACCCGCGCCGCGACGGCGAGCCGCGCGTATTCGATGGCGCGTTCGGACGGGATCTTCCATCCCGGCGGGCAGGGCGACAGGATGTGCAGGAACCGCGTGCCGCGCGTATCGCGCGCGCGCTCGACCTTCGCCATGAGGTCGTCCGGATACGCCACCGTGGCGGTTGCGGCGTACGGAATCCCGTGCGCGGCCAGGATCCCCAGGATGTCCTTCTTCTGCTGCTGCTTGACGCGCGCGGACGGCGTCGTCGTCGTCCACGCGCCGAACGGCGTCGCGGAACTGCGCTGGACGCCGGTGTTCATGTACGCCTCGTTGTCGTAGCAGACGTACAGGATGTCCTCGTTGCGCTCGGCGGCCGCCGAGAGCGCCTGGATGCCGATGTCGAACGTGCCGCCGTCGCCCGCCCAGGCACAGACCGTCGTGTCGTGGTCGCCCTTGACGTCGAGCGCCGCCCGCACGCCCGAGGCGGCGGCGGCCGCTGAGGCAAACGGCGTGTGCATCACCGGGACACCGGCGGCGCTGAACGGCGCCGGCCCGTCGATGACCGACCAGCAGCACGCCGGAACCACCAGCACGGTCTTGTGGCCGAGCACCTTCAGCGCGAGGCGCATCGACAGCGTCGCTCCGCACGCACCGCAGCCCAGGTGCCCGGGCGACATGATTTCTTCGGGGGAAACGTCGTACACGATCTGCGACATGACTAGTCCTTCAGCCCGAGCCACAACATGTCCGCGCCGGGCGTTTCGTGCGTCACGGCATAGTCGATGGCGGTGCGAAGCGTCTCGGGAGTGACGTCGCGCCCGCCAAGGCCGCCGACGAACGAGTACACCTGCGGCTGCGGCGTGTGATTGCAGAGCGCCGCGCGAATCTCCGACGCCATGATCCCGCCCAGCCCGAACGAGATGTTCCGATCGAAGACCACGACGCGCTGCGCCGGCGCCAGGGCGCGGCGCAGCTCCGCCGCGGGGAACGGCCGGAACAGGCGGATGCGCGCCAGGCCGACGGCCATCCCCTGCTCGCGGTAATGGTTTACGACGCCGCGCGCGGTGCCCGCCGCCGTGCCCGACGTGACGAGGATCGTCCGCGCATCCTCGGTGCGGTAGGTGTCGATCAGTCCGTAGTGGCGGCCGAAGACCCGGCCGAACTCGCGCGTCGGCGTCGCTCGCCACCGTCAGCGCCTGCCGCATCGATCGATCCATCCGCGCGCGCAGCTCCATGTACGTGTCGTTCAGCAGCACCCCGCCGAAGGCATGCGGGTTGTCCGTGTCGAGCATGTACTCCGGCGTGAACGGCGGGAGGTAGCCATCGACGCTCTCCTGATCGGGGATCGTGACGGGCTCGCTCGTGTGCGACAGGAAGAACGCGTCGAGGCAGACCATCGCCGGCATCAGCACGCGCTCGGCGACCTTGTAGGCCTGGATGATCGTGTCGAGCACTTCCTGGTTGTTCTCGCAGTAGTACCTGAATCCAGCCCGTGTCGCGCTGCGAGAGGCTGTCGTTCTGGTCCGCGAAGATGTTCCAGGGCGAGCCGACCGCGCGGTTGACGTTCGCCAGCACGATGGGCAGCCGGGCGCCCGCACACCAGTGCAGCATCTCGTGCATGTAGAGCAGGCCGTGCGACGACGTGGCCGTGAAGGCCCGGATGCCGGTCTGCGCCGCGCCGGCGCAGGTCGCCATCGCGGAGTGCTCGGATTCCACCGCGACGTAGCGCGCGTCGAGCCGGCCGTCGGCGCACATCTCGGCGAGCAGTTCGACGACCCCGGACGAGGGGGTGATGGGATAAGCGGCGATGACCTTCGCGCGACAGCGCTGGACCGCGTGCGAGATGGCATGCGTGCCCTCGATGACCTTGGTCGTCATCGTACTTCCTCCGGGACGAGCGACATCGCGCCGCGCGGACATTCCGCCACGCAGATGCCGCATCCCTTGCAATGTGATTCGTCGATCGTGTACCCGCCCTCGGCGCGGTGCGTAATCGCCGCGTCAGGACAGAACACCGCGCAGTTGTTGCACTCCGTGCACAATCCGCACGTCAGGCAGCGTCCGGCCTCGGCCACTGCCTCGCTCCAGGCGAGCGGACCGGCCACTTCCCTGAAGCCGGCCGTCGCGTAGCTTTTGTGCAGCATCGGCACGTGCACGCGGGGCGCGTGGCCGAAGTAGAACAGGTTGAGGTCGTCGCCGGTCACGCGCGCGCCGGGGTCCTCGCCCCCCGGCAGTGCCACGCCGGCCACCTTCGCGTGGATCGCCTCGGCGGCCCGCCGCCCGGACCCGATGGCGTCAACGACCGTGCCGGCGCCGGTCGCGGCGTCGCCTCCGGCGAAGATCGGCGCCTTGGCGGTGCGCCCCCAGCGATCCGCCTTCATCCGCCCGCGCGCGATCTCCACCACCGACTCGAACGCCTCGCACTCGAGCTCCTCGCCGATGGCCGTCAGCGCGTCGTTGCACGACAGGGTGAAGGTGTCGCCCGGGATCGGCTCCGGCGTGCTCCGCCCGCTGGCGTCCGGCACACCAGGACGCGTGCGCTGGCAGTGCACGCTCGTCAGCACCCCGCGCCATCCCTGGAACCGGATCGGCGAGGCCTGGTAGACGAACTGAATGCCTTCGGCTTCCGCCTGCGCGATCTCGTCGGGATGCGCCGGCATGTCCTGGCGCGACCGGCGGTAGAGCACCGTGACCTTTGCGCCTTTGCGCAGCGCGACGCGCGCCGCGTCGATGGCCGTGTTGCCGCCGCCAACGACGACCACGCGGCCGCTGACGGACACGGAGCGGCCCGCATTGACGTCACGCAGGAAGTCAATCGCCGGGCGCACGCCGTCGAGCGTCTCGCCCGACACGCCGGCCGGCTTCGATCGCTGGTTGCCCGCGCCGATGAAGATCGCGTCGAACCCGCTCAGGTCGCTCCAGGCGACGTTCGCGCCAAGCCGGTGCCCCGTGCGGATTTCCACCCCGAGCCGGCGCAGCAGGTCGATTTCGTCCGCCAGCACTTCGCGGGGCAGCCGGTAGGCCGGGATGCCATAGCGCAGCATCCCGCCGGCCTCGTCGGCCGCCTCGAAGATGACGGGCTGGTGGCCGGCGCGGGCGAGGTGATACGCGCAGCTCAGGCCGGCGGGACCGGAGCCCACGATCGCCACACGGGCGCCGTCGGGCGCGACTGCGCCGACCAGGTCCTTCATCGCGTTCAGCCGCGCGGCCTCGGAGGCGACCGCGCGTTCGATCGCGTGCACGGCCACGCGGTCGTCGAGACCGAGCCGGTTGCACGCCGCCTCGCACGGGTGGTAGCACACGCGCCCGCAGACGGCCGGAAGCGGATTGCGCTCGACAATCGTGTGCCACGCGCTCACCGCGTCCCCCTGCGACGCGAGCGTGAGGAACTGCCGCACGTCGGTCCCCGCCGGGCAGTCCAGGTTGCACGGGGAGGCCGAGGTCACGTACCGGGGGCGGAACGTCCGCCAGCTGCCCGTGGGCAGATCGCGGGTCGTGCGGAGCGACACCGCCATGGGTGTGCCGTCCGGCACGTCGTCTGGAAGCCTGATCGAAACCGCCATGTGCCCTTTCCTGCCTCAGCGATCCGGCGAAGCCGCGATCGCCATGCCGCGCACCAGCGTCCTGCCGAATGCGTCGCGCGCCGCCTGCTGGTTGCCGGCGACGTTGGCCGGCACGTAGTCCGGAATCGTCGCCAGGATGGCGTCGAGCGTGACGAGCGTCGTCGCCGCGGCGAAGGCACCTGCCATCGCGGTATTCACAATCGGCGTGGTCCGCGACCCGAGTCCGTGTTCGAGCGCGATCGCCGTGCCGTCGCACGTCGCCACGTTGAACGCTCCCTCGATCTCCATCTCGTCGGGCGTACGTGACGTGTTCACGATCACCCAGCCCCCTTCGCGCAGCCCGGCCGTGACGTTCACGCTCTTGAGGAGCACTGGATCGAGCACGACGACGAAGTCCGGCTCGTATACCTGGTAGTGCTCGTTGATCTGTGCGTGGTCGCAGCGAAGGAAGGCCATGACGGGTGCGCCGGTTCGCTCGGCGCCGAAGGAGGGGAAGGCCTGCACGTGCCAGCCTTCCCGGAAGAGCGCCGACGCGAGCAGCTTCGAAGCAATGACGGCCCCTTGTCCACCGCGGCCGTGGAAGCGAGTGGAAATCATGTCAGCATCCGTCCGGCAGCGGGTTGCACAGGTATTCGTGGATCGCGCGCGCCGCCCGCCGGCCCGCGCCCATGGCCGAAATCACCGTCGCGCCGCCGGTGACGATATCGCCGCCGGCAAAGACGCCCTTCTTTTCCGTCGCGCCCGTATTCGAGTCGGCCGAGATGTTGCCCCACTTGTTGTAGTGGAGGTCCGGCGTCGTGGAACGAATGAGCGGATTGGCGCCCTGGCCGACCGCGAACACGATGACGTCCAACTCGATGTCGAACTCCGATCCGGGCTGCGGGACCGGGCTTCGACGGCCGGACGAATCGGGCTCGCCCAGTTCCATGCGGATGCAGCGCATCGCGCGAACGCGCGAGCGTTCGTTGCCGAGGATCTCGACAGGGGCGGCGAGAAACACCATCTCGACGCCTTCTTCCTTGGCGTGTTCGATTTCCTCGAGACGCGCCGGCATCTCGTGCTCGGTGCGGCGGTAGACCAGGTAGGCGTGGTCCGCGCCCAGGCGCAGGGCCGTCCGCACCGAGTCCATCGCGGTATTGCCGCCGCCAATCACCGCGACGTTCCGGCCGCGCACGACCGGCGTGTCGGTTTCGGGGAACTTATAGGCCTTCATCAGGTTCGACCTGGTGAGGTACTCGTTCGCCGAGTAGACGCCGATCAGGTTGATACCGGGGATGGTCGGGAAGTGCGGCAGGCCGGCACCCGTGCCGATGAAGACCGCGTCGTAACCCAGCTCGTTGAAGAGATCGTCCACGGTAAAGGTGCGGCCGATCACGTGGTTCACCTTCAGTTCGACGCCGATGTCCTCGAGTTGGTGAATCTCGCGCTGCACGATCGTCTTCGGCAGCCGGAACTCGGGGATGCCGTACATCAGCACGCCGCCGGCGGCATGGAGCGCTTCGAAAATCGTGACCCCGTGCCCCATCCGCGCGAGGTCGGCCGCCACGGTGAGCCCGGCCGGGCCGGATCCGATGACCGCGACCTTCTTGCCGCTCGGCGGCGGCGCCGACGCCGTGTCGGTGTGCAGGCCCATCGCGTTCGCGTGGTCGGCGACGAAGCGCTCGAGCCGTCCGATGGCGACCGGCTCGAACTTCACGCCGAGCGTGCACAGCTTCTCGCACTGATCTTCCTGCGGACAGACGCGGCCGCAGATGGCCGGCAGGATGTTCTTGTCGCTGAGCGTGCGGTAGGCGCCGTCGAAGTCGCCGTCGGCGACCTGCTGCACGAAGGCCGGAATGTCGATCTCGACCGGACAGCCGGCGATGCACGGGGTGTTCTTGCACTGGATGCAGCGGTTCGCCTCGGCGACCGCCATCTCGTCCGTGTAGCCGGTCGCCACTTCACCGAACGTCCGCCGCCGCTCCTGCGGGTCGGCGCAGGGCATCGCCGTTTTCGTTTTCTGGGTGATCTTCTTTGCCATCGTCCTCACCACGCGGGCGTGAACGGGCCGGTGGCGTGGTGGCACGCGGTCGCCTCCGCCTCCTGTTCCCGATAGGCCGTCAGCCGCGCCATCAACTCCCCGAAATCCACCTGGTGCCCGTCGAACTCCGGACCATCCACGCAGACGAACTTCTGCTGCCCGCCGACACTGACCCGGCATCCGCCGCACATGCCCGTCCCGTCCACCATGACCGGGTTCAGGCTGACGATGGTGCGGATGTTCAACGGCCGGGTCAGCTCGCAGACCGCACGCATCATCGGGAGCGGCCCGATGGCGACGATCTCGTCGAATGGCTGCTTCGCTTCCGCGATGCGCCTTGCGGAGCGCGTCGGTCACCAGCCCCTTCCTGCCGTAGCTCCCGTCGTCGGTGGTGACGATGCAGGTGTCGCTCGACGGCCCGCACGTCGTCCTCGAGGATGATGAGGTCCTTCGTGCGCGCGCCGAGAATCGAGACGACGCTGCCCCCGGCCTCGCGCACGCCGCGCGCGATCGGCAGCACCACCGCGGTGCCGATGCCGCCGCCCACGCAGCAGACGCGCTGGCCCGGCTCGATGTGGGTCGGGAGCCCGAGCGGACCGGCGACGTCCTGGATGCTCTCTCCAGGTTCCATGGCGTTCAGCTGGCGCGTGGTCTTGCCAACCCCCTGGACGACGAGCGCAATCGCGCCGCGCGCGGTGTCTGAATCCGCGATGGTCGAGCGGAATGCGTTCACCGCCTTCGCCGAGCCTGATGATCACGAACTGACCGGGACGACGCTTGCGGGCGATGGGAGGCGCCTCGACCCAGAACCGGACGACGTCCGGGGCCAGGAGCTCCCGCGAGAGAATACGATGCATGTAATCGGCCCTCTATCCGCCTGTCGGAAAGGCGGCAAATGGAGAAGTCACAGCAAACAGAGCAAGAAGCGTGCGCGGCCATGCCCGTGCCGTCCGTGGCACGCCGGCGATCCGGACCATTGGATGGCGGAAGGAATGCGCCGGTTTTTCGTCAAAACACGGGCACGGCGCAGCTGCCGGAAACCCGGCGGATGGGGCGGGCCCACGGCCTTCACGAAAGGCACGAAGCACACGAAGGCCACGAAGGCTTGTCACGCTGAGGCCGGTCGCGCGCCGGCCCGAGGCGCCGGCTCCGGAGGCGCAAAGGCCCGCCGCCGCAAACAGCGCTGGGATCTCTGGCTGCTTGCGGTGGTGGGTCTTTGTGCCTCCGACCGCGCCTTGCGCGGCGCGACCGGCCGGACAAAGCGTCGCGCTGAGACTCACCCTCCTGCGTGACAGCCTTCGTGCGCTTCGTGTCCTTCGTGCCGCTTCGCGAGTGACCGTCAGGTACGTCACAGCTACCCGAGTTGTTCGAAGGTCGCGGTGAAGTGGCGCAGCGTGGTCGGCGCTGAGGTAATCCGGTAGCCGGACAACGATTGACTCGAGGCGGCGACAGCGAGGACGACCTCGGCAACGTAGTCGATGTGCGACTGGGTGTAGACCCGGCGCGGAATCGCCAGCCGGACCAGGTCCATGGCCGGCGCGGTTTCCGTCCCGTCGGGATGCAGGCCGAACATCACGGTGCCGATCTCGACGCCCCGCACCCCGCCCTCGACGTACAAGGCGTTCGCCAGGGCGATGCCGGGGTACTGCAGGGGACGGACGTGCGGCAGGAGCGCGCGCGCATCGATGTAGATCGCGTGCCCGCCGGCCGGCTGAATGATCGGCACGCCCGCCGCCGTGATCTTGTCCGCGAGGTACGCGGTCGAGCGGATGCGGTACTTCAGATATGGCTCCTGCACGACCTCCTCGAGGCCGCGCGCGATCGCCTCGAGGTCGTAGCCGGCCAGCCCGCCGTAGGTCGGGAATCCCTCCGTGAGGATGAGCAGGTTGCGGGCGGTCTCGGCCCATCGCCCGTCGTTCATCGCAAGGAAACCGCCGATGTTCGCCAGGCCGTCCTTCTTCGCCGACATCGTGCAGCCGTCGGCCAGCCGGAACATCTCGTGGGCGATCTCGGCCGGGTCCCGATCGGCCTGGCCCGCTTCACGTATCTTGATGAAGTAGGCGTTTTCGGCGAAGCGACAGGCGTCGAGGAAGAACGGTTTGCCGTAGGTGTCGCAGAGCGCCCGCACGCCGCGAAGGTTCTCCAGCGAGACCGGCTGGCCGCCGCCGGAGTTGTTGGTGACGGTCACCATCACGAGCGGCACGCGGGTTCCGCCGGCCGCCCGATCCTCCCGGAGGAGGGCTTCGAGCGCACCCAGATCGATGTTGCCCTTGAACGGGTGCAGCGTCGAAGGCACCCGCCCCTCGGCAATCACCAGGTCGCGGGCCTCGGCGCCTTCCACCTCGATGTTCGCCCGGGTCGTGTCGAAGTGGTTGTTGTTCGGCACCACCTGTCCGGCCCGAACCTGCGTGTGAAACAGGATGCGCTCGGCGGCCCGTCCCTGGTGCGTCGGGATGATGTTCGCGAATCCGGTCAGATTCTGGACGACGTCGCGGAAGCGATAGAACGATCGGCTCCCGGCATAGCTCTCGTCGCCCTGCATCAGCGCGCCCCATTGCTGCGACGACATGGCACCGGTGCCGGAGTCGGTCAGCAGGTCGATCAGCACATCGTCGGCGTGCAGGCGGAAGATGTTGAAGCCAGCGGTCGCAAGCGCCCGCTCGCGCTCCTCGCGCGTGGTGAACTTGATCGGTTCGACCGACTTGATGCGAAACGGTTCGATAATCGTTGTGTGGTGCATAATTGCTCGGAACTTTCGATCGTGAAGCCGCCGTCGGAATCCCGGATGCGCACGGGACAAAGAAGCCGTCTCGCAAGATCCAGGCCCCGGTTCCCTGTCATTTTGCCCCGGTTTCCCATGGTACGCGACGTGTAAGGAGCCGGATCGGAAGAATCAGTGCAGCACTTTCCTGTTCTCGTCATGCTCGTGGCCGCGCTCGTTGCCCCCCGGCCCTCGGCGGCCGGCGCGTTCGATGATCAGTGCCGCGCGGCCATGGCGCCGTACTACGCGGCCCTGCTGTCAAGCGCCCGGGGTGACGTCGACGGCACGCTGCGGCATCTGGTCGCCCTGCGCGGTCGCTGGGCCAACCTGCAGCACCTGCCGGAATCCGAGCGGCCAGGCTGGACCTCGCAGCCGTCGGGTCCGGTACTCGACGCGGTCGCTTCCCGGATCGAGGCGGCGCGCACCAGAACGGTCGCCCGCCAGATGGTCGCCGCGCACGCCGATCTCGAGGCGATTCGCGCGATTCTGCGGGACGCCCGGGCCACGGCCGGGGTACGCACCTTCGACGACGCGGTGACGGACTATCACGAGGCGATGGAGCGCCTCACGGGACGCGCCGGGCTGAACAACGAGATTGCGCTGAACGCGGACGACTATGCCGCGATCCAGACGCAGGTGGAACGTGCCGCCACGGCGTGGGCGGAGCTGGAGTCGAAAGCGGGAGCGCTCAAGGACGCAGGCGCCTGGATCGGCCTCGCGGGAGCGACCGCGCAGGCACTCGCCAGGCTGCGCACCGCCACCGGCGCCAGGAACATGGACGAGACGCAGACGGCCGCCGAGGACCTCAAGACGCGGTACTTCGCTCTCCTGAGCGTCCTCGGACGCGCCTGACACCAATACACCTGGAGTATTCTCTCTGCTGTGTCGACGTGCCCGCGCTGCCGCCAGTATCTCGGTGAAAACCACCAGTGCCCCCGCTGGATCCGGTGGCGCCGGCCCGTGCTGCGTACCGTATTCGCGGTCGTCGGCGGCATCGCGGGCTTCCTGATCGGCAGCCTGGTCGGTCCTCCGTTCGACATCATCTTCATTCCGTGCGGCGCCTTCGTCGGCTACAAGCTCGCGCCGCGCCCCCGCCGCGCCCGGTCGTGAACGGTTCTGGCGCGTGGCGCCCATGATTTTCGCCCGGCGGGGAGACTTTCGGCTGCGCCTGGGCAGGCTTCTTCCATTCGACAAGCAGGCTCCCCCGGAACTGGCTGAGCCGAACCATCCTGTTTTGTAGCGTTTACCTCGAATCACGTCGCCAACCCGGCCCGCTCGAAGCTCCGGCTGGTCCCTTGCTGACTCGAAAAGGGATCTCAGTTTGTCAGGAGCAGAACATTTGAAGAACGCGATACTCGCTGTGGCCGTGCTGATGCTGGTCGGGCTCGCCGCGCCGTCCGCTGAAGCGGCCACTATTTCAATCAGCAGTTGCTACACCGGCGACTGCGGCAACCTGACCGGTTCGGTAACGGTCGAGGTCACCGCGGACCTTCTCAACGAGAACGCCGGAGCGGATGATCTGAAGGTCGTCATCACCAACGGCACCAACGGCTTCATCGACCAGCTGGGGCTTCTCTACAGCGGCGGTTTGCTCGGCGGCCCCGCCATTGAGAGCTTCACCGGCACGGGTGGCACGGGCGCGCCAACGCTCATCCTCGGGACCTGCTCGACCGACAATTCGGGGCAGGGCCTGAACGTCTGCCTCGACTTCCCGCAGCCCAACGCGAGCCGGTTCGACGCCGGCGACTCGGTGACCTTCTTCCTGGACTCGAACACGGCCGCCTACCTGGCCGCGTCGTTTCTGACCACCGGGGCCTTCGCGCACATCAACGAGATCGGCACCACGGGAAATAGCGCGAAGATCACCGATCCCCCGCCAAGCGTGCCGGAGCCCGCATCGCTCCTGCTGCTGGGCACCGGTCTGGCCGCGCTCGCCGCGCGCCGCCGCAAAGTGCCAGGCCGCTAGCTCCACGACGCTCGAACGCGGCATCCGGCGGAAGTTGCCGGGTGCCGCGTCACCCACCTTCTCCTTTCTGCTCTTAGACCACGAACACCGACCGATTCCGACACACCACCCGCGCTATTCCAAACCTCGGCACACCGCAGACGGGCGCAGCAACCGCGAGCACGTCGAACCGGCCCGCGATTCGCGGCCCTGTATATACTGGCCGTCTGGAGGAGCACCACCTGGACGTCCACCTGATTGACGGCACCTACGAGCTCTTCCGGCACTACTACGCCGTGCCGTCGGCCCGTGATGCCGACGGCGTCGAGATCGCAGCCGTGCGCGGCGTCGTCACATCGGTGCTCGGCATGCTGAACCGCGGCGCCACGCATGTCGGCGTGGCGACCGACCACGTGATCGAGTCCTTCCGCAACGGCCTGTGGCCGGGCTACAAGACCGGCGCGGGGATCGACCCCGACCTGCGCTCGCAGTTCCAGCCGCTCGAGGACGCGCTGGGCGCGCTCGGCGTCGCCGTCTGGCCGATGGTGGAGTTCGAGGCAGACGATGCGCTCGCGATGGCGGCGCGGCAGGCGGCGCTCGATCCGCGCGTCGAGCGCGTCTTCATCTGCACGCCCGACAAGGACCTCGCGCAGTCGGTGCGCGGCACGCGCGTCGTCCAGATGGATCGGCGGAAGAACACCATCCGGGACGAGGCAGGCGTCGCCGCCCGGTTCGGCGTGGGGCCGGCGTCCATTCCCGACTATCTGGCGCTCGTGGGCGATGCGGCCGACGGCTACCCCGGTCTGCCTGGCTGGGGCGCGAAATCGGCGGCGGCGGTGCTGTCGAAGTTCGGCCACCTCGAACGCATCCCGGAGAACTACCGCGAGTGGGGCTGCAACGCGGCGAATCCCGCAGGGCTGGCGGTCACGTTCCAGCGCGAGCGCGACCGCGCCTTCCTGTTTCGCGACCTGGCGACGCTGCGCGACGACCGGGACCTGTTCGGCTCGGTGGATGACCTGCACTGGGGCGGTCCGACCGGGGCCTTCGCCGCCATTGCGAAGCGGTTCGATGCCGCCAAGACGGCTCCGCCGAGCGCGGGTCCTCGAGGCCGCGGAAAGAGATAGGCCCGTCCGCACGTCGGGCCGGACATCGCCGTCGGCCTCCGATATCGTGCTAACGTCTGATGAAGGTGAAATCATGGCCCAGCGTAAAGACAGTCCGCCCCCGCAGCCGCAAGGAACGGGAACAGCATCCACGGACACGGTCGAGAGTCGTGTCGTAGCCTTCGCAGAACAGGTAGGGCGCCTCGTCGGCACCGCGCACGGCAAGGCCGACGGCTGGTTGGACGGCAAGGCCCTCAACGAGCAACTGACACGCATCCGGGATGGCGCCGCCGAGCTGTTGAACCAGCTCGCAGCGGCCGCAGATTCGGTCGCAGGTCCCGCCCCCCGGAAGAAGAAGAAGAAGACGACGACGGCCCGTCCGCCGGCACGGCCCTCGAAACAAGCGGCGGCTGGCCGCAGCGGCGGGAAGGTCGATGCGCCAGGCAAGAAGCACCGCAGGCCCCCGCCAACCACCCGCGGCGCGAAGCACTCCGACGAGACAATCTCCAAGGTGAAGCTCTCGCAGACGATGCGCCGGAGCGGCCGCCAGGGCTGACCCTGCCGAGCGCACAGGGCCGATGAACTGCACCAACTGCGGCGCGGGCCGGTGAGGAAGCCCTATGAGGGAAGCGTGGCTCGTCAGCCTGTGTGTGTTCGTCGCCTCTCCGGCGCTCGCACAAGTTCGACTGGGCGTTCGCGGCGGCGCCAGTGGCAGCCCGGGGATTGGCTGGGCCGGTGTTCAACTCCAGTCGAGCACCTGGTTGCGCCTGGGATTCCGTCAGAGCCTGGACGTGGGCCTCGGCAGCCGCACCGCCCTCGGTTCGGACACTGAGGTCCTTCTCCACCTGCCCCGCGTCGGGATCCAGTGGATCCCGTACGTCGGAACCGGAACGTCTGCCATTATCGCCAGTTCCGGCGGCCATTCCGATCAATCTGGCTACGTTGGAGGAGGGCCGGTTGCGGTCATC
Organism: uncultured Acidobacteriota bacterium; assembly: GCA_963817635.1. Lineage (GTDB taxonomy): Bacteria > Acidobacteriota > Vicinamibacteria > Vicinamibacterales > 2-12-FULL-66-21 > CAWFPR01. The sequence goes on along the minus strand of CAWFPR010000002.1, from coordinate 413,925 downwards.
GGCGTCCAGCACAAGAGCGGTCTTTTCGTTGACGCGCACGTGGCGATCACCGGGTACGGCTATCGCACATTACCAGTCAGGCTGAGCGTTGGCTACGTCATACCCCGCCGCCCCAAACCGAAATAGAATCCCCCATGACCTCCGGGCCAGATCGCAAGCAATCCGATTCCCTCTTGTCGGCCTGGGAGCACTCCGTCGTCACTCGGCTGGTGCCGTGGATTCCCGGCTGGCTTCAATCCCATCACCTCACGATGTTGACGCTCGCGTGGAGCGGGATCGTGGTATTGGCGGGTATTCGCGCCCGTGCCGCCAGCGGCTGGCTCGCGGTGATGTCGGGTGCGATTGCGCTTCAATATGTCACCGACGCGCTCGACGGAAAGATCGGCAAGCTGCGCGACAGCGGCCTCGTCAAGTGGGGCTACTACATGGATCACCTGCTCGACTACGTATTTCTGAGCGCGATCCTGATCGCGTATACCATGCTCCTCCCGGCGAGGTTCCAGTACCTGATGGTCCCCGTCATGGCCATCTCCGGAGCATTCATGGTCAGCTCCTTTCTCGCACGCGCCGTCACCGGAACATTGACCATTTCCTACCTTCGTGTCGGTCCCTTCGAGATGCGACTCGTGTTCATTGGCATCAATACCTGGCTCGCCACCTTTGGGAAGGGGTACATGGTCGCCGCCATACCCTACGTGATTGGCCTCGCACTGGTCGTGCTGACGATGCTCGTGGCCGACACGCAGCGACGCCTGTGGCGGCTCGACAGGGAGGGCCCCAGGCTGCGGACCGAGGTGCAGCCGCAGGCTAGCCATCTGCCGGTAACCGCGCGAGTCGCTCCCGAGCTCCGCGCTCCATGAACCGGCTTTGCTTCAGCACGTACACCCGGACTTCGCACCGGGCGGCTGTTTCCACGCCGCAACAACCAGGCAAATGGTACGGCCGATGAACTGCCCGAACTGCGGCGCGGCGATGGACCTGCTGTCGGATCGCGGGGATTTCTACCGGCGCTATTGCGGCACGTTCCACTTTCCGGAGGATCGCGCTCCGACACCCCGTCGCGATCGTCCAGCCGCAGGACGGCCTGGCAACCGGCGCGGCCTGGCTCAAGCCGTACGCCGGCAGGCGACGCGAGTGATTCAGTCGTAGGCGATCCCCAGCTCTTTCGCCAGTACCGCCAGCCGCGGGTCAGTGGTCCACAATTTCAAGCGCCCGACCAAGGCCGACGCCAGGAGATGCGCGTCAATCCAGCCAGTCCCGCGGCCGTGTAGTCGGCGGTCGCGCACGAACGCGACGACATCACGGTGAGGGACGGTGGGCGCCTGATGCATCTGCTCGTAATTCGCCAGCAGATACTTGCGACCACCTTTGTCCCCGATGAGAAGCTCTCCGTACACGAACTCATGGCCGCTCACTTCGTCTCGGCTCAAGAGCCGATCCAGCTCAGTCGCATAGGGCGCACGATTCGACAGAAAGCGAATCCACACCGACGTGTCAACGAGGACGATCATGCGGCCGAATGCCTGACCCCGGTGCCACGCTCACGCCGGCGCCGAGTCTCACGCGCGTGAGGTTCCGATCCGCGAAGCGCCCGAAGGCGCTCGTAAGCCCCGCGCCGTACCAACGCTTCGAGACCGAGTCGAACGGTGTCGGTATCGGTCTTCGCCCCCGAGACCGACTTCGCGTCGCGCAACAGGTCCTCATCGATATTCAGGGTCTTTTTCATCCATACGATTATGCCATATCCATATGGCTCTATGCTCGGTTGAGATCAGGGGTTTGCGGCCGGCGATGAGTTCGGTCAGCACGTGATGGAGAAGGTCGGCATGCGGGGGGCAGCCGGGCAGATAGAAATCGACCGCCACGCAATCGCGCACGGTGAGTACCTTGTCGAGAAGCGGCGGCACGGTGCCGGGATCGAACACCGGACGGGGCCGGCCCGCCGCCGCGTCCGCATTCACGTCCTGGAGCACCGGCTCGGCCGCGCCGGGCGGGTTGCGCAGCGCCCTGACGGCGGCAGTCGCCGAAGGCCACGAGCACCGTGGACCGCTCGCGCACGATCCGGATCTGGCGAAGGTGGTCCTGGTTGGCCACCGCTCCCTCCACGAGCGCGATGTCCACGTGCTCGGGGAACTCCTTGACGTCCATGAACGGGCTGAACACCAGCTCCATCTGCGCGGCCAGGTCGAGCAGCCGCTCGTCCATGTCGAGCAGCGACATGTGGCAGCCCGAGCATCCGCCGATCCAGACCGTCGCCACGCGCGGCCGCTGGGGTCTGTTCGTCACTTCGAGTCGGCGGCACCGGCAGCAGGCAATGTGGTCCTCCCTGGCACGGCGATGTCTGAAAGACGGAACGTGTGGTCCGGATCAGCCCGGCACCATGCCGTTGCTGGCTCGGCCGAAAGGCCCTGATATTTCCTTGTATCGTCTTCAGCCTTCGTCATGGGCCAGCTGATGGACGCGCTGATGTGAGACGCCCAGCCCGGCACCCGTCGCTGACGCAACCAGGCCGAGAGTCGGGGCCCCTGCAGCGATGGTGCAACAGCGCGCTCATGCCGCCTACTCCTGGGCCCGCAACGAGGACCGGTCGATGACCGCACCACCTCGAATGACGACTTCAAGGGTCCGCGTGTTACGGATATCCTTCAGAGGATCACGTCCCAGAATCAGGAGATCCGCGCGTTTCCCCGGTTCAACAGTGCCAAAAATGTCCTCGGCCTCGAGCATCTCGGCGGCCCGACGCGTTGCCGCGACCAGGGCCTCCATTGGCGTAAGCCCCGCCTCGACCATCAGCTCCAGTTCTTCGTGCATGCTGTAGCCAGGGAAAACAAACGGGTTGCCCGTATCCGAACCGCCCACGATGCGTACGCCGGCGTCGTGGGCTGACTTGAGTGCCTTGAGCAGATCGCTTCGCCGCGCCCAGTCCTGTTCCGAAGGTGGCTTCGTCGGCGCCAAAGGAGATTCCACGAGACTCTTGATGACCCGTGCTTCCACCCCGCTCGTCAGGAACGGGTCCGTCAGGATTCGGGATGGAGCGCCCCAGGTGCCGGTCCAGATGAACAGAGAAAGCGTCGGGACATAGTACGTGCCTTGCTCCGCCATGACTCTGAGGAGCCTGCCGCTGGGAGGCTCAGGATCGTCGATGAGGTGCATGACCCCGCGAACATGGTGGGCTACGGCCTCCTCCAGTTCGTCGAGCGAGGTGGCATGTGCGAAGACAGGGAGCCCATGCTGAGTCGCTTCCTTCACGACTGCCGCGACCAGTTCCGGCGGCATCTGAGGATGATTGTCGCCGAATGCCGTCGGTCCTGACTCGATGACGATCTTGATCCCGTCCATGCCGGCCGTCGCCAGACGGGTGACTATCCGGCGGACCTCGTCCGGTGTCTGGACGACCCAGACGCCACGCCGTGACCAATCGTAGGTCCCGGCGTCTTTTCCCTTGGGCAGATCCATGATCGTAGCAATGGGATGGCTTCCCGGTACTGTGAGCAGACCGCCGGTCGCATAGATGTGAGGTCCCGGCAATCGGCCCTCTGCTTGAAGAGTTCGCAGGCGAAGCACATCCGCGAGGCTACCGCCGGTTGCGCCGACGTTGAGAATCGCGGTCACGCCGTAGAAGAGGAATTGTCGTAGCACCCGGTCAACGGTGAGCGAGTCGAACGGAACGAGCCCACCAGTGCCAAAGTGCACGTGCATGTCGGCCAGGCCGGGGATGACGAACTTGCCGGTACCGTCGATGAGGCGAGTGCCGTCTGGAACAACCGCCTTGTCGGCATCCATGACGCCGGCGATGAGGCCGTCCCGGATGAGAATGGTCACCCGCTCTCGCGCTGCTGCCCCAGTTCCGTCGATCAGCGTGACGTTGGCGATGGTGAGGGTCCCGTTCTGAGCCGGGGTCGGCTGCACCTGCACCACCAACGCGACCGCGACGAGGACTCCCACTGTTCGAATCGTGACGCGTGTCATTAGGGCCCCTTTCCGGCTTTTCTGAGCAGCATAACGTGCAGAACGAGGTCTGCGTAGTCGGATATGCCAAGGTACGCGAAAGCTGAACGAGGCGGAAGCGTGCCTGCAGGAGGTACGGAACGAGACGGCCAGAGATCAGCGCTGCTGAAGGACGTACGACGGCTGGGTGAGCGGGTATGAAAGCCCTGGCGGTCAGGGCTCGAACAGGTGGGTGTTGACGTGCGCCAGCGCGGACAGGTCGTGGACGTCGAGATCGAAGGCGGGCACAGTCCGCCAGAAGTGGAATCCCCGGCAGGTCGCGACCAGGTGAGCGATCTGAACCGCGTCCGTGGCCGCGACCGCTTGGGAGCGCTCGAAATTCTCGGCGATCCGCTCCGCCAGCGACTCGGTGCCGGTCGCACCCAGCGCGGTCAGGATTTCGGTGGGAGCCTGGCGCATGACCCGCCAGTGATCGACGGCGGTTGTGTCCCCGAGCGCGTCGCCATGGACGCGGTTCACGATGATCCCGCCAATCGGCATCTGGTACTCGGCCAGCTTCCCGAAGAAGAACTCCGCCTCCTCGACGGTCGCCGGCGCGGGGCTGGTGACGAGCACGAAGCTGGAGCCGCCCGTGCGCAGGAATGCCTCGACCTTCCTGGCGCGGTCGCTGAACCCGGCGTGCATGCCGCTGAAGCTGCTGACGAAGTCGGAGATTTCGCGGAGGACCTGGAATCCGGTGACGCGCTGGAGCAGCGCGAACATCACGGCGGTCGAGCCCTTGAGGAACCCGAGACCCAGCGCACCGGCGAGGCGGGTCGGCTTCAGGAAGACCGCGAGCACGCCCTCGTCCATGAAGCCCATCATCTTCTTCGGCGCGTCGAGGAAGTCGAGCGCGTGCCGCGTCGGCGGCGTGTCCAGAACGAGGAGATCGTATTTCCCCGACTCGTGCAGCTCGTACAGTTTCTCCATGGCCATGAACTCCTGCGAGCCGGCCAGAGCGGATGAAATCTGCTGGTAATAGTGGTTGGCGAGGATGTGCCTGGCCTGCTCCGGATCCCGCGCGAATCGCGTGACGAGGTCGTCCCACGTCCGCTTCGCGTCGAGCATCATGGCCCAGAGTTCACCGGCCGGACGGGGAAGGCCCGCGGCGTCGAACCGATCGTTCGCCACGCGCCTCTCGGTGTTGTCGAGTGCCGCCAACCCCATCGCGTTCGCGAGGCGCCTGGCCGGATCGATGGTGACGACGCAGGCGCGTTTGCCGAGTTGTGCGGCCTTCAAGGCGATGGCCGCCGACATCGTCGTCTTGCCGACCCCGCCGCTGCCGACACAGATGACGACCTTCTGCGTCAGCAGGAGCTCGTCGAGGCTGGCGCCGGGAATCGTCGTCGTGGGGATCATGCCGGCAGGGCCTCGATGGCGTCCGCGAGCGTTTCAATCTCGTCGGGCCCGATCCGCGGGCCGAAGAGCCACGGCAGGACGATCCGCTCCTGGGGCACGGCCCTGGAGAGCGTGGCGAGCATCTGTTCGTGCGCCTCGCGGCGCGCGACCGACGAGATCGCGCTGTCGAGTGCGGTGCGCGCGACCGCCGCCGCGGGGCCGTCTGGTGTCGTGGCGCTCGCGCGCATGCGGCGGAGGAGATCGTGCTCCGCGGGAAAGAAATCGGGGACGACGCCGTTCACCACGATCGTGCCGCGCGGAAGCCCGAGCGTGGCGGCCGCGTGGTGGAGATCGATGGCTTCCGTCACCGACATGTCCTCCGGCAGCGTCACGATGTTGAGGGCCGTTCGCGCCGGATCGGTCAGCAGCCGCCACATCCGCTCCGCCTTGGAGTGGAGCGGCCCGCCGTGCGTCATGCGCATCGCCGTTCGTGGCACCTCGAAGAACGCCAGGCCGTGCCCGGTGGCCGGCGCATCGAAGATCATCAGGTCGAACGGCGGCCCTTTCGACGAGACGCGCGATTCCCGGTGAAGGAACTCGATCTTGCCCATGAGGGTGAGCTCGTCGAGCCCTGGAGCCGCTGCCGTGAAGTAGCGCATCGCGGGGTTTTCGAACACGGCTCCATACAGCATCTCGAACTTCATCGAGCGAAGGGCGAACTCGCGCAGGGCTTCCGGTGCGGTGATGCACAGCGACCAGATCGGCGCGGACCCGGGCGTCCGGGGCGTGTAGACCTGCGCTCCGGCGTAGCCAGCCGTCTTCGGGGATCCAAAAATCGAGGGGATGCGCTCCTGCTCACCGATCTCCACGATCAGCACGCGCCTGCCGCGGCGGGCTGCGGCGGTGGCGGCCGCGGCCGCGACGGTTGACTTCCCGGCGCCACCTTTGCCGGTGAAGATCAGCAGACGCTTGTCGAACAGGCCTGGCACGGATATGAGTCTACCGTTCATCCACCGGGAAGGGGACGCCACTCGATGGAGGACCGCAAGGCGCCCCCGCCGGACGCGGTGGCGGAGGCGATCCGCCGCGCCGCGATGGACCGGGTCGGACGGCCTACGGCAATCTGTAGAAACGCGTGCCGAAAACAGGGCGTACGCATGGATGTGTCCCGCGTTTCCGACGGCTGTGCTCTTGTGCACACGCGAGGGTCGAGGCAACCAACTAAGATGGGCTGCGAGAGAACCGCGATGTGCGCGCCGGAATCGCGCGTGCGGGCTGGCCGCCGAAGGGACTGGACGAGATGCCTGGTGTGAACGCTACGATCCTCGCGATATATCCAACTCATGCGAGCGCGGAAACCGCGCTGAACGCTCTGAGGGCCAGGGGATTTGCGACCTCTGACATCTCGATAGTGGCACCGCGCGGCGTGGAGATGGCGGTGGCCGTGCCCGACCCCGACGCGCCGCCTGCTGAAACGGCGCCAGCCGGCGGGGGAGCGATTCCGGCGCTCGGCGTGGCGCTCGGCTGGCTGGTCGGGCTCGGCGCCGTGGCGGTCTCCGGCGCCATGATTGTCGCGGCCGGTCCTATCATGTTCGCCCTCAAGGGCGTCAGCGACGCTGTACTCGGCATCGTCGATGCGCTCGTGGGATTCGGGATTCCTGCCGACGAGGCGAAGAAGTACGAAGATCGTGTGCGGAACGGCGCGATCCTCCTGACGATCCACGCAGACGACCCCGGCTGGATCCTGACGGGCCGCGAGATTTTCGAGCAGACAGGCGCGGAGGACATCTCCTCGATGTACGAGCGTCACCTGGGCGCCGGCGCGGCGGTCGCCGAATAGCGCGAGAGAAGCATCTTCATGCGGCTCACATCTGTTGAGCTAGCGCGGACTATTCATGAATGGAGTTCCACCGGCCGGACGGGATCGCGTCCTGCTGGACGCTTGACTTGACGGGTCCCGCCCTTCCCGAGGGCGGCGCCCCGGCGCCTGGCGGGCAGCGCCAACCGGCGCGCCGCAGGCGGTTCTTTCGACCGCGATGTCAATCTCTTTCCGGGCAGGTCTAGACGGCCACAGCCCGGAACAGCCTTGGGGAAAACTGCCATAAATATTTGGTCTTCTGACTGCATCGCTGGAAACCCTAATAATGGCTCGACACAAAAGACTAATAATGATACACCTTAATAACCTAATAATTGCGCAGCACTAAAACCTAAACACGGCGCGGTGCCCGCAAGCGAGGAAGCAGGAAGTGGTGCCCCCCCAGGAAAAACTGGCTGAGTCTCTTGAGGCGCTCCACAAGCTGCAGGGGCAAGGCGTCGCGGCGATCAGGTCGCGGGACTTGAGCCGGACGCATCGGGAGCGTCTTGTCGAAAACGGCTTCCTCCGAGAAGTGATCAAAGGCTGGTACATCTCCTCGCGTCCGGATGAGACGCCCGGGGACAGCACACCATGGTATGCGTCGTTCTGGGACTTTTGCGCGACCTATCTCTCTGAGCGGTTTGACGCAGCGTGGTGCCTTTCGCCGGAACAGTCGTTATCGCTGCATGCGGGCAACCGGGCCGTTCCGGTTCAATTGATTGTCCGCACGCCGAAGGGTGGCAACAAACCGACAGCGCTGCCGCACGGGACGTCGCTCTTTGACGTGCGCAGCGCCATGCCCGACAACGGCGAAATCGTTGCACGCGACGGCTTGCGGTTGTTCTCTGTGCCGGCCGCCCTCGTGGCGGTGTCAGGAGATTTCTTCCGGCGCCATCCAACGGACGCGCGCGCGGCAATGGCAACAATCAAGGATGCGTCGGACGTGCTCGCGCTGCTCCTTGCCGGTGGCCATAGCACGGTCGCCGGCCGTCTGGCGGGTGCGTTCCGCAATGCCGGACGCGCGCGCATCGCCGAGGAGATCGTCAAGACCATGGGTGCTGCGGGCTACACCATCCGGGAAACCGATCCGTTTGAACACCAAACGGTCGCGCCACTGCCTGAACGTCAAGAGTCACCGTACGTCAACCGCATCCGCCTGATGTGGGAAGCGATGCGCGGTCCCGTGCTCGATGTTTTTCCCGCGCCGCCGGGACTTCCGCACAGGCCGGAGGCCTACCTCAAGGCCGTCGACGGTGTCTACGTCAACGACGCATACCATTCCCTGTCGATTGAAGGATACAGGGTCAGCCGCGAGTTGATCGAACGGGTGCGCAGCGGGCAATGGAACCCTGACGACAATGCGGAGGACCGTGAAGGTCGTAACGCGCTGGCCGCGCGCGGCTACTACGATGCGTTTCAAAGCGTCAAGGCGAGCGTTGAGAAAGTGGTGCGCGGCGAAAACGCAGCAGGCGTCGCCGGTGATGATCACAGAGAATGGTACCGTCGGCTGTTCGGCCCGAGCGTAACAGCCGGCATCATCGGCGCTGCCGACCTGGCCGGCTACAGAAGCCGACCCGTCTACATTCGCCGCTCCATGCATGTACCGCCGCCGCGCGAAGCCGTGCGCGACTGCATGCCGGCGCTGTTCGACCTCCTCGAGCACGAAGCCGAGCCATCGGTGCGCGTCGTGCTCGGGCATTTCATCTTCGTCTACATCCACCCCTACTTGGACGGCAACGGCCGGATGGGGCGTCTTCTGATGAACGTCATGCTCGCGTCCGGCGGTTATCCATGGACCATCGTTCCGGTCGAGCGGCGGGATGATTACATGGCTGCGCTGGAATCGGCCAGCGTGAGGCAGGACGTACGGCCCTTCGCAGCCTTCGTCGCCGGGCTGGTCGAGGATGGGTTGCAGGGCAAGCCGACAACAACGCCCCCCCGCCAGCCGAGACCTGATGGCGGGATTCAGGCAGACGGACTCGCTTTCTGGACGACAGTGCGCGGAAAGAGATCGTGAGGAGCACAGCGATCTGCTGGTCGTGCTGGGCGACCCTGCGGCCCAGCTCCGCGTTCGACGCCAGCAGGCGGCGCATGTGGACGAAGGTGCGGACAATCGCGATGTTGACCTGAATCGCGGTCTTGCTGCGTAGGAAGGAAGCGAGCATCGCGATGCACTGCTCAGTGATCGCGCCGTCGAGATAAATCGCTGAAGACCGAATTTTCTAGGAAACACAGTGCCGGGGCCGGGGGTCGAACCCGGACGCCCTTGGAGGGGCACGGGATTTTAAGTCCCGAGCGTCTGCCAGTTCCGCCACCCCGGCGCGCCTCGATTGTCGCAGAAATCCCGGCGCCTCGCACATCACCGTGCCAGGTGCGAACGTGGACGCGTCCAGCGACGGGGCTCTCGACCGGGACGCTACCGGACAGGAGGCCCCGGCTGCCGCACACGGGAAGGGGCCAGGTAAATCGTGACCGCCCCGCGGAGGCACGACGCGTCCTGGATGCCGGATCCCGCCCCCGTGATTGCGCCCGCGGCAAACACGCGCGCGGGCGGCATGTGGCCGGCTATGAGACCGATGATCCCGACCACCCCCAGGCCGACCGCCGCGCCGCGCCCGGCCGCTTCCCTATACTCGCGCGAGGAGGGCGGCGGCAAACGGTCAACCCGCATCACGTCCGCCCGGGCGAGCGCGATCTCTCCCGACGGCGTCACGAGCCGCAGCGTGGCCCCATCGACCGATGTTACGTCGCCGGCCGGCTTCCGCCCGTCGAACGTCAGCACCTGCACGGGCGTTCCAGCAGGCAACAGCATGACGGTGTCCCACCGGCCGACGGCCGAGGTCGGGGACATCTCGGGGATCGCGTAGTGAGACGGATATGGACTGAGGCGCGCGAAGGGGCCGGGATACCGGCCGCGCAGGTAGGCGGACGGCGCACAGCCGGCGGCGACAATCGCCATCGACAATGCCGCCGCTAATGCCGCCGCGCCATGTGCCCTGTTCCTCATCCCCCGCTGCTTGTCTCCTGCCCCTTGTCTCATCATCGCCTCCTGTACGCACGATAGCGACAGGGGCGCTGAAATGTCCTCACAGCAGTCTGAAAAAGCCTGAAGAACGCCGTCCTGCCGGCTGCGCGGCGCTACTCCCCGCGGAGCGCCGCGATCGGGCTCACCCGCGTCGCGCGCAACGCGGGAATGGCGCTCGCCGCGAGCGACACGATCGTCAGGATCACGGCCACCGCCACGTAAGTGGTCGCGTCCTCGGCGGTGATACCGAACAGGAGGTTGTCCAGCGCGCGCCGGAGCAGCCACGCGGCCAGCAGCCCGCCGGCAATGCCGGCCAGCGACATCGTGACCGCCCCGCGCATGACGAGGCGCAGGATGTCGGAACGGCTCGCGCCGTGCGCCACGCGGATCGCGAATTCCTGACGGCGCAACCCCACCGTGTAGGCCATCACGCTGTAGACGCCGATGCCTGCCAGCAGGAGCGCCGCCGCGCCGAACACACCGATGAGCGTCGTCGAAAACCGCTGCGGCCGGACGGTCTCGCCCACGAGCTCATCGAGCGTCCGGACGCGCGCCAGCGGCAGTTCCGAGTCCATCGACTTGAGGATGGCGCGAATGCCCGGCACGACGGACGTGGGATCGTCCGTCGTCGAGCGCACCACGAGGTTGAAGCCGGCGAAGTACGGATGCTGGAGCCAGGACTCGTACACCTGGGCGCGGGTCCGGTCCGACAGGCCGTTCTGCTTGACGTCTCCAACGACCCCGACGATCTCACGCCACTCGTCGCCTCCCTGGCTCACGCGCATGCGATGGCCGATCGGGTCGCCGCCCTTGAAGTACCGATCCGCGATCGCCTGGTTGATGACGACCACCCGCCGGCTTCCTCTTCGATCCTCGTCCGAGATGAGCCGTCCGCGGCGGAGCGGCGTGCCCGTGGCGGCGAAATACCCCGGACTGACGGCATAGAACAGCGTGACGGGCTTCCCCTCCGGCGGCACGGGCTGCCCTTCGATTTCGAACCCGGAGTTGTAGTCGTTGATCATCGGCATCGGCATTGCGATGCCGGCGGAGCTCACCTGCGGGATCGCCTCGACCCGCTGGAGGAACTCGCCGAAGAACCGCTCGCGAGGCTCCCCCTCCGCGTACTTGTCGTCCGGCAGGCTGACACCGGCGACGATCGCATGGTCGGGCCGGAAGCCCGGTGATTCGTCCATCAGGTTGTTGAAGCTGCGGATCAGCAGCCCGGCGCCGACGAGCAGCATCATCGCGAAGGCCATCTCCACGACGACGAGCGCCGTCCGCACGCGCTGCGCCGGGGCCCCGCTCCCCTGCCGTCCGCCGGCGTCAAGCAGCGCCCGCACGTCGGGGCGCGACGCGTGGACCGCGGGCAGGAGGCCGAAGAGCAGCGGCGTCAGGGCCGCCAACGCGAGCGCGAAGGCGAGCACCTGTCCATCGATCCCGATCTCCATCTGCCGCGGCAGCGCATCCGGGACCATCGTCAACAGGACGCGCAGGAGCCATGCCGCCACGAGGACGCCGCCAACCGCGCTCACGGTCGCCAGGGCGACCTGCTCGACCAGCAACTGGCGCAGCAGCCGGGCGCGCGTGGCACCTATGGCCGATCGAATCGCCAGCTCCCGGTGGCGCGCCGCGCCGCGCACGAGCAGCAGGTTCGCCACGTTGACGCACGCGATCAGCAGCACGAGCGACACGGCGCCGAGCAGCACGTACAGCGATGTCCTCACATCCTGGACGTTGTAGTCCTGGAGGTTGAACAGCAGCACCTCCCAGCCTTTGCTTCCGGGGTCGGTCTCGACCACGCGCTCGGCGACACGCGCCATGTCGGCGGAGGCGGATTTCAGCGTCGCGCCAGGCTTCAGCCGGCCGATCGCCGCCAGGTAGTGGCTGCCGTACCTCGTGCGTTCCTGCGCGGTGAACGACATCGGCACCCACATCTCGGTCTCCACCCACGGGAACGTGAACCCGGGCGGCATCACGCCGACGACGGTGACGGGATGCCGATCGAGGCGAATCGTGCGGCCGATCGCCGCGCGGTCGGCGCCCAGGCGGCGCTGCCAGGCACCGTAGGACAGCAGAACGACCGGCGGCGCGCCTTCCTTGTCGTCTGCGTTCCCGAAGCCGCGTCCGAGGATCGGGTTCACCCCGAGCAGCGGAAAAAGGTTGGCCGTGACGCGGTCGGCCCTGACGCGCTCAGGACTGCCGTCCCCGGTGTCGATGCTGACGTTGCTCGCGCCGTATGCCGCGATGTCGGCGAACGCCGTGTTGTAGTCGCGCCAGAGCAGGTAGTGCCCCGGGGATACCGAGAACTCCGGAAATTGCGGGAGGCTGCGCTCGCGAAACACCACCAGCTGTGACGGGTCGCGGTACGGCTCGGCGCGCAGCAGGACCGCGTCGATGACGCTGAACGTCGCAGTGCTGAAGCCGATGCCGAGCGCGAGCGTCAGCAGCGCGGTAACGAGGTAGCCGGGGTGTTTGGCCAGGGCGCGCACGGCATGATGGAGATCGCTGAGGAGTATCGACATGTCGTCCTCGGTGACTTCGGGCTCGAGCCCGAAGCCACGGATGCGTTGCCGCTCATTCGGCGCGAAGGGCGATCATCGGATCGACGCGCAACGCGCGCAGGGCCGGCACGATCGACGCGAACAGCGCGACCAGGAGCACACCCGCGCAGGTCGCCGCCAGCACGATCGGATCGGTCGGGCTCACCTCGTACAATAACGTGGTCAGGGCGCGCGTCAGGAAGAACGATGCGGCGAGCCCGCACGCGATGCCCGTGGCCGCCAGCGTCAGTCCCTCCCCGACGATCATGCGCGCCACTGCCCGCCGGTCGGCGCCAAGGGCGACGCGGATGCCGATCTCCCGCGTTCGCTGTGCCACCGAAATCGCGATCAGGCTGAAGATGCCGACGCTTGCCAGCAGCGCCGCCGCCAGGGCGAACACCCCCGTCAGAATCGACGTCATGCGTGTGCTGCCGGTTGACGCGTCGACCACGGTTTCCATCATGCGGGGACGCACCACCGCTACCTGGGGATCGAGAACGGCCAGCTGCTGCCGGATCGACGGCAGGATCGTGTCCGGCCCCATCCCGCCGATCCGGACGACGATGCCCATCGCGTTCAGCGGCAGCTGCGCATGCGGGACGAACACCTCGGGAACGGGCGCGGTGCCCACCTGCCAGTCGCGCACGTCGGCAGCCACACCGACGACCTCGCGCTGCACGCTGGCGGGATCCATGCCGAGCTGCATCCGCATCCCGATTGGATCGCCGCCGCCGAAATACTGCTTGGCCATCGTTTCGTTGACAATCACCACGGGCCGGTCCGATTCACTGTTGCGTGCCGTGAAGTCCTGCCCCCGGAGCATCGGGATCCTCATCGTCGCGAAGTAGCCCGGCGTGGTGAGACGATACTCCGTCACCGGCCCTTTTCCCGGCTCGAACGGCGGCTGTCCGACCACGCTGAACGGCCCGTTGAATCCGAAGCTGATGAGCGGCACCCAGCTGATCGCGGCCGCGGACTGGACGCCGGGCACCGTGCGGATCTCGTCGAGCAGCCGCGTGTAGAAGCGCCGAGGCTCGTCGTCTGGGGTACCGCGCCTGCGGCAGGTTCAGATCAAATGTGAAGAGGCCCGCGGCCGCGAACCCGGTGTCCTGACGCTCGAGCCGGAGCAGGCTCTTGACCATCAGCCCAGCACCGACGACGAGCATGAGCGCCATCGCCACTTCGGCAACGACCAGCGCCCGGCTCGCTCCGCGCGTGCTGCCGGCCGTCGCGCCGCGTCCGTCCATGTCGCGGAGGCTGGCGTTCGGATGGGCCGCGAGCCCCTGCCGCGCCGGTGCGAGGCCGAACACCAGCCCGGTCGCCATGGCCACGGCGAGCGTGAACAGCAGCACACCGGTATCGATCCGGACGGCGTCGAGCCGCGGGAATCCGGCGGGCGCCATCGCGAGGAACAGCCGCACCAGCCAGCCGGCGAGCAGCACCCCGACGGCCCCCGCGATGACCGACAGCATCACGCTCTCGGTGAGAAGCTGCCGCACGATGCGCGCGCGCCCGGCGCCAATCGCCACGCGGATCGCCAGCTCGCGCCTGCGCGCCACGCTGCGCGCGAGCAGGAGGTTGGCGACGTTGGCGCAGGCGACCAGCAGTACGAACGCGACCGCGCCCTGGAGCACGAGCAGCAACTGGCGATTGGTGGTCACCATGATGTCGTGCAGGCGCCAGACCTTCACGTCGCGCAGGAGCCCGTTCTGTTTGTTGTAGGCGGCGCCCACGGCCGACAGATCCGCCTGCGCCTGATCGATCGAGGCGTCCGGACGCAGGCGGCCGACCAGCCGCAGGAAGTTGTCGCCCGCCGGGCCGGCGGCCGACAGCGCGAGCGGCACCCACGCCTGCGTCGTCCCGGGGTAGGTGAATCCCGGCGGCATCACGCCGACGACCGTGCGCACCGTGCCGTCCACCGGGATGGCCTGCCCGACGACCCGCGGGTCGCCCGCGAAACGGCGCTGCCACAGGGCATGGCCGAGCATGATGACGGCCGGGCCCGACGGACGGTCTTCGTCCGGCGTGAACCATCGTCCGTAGAGCGGCTGCACTCCGAGCGCCTTGAACAGGTCAGCCGAGACGCGACTCGACGGCACCTGCTCCGGCTCGGTCGAGCCCGTGAGGGTCAGGCCGACCGGCGCGTGGCCGCCGAGCGCGACGAGGGTGTGGTTCTGCTCGCGAAGCGCGACGAGCTTCGGAAACGAGACCGACGCGAACGTCACCGCCGGGTAGGTGTCGTGCACGTAGATCAGCTCGTCCGGGTGCGGAAACGGCAACGGCTTGACGAGCACACCGTAGACGACGCTGAACACCGCCGTATTCGCGCCTATGCCGATCGCGAGGGCCAGAATGGCCGTCAGCGCAAAGCCGGGCTGGCGGATGAAACCCCTGAGGCCGTACCGGATGTCCTGAATGAGCTGTTCCATCGTGGCCTGCAAGGGTCAAGGAATGTGCCAGCGAGCGCAAGCGTTTTTCCACCAAATCCCACGGGGCGGGCAGACGGCAGTCGCGCCCATGCGAGATTGGATTCGCGCCGGCGGGATCGCCGGCCGCTATAATCCCCTGGATGTCGAGTGCCGATCCGATCACCGAGTTCCTCAGCGCGGTCGAGAGAGCGCGCGCGCACCAGGTCGACACCGCCCCGGTCGCCCTCGCGACGGTGGACGGCGAGGGGCGTCCGTCGCTTCGCATGGTGCTCCTGCGCGGCGCCGACGAGCGCGGGTTCGTGTTCCACACCAACTACGACAGCCGGAAGGGTCGCGAGCTGGCGGGCAATCCCCACGCCGCGCTGTGCTTTCACTGGATCGCGCTCGACGAACAGATCCGCGTCGAGGGCACCGTGGAACGCCTGCCGGCCGACGAATCGGACACCTACTTCGCCAGCCGGCCGCGCGGCAGCCAGCTGGGTGCCTGGGCCTCGGCGCAGAGCACGGTCCTCCCCTCGCGCGAGGCGCTCGAGACCGCGTATCGCGAGATCGAGCGCCGCTTCGAAGGGAAGCCGGTGCCACGACCGCCCTTCTGGGGAGGCTTCCGCCTGACGCCAGACCGCATCGAGTTCTGGTACGGCCGCACCGACCGCCTGCACGATCGCGTGCTCTACACGCGCGACGGTGAACGCTGGCGGATAGAACGGCTGTATCCGTAGCGGAGTCCGCTCTCCGCGGGTCCGCTGCCCGCGGCCCGCGACTCCGCGATTGCCCCAAGCCCCAAGCCCGAAGCCCCAAGCCCCTGTGATACCCTCCCGCGCGTGAGTTTCAAGCGTGCGCTCGGGCCGTTCGATGCCACGATGGTGGTCATCGGCGGCATCATCGGCTCCGGCATCTTCATCAATCCCTACATCGTTGCGCAGCGGCTGGACAGCACGCTGCTCGTGCTCGCGGCATGGACTGCCGGCGGCGCGATCGCGCTGGTGGGCGCATTCGCGTATGCGGAGCTTGGCGCCGTGTTCCCGCGCGCCGGCGGCCAGTACGTGTACCTGCGCGACGGCTGGCATCCGCTCGCCGGGTTCCTCTATGGCTGGGCGCTGCTCGCGCTCATCGAAAGCGGCGCGATCGCCGCCGTCGCGATCACGTTCGCCATCTACGCGCTCAGGCTGGTCGGACGGCCCGACATCGCGCCCGCGCCGCTGGCCGTTGGGGCCGTCGTCCTGCTGTCGGCCGTCAACTATCTGGGCGTCAAACCCGGCAGCCGCGTGCTGAACGTCTTCGTCGTGCTGAAGGTCGCCGCGCTGGCGGTGCTGATCGGGGCCGGGTTCTTCGCGCCGGCGCACGAAGGCTGGTGGACGGTCGCGCGCGAGACGGCTACTGGAAGCAGTACCGGGCACGCTGGTTGCCTTCGGCGCGGCGCTCGTCCCGATCCTGTTCGCGTACGGCGGGTGGCAGAATGCGAACTACGTCGCGGAAGAGATCGAGAATCCGCGCCGCAACCTGCCGCTCAGCCTCATCGCCGGCACGATCGCGGTCGTGGTCATCTACGTCGCGGTGAACGCGGTGTACATCCGCGCGCTGGGCCTCGAAGGACTCGCCGGAACGACGGCACCGGCGTCGAAGGCGGCCGAGATGATGTTCGGCAGCATGGGCGACCGCTTCGTGACCGCGGCCATCGCGGTTTCGACGTTCGGCTTTCTCGATCTCGGCATCCTGGCCCCCACCCGCGTCTACTACGCCATGGCGGCCGACGGCGTCTTCTTTCCCGCACTCGCGAAACTGCATCCGAAGTACGGAACGCCGTGGCTCGCGATCGTGATTCAATCCACCTGGACCTGCGTGCTGGCGCTGACGGGGCGGTACGAACAGCTGCTCAACTACGTCGTCTTTGCCGACTGGATCTTCTTCGGCCTGACGGTCGCGACCGTGCTGATCTTCCGGCGGACCTTCCCGCTCGAACGCCGTCACGAGGGCGCCTATCAAACGCCTGGCTATCCGGTCCTCCAGATCGCGTTCGTCATCGTGGCGGCTGGAGTCGTCTTCAGCGTCGTCTGGGCCGATCCCCGGAGCGCCGCGCGCGGCGCGCTGCTCCTGGCCGCCGGCATTCCCGTCTATTACTGGTTCGCGCGCCGGCGCTGAGCGCGGGTGCGCGCCCTGGACATTCGAAGGAACGTTGCCGAGGGCACACGCGTCTACAGCGCCGTGGATGCACTTCGCCTCGACCTTCGCTACGCGATCCGGGGGCTGATCCATCGGCCCGGATTCGCCCTGCTCGCCGTCCTGACGCTGGCGATCGGCATCGGCGTGAACACGGTCGCCTTCAGCGCGCTCAATGCCCTCCTGCTGCGGCCCTTCGACGTGAAGAACGCCGACCGCCTCGGCTGGATCATGACGAAGGCGCCGGGCAGCCCGCATGGCAACATGTCGCTCCCGGACTTCGCCGACCTCCAGCGGTCGAGCCGGGCGTTCGATGCGATCGTCGCCGAAGGCCGCCTGCCGGTGAGCTGGCGAACCGGTCAGGGCGCGTCGCAGGCATGGGCGCTGCTGGTCTCGACCGACTACCTGCGCCTGCTCGACGCCCCCATCGAACAGGGACGCGCCTTCACCGCCGCAGATCTGACGTCGTCCGAAATTCCCGCGGTGGTCAGCCATCGCTTCTGGACCGAGGCGCTCGGCGGAGGCGATTCGGTCGCGGGACGCACGATCGTCCTGAACGGCCAGACGTTCGCGATCACCGGCGTGCTGCGCGACACGTTCCAGGGGCCGGGCGGCTTGTACACGCCTGACGTCTGGATCCCTCTCGACCGGATCGACGTGATGAACCAGTCGGCGGTCTATCGATCGCGCTCAGACGCCTGGCTCACCGTGGTGGGGCATCTCAGAGATGGCGTGACGCGCGCGGAGGCCGACGCGGATCTCCAGGGCATCTTCGCGCAAATGGCCCGAGCGTATCCCGCCTCGGACGCCACGCGCAGCGCCGCCTTCTACGTCATGGCCGACGGCCATCCAGATCTGCGGAGCATCGCGCCGCTGGCCTGGATCGCGCTCGCCGTGGTCGGCGTGGTGCTGCTCATCGCCTGTTTCAACGTCGCGGGGCTGCTCCTCGCGCGCGCTTCCGAACGGCAGCGGGAAATCGGCGTCCGCGCCGCGCTCGGCGCGACCCGCGGCCGCATTCTCCGGCAGATGTTGACCGAAGGAGTCCTGCTTGCGCTACTGAGCGGCGCCGCCTCCCTCATGCTCGCCGCATGGAGCGCGGACCTGCTGGCGGCCTTCAGCCTGCCCTCGCCCATTCCCCAGCGCCTCCAGTTCGGCATCAATCTACGGCTCGTCGAGTTCACGGCGCTTCTCGTCGTCATCTCCGGTGTGCTCCCGGCGCTGCTCCCGGCACTGCAGGCCACCCGCGCCAGCCTGTTCCGGACGATGAAGGCCGAGGCGCCGCTCGGCAGCGGCCGGTCGAGGCTGCGCAACGCCTTCGTCGTGGCGCAGGTCGCCGGTTCCACCTTGTTCCTCGCGGCCGCGTTGCTGTTCGTGCGCAGCTTCGCGAACACCACCGCCGTGGACCCGGGCTTCGACACGGCGCACGTGCTCGTGCTCGAGCTGAACACCTCCACCTACGGCTACGATGCGGCGAGGAGCCGCGTGTTCTTCGACAGCCTGGTTCGCCGCGTGGGCGACCTGCCGGGCGTCACGAACGTCGCGCTCGCCGATCGGATTCCGTTCTATGTCGGGTTCCCGTCC
Source organism: uncultured Acidobacteriota bacterium (assembly GCA_963817635.1). GTDB lineage: Bacteria > Acidobacteriota > Vicinamibacteria > Vicinamibacterales > 2-12-FULL-66-21 > CAWFPR01. Next base: position 395,010 of record CAWFPR010000002.1, on the reverse strand, counting down.
TCCGAGGAGATCTCGACCGACGGTACCGATTGCGCCGTCGCAGATTGCCGCCGGGCCACCGAGTACCGGGTCGGCCACGGCCACTTCGCCGCGCTCGGCATTCCGCTCGTCGCGGGCCGCGACTTCACGCCGGAGGAATTGAAGAACGGATCGGCGGCGATCGTCAGCGAGCAGATGGCGTCCCGTTTCTGGCCCGATGGCCGCGCGCTTGGCCAGGTGTTCCGGGCCGGCGCGGACGCCCACCCGTACGAAGTGGTCGGGATTGCCGCCGACATCAAGCATCGTTCGATGTCGGAGCCGCCGGGCGCGTTCATGTATCGCCCGCTCGAGCCCGCGGACTATGCCGAACCGATCACGCTCGTCGTGCGAACCGCCGGCAACCCGCGCGCCCTCATCGGCGCGGTGGCCGCGCAGGTACAGGGGCTCGATCCGGATTTGCCCGCGCGGACGGCACGGACCATGACGGAGCGGATGGAGATGCCGCTCTGGCCAGCGCGCACCATCGCGGGGTTCTCGGTCATCTGCGGCGTCCTGGCGCTCATCCTCGCGACGGTCGGCCTCTTTGGCGTGACCTACTACGCCGTGAACCAGCGCACTCGTGAGTTCGGGATTCGTGTCGCCCTCGGCGCAAGCCCGCGCGCGGTCATGTCGCTCGTCCTTCGCGAGGGACTCACGCTCACGCTGCCGGGTGTGGCCATCGGGATCGGCGGCGCGCTCCTCGCCGGCCGGCTGGTGGCGCGGCTGCTGTTCGGCATCAGCGCGTCGGACCCGCTGACACTCGCGGCGACGGCCGCGCTCGAAGCGATGGTTGCGCTCGCCGCCTGCGCGCTCCCGGCGTACCGGGCGACCCGAGCCGACCCGATGGTCGCGCTCCGGCAGGAGTGAAGAAATGGGAATAGGAAAATGGTAAAAGGAAATGGTAAGAGGTAAATGGTAGATTCCCGGAGGTCAGGGCTTGAATTCGATCGTCTGCACCAGGGCGTCGAAGCTGGGCGACCAGTGCTGGATGGTCTGGTCGGGGCCGAGCATCTTGATGAAATAGGGGCCGCGCGGCGTGGCGACGACGGCGGCGCGCATCCGGAACCCTGGCTTGTTGAAGTGTTCCGTCGCGCCCGGACGAACTTCGGCGACATACGTGCCGGCGACTTCCAGCATCGTGACCTGGAGCCCGTGCACCGTCAGGCTGGCGCGTTTCGCCACCGACGCTGAGGGACGTCCATCAGGCTGCTGCATCTGGGCAGTCCACCGGGCGAGGTTGGCCTCCGGGTCGCCGCCCTGCCCGCCGAAGTAGTAAATCACGACATCGCCGTCTTCCGGGTCGCCTTCCACGCGCGGAAGGACGAACTCCGCCACCCGCATCGTGCTGCTGGCTGGCCGCGGCTTCCACCCCTCGGGGGCCTTGAAGGCAAGCTGGCCCTGGGTCTGCCCGCCGGCCAACGGACAGCGACAGGAGCACGAACACGGCCGTAGCAAGTCTGCTCATCCGCTCATCCTAACACTCACCAACACGTCGCCATTCGCCATTCTCGTTTACCATCTACCATCTACCTCCAATTTTCCATTTTCCATTTTTATTTTCCGTGGTTCGCTATACTGTCGCCACCATGCGCCGGCCTTTTCGAACACTCCGTTTCGCGGTGGCCGCCACCGCCGAGGACATGCTCGAGGTCGCCTCGGCGAGCGTTCGCCTTCGAGCAGCGGATCGTCGCGTGGCGCGACGCGCACCTGAAGAAGGGCCACACGAAGGACGACACGAGCGCAGCGCAGGCCGTCAGGTGATCCTCGCCCCCGTCGCCCATCTCGAGCGGTACGCCGCGGTCCATCCGCGATCTGCGCGCGCGGCCGCGTTCATCCGCCAGACCGCCTGGCGGCCCTCGCCCCTGGGCGACATCCGGTCGACGGCGACGAGCTGGCACGTCTCGATCGACCACAAGGACGGACGCGGCCGTGACGGCGCGCGCCTCGAGGCGCATCGCCGGTACTTCGACGGCCAGGTGACGCTCAGCGGGCATGAGGGATATTCGGGTGGCGCCCGCTCGCCCGATGCGCTCGCCCGGCGTGGAGAGTTCTCCACCGAGCACGACATCGCGTTCGTCGACGATCCGCCGGAGGTGTGGGCGCCGGTGCCCGCCGGGTCTGTTCGCCGTGTTCTTCCCGGAGGACGCGCATGCGCCCCTCGGCGGATCTCGGTCCGCTCCGGAAGGCGAATCGTGACAGGTCCAGCGTCGTGAGCCAGCGTCGCCCGACTACCGTCCGGGCGGAACGCGCGGCAGGAACGTCGGCGCCTTCCGGTGTTTCGTCGCCTGCTCGTACGCGTAGGCGAGCCCGATTAGTTTCGGTTCACTCCACGCGCGCCCGATGAAGGACATGCCCACCGGCAGGCCGTACACGAACCCGGCCGGCACGGTGATGCTGGGATAGCCCGCCACCGCCGCTGGTGTGGAGCTGGCTCCGAGGAAGTGGTCGCCGTTGATGAGATCAATCGTCCAGGCGGGACTTCCGGTCGGCGCGACCAGCGCATCGAGCTTGAGCCTGGTCATCACGGCATCGATCCCGAGCGTCCGCGCGCGGCTGCGGCAGGTCGTCAGGGCGGTGCGATAGGCGGCCGACGTGAGCGGCCCCTTCTTTTCGGACTGAAGGAAGATCTCCTGCCCGAAGTACGGCATCTCCCGGTCCTTGTCGCGCGCGTCGAACGCGATCAGATCCGCGAGTGAGTGCACCTTCGCGGCCGGTCCGAGGGCGCCCAGGTAGGCGTTCAAATCCGCCTTGAATTCGTACTGAAGGACCGTGAGCTCGCAGTCGTCGAGCTGGGCCGCGGTCGGGATGTCCGCCGGATCGACAATGATGGCGCCCTGCGCCTTCATGTCGGCAATCGCCTGGTCGATCAGCCGGTCCGTGTCCGGGTGATAGCCGAAGTACTGCTTGCGCGCGACACCGATGCGCGCGCCTTTCAGCGCATCCGCCCGGAGCGCCGGCGTGTAGTCGGTCAGCGCCTTGCCCGCGCTCGCGGCGGTCGCCTTGTCGCGCGGATCGACGCCGCTGAGCGCGCCGAGGAGGATCGCCGCATCCGAGACCGTGCGCGCCATCGGGCCCGCGGTGTCCTGCGTGTGAGAGATGGGAATAATGCCGGATCGGCTCACCAGACCCACCGTCGGCTTGATGCCGACGAGGCCGTTCGCCGCCGACGGGCACACAATCGAACCGTCGGTTTCCGTTCCGATGCCGATCGTCGCGAGATTGGCGGCCACGGCGGCCCCTGTGCCGGAACTCGATCCGCACGGACTGCGGTCCAGGGCATAGGGATTGGCCACCTGCCCACCGCGTCCGCTCCAGCCGCTCGTCGAGTGCGTCGAGCGGAAGTTCGCCCATTCGCTCAGGTTCGTCTTGCCCAGGATCACGGCTCCCGCGGCCCGCAACCGCTCGGCGACGAAGCTGTCGCGCGCCGCGATCGATCCCTCGAGCGCGAGCGATCCGGCTGTGGTCATCATCCGGTCGGCCGTGTCGATGTTGTCCTTGATCAGAATCGGGATTCCGTGGAGCGGGCCGCGCGCCCCCTTCGTCCGGCGCTCGGCGTCGAGCCCGTCGGCAATCGCCAGCGCATCGGGATTCAGCTCGATCACCGAACGAAGCCCGGGCCCCTCGCGATCGATCGCGTTGATCCGCCCGACGTACAGCTCGACGAGCTGACGGGAGGTGTAGCGGCCGGCCGCCATCGCCTCCTGCAACTGGGCGACCGTGGCCTCGTCGAGCGGGAACGACGCGGCCGGCGACTGCGGCCGGGCCTGGGGAACCGCCAGCAGCAGGAACGGCAGGAGCACGGGAATCAGCCAGGTGCGCATGCGGAATTATGACCGGAAAGCAGGCGACGGTGGAAGGCGGGCGTGAGGCTCAGGCGCTGAGGCGGTCGACGATGGCGCGCCAAGTGCGCGCCGAGGGTGTCGAGTCGGATGCGAGCGCCGCGCCGCAGACCACGGCGTCCGTCACGTCCGAGCGCTGACACCACACCGGCTCGACTTCGAGCCGAAGCCCGATGCGCGCGACCTCGACATCGAAACTGGGGGGCAGGTGCTGCCCGGCCGGGATTTCCAGGCGCAGGCCGCCATATGACACGTCGACGACGGCGGCCGGCCGGCCGTTGGCCGTGACCCGGAAGCCGCCGACGACGCGCTTTCGCTGCCAGCGCCGCTGCCGCCTGACGCTTCGGAGCCCCCGGGCCACGGCTGCCAGGAACTCCGGCGGGCGAATCGGCTTGCGCACGAACTCCGCGCCGTAGCGCGCGGCTTCCACTTCCATCATCGGCTCCTCGTAGCCGGTGATGATCATGAGCGCCATATCGGGATAATCCGAGAAGCTCTGGCGGATCAGGTGCAGGCCGTTGAAGCCGCGCAGCCGGATGTCGCAGATCAGCAGGTCGTAGGAGGACAGGCGCAGCATTCGCCGGGCAGTGTCGTAGGTCGCCGCCGGGGTCACGAGGTAGTCCACGTCCCGCAGCAGTTCCACCATGCCGGCCAGCGTGTTCTCGTCGTCGTCCAGTACGAGAATGCGGAACGGCAGCCTGGTGCTCAGAACCTGGAGATCGTCAGCGGTGGACATTCACGCGCGAGGCGAGGCAAATGCGATGCCGTCAAGATGCGCGCGAAATGAGCGGCAAAACCGCGTGTCACGCGGGCCGGGCCGGCCGCGGTCCCCCGATTCTGTAATCGAAGCGCAAGGTCTGCCGGGGTCAGTGCACGACCGGCCGCGTCGGAGACGCCGCCGCCAGCACCCGCCTCACCATGGCATCGAGGCGGACCTGGTCGATGTCGAAGGGCCCCGCCACCGCCGCGCCGATCGGAATTTCGATGGCGATGACGACGCCCTCCTTCGTGGGCTCGACGATCCAGCTGAACCCGCGCAGCGCGACGTGGCGCGAGTCCGATTCGGGGTTCTTCACCCGATCCATCGCCAGCAGCATCGCCTTGAGGACGGCCTCGACGTCGGTATCGGTCCAGTGCTCGACCGCATTGCCGGTGTGCAGGATGTGCTCGGTGACCGCCGCTTCGCGGTCGCGCAGGACGATCTCGACATCAATGATCATGAGTTGGGTCATCAGTCAGGCCCGTGCGGCAGCTCTCGCCCGGCAGCCGTCAATTCCGCGCGGAGCGCCTCGGGCGTCGACACAGGCTGGCGGCAGGCGAAGTTCCGGCAGACATAGGCCGCCGCCTTGCCGCCGACCGGAGACATCGCGGCGAGCCACGGGAGCACACGACCGGCCGCGGCCTGTGCGTCATCCGGTTTCAGGAGCACCACGATGCCGAACGGAAGATAGTGGCGGGCCGTCTCGGTGACGAGCGCCGCCGCGGCGTCCGTCGTGGCGTCGCCGGCCACGACGACCTGCGAATACCCCGCGTGCCATCCGGACAGCGCGCAGAGCATCATGGGCACGGCCCTGGCGGCGTTGCCGATGCGCGGACCATATCGTCCGAGCGTGCGTCCGGCGCGCTGCCGCGGGAGATCGTCGCCGGTCAGGTGCGCAATCGCGAGCGCGTTGAGCGTCGCGACGGAGCTCGCGGAGGGTTCGGCGCCGTCATAGTCCTCCTTCAGCCGCAGGAGCACGGCCGCGTCGGTTCCCGTCGTGCTGAACCAGCCACCCTCGGCGTCGTCCCAGAACAGGTCGTCCTGGCGCGCCTGCAGCACGAGCGCCCATTCGAGCCACGCGACGTCGCCGTCGGCCTGGAACAGCTCGAGCAGCCCCCAAATCAGGCACGCGTAGTCTTCCGCGTAGGCGTCGATCGCGGCATCGCCGTCGCGGTAGCGCCGCAGCAGCGTGCGCGTGTCGGCTCGCCACAGGGTGGCGCGGGCGAAGGACGCGGCGCGACGCGCGGCGTCGAGATAGCCGCCGGCCATCGGGCTGTCCGGCAGCACGCGTGCCGCGCGCGCGAAGGCCGCAATCATCAGGCCGTTCCACGCCGTGAGGATCTTGTCGTCGAGGTGGGGCCGCGGGCGCGACGCGCGCGCCTCGAAGAGCGCCTGACGGATCCGTCCGAGCGCCGCCGTCACCGATTCGGCCGTACGGCCGGTCGCCGTGGCGATTTCCTCGATGGAGTGCGCCGTGTAGAGCAGGTTCCTGCCGGTGAACTCTCCCTGCGGATCCTGCGGAGCGTTGCCCCCGGGCTCGATACCGAACCGGCGCCGGGCGACATCGGCGTCGTCGCCGAGGAGCGTGCCGATTTCGGCGTCGCTCCAGATGTAGAACGCGCCTTCGCTCTTGTGCGCGCCCGGGCGCCCGGCATGCTCCGGCGGAACGCTGTCCGCGTCCTCGGCTGAATAGAAACCCCCGCCCGGCGCCGTCATGTCGCGCCGCACGTAGGCCAGGGTGTCCTCGGCGACCGCGGCGTAGAACGCCTCGCCTGTCGCCTGCGCGGCTTCCAGGCAGGCGAGCACGATCTGCGCCTGGTCGTACAGCATCTTCTCGAAATGCGGAACACGCCAGTCGCCATCCACCGAATAGCGGTGGAAGCCGCCGCCGACATGGTCGCGCATGCCGCCGAGCGCCATCGCGCGCAGGGTCTCCGTCGCCATCAGCAACGGCGCGCTGGTGGTGTGCCCGGATGCGGTGCGCCGCGCGTGTTCGCGAAGCAGGAACAGGAGCTCGGACGGACGCGGGAACTTCGGCGCGTCGCCGAACCCGCCACGGCGGCGATCGAAGGCCATCTGGAACTGCTCGACCGCGATGTCGAGCGCGTCGGCCGGTGCGATTTCCGATTCCGCGCGCGCCGCGCCGCCCGTGCCGGTCACGGCCTTGAGCCGGCCGAGCAACTCCGTGGCCGCGGTCTCGACACGCGGGCGGTCCTCCTTCCACACGCGGGCGATCTCGCCGATCAGGTCCGTGAAGCCCGGCCTTCCCCACCGCGACGTCGGCGGAAAGTAGGTGCCGCCGAAAAACGGCTTCAACTGAGGCGTGGCGAAAATCGTCATCGGCCAGCCGCCGGATCCGGTCGTGGACTGCACGAACGACATGTACACCCGATCGACGTCCGGACGCTCTTCCCGATCGAGCTTGATCGAGACGAAATCGCGATTCAGCAGCGCCGCGATCTCGGCGTTCTCGAACGACTCGTGGGCCATGACGTGGCACCAGTGGCAGGTGGAGTAGCCGATCGACAGGAAGATGGGCTTGTCCTCGCGGCGGGATCGCTCGAAGGCCTCATCCCCCCACGGATACCAGTCCACCGGATTGTCAGCATGCTGAAGCAGGTACGGGCTGCGCTCGCGCGCCAGGCGATTCATGCGGGTCGCGCTCTCGTCACGAACGCCGGCGGCACCACCGTTCCGCCGCCACAGATGAGCAAGGTCTTCATCGTCCGTGCATCGTACCACGCGCCCTCGTCCCCTCCGCCACGGCCTTGCTGCTGTGGAACGCCCGCCGCGACTCCGTGTGATCTGTGGTAGCCGTCTGTGAGTCGTGCACTCCGTGGTTATCCATCTCCCGGGCCGCGGTATGCATCGCCCCGGGCAGTGGCCTATGATGTCATCTGTGGGTAAGCGCGTCGCGATCCTGGTCGAGAACGGGTTCGAGGACACGGAGCTGACCGGCCCGCTGGAGCGGCTTCGCGAGGCGGGCGTACACGTCACGCTCGTCGCGCCCTATGCGGGGCGGCAGTACGTCGGAAAGAGGGGCCACCCGGTGACGTCCGACCTCGCCGCGGGGGCCGCGCGGTTGCTCGACTTCGACGCGATCGTGATACCCGGCGGCCATGCGCCCGACAAGATGCGGCTGCGCCACGCGATGGTCGATCTCGTGCGCGACGCGGTCGCCACGGGCAAACCCGTGGCCGCCATCTGCCATGGCCCGCAGGTGCTCATCTCCGCCGATGCGCATCCGCGGGCGCACGCTGACGTGCTGGCCCTCGATCGCCATCGACGTCAAGAACGCCGGCGGCCTGTACGTGGATCGCCCGGTGGTCGAAGACGGCAACCTGATCACCTCGCGCAAGCCGGACGATGTCCCGGTGTTCACCGCGGCGATTCTGCGAGCCCTCGACCGAGCGCAATAGCATACAATCCGTCGCCATGGACCTCGCCGTCGAGACGCATGGACTCACCCGCGACTTCGGTTCCTTCCGCGCGGTCGACGGCATCGACCTCGCCGTGCCGGCCGGCAGCTTCTACGGATTCCTCGGCCCGAACGGCGCCGGCAAGTCCACCACCATCAAGTGCCTGACCGGACTTCTCCGTCCGTCGTCAGGGACGATGCGCATCCTTGGCGCGGATCCCCTGGCCGAGGCCGTGTCGGTCAAGAAACGCATCGGCGTCGTCCCCGAGGACCTCGCGCTCTTCGATCGCCTCACGGCACTGGAAACGCTCACGTTCGTCGCGCAGGTGCACGGCCTGGACAGCGCGACGACGACGAGCCGCTCGGCGGACCTGCTCGATCTCATGGACTTGAAGGACGCGGGCTCGACGCTCGTCACCGATTTTTCGCACGGCATGCGCAAGAAGCTGTCGCTCGCCGCCGCGCTGCTGCCTGCGCCGCGGCTGCTCTTCCTCGACGAGCCGTTCGAAGGCATCGACGCGGTGGCGTCACGGCAAATCAAGGACCTGCTCCATTCGTTCGTGACGCGCGGGGGCACGATCTTCCTCACCTCGCACATTCTCGAGATCGTCGAGCGGCTCTGCACGTCCATCGGCGTCATCGCGCACGGCCGGCTCGTCGCGCAGGGATCGATCGAACAGCTCCGCGCCGGCGGCGCAACCGGCCAGACGCTCGAGGAGCTGTTCATCCACATGGTGGGAGGCGAATCGCGCGCCTCCGTGTCGCTGGACTGGATCTAGTGCATGTTCAGGATCCTGCGCGCTTTCGCGTGGATGCGGTGGCGCATGCTGGTCAATTCGTTCGAGAAGACGGGCAGCCGGGACGTCCTCGAACGCTTCTCCATCGCGGCCGAGAAGCTCGGGCCGATTATCGCGGGCCTCCTGATCGTTCCGTCCTCGCTGGTCCTCCTTGCGGGCTCGGCGGCGGCCGGCTATGCGGTGGCGGCCGGCGACCAGAACTCGCTGATCCTGGTCTTCCTGCGGTACGTCCTCCTCTTCGCGCCGGTTGCCGCGATCCTCGGACCACTGTTCCTGCCCTCCGGCGATCGCACGAATCCGGTCCGGTTCCTGCTGCTGCCCATCCCGCGATCCACGATCTACGTCGCGCAGGCCGCCGCCGCGATCGGCGAGCCATGGATCGTCCTGACGCTGCCCATTCTGCTCGGCATTCCTGTCGGGCTGCTGGCGGGGGGCGCGTTGGGCGGATTTTTCTTCGCGGCCTTCGCCGGCGCCTGTCTCTTCGTCACGATCGTCGGGATCGCGGCGCTCTCGACAACGCTGCTTCACCTGATCGTGCGGGACCGGCGACGGGCGGAGCTGCTCGGCGTGGCGTTCATTCTCGTCGTCTCGATGGCCGGCTTCCTGCCCGGGCTGCTCCAGGGCACGCGTCAGCGCGACGCGGAAGGCAAACGTGTGCGGCGCGATGTGGCGCTGCCTGCGTGGCTGCAGCAGGATGCGCGGCGGGTGCTGGCGGTATACCCGACGGAACTCTACCTGCGCAGCACACGGACGGCGGCGGCGGGACATCTCCAGGCCGCGGCCGCCCCCGCGCTGGCGATCGCCGGCACCGCGCTGGTCGTACACGTCATCGGTTTTCTGGCCTTCGGCCGCGTGCTCGAGAGCCAGGGATCGTCCGGCGTCCGGCGTGGAACGGCTGAGCGCGCGGCCTGGCGCATCCGCCTGCCCGGCCTCTCGTCAGGCGCGGCGGCGGTCGCCACGGCGCACCTGAAACTCGTGGCCCGGACGACGCGTGGACGCACCAGCCTGATGTCCCCGCTGGTGATTCTCGTGGTGTTTTCCGTCCTCGCCTTCCGGCGTCACGGCGGGATGGACTTCGGGTCGTTCCAGCTCGAGGGCGGGCTGCCACTGGCGCTCTTCACGTCGTTCGTCTCGCTGGTCGCCACGCTGCCGATCGCGATGAACCAGTTCGCCGTGGACCGCGCGGGCCTGACCATGGTCCTGCTGTCGCCGTTGCCGGAAGGGGAATACCTGGCCGGGAAGGCAGTCGGCACCGCGCTCATCGCCCTGCCGCTGGCGTTCGTGTGCATGGTCGCGGCCTACGTCATGTTTCCCGCCGGAAGCCCCGCGCTGTGGCTGTCGGTCCTGCTGGGGCTCGTCGCCACCTTCCTGGTAGTGGCGCCGGCGGCCGCGGTCTTCTCGGCGATGCTGCCGAAACTCGCCGACCTGAGCAGCATCGGAAGCAAGGGCAACGCTCACGGGCTCGCAGGCCTGCTGGGGCTCCTCTCCTTCGTCGTCGGCGGGGCGCCGTGCCTGGTGATCGTGCTCCTCGCCACCCGGATCCTCGATCGCCCGTGGCTGGCGCCGGCGCTGTTGCTCGTCTGGTGCGCGGTCGCCTTCGTCGTTTCACGCCTGCTCTTCGTGGTGGCGCTGCGAATCTTCCTGACCCGGCGCGAGAACCTGGCGACCCTGGTCTCACGAGTGCTGCTGCCCTCGTAAGGAGCGCGGGAGCACCTACGGCGACAGCCGGCGATCCGCCCACCACCACATCCCAAGCGCCGAGAGCAGGAGCGCAGCGGCGGCGACATAGGTGTTTACCGAGGGCGCGGCGCCGCGCGCAGCCGCCGTCCCGAGGCCGGCTGCCACCTGCCACGCACTCGCCATCATCGTCAGGAGCCCGCCCAGGTTGAGAATGGCGAGGGCGCCGCCGACGACAATCAGCAGAGCCACTTTCGCGGGTCGGTCCTCCAGCTCGTCAGTCAGTCCTCTCCGTAGGTCTGTCGTTGCCCACTCCGGAAAACTCCAGGTCATTGCGGGCCTACGTAGCACCTGGCGCGCCTCGATTCGCGCCGAAAACAGTGCTGCGTCCGCTGGCATCGCCGTTGCTCTCTGGGTAAGCGTCGCGCATCTACAGGATGCGCGGACCGCCGCTCCGGCGTTCCGCTGGAGCAACCGCCTGCGAATACGACCTGCCAAACGGCGCAGGGAGAGTCCCACGACACTCCCTGTCCCGCCACGTACCGGGTCATTTCGGAGCTTGCGTCCGGCGCCGGCGCGGCACGGCCTTCGACGATGATCCGGGCGAATGGGTCGTGCAGCGTGTGGTGCGTGGGCCGTCCGATTAGTCGAACGGAACTACAGCCGCGGCGTGGGAGCGGCCGGGACCTCGTCCGGACGCCGCCGCCGCAGCCGTGCGTAGGCGGCAGTCACTTCGGCCCCGTATAACAGAATGACGGCGGTCGTGTACACCCAGACGAGGAACACGACGACGGCGGCGACCGATCCGTGGACGCTGAACCGCGAGAGGTCGCGCACGTAGCGGGAAAAGCCCGCCAGCGCGATCCGCCACAGCACGCCCGTGAGCACCGCTCCGACCCACACGTCGCGAAAGCGCACCTTCGCGTTGGGCACGAAATAGAAGATCAGCCCGACCAGCAGGATGAAGATCACGGTGCTCGCCCACTTGACGGCGAGGCCCTGGAACACGAGCAGCGCCGGCACCCGCGTGAGGATGACGGCGAACCAGCCGGTTTCGACGACGTTGATGGCGCTCACGAGCGCCAGGCCGAGCACCATCAGCAAGCCCGCAGCCACGAGCATCACGAACGCCATCAGCTTGTGCTTGAAGTAGGACGGCATCTTCTCGACGCCCCACGCATGATTGACCGCCGAGGTGATCGCGCTGAAGACGCCCATCGCCGCCCACACCATCAGCACGCTGCCCACGATGCCGAGCTGCAGGCCCGCCTGCTGGAGCGCGTCGAGCTGATTCGTGACGAACTCGAACTGGCGAGGAAAGTACCGCAGGACGAACGTCAGGATTGCGGCTCGGTCCGCTTCGCTGCTGGTGAAGGCGCCGATGATGGAAATGGCGAAGAGGAAGAACGGAAACAGCGAGAGCAGCGAATAGTAGGCGATGGAGGAGGCGAAGGTGAGGTCGTCGCCGTTATAGATGCCGGTCGCGCCGCGCCAGATGGCGAGACCCGTCAGCCGCAGTTCCTTCCGGGCGCGGATCGCCGCACGACGGAACCAGGGCCAGGCGTCAGCTCGGCGGGACACACCCGAGTGTACACCGCCGCTGCTCAGGGCACCGGGCGCGCGCTCTCGGCCCACGCGCGCCTGATCTCCCTGCCGAACCACGCCGGCAGCGTGCCGGTCAGCGCCGTCAGCGCCAACCTCCACGCCAGGCGCCGCAGGGCGGGCCGCGACAGAACCACGTAGGCGGCGCCGATTGCGGCGACGCCCATCACCGTGTTCGCGACGTTGCGGGCTGTGTCCTCCGTCATGACTGAATGCCGGCCTCGGCGAACGGTGACTTCCGCCTCCAGGTCCTTCAGGCGGAAGTCGCACCGTTGGCCACGGTCCGTGGCTAGCCGCGAGCGCCCGAGTTGCCCGTCGCGCCGGCGCCCGCCATCGAACCGGCCGCCTCTGGCGTCGTCTCGGCGCCCTTCTGCCCATCGCCGTGCCTGCTGACGCGCGACACGGGTGTCCGCGCACGGTCGTAGGCTTCACGCCCGCGGTCCACCATCTGGTTGACCTTGCCGCTCGCCTGACTGTAGGTCTCGTTTGCCGTGGTCCGCAGGCGTCCAGCCTGTTCGCCGATCTGGTTGCGCAGATCGGATCCGGCCTTCGGCGCAAACAACATTCCGAGGCCCGCCCCGAGCACGGTGCCGGCCAGCAGTCCCATGAGGAACGAACCGCCTCCCTCTTCCTTCTCCTCATACCGATCGTTTTCGTATGCCATTACCCCTCCTGTTTCGAAATGTTCGTCGTCGAGCCGACGCCGGTCTAGACGCTTCCGGTCGCCTCGGCCGGCGGCTCGTGCCCCGGGTCGGATCCGAGGAACAACATGATGACCGCTCGCACGCCGCGAGCCACTCCGACCGCTTGATTGACCTTGTCCGCCACCGAACTCTTCACGCGCTCAGCCGTGACATCGACGCGTTCTATCGTTCCCGAGATCGCGTGATCGACGCGCTCGGTCTGCTGGTTCACGCGCGACGTCACCGTCTTCACGTCGGCGAGGATGGTGTCCACCTTTTCGCGCAGCGGCGCGATCTGACGTGCCTCGAGGTCGTTGACCACCTGCATCACGCGACGGTAGACGAGAAAGCCCGCAATCCCGACGCCGATGAGCAGGAGCGCCTCGAGTACGCTGACCGCCGCCATGATGCCGAGCAGCACGTTGGTCGTATCCAGATTTCCTGACATCGTGAGCCCCTACCTCGACCAGCCGCCGCCCTGGGCCGCGCCGGTCACCTCGTTGAGCGAGCGCCATCCTTCGCTGGCCGCGTTGCGGGCCTTCTCGACCGTACCCCGCGCTCGCGTGAGTTCGCGAACGAAGTCGTCGAGCTTCGGGTCGATCTGCTCGCGCATGCGACGGCCGTTCTCTGTCAGGTAGAGCCAGCCCCACAGGCCACCGGCGACGGCGCCCAGGAAGGTGGCCAGCAGCACTCGCGATCGCTCGTCCACAGATCCCTCCTTGATGGATCGGCCGTGTCCTTCAAACACCCTTCAAACACCGTGCCACGGTCGTGTTAGATCGCCGAACGCGCCACGAACATCGCCAGCGCCACGCCGTCCCATTCGTCTCCGGCCGGGCTGCCGACCGCTTTCGCGCCCATGGGCATGATCGCAACGGCGTTCGGGTCGAGTCCGAACTTGCCGACGACATAATCTCTGACGAGCTGCGCGCGCTTGCGGCTGAGCAGGAACCGCTCGTCACCCGTCAGTTCGCGGGCGTAGCCTTCCACGACGAAGGGGCTGGTGCGTGGGTACTTGACGAACTCGGCCATGGCTGAGTCGAGGCGGGCCTTGCCGCCGTCGGTCAACACGAGTTCTCCGTTCGCGTCGCGGTCGAACAGGACGGCGGACCCGGCCCAGATCCGCAGGACGCGCCGGTCCTTGGTTTCGAGTGCGCCCTCCCGATATTGCTGAACCGTGACGTCCTGCAGATCGAAATATCCGCGCCGGTTGAAGAATCCGCGGAAGAAGAAGTTCCGCTTGAGCGCTTCGGCGTTCTCCGCAAGGTCGGCCATCGCATCTCTCGCCAACGCCAGCGTCTGGTGGAGTTCCCCCGTCACGCTCTTGAGCGGTCCGTTCTCGCCACGGAGATCCGAGAGGGCGCCCTTCGCGTCGTTCGCCGCCTCGCGAACGCTCGCGACGGTCTTCTGGGCATCCTCCGCGATCTGCCTGGCGCTGGCGTACAGCGCGTCGTCGGTCAGCACCTTCCCCACCGTGCCGCGCCCGCTGCGCACCCCCGCGAGCACGGCTGTCACGTCCGCGGTGATTGCGTGAGTCGAGGCGAGAATCGCGCGGACGTCACTGCCCATGTCGTTCATCAGCACCTGGGCCTGCGCCACGGTGTCGGTCAGACGATGTCAGCGTCTTGTCGAGCGTTGCCCCTCACCTCGTCGACGGTGTCGGTCACCAGGTCGACCGTGGCGCTCATCTTTTCCAGCAGGGCCGCCAGGTCGAAGGGTTCGCGGCTCTGCATCGTGCCCTGATCGGGCAGCCGCGGGGAGCCCTCGGTCCCCGCCTCGATCTGCACGAACTTGTTGCCGACGAGGCCGTCGTTCTGAATGGTGGCGACCGAGTCCAGCCGCATCAGCGGATGCAGGTCCTCGCGCAGGCGGACTTTCAGCCGGAACCTGCCGGCCGGTCCCGCCGGCACGTGTATCTCTTCGACCTCGCCGGCGTCCATGCCCGCCACGCGTACTTTCGCTCCGTTCTCCAGGCCCGCGATGTTGGTGAACTCCGCGTAGGCCTCGAAGTTGTTGCTCCAGAGCATCCGGCGATTGCCGATGAAGAACAGGCCCACGCCGAAGAGCAGCACGCCGAGGAGCACGAACGCGCCGACCGCGACCAGACGATTGCTTGCCATACCTCTCGCTATCCTGCGTTCTGTGACGACATGAACGCGCGCACGATCTCGTCCGAGCTCCGATCGAGGTCGGCGGGCGTGCCCTGGGCCGCGACGTGCCCTTCGTGCAGCACGAGGAGCTGGTCGCCGAGCCGGCGGGCGCTCGGAATGTTGTGTGTCACCACGACGAGCGTGGTGCCGCCGCGGTGCTTGAGGTCGAGGAGCAGCTCGTCTATCTCGTCCGATGTGATCGGGTCGAGCCCGGCGCTCGGTTCATCGACGAGGAGCAGCTGAGGATCGAGCGCCAGGGCGCGCGCGAGACCCGCCCGCTTGCGCATGCCTCCGGACAGGGCCGCCGGCATCTTGTCGTATTCGCGCCCGAGCCCGACGGCTTCGAGCTTCGCCGCGGCCTGTTTCCGGATGTCCGCGTCGCTCATGCGCGTGTGCCGCCGCATCGGGAACGCCACGTTCTCTCCGACCGAGATCGAATCGAACAGCGCGGCGTTCTGGAACAGGAATCCCATCTTCTTCCGCGCGCGCGCCAGCTCGGCGCCATCGAGCACACTGATCTCGTCGTCGCCGACGAACACGCGCCCCCGGTCCGGCCGCACCAGGCCGATGATGTGCTTCAGCGCGACGCTTTTGCCCATGCCGCTCCGCCCCAGAATGACGAAACCGGCGCCCTCAGGCACTTCGAACGACACGTCATCGAGCACGCATCGCTCGCCGAAGGACTTCGTCACGTGCTCCATCCGGACGATCGGACGGCCGCCCGCACGGCGCGACCGTTCATGAGTTCCCGAACGTTCTCGGGCCGCGGGTGCCGGCGGCATCGTCACCCGCCGCCCGCCCGCGGAAACATGAAGAAAATCAGCCGGACGAGGATGACGTTCGACACGATGATCAGGATCGACGAGAGCACGACTGCCCGGGTGGAGGCGCGCCCCACACCCTCGGTGCCCGACGATGTCGTGAAGCCCAGATAGGACGAGACCGTCGCGATGATGAAACCGAACACCATGGTCTTCAGCGTGGCCGGGACGTAGTCGGTCATGTCGACAATCGAGAAGGCCCGGGTGAAATAGAGCGACAGCGACATGCCGGTCGCGCCCGCCTCGGCGATGAAGCCCCCGAGCATGCCCGAGAAATTCATCAGCGTCGTCAGGATTGGCAACGCGATGATGCAGGCGATCGTCCGGGTCACCACCAGGAAGCGGAACGCATCGACGGCCGAGGCCTCGAGCGCGTCGATCTGCTCGGTGACACGCATGGCGCCCAGCTCGGCTCCGATGCCGGCGCCAATCCGGCCCGACAGCAGGAGCGCCGCCGTGAGCGGCCCGGTCTCGCGTACGAGCGCGAGCGCCAGGCCGGCCGGGATCATCGACTCGGCCCCGAAGCGCTCGAGCGAGGCCCGGGTGTGCATCGACAGGACAACGCCGACCGCGAGCCCGGAGATGGCGATGAGCGGCGCGGATCGAAAGCCGAGCTCGTAGATCTGACGGACCGTCTCGCGAAACTCGAACGGCGGGACGACCATCTCACGCAGCGCCCGCAGCGCGAAGAGCGACATCTCGCCGACCTGGGCGAGCCACGATGCAACCGCTTCGCCGAAACGGTCGAGCATCCGTCCGCCGAGGCGCAAGGGCTGGGCCGAGGGTTGATGGGTCACTGCACCGGCGCCGCCCGGCGCGCGTTCTTCCCTCCATCCTGGATTTCGTGCTTCTTCATCTTGCTGTAGAGCGTCGGGCGGTACAGCCCGAGAATCTGCGCCGCTTCCTGCTTGTTCCAGTTCGTCCGCTGGAGGGTCTGCAGGATGGCCATTTTCTCAATCTCGGCCAGCGTCCGGTGCGGCGGGATCACGAACTCCGTCGTGGTGGCGCTCTCGGTGCGGAGCGATTCGGGCAGATCGGTGACCGTGATCTCGCTCCCCTTCGCCACCAGGACGCCCCGCTCGATGACGTTTTCCAGCTCGCGGACGTTCCCCGGCCAGCGATGGCGGATCAGCACGTGGTAGGCGGCCGGCGCGATCGACTTCACGTTGCGCTGATGCCGGTTGCGGTATTTCTCGAGAAAGTGCTCGCACAGCAGCGGAATGTCCTCGGTTCGCTCGCGCAGGGGCGGCACGCGCAGCGTGATGGTGTTGATCCGGAAATACAGGTCCTCCCGCAGTTTCCCGTCGCGCAGCGCCGCGTCCAGATCGATGTTGGTGGCACAGATGAGCCGGAAGTCCACTCGCACGATGCGATCGCTCCCGATCGGCCGATACTCACGCTCCTGCAGCACCCGCAGGAGCTTGGTCTGCAGGTACGAGGGCATCTCGCCGATTTCGTCGAGCAGGAGCGAGCCTCCTTCGGCCATCTCGAAGAGGCCTTCCTTGTCGTTCTGCGCGCCGGTGAACGAGCCCTTCTTGTACCCGAAGAGCTCGGACTCGATCAGGTCCTTGGGAATCGCCGCACAGTTGATCTTGATGAACGGCCCCTTGGCGCGCTTGCTGTTGTAGTGAAGGGCGTTGGCGATGAGTTCCTTGCCGGTGCCGTTCTCCCCCTGGATGAGGATGTTCGCGTCACTCCCGGCCACGCTTTCCACCAGCTCGAGCACCTCGTGCATCTTCTTGCTCTTGCCGATGATGTTGCCGAAGCGGAACTGTCCCTCGAGTTTCTGCTTCAACAGCATGTTCTCGCCGACGAGATCGCGCCGTTCGATCGCGCGCTCCAGCATGGCGAGCAGCGTGTCCGGCTCGATCGGCTTTTCGACGAAGCTGTGCGCCCCGGCCTTCATGGCCTCGACCGCCTTCGGCACGCTGCCGTGCCCCGTGATCACGATGACTTCCGTGTCCACATAGATCTGCTTGAACTTGCGCAGCAGCTCCAGGCCATCCGCATCCGGCAGCATCATGTCGGTGACGACGACGTCGGGCTTCCAGCTCTTGAAGATTTCCTCGCCGCGCGTCCCGATCATCGCCGTGCGCACTTCGTAGCCCTCGTGCTCGAGGAGGATCTTCAGCCACTCAATCATCGAAGGCTCGTCGTCAATCGCGAGCACCCGGCTCTTCTTCTTCGTCGTCATCGACCTGCCTCATCCGTCTTGCGGTTGTCCAGGCTACGCATCATACACAACGCGCATGCACTGACACTCAAAATTATACACATTACAAGATAACCGTCCACTAATGGACACATGTCGTAATCGCATACAAACTGGCCGGCCGGATGAGACGTCAGGGTTGCCCAGGCCAGCCGTGGCGACCGATGAGGGGGACGAACACGCAGGCTTCGCCTTCGCGGGTCGAGAACCGGTCGCCGTCACGATCGACGACGGTGAGGCGCTGGAAGCCGGACGGACCGACCGGAATGACGAGGCGCCCGCCGTCGGCGAGTTGCCGGCGGAGGGTGTCCGGGACGGCCGGCGCCCCCGCCGTCACGAGGATGCGGTCGAACGGGGCCAGTTCTGGCGCCCCCTCGGTACCGTCGCCGACGAGGATCTCGACGTTGGCGGCCCCGACGCGCGCCAGCACTTCGCGCGCGCGCGCGGCCAGCGTCGCATGCCGCTCGATGCTGACCACGCGGGCCGCCAGCCGCGCCAGAACGGCCGTCTGGTACCCCGACCCGGTGCCGATTTCGAGGACGCGGTCGCCCGGCTGGACCGCAAGGGCTTCGGTCATGCTGGCCACCATGTAGGGCTGCGAGATCGTCTGGCCTTCGCCGATCGCCAGGGGGTGGTCGGAATAGGCCTGCGCGGCCAGGGATTCGGGAACGAACAGGTGCCGGGGCACGGTGGCCATGGCCGTGAGCACCACCTCGCTGGTGACGCCTCGCGCGGCAATCTGCGTCTCGACCATGCGCCGGCGACGCGTCTCGTCGTCCACGGGTCCATTATCCGCCCGCACGCCGCGCCGCTGAGGCTCGCCGTGCGCGGCGTCGGCTATAATCCCGGCATGTCGGACCTCACCAGACCCGCGGCCCCGCCGGCCGGCACACCGTCGCCATGCGCCTCGCGCGCCGGCGCCGGCGGCACGGTGCAGGACGGCGCCGGGATGTTCCGCATACACGCGGTGTGGCGTGGCCCCGCCTGCCGGTTCAAGACCGACGACTGCGGCTGGTAACGTCACCCGATGGACGTCCTCGAATCGCACATCGACCCCACATCGGCGCTCTTCCGCGCCAATCACGACCGCATGACGGCGCTCGTCGAGCAACTGCGCGAGCGCACCGCGACGGCTCGCGAGGGCGGCGGCGCGAAATATGTCGAGCGCCACCGCGCCCAGGGCAAGCTCCCAGTCCGCGAGCGCATCGCGGGACTCCTCGACGACGGGTCGCCTTTCCTGGAGTTGTCGCCGCTGGCCGCCTGGGATCTCTACGACAACGAAGCGCCGGCCGCCGGCGTGGTCACGGGAATCGGCCGGGTCGCGGGGCGCGAGGTGATGATTGTCGCGAACGACGCGACCGTCAAAGGCGGCACGTACCTTCCGCTGACCGTGAAGAAGCACGTGCGGGCGCAGCAGGTGGCGCTCGAGAATCACCTCCCCTGCGTCTATCTCGTCGATTCTGGCGGCGCGTTCCTGCCGCTCCAGGCCGACGTCTTTCCCGACCGCGAGCACTTCGGCCGCATCTTCTACAACCAGGCGCAGATGTCGGCCGCGCGCATTCCGCAGATCGCCGTGGTGATGGGCTCCTGCACGGCCGGCGGCGCCTACGTGCCGGCCATGTCGGACGAGACGGTCATCGTCAGGGGCACCGGCACGATCTTCCTCGGCGGGCCGCCGCTCGTGAAGGCAGCGACCGGCGAAGAGGTCACCGCCGAGGAACTCGGCGGCGCCGACGTCCACACGCGGCTGTCGGGTGTCGCCGACTACTTCGCCGAAGACGACGCCCACGCCCTCCACCTGGCCCGCACGATTGTCGGCACGCTGAACCGCGTCAAGCGGATCCCGGGAGACGTCGCGACGGCGGAGGATCCGCTCTACGACCCGAGCGAAATCTACGGCATCGTGAACACCGATACACGCAAGTCCTACGAGGTCCGCGAGATTCTCGCGCGACTCGTGGACGGCTCGCGGTTCGACGAGTTCAAGGAGCGCTACGGCACCACGCTCGTCACCGGGTTCGCGCGCATCCACGGCTTTCTCGTCGGGATCCTCGCCAACAACGGGGTCCTCTTCTCGGAGTCGGCGCTCAAGGCGACCCATTTCATCGAACTCTGCAACATGCGCGGCATTCCGCTCCTCTTCCTCCAGAACATCACCGGCTTCATGGTCGGGCGCGAGTACGAGCGCGGGGGCATCGCCAAGGACGGCGCCAAGATGGTGCACGCCGTCGCCAACTCGGTCGTCCCGAAATTCACCGTCATCATCGGCGGCTCGTTCGGCGCCGGCAACTACGGGATGTGCGGTCGCGCGTACGAACCGCGCCTCCTCTGGATGTGGCCCAACGCCCGCATCTCGGTGATGGGCGGCGAGCAGGCGGCCGGCGTGCTCGCGACGGTCAAGCGCGATCAGCTCCTGCGCGAGGGACGCGAACTGTCCCCGGCCGACGAGGAGGCCATCCGCGCGCCCATTCTCGAGAAGTACGAACGCGAGGGCTCCCCCTACTACTCCACCGCCCGGCTGTGGGACGATGGCATCCTCGATCCGGCCCAGACCCGCGACGCGCTCGGGCTGGGCATATCGGCCGCGTTCAACGCGCCGATCCCCGACGCAAAGTTCGGCGTCTTCCGGATGTGAGGAGGGACAGGCGAACGCTCGCGCCCCAGGACGATGACCACCATCACCATCAGCCATGAAGGCCCCGTCGCGCGCCTCACGCTCAACCGCCCGGACGTCCGGAACGCCTTCAACGAGGACCTGATCGCCGAGTTGACGGCGTGGGCGGAAACCCGCGGGTGGCGCGATGCGCGCGTGGTCGTGCTCGCGGGCGCCGGCAAGGTGTTCTGCGCGGGCGCGGACCTCGCCTGGATGTCGAAGATGGTCGGCTATTCCCGGGAGGACAACGAGCGCGATGCCCGCGCGCTCGGCCGCATGTTCGAGGTGCTCGATGCCCTGCCGGTTCCGCTCATCGGCCGCATCCACGGCGCCGCGCTCGGCGGCGGCATCGGGCTCGCGGCCGTCTGCGACATCGTCGTCGCCGCGGATGACGCGGTGTTTGGATTCACGGAAGCGAAGCTGGGCATCGTACCGGCGGTGATTTCTCCGTTCGCGATCGCCAGGATCGGCCAGGCGGCCGCGCGGGAACTGTTCCTGACGGCCGCGCGGTTCACTGCCGCCCGCGCGAAGGACATCGGGCTGGTGAACGCCGTCGCCGCGCCGGCCGATCTCGACGCAGCCGTCGACGCCTACGTCCGGGAACTGCTCACTTCGGCCCCCGGCGCCGTCGCCGGAGCCAAAGCGCTCATCCGGCAGGTCGCAGGCCGATCGCCGGCCGACGTCGGGGACCTCACCGCCGAGACCATCGCCCTGCACCGCGCATCGGACGAGGGGCAGGAAGGCATGCGCGCGTTCCTCGACAAGCGAAAGCCAACATGGACGTGACGCCGATTCGCCGCATCCTGATCGCGAATCGCGGCGAAATCGCCATCCGGATCGCGCGCGCCTGCCGCGAGGCGGGCATCGGGAGCGTCGCGGTCTATTCCGAAGCCGACGCCGCCTCGCCGCACGTGCTCGCGGCCGACGCGGCCGTCTGCATCGGACCCGCGCCGCTCGCCGAGAGCTACCTGTCGATCCCCGCTCTCGTCGGCGCGGCGCGCGCGGCGGGCGCCGATGCCGTGCACCCCGGCTACGGGTTCCTGTCGGAGAACGCCCGCTTCGCGCGCGCCTGCGACGCGGCGGGCCTCATCTTCATCGGGCCGCCGGCGGAAGCCATCGAGCGGATGGGCTCCAAGATCGGCGCCCGCGATCTCATGCGAGCGGCCGGCGTGCCGGTCGTCCCTGGCGAAACCCCGGCCGACCAGTCGGACAACGGGATCGCCGCCGCGGCGCGCAGCGTGGGCTACCCGGCGCTCGTCAAGGCCTCGGCGGGCGGGGGCGGCAAGGGGATGCGCGTGCTTCGCGGCGACGCCGACGCGACCGACATGATCCCGGCGGCGCGCCGCGAGGCGACCGCGGCGTTCGGCGACGGAACGCTGTACATCGAACGCCTGATCGAGCGGCCCCGGCACGTCGAGATTCAGGTGTTCGGCGACGCGCACGGCCACGTCGTTCACCTGTTCGAGCGCGAGTGCTCGGTCCAGCGGCGCCACCAGAAGGTCGTCGAAGAGAGTCCGTCGCCCGCGCTGACGCCTGGTGTCCGCCGGCGCATGGGCGAGGCCGCGGTCGCGGCCGCGCGCGCCGCCGGGTACCGGAACGCCGGCACGATCGAGTTCCTGCTCGAGGGCGAGGGCGACGAGGCGGCCTTCTATTTCCTCGAGATGAACACCCGCCTCCAGGTCGAGCACCCCGTCACCGAAGCCGTCACCGGCGTGGACCTCGTCCGCGCACAGATCGCCGTCGCGGAAGGACGACCGCTTCCCTGGCGCCAGGACGATCTCACGCAACGCGGGCACGCGATCGAGTGCCGTATCTACGCCGAGGATCCCGCCAGCGGCTTCCTGCCGCAGGCCGGCCCGTTGCTGCTCTACCGCGAACCGCGCGGTCCCGGCATCCGGATCGACGCCGGCGTCACGGAAGGTGGCGAGGTGTCCGTGAACTACGATCCGCTCCTCGCCAAGCTCATCGTCTCGGCGGAGACACGCGATCGGGCGATCGACCGCGCGCTCGCGGCGCTGCGCCAGTACCCGATCCTGGGCATTCACACGAACGTGCCATTCCTCACGCGGTTGATCGACCACCCTGAATTCCGGGCGGGACGCGTGCACACCGGGTTCCTCGATGCGCACCTGGCGCGACGTGCTCGGCGAGCGGGCGACGCCGCCGGAGGCGCTCGCCGCGGCCGCCCTGGCGGGCAGCGCGGCGACGGCCGGTCCGCGGGCCACGATCGACGCCGCGCCGCCTGATCCGTGGGCAACACTCACGGCGTGGGGTCGCTGAGCATGGCGAGAACGATCACGCTCCGGGACGACAGCCGCACCTATTCGGTCGTGGTCGGCGACGACGGAGGGGTGCGCGTCGATGGATCCGAGGCCGTGCCCGCCACGCCCGCCGCCGACGGGATCGTCCGGATCGGTCGGGCGCCGGCCCGGACCGCGTGGGTCGCATCGTCCGGTGATGTCCGGTGGGTGTTCCTCGACGGCGAGGTCTTCCGCTTCGACGTCGACACGGGCGCCACCCGCAGGCGTGGCAGGGCGCATCACGGATCGCTGTCGGCGCCGATGCCGGCGACCGTCATCCGGATCGTCGCGCAACCCGGAGCGGCGGTGAAGCGCGGCGACACCCTGATGATCCTGGAGGCGATGAAGATGGAGCTGCCAATCCGGGCCAACGCTGACGGAACCGTGACGGAGGTGCACTGCCGCGAAGGCGAGCTCGTCCAGCCCGGCACGACGCTCATCGAGATCGACGAAGCGGAATCCTGATCGATGCGCTACCCAGCCCGCGTCACCGTCGTCGAGGTCGGTCCGCGTGACGGCCTCCAGAACGAAGGGACGCCGATCGGCACGGCGGACAAGATCGCGTTCGTCGATCGGCTCAGCGCGGCCGGACTGGGCGTCATCGAGGTCTCGGCGTTCGTCAGCCCGAAGTGGGTGCCCCAGATGGCCGACGCCGCGGATGTGTTCGCCGGGATCGCACGGCGGGACGGGACGCGCTACGCGGCGCTGGTGCCGAACCTCGCAGGCATCGAGCGGGCCCGCGCGGCCGGCGTGACGGAGATCGCCGTGTTCGCGGCAGCCTCCGAGACGTTCAGCCAGCGCAACATCAATCAGTCGATCGACGCGTCGCTCGACAACTATCGCGCCGTGTGCCGCCGCGCCGGCGAACTCGGGATGCGCGTGCGCGGATACGTGTCGACCGCGTTCGGCTGTCCGTTCGAGGGGCACGTGCCGCCGGAAAAGGTGGCGGACGTGGCGGCCGCCCTCGTCGAGATGGGGGTGTTCGAGGTGGCCATCAGCGACACGATCGGCATCGCGAACCCGGGCGACGTGCCCGACATGGTCGAGGCGGTCGCGGCCCGCATCGCGATGACCCAGATCGCGATGCACTTCCACGACACGCGCGGTCTCGCGCTCGCGAACGTGATGGCCGCCATGGACGCCAACGTGCGGACGTTCGATGCCTCGGCGGGCGGCCTGGGCGGGTGTCCCTACGCACCCGGCGCGACCGGCAACCTCGCCACCGAAGATCTGATCTACATGCTCAACGGGCTCGGGATTGAAACGGGTGTGGACATCGGCGCCCTCACCGATGCCTCGTCGTTCATCGAATCCCGCCTCGGCCATCCGCTGCCCTCACGCTACTACCGCGCGACGCGATGACCAGGGGCTTGGGGCTTCAGGCTTGGGGCTTCGGCGGCGGGCTCAAGCCCACAAGCCGCAGGCCTGAAGCCCCAGGCCCCGATATGTAACCAGGTACACACTCGTGTCGCCCGCTGCGGCCCGATGTCCGCAAACCCTCGAATTGCAGCGGTTTCCGGCCAGGCGCCGCGCGGCATCCCGCTTGCTCGTCCAGCAAACGGAGACCCTGGATGCGCCACAAGACCACGTGGATCGTCGTCTGGCTCGCCATCACGGTTCTGACCGCGGCGGCGTGCGGGCGGCTGCACTTCGGCGCGGACACGACTCGCGAGGTGGACGCGGCGCTTCGGAACACCTTGGGAACCTCGGACAGGCCGTCATTCGTGACCAGCGACGCCGAAGGCACCCGACTCTGGAAACTGACACGTCGGTTCTACGAGCGTCGGCAGTACGCCCCGGCGTGGATTGAGAATGCGGCGCCACGCCCTCAGATGGACGACCTGATTCGGGCCATCGCCGCGGCGGACCGTGAAGGGCTCGACCCTGGACTCTACAGCGTGAGCGTGCTGCAACAACAGCGCGACGAAGCCTCGAGAGGGTTCCTTTCGAAAAAGGGATTCGATCCGAAGGACGCCGGGACCATGGACGTGTGGCTCACGTACCTCTACATGAAGTACGCGTCGGATCTGGCCGACGGCCTGTCGGATCTGGCTCACGCGGACGCCTCGTGGCGGATCGAGACGGAGAAGTTCGATCCGCTCGACCGTCTGGAGCAGGCGCTCCGGGACGGCGACGTCTCGCGTTCCCTCTCGGACCTCGCGCCGACATCGCCCGACTACCGCCGGTTGCGCGAGGCGCTCGCCGAGTACCAGGGACCGCGCGTCGAAGGGCGGCTGGCCCGCCGTGCCAGCGACCCTCACGCTGAAGCCGGGCCAGCGGAGTTCGCGCGTGGCGTTGCTGGCCCGCCGGCTCGCCGCCTCCGGGGACTTCGCGGGCCGCGTGCCCCCCGGCGACCGAACGGCGGTGTACGACGCCGGGCTGAAAGCGGCCGTTCAGCGCTTCCAGCGCCGCCATGGCCTCACTGACGACGGCGTGGTCGGCCCGGCAGTCGTGCGCGAACTCAACGTCCCGATCGAGGGGCGCATCCGCGAGATCCAGCTGAACATGGAACGGTGGCGGTGGCTCCCGCGCGATCTCGGCGACCGGCACATCCTGGTGAACATCCCGGACATGCGTCTCGAAGTCTGGGATCACGATCGCGTCCCGCTGACGATGCGTGTCGTCGTCGGGAAGAAGGATACGCCGACGCCGATTTTCAACGACGAGATGACCTACCTCGTCTTCAGTCCGTACCTGGAACGTCCCGCCCGACATCGCCAGTGAAGAGACGCTGCCGGCCGTGCTGAAGGACCCCGATTTTCTCGAACGGACCAACATGGAAGTCCTCGACAAGTCCGGAGCGATCATCGACCCGGCGACGATCGACTTGAACGACCCGGAGGCCTACCGGTTCCGTCAGCGCCCGGGCGGCGACAATTCCCTCGGACTGGTCAAGTTCATGTTCCCCAATCAGTACCAACGTGTACCTGCACGACACGCCGGCCGATTCGCTGTTCGCGCGTGCGAGCCGTTCCTTCAGCCACGGCTGCGTGCGGGTCGAGCATCCGGGGCGCCTCGCCGCCTACGTGCTCGGCGATCAGCCCGAGTGGAGTGACCGGCGGATCGACGAGGCGATGCACGCGGGCTGGGAGACCGTCGTCCGGCTGACACAACCGCTTCCGGTGTACATCACGTACCTGACGGCGCGAGTGTCGCCCGACGGGGGACTGCAGTTCAGGAAGGACCTCTACGATCTCGATCGCCAGCAGAGCGCGAGACTCGCGCAGCGCCTGGAACGACTGCGGCAGGCAGCCGCGGCCATGCGGCCGGCGCTTCCGGCGCGTTCAGCCGCCCAGTAAGGGCACTACCTCAGCCTCGGCAGCAATCGGTGACGCACCGGAGCAGCTCGTCGAGATCGACCGGCTTCGAGAGGTAGGCGTCCGCGTCGATCTGTGAGATGCGCTCGCGTCCGGCGGCGGAGACGACGATGACAGGAATGTCGGCGATGTCGGCGCGTCGCACCTGTTCGCGACGGAACTCCCAGCCATCCATGACCGGCATCATCAGGTCGAGGACGATGACGGCGGCGCGGAGGCCCGAGTGGAGGCGCTCGAGCGCCTGTTTCCCGTTGACCGCCGTTTCGACCTGATAGCCCTCGAGCTCCAGAAAACGCCCGAGCATCTCGCGCGTGTCGGCATCGTCTTCGACGATGAAGACGCGGCCGATCATGGTGCGATACTCCCGCCCCTGCACTCCCTGAGCACCCCGGCCACCACTTCGGCGAGCGCATCAGGCAGGCAGGGCTTCAGCAGAATCCGGTCGCAGCCGGCCGCGCGCGCGCGCGCGTCGTGCGCCTCACCGCCGTAGCCGCTGAGGCAGACGATCGGAATCGAACGAAACGCTGGGTCGGCACGCACCTGGGCGATGAGCTGAAAGCCGTCGATGCCAGGCAGCGACAGGTCGGTGACGACGACGTCCGGAGGAGTAGCGCGGATGGACCGGAGCGCCTCCTGCCCGTCGGCCGCTTCGACCATCCGGAACATGCTGCCGAGAAACTCCGCATACATCTGACGCGTGTCGGTATGGTCCTCGACCAGCAGCACGACCGGCCGCTCGTCCTGCCGTTCGGAGGAGCCAGTCGAGATCCCCATCACGAACGCCCCGATCGGCGCCGCCGCGCCCGGACGGCCCGCCGCGAGTGCAGTTTCAGGAACGCCACGATGTGCACGACGAGATCCGCTTCACCACCGTCGCGGGCGCTGATCGTCCGGAATCCGGAAAACTCCGGGTAGTCCCGGTACATCTCCCGCGCGTCGTCGAAATCCTCGACGATCAGAATGAGCGGGGGCGGTGAAGACTCTGCCATGATCGTCTCGGGACCGGGTCGCGGCCGACCCTTCGTCTCTCCTTCCTCCGTTACTCCTGTGAGGCGTGACCAGCGGCTGTCGCGCGGCGTGACCAGCGGCCGTCGCCCGGGTGAGTCCGACCGCCACCCATACCCGGAACCCACCTCGGTGTCTCCGTCCCTCCGTTACTCCTGTGAGGCGTGACACGCGGCTGTCGCGCGGCGTGAGCCCGACCGCCACCCATACCCGGAATCCACCTCCGTGTCTCCGTCCCGTTGCTCCTGTGAGGCGTGACACGCGGCGGCGGAGCGCGCGGTCCGGATCCGCAGCGTTCGGACCCGTGTGGAGTATATCAACGGCTCCGCTCACCCTGTGGGGACCTGTTGCTGATGAGTCCGATGGCGCACAGCAGCGCTCCCTGGGAGCACCCGTCGCGCCTGCACGTCGCGCGGCGGCGTTCGGGCCATCGAACGAGCAGGGCGCCCGGTGAAGGGCGCCCTGTCACTCACGGCAGTTTCAATACCTGTCCGGGCTTGATCTTGTTGGGATCGCTGAGCTGGTCGCGATTGGCCTCGAAGATCTTCATGTAAGCACCCGCGTCGCCAAGGTGTTCTTTTGCAATACGGCCCAGCGTATCGCCTGACTTCACGGTGTAGGTGCGGCCGGCCGCCGGCGCTGCCGCGGCGGGACCTCCCGTGACCTTGATGTCGGCCACGATGTCGTCGCGCCATTCAGGAATTGTCTTGATCGCATCCCAGAGCTGGTTCTTGTCATCCTCGGACTTCACCGTCCCGACAAAATGCAGCTTTCCGTCTTTCTCCTGGGCGCTTCCATCGAAGCGCCCCTTGGCCTGTGAAATAGCCCAGGCGTACTTGTCGCGCAGTCCCATTCAATCCTCCAGTCATTTGCGCATCGAGATGCAAGGGGTATTCCCCTCATCGCGGAACCGCGACGATCGCGATGCGATCGCCGCGCGGGCTGACGGCCAGGCGCGTGACGCCCGGCAGGCCGAGCGCGGCAAGATCGGCCGCGGCCGTCCACTGGCTCTGCCCCGGCCGCCACGAATACAATGTGCCGCCGTGCGCCATCAGCAGCGTGCCGTCAGGCGTCCACGCGAGGTTGGGATCGCCAGAGCCGGGCACCGGCTGAATCAGGGCCACCGGCGCGGCCGGCGTCCCGGGGACGAACTGCTCAATCGTGTAGGTCGGCGGCACGTCGGGCGCCGCGCGCTGCTGGCTCACGAAACTCACGGCGCCCGCCGGCGTGCGCAGGACCGACCGGCCGATGCCCCGTGCCACGGTCTCCGCCTTGCCGGTCTGTGTGTTCGCGATCTGGAGGGTCGCCGGCTGGCCGAGCACGAACAGCGCAACCGTGCGGGCGTCAATCCAGGCGGGATAGCCGACCGGCTTGATGTCGGTCAGGACGAGCGAGGGATTGCTGCCGTCGAGCCCGAACGTCCACAGCCGCTGCGTCCCGTCGGCTTCGACCCGCACGACGGAGATGTGCGCGCCGTCCGGCATGACGGTCGGCGAGTACTCGCTCTCCGGCGTGTTCGTGACCCGCGCGGTCGTTCCGGACCCGATATCGTAGCGGTAGATGTCGGTCGCGGAAGACGCGGCCCGTGCCCCCGCCGCGGGTGCGGGCGCCGCGCCGCGCGCCGACGCGAACAGGATGGCCCCACCGTCCGGCGTGAACGACGGCTGGTTGTCGTATCCGGGACTGTGCGTGATGTTCACCGGCGTCCCGATCGCGATCGCCCCGTCGCGGATCGAGAACGTGGCCAGGAAGATGTCGGGATCGTCGGGCGGCTGGGCTGCCGCCTGCGGCGACGCACCCGCGCGGAGCGGCACGGTCAGTGCCGCGGCGACCGGCAGCAGCGCGGCAATCGACAGGCCCCTGATCAATCTTCTCATGGCCGAGTTGTACCACGAGTCCGGCGTCACATCCACGATGTCCAGGATGTCGAAAATCCTCGGACCCGTTCGTCTTCAAGGCAACTGACATTCAGGAGGAGGACGTCATGCCTCAGTACATGCTGCTGCTCCACGAAGACCCCACGGCCTTTGCCGGGATCAGTCCGGAGGACATCCAGAAAATCGTTGAAAAGTACGTCGCATGGGGGGCGCGCCTCCGGCAAGCCGGGCTGCTCGTGAACAGCCACAAGCTCACGGACGAGCCGGGCCGCGTCATCCGGGGGCGCGCGGGACAGTTGCGCATCACCGACGGCCCCTTCAGCGAAGCACGCGAAGTCCTGGGCGGCTACTTCATGATCACCGCGTCGAGCTATGACGATGCCGTGGAGCGGGCACGCGACTGTCCGCATCTCGAGTACGGCGGCAGCATCGAGGTGCGCCAGGTCGATGCGATGGGGCAATGAACGCCCGAGATGCAACTCCGCCCCTGGTGGACCATCTGTTCCGCACGCGGGCGGGTCAAATGGTCGCCTGGCTCACGCGCGCCTTCGGCCCCGCCCACCTCGAACTGGCCGAAGAGGTCGTGCAGGAGGCGCTCGTCAAGGCACTCCAGCAGTGGCCCTTCTCCGGAATCCCGGCGAACCCGTCCGGGTGGCTCTACGCCGTCGCCCGCAATCGGGCGCTCGACGCACTGCGGCGGGACCGGTCGTTTCGCGACCGGCAGCACGAGATCGCCGCCGAGATCGTCCGCAGCGCCGGCTCCCTCGACGATCATTCCGACGACGACGCGATCCGTGACGAGGTTCTTCGCCTGGTGTTCCTGTGCTGTCATCCGTCGCTGGGCCAGGATGCACGCGTCGCGTTGAGCCTCAAGACCGCCGGTGGCTTCAGCACCGCCGAGATCGCGCGGGCCTTCCTGGTGCCCGAAGCCGACATCCGTGGCATCGGGAGGTTCGGCCTATAATCCCCGCCATGAGAAAGAGCCCTGTCGTCCTGCCCTGCGCCGCCGCGATCGTGGCGCTCTGCGCCGGCCTGCTCGCACAGTCCACGGCCGATTCGAGCGGAGTACTGGAGCGTATCCGGCGCGAGGGACTCGATCGCTCCCGCGTGGTCGAGGCGTTCGCGCAATTCGTGACAGTGATTGGCCCGCGCCTGACCGGATCGCCGGCGCACAAGCGCGCCGCTGACTGGGCGCGCGACACACTGGCCGCCGACGGCCTCACCGATGCCCATCTCGAACCGTGGGAGTTCGGCCGCGGCTGGGTTCTCGATCACCAGGTCATCGAGATGGTCGAACCTCGCTACATGCCGCTCATCGGCTACGCGGAGGCCTGGTCCGCTTCGACCAACGGTGACCTGCTCGGAGCGCCGATCCTCGTCGGCGGACGGACGCCTGCGGAGGTCGCGGCGATGAAGGGCACCCTGGCCGGGGCGATCGTCCTGACGCAGCCGATTGTCACGGCGTTCGTGGATGAGGATCGGGCGCAGCCGACGGCGACCGACCAGCCCGTGCGCATCGGCGCGCCACCCATGCCACGCTCCGGCGTCAGCCAGGCGGACGCGCGCCAGATCGCACAGACCGTGCGCGAAGCGGGCGCAGGCGTGCTGCTCCGGCCCAGCTTCGGCGAGCACGGCACCGTCTTCGTCCTCGGGCGCGACCAGGGACAGAACGCGATGCCGACGATGGTCCTGGCGGCCGAGCACTACAACATGGTGGCCAGGATGATCGAGAAGGGCATCCCGGTCACGCTGCGGGTCGGCATCACGGCGCGCTACCTGACCACCGACCGCCAGAGCTACAACGTGGTAGCCGACCTGCCGGGCAGCGATCCGGCGCTTGCGAGCCAGGTGGTCATGATCGGCGCGCACCTCGACTCGTGGCACACGGGCACCGGCGCGACGGACAATGCAGACGGCGCAGCGGCCGCGATCGAGGCGATGCGCATCCTGAAGGCGATTGACGCCAGGCCGCGCCGGACGATTCGGGTGGGGTTGTGGGGCGGCGAGGAAGAGGGCCTGCTCGGCTCGAAAGCCTACGTGAAGCAGCACCTCGAAGGAGACGGGAACCTGGAGGCGCGCGAGAACTTCTCGCTCTACCTGAATGCCGATCCGGGGATGGGCCCGATCTACGGCTGGTATTCGGAGAACAGCGCGCCCGCCAAGGCCCTCTTCGATGCGTGGCTCGCCCCGCTCAGGGATCTGGACGCCCGGCGCAACGTCCTGCCGGGGATTACGGCCACGGACCACCTGAGCTTCAAGGCCGCCGGAGTGCCGGGCTTCAATCCCGTGCAGGACTACGTGACGTATGACGTCCGCACCCATCACACCAACGTCGACACCTACGAACGGATCCGCGAGCAGGACCTCAAGCAGAACGCCATCGTCCTTGCCTGGTTCGCGTACAACGCGGCGATGATGGACGGGAGATTTCCTCGATAAGGTCCGCTCATGAAGCGCTTCGCTGCCCTTGCCGCTGCCGCCGCGGTCTGCGCGGCTGCCTGCGTCCCGTTCAGGCACACGCTGTCCACAGTCAAGGTCCTGGTCTTCAACATTCATGCGGGCAGGGACGCCACCGGGAAGGACAGCGTCCAGGCCATCGCCGAGCTGATCCGCTCGATCGAGCCGGACGTCGTGCTGCTCCAGCAGGAGCTCTCTATGTCTTCGTCGGCTGAAGAGCGGCGCGACGGCGACGCAGGAGCGTCGCCTCGGCAGGGTTCGTCGAAACCGCGATGGCGGCGTCGTAGGCCAGCGCCGCTTCCTGGACGCGACCCAGAGAGCGCAGGAGATCGGCGCGCACCGCGTGGAACACCCGGAATCCAGCAAGAGGCAATGGCTCGACCAGCGCCAACGCTGACGCCGCTCCCTCGACTTGCCCCACGGCTACGGCGCGGTTGAGCGCGACGATGGGCGTCGGCAGATAGTCGAGGAGCTGGTCGTACAGCTGGAGGATTTGGCGCCAATCGGTCCGCGACGCCTCCGGCGCGTCGCTGTGAACGGCATTGATGGCGGCTTGAATCTGATACGGTCCGGGCTGGTTCTCATCCAGGCACTGGCGCACCAACGCCTGCCCTTCGCGAATGAGATCGTGGTCCCACCCGCGCCGATCCTGGTCGGCCAGTAATACGAGGTCGCCGTCCGTGGACACGCGCGCTGCCCGGCGCGAGTGGATGAGGAGCATGAGCGCCAACAGCCCGCGCACTTCCGGCTCGCCGGGCATGAGCGCGTACAACACGCGGCCCAGCCGAATGGCCTCTGTGCACAGCTCCCCTGTGGGCCGTCCATCGCCGGCCGCGTCGTAGCCTTCGTTGAAGATCAGGTAGATGACCGCCTCGACCGCGCGCAAGCGCGCCGGCAGCGCAGCGGCTTCAGGAACGCGGTACGGGATCGCGGCGTCGCGAATCTTGCGCTTGGCCCGGACCAGCCGCTGAGCCATGGTCTCTTCCGGGACGAGAAATGCGCGGGCAATCGCCGCCGTCGTCAACCCGCCCAGCAGGCGAAGGGTCAGGGCGACCTGGACGCTGAGCGCCAGGGCAGGATGACAACTGGTGAAGATGAGGCGCAGCCGGTCGTCGGGCCACTCGCTCTGGTCGTCCGGCGCCTCAATGGTCCACTGGCGCAGCGCCTCCTGGTGACGCGCCTCGCGCGAGGCTTCGCGCCGGAGCCGGTCAATCGCGCGGCGCTTTGCCGTGGTGATGATCCAGCCGGCCGGCTCTGGCGGCGTCCCGGACCGTGGCCATCGCTCCACCGCTGCTGAGAAGGCGTCCTGCACCGCCTCCTGCGCGAGGTCGATGTCGCCGAACAGGCGGACGAGGACGGCGACGGCGCGGCCGTGACTCGGCGGTGAACACCCGCTCGATGTCGGCCGCGCCGGGCCCGGTCGGTGGGGTCATCAGTGCCGGAATGGCCGGACTTCGATCGGCAGGGTCGTCGCGTTGGCGAGCTTGCGGCCCCACTCGAGGGCGGCGTCGAGGTCCGCGGCGCGCACGACCGTGAAGCCCCCGAGATGCTCCTTGCCCTCGACGTAGGGGCCATCGGTCACCAGGATGCCGGCGCCTGTCGGTCTGAGCACGGTGGCGCCCCCGGCGTCGTGCAAGCCGCCCGAGAACACCCAGGCGTTGGCCTGCTGCATCTCGTCGCGCAGGGCGCCAACGTCCCGCATAATGCGCTCGAGGCCTACGGTCGCGGGCGGTGGGCCGTCGGGCTGGTAAATGCTGAGCAGATACTGTGTCATCGTCTCCCTCCGCTTCCTATACGATCCGCGACCGGTCAGATCGACACCTCATCGGGTTGCGAGGCGGCCTCCCAGCCAGACGCACGGCAAAGCCGTCACGATGAGCGCGACGGGATACCAATGCGGCCCGAACGCAGGCCCCTGGTTCCATGTTGCGATGGCGCCGGCCGTGGCCGCGGCGATGCCGATCGCCCCCAGGGTCCAGACATGCGCCATCGGCGCGCGCGGCGCCCACCGTGCTGTGATCAGGCCACCCAGGACGGTGAACGCCATGCGATACGCCGTGGCGAGGACGAAGAGTCCGTCGGCCATGGGCTGGCCCCATCCGGGGTAGACGGCCGTCGCGTGGAGGACGGCGTCAGTGCCGAGCGACAACAGCGCCGTGGCCAGGAAGCCGCCGACGACGGCCAGCACACTGCGCCCCATGCCGGGACGCACACGCGCTGCGATCATCGCGCCTCCCCGGCGGCTCGAGCCACCAGCACGGCCTCCAGCTTCCCGAGCTCGCCCGTCCAGCCCATGACGGCCCGGTCGGTCCACTCGTCACTGTGCATGGCGTCGAAGGTGAGCGTCATGCGCACCCCGTCCGGCACGACGCGCAGCTCGACGACATGCGCGACTTCGTAGGGATCCACGCCTGGAATGAAATCCGCCACATGCACATAGGCGAGGCGTCGGAGAGGTTCGACGTCAGTGAAGGTGATCGTGCACTCCTGCGTGAGCGGCATGCCGGCCTTCTTCATGAACTCGACTTGCGGGGGATCGACCGCCGTCATGGCATACAGGAGCTGGCCGCCCGGCCGCAGGTCGAGACTTCGGACGGTGACTGCAAATCCGCCGGGCCCCCACCATGACTCGATGCCGTCCCTGGTCGTCCAGAGATCCCACACGTCCTGCACGTCAGCTTGATAGAGGCGCTCGAGGGTGATGCGCCGACGAGGTGCTGATGGTGTCATCGAGTGCTCCGTGTCCGACGCGCGCGGCGGCGCGCATGTTGTTTCCGGGCGAGCGCCTCACCGAAGGCATCCAGTCGCGCGTTCCACAATGCGCGGTATCGCGCAACCCACGTGTCCAGTTCCTGAAACGGCTCCGGCCGCAGCGAGTAGAGCCGTCGTGGACCATCCGGGCGCATTCGGACGAATCCGGCCTCTTCGAGGATGCGGAGGTGACGCGAGACCCCCGACTGATGAATCTCCATCTGGAAGACCAGGTCGTTGACGGCCCGCTCGCCCTGCAGGAGCGCCTCCACGATCTGAAGACGGCTCGGATCGGCCAGCGTGTGAAAGACACTCGATTGCATACCCAAACATATCTATTACAATACATATACATTGTCAATCATATCGACCGCACAGGGATCGCCCGTTGCGCGGCGGATGAACCTCCGGCGCTACTTGACCTGCCGGGCCACCTCGCGGATATCTGCCGCAGGCACCACGACCTGGGTCATCCCCAGCGTCTGAAGGACGTTGCCCTGCAGGCCGTTCAGGGCATTCATCTTCGAATCGCCGCCGGCACGCAGCGTGACGATGCCGGCGAACTGCCCCTTCATGTCGAACACCGTCGCGCCCGTGGTGCTGCCGGAGGTCAGCGTCGCGACGATATAGAAGGTGCGCGGCTTCTCGACCACCACCTCGACCGCCCCGAAGGCGGCAGACGGCTTCCATCCCGTCAGCTCACCCAACCGCTGTACAACGATCACCTGGTCCATGAGCGCCAGGCCGGGCGCGCTGGACAGCACGGCCGGCATCGGCGAGGTGGGCGCCGCTGCCGGCTTCACGAAGAGCAGGTCCAGATCGCTGTCCCGCAGCACGACACGCGCCGGCACTTCCGTGCCGTCCGCCAGCCGCATCTTCACGTCGGACAGTTCAGTCGTGAACGTCATGCCGCCCTGGATCACCGCGGGCGTCTGGCTGATGATGTTGCCCGGGTCGATCGCCGACAGCGCCATCACCGTCAACCCGGTCGCATCGAGCACCGTGGCCGACGCTCGCACCGCCTGGTCGGGCGCAGGATTGTCGCGCCCCTCGCGGCTCATCCGCGCCTTCAGCGTGGCCATCACGGTGATGATCGCATCGCCGTTCCGCCCTACCGACTCCCGCGCCGCCACCCGCTCATCCGGCGACTGCGCGCCCGCCGGTCCCGCCAGTCCCATCACCACGAGTGCTGCCGCCGCTACTATCCGCATTCACCGGGTCCTTTCCTGCTCCGTGTTCCGTGGTCCGATCTGTGTAATCTGTGCAATCTGTGCAATCTGTGTAATCTGTGGCTTGAAATCCGATCCTGCAATCCGCGGTCATTTCCACAGCGGTTCCACCTGCACGAACAGCGTCCGCACGCCACGCCGCACCTTGATCACGATGGCTGCCCGGCGCGACGTGGCCGCGGCCGCCAATCGCGTGCCGAGCTGGTCCACGTTGGCGACGGCCTCGCCGTCGATCTCGAGGATCACGTCGCCGCTCTCGAGCCGGGCCAGCGCGGCCCATCCGCCGGATTCGACGCCGTCCACGACCACGCCTCCGGCCATGCCGCGCCGCCGCGGATCGTTCAGATCCTCGTCCGCCAGTTCGCGCGCGTGGAAGCCGAGGTCGGTCGCGTCGAACCGCCGCATCTC
The DNA here is from genome assembly GCA_963817635.1 of uncultured Acidobacteriota bacterium. Taxonomy (GTDB): domain Bacteria; phylum Acidobacteriota; class Vicinamibacteria; order Vicinamibacterales; family 2-12-FULL-66-21; genus CAWFPR01. Next base: position 359,036 of record CAWFPR010000002.1, on the reverse strand, counting down.
GCGCGCCGGCCGTGGAGCGGCGACGAGCACCGCCTGCACGGGCGTCTCGGTGCCGTCGCGTGACACCGTGAGCGTGACGGCGGCCCCGATGGGATACTGCCGCAGCAGCGTCGCGAATACCGTTTCGTCTGTCATCGAGGAGGGCTTCACCGCGGTGCCGTCGATGGCGAGCACGATGTCGCCGACCCGAAGCGGAGCCTGCGGGTCCTTCACGCGGGTGATGCGGACGCCGGTTCGCCCCTCGAGACCGAGGCGCGCGGCAAGGGCGGGCGTGAGCACCTGGATATCGACCGGCAGCGACGCCTTCCGCGATTCGATCGCCGGCGTATCGGGCGCTGGCGGCGCCAGCGCGACAATCGCGAGCCGTCGTTCGTCGTCGCGATCGATCGCGACGAGTGCGCTGGCGCGCGCCGCGCCCTCGAGGCGCTTCGCCGTGGCCGCCCGCAGATCCGCAACCGATTCGGATCGGCGTGCCATCGACGTCCACGATCACGTCGCCCGCCCGCAGCGCCGGCCGTGCCCGCTCGGCCGCACCACCCGAACGCAGGTCGAGGACGACGACGCCGTCCGTGGAAGACCGCGCCATCTCGAGCGCCACCGAGGGCGTGAGTATCCGCGGCCACCATGCCCCACTCGCGGAACTCGGCCGGGACCGCTTCCGCCGCCGGCCGTTCGGCCGGGGTGACCGCGAGCGTGAGCATGCCCGCCGGCCGCCACACATCGAGCCGGGCCGGCCGGCCGATCGCCAGGCCGCTCAGGCGCTGGTTCACGAGCGGCAGTTGCTCGGCATATTGCACGTCCACGGGGCCGCCGTTGACGGCGACGAGCACGTCTCCACTTTCGAGGCCCGCTCTGCCGGCCGGCGACTCGGGAGCGACCCAGGACACGAGCGCGCCCTGCCGCGCGTCGCCGCGCAGCATCGGCTGGAGTTCGAGCCCCGTCCAGCTGCGGCGCACGCGCCCCGTCTTGATCAGCGCCTCGACGACCGCCTGGGCCAGGGCGGCCGGTATGGCGCCCGCCAGGCCGAAGCTGATCTCGTTGACGCCGACGATCTCGCCGGCGAGATTCACCAGCGGGCCGCCCGAGTTGCCGGGATAGATCGCCGCGTCGTGTCCGATCCATCGCACGATGGACCCGACGTCTTCTCCGTCGAGGCTGAACCCGCCGCGCATCGTCCCGGGCATGATCATCTCGGTGTTGCTGACAATGCCCAGCGTGACCGACTGGGACAGGGCGAGCGGACTGCCCATGGCCAGTACCGCGTCGCCGCGTGTGAGCGTCGAGGAGTCACCGAACCGGGCGAGCGGGAACGTCCGCGGAGCGGGCGGCCGCAGCTTGAGGACCGAGATATCCGAGAGTGGATCGGTGCCGACGAGATCGGCCGGCAGTTCCTGCTTGTCGAACAGCGTGCAGGCGATGCGGCGCGCGCGGCCCGCAACGTGGTGATTTGTCACGACATAGCCGTCCGCGCTGATGATCGTGCCGCTGCCCGACACCTCGAACTTCACCTCGCGGCCGCCCGTGTGATCCGTCGTTACCACCGAAATCCGCACCAGGCTCGGATAGACGCGCTCGATCGCGCTCGCAATCGCTGGCCGGGGGGCTGGCTGCGCCGGCGCGGATGCCGGGACCAGCAGGAGTGCCGGGATGAACAATGCCTGAGCTTTCAAGATGAGGCATCTTCGCCTGCGGGAAGGAGAACGGTCAGGCGCAGGGCTATCATGGGGCATGGCAGATGAGGCTCCGAAGAGCTCTTTCGAACTGGCGATGGAACGGCTGCGGAAGCAGGATGCCGAAGCCGGAATCGTCGAACATCCACCGACCGACGCGCAGCGGCAGGCGATTGCCGAGGTCCGGCAGATCCACGAGGCGCGCGTGGCCGAACGGCGGATCATGCACGATTCCGAGGTCCTGTCGATCATGGATCCGGCCGAGCGCGCCGAGCGGGATGCCGAACTGCGGCGCGACCTGGACCGCTTCGAGCGGGAGCGCGAGGAAAAGGTCAGGAAGATCAGGTCCAAGTCGGCATCCGAGTAGAACAGCCAACTTTCACGCACCTCCTCTCGTCTAACTCCGGCGATACTTCACTCGGCATTCGAGTGAAGGGAGAAACGGAGACACGATGAGGCGGAACCGGCCGGCCGGCCAGGCTGACGTCCTGCAGGGCACCCTCGACATGCTCGTCCTGCAGTCCCTCCAGCTCGGTCCATCGCACGGGTACACCATCGCCAGGCTCATTCAGCAGCGCTCCGACGACCAGCTCCAGGTCGGCCAGGGCTCGCTCTATCCCGCGCTCCACCGGCTCGAAACGCGCAGGTGGATCGCCTCCTTCTGGGGCACGTCCGAGAACAACCGCCGCGCACGCTACTACCGGCTGACGCCCGCCGGCAGGCGCCAGCTCGTCGCGGAAACGACGCGGTGGGAACAGCTCGTCCGCGCGGTCGGCCGGGTGCTCCGGCCGGTGGAGGGGCAGGAGTAGCGGGATGGACTGGTTGCGATTCGTCCGGCGATCGCGCTGGGACGCCGAGCGGCAGGCCGAGATGGCCGCGCACCTCGAGATGCAGATCGAAGAGCTCGTCGCCGACGGCCTGGCGCCGTCCGAGGCGCGCGCCGAGGCTGCACGGCGGTTCGGCAACCCGCGGGCGCTGCGCGAGGAAATCTACGACATGAACAGCATCACGGTCCTCGAGACCCTGGCGCGCGACGCGCGCTACGCCGCGCGCGTCCTGCGCCGGTCGCCGCTCTTCACCGCGACGGCCGTGGCGACGCTCGGCGTCGCCATCGCCATCAACGTCGCGATCTTCAGCGTGGTGGATGCGGTGCTGCTGAAGCCCCTGCCCTACCCCGAGCCGGATCGGCTCGCGGTCGTCTCGACCACGGTCCGGCAGAACGGCACCGTCCGACTCGACACCTCGCAGACCGGCGCCACGTGGGAAGCGGTGCGGGATCGCGCGACGAGCGTCGATCGCGCGGCGTACTCGCGCTGGACCGCGGGCGTGAACCTGGTCGCCGGCGACCGGGCCTCCTACGTGCAGCAGCAGCGGGTCGGCACCGGGTTCTTCGGTGTGCTCGGGGTCGCGCCGGTGATCGGCCGCGAATTCACGGCCGGCGAAGACCGGTCGGGAGGGCCCGCCGCCACGATCCTGAGCTATGCGCTGTGGCAGCGCCTGTTCGGCGGCGATCCGGGGGTCGTCGGGCGCGCGCTGTTCCTGCGAGGCGAAGCCGCGACGATCGTCGGCGTGATGCCGGAAGGTTTCCAGACCGGCGACCCTGCGGACCTGTGGACCCCGCTTCGGCCCTCGACGGCCGGCGAGGGTGAAGGAGAGAACTACGCGATCCTCGCGCGGCTGCACGCGGATTGATCGTGGGCGCAGGCCGACGCCGAGGTCCGGCAGATTGGCGCCGACATCACGCGGCAGCGGACGCTGCCCGAGGGCACCACGTTCAGCTTCTCGCTGCTGCCGCTCAAGGAGAGCCTGACGGCCGATCTCCGCCGGCCGCTCCTGGTGCTCTGGTCGGCGGTTGGCGTTGTCCTGCTGGTCGCGCTGGTGAACCTGGCGGGCCTGCTGATCGCCCGCGCGTCCGGCCGGACCCGGGAGATCGCCACGCGCATGGCGCTCGGCAGCGGCCGCCGGGCGATTGTCCGGCAACTCCTGGTGGAGAGCGTCGTCCTTGCGTCGGCGGGCGGCATCGCGGGCATCGCGCTCGCCGTCGTCGCGCTCGATGGACTGCAACAACTGGCGCGGAATGCGTTCGACATCTGGCAGCCCGTCTCGCTCGATGCCCGGGCCGCCGGGGTGGCGGCGTGCCTCGCGCTGGCCGGGAGCGCCATCTTCGGACTGGCGCCCGCGCTGCAGGCGACCCGCCTCGACGTGCAGGCCGCGATGGCCGAGTCCGGCGGGCGGTCCGTTGCCGGCCGGGCCCGCCCCTGGACGCGTCGCGCCTTCGTCGTGGCGCAGGTGGCGCTCGGCGTCGTGCTTCTCGTCGGCGCGGGCCTCCTGCTGCGCACCTTTTCGCACCTCCGGCACCTCGAACCGGGATTCGATCCGGACGGCGTCGTCACGGTGAGCCTCTCGCTCGAAGACGCGCGATATCGGTCGGGCCCGCGCGTCCTCCGGATGTTCGACGAGACGCTGCGCCGGGTCTCGGCGGCGCCTGGCGTCAATGCCGCGGCCGTTGCCCTCGGCGTCCCGTACGAACGGCTGCTCAACCTGGGATTCCGGCATGCCGATGGTCCCCAGGCCGGTGCACCGGCCGGCCGGATGACGAGCGCCACCTACGTGTCGCCGGACTTCTTCCGCGCCCTGCGCATTCCGGTGCGCGCCGGCCGCGTATTCGACGCGCGCGACACGGGCGAGTCGGCAGGCGTCGTGGTGGTCAGCCGGACGTTTGCGGACCGCTACTTCGAGGACGGCGTGGCTATCGGCCACCGCATCCAGCTTGCGGGGATGACGCGCGAGATCGTCGGCGTCGTGGGCGACGTGCAGGTGAAGCCCGGCTGGGGCGACAACGGACCGCTCGCGGCCATGCCGCTCGCCTACATCCCGGTCACGCAGGTCAGCGACGGCATGCTCCGCCTCGTCCACGGCTGGTTTGCGCCGACGTTCGTGGTCCGCGCCGCCGGGACACCGGAGTCGGCCGCGCGGATCGTGCGCGACGCGCTCGATGCCACCGACCCGCTGCTGCCGTTCGCCGACGTGCGCGCCATGGCCGACGTGCAGTCCGCCGCGCTCGCCCGAGCAGCGTCTCCTGATGGTGCTGCTCGGCTGTCTGGCTGTCGCGACCATGCTGCTCGCCGCCGTCGGCATCCACGGCCTCATTGCCACGTCAGTCACGGAGCGCACGCGCGAGATGGGTATCCGGCTGGCGCTCGGCGCCACGAGGCCGCAGGCGCTCCGGACGCTGGCGCTGCCGGGCATCGGGCTCGCGCTGGCGGGGACCGTCATTGGCGCGGCGGCGGCGCTGCCGGCCACGAGCCTGCTCCAGCACTTCCTGTGGGGTGTGAAGGCCGCCGACCCGATGACGTTTGGAGGCGTCGCGGCGCTGATCGTCGTGGTCGCGTCGCTCGCCAGCCTTCTTCCCGCGCTGAGAGTGCTGCGCGTCGATCCCTCGAGCGCCCTGCGCGCGCAATAGGTCGCGGCGAACTCTCCTGTCGCTCCTCGCCGCTTCGCGCCGACGGCGGCTGAGGGGTGTGTCACTCGGCGCGCAGGGATTCCAGCGGACTGACTCTCGTCGCGCGCCGCGCCGGCAGCCAGCAGGCGGCCAGCGCCGCGGCGGCCAGCAGCGGGACCGCGACGCCGTAGCTCACGGCGTCAGTCGGCGTGACGCCGAAGAGCTGCGCACGGAGCAGGAACGCGGCACCGGTCGCGCCAACGAGACCGAGGGCAACGCCGGCCGCGGCGAGTGCGGCGCCTTCTCTCAGCACCAGCCGGACGATCTGACTGGCGCGGGCGCCGAGGGCCTGGCGCACGCCGAACTCGTGACGGCGCAGCGCCACCGAATACGCCGTGACGCCGTAGACGCCGACGCACGCCAGGACGAGCGGCGACGAGCGCGAAGGCCGCCGCCAGGATCATCGTGAACCGCCGCGTCGCGCGCGCCGCGTCCGCGTAGGCCAGCATCGGCCGCACGTCGTACATCGGAAGCTGCGGATCGATCCGGCGCGAGTGCCTCGCGAATCGGCGAGGCGAGCGCCGCGGCGTCACGCGAGCTGCGGATCACATACGCCATCGGGTTGCGGGGCGACTGCGCGGCCGGGAAGTAGATCTGCTCCCCGAGATCGGCGGCCGGGTTGCGGTGGCGCAGGTGGCGCACGACGCCGACGATCGTGACCCACTGAGAGGCCGCGCCGGTCGTGAAGGGATCGGCCTGCATGCGCTTGCCGATGGCGCTCTCGCCCGGCCATGCAATCCGCGCGAGCCGGTCGTCCACGATCGCCACGGGCTGGCTCGTGATGACGTCGGCGTCCGTGAACTGCCGCCCCTCGACGAGGGTCGCGCCGACCGTCTCGAAGAAGCCCGGCGCAATCGCGCGCGTGTCCGCCACGCGCGACTGGAACGCCGCGGCCTGGCCTTCGGGGAGGTAGGGGCCGCCCCAGTTCGGCAGGTCGTCGTACGGCAGGTGGCTGATCGCGCCCACGGAGGCGACGCCCGGCAACGCGGCGAGCCGCTCGCGCAGCGTCCGCGAGAACGTGGTCGCCGAGGCGAGCGACTGGTACCGCGGACCGCCGAGCGAGACGCGGAACGTCAGGACGTGTTCCGGATGGAACCCGACGTCCACGTGCTGGAGCCGCATGAAGGTGCGCACCAGCAGGCCGGCGCCGACGAGAAGCACGACGCTCAGGGCAATCTGGATGACGACGAGCGTGGCGCGGGTGCGATGACGCACGGGCGCACCGCCGGACCGGCGCGCCTTCTGCAGCGCGGTCGTGACCGTCGTGCGGAACAGCTCGGCCAGCGGCGCGAGCGAGAACAGGAAGCCCCAGCTGAGCGCAGCGGCCGCGGCGAACCCGAGCACGCGGGGGTTCATCTGCGCCGCCTCGATGCGGCTCAGCGTCGCCGGCCGGAACGCCATCAGCAGCGCCAGCCCGGCCCTCCCGGCGGCGAGTCCCGCCGCTCCGCCCAGGACCGCGAGCACGAGCCCCTCCGTGACCGACTGGCGGACCAGCCGCGCGCGGCTCGCGCCGAGCGCCATGCGCAGCGCCGTCTCGTGCGCGCGTGACGCCGCCCGCGTCACGAGCAGGCCCGCCACGTTCACGCAGGCGATGAGCAGCAGGATCGCCACCCCGCCGAACAGCGCCACGAGCGCCGGCCGCACCTCCCGCACGCCGTCGTCCTGGAGCCCGACCGCGTAGAAGGTCGCCCCTGACGGCCCGTAGTCCTGAAATTCCCGGCCCACCGCCCGGGCGATGTCGGCGATCTCCTGCTGCGCAGCGGCCAGCGGCACGCCCGGTTTCATGCGGCCGACCACGCGGATGAACTGCTGCGATCGTGGCGCGCGCGGGTTGACGTTCAGCAGTTGCCACGCCTGCTGGTCGTCGGGAATGCTCGCATCCTGCGGCATCAGCAGGCGGAAGCGTTGCGGCATCACGCCGATCACCGTCGTCGGACGGCCGTTGAGCAGGATGCGGCGGCCGACGAGCGAGGGATCGGCGCCGAAGCGGCGCGCGAAGAGCGCCCAGCTGACGATGACGCTGGGAGACGCCGACTGCGCCTCATCGTCGGAACGGAAGGTACGTCCGAACGCCGCCTCGGCGCCGAGCACCGAGAAGAAGTTGGACGTGACTCGCCCGATCCGCAGCTGCTCGGGCTCGCCGTCGCCGGTCAGCGCGGCCGTGTTCGCCCAGATTCCGCCGAAGCCCTCGAAGAGCGACGCGCGGTGCCGCAGGTCGAGCAGTTCCGGCGCGGACAGCGGCGCGCGCGGATAGCCGGCGTCGGTCAGATCCTGCCAGACGAACACGAGGCGGTCCGGCTCCCTGTAGGGCAGCGGCTGGAGCAGGAGCGCGTTCACGACGGTGAAGATCGCCGTCGTGGCGCCGATGCCGAGCCCGAGCGTCAGGATGACGAGACCCGCGAAGCCGGGCGTTCTCCAGAGCGACCGCCAGGCATATCGAATGTCGCGGACGGTCGTCTCGATCCCGTTGCCCGCGCGGATGTCGCGCACGTGTTCCTTCACCTGCTCCACGCCTCCCAGTTCGAGCATGGCCGCGCGCCGCGCCGCCGCCGGGTTCACGCCCCGGGAGACATGGCGCGCCGCGAGTTCGTCCACGGCGGCCTGCAGCTCCTCGTCCAGATCACGCTCGAAACGCCGGCGCGTCAGGAGCGTCCGAATCAGCCTCGCGCTCGGCTTCCACATGGCACTCCCCAATCGGCAATCGGACAATCGGCAATCGGTAATCGGCAATCGCAATCGGCAATCTGCAATCTGCAGTCTGCAATCCGCGCTCACTCCGCTTCGAGCACGAGCCCGATGGCGAGCGCGATGCGCGCCCACTGCTTCTTCTCGGCCGTCAGCTGGCGCTGCCCGGCCGGCGTCAGGCGATAGAGCTTCGCCCGACGCCCTTCCGGCGTCGTGCCCCAGGCGCCGGCAATGAAGCCGTCCTGTTCGAGCCGGTGCAGCGCCGGAAAGAGCGATCCGGCCTTCACGTTGAACGTGCCGCGTGTGATCTGCAGGATGCGATCGGCCACGGCGACACCGTGCCGCGGCTCGAGCGCGAGCGTCTTCAGGATCAGCAGGTCGAGCGTGCCCTTCAGGAGTTCGGTCGGCGCCTTGGCCATCCGTTATCGCCTTTCTGTATAGACGTCCAATATCGAAGCGCGAAGCTTAGCGCCCGGCCTTCCGGAAATCAAGTGCCGGGTTTCTGCCGTCACAACGTTCGTCACGCCGCGCGGCAATTCTGCTAGAGTGGCGCTGATTCCGGCTGACGCCGGATGCTGCGGACCACGGGAAAGGACCATCGCATGCGTATCGCAGCATGTCTTCTCGCCGTTCTGGTCACGGCCGGTACTTCAGTACTTGCGCAGGTCGCTCCTCCCCCGCCGCCGCCTGGTGCCGCACGCGACGCGGCCGGACAGCCCAAAAAGGCGGGCACGGCGATCCTGAGCGGACGCGTGATCGCCACCGACACCGCCAAACCGCTCCGGCGCGCGCAGGTTCGCGCGGCGGGCAGCGATCCACGCGACGCGCGCAGTGTCTCGACCGACGCGGACGGGCGCTGGCAGATCAAGGAGCTGCCGGCGGGCCGCTATACGCTCACGGCGTCGAAGGGCGGATACGTCGCATTGTCGTACGGACAGAAGCGGCCGTTCGAACAGGGCAAGCCGGTTGAACTCGCCGAGGGCCAGGCGCTCGACAAGCTGGACTTCAGCCTGCCGAAGGGCAGCGTGATCTCGGGCCGCATCGTGGACGAGTTCGGCGAGCCGCTCGCGGGGATGCGGGTGGCGGCGATGCGTTACCGCTACCAGGCCGGCCAGCGGCGGCTGGTCCCGGTGTACTCGACCGGCTCCACCGACACGACCGACGACATCGGGCAGTACCGCCTGCACGGCCTCTCCCCGGGCGACTACTACATAGTGGCGACCTTCGGATTGGGCGTGTCGCTGGAGAAATCGGACGATCGGACCGGTTACGCCCCGACGTACTACCCGGGGACCACGACGATGGCCGAGGCGCAGCGGGTCACCGTCGGCGAGGGGCAGGAAGCGTCGGCGGTCGGCTTCGCCCTCGCGCCGATCCGCATCGCGAGCATCTCGGGCACCGTCGTGAACTCCGAGGGCAAGTCGCTCGGCAATACGATGATCATGATGACTTCGCCGTCTATGACGAGGGGTCTCCGTCTGAGCAGCGCCGGGCTCTCGAAGCCCGATGGGACGTTCGTCCTTTCCAATGTTGCGCCGGGGGACTACGTGCTGCAGACCGTCTCGGCCGCCGATGTGCAGGCGGTGGCCAACTCGGGCTCGAGCGGCAGCATCCGCATGCAGGAGGTCGCCGTGCTGCCGATCACGGTCACCGGCGCGGACGTCACCGGCGCTGTCGCTCATCACCGGTCCCACTGGAGCGCTGCGCGGGCGCGTCGCCTTCGAGGGCGGGGCACCAGCCGGCATCACGGCCGCGGCCGTCCTGCTGAGTGCGGTCCCGCTGCCCCCCGAACAGGTCCGCTTCGGCGGTAACGCGCGCGTCCTCGACGACTGGACGTTTGCCATGACGGGGGTCTGGGGCAAGGTTTTCATCCGTGGCAGGGTGCCGGCGGGCTGGTACATCAAGTCCATTACCGTCAACGGGACGGACGTGATCGACACGCCGCTCGAAGTCAAGCCGGGCGAGGAACTCAGCGGCGTCGAGGTCACGCTGACGCGCCAGATGGCCAGCCTGACGGGCCGCGTCACGAACGCCAAGGGACAGCCGACCAGTGATTACGTGGTGGCGCTCTTCGCGTCGGACGTATCGAAGTGGGGGGTGATGAGCCGCTACGTCTACGCCGTGCGGCCGGATCAGTCCGGCACGTTCACCGTGAAGGGCCTGCCGGGCGGCGACTACCTCGCCGTCGCCCTCGACTACCTCGAGCCCGGAGAGGAAGGCGACCCGGAGGCCCTCGAGCGGCTGCGCCCGGTGGCGACATCCGTCACGATCGGCGACGGCGAAGCCAAGACGCTGAATCTGAAGATACGATAGAGCGGCGAGCGGACCGCGGAGCGGAGCGGAGAGCGGACCGCGGAGAGCGGACCGCGGAGAGCGGCGCTTCCGGCACCAGCCAGAAGCGCCGGCCCGCCATCACTTCGACGAGATCGAATACCGAATCAACACGCCCTCGACGAACTCGGCCTCGATGCGCTGATCGTCGCGCGTGAAGATCGCCGTCGTGACCTTGAGCTTCCCTTCCATGCGGTCGGACGACTTGTCCGGGGACCCGAGAGCGTCCTGCGCCTCCTGCCAGGTCATCCCCTTGCGGAGGCTGCCGGGACCCGCCGTGTCGGCCATGGACCTGGCGCTGCGGGCGAACCGCCGCCGGGCCGCGTCGCGCGATCGGTGAAGGGGAACTCGACGTACTCGGCCAGCGCGGCCATGATCCCCCCCGCCGTCACGCCGGGCGGAACGCCGTTCTGATACCGGATGTTGAAGCGCGAGCCGCTGTGCAGGCGCTGATCGGCAATGCGCTGCTTCTTTTCCTCGGATGCCGTCGAGGCCGCCGCCCGGTTGCGGCTATCCTCGCGCTCGCGCTCGCGCCGCAGGTCGTCGAGCTCGGTCTGCATCCGGCGCTTGCGGGCAGAGTCGCGCTCGACCTTGATGTCGCGTTCGAGGTCCTTTTCCCGCTTGCTCTTCGCCGCACCGGGCACGTAGACGCTCGTGTTCGTGTCGTCGCCGAACGTGCCATAGCCGCCGCCGCCGAGCTGGAACTCGACGACCTTGTCCTTGATCCGCACTTTCGTGATCATCACCGAATCGCCCGAGCGCAGGGCGATCCCGGTCGCCTTCAGGCGGGCGCTGTACTCGTCGAAATTCAGCGGGCGGCGGGCGTCGGCGTACACGTCGATGCCGGCCTGGGTGGCCGGCATGTCGATCTTCACGACGACGGTCTTGCCTTCGAAATAGTCCTTGAGCGCGGCCTCTGACTGCGCGTAGGCGTGCGAGGCCACGAGCGTGGCGCACAGGGTCGCGACGAGTGTCTTCATGCTCCGTCTCCTCCTCCGGCTGAACCGGCGCGAGGATAGCACGGCGGAGCGGTCCCCTGCTCTCCCGCTACTTGTCGCAGCAGCCGTCACCGCACTCGCAGTGGCAGCGTTCGGCCTCCGGTCGCGCGGCCGGCGCGGGTCCGTGCGGGGCCCACCGGCCGCACGTGGCGCAGACCGTCGTATCCTCCACCACGCGGGGATCGCCGTCGGCCTTGCAGCTCCACGGATACTCTTCGGCCTGGGTCCAGAGAGGGCTGTCCTGAAACAGGGTCGGCTCGGCCCACCGGCAGCGCTGGACGTTACGAGGCTCGGACATGTGTGTGACTCCCGCTCGTCCAGCAGCAACAGCGGTGCCGCGCGGGATGAACCACAGGAACGGCCCAAAACACGGCCCATAGCGCCACAGTTATGGCCGGGGTGCCGGTATTCCGCCACAACCACAGATCACACGGATCACGGAGCAGACAACCACTGATCACACAGATCACACTGATTGGGGCGCGGGCGACGACGGGTTACACGGATCTGCCGCGGATCGGGCAGGTCAGTTGCTGCGCTGGTCGATGGCGGCGACGACGTCCACGACCAGGTTGGCCGCTTCGACGAAGAAGCCGCGGGGAATCCTGTCGGCGGTGTCGGTGGGCTGGTGCATGTCCTCGTGATCCTCGACGCCGAAATAGAGGAACGGCACGCCGTGGTCGTAGAACGGGCCCTGGTCCGAGAGCTGCACCCACGACTCCACGCGGCCGGACTCGTAGAGGGGACGATCGTGGCCGAAGAGCACCCGCAGATTCCGGGTGCGGGCGGCCTGTTCAACGGGTGGCCGCAGGCTGGGCGTCTGGGTTGTTCCTGCCACATACAGTTCGTTCTCGTCGCCGCGGCCGATCATGTCGAGGTTGAGCTCCACCACGATCTGTTTCAGGTCGAGCGGCGGATGCTCGACGAAGTAGTGGGCGCCGCTGAGGCCCTTCTCCTCCCCGTCGAAGGCGATGAACGCAATCGAATGACGGGGCCGGTGCGTCGAGAAGTACTCGGCGCAGGCCAGCATGCCCGCCACGCCGGACGCGTTGTCATCCGCGCCCGGATACAGCACGCCGTTCACGACGCCGAGATGGTCGTAGTGCGCGCTGACGACGATGAAGCGGTCCGGGTCGGCCGACCCCGGCAGCATCCCCATGACGTTCGTCGCGTCCGGAAACTCGTTGGTGTAGTGGCGCCCGGGCATGACGATGCCCTTGATGCTGTGCTGCACGAAGGCGAACTTCTGCTCGTAGCTCCCGCCAACGGGCGAGAGCCCCAGCTCGCGGAATCGGTCCAGGATGAACTGCTGCGCGCGATGGCTTCCGGCCGTCCCGGTCAGGCGGCCCTCGAAGGGCGCCGACGACAACGTTGCGACGTCCGCCATGAGGCGGTCGGGATCGACGCGCGGCGGCCCGGGCTGGCCTGACGCCTCGACCGCGCCCGCCTCGATGCGCCGGCGCTCGATGGCCGTCGCCCCGAAGACGAATCCGAGCACGCCAATCGCAATCGCCAGCCGCACGACTCGGGGAATCCGTCGCGTGAACATGGCTTCAGTATATGAGCCGTTTTCCCAGCGCGGTGCGCCTTACCAGGCATGAAGCCTCTCCTGTTCGTCGCGGCCGTGCTCGTCTGCGCCCGTCCCGCCTGGGCCCAGACCGCCTCACCGGTGCTGCGGGGCGACGCCGCCGGAACGATTGGCTGGCTGAACGGCCAGCGGGATGAGATCCCGGGCCAGATTTCCGGCACCTGGTACAACCGACGGCCTGAACCTCGGCGTGAACGCCGGCTGGTACTGGAGCGAGCATCACAAGACCGAGATCGAAGCGGGCGGCACAAACGGCATCAGCTTCCGGGCGTACGCTACGCCGCTCGTGGATGGGTTCCGGGCGGTGACCACGTCCGTCTTCACGGTCACGCTCCGCCGGGTCGCCGTCGGCGAGCAGTACCAGTTCCGGCACAACGCCTGGCTCCACCCGTACGTCGGGGCGGGGCTCGACCTCACCTGGGAGCGCGTGCTCGAACGTGACGATCGCCGTGTCCGTGTTCGATCAGGGCGCACGCGAAGCACGCGAGCTGAGACCGGCCGTCACGATCGGCCCCACGACGACCCTGCAGGCACGTCCCTACGTCGAAGCCGGCTTCAAGACCTACCTCTCGGCCCGGGTGTTCTTTCGCGGCGACGCGCGCGTCCTCGTGCACGGCGGGGTGGACGAGGTGCTGCTCCGGTGCGGTTTCGGATTCGACTTCTGATGGAGATGCCCATGCGTAAGTGGCTCGTCCTGTTACTAAGCGCCAGTCTGGTCTCGGGCTGCGCGACCGCGGGAACCTCGCGCGTCGATCCGGCGACGAGCCCGGTCGATCCGGTCCTCCTTGGCGTCGTACGTGCGCCAGTTGCCCATCGGATCGCGTGTGCGGGTCGATCTCACCGACGGGCAGACGTTCAAGGGCACGCTGATGCAGACCACCGCGTCGGCGATCGTCGTCCAGCGGGCGACCCGCATTCCCGAACCACCCGAGACGCTGCCGCTGGCGAGGGTGGCCGCCGTGCGGCCCGACACGAACGCTGGCAACCCGGCCCGCGCGATCATGATCGGCGCGGTAGCGGGCGCCGGCGGCGCCCTGGCGGTGTTGCTCGTCCTGGCGGCGTTGCTGGCCGGAGACTGACGAGCGGAGCCCCCGAACTGACCCGCGAGCCCCCCGTTCAACGGTAGCGGCCGGCCCGATATTCCCCGTTGATCTCCTCGAGGAATGCCTCCTCGTCGCCAATCGAGGCGACGTCGAGGCGCCCCTGGATGCGCGCGGCGATCTGGCGTGCGGCGCGGAGACGGGCCTCGGCGCTCAGGTCCGATCGCCGCCGGAGAAAGGTCTCGATCACCGCGACCTCTTCCGGCGCGAGCCGGTGCGCGCCGTGGCGGACCCGCGCGGAACGGTCGGCCGGCTGGTCGTCGGGGCGCGGCGCCAGCGGCCGCTCGTGGACGACGACCGTGCCGGCGGCGAGGTCACCGAGCCGCTGATTCCGACCCGTGACGAGCACGAACAGGATGCCCACCGCATAGATCCCGGGCAGTTGGTCGGCGATGCGCACGACGTTGCGCAGGATCGTCTCTGAAGGCGTCACGGGACGGCCGGTGACGCTCAGCACGCGCAGGCCGACGAGGCGTTTGCCGGGCGTCTGACCGGCCCATAGCGTCTCGAACGCGGCGAAGTACCCGTAGTAGAGCGCGAAGAGCGCCAGGACGGCTATCGCCTCGACCCAGGTGCCGATCCCCCGCCACGTGAGCCCCGCGCCCACCAGAACCGCGAGCGCGGACAGGATGACGGCGGCAATCGCCGATGCCTGGAGCAGCGTGTCGAGCGCCAGCGCGAGGAACCGGCTGCCGACGCTCGCGAGCGTGAAGTCGAGCGAGACCTGCTCGGGCGTCTCGATGGTAAGCTTCCCGGGTGCCGGCACGGGTCATCTCCGCGCGATGGATTGACAGGCGGAAGGCGCACTGGGCACGCCTCGAGTCGCTCGTCAACGCCTGCGGGCGCCGCGGGATTGCGGCGCTCGACCACGGCGAGCTGCGTGAGCTGGCATTATTGTACCGTCAGGCCGCCGCCGACCTCTCGGTCGCGCGGGAAGATCGCGCCAGCGCCGAACGCGCGCAGCAGCTCAATCAGCTCCTCGGCCGCGCGCACAACCTGATCTACAGCGGCGGCCGCGGGAACACCGGGGGCATCATCGACTTCTACCGGCGGCAGTTTCCCGCCGCCTTTCGCGCGACGATGCCCTACACGATGGCGGCCTTCATCCTGTTTCTGGCTGGTGCGCTCGCGGGCACGCTGATCGCGATGGCCGATCCGGGCTTCGAACGCTTCATGCTCGGCGGCCGGATGATGGACACGATCGAACGGCGCGAGATGTGGACCCACGCCATTGTGGCGATCAAGCCGGCGGCCTCGAGCGCGATCATGACCAACAACCTGGCGGTCGCGATCGCTGCCTGCGCGACCGGCATGCTGGCGGGACTGGGCACCGTTTACATGATGCTCATGAACGGCCTGCTCATCGGCGTCATCGGCACGGCGTGCCATCGCGCCGGCATGAGCCTCTCGCTCTGGAGCTTCGTCGTGCCCCACGGAGTGCTGGAACTGCCGGCGATCTTCATCGCGGGCGGCGCAGGTCTGCGGCTCGCTCGAGGCATTCTCGTCCCCGGCACCCTGCCGCGGCGCGACTCGATGACCGAAGCTGGCGGCCAGGCCATCCGCCTCTTCCTCGGGGTCGTCCCGATGCTCATCATCGCCGGGATCATCGAGGCCTTCGTGTCCCCCACCAGCGTGGATGTCGTCGTCAAGTTCGCCACCGGGGCAGCACTCGCGGTCCTGCTGGTGTGGTACCTCGCGCCGACCCGTGCCCTGAGCCCTGAGCCTTGAGCCCTGAGCCTTGAGCCTTGAGCCTTGAGCCCCCTGAGCCCTACACCAGGCTCCGTTCCTTCACCGTCAGGTACTGGTTCACGAGTGCCGGCACGAGATCGCCGGGCGGCACGTCGACGGCCAGCACCCCGCGTTGTCGAACCGAGCGGAGCTGGAGTGCCCGTCGGTCGGCGGACTCCTGGGCCGCCAGGACGCGATACATCTCGGCCGGCGTGGCCGGCGACGATGCCGCCAGCGTCGCGAGTTCCGGATCGTGCAGGACCGCGAAGATCACGACGTGCCGCGGCGAGAGCTGCGCGGCACCGTCGATGACATCCGGCACGCCCGCCGTGTCCTCGAGGTCGGTCAGCCAGACGACGAGCGCGCGCGGCTTCTGCGCGGTGAGGACCGCGGCAGCCGCCGCGGCGTGGTCGGCCTCGGTCGATTCCGCCCGATGCACCGCCAGCGCCTCGACGATCGCCCGCAGGTGTCTCGGACCGCGTCCGGCAGGCAGCTGATGGCGCAGCGCGCCGCCGTAGGTGATGAGGCCGACGCGGTCACCCGCCGTCATCGCCACCTCGCCGATAGCGAGCGCGGCGTCGACCATGCCGTCCAGCTTCGTGCGCCCGGCGATTCGCGCGCGCAGCAGTCGCCCGCCGTCCACGACGAGCCAGACAGCCTGGCTGCGCTCCGGCTGGTACACCCTGGTGATGAGGCGCGCGCGGCGCGCGGTCGCCGTCCAGCACACGTCACGCCACTCGTCGCCCTCGCGGAATTCGCGCAGGCTCTCGAATTCCCGGCCGATGATCGACGCGCGCGCGCGACGCTTCTCGATGGCGATCTGCCGGCTGCGCACCAGGAACATCGCCTGGTGCCGCGCGGCGCGGAGATCGGGGTAGACGCGCACCACCTGTTCGACGGGGGCCGCCGCCCAGCGCTCGGCGAGGCCCCAGTCGCTGCGATATCGGAGGAAGACGCGTCCCATGGCGGCGTCGCCCCGCTCGCGCGGCTCGATGTCATACGACCCGTCGGCGGCGCAGCCTGGATGCACGTCGCACCCGATTTCGGGCAACGCGCGCCGGAGCGCCGGGTGCACGTCGTCGGTCAGCCATGCATGGATCGGAATCGCGCCCCGGCTCGCCAGCGCGACGCGCACGCGCGCCGGCGTGCCGAGCGCCAGCGCGGCCGACCAGGTGCGCGTGGCCTCGAGGAGCGCCGGCACCGGGAGCCGGCGCAGGTCGGCGAACCAGGCGGCGAAGATCAGCAGGTCCCAGGCGACAAACCCCAGCGCGGCCCGGCGATCGATCCAGGCCGGCACGAGGATCATCAGGCCGGCGGCCAGCAGGATCAGGCATCGCGGCGTGGCGCCGTACGACCACCGCCGCGCCGTGACCGCCCGCGCGGTCGCGGGCTCGGGGACGAGCGGGCGCAGCACTAGCGCGGCACCTCCACCGCGTCGAGGATGTCGGCGAGCACCTGATCCGGCGTCAGGCCTTCGAGATCGGCTTCCGCACGCAGCACCAGCCGGTGACGCAGCACGGGCGTCGTCGCGCGCTTCACGTCGTCGGGCAGGAGGTAGTCGCGGCCGTCGAGGGCGGCCATCGCCTTCGACAGCTGGAGCAGGCCAATCGCCGCGCGAGGGCTGGCCCCGAGCGCGACGGCGGGCCAGTCGCGGGTGCGGCGCGCAATCGCCGAGATGTAGCCGAAGAGGCCGTCTTCGACGCGCACGGCCTGCACGTCGCGGCGCGCGTCCTCGACGCTGCCGCGCGACAGCGGTTCGAGGGCCAGACTGTCCAGCGCGCGCGCGTCGAAGCCCTCGTGGTAGCGGAGCAGCAGCGTCTCTTCCTCGCGGGCGGCTGCGTCCGGGTAACCCATGCGGATCTTCACGAAGAACCGATCGAGTTCGGCTTCGGGGAGCGGATACGTACCTTCGAACTCGACGGGATTCTGCGTCGCGAACGTCGTGAACGTCGAGGCCAGCGGATAGCTGTGGCCGTCGATCGTGACCTGGCGCTCCTCCATCGCCTCCAGCAGCGCCGCCTGCGTGCGTGGCGGCATGCGGTTGATCTCGTCCACGAGGAGGAGGTCGGTGAACACCGGTCCCTTGTGGAGCACGAACTGCCCCGAGTCCGCACGAAAGACGTTGGCGCCGACGATGTCGCCCGGCATCAGGTCGGGCGTGCACTGGACGCGGCTGAACGCCAGCGAGAGGATGCGCGCCATCGCGCGCACCGCGAGCGTCTTCGCGATGCCGGGCACGCCTTCGACCAGCGCATGACCGCCGCAGACGACGGTCAGCAGCAGCAGGTCGAGCGGCTCGGACTGCCCGACGATGACCTTCGCCAGCTCGCGGCGCGCATGCCCCGAGATATCCGCCAGTCGATTCGACATCACTGACTCCCATGTGAACGCAGTCCGCCGCGCTGCTCCCGGCTAAGGGCCCGTCAAGGAATAACTGTGACATTCTGGCCGCCGATGCATCCCGCCTCGCTGCGTTGCTCGTCGGTTAAATGCACTCGGCATTCGCCCTCCTCGCGCCTTGCGATCCGGGCGCCTCGACGCCCAGAGATGCCACACTTATTCCTTGACGGACCCTAAGCACCGCGGCGACCGCCTGGAGATCCTGGACGACTTCGAGCGCGCTCCGTGCCTCATCCCCGTCCCCGGCCAGGAGGCCGGCCAGCCTGTCCGGATCGATCGAGACGCGCGCCGCGGCCGCGCGGGCCAGGGCGGCGTCAGGGCCGCCGGGCGGCAGGCCGGTGGCGTCGGCGAGGAGCCGCCGGAGACGCCCGCGGGCCGCGGCGACGCTGGCCCGGTCGGCCTTCACCCTGGCGTAGAGGGCGCCGATCGTGTCGATGAATTCCATCGGGGCGGTGCGCGGGTCCACGACCATCGGCCGGACGGGTCCCGATCTGCGGGAAAAGGCCGCGGCCGCGACGAGCGCGATCAGCCCTATCTGTGCAAGCGCCCAGGGCAGCGGCGTCCGCGCCACGTAGGACCACATCGATCGGGTGTGGCCATGATAGCGCTCGTCCCACAAGATCGTGGTCGCGGCCGGGGAGCCGGCGATGTTGAGCAGCCACTGCAGGTTGCCGTGTCTGGCGATCCAGTCGTTGGCGAGTGGTGTGGCGCTGGCGGCCCAGATGGCGCGGCCGCTCCCGACGCGCGCGATCCGGACGGGCGCATCGCGGCCGGTCCCGAAGAGGGGGAGGTAGTCCGCCCCCGTAAGGACCGGCGCGGTGCCGGGCGGCGCGACGTCGATGGACTCGACCCCCCGCGTCAGCGCGTCGGCCCGCGCCGGCCGAAATTCGCGCGGCTCCACCCCCCTGGGGTCAGACCCCATCGCCGGGGAGCCGGGGTCTGACCCCGAGGGGGGCGGCGCGCCGGCTGGAGGGGCCAGGAAGTCGGCCGCCAGACGGCCGGCGGCCAGCACGACGCCGCCGCGCTCGAGGAACTGCCGCAGCGCACGGCGATCCTGTTCCGACGGCGCCTCGATCGGGTCGGCAAAAACGAGCACCGTTCCCGACGGCTCGGCGGCAATCGCGGCGACCGGTTCGAGGGATCGCTCGACGCGGTAGCCGAGCTGCACGAGCGTCAGGAAGGCCGCGCGCGCGCCGCCAGGCCCTGCCGAATAGCTCGATCCGTCGTCGTCAGCCTCGGTGGCGGGCACCACCAGCATCCCGACCGTCGAGAGCGCGGCCAGCGCGACGAGCGCCACCACGACCAGCGTCAGATCGCGCGGCCGGAACGCACGCATCCAAGGACCTCGAGTTCGCGCGCCACGACCTGGCAATCGTCCGGCGAAGCCGGACGCGCCCGGTACCAGACCTGCTCGAACAGCACCGCCACTTGTTCGACGACCGCGCGCCGGGCGTGCCCCGACGGCAGCAGACGCACGTATTCGCGCGGCGTGCGCGTGTCGTCGGCACGCCAGGCGCCTTCCTCCTCGAGC
Source organism: uncultured Acidobacteriota bacterium (assembly GCA_963817635.1). Lineage (GTDB taxonomy): Bacteria > Acidobacteriota > Vicinamibacteria > Vicinamibacterales > 2-12-FULL-66-21 > CAWFPR01. Next base: position 339,503 of record CAWFPR010000002.1, on the reverse strand, counting down.
CGGCAGATGGCCGCGTTGTACAGGCAGCGGACCGCCTCGCGCGGATCGGTCGCCGCCAGCGCCTCGCGCGCCCAGGCGCGGGACGTCTTCCTCGACGACACCGCCGGGGACACGCCGAACGGCGTCATGCGGCGCGCGCGCAGGACCGAGCGAACCACGACGGACGACAACGCCGCGAGCGCACACAGCGCGAGGATCCAGGCAAGGACGAGCGCCAGCCGGCGCGGGGCCACGCGATTGCCGACGAGGCGCTCCCACGTGCGCAGGAACCACGCGGACAGCCGCTGACGCAGCCGGTCGACGCCAGCCGCGAGCACGCTCCGCCGGAACTCGGGCCGCTCGAGGACCCGGGCGAGCACTACCCGCGCCCGTTCGATGTCCGGGGCGGCCTGCACGACCGCCCCAGGCGATGCCGGTCGTTCGACGGTGGGCTGCGCGGCGCCGGCGCGGATCACAAGGCCGGCGACGAGGACGATGAGGATCCCCAGGCGGCGACGGCCGGAGCGGTCAGGCACGCGCCTCCTGCGGGACGGTCCGCGCGTCCAGCGCCGCCAGCATGAGATCGATATCGAGGGCTTCGCTGCGGATGCGGGCGTCGTCGTACCTGGAGGGCCAGCCCCACGATCATGATCGGGCTCGTGAACGCCTGTCCGACCGTGCCCGAGACCGCGCCAGCCATCTGCAGCCAGAAGGCCGCCGGCGAATCGAAGCCCGCAACCATCGCCGCGATGAAGAACGGTCCCTGCATCAGCGCCAGTCCGGCGTACGAGACCATGATGGTGCACACGCCGAGCAGCAGCACACGCCACTTCGCGCCGTCGACGAGCGCGACACTGCGGCGAAGGGACTCGCTGGCCGTCAGTCCTTCGAGCACGAGCGCCGGCACGGCCAGGGAATAGCGCAACATGAGATAGCCGCAGGCGACGAACAGCAGGATCATCCCGAGAAACGTCAGCAGCAGCGTGAGCACCGGCGTAATCAGAGCCGCCAGGCCGCCGGCCAGCACCAGGACCGCTCCAGCGCCAATCGACACGCCGACGACACGCACCAGGACCAACACCATCAGCAGCAGCAGCCGGCCGATGTGCCGGCGCACATGGGCAAACGCCGCGGCGATGGTCGTGGATCGGCCGACGTAGAACTCAGACACGGCGACCGTGGTGGCCCCGAGCGCGACCACGTACACAACCATGTAGGCGAGCGCGCCAATCATCACGGCGGACAGGACGCCGAGGACGATCGGCACGGCCGCCTCGGGAGACGGCGGAGCCGCGCCGGGCCGAAGGCGCCACTGGAGCGCCTGGATCGTCACCGCGGAGGCGAGGGCGAGCACGCTCGGCACCGCCATGATGCCGACAAACAGCCACACGTGACGCCGATACAACGTGAACGCTCGGTCGAGGAGTTCCCCGAGCGTGAGCGGGCGAAGGTCCATGGCCATTCGGTCCCTAGAACTTGCGGTAGACCGTGCCGCCCTTCATGACGAACCGCACCTGGTGCAGCGACGCGATGGTGCGTGTCGGATCGCCGTCGACCGCGACGAGGTCCGCAAGCAGGCCTTCCTTGATGGTGCCGATGCGGTTCTCCATGTGCAGCACGCGCGCGGCAACCGAGGTCGCACTCCTGAGCGCCGCGAGCGGCGACATCCCGTAGTCCACCATCATTTCGATCTCGCGCGCGTTGTCGCCGTGGGTGAAGACGCCGATGTCGCTCCCGCTGAGGATCGTCACTCCCGCGTCGAGCGCGGCCTTGAAACTCGCGCGCTTGCGCGTGATGCCGGCCGGCTCGGGCGCCTGCCCCTTCTTCCACCCGGCATACTGCGACGTCGCATCGCCGGCCGCGAGGGTCGGGCACAGCGCGACGTTGTGCTCCGCCATCAGCCGGAAGATTTCCGGCGTGCCGCCGTCCCCGTGCTCGATCGTTTCGACCCCGGCGAGCGTCGCGCGCCGCATGCCCTCGGGCGTGCTCGAATGGGCCGACACCGGACGGCCGCTGCTGCGGGCGGTCTCGACGATCAGCTTCAGCTCGTCGAGCGAGAATGTCGGCGCCGCCTCGCCGTGCGCACCCCAGCGATAGTCGGCGTACACCTTGACCCAGTCGGCGCCATGCCCGATCTGGTCGCGCACGACGCGAACGAGGTCCGGGCCGTCGGCCTCCTCGGCTCCCTGCGGCACGCGCCACTCGAGCGAGAACCCCTTCGGTCCGTAGCTGCCCGTGGCGACAATCGCCCGCGTCGAGACGAGCATGCGCGGTCCTGGGACGATCCCCTGCTCGACGGCCTGCTTCAATTCGACGTCAGCGTATCCCGCTCCCTCTGTGCCGAGATCGCGGGTGGTGGTGAACCCGGCCATCAGCGTGTCGCGCAGGTGGTTCACGCCGCGCGCGATCCGTACGCCGAGCGACTCGCGCAGGACCTGGTCGTTCCAGGTCGTCTCGTTGTAGGGATGGAGCAGCATGTGCGAATGCCCCTCGACGAGCCCGGGCATCAGCGTGGTGCCAGGCATGTCGAGGACGGTCGCGCCCTGCGGCACGCTCACGCTGGCGGCGGGCCCGGCCGTGTCGATCCGCTCGCCGCGGACCCGCACGGCCCATCCCTCGTGCATCGTCTCGCCGTCGAACACGCGGGCGGGCTTGAGGATGGTGGTCGCATCCGCGTCGCGCGCCGGCGCCTGCGCGCTCAGGACGAAGGGAACCGCCACCAGGATCGCGCACGCCACGCCAGTCATGTGCATCATCGGTACACCTTCCCACCCTTCATGACGAACCCGACCTTCCTGAGCGCGGTGATGTCGATCAGCGGATCGCCCTGGACCGCGACCAGGTCGGCCTCCATGCCGGGCGCGATCGTGCCGATGCGATCCTGCAGGCCGAGCGACTGGGCCGAGAGCGACGTCAGCGAGACGATGGCATCCATCGGCTTCTGACCGCCGTCGCGCACGCGGACGATCGCTTCCTCGATATTGCGGCCATGCGCACCGGCGACGGCGTCCGTCCCGTAGACAATCTTCAGCTTCGGCACCTTCAGCGCGCGTTTGAACATCTCGACCACGATCGGGATCGCCTTTTCCATGTAGGCGAAGCCCTCCTCGTTGTAGTTGCCGATCCCCATGTACTTCGCCTTGTTCTCGATGTAGTTCTGGAGAACGAGGCCGACGTTGGGATCGAAATAGGTGCCGTGCTGGGCCATCAGCGTCAGCACCTCGTCGGTCGCGAACGTGCCGTGCTCAATCTGGGTACACCCGGCGACGACGGCCGCCTTGATCGACGCGGCGCTGTGGGCGTGGACGAGCGTGCGCAACCCCAGCGCCCTGGCTTCGCCGCACGCCGCCTGGAGCTGCTCGTCGGTCATCGTCTGCGTCCCGCCGTCACGGATACTGGCCGACGCGAAGAGTTTCACGACATCGGCGCCGTCGGCTTTGGCTTTGCGGACGACCTCGCGGAGCTGGTCCGGCGTGGCGGGCGCGCGGTCGGTGCCACCCGTGCGTTCGTTGATCTGGCGAATCGAGGTCAGGATCCGCGAGCCCGGCAGGATTCCCCGCGCGATCGCCTCGCGAAGATCGACGTCGGACGCCGCGCCCAGGCTCTGCACCGTGGTGAAGCCGCCGCGCAGCGTCACGTACGCGTTCTCGGCGCTGTACAGCGCCTGCTGCGCCGGGGTGCCGCCGCGGCTGTCGAACCGGCCATCCGGGCCGAAGTGCCAGCCGATGTGGACGTGTGTGTCGATCCACCCGGGCATGAGTGTCATGGCTGAGAGGTCGTAGGTCGTCTTGCCGCTCGCCCGCCCCACGCGGGTGATCTTCCCGTCGTCAATCTGGAGCACGAGGTCGGTGCCGGCATTGCCCTTGCCGTCGAACACGCGCCCGGCACGGATGGTAATGGAGGTTGCCGATGGAGGCGCCACCGCCGCGCGCGCAGGGGGCGCCGGCTGAGCGGGCGGCTGCTGCGCGGCCGCCGTGGCGATGAAGATCGCGCAGGCTCCGAACACGGCCAGAGATTTCATGGTCAGGTGATATTAGCGCAGTCCAGCGCTCGGGGCTCGGCGGTCGGGGCTCGGCGGTCGGCGATCGACGCCTGGGGGCTACGGGGTGGCGGATTGAAGGGCGGCGGCGATATCTTCGACGCACGCGTCGATTCTGGCCTGGCGCGTGCGGAAGCTGAGGACGCACACGCGCGCAAGAAAGCGGCCGTCAACGGTACACCCTGTCAGCATCACGCGGCCTCGGCCGGTCACGTCCGTCGATCAGCCGTCTCGTCGCCGCGTTCTCGTCCGCACGCGTCGCGCCGGCAGCCGTCACGTGGAACGCGAAGAGCGACAACTGCGGCGCCGCGTCCATGACGATGCGCGGGATCGCGGCGATGCGCCGCGCGGCGTCGAGCGCGAGTGTCCGTTTTTCGAGGATCGCGGCACGGAACTTCGCGGCGCCGAAGATCTTCACGCACAGCCACACGCGCAGGCCGGGAAAGCCGCGCGACAGGTCCGGGCCGTGCAGGCTGGGATCGTAGAACTCGTCCTCGGGCATGTCGGGAAGATACCCGGCGTGCGGCACGTCGTGCGCCGCGCGCAGCGCCGCGCCGTCGCGCACCAGCAGCGCGCCCGTGCCGTACGGCAGGAACATGCCCTTGTGCGGATCGAGCGTGAGCGAGTCCGCGCGGGAAAGCCCCGTCATGAGCGCGCGAAGCTCGGGTACCGCGTGGAAGAAACGCGCCGTAGGCACCGTCGACGTGGTGCCAGATCTGCTCGCGCACGCAGAGGTCGGCAACCTCGTCGAGCGGATCGACCGCTCCGGTGTTCGTGGTGCCCGCCGACGAGACGGCGAGAAATGGCGTCAATCCGTTCCGCCGGTCCGTCTCGATGGCCGCATCGAGCGCATCGACGCGAATACGGAAGTCGCCGTCGACTTCGACGCTGCGCACGCGGTCGCCGAAGATCCCGGCGAGCTTCGCCGACTTGGCCACCGAGTGGTGCACCTGTGTGGACGTGTACATGACGCCGCGCCGGATGTCGGTGCCGAGGTGGCGCTCGCGCGCGCAGACAATGGCGTTGAAGTTCGCCATCGATCCCCCGGTCGTGAACAGGCCGCGCGTCGTCGCCGGGAACTGCATCCAGTCGCGCAGCCAGTCGAGCGCGTTGGCCTCGAGTTGCAGGAGCACCGGCGCCGCCTGCCAGACGCCCGTGTAGCGGTTCGTCGTATCCGCGATGAAGTCAGCCAGCGCCGCGGGATAGAGGCCGCCGCCGGGGATGTAGGCCAGGTAGCCGGGCCCGGGAGTGGTGAACGACCGCGGAATCCAGTCGTCGAACAACGGATCGAGCAGCGTTTGCAGGTCCGCCGGCTGCTCCGGCGCCGGTTCCCTCAGGCTTCGCGCCAGGTCCTCGGCCTGCACGTCCCCGCACGCCGGCTGCGCGTGCAGGCGGGCGAGATGGTCAACTGCGCGCGCAACGACCTCGTCGGCCATTTCGCGCATCAGGGCTGGTTCGATTTCGAGGTTCGCCAGGTCGGGCACGGTCGCCCCAATGTACTCGATTCGGCACGCCTCCCGCTATCGCGCGTTCTCCGCGGTCTGCACCGGAACCTCTCGGCGCCTCCGTCTCGCCGTTCCCCCTGTGCGATTCCGTGTTCCGCTGGCCCGCGTGCCGCGGCTGCCGCTATCCGGACGGACGCGTCTATAATTCATCCCATCCGATGGCCATTCCCAGAAAACCCGGCCCGCCGGTCCAGACGTCCGCGGCCGGCGCCGACCTGCTCCAGATCCTGATGTTCCGCAAGGTGCTGACCCGCGAGCAGGCCGAGCGGGTACGGCGTTTCGCGCGGGCCAACTCGCTGAGCATCGTGCCTACCGTCGTGGAGTTGAAGCTCGCGTCGGAGGTCCAGATCGCGGAAGCGCTTGCGGCGTTCTCCGGATTGCGATTCGTCAAGATCAACCCGCTGGAGCTCGATCTCGACGTCGTCACCGGCGCGCTCTCGGCTGCCTTTGCGCGGCGCCATGGACTCGTCGCGATTGCGAAGACCGCGACGACGCTGACCGTTGCGGTGCACGATCCGCTGGCCGCGTTTCCGCTCGACGACATCAAGAACGTCAGCGGCCTCGAGGTCGAGCGCGTCGTCGCCACGCATGCGGACGTCGAGGCGGTCACGAAGAATTTCTACGACCTGCGCACCAGCCTCAAGACGGCCGAAAAGCAGCTTGCCGCGCGCCGCCTGCCGTCCTTCGACCTGGGCAACCAGGAATACCTCTCCGCGCAGTCCGACGAGATGGATCCGGCCGCCGCCCCCGTCGTCAAGGCGCTCGACCATCTTCTCAACTACGCGTTCGATCAGCGCGCCTCGGACATCCACTTCGAGCCGAAGCGCAACGTCACGCTCGTGCGGCTGCGCATCGACGGCATGCTCCACGACGTCCACGTTATCCCGCGCATCGTCTACCAGGCGATCATCTCGCGCATCAAGCTGCTGTCGGGATGCAACCTCGCGGAAAAGCGGCGGCCCCAGGACGGCCGCATCAAGCGGGACCAGGCCGGACGCGAGATCGAACTGCGGGTCTCGACCATGCCGACGGTGTTCGGGGAAAAGGCCGTTCTCCGGATCTTCGACCCCGACGTCCTCCTGAACCGGATCGACCAGCTCGGGTTCTCGGCGCCCGACCTTGCCCTGTTCGAGACCTTCCTCGGCAGCACGCACGGCATCATCCTCGTGACCGGCCCCACCGGCAGCGGCAAGACGACGACGCTCTATTCGGTGTTGAAGCACCTGTCGAGACCGGAGGTGAACATCGTCACGATCGAGGATCCGATCGAGATGGTGCACGAGGACCTGAACCAGGTGTCGGTGCGGCCGGCGATCGACCTGACGTTCGCGGCAGCGCTGCGCACGGTGCTGCGCCAGGATCCCGACATCATCATGGTCGGCGAGATCCGCGACACGGAAACCGCGGAGAACGCCGTGCAGGCGGCGCTGACCGGCCACCTCGTCTTCTCGACGCTGCACACGAACGACGCGCCGTCGGCGATCACGCGCCTGATCGACCTCGGCGTGCCGCACTTCCTCGTGCTCTCGACCGTGATCGGGATCGTCGCGCAGCGCCTGGTGCGGGTGATCTGCCCGCATTGCAGCGAAGGGTACGCCGCATCAGCCGAAGAGGCGGCCGGCCTCGGCATGCACCTCGACGAACTCGCAGGGCGCCCCCTGCGGCGCGGCACGGGGTGCCTGAACTGCCGACAGACCGGCTACGTCGGCCGCGACGGCATCTTCCAGTTGATGCCGATCAGCGAACGCATACGCGGCCTCGTCGCCCGCCAGGCGTCGTCGCCGGACATCGTCGAGGCCGCCAGGCGCGAGGGAATGCGCACGCTGCGCGAAGCCGCGATCGAGAAGGTGCTCGCCGGCGTGACGAGCGTGGCCGAGCTGTTGAGAGTGACCGGGAAATAGGGCGCCCGGGGAGGAGCGCCCCAATCTGCAGTCTCCAATCAGCAGTCCGAATCCTTCACGACGCCCCGAGCAGCTTGTCCACCTCGGCGCGCACCGCCTCGAGCTCCGCCTTCAGGACCTGGTACCGCTCGAGTGCGTCGCGCCCGACCTTCTGATCCACGCGGGTCGTCATGCCGGCCAGGTACCGGATGTGCTCCTGGAGACCCGGCTTGCCGTATCGCACCGGCTCGGTCAGGAGCTTCGCCGCGACGGCGTCGACCTGTTTCGCTCTGGCCGCATCGGCGCCCGTCGCGCCCTTCAGCTTCGCCTGCGCCTCGCGCACGCGCGTCACGAGCTCGTTCACGCGGGTGACCAGGTCGCGCGTCCGCATGTTGTGGTCGAACTGCTCCTTCAGGTCCGCGACGCTCGTCCCTTCGGCCGCCACGTTGGGGTCGATCAGGACGGTGAACGGCTGCGTCTCCGTCGTGCTGCCCACCTTCAGCCGCGCCTGATACGCGCCCGGCGGCACGGCGAGACCCGACGAATGGCGGACGTCCCAGATGAAACGGTTGACGCCGGCGTCCTTCGTCACGCGCCCGGTCGCCGCCGCGTTGCCGCGCGCGCGGCCGAACGCCATCGCGGCGTCCGGATCTTCAGGGTCGCCGCCGCGCCCGCCGCCGCGCCCGCCCCGTCCGCCCCGGCCACCGGCCGGCGCGTTGCTGCTGTAGGTGTTCACGACCGCACCAGTCGAATCGAGGATCTCGATCGTGACCGGATCGGACGGCGCCGACGGCAGGTAGTACTCGATCATCGGGCCGAGCGCCGCGACGGTCGTGCGGTATCCGTCGCGCGGCTTGTAGAGGTGCACCGCCGACGCGCTGGACGTCGTGTCCAACTGGTGGAGCGAGCTGATGTTATCGAGAATCCAGAAGGCGCGACCCTGTGTCGTAACGACGAGGTCCTTCCGGTTCACCTTGATGTCGGTGATCGGCACGTTCGGCAGGTTCAACTGGAAGTCCTGCCAGTGCGCGCCGTTGTCGAACGAGATGAACATGCCGAACTCGGTGCCGGCATAGAGCAGACCTTCGCGGTCGGGATCCTCCCGGACGACGCGGGTCGGCCAGTCGGCCGGAATGCCGTTCTTCCCGTCGGTCAGGCGCTTCCAGGTCTTTCCGTAGTCGTTCGTCGCGTAGATGTAGGGCTGATAGTCGCCGAGCAGGTAGCGATAGACGGCGAAGTAGGCCGCCCCCTTCCGGTGCGGCGACGCCTCGATCCACTGGACGCGCCCGCCAGGCTCGAGATCCTTCGGCGTCACGTCGGTCCAGGTCTTCCCATTGTCGCGCGTCACGTGGAAGGGGCCGTCGTTGGACCCCGTCCAGATGACACCCTTCTCCAGCGGAGACTCGGTGATCGCGTAGAGCGTGCTGTAGAACTCCTCGCCGGTGACGTCGCGCGTGATCGGCTCACCGCTCGCGCCCTGACAGCAGTCGGGGTGGGCGGTCAGGTCCGGCGAAATCTTCTCCCACGTCACGCCCATGTCGCGCGTGCGGTGCAGGTACTGCGATCCGAAGTACAGGACGGCGGGGTCGTGCGGCGACAGGGCCATCGGCGACACACGCTGCATGCGGTAGATCAGGTCGCTCGCGGGATTGCCGTAAAGCGACTGGGCGCCGATCCAGTAGTTCTTCGACTGGCCGGTCTTCAGGTTCATCACACTGAATTGCCCCTTGCACGCCCCGTAGACGATGTTCGGGTTGCCCGGGTGCGGCATGATGGGCCCGGTCTCGCAGCCCGGCCCGGTCCGCCAGTCATCGCGGGCGTACGGGTCGGCCTGGCTGGTGATGATGACGGTATTGCTGTCCTGCTGCGCACCATAGAGGTTGTAGGGGAATTCCTCGTCGATCCACACCCCGTAGATCTCCGACGTCGGCTGGTTCATCTGTGACGACCACGTGCGGCCCCCATCGAACGAGACGTTCGCGCCGCCGTCGTTCGACTGGATCATCGTGTTGCCGTCCTTCGGACTGATCCAGATGTCGTGGTTGTCGCCGTGCGGCGTGCGCAACGACGTAAAGGTCTTGCCGGCATCGGTGGACTTGAAGAACCCTTCCGCGCCGGCGTAGACGACATCGGCGTTGGTCGGGTCGGCCCCGAGCGTCGTGTAGTAGAACGGCCGCTGGATGAGCGAGCCCTGCGCGTTGACCAGCGTCCAGCTCTGCCCTGCGTCGTCCGATCGGTAGAAGCCGCCGCCCGGCAGCGCCTCGACGAGCGCGTAGATGCGATCCGGCTTCGCCGCGGTGACCGCGAGGTTCGCTTTCCCAATCAGGTCAGTCGGCAGGCCATTCGTGATCTTCGTGAAATGCTCCCCGCCGTCGGTGCTCTTGAAGAACCCCCCGTCCTTCGAGCCGCTGATGATGGTCCAGGGCTTGCGTTCCAGTCGCGACATCCACGCGTAGACGACGTCCGGGTTCCCCGGCTGCAGTTCGACGTCCATGGCGCCTACGCCGTCGTTGACGTAGAGCACCTTGCGCCAGGTCTTGCCGCCGTCGGTGGTCTTGAAGACGCCGCGCTCGTCGTTCCGCTTGAAGGCGTCGCCGTAGGCGGCCACCCAGGCGATGTCGGGGTTCGCCGGATGAATCCTGACCGCGCCGACCTGGCCGGCGTTGTAGAGGCCGGCGAACTGGAACGTCTCGCCGCCGTTGGTGGTCTTGTAGATCCCGCGCCCCGTGGACACGTTGCTGCGCACGCCGTCCGAACCGGTGCCGACGTAGATGATGTTCGGATCGGAATCGGCGACGGCGATCGAGCCCATCGAGCCGAGCGGAATCTTGCCGTCGCTGATCGGGACCCAATTCTCGCCGCCGTCCGTCGTGCGGAAGAGTCCGCCGCTCGCCACGCCCATGTAGAACGTCTTCGGCTGCGACGGCACACCGGTGACCGTCGTCACGCGCCCGCCGCGCGACGGCCCGACGAGCCGGTACTTCAGCCCGTTGAACAGCGCCGGATCCACTCGGGCCAGCGGAGGCTTCGGCGGGAGCGGGATCGTGATGCGCACGATCGGTGTGGCGGCAGGACGCTGAAGTACCACCCCCTGGGCGTGCAGCGTGACGAGCGCCAGCGCCGCCACCGGGACCAGCGCGATGTATGTAGAGCGACGCATGTCGGTTCTCCCCTCTTCAGAGTTTCTCTTCAACGCTGCGCACCTTGTCCGCGAGTGCCTGGTCCTTGTCCACGCGCGTGCCCAGGCGCATGCTCGTGCTGACGCGCGGCGCGCCCATCGCGTGCATCGCCTCGTGGCACCGCTTGACGGCGGCGAAGACCGCGTCCCACTCCCCCTCGACGTTCGTGCCGAATGCGTGCAACTGGGGCTCGAGCCCAGAGCTGCGCAGCTCGCGCTCGCACGCGGCGACGTACCTCGAAAGCGACGTTCCCACACCGATCGGGATAATCGAGATATCTGCCAGTACCTTCATGTCAGCCTCCGCTCTCCGCTCTCCGCGGTCCGCGGTCCGCAGTCCGCAGTCCGCTACGAGCACCCTGAAATTCGAAACGCTCCGATGCGGGTCGAGTAGCTCGTCTGGTCCTTCCTGATGTAATCGCCGACGTACCAGATCGTGCAGTCGTCCGACGGGTCGATCGCGGTCTGCGAGTAGTCCTCCCACCGCATCGGCGTCTGGGCAGCCTCGCCCTCGACGAGCGTCGTTTCGGCGAGCGTCAGCTGCCCCGGCGGATCCCCGGCGCGGCGCGCCGCGAAGCGCTGGCCGGCGAAGGCCGTCCCACCGCCGAACGAATAGCCGATCCCGATGTTCCCCTGCCTGTCCACGGCCGGACTGCCCATCCAGCGGAAGCTGGCGTCCGGGGCATAGGTGCCCTGCTGGAACAGTGAGAGGTTTCGCGCCCGATCCACGCGGAACTCGTACCAGCGTACTCCACCTCCGCCGGACGAGGTGTTCACCGAGTGCACGGCCACGACCGACTCGCGGTCGCCCACGCGGCGGTACACGAGCCGGGCCATGATCTTGTCGCCCTGGGCGTCGAGCCGCCGATCGGACCCCGGCTGCGGCACGCAGTGGGTGAGCTGACCGTCGCAGAGGTAGTGATAGGGCGCGACCGCGATCTTCACCGGGCCGCTCACCGCGGTCTTCGCCGGATTCGCCCAATCCACGTGGAACTTCCACGCGTAGATCCCGTCGTCCTCGAAGCTCTGTTTCAGCTGCGTGCCGCCGGTCGCCATCATGATATTCGGCGCTCCCGCCGGCGGCAGGCTCTTTCCATCCAGGTCGGCGTTGTTCAGGAAGTTGACGCCGTCAATGACGACGCACTGTTCGGAGGCCCGCTCACCCTTCAGCATCTTCGCGCGTTCGACCACGCACGCATGCTTCTGGATCACCTCGTCGCCCGTGCTGGTCGGCAGGTAATAGCCGTCGGGCCACACCGCGGGTCTCGGATAGTCGGGAAAGAGCGGCCGCAGGAACTCGTAGCGGTAGTACGCGCCCATCGGATCGGGCCCCGCGCTGACCGCGTAGCACATCGAGTAGGGCCCCTGCTGCTGCGGCGGCCGCTGACCCGGCTGCCCTCGCCGGCCCGCAGGCGCGGCCTCCGGCGGTGTGGGCGGAGGCTGGAAGAGCGCGTCCGACCGATCCGGCGGGCGACCGGCCGGACTGACGTGCGCGGCCTCCCCGCCCTTCCACTCGGCCGGCCGATCCGGACGCACCGGGCCGCGCGAGAAGATCGGCATCACGATCAGCCAGCGATCGGCGAGCTGGTCGTACCGGACCACGGCGTCGCCGTTGTTCTTCGCTTCGCACTCGCCGCCGAACCCCTTGAAGACGTTGTTCGTCGGCACGGGGCCGTACAGCACCCGGCCGGTCGTGTCGAACCGGCGACCGCGCTTGGTGAAAATCGCCGTCCGCGAATTCACGATCTGCACGATGTGGTCGGGGCCGACCGCGAGCGTGTTGTCGGAAGGCTGTCGCAGGTTCGCCGTGCCCTGGGGGCCTTCGAAGCCGACACCCAGCCCGTCGAACGACTCGACAAGCGTCGCGCCCGGGCTCGTGCCTGCGGCCGTCTGCTCGACTGCCGAGGCGCCAGCCGGGACCGTGATCACCGGCGGCGGAGGTGGCGCCGGCGAGGCGGGCTGCTGGGCCAGACACAGTGCACCCAGTAGGAGAAACGCACGCGTGGACATTCGAGCGCCATCATACCCGCTCGCGGGCCGCTCAGGCGTCGAGAACGCTCCGCAGCCGGGCAACGACGTCGGGTGGAAGGGCGACGGACTTCATTGGCCCGCCCGGCGCCTTGCTGACAGACGCGGTAGTGATCGATCCGCTGCCGACGGCGCGGCCGTCGTGCGTAACGGTGAACGCGTAATCGATCGTTCGCCGGGACACGCGCGCGATTTCGACCGTGACCTCGAATTCGTCCTCGAAATGCAACGGCGCCCGATAGTCGAATGCCGCCGAGACCCGCGGCCAGCCAATCGTCTCGCCCGGCGACGCAATCGTCAGCCCCGCCGCGCGCCACAGCGCGTGCTCGGCCTCTTCCATATAGCGAAAGAACATGGCGAAGTGGACGATGCCGGCCATGTCGGTCTCCGCGAATTCGACGCGGCGGCGATACCTGAACACGCGCAAACTCCAGTCCGGGTGATCCGTGTCAGTCAGTGGTCACTCAATCCCGTCGTGATCCGTGTCATCCGTGGTCCCTACCGGCTCTGTCCCTCCGGAATCTCGAGCAGTGGCAGCCGGTCCTCGACGAGACCACCGGGCGTGCCCGCGTTCCAGGGGGGAATCACCGCCTGTCCCTCACTCCGCATCGCGTCCATCGGCGCCCACACCGCATCGACCCGTGTCGTGAACAGATCGCCGATCAGCAGGTCCGTGACCGTGTTGCGCAGGTGAGGGTACTGCTTGACGAATCGCCCGAAGCTGAAGCCGTTGTAGTACTCGCACACCAGCCGGCGCATGCGGTCGATGCCGTCGTTGAACGCCGGCCCCCAGTGGCCGAGCGCTGCCTCACTCGTGTCGCCGGCGTTCAACCCGGCGGCGATCGCGTCCGCGGCCAGTTCCCCCGACTTGAGCGCGAGCAGGACGCCGGACGAATACAGGGGATCCAGGAAGCCGAAGGCGTCGCCGACCAGCACCCAGCCGTCGCCGGCCACCCGCGTCGAGCGATACGAGTAGTCGCGCGTGACGAAGTACCCGGTCGCGCGTTCGGCCCCCTCGATGCGCTTCTTCACCGCCGGGCAGCGCTCGACTTCCTCCAGGTAGGTCTGCTCGTGATTGGCGCCGCCCCCGCCGAAGAGATCGTCGAACGGCGCGACGACGCCGACGCTGATCGTGTCGTCGTGCTGCGGGATGTACCAGAACCAGCCCTTGCGGTTCCCGGTCTGGAGCACCATCGTGGCCCCCTCGTCGCGACCCGTGTCCCGGTAGGCGCCGCGCCAGTAGGTCCAGATCGCGCCTTTGTTCAGCACGGGGTCCCACAGGCGCAGCTTGAACCGGTTCTGCAGCAGCGCCGCCTGCCCGCTGGCATCGACGACGACCTTCGCGCGAATGTCGCGCCGGTCTCCCGCCTCGCCGCGAATCCGGACGCCGGCGGCCCGCTCGCCGTCGAACAGCACCTCGAGCACGTGCACGCCTTCGAACGCGTCGGCGCCGTGCTCGCGCGCGTTGTCGAGCATCATCTGGTCGAACTCGCTGCGCACCACCTGCCAGGTCTGCGAACACTCGTGCGGCTTGTTGTCGTGAAAGTAGAACGGCGCCGACTCCCTGCCTGCAGCGTTCACGAACTGCACGCTGAATTTCTTCACGAACGGGCTGGCCTGCATCTTCGGCAGCATGTTCAGCCGCTTGAACACCCAGTAGGTTTCCGGGATCAGGGATTCGCCGATATGGAATCGTGGAAAGCGCTCACGCTCGAACAGCCCTACACGCACGCCCTGCTGCGCCAGCAGGGTCGCCGTCGTCGAACCCGCGGGTCCGCCACCGATGACTACGACGTCGTATTCGGACTTGATCATGAAAGGCTCAAGGCTCAGGGCTCAGGGTGCGAGGCTCGACGCGGGATCGCGACAGTCTAGGTGTAGCGAATCCCGGTGTGCTCGGGCTTGAAGAACCGGTGCAGCAGGACGTCGACGCGGAGCAGTCCTTCCCTGGTGAGCGCGATGCGATCGGCGTCCCGCGCCGCCAGGTATCCGGGAGCCTCGAGCGAGGCAAGCGGCGCCTTGAAGCGATCGAGCACGTCCACGCCGTACTTCTCGGCGAAATAGGCCGGACGGACGGACCCTTTCTTCATCTGCAGCACGAACTCGCGGATCATCCGCTCGTCGTCGGTCGGCCGGTAGGCGCGGCCGAGAGGGAGTTCGCCGCGCTCGATTGCCGCGCCGTAGGTCTCCCAGGTGTCCAGGTTCTGCAGGTGGACGCCGTTCACGTGGCCGAACGACGCCACGCCGAGCCCGGCCAGATCCGCTCCCTGCCAGAGCCGGTCCCGGTACACGAACTGCGTTGTCTTCGGGTTCCTGACGGCGGTGTAGGCGCTGCCGATGGTGTAGCCCGCGCGCTCGAGCGCCTCGAACGCCTCGCGCACCCAGCGGCGCTTGGTCTCCCAGTCGGCGACCGGCTCCTTGAACTGCCCCGTGCCCTTCAGCAGATCGCCGCTGATAGTCGTGTTGTAGGGCAGTTCCATCTGGTAGATCGTGACGCTGTCGGGCTCGAGCGCCAGCGTCTTCTCCACGCAGACCTGCCAGTTCGCGTCGGTCTCGCCCAGCATCCCGGCGATCAGGTCGATGTTGATCTGCGGAAACGCCAGCGCGCGCGCGAAACGGTAGGTGCGGTCGATCTCGGGCGACCGATGGGCACGGCCGTTGACCTCGAGGATGTGATCGTCGAAATTCTCGACGCCGAGACTCAGGCGCGAGACCCCAAGCTTCCGGATGGCTTCGAGCTTCGGCTCGGTCAGCGTGCCTGGCTCGCACTCGAACGTGATCTCCTCCGCCCCCGTCCACGGCTTGGCCGCCGACAGCCGCGAGACGAGTCCCTGGAGCTGCGTCGTGGACAGGAACGACGGCGTGCCCCCCCCGAAATACACGAAATTCAACGGGCGCTCTGACAGCGCCGGCGTCTGTGCGTAGAGGTTCCACTCGCGCACCACCAGGTCGAGGTACTCCTCGACCTGACGCGCGCTCTTGTTCGTGTAGACGCGGAAATAGCAGAAATGACAGCGTTTCCGGCAGAACGGGATGTGCAGATAGAGGCCCAGGGGCACGTCGCGCGGCGGCGTGTTCAGCGCGACGAGCCCGTCGGAGGCCACCGCCTCGCTGGTCCACACCGAGAACGGCGGGTAGTTCGCGACGAAATAGGATCCAACCTCGGTCTGCTCTGGTCCGACGGCTCCTGCGGTATCCGGCATCTCCGTAATATACCGGGCCGGAGCCCTCGCTGCTTACTGGAGGGACAAACGGCGGGATAAAGGGGGGGGCAGCGCCGCCGTACGCGGTCACAGGCCGAACGCTGGTGACGGCGACCGGGTCCAGCCCATCCGCCGATCCGCCTGGTCTCCTAGCCTCCGAGCGACGAGGCGGCCGCCGGCTCCACCTGGAGATCGTGCCGATCGTGATGAAGGACGATCTCCCTCAGCGAGTCCACGATCTCGTTCGAATCCGGGGCATCCGGCGCCAGAGCGCGCAGGACTATGTCGTCCATCGACACGATCCCGGCCAACCGGCCGCCCGGGCCGATGACCGGCAGCCGCCGAACGTGTGCCTCCTTCATCGTCTGCAGCGCCGCCCGCACGTCGTCGCCGGGCGCGCAGGCGTGGACATGCGGGCTCATGATCTCGCGCGCCGCGATGTTGATGGGCTTACGGGCCGAGTTGACGATCGCCATACTGATGTCACGGTCGGTGACCACACCGGCGATGGCGCCGTCGGCGTCGACGACGGGGATGGCGCCGCAGTTGGCGGCGCCCATCAGCCGCGCGACCTCCGTGAGGCTGGTCTCGAGCCCGCAGGTGCGGACTTCTGCCGTCATGATGTCGAGGATCTTCATGGCCGTCTCCTGATGTCCTTGTCGACGCCCGCGATGCGGACGCGGGACGCCTGGCGGATGCGCGGGTGCCACAGGGGCGAGAGCAAGCGTGGTGCCTTCCGTCCATCGGCGGTTTCGCGGCAATTTCGAGCTCGGCGTCGAATGTCCGTCACCGGCTCTCCGGCGGTGCCCCTCGGCCCGGCCGACAATCCGGCGACAGAATCGACGCCTCGGGCTTCACCGCGGCAGCACATTTGCACTGCGTTCCCTCGGAGGGGACCGTGAGACGCGCTGCACTTCCCCTGGCTACCCTCACTGCGAACGGCGACCGTCCGTACGCCGTCGATCGCTGGATGGCCCGCCGCCTCCAGGCCGCCATCGCCGCGGCCGGCGTTCAACTCCAGCTCTGGGACGGGTCGCTGCTCCACCTCGAGCGGCCGCCTGTCGGCACGTTGACGGTGCGGGATCGCGGGGCGCTCTGGGGCCTGGTCGCAGTCCCCGAACGGGCTTTCGGGGACCACTACATGACGGGCCGCGTCGCCGTCCGCGGAGACTTCATCCGCGTGGTCGAGGGGCTCTCGAGCCTGTCGCGTCCGTCGCCGCCATCCGTGTACGAGCGCCTCGCGCTCTGGTGGACGCCAGCGAATGGACTGCTCGGCGCCCGGCGCAACGTCCACCATCACTACGACCTCGGGAACGAGTTCTATGCCCGGTGGCTGGATCCGCAACTGGTGTACACGTGCGCGTGGTATCCGGACGAATCGGCGACGCTGGCCGAGGCGCAGATCGCCAAGCTCGATCTCGTATGCCGGAAGCTCCAGCTACGTCCGGGGGAACGGGTCGTCGAGGCGGGTTGCGGCTGGGGCGCCCTGGCGCTGCACATGGCCCGGCACTACGGCGTGACGGTCCGCGCCTACAACATCTCGACCGAACAGCTCCGATTCGCGCGCGCACGTGCCGCCGAAGAGGGGCTCGATCGCCTCGTCACGTTCGTCGAGGACGACTATCGGAACGTCACGGGCCGTTATGACGCGTTCGTCTCGCTCGGCATGCTCGAGCATGTCGGGCGCCGCCAGTATGCGTCGCTGGCCGCGACGATGGCACGCGTCCTCGACCCGGTGTCGGGCCGCGGCCTGCTCCACTTCATCGGGCGCGACCATCCCCGGCGCCTGAATCCGTGGATCCGGCGTCGCATCTTCCCCGGCGCCTATCCCCCGACGCTCGCTGAAGTCTCGCGCCGGGTGCTCGAGCCCGCCAGCATGTCGGTGCTCCACGCCGAGAACCTGCGGACGCACTACGCCCGAACGCTCGCCGACTGGCGGACACAGTTCGAAGGCGCGGAGCGCGAAATTGTCGCCACCTTCGGCGCGCCGTTTTACAGGGCGTGGCGCTTGTATCTGGCCGGCTCCGAGGCGGCATTCCGGACGGGGTGGATGCAGCTGTTCCAGGTGCTCTTTGCCCCGACGGGCGGACGCGCCGATGGACCTCGCGATGCGCACGTGTGACGTGATCGTCGTCGGCGGCGGACCCGCGGGAGCGACCTGCGCGCGCGCGCTCGGCGAGGCCGGTGCGGACGTGCTGCTGTTCGATCGCGCCCGGTTCCCCCGCGACAAGCCCTGCGCCGGCTGGCTCACGCCGCCGGTCTTCGATGCCATCGGGGTCACGCCGGCCGACTACAGCGACACCGGTCGTACGCTCCAGCCGTTCACGGCGTTCCAGACGTCGGTCATCGGCCAACCATCCGTGGTCACGGCGTTCCCGGACCCCGTGAGCTATGGGATCCGCCGGTTCGAGTTCGACGAATTCCTGCTGCGCCGGGTGCGCGCGTCGGTGCTGCAGGCCACGCCGGTCGTCAGCCTGCGGCGCGAGCCGGCGCGGTGGGTCGTCAACGATGCGTTCGCCGCGCCCATCGTCGTCGGGGCCGGCGGACACTTCTGCCCCGTGTCGCGCCGCGCACACCGCACCCCGCCCAGACTCCTCGTCGTGGCGCGGCAGTATGAGCTGCGGCTCGAACCGGACGAGCCGTGCGGCATCGACAGCGCGACGCCGGAGCTGTACTTCAGCGCCGACCTCGACGGCTACGGCTGGTGCATCCGCAAGGGGGACTACCTGAACGTCGGAATAGGCCGCCGCACGGGCGCCGACTTCCGCCGGCACGTGACGGCGTTTGCCGATTTCCTGACGGCGACCGGCAGGCTGCCGGCGCGCGCCACGAACTGGCAGCACTGGAAGGGACACGCCTACACGGTCGCCGGCGTCTTCGATCGCGCCGTCGTGGACGGTCTGGTCCTGATCGGCGATGCGGCAGGACTCGCGGTGCCGGAGAGCGGCGAGGGCATCGCCCCGGCGATCGAGTCGGCGCTGGCAGCCGCGAGCGCCATCGCCGCGCCGGACGAGGGCCTGCAGCCCTATGAGGAATGGGTGCGGGCGCGGCGGCCGCGCGGCGGGTTCGGAGCCGCCATCCGCGCGCACGCGCCGGCCGTCGCGGGGCGGCTCCTGCTGCGATCGCCTTCATTCGCCCGGCGCGTCATCGAGCAGTTCTTCCTCCGCACGCCGGCGCATACAGGCGCGACGACGGCCGAAGTCGTCCACTGACGCTCAGCGGGTCACCCAGACGCGCCGTGACAGAAGCGCGCGTGGCATATATCCTCCGCAGACACATGCAGGCAACGCTGGCAGCAGCACCCCAGCCACATGGCCGACAATTGCGCCGGCTTCGCGCGGGCCGCAGGAGACGCTCGACGTGCCGGCGGTGAACCGCATCGAACGGCGTTACCTGCTGGTGGCGGGCGGGCTCGTTGCCCTGGCCGCGGCCGTCCTGCTGGCCATGGGCCGCGTCCCGATCTGCAAGTGCGGCTACGTCAAGCTGTGGCACGGCGTCGTGAACAGCTCGGAGAACTCGCAGCACCTGACGGACTGGTACACGTTCTCGCACATCATCCACGGCTTCGCCTTCTACGGACTCCTGTGGCTCGTTGGACGCCGCTGGCCGCTCGGGCTGCGGCTCGTCCTGGCCGTCGCGGTCGAAGGGGGATGGGAGATCTTCGAGAACACCGACTTCATCATCAACCGGTACCGCGAGGCGACGATCTCGCTCGACTACTACGGCGACAGCGTCATCAACTCGGTGATGGACATCCTGGCCATGGTCGGGGGATTCGTCCTCGCGTGGCGCCTGCCGGTGCGCGTCACTGTGGCGGCCGCCGTCGTGATGGAACTTGCGGTCGGCTACTGGATCCGCGACAACCTCACGCTCAACATCATCATGCTCGTCCATCCCGTCGAGGCCATCCGCCGATGGCAGGCGGGAGGCTGACGCGTCAACGGCGCAGGCGCGCGAGCAGGTCTTCCATGTCGGCCGGCAGCGGCGCCTCGACGACCAGCGGCTTCCCGGTGGCCGGGTGGATGAACCCGAGCCGCCGCGCGTGCAGCGCCTGGCGCTCGAACTGCACGTCACGCAGCAGGTCGGGGCCGTAGATATACCGCCGCTCGCCCACCAGCGTGTGGCCACGCAGGCGGGCCTGAATCCGGATCTGGTTGCGCTTGCCGGTTTCGAGCCGCACCTCGACGAGCGACGTGCCCTCGAACCGCTCGACCGTGCGGTAGTGCGAGACGGCTTCGCGCCCGTTGGGATCGCGCGGCGAGGTCTCCTTCTGGATCAGGAGTTTCGTGTCCCAGGTCAGGTGATCGCGCCACGTTCCGGACGGCGGGTCCGGATGGCCGTAGACGACCGCCACGTAGACGCGCTCGGGCTCGCGCTCCTTGAACTGCGCCTTGAGCACGCGCTGCGCGATGGCGTCCTTCGCGAAGACGACCAGGCCCGACGTGTCGCGGTCGATGCGGTGCACCACGAGCGGACGACGCTTGCCTCCGGGGCGGAAATAGTCCTCGATCTGATCGAAGACGGATGCGGCCCCGGCCTGCCGCTCCAGCGGCACGGAGAGCAGTCCGGCCGGCTTGTCGATGACGATCAGCCTCTCGTCCTCGTAGACGATCGACAGGTCGCCGACCACTCCGGACCAGGGGCGGCGCCTCGCGCTGCCGGGCCGGTCCATCCACACGCGCACGACGTCGCCCGCCGCGAGCCTGGCGGACGCGTCGGCCACGGCGGCTTCGACGCCGTTGAGGAAGATCTTGCCCCGCTCGATCGCGCCGAAGGCACGGGCCCGCGAGCCGAGGCGCCCGTCTGCCGCGAGGAACTTGTCCAGCCGCGTGCCCGCGTCGGTCTCCGCCGCCGTCCACTCCGAATCGGCCATCCGCCTTACGGTATCAGGGAAGACGTCCGGGGTCTGACCCCACGTCCGGGGGCCGGGGTCTGACCCCACGTCCGGGGGCAGGGGTCTGCCCCCAGGCAGCGGCGGTCTTTGCGCCGGGCTCCCACGCTGCGGTAGGCTGGCGCGGCTGACGTGTGATGAGTAGTGTCCCGGGCCGTGGGAGGATGTATGCGCGGATTGAAGATGGTCTCGATTGTCGGTCTCGCCGCGCTGCTGGCCGGCGTGGTGGCCGTGGCGGAACGCACGCCGCAGGGGCGCCAGGGCCGCGGCGGCCAGACAGGCGCGCAGGTAGCGCCCGACCAGGAATGCCCTCCCGGCACGACGCTGGTTCGCGTGGGCCGCTGCCAGGCGCCGGACAAACCCGCGCCGAGCATCCTCGACTACCGCCCCAAATCGACCGTCGTCGCCGAGGAGCACCTGGTCCCGAAGGCGAAGTTCCCCGTCGTGGACGTCCACACTCACGTCACGGAGAGCGCCGGCAACATGCCGCAGATGATTCAGGAGATGGACGCGCTGAACCTGCGTGTGCTCATCAACCTCAGCGGAGGCAGCGGCGCGTCGCTCGAGCAGAAGGTCGAGGCGATTCGGACGAGCGCCTACAAGGACCGGTTCCGCGTGTTCGCGAACGTGAACTGGAACGGCGCCGGCACGCCGGAGTGGCGCGACCGCGAAGTCGCGGCGCTCCGGCAGGCCGTGGCCGATGGCGCGGTCGGATTGAAGATCTTCAAGGAGCTTGGCCTCCGGAACACCAGGGCGGACGGGTCGCGGCTGAAGATCGACGATCCCGCGCTCGATCCGATCTGGGATCTGTGCGCCGAGCTGAACATCCCGGTGCTGATTCACACCGCGGATCCGGAACAGTTCTTCGCGCCGATCGACTACCACAACGAGCGCTGGCTGGAGCTGGGCCTCTTCCCCAACCGCGCCTATCCGCAGGATCGGTACCCGTCGTTCGAGACGCTGATGGGGGAACGCGACCGCATGTTCGCGCGGCACCCGAAGACCCGCTACATCGCGGCGCACTTCGCGTGGCACGGCAACGACCTCGGCCGCGCCGCGCGGATGCTGGACACGATGCCGAACGTGTACCTCGAGGTCGCCGCCGTCCTCTACGAGTTCGGCCGCCAGCCGCGCGCCTCGGCGGCGTTCTTCACGAAGTACCAGGACCGCGTGCTCTTCGGCAAGGACACCTACGCGCCGACGGAATACCCCTACTACTGGCGCGTCTTCGAAACCACCGACGAGTACTTCGACTACTACCGCCCGTACCACGCGTTCTGGAAGCTGAACGGCATGGCCCTGCCGGACACGGTGCTGCGAAAGCTCTACTTCCAGAATGCGTTGAAAGTGGTGCCGGGCCTGCCGCAGACGGGGTGGTAGGGGCTTCGGGCTTCAGGCTTCAGGCTTCAGGCTCAAGGCTCAAGGCTCAAGGCCGAGGGACATCGATCGATTCGCAATTGCTTGAATCCGTATCGGCGTCCAGGAAGCCGAAGGCGACGCACTTGTCCGCTGGACGTGCTGGTAAACACGGCGTCAGGAGTCATCCTGCAGAAACACCACAACCTCGTATAACAGGGGGATTCCCGCATGGCTCTGGCCGTTGGCACGCGCATCGGCCCCTATGAGGTGGCCGCTCTGATTGGGGTGGGCGGTATGGGCGAGGTATACCGGGCGCACGATACCCAGCTCGGCCGTGATGTTGCCATCAAGATCCTGCCAGGAGCCTTCACCAGCGATCCGGACCGCCTGGCCCGGTTCGAGCGGGAGGCTCGTGTGCTCGCCGCGCTCAACCACCCCAACATTGCAACGATTTACGGTCTGGAAGAGACCGATGGCTTGCGCGGCCTCGTGATGGAGCTGGTTGCGGGACCAACGCTGGCCGAGGTCCTCGCGGGAGCGCGCTCGGCTCCTGACTCGGATCAGACCCGAGGCCCGACACCCAAGACCAGAGGATTGCCCATTGCTGACACGCTGGGTATTGCGAAGCAGGTCGCTGAGGCTCTCGAAGCGGCTCACGCCAAGGGCATTACGCACCGGGACATCAAGCCGGCCAACATCAAGATGACGCGTGAGGGTCGGGCGAAGGTCCTCGACTTCGGCCTCGCGAAGGCCGTGCAGGGCGGGCGTCAGGGCGTGGAATTCTCCCAGACCGCGACCGCGTCACTTGCCACCGCGCCCGGCCAAATCCTCGGTACGCCCCCATACATGAGCCCGGAACAGACGCGGGGGCAGCCGGTCGATCAGCGCAGCGACACCTGGGCTTTCGGATGTCTCCTCTTTGAATTGCTGTCAGGCCAGCGCGCGTTCTCAGGGGCGACGCTGCCGGAAGTCATCGTGGCGGTCATGAACCGGGATCCCGACTGGAGCGCCCTGCCTGCAGCGACGCCGGCGCGCTTGCGCGGATTGGTGCGGCGGTGCCTGGAAAAGGACCCGACTCGCCGGCTGTCCCGCATGAGTGACGCACGATTGGCCATCGAACAAGTGCAGGCGGGCCATCGCGGCGTGAGACGGAGGACGGTCGTGGTGGCGACTGCGGCGGCGCTTGCAGTGGCGATCAGCCTCCCGGTGGCGTTCGACCTCGGCGGCGTGCAGGATCGTTTGGGAGGTCTGTTCGGCAGCCAGCGGATCCACTCGATCGCGGTGTTGCCGCTCCGAAACGCCTCCGGGGAGCCCGCGCAGGAGTACTTTGTCGACGGCATGACCGAGAGTCTGATCGACAGTCTCGCGAAGATCCGCGAGATCCGTGTCATTGCGAGAACCTCGGTGATGCGCTACAAGGGGGCGCACACCACGCTGCCGGATATCGCCCGGGACCTGCACGTGGATGCGGTCGTCGAAGGTTCCGCGACGCGCGAGGGCCGTCAGGTGCGCATGGTAGCGAGTCTGGTGGATCCCGCGACGCAGACGACGCTCTGGAGTGCCGAGTACGTCCAGCCCGCCGCCGACGTCTTGATTTTGCAGAGTCGCATCGCCCGCGCCATCGCACAGCAGATCGGCGCCAAACTGACCCCGGCCGAAGAGCAGCGTCTGGCCGAGGTGCGGCGCGTCGATCCGGAAGCGCACGATCTGTATATCCAGGGCATGTCGCACCTGACCAGGTTGACCCCCCCCGAGTTGGACACGGCCCTGAAGTATTTCGAACTGGCGCGCGGCAAGGAGCCCGCGCTCGGCTGGGCAGGGATCGCGATGGTCTGGCAGGCAAGGCTCTCCTTTGGACTGCTGCCGGGGAAGGAGGCCGGGCCGCCTGCGGAAGCCGCTGCCATCGAGGCGCTGAAGCACGACGACACGTTGCCTGAGGCCCATCTGGTCCTGGGTCTTGCCAGGATGAGAGTCGACTGGGACTGGGCAGGCGCCCGGCGCGAGTTCGATCTGGCGTTGGAGCTCAATCCGAACGACGCAGAGCTCTATGCCCAGTACGCGCGGCTCGAAGCCGTCATGGGCGATTCTACCCGCGCCGTCGAACTGGGCGCAAAGGCCGTCAGCCTCGATCCCCTGCGGCCGATCTTCCAAGGCATGCAGGGCCTCAATCTGGTGAACGCCGGCCGCTACCAGGAGGCCATCGCGCTGGTCCGCCAGATGCAGCGGCAACAGCCGGGCCTCAGAGCAGAGAGTCTTCTCGCCATGGCGTTCTACGGCCTGGGGGATTACGAGGCTACGTACCGGCAGTGGCGGGCCCTCTTCGAAGCTCGAGGCGATGCGCAGGTACTCCAAGCGTTCGACGCAGCGTACGCGAGAGGCTACCGGGCCGCCTTGCGCGCCGGCGCCGAAACGCTAGCGGCCCGGACGCCTCGCGCCCAATCGATTCCCGGGTTCATCGTCCAGATGTACGCCGAGGGGGGCGATCCGGATGACGCGCTGCACTGGCTCGAGTCGATGCGGGCGGAGCACAATCCCGACCTGCCTGGCGTCACCACCGGAGCAGAACTGATCGATCTGCGCGGTGACCCGCGGTTTCAGGCCGTCCGACAGCGCATCGGCCTGCCGCCCCTCTAGCGTGCCGCCCTCCTTCGACACGGAGGCGGCTTCTGAAGATGGGCCGGACGGTCGGAGTCGCTGCCGCACTATTCGGTTCGTCGCGATAACTTTGATCTCTTCGGCCTGCGGCAAATGGAACATGACGCCCCATGCGACAGCTCCGTCGAACGTCGCATCGGCGAACCGAAGGGTCTGCGCAACACCGCGGACGACGTGCGTGGCGGAGAGGTTCGACCGGAAGCGCGCGAGAGCCACGAGACACTCCGGTTCGACAGATGCTCGAGCCGCCGGTCCGGGCGTCCCACAATCGGAGCCACGACGATCGCATAGACGATGGTGGCTTCCCGCCCGAGATACTTGTCGACAACGGTGGACGAAGGAAGACGAGCGCGAGCCACAGGTAGACCCTGGTTTCGGACGAGGCCGTCATGGGCGCGGCGGTACGCATCGCCTCGTGGAGCCGTTAGGAGCTGAACTCGTCCGACAGGTTCGCTACGGTCTGAAGGGCGACGTCCTCATCTCGAAAGACCTGTGGAAACCGGCGGGTGACCTCGCGCGCGATTTCATCCAAGCCACGTCCGCCATCCATCAACTGCAGAACGAGACGTTCCGCCTCGCCCTTGTCGTTCAGCCGTGGGCGATACGCCGGCGCGCGCCGGCGAAGCGGCTCCGAGTTGACCGGGCGCGTCCAGGGCGCGAACTTGCGCGGGTACACACCCACCTGTTCTCCGGGAGCCGAGGTCAGGCAGACGCCATCGAACAATTCTGCGTCGAACCACAGGGCATAGCCGTTGGCGAAGCCGGCACACGAGGCCTTCAATGTCGCGGCACCGCCAATCGTCGGCGCTGCCTCCGCGGCGTGCTCGATGGACGCGATGCATGCAGGCTCGGTGCGCAGGTGCGATGGCTCGACCGCCGTGGAGAACGGACAATCGACACCGAACCTCGTGCCCGGCGACAGGTCGACGCCCCAACGCCCGTCGGACCAGACGGCGGCCCGGCCATACGCCTCTGCGGGAAGGTCGGCGGCAGCGGTCCAGATGCGATCGCGCGCCGGGAGCAGGATGCCGCCGTCCTTGAGAAACCGGCGATGCGCGTCGTGCAGCGACTCGAGGCCGCGGCCAAAGATGGGCAATGCGCCGTGGACGTCGGAGACGATGACATCGGCTCTTTCGGGCAGCACGACGCTCGTCGAATGCCCGCGAATGAACTCACTGCGATCGGCGAAGCCGTTCTTCCGCGCGATCTCCCGTCCGAGGTCGATGATCTCCTCGGCCTCGATCGCGTACACTCTACGCGCGCCGAGTTGGCAGGCGAACAGGGCGAAGAGACCGGTTCCGGTGCCGATGTCCACAACGACATCGCCCGGTTTCACGGCGAGCTCGAGGGCGCGGCGAGAGGCGCCGACGCGGGCGCGATCGGCAATCATCACGCCGTGATCGTGGGCGGAATACATCGGCGTCTGGCGTGGGCTCACGTTGGCGGCCTCGCACGGAGCGGAGCGCAGCCGTCAATGTCGCACCACGACAAACGGGAGGCAGATGTGGCCATTTCCAGCCGCTCCGTCGTGATGGCGGCGGAGTCGCAGACGAGTTGCGAACTCCATGCGGAGACCGTGATTCTGGACTTCAACAAGGGCGCCTATTTCGGCCTCGACGAGATCGGCACGTTGATCTGGCAGCAACTCCAGCAGCCGTTGACGGTCGAAGCCGTCTGCGACGCCGTGGTGGAGCAGTATGACGTGGATCGAACCACCGGCGAGCAGGATGTCATACGCCTGCTCGAAATGCTTCAGGCCGAAGGCTTGATCGAGGTGCGCAGCGGCCCGCCGACGTAGGCCGCGTATTCACGGTGGGCGCACCGCACGGCGTAATCGAACAGCGGCCTCAATACCTTCTCGAGCAGAGTGCACGAACGCAGGCGGCACGCCACCCGAACGCCAACGCGGCGATAGAGCGGCACGGCGATGAGGGCCCAGCATCGCCGGCGGTCGTAGGCACCGTTCAACCACGCGCGCACCAGGACCGTCCGCGGCGAGCCCACGCCATACAGCTCCTCGGCGATCCAGCACTTCTTCGTCGCGCCCCCGCCTGCGTCGTTTTTCATGTTGGACTTGGCGGCGGCGAATCACGCATCGATCGCGACAGTGCGCCACACTCGCGCTGCATTTTCGACAAACGGAATCCTCGCACGTGTTCAAACAGCGGCGCATCGCTCGACATCATCTGGTCCCCGAAGTACCCATCCAGCACGGTCGAACACCCCTGCGCACGCATCGACTCGAGGCACGCAGCTTCGCTCTCCCACCGCAGGCGCGGGAATTCCGGGGCCCACAGCCACCGCTCCTCGTCGAGGAGCCGCATGGTTGAAAACGGCAGCCGGTGGATGGCGATCCGATGCTGCGCTTCGATGTCGTCCAGCAGCTGCTGTTCGTCCGCGGCGCCGCCGCCGGGGAACACCCAGGAGACGCCGAGCGTCGGGGCCACCGCGGCGCCGGCTTCCCGCAGTCGCTGTCCCTGGCAGAGAATGGCCGACGAGTCGAGACCGCCGCTGACGAGGGCGCCGACGGGAGCGGCCGACACCGGGCGCAGCCGTCGCCGAACGGCCTGTTCGAAGAGTCCACGCAGAACCTCGGCGTACTCCTCCATCGATGCACACCGTGTCTGCTTTTCGGGATCGAATTCCCGGTGGCGGGATTCACGAATCCGATCGGCCATGTTGCTCCAGTGCGGCGTGTTGCCCGACTCATGTTGGCGAAGGGGTGGCCTGTTGGTGGTTCGCTACTGATCCGCTCGGAGTTCCGAGACTTTGGCCGGAGCCTGACCCGCACTTCCGTTCCACGCGGTTGCAACCTGGCGGGGGACTCGTTGTCTCAGCTCACGAGCCACGTTGCGAACGTCATCCAGGTGCGCGTCGCCAGGGCGATGAGGGCGACGTGAAACACTGCGAGGAATGCGCCCGCACCCCAGGCGAAGGCCGGATGTATTCGGCGATGGCGCATCGTGTCGATCCCTACGCAGAAGAGAACGAACAGATCCAGACCCACCAGGATGAGCCCGTTGGTCATGAAGTGAACTGGCAAACGCGCCAGCGCGTCGGGAAGCATGCAGGCAATGGTCAGGAGCATCAGCCGTTTGTGAATGTCGGGGCGCCGCCGCCACACGATCGCCACGCCGACGAACGTCCCGAACAAGACCATCTGTAACAAGTCAAGTCCCATGACGAAGAGCTGCCCGAATGCCGTTGGGGAGTGCGCCCGCACTTCGCGGGCGCCGGCGGCGAGCGTCGTGACGGAGCCGAGCAACACGACCAGGGCCGCCCAGACCGCGCCAAAAACGCCGAGGCGACGGTGCCATGCGAGGCGGCGCGACGCGACGAGCACCGATTGCGCCGCCAGCAGCACGACCCAGCCCGTCATGACGATGGCGTGCGCGTGCAGCAGCCACGTCAGCGGGGGCGTGTGGAAGTACACTTTGAGGTAGTAGGTCCGCGCGAAGGTCCATGCCACGAGGGCGACGAACGTCAGGCTCGCACCAAGATAGAATCGATGCTCGAAGGCCGCATGCCGCGCGCCCAATGTGGTCATCTCGACACTCCTCAGGTAATCATCCGGCGCCGACTATCCGCGCGGTGGTCCGCGCCGATCTCTGGGACGAAAACGTCGCACGTCCAGCCTCTACATGTCCGATTTCCATGAGCATGCTCGATCCGAGTCGGCCGGACGTTGCGAGGCGCTATCGGCGGCGGGCCACTATGAAAGCAGCACTGGATGCCTCCCGAAAGGACGCCGCCGTTCACGAGCGCACGTTCCTTCAGGAGACGCCGCAGGGCGATCTCGTCATCGTCACGCTTGAAACGCTCGACGGAGTTTACGCCTCGACGAGAATCACCAGTGTCTCGGGCGCCACGCCATCATGGGCCATCGCCTCCGCGGCCGCCGGGCTCTGCATGGCGGCGTTCAACGCATCCAGGTCCGGCACATCCATCACCACAGCCACCCGCTTCGGGTTCTGCGGATCCACGAACGTCCGGATGTTGGTGACGCCAAGCGGTCCAAACAGCTCCTTTCGCCTGGGCGAGCGCAGCCAATGATCCTGACCCTTTGTGATGTCGTGATATCCAACGACCGTCGGCATGTTGTCTCCTTCGTGAGAATGCCCGGGCATGCTACCACCGTTGTGTGTGGCCTGTGTCGCCTCGGCGCAATCGCGACCGCCCTGCCCCTGAGCCCCTGAGCCTTGAGCCCTGAGCCTTGAGCCCTGAGCCCCGCCCGCGAGGCCCCGAGCCCGAAGCCAGAAGCCTGAAGCCCCTTACGTCTGATCGACGAAGTACGGAATGACGCGCAGCGCCATCGCGCCGGTGAACAGCACGAGCGCGGGAACGACGAACCACTCATACACCGGCACGTCGTGGACGTAGACGCGGCTGACGAGGGTGGACTTCTCGATCGTGTCGATCGCGTGCGACGCGGCGGCCAGTTCGCGCTCCGAGGTGGCGTCGAAGTAGCTGCCGCCGTCCCGCTCGACGGTCGCGATCAGGTCCTGCACGGCCGGCTTCAGCTTGACGTCCGAATCCAGATCCACGCCCACGACGTGCACGCGGATCGCGGCCGCCTTCGACTCGGCGAGCACCTCCACGGGGTCGCGGCCGCGGTTGTACTCGCCGTCGGTGAACAGCACGATCGCCTGGTGCGCCTTCGATCCGCCCGCGCTCTGCCGCGCGAGCAGGTAGTTCGACAGCGCGAGCCCGTCACCGATCGCCGTCTGCCCTTCCCCCTGCAGGATCTGGTCGTCCACGAAATCGATGTAGCGCAGCAGGTAATCGTGGTCGAAGGTCAGCGGACTGACGACGTAGGGATTGTCCGAGAAGACGACCAGGCCGATCCGATCGTCGCGGCGGGAGCGCACGAACGTCTTGATCGCCTCCTTGGTGGCATCGAGCCGCGTCTTCCCGTGGTGCGCGCTCGACGTCGTCGCGCGCTGCTCCGGCGTCAGCCCGATTTCCTCCTGCATGCTCGACGACAGGTCCAGCAGGACGACGATGTCGAGGCCGCGCGACGAGACGTCGGCCTGCGCATACGGCAGGACGGGCTCGAGCAGCGCGGCGCCGATCAATCCGAGCGCCACGGCGAAGACGGCGAACGGCAGCCGGCGGACCATCGACGCGCGGTAGGCGCGCGACTGAAGAACCGGAAGGATGGTTGCCGCGGCGAAGCGCCGCCTGACGCGCCACTTCAGGAGCACCACGGCCGCGAGCCCCCCGGCGAGCCACCAGGCGAGCCACGGCTCCAGGAATCTCACCATCGCATCACCGTGGCGCCACGAACTGCTCCGCGCGCGCGAGCGCCTCGCGGCACGACTCGGCGGACGGCAGGGCTTCCGGGGGGCCGTAGCGGGCGCGTTCGCACTCGGCGAGGAGCGCCGACACCTCGTCGGCGGGGATCCGCGCGCGGTGTTCGCCGAGCGCAGGCTCCACCTCCGCGGGCGTGAGGCCGCGACCCGTCACGCCCGCGAGTACGCCGAGGTGGTCGCGGACGATGGCGTCGATCTGCGTGTACGCCTCGCGCCGGCCGTCGGCGCCGCTGACGTCGATGGCGCGCGCCGCTTCGAGTGACGCCCGCTCGTCCTGTCGCACCTGCCGGCGGGACCGTCCCAGCACGCGCCGACGCCCGCGCGCCGCGAGCGCGAGTCCCAGAAACACCACCGGGGCAATCGACGCGACGACCAGGCCGATTCCGATCGGCCTGGCGAGCGAATATATCGTCGCGCGCGAGGCCGGCGCGCGCGCATCACGCAGCGCGAGCGTCTCCTGCGCCTCCGGCAGGGTGCTCCGGAACGCGACGATCGCGCCGGGCACCGCGACCTCCCCGGCCGGGGCCGACTCCTGGAGCCGCTGGCCTGGCCGCGTCGCGTAGTACCGCACGGTGAATGGCGCCACGCGCAGCGTCGGCACGTTCACCTTGAAGGTGGTCAGTACATACCGAAACTGCCGGGTCACCGAGAGATCGGCCCCTTCGGTCCGCGTCGAGTCGGTCGCGACGACGTCGAAGCCTTCGAGCTTCAGCCGGTCCTTCGCCAGGTCGTCGTCGAGCACGTCGGTGCCCTTCGGACACACGAACTCCGACGGTGTAGGTCACCCGGTCGCCGACCCAGGCGGCCGTGCGATCGACCGACGCGCGAACGGCCGGCACGCCCGGCCCCGTCGGCGCCTGCGCGCCGGCGGCCGCGCCCAGCGCCAGCCACGCCGCCACGCCGGCGATGGACACTGCATCCCGCCGCCTCACGCGCTCTTCCTCCTGGCAAACATCGACAGCACCGGCAGCACCGGGCTCTGGTCCGTCGGCACGAACACGTGGTCCATGGGCACCCGGTAGAACGCCTTGCGCCAGCGCGTCGCGCCGCGCCTTCATCTCCGCGGCGTAGCGTGCCCGTGCGGCACGGCCGAGTCCGATCGACGCCGACCGCCCGCTTTCCACGTCCCGCACGCGCATGTACCCCCCGCCGCCCGGCAGGGCACGCTCGGCCGGGTCCTCGGGCACCACCGCAATCACGTCGTGGCGCGCCGCCAGTTGCGCCAGCTCGCCGCTGCCGAGCGCGTCGTCTCCGGTCTGGAAATCCGACACGATGAAGACGACGCTCATCCGCTTGAGCGATCCCGAGCAGCTCCGAAATCGCGGGGCGCATCAGCGTGCGCTTCGACGCCGGCGGCAACGACCAGCATTCTTCCAGGATCGACCAGGCGGCCGCGCGCGTCCGGCGCGGCCGGGTGCAGGCCAGCACGCGATCCGAGAACGCCAGGAAGCCCGTGTTGATCTGGTCCGACAGCGCGGAAAAGAGGATCGAGCCGGTGATGAACGTGAGCGCTTCCTTCTTCGAGTACCCGGACGAGCCGAGCGCCATCGATCGCGAGACGTCCATCGCGATCATGATGTTCATCTCGCGCTCCGCGTGCGTGTGCCGCACGTAGGGCGCGCCCATGCGCGCCGTGACGTTCCAGTCGATCCGGCGCACGTCGTCGCCCGGCCGGTAGGCCTGGTGCTCGTCGAAGTCGAAGCCCGAGCCGCGCAGCGGGCTCTGGTAGACGCCCACCCGCTGGTTGCGGATTTTCCTCGCGGTATACACCTCGATGTACCGCAGCTCGTGCATCACGTGCTCGGGAATCATGGGATCGGCACCGCCCGGAGGAGTTCCGTCAGGATCTCGTCGGCCTCGACGTTTTCCGCCTGCGCGCGCACCGTGCGGGCGATGCGATGGCGGGCCGTGTCGCAGAAGATCTCCTTCACGTCGGCCGGCAGCGCCCACGCTCGGCCGTGCAGGAACGCGTTCACGCGCGTCAGGGCCAGGACGTGCTGGTACGACCTGGGCGACACGCCGAGCAGGAGCAGATCCTTCAACTCCGGCCGGTCCACCGAAGCCGGATCGCGCGTCGCGCGGCCGAGCGCGACGATGTACTGGAGGATCTTGTCGTCCACGAAGACGGCGTCCCGGATGAACTCGCGCAGGACGGCGACGTCGCCGGGCGTTACGCACCGTTCGACGGTCGCCTCGCTCATGCGCAGGTGCAGCATGTCCAGTTCTTCCTGCGCGCTCGGGTACCCGACGCGCAGCATCATGGAGAAGCGATCGAGCTGCGCCTCGGGCAGCGTGTAGACGCCTTCCTGCTCGACCGGGTTCTGCGTCGCCAGCACCCAGAACGGGTCGTCGAGCGGGAACGTCGTGTCGGACAGCGTCACCTGCCGCTCCTGCATGGCTTCGAGCAGGGCGCTTTGCGTCTTGGGCGTCGCACGGTTGATCTCGTCGGCCAGCAGGATGTTGGTGAAGACCGGGCCAGGCTCGATCCGGAACGTGGCGGTGTTCGCGTCGTAGATGCGCGTGCCGAGGATGTCGGCCGGCAGCAGATCCGGCGTCAACTGCACGCGCTGGAACTTCGCGGAGATCGCCTGGGCGATGGTGGTGGCGGTCAGCGTCTTGGCGACGCCGGGCACGCCTTCGAGCAGCAGGTGTCCGCAGCCGGACCGCGTCCGCCCGCGCGCCGCCGAGAACGGAATCGCGGCAAAGAGCGCCGTCAGCATCCGGCGGATCAGCACGTGCTGGCCGACGATGACCTTGGCGATCTCCCGTTCGAGCGCCGTGACCAGCGCGGCCGCGGCGTCGGCGGTCATCCCCGCCTCTGTTCCTGCGGTATCCCGTGTCTTCATAGCAGCAGCCACAGCGCCGCGCCTGCGACCGCGGCCACCCCCAGCGCGGCCGGGTACAGATCGCGGTACTCGGTCGTCGTACGCCAGCCCCGGATCGTGCGCTCCCCCGACACGACGTCGGCCAGCGCGCCGGCCAGTTCCCCGCCGGTCGTCGAGCGCACATACCGTCCGCCCGTCCCGGTCGCGATCTGCCGCAGCGTGGCCTCCTCGAACCGCGTGCGGACGATCTGTCCCGCATCGTCGCGCAGGTAGACCTCCTTGCCTTCGGGATTGACGATCGGAATCGGCACCGCGTCCTCCGATCCGATCCCGATGCAGTGCACGCGGTAGCCCTCGCTCCGGAACACCGCCATCTGCCGCGACAGCTCGCCGCCGTAATCTTCGCCGTCCGACACCAGGAGGAAGAGCTTGCGCGTCTTCCGGTCGTCCTTGCGGGCGACCTCGCGCGCGTTCTTCAGGGCGGCGCCGATGTCGGTACCGAGCAGCGTCTGCGGATCGTGTTCGATCCAGTCCAGGTAGAACGACACCGTGTCGAGATCGCGCGTCAGGTAGGACAGGATCAGTGAACTTCCCGCGAAGCCGACCAGCCCGACGCGGTCGATCCCCTCCGGCTTGTGCTTCAGGAAGTTCTGGATCTCGAGCGTCGCGCGCGAGAAGCGTGACGGGCTGATGTCGTGCGCGCGCATCGAGGCCGAGCGATCGAGCATCAGCACGAGATCCTGCTGGTCGTACTCGGGCGTGCGGTGCGTGAGCATCGCCTGCGGGCGCAGCAGCGCGAAGACGAGCGCGCCGGCCACGATCAGCATGAGCGCGAGCGCGGCCGCCTCGCGCTTCCACGTGCCGCGGCGGGACAGGCGCGTGAAACGCGGCGCGGTCGCCGGTGCGCGGCGCATCCGCGACACGTAGTAGGCGCGGACGGCCCAGCAGGCCACGAGGACTGGCAGGGCCTGCCACCAGGCGAGATACTCCAGGCGAAGGAAAGTCATGTCAGCCGACGCGGCGCGGCGTCTTCGCTCCCGGGGTCGGCGGACGGAGCAGCTGCATCATCTGCGCTGGCGGGGTCTTCGGCTGCTTGCGCAGCTCGGTCATCAGGCGCGAGGCCAGCTCGAAGTCGAACTTGGTGTCCCAGTCGTCGGGCCGGGCTTCGACCGCCTTCTGGAGTTCCTCTTCGGCGCGCGCCAGCCAGCCCAGACGCGTCTCGGGGTTCTGCTCGGCACGCGCCTTCTCGAAAAATGCGCAGCCGGCCCAGAAGTGCGGCGCCGCGCCAAGCGGCGCGTGTTCGGCCGCGTCGATGGCGTCGTCGAACCGCTTCATGCGGTACAGGATCCAGAGCCGGTTTTCGGCGATGCGGTCGTATTCCCCGGCGAACATCTGCCGCGCCGCCGGCGTCACGTCGAACCGGGCGCCGGCGCGCTCGTACGCGGCCAGCGCCTGATCGAACTGCCCGGCGGCCAGCGCCGCGTCCGCGTCGCCGACGACGCTGGTCCACCGGGCGTACGCCAGCAGGCCGATTCCCCCGGCCAGCATCAGCACGACGAGCGCGGCTCCGGTCGCCTTCATGTGTGTCTACTGTACCCCGCCCCCGCCCAGCGGGCGCGGGGCCTTCCCGAGGCTGATCAGGTTTGCGAACAGCTGGTAGGCGCCGACCGTGCCGGCGGGCAACTGCCGCCAGAGGCCGAGACCGACGTAGACCCACCGTCCCTTGCCGTACTTCGCTTCGACCAGCGCACCCCCCTTCTCGCCCGGATTGAAGTCGAAGGGGTCCTTCAACTGCACCAGGTCCGTGTACCTGGCATCGCGTTCGCCGAGGAAGTAGAGCCCGCGCTCCTGGACCCATCCGTCCCACGCGTCGGCGCGGATCCGGTTCGGATAGGTGAAGGCATGGTGCTCCTTCTCCAGGACCTCGATCGGGGCCGTTTCATCCGTCACACGGTTGCTGCTGACCACGGCCGGATAGGGTCCATACTGCGCCTGGTTGAACTCGCCCGTCTTGTTGTACTGGACGATCAGCGTGCCGCCGTCCTCGACGTATTTCAGGAGGCGCGCATTGTTCGCCTTGAGATCGCCCCGCCGTTCGTAGGCGCGCACGCCGAGGACAATCGTATCGTAGCGGGCGAGATTGCCGTATGCCAGCTCGTCCTCGTCGATCATGTTCACCTTCACGCCGAGCTGCTCGAGCGCCGGCGGCACCTGATCGCCCACGCCCATCACGTACCCGAGCGTCAGATTCGGCGCCACTGATACGTCAATTACCTTGATCGTCGTTTCGGCGGCAAGGGTTTTGTGACGACGCTGGATGTGGGGGTATTCGATCACCTGGTAGCCGAGGTCGAAATGCTCGCTGCCGGACAGTGTGGCGCCCCTGGCACCAGCGACTTCGGCCTTGACCGTGAACGCACCGGCCGTCAGCTGAACCGGCGGAGTCACGCGGAAGCGCAGCGTCACAGATTCGTCTTCCCGGGTGAATGCCACCGGGGCCGTCGCCGGCGTCGCCCGCCAGCCTGCCGGAAGCGTCAGCGCCACTGTACCGGAGGCCTCTCCCTTCGTCTGGTTCTGCACCGTCACGCGGACGTCGCGACGCCGGTCGGCGGGTGCGGGAGCGCGCAACGGGACGATGACCGTGCCCGGCGCGACTCGAACGTTGAAAGCCGGGACGACCTTCAGTTCCATGCGTTTCTCGCCGACGAGCCCGGTGCCCTCGTACCGGAACTGGATGGGCAGGTCGCGCGTGATGCTGACGCCCGCCACGTCGAGCGCCACGCGCGCGCGGAACGGAGTCGGACGGAACGGATAGCCGAACGGCGCGTCAGCGTCGAACGTGGCGCGCGTCGCCGACTCCGGACGCTGCCAGTACGGCCCGGTGATGCGAGAGGCTGCCGGGACGCGCAGGTCCGCGTCGCACAGGTACGGCACGGCGGTTGACGGCTTCGCCGGCGTGCAGCCCGGCTGCCCGTCGAGCCCGTCGAACGACACGGACGTCACGGTGACGTCGTCTGCCCCGCGATTGGCCACCATCATCGACACGGCGAGTGGCTGCCCGGCGACCACCAGCCCGTCGTCGGCGAGCGCGTCGATGCGCAGCGCGTGCGCGACGGCGATAGCCTGTTCGAACTGGTCCTCCTTCGGCTTCAGACGAAAGTCGATCTCGTAAAGCGCCGGCTCGTCCAGGCCTATCGACGGCAGCGCGGCGCGCAGCGCGCGGAGCCCTTTCAGCCCGTCGATGAGATCCGGAATTGCCGCTGCGGGCCCGCGGGCGTCGAGCGCGCGCCCGGCGGCGTCCACCCGGACCGCAATGGCAGCCAGCCCGCCCGAGAGGGCTTCGGGAGCGCGACCGCCGGCGAACGACGCCAGGCTCGACAGCCCGGTGTCGATGCCGTCGAAGAGCGAGGTTTCGTCCTGGTCCTTCTGGGACGGCAGCGTCGTCTCGATCAGGCGGTAGCGCGAAACGGTGGGCCCGGCGCCGCCCACGATCGGTGCCCGCCCCTGGCACATGTGCATCCCCGACGCGACCGAGCCGACCTCGCCGATCGTGCACCCCAGCAGCGGTTCGTAGACGTTCGCGTCGATCGTGGCCAGGTGCCCGGCCGCCGGCGCCTGACCGGCCCCGGGCGCCTCGGGCGCCGCGCTCCCACGACCCGCCTGCCCTGACCCCGTCGCAGCGGTCCCGCCGCGCCCGGCGCGCCCGCCGCGTCCGCCCGGAGCGAAGCCGCCGCGCCCACCGAAACCGCCGGCGGGCTGGTACAGCTTGCGCGGTTGCCACGGCCGCAGGCCGTCGCGAATCTGCTCGGGGAACTGCGTCGGATCCCCTGCGCGCTTGTAGGCCTCGAGCGTCAGCATTGCCGACGTCTGGTGGTGCTGGCCTCCGCCCGTGCCGCCGACGCCCATCGTCGTGATGACGTCGGGGCGCAGCGTCCGGATATGCCGCACGAAGTCGCCGATGATCTCTTCCCTGCCCCATTTCTGCATCGTCTCTTCGGGGCTGAACGAGTAGCCGAAGTCCACCGCGCGGGTGAAGTACTGCTCGGCGCCGTCGAACTGGTGCGCCGCCAGCAGTTCCTCGGTGCGGAGGATGCCCAGCGCGTCGAACAGTTCGGGGCCAATCTCGTTCTGGCCGCCGTCACCGCGCGTGGCGGTGACGAGGGCCACCCGCATGCCCAGGTGGCGCGCGTAATAAGCGAGCATCGCGTTCGGCTCGTCGTCGGGATGCGCGGTCGTCTGCATGAGCGTGGCGACCGAGGAGAGCTTCCGCAGGGCGAGCGTCAGCCCGGGCGCGCCCGTCTCGTCGGTCAGTGTCTCGATCCGGTATTGGAAGGTGCGCTGCTGCGCGCTGACAGACAGATATCCGGCGGCCGCCACCAGGGCGACCGCCAGCAGAATGCGCGGTGTCCTCATCTCGTGCCTCGTCTGGATCTCCCGCGGTCAGCCGTCCCCGACGTTCGCCGGAGCCGTCCGACCGCGGGAAGCTGGCAGGAACCCCGTCAGAAGGAGAACTTGAATCCGAGCTGGAACTTCCGCTGCTCGTATCCGCTCTGCGGCAGGAAATCGTTGCCGTTGGTCGGCAGCGATGTCAGCGTCGAGCGGACCGAGCCGAAGACCAGCGGCGTGAGCACGTTGCCGGCCGTATCGACGTTGACGCCCGTACGGACGCGCGACGTCTGGACGATGTTGAAGATGTTCTTGAACTCGGCGAGGACCTCGACGCGGCGGTTGCTGCCGAGCGGGATGAAGCGCGAGAGCCTCGCGTCCACGTTCCAGCGCGCCGGCAGATACACGGAATTGCGGCCGACGTTCAGGGGTCGATCGCTGCCGACGCCGTCCAGGTTCAGGTCGCGGTTGCTGGTGACCGTGAACGGAATGCCGCTGTTGAACTGAATCACCACGCCGACCTGGTTCTCGCTGAGCAGCGCCTGGAGCAGTTCCGGGCCGCGCTTCACGCTCGACATCGCCACGATGCTGCCGTTGAAGGAGTGGCGCGTGTCGAGGGCGTTGGGGCCCTTGTCACGATTGAGGTCGGTGGGATCCGATCGCCCGGAGTCCCCCTGCACGGCCAGCGTGCTCGTGAGCGGCGCGTTGTCGATGCCCTTTCCGAGGGTGTAGTTGAAGTCGTACTGCACGCCGTTCGAGAAGCGCTTGCCGAAGGTCAACAGGAGCGCCTTGTAGGTGGACGTGCCGGGCGACTGCACCACGTTGATGTGGTTGAAGCGCGGATCCATGCGCGTGTTCGCGTTGACCGACGTGCTGTAGATGTTGCGGCCGTCGGCGAGCGTGCCGGTCGGGTTGATCAGGTTGATGTCGTTGATGACCGGCAGGTTGTAGCCGCGGTTGTACACGACGCCGACCGACGCATGATACCACTGGCCGATCGCGCGGTCGTACTGCGCGCTGTTCTGCCAGTTGTACGCGAGCTTCAGCCCAGGGTCGGGCGCGAAGATGGACTGCGCCGGAGCGGTCACGCCGGCCGGCAGGTTCGCCAGCGTGTTCGGAAAGTCCGGTGCGCCGAGGCCGGTGGCATTCACCGAATAGGTCGTGCGGGCGGGCAGGCCGTTCTGCTGGATCGAGTTCTGGTAGATCGCCAGGAGCGGCTGGTCGTACATGATGCCGGTGCTCGCGCGGACGACGTCGGTCTTCCGTTCGCCGAGCGTCCACGCCAGGCCGAGCCGCGGGACCGAAGTTGTTCGTGTCGTTGGCGAACTTCTGTGAGTAGGCGAACGGAGCATCCGCGGTGCCCGTCGGGTAGAAGTACGCGTCGTAGCGGACGCCGTAGAGCATCTTGACGTCGGGCGTCACGCGCCAGTCGTCCTGCCAGAAGGCGCTGAACAGCTTCGTGTTCATTTCGAAGTTCGGGTCGCCGATGACCTGCGCGAACGTCGAGTAGTCGCGCACGTTCGTGCCCGCGCGCGCGGCGAGATACGCATCCACGGTCGGGAACGTGTAGGTGGCGGTGAGCGGCACCGAGCGGGTATCGTGAACGTACTGGAAATCGATCCCGGACTTGAAGCTGTGGCGCCCGCGGATCAGCGTGAAGTTGTCGATGAACTGTGTGATCCCCTGCTTGAAGTCCTCGCCGTCCGACGTCGGGTGGCCGAACTGGATGGAGTTGGTGATGTTGATCGAGATGCCCGCCGGCGCATCGGCGATCGAGTAGCGCTGCGAGTGCCGCTGCGC
Organism: uncultured Acidobacteriota bacterium; assembly: GCA_963817635.1. GTDB lineage: Bacteria > Acidobacteriota > Vicinamibacteria > Vicinamibacterales > 2-12-FULL-66-21 > CAWFPR01. Next base: position 300,463 of record CAWFPR010000002.1, on the reverse strand, counting down.
ATACTGCACGCGGATCTCATTCAGGCGGTTGGCGCCCCACGCCGAGACGAGCTGGGCGGCCGTGGAATTCATGGCGTCCGAGAAGTCGAACGAGCGTTCGATGGCGGTAATCCCGCCACCGCCGCCGTTGTACGGATTGGCGTTCTCGAACCAGTTGAACCGGGTGCTGAGCCGGTGCGTGTCGCTGATCCGGTAGTCGAGCTTGCCGATGAAGAAACGGACATTCTGGTTCGCCGGCGCCACGGCCGGCTGCGACGGCAGGCCCACCTCCTGCACGAGCGCCGGATCCAGGGTGATGACCCGCACCATGTCCCGGTAGGTCCGTTCGAAGCCGACGTAGTAGTGCAGCTTGTCCTTGACGACGGGCCCGCCCACGTTGGCGGTCCAGGTGTTCACTTCGTCGGGAGGCCTGTTCTCGTCGGTCCGCGGCAGGGTGAAGTAGAACGGAAACGCGCTGAACCTGGTCTTGCGGAACCGGTAACTGACGTCGCCCTTCAGCCGGTTGGTGCCGGACGGGGTGATGGCGTTGTACACGAGCCCCATCGTCTGGCCGAATTCCGGCGCGTAGCCGCTCGTCGTGACCTTCACTTCGCCGATCGCGACCTCGGACATCGGCATCAGGCGCAGCCCGGCGCGATCCTTCTGCGTGTTGGTATTGCCGTCGACCTGGTAGTTGATGCGCAGGAGCGAGCCGTTCGCGCTGAAGCGCGGCACGCCGAATTCGGAGTTCTCGAACCCGCTGACTCCCGTCTGCAGCAGCGCGAAATTGTACGGGTTGCGCGACACGAGCGGCAGGTTCTTGATTTCGCGTTCGTTGAGGTTGCGGCCCACGTCAATCTTGCCCAGATCGACGACAGCCGAATCGGCCGCGACGCTGACGACCTCGGTCAGCGCTCCCACCGCCATCACCATGTTGATGACCGCCGTCGTCCCCGCGTTGAGGAGGATGTCGGTCTGCTCGTACTTCTTGAACCCGGAGAGTTCCGCCGCGACGCGGTAGGTGCCGAGCGGCAGCAGCACCGCGCGGTAGATGCCCTCGCCGTTGGTGACGACGGTACGCTCGGCGCCCGTGTCGTTGTTGTGCACCGTCACCGTGACGCCCGGCAGGACGCCGCCGGAAACGTCCTTGATCGTTCCTTCAATCGAACCGTTGATCGCGGTTGACTGGCCGAAGGCTGGTCCCCCGAGTGTGCAGGCCACCGCCAGCGCAAGCGCGATTCTCCCGACCAGCAAACGTGCGCTTCCTCCCATGGATCGCTCTCCTCTCAGATCGTGTCGAGTTCCAATCTGGTGCCTGGCGCCTGTCCGCGGCGCCCGTTCACCGGACTGCCTGCCTACTGCCTGCCCCCTGAGCCCTGCGCTCTGGGCCCTGGGCCCTTTTCCAGCCGCTCGAGCGCGAACGGCAGCACATACGCGTTCGTCCAGCCGAACACCCGCAAGCCGTTCGTGGCGCTCCAGATGGGCAGCGCGCGGCTGTTGCGAATCGCGCTCCGCGGCAGATGGCTGGCCTTGTCGAGCGCCGTGAACAGTTCGCCGAGCGTCCAGGTGTCGTCGATCGGGCGCTGGAGCGCGTCCATCTTCAGCGCCTCCAGCCGCCGCCGCGCCTCCGCGAGGAGACTCGGCTCGCCCGTCAGATCCCACCCGAGCACGAGCGCGTACACGCCGGACATGTACGACTCGAATTCGTGGTTCAGCGCCGGCACGTCGCGCACGCGGCGCGCGTGGCGCGCCAGGGCGGTCCGGACGCGCGCGTCGCCGGTCAGGTCGAGGTACATCGCCAGCGCGTGCGTGATGTACACGTCGGCGTAGCCGTAGCGGTCCATCGACAGGCTGCCGCCCTGCTCGCGATCCTGGAGCCGCAACATGCGCCCGACCAGGTCGTCGGCTTCGCGCTCGTAACGCTCGTCCTTCGTCGCGTCCCAGACGTCGAGCACGTTCCACGCGGCGAGATACAGGCGGCGGCCGGTGAGGCCGTGCTCACCCCAGATGCGCCGCAGGTGCATGTCGGCCGTCTCGATCGCGACGTCGAGCCCGCGGTGATCCCCGGTGAGATAGTAGTCGGCCAGCCAGCCCTGCACCCACACGTGCGCGCTGAGCGTCTTGACCCAGTGCTGCTTCGCGTGGCGCGATCCGATGCCCACGTACGGCGAGGGCGCCGGGCCGTCATACTCGCCCGTCCGCCGCGCCCGGTCGAACTCCCAGTAGTCCAGCGCGACGTTGCTGTCGCCGACGAAATGCGGTTCGGCCGGCCAGTGGACGTTGTCCACGTCCATCGAATGGCGGCTGTTGGCGCGCGCGGCGTCGTAGACGCGGGCGTCGCCGGTGCGCATGAACTGCAGCCAGCAGATGTAGTCCTCCGCCGGCTCGTTGTTGCCCCAGTCCGTCCACTTCTCGCCGTCGAAATAGAGCCGCCAGTCGCCGTAGTCCCACATGCCATACCAGGGCATCCATCGCTGGTTGAAGAGCATCCAGTCGAACTTGTAGTCGATCGAGCGCTGGAGGGCCGGATCGCGATCGGAGAGCGCCGCAAACCTGCCGAAGACACCGCTCGCGCCGTACCACGACGGCGTGACGTGGGCGACCGGCGCCTCCACGAACGCACGGGCCGGCGTCGCCACGCCCGCGCCTCCGTCAGCCGCAAAGTCGATCGCCACTTCCGTCGTCTTCGCAATGCCGCGTGCGTTGTTCTCGACCGAAATCGTTTCCTCCTCGCGATCGAGTGCGCTCGACCAGCGGGCGAAACTCATCGGCTCGACCGACGGCGACCAGAAATACGCCGTCAGGCGCCCGCCGTCCGGCTCGTAGCGGATTTCCTTCGGATATTCCTCGAGGAACCGCGGAAGCGCCATCGAGACTTCCGAACGGCCGGAGGCAATCCGCAGCCACCCCTCTGCGCGGTCGCCGGAGGCGAGCCGGGCCCCGCCGCTCGACACCTGGGCGGCGAAACCGTCGATGCGGGTTGCCGGTGTCGACTCAGGGAACGGCGGGATGCGATTGGGCTCCGGACCCGTCTGCAGCACCGACCACGGACCGGCGGCGCCGGCGGGGAACTCCACCGTGTGGCTGGAGCGACGCTCCCACCAGCGGCCGTCGCCAACCGCGGTGCGTCCGCTCGGGTTCCGCAGCGCGAGCGTGACCGCGACACCCGCCGCGGCCAGCCGGTCCCTGGGTTGGGTCCACCCGGCGTCGTTCGGATCCTCCGTGATGATGGCGCCGGCCTCGGTGGCGACGTGCGCGTGCTGGCCCGCCTGCTTCGTGTGCATGTCCGGGTCGCCTGTATAGATGAACGTGTGATCGATCCGGAGGGCGGTCCGCCCGGCATACGCGTGAATCCGCGTCACGAACGGAGCCGCCGGATGCGTCTTCCGGCCGTAGAAATACTGCCCTTCGACCCGCAGAATCGCGTGCATGGGACCCGACCCGCGCTCGATCACCATTCGCTCGACCACCGCCCTGGACGGGTCGAGGCCCTCGTCGTCGAGCAGATCGACGAACGAACCGCGCTCTCCCGCGCCCTCGGCGACGACGTCCGCGTCGCCGAACCCGTTGCGATCGCGATCGATCTGCACGTGGCTCAGGAACCCTCCGGGCCCCTTGCGCACCTCGAACTTCATCGGACCGGTGTCCACGATCAGATATCCGCCTGGCCGCTGGTTGTTGAGGACCGACACGTGCGGCGCGGGCGCCTCGGCGCGCCTGACGGCGTCGCCGAACTCCAGCGTGTATCGGTCGGACGCTTCGGCAAAGAAGAACACCCAGATCCACTTGATGCTGTCGTCAGCAGGTGCCCAGGTGCTCACCTCCGATATCTGACTGGGGACCTCGCGTCCGTCCGGCGCGAGCAGCCGCACCTGGTCGGGCGAGCGCAGGACCCCGCGCGGCAACGGCACCCCGAACAGAACGGGCGCGCCGGCCACGTGGCGCTCGACGCTGACGGCGAGCCTCGTCGCGGCGCCTGGCCGGGCCGGAGGCGCGGGGGGCGACTGCGCACTCCCCCGTGGCTCAGCCGCGACCAGCGCGAGCGCGGTCAGCAGACCGCCGCAGATGTGAAAGATCCGATGCTTCAACGGTGGTGCCCGGAGAACGCGCGACGCGCACGCAAGCTGAACATGGTCGTTCGGCCGTAATACTCCCCTGAGGAAGACACTCTGTCAAATGGTATAGCCGGGATTTCGACGTTTCCGCTCTGGGGCGCCCAGCCGCTACGACTGCCCGCCGGACCTCGCCCGCCGCGGCGGGAGGGGGGACCGTCAGAGCCTCAACGCCGCTCGAGGGATCCACGCGGGCCGCGCGGCGCGCGGGAATGTAATTCGCGAGGACGGCGGCCCCGAGCAGAACGGCGATCGCGCCAGCCCACGCGGCGGGGTCGGCCGCGCCAACCCCATACAGGCCGGCCGAGAGCCCGCGCGCCGCCATCCACGCGAGAAGCGAGCCCACGGCGAGTCCCACGGCCGTGACGCCCAGCCCCTGACGCATCACCATCCCCAGTACTCCCGACGGCCGCGCCCCGAGCGCCATCCGGATGCCGATCTCGCGCGTCCGGCGCGCCACCGCATAGGCCACGACTCCGTACAGGCCGATCGCGGCCAGCAGCGTCGCAACCAGCCCGACGATGCCGATGGCTTGCGCGGCGATGCGGGCCGGCAGCAACGTCGCGTCCACCTGCGCTCCCATCGTCTGGCTCTCGAAGAAGACCGTATCCGGCTCGATCGCCAGGAACTCGCGCCTGATGGCCGCCACGAGCGCGTTGGCGTCGGCCGACGTGCGCGCGAGCACCACCTGCCCGGTGAACGCGCGCCGCGAGATCGAGTAGTGAATGCAGGGAGTCGGCGGTTCGCCGACGGTCTGCACTTTGTAGTCGGCCACGACGCCGACGATCTGGTACTCGGGCCCGTCGATGCCGCGCAGCCGGAACCGGCGCCCGACGGCGGAGCCGCCGGAGAAATAGGTCCGGGCGAACGCGGCGTTCACGATGGCGACGCGGGCCGAGGTCGGCGTGTCGGCCGCCGTGAAGTTGCGCCCCTGGAGCAGCGGCACGCCCAACGTCGCGAAGTAGTCCTGATCCACCGAGGTCGCGTTGATGGTGACCGCTTCGTCGCCTGCACGCTGGCGGTCGGGAAAGAAGATCGAGTTGCGTGTCTGGTTGATCGCCAGCGGCTGTCGCAGCGTGAGCGAGACGGACTGGACGCCCGGCATCGACCGGACCCGACCGCGCACCTGTTCGAACACCCGCGTTGCCCGCTCGTCCGTGTAGCCGATCAGGCTGTATTCGGCGGCGACGGCGACCAGTCCATCCGGATCGAAGCCCAGCTTCACGTGCTGCGCCTGCATGATGCTGCGTGTCAGCAGTCCCGCGGCTACCAGCAGGACAAGCGTGACTGCCGTCTGCGCGACGACCAGGCCGTCGCCGAGCGACCAGCGCCACCGTCCGGTGCGCCGTCCGGACACCTCGCCTTTCAGTTCGGCGACCACATCGGGACGCGTGGCCTGGAGCGCGGGCGCGAGCCCGGCGATGATCCCGGCCAGCGACGCCACCGCCGCCGTGAAAGCGAGCACCCGTCCGTCGATGCGCACCGACAGGGCCAGGGGCACGGGCAGCGGCAGCGGCAGGGCCTGGACGGCCCACAACATGAGCTTGCCGACGAGCACGCCGGCCGTCGCGCCGAAGAGCGCCAGGACGACGCTCTCGGTCAGCATCTGGCGGACGATCCGCGCGCGGCCGGCGCCGATCGCCAGGCGAATCCCGATCTCCTTCTGGCGTCCCGAGGCGCGGGCCATGAGCATGTTCGCCACGTTGGCGCACGCGACCAGCAGCACCAGGCCGATGCCGCCCATCAGCGCGATCGCGACCGGCCGCAGCAGCGCGTCGGCCGCCGGATGCACGCGGACATTCCGCGCGACCGCGATCGTGCGCTTCTCATTGCTCTTCGGGTAGGTTTCGGCGAGCTGCCGCATGATGACCTGGAGGTTGGCCCCGGCGCGCTCGACTGTCTCGCCTTCCTTCAGACGGCCCTTGATGAACATCCAGCGCTGGCCGCGCCGCTCGAGCCGGGTGTTGCCAGGCGAGGGCACGACATCCTGGATCCCGGCCGGTTCCACCTCCGCGACCCACGCGGAGGTCAGCCAGATTTCGGGCTGGAGCATCGGCACCATGCCGCTGAAGGACCGGCGGCGCCACGCCCACGATCGTGTAGGGCTGGCCGTGGACCTGCAGCGTGCGGCCGAGCACGCCCGGGTCCCGGGCGTAGTCGCGCAGTCCAGGCGGCATAGGACAGCACCACCACGCGCGGCGCCCCGGGCTGGTCGTCGCCAGGGAGCAGCGTGCGCCCGACGGCCGACCCGACGCCGAGCACCTGGAAATAGTTGCCGGTGACCACCTCGCCCAGCGCCATGCGCGACTGGCCCCCGGACCTGACGGCGGCCAGCGCGGGGCTGTAGCCGGCCATCGCGGAGAACACGTCGTTGCGATCGCGCAAATCGACGAAATCGGGATAGGAGGTGGTGGCGTAGGTGTCGCCGTCGCTGCCGCGCGTGTAGACGTCCACCAGCCGATCGGGGCGTTGGACCGGCAGTGGCCGCAGCAGCAGAGCGTCCACGATCGAGAAGAGCGCGGTGTTGAAGCCGATGCCCGTCGCGAGCGAGGCCACGGCGACGGCCGTGAAGCCAGGTGACCGGGCCAGCCACCTCAGCGCGTAGCCGATATCGCGGCGAACGGATTCGAGCATGACGCCTCCGGAGTTCGACTGCGAATACGGCAACGGGAGCGCCTTCGTTCGATCGACGCGGTCCCGCCCGTCCCACCCGACCGGCCGTTCGTCACGAAAAACCGGCCGTTCCCATAGATCATCGACCGGAGCGGCGTCTTCCGGTAGATAATCTCCCGGACCATGCCGAAACGCGGACACACGTCGATGCAGGGCGAGCTGCTCCAGGGCACGCTCGACCTTCTCATTCTCAGGACGCTCGCGCCCGGGGCCGCGCACGGCCACACGATCGCGCACGCCATCGCGCGCCAGTCGGACGCCGTGCTGCAGGTCGAGCACGGCTCGCTCTACCCGGCGCTCCACCGGCTCGAGGATCGCGGCTGGATCGCGTCGGACTGGGGCACGTCCGACAACAACCGCCGCGCGCGGTTCTATCGGCTCACGCCCAGGGGCCGGCGGCAACTGGCGAGCCAGACGAGCCGGTGGGACGAGATCGTCCGCGCGGTCAATCGCATCCTGCGGCCTGCCACGGAGTGACAAGCGCATGGGGGTGATTCGGTTCTTCCGGCGCCGATGGTGGGACGAGGAACGCGCGCGCGAAATCGAGTCGTACCTCGCCATCGAAATCGACGACAACCTCGCGCGGGGGCTGCCGCCCGACGAAGCGCGCCGTGCCGCCTATCGCGCGCTTGGCAACCCCACGCGCATCCGCGAGGAGCTGTACCGCATGAACACCGTGACCTGGCTCGAAACCGCGGGACTCGACGTGCGTGACGCGTGGCGGCAGCTGCGGCGCCGGCCGCTCAATCTCGTACTCTCCCTGATCCTGCTCACCCTCGGCATCGGCGCGGCGACGGCGGCCTTCAGCGTCGCCTGGGGTGTGCTGGCACGGCCCCTGCCCTTCCCCGACGCCGACCGGCTGGCCACGCTGTGGGACGTACAGGACGATCGGGGCATCCCCCAGCAGGTCAGCTATCCTGACCTCGAGGACATCCGGGCGGTGGCGCCCTTCACGGACACGGTCGCACTCGGCAGCGGCCGGGCGACGCTCACGGCTGGCGGCGAAGTCGCGCGCGTCAACCTGGTCGAGGCCGAACCGGCCCTGCTCCCGATGCTCGGCGGGCGCACGCTCGCCGGACGTCTGCCCGCGGCGTCCGACGCCGGGCAACCGGTGGTGGTCATCAGCCATCGGCTCTGGACCGGCATGCTCCAGCGGGATCCAGATGCCGTCGGCCGGGCGCTGTCGCTCAGCGGCCGGACGTTCACCATCATCGGCGTGCTCGCCGGCCCGGTCGATTTCGAACTCCCGGTCGGTGCGGCCTCGCTCGGACAGGGGTTCCGGATCGAGGACGTGGACGTGTGGATGCCCCTGGACCCGAGCGATGAGCTCGCGAGCAGCCGCGCGATCACCACCTACGAGGCGCTGGTGAAACTGCCGGCCGGCGGCAGCGTCGCCGGCGCCGCGCGTGTCCTCGACACGATTGCGCAGCGGCTCGCGGCGGCGCATCCCGACACGAACCGTGGCCGCACGTTCCGGATTATTCCGCTGCGGCGGCAGATGGTCGCCGGCAGCGTCACGCCGATCGGGATGGCCCTGGCGGGCGGCATCCTGATCCTCCTCATCGCGTGCGTCAATCTGGCCAGCCTGTTCCTCGGCGACCTGCCGGCCCGGCGGCTGGATTTCGCGCTGCGCGAGGCCCTCGGCGCTGGACGCGCGCGTCTGCTGCGCCAGGCAGCCATCGAAAGCCTGATGCTCTCGGCCGCCGGCGGCGCCGCCGGCATCCTGCTCGCGCGGGCGCTCGTCGCCGCCTTCGAAGCCGCCATCGAGCTTCCGCGCGTCAGCGCCATCAGGTTCGACCTGTCCGTGGTGTTGTTTGCCGTGATCGCCGCCTTCGCGGCCGGCTGTGCGGCGCGCCTGCTGCCGGTGGCGCGGATCGGCGGCGCGGCGGCCGGGCTGCGGCCGTCCACGTCGCGGTACGCCACCAGCGCGCCCACCGTGCGGCGCCTGCTCGTTGCCGTGCAGCTCGCCTTCGCCCTCGTGCTCGCCGTCGCCGCGGTCCTGCTCGGCATGAGCCTGCGTCACCTCCACGCGATCGATGCCGGCTTCGGCGCGAAAGACGCCCTGACGTTCCGCACCTCGGCCTACCCCGCGTCGTACCCCGACAAGGCTGACGTGATGCGCTTCTTCGATGCGGTCATCGACCAGATTCACGCACTGCCGGGCATGGACAGGGTGGCTGCCGGATCGAGCCTTCCGCTGAGCGGCAGCGGCACGGGCACGTCGGTGGCCGTCGAGGGCGGGCCGGTCCGCATGGCGGATCGCCCGACGGCCGGCTGGCAGATGGTGACTCCCGGATATTTCGCGGCCGCCGGGATCGCGCTGCGCCGCGGACGCGACTTCACCGCCGCCGACCGCGATCGCCAGCCCCACCGGGTCGTCATCAGCGAGACGCTCGCACGCCGGCTCTTCCCGTCGGAGGACCCGATCGGCCGCCGGATTGCCCTCGGCCCCGACGATCCGGTGACCGACTGGCACGAAGTCATCGGCGTGGTGGCCGACGTCCGGCATGCGTCGCTGACCGAAGCGCCCGCGCCCCGGGCCTACGACCTCTTCGGGCAGCACTGGTCGCGCACCATGTACGTGGTCGCCCGTGGCGACCGCGACCCCAACGCCGCGGCGCCCGCCGTCCGCGAAACGGTGCGGCGCATCGACCCGACGGCGCCGGTCTTCGACGTGCGCTCGCTCGCCGATCTCCGTGCCCGGGCGACCGCGCCGCGCACCGCGTCCACCGTGCTGGCCGCCGGCATCGCGGCCGTCGGCCTGTGGCTTGCGTGCACCGGCGTGTTCGGCCTGGTCGCCGCCTCCGTGGCCGCGCGCACTCGCGAGATCGGCATTCGGCGCGCACTGGGATCGTCGAACGCCGGGGTCCTGCGGCTGATTGTCCGCGAGACGGCGGGGCTCGCGGCTGGCGGACTCGCCGGGGGGCTGGTGCTGAGTCTGGCGGCCTCCCGGATCGTGCAGTCGCAGCTCGTCGGCGTGACGGCGAGCAGCCCCACGGTGTTCGCTGGAGTACTCGCGACCCTGGCGGGGGCGGCCGCCGTCGCGACACTCATCCCCGCGCGCAGGGCGATCCGGGTCGATCCGGCAGCCGCGCTGCGCATCGAGGAGTGAGGCCGTGCGACTGATCCGGTTCTTCCGCCGGCGCTCCCGCGACGAGGAGAACGCGCGCGAACTCGAGTCTCATCTCGCCATCGAAATCGACGACCGCCTTGCGCGCGGCTGCTCTCCGGACGAGGCCCGCCGCGCCGCCTATCGCCTGCTCGGTAACCCGACCCTCATCCGCGAGGAGATCTACCACATGAACAGTTTGAGCCTGGCCGAAAGCATCTGGCAGGACCTGCGGTATGGGGCGCGGCTCCTGCGCGCGAACCGGACGTTCGCGGTGGTCGCCCTGGCGACGCTCGCGCTCGGCACGGGCGCCAACACCGCGATCTTCCAGCTCGTCGATGCCGTGCGGCTGCGCGCGCTGCCGGTCCACGACCCGGAGCGGCTCGTGGAGATCGGGATCGACAGCCACGATCAGGGGCGCACCGGGCGATTCGTGAGCCGGCGCCCGCGCCTGACCGACCCGATCTTCCAGCAGATCGTCGCCGGGCAGCAGGTGTTCTCGGGGATCGCGGCGTGGGCGTCGGTGACCTTCGACCTCGCCAGCGGCGGTGAGTCGCACCCAGCCGATGGTCTCTACGTCAACGGCGGGTTCTTCGAGACGCTCGGCGTAGGGGCGCAGGCAGGGCGCATGCTCACCGTGGCCGACGATTCGCGCGGCTGCTCCTCCCCCGCCGTCGTCCTCTCGAATGCGTTCTGGCGACGGCAGTTCGGGGCGGACCCGGGCGCCGTGGGGCGCACCCTCACGCTGGACGGCCACGCGTACGAAATCGTCGGCGTCAGCGCGCGCAGCTTCTTCGGCGTGGACGTCGGTCGGTCGTTCGACGTGATCGCGCCGCTCTGCTCGGAACCCCTGAGCCGCGGGGCGCAGTCCGCGCTCGGCAAGCGCGACCACTGGTTCCTCGCCGCGCTGGCGCGGCTGAAGCCCGGTGTATCGGCGGCCGGCGCCGAAGCACAGTTGCGGGCGATCTCGCCGTCGGTGTTCGAGGCGACCGCACCCTCCACCTTCACGCCGGAAGACCTGAAGGCCTACACCGCGTTCACGCTGACGGCCGCGCCCGCCCCGTCCGGCGTGTCGGTCATCCGCGCCAGCTATGAGACCCCGCTCTGGCTGCTGCTCGGCGTCACGGGGCTGGTCCTCCTCATCGCGTGCGCCAATCTCGCCAACCTGATGCTCGCCCGCGCGACCGCCCGCCAGCGAGAGATCGCGGTCCGGCTCGCCATCGGCGCCTCGCGCGGCCGCATCATGCGGCAGATGCTCTCCGAGAGCCTGCTCCTCGCCATCGGCGGCGCCGCGGGCGGGGTGCTCGTCGCGCAGTGGCTCAGCCGCTTTCTCGTGGCGTTCCTCAGCACGGAGGGCGAACCGCTGTTCGTGGATCTGGCCATCGACTGGCGGACGCTCGCGTTCACCACAGGCCTCGCGGTCGCCGCGTGCCTGCTGTTCGGACTCGCGCCGGCGCTGCGCGCGACCGCCACCAGTCCAGGCGCCACGATGAAGACCGGCGGCCGCGGGACGACGGACGGCGGCGAGCGTGTCACGCTCCGCCGGGCGCTCGTCGTCGTGCAGGTGGCGCTGTCGCTCGTGCTGGTCGCCGGCGCCCTGCTCTTCGGGCGCAGCTTGCGCAATCTCGCGACGCTCGATCCGGGCTTTCGCACCGAGGGCGTGCTGATCGCCAGGCTCGACCTCCGGCGCGCCGGCGTGGCGGAGGACGAGCGCCAGGTCGTGTATCGGGGCATCGTTGAGCGGTTGCGCGCGGTGCCGGGCGTGCGCGACGCAGTGCAGGCCTTCATCGTCCCGATCAGCGGGAGCGGCTGGAACAACGAGGTCGTCGTCGGCGGCGTCGCGAAGCCGGGAAACGTGAACTTCAACCTGGTCGGCCCCGGCTATTTCCGCGCGCTGGGCACGACGCTCATCGCCGGCCGCGATTTCGACGGGCGCGACGGGCTGGGATCACCGCGCGTCGCCATCGTGAGCGAGACCTTCGCGAAGAAGTACTTCCCCGGTGCAAGCCCGGTGGGCCGTGCGTTCCAGATCGACACGGGCGTCGGCCAGGCGCGGCCGATCTATACCGTCGTCGGCCTCGTGAAGGACACGAAGTACAGCGACCTGCGCGAGCCCTTCACGCCAATCGCGTTTTTCGACGCGGAACAGGAGGTACCGTCGGGGCCGACACTCCGCGTCGTGCTGCACGCCGACACCTCACTCGCGGCCGTGGCCGGCGGCGCCACACGCGCGCTGGCCGAAATCAATCCGTCGATCCTCGTGGACTACCAGGCGATGGACGGCCTCGTGCGCGACTCGCTGCTGAGCGAACGGCTGATGGCCACGCTCTCGGGGTTCTTCGGCGGGCTCGCGGTGCTGATCGCGACGATCGGGCTGTACGGCGTCATGTCTTACGCCGTTGCGCGGCGCAAGGTCGAGATCGGGATTCGCATGGCGCTCGGCGCGGACCGCGGCGCCGTAATGCGGCTGATGATCCGGGAGGCAGGCTGGCTCGTCGGGATCGGGCTCGCGCTCGGCGGCCTGCTCGCCGTCGTTGCCGGTCGGTCGGCGACCAGTCTTCTCTACGGGCTCGAGCCGTGGGATCCGGCGACGCTCGCGACCGGCATGGCCGGCCTGGCCCTGGTCGCACTGCTGGCCAGCTGGCTCCCGGCGCGGCGTGCCTCGCGGCTCGCTCCGACCGTCGCGCTGCGGGAGGACTGACGGGTCAGGCAGGACCGGCTGCGCCCGGCACGAGGTGCCGCAGCGCCGAGATCAGGTCGCGAGGCTCGCTCGAGGCGGGCAGCACGACGTCGAACGGCAGATGCTCGCGGGCGTGGCGGATGAATGGATCGATCCGGATGACCGGGATGGCCGCCGCCAGCAGCCGGTCACACAGCGCCTGGATGCCCGGGTGGTGATCGGTCAGCACGCACGCGGCCATCACGCCGCCCGGGATGCGCTCGAGAGCGCCCTCCGGCACATGGACCGGATCGAGGCCGCAGAACCGCAGAGCCATCTCGTAGCGGGCGCGCAATTCCCCGTCGGGCACGACCAGCAGGACCTTTCGGCGAGCCATCAGATCGCTGATGTTACCCCCGCCCGTCCCGCCCCGGCAAGTCCACCCGTCCCATAGCTGGCACACGTCCGACATTCCTGCTATGCTCGGTTCACTTATTCTGCTCCTTCCAGATTCTCCCCACCATTTACCATCTACCATTTTTCCATTTTCCATTTTCCATTCCATGCGCCTCGTAATCGTCGATGACCATCAAATCGTGCTTCACGGGCTCGAGCAGCTCTTCGAGCGCCAGGAGGACTTCGACGTAGTCAGCTGCTGCCGGGATGGCGCGAGCGCGGTCGCGGCGGTCGCCGAGCACCGGCCCGACGTGCTGCTGCTCGACCTCCGCATGCCCGGGCAGAGCGGCCTCGACGTGCTGCGCGCCCTCGCCGCGCGCCGGCTCTCCACCCGCGTGGTCCTGCTGACGGCGGCCATTCGCGACGAAGAGGCCGTCGAGGCGGTGAAGCTCGGCACGATGGGGCTCGTGCTGAAGGAGTCGTCGCCCGACGTGCTGCTCGAGTGCGTCCGGGCCGTGCATCGCGGCGAACAGCGGATCGACCCCGAGACGCTGAATCGCGCGCTCCGGACGACCCTGGATCGCGAGGCGACGGGCCAGGCTGCGGGCGGTGCCCTGACGCCGCGCGAGATCGAGATCGTCCGGATGGTGGCGCAGGGGCTGCGCAACAGGGCCGTCGCCGAACGCCTGGCGATATCGGAAGGCACCGTGAAGGTGCACCTGCACAATATCTATGAGAAATTCGGCGTGGACGGACGGCTCGAACTCCTGCTCTGCGCCCAGCAGAAGGGGCTCATCTAGTGGAGCCAGTCCCCTAGCCGGTCACGGGCAGCAGGATCTCGAGGCGTGAACCCGTCGCCGTGGATTCGATCGCCAGAGTGCCGTGGACGGACACGAGCCGCTCCCGCAGGCTGACCGGTCCGGCATTGGCGGCAATCAGCTCCTCGTGCTCGAGGCGCCCGCGGAACGGGAAACCCCGGCCGTCGTTCGACACCGTGATACGCAGGTTCTCCGGCGCCTCGGATACGACCTCCACCGACACGCGCGACGGCTGGGCGTGCTTCAGCGCGTTGACGGCCGCTTCCCGCACCACGAATCGCAGCGTCTGTTCGGCCTGCTGGCTCAGGGACAGGTCCTGTGGCGTCACGCGCACGACAATCGGCGTGCTCCAGTCGACAGCGAGGCGGCCCCGCAGCTCTTCGAGGCTGGACGCCACGGTGCTGCCGGGCTCGCGACGCCGCAGCACGGGCCGCAGGCCCTCGATGAAGAGCCGGAGTTCGCGCTGTTCGATCGCGATTGCACGCTCGACCGAGAGCAGTGGGTCGCGCAGGCTGGACGAGCTTGGCTGTTCGTCGGCCAGCGCCTGGAGGCGGAAGCGGATGCCGGTGAGTGACTGGAGCACGCCGTCGTGCAGGTCTCGCGCCACGCGGAGTCGATCCTCCCGGATCGCAATCTGCTGCAGGCGGTCGTGGAGGTGCAGGCGTTCGAGCGAATTCCCCACTTCACGGGACACGACTTCGGCGAGCGGAATGATGCCCGGCGACGCGTCGGCGAGCCCGTTGAAGAACAGCCGGCCGGACAGGTGCTCGACCGAAAACGGGGCTGACACCAGACCCGTCCGAATCAGGCGTGCGGCGATTGCCGGGTGTGCGGCTTGCCCCCGCCATTCGCCGATTGCCCCCTGCCGGCTCACCGTCAGCACCGTTTCGCCGGTGACCGTCCTGTCGGTCACGAAGGCCGAGCCATCGAGCCCGGCCGGCACGATGGCGTCGAGTTCCTTCGGGGTGTACTGCCGCACGCCGGCCCCACTCGTCCCGGAGTCGGCGACGTAGAACCACGGCTCGTCGGATACTTCCCACGCCGCCACCGCCGCGGCGGCGCCAACGACGCTCGCCGCGTGCTCGAGCAGCCGCAGTGCGGCGCCCGCCAGCGTCGAATCGACGAACACCGGCCAGTCGCTGACCTTGCGGAGCGTCCGCAGGGCCTCGCGGGACTCGTCCAGCGCGCGGCGCTGGGCCATCTCCGCGCGTTTCTGCGCCGCGCTGAGCGACGCGGTCACGACGGCGACGATCGAAAACACCATGACTCGAATGAAATCGTCGGGGCCGACGTCGAACGCCGCGGCGGGTGGGACGAAGAAGTACGCGAGCGCACAGGAGGACAGGAATGTCGCGAGCAGGGACGGACCGTAGCCCCCATACATGGCAGCGACGATGACGGCTGGAAAGAACAGGATCGACACGCTGGTGCCCATCCACGGCCGCAGCGCGAACGTCGCGGCCACGGCGACGATGACCGCCGCCATCGACAGGCCGTAGCCGTGCAGGGAACCGCCCGGCATGCCCGGCGACGATGCAGGCCGTGTGCGCTGTCCAGTCGTCATGTCGTGTCCAGATACAGTAACGCGGGATGGGAGGTGCCGCCCGTTGAAACAGTGGGATGGACGGAACGTCAGTACCCGTGAGCGGCGCCTGCCTGCGTCAGCCGACTGGAGACGACCTCATCATGACACGACGCCTGTGTGTTCTCGCCATCCTGCTTTGTGTATCCCGCCCCGCCCTCGCCCAGGAAGCGGGCCAGGCCGGCCTGGCCATCGGCTTCCCCGGCGCGATCGGCATCATCTGGCACAGCTCGGACGCCGTCGCCCTGCGCCCGGATTTCTCGTTTTCGCGCAGTTCGAGCAAGAACGGGACGGCAAGCGGTATCGAGAGCACGGCGTGGAGCTTCGGCGGCGGCGTCAGCGCGCTGTTCTACACCGGGACGGTGCGTGACAACGTTCGGTACCTACTTCAGTCCTCGTTTCGCCTACTCGCGTTCCAACAGCAACAACAACTCGACAACGACGACTGTGGCGTCCACCTCACACTCCAACAACTACCAGGTACAGCGGCTCGTTCGGCCTTCAGTACATGCCGGTGCGGCGCTTCGGCGTCTACGGCGAGGCCGGGGTCCAGGTACCTCCAGGAGTGACTCCGTGTTCACCGCCGGACAACCCCTCGACCAGCTCGGGCAAGTCCACGGATCGGTGTCGGCACCACGGGCGGGCGTCGGGCTGGTATGGTATTCCGACTGAACCGGAACAGGCTTCGAACGAAGGAAGAAACCCGTCGGTCGAGGGGGTGTGCAAAACAGAACAGCGGTTCCCCGCGGGAACGGCTAAGAAACAGCCGGAGGAGGACCCATGCCTGACTTGGACAACGACGACCGCGATCCGGCAGAACAGGGCAAACACGGCGAACGGGACTCACCGTGGAAGGGGACCGAAGGCCCGAAACGCGAACAGGAGCGACGCGAGCCCGAGCGACCGCAAGGACGATCGGAACGCTAGCGCGTGCGGGCCAAGAAAAGAAGAGGGTTGGAGGCTGCCGTCGCCGGGCCGCATCCGCACAGTGTGTGCGGTCCTGGCCCATAAACCGCACAGGGCTCGCGACGGCGCGAACGTAGCCTCCGAAAACAATACGGCAATTGACGCCAGGAAGGGCAAGGCCCGGTGAGTTGGCGGCAGCGTTCTTGAATAGCTCAACAGCGTGATATCTGCACAGTTGTCGTACGGCGTCGTGGATGACCCGATTCTGGGCGGTACCTCCGAGGAGGAACCAGATGAGGCGCACGCGGGGTATGTGCTCGTCGTGGATGACGAGCAGGCGGTGTGTCAGCTGCTCGATCGCTGGCTGACGTCCGCCGGGTACAAGGTCAAGCACGCCTCGAGTGCCGGCGCCGCGCTCGATACGATGGCGCAAGTGCAGGCGTCACTGGTGCTGTGCGACATCAAAATGCCGGGGCACGACGGGCTCTGGCTGTCAGAGCGTCTGCAGGCGGAGTGGCCGTCAACGCCAATCGTCATGGTGACTGGACTGGACGACCTGGGGACTGTCCAGCAAAGCCGTGCGATCGGTGCCGTCGATTACCTCACGAAACCGGTCGACCGGGACCAGCTGTTCAAGGTCGTCGAGCGCGCGATAGGCCGTCCCCAGGCCGCGCCGGCCATAACAGATGACAGGGTACCAGGCCCGCCGCAGGCCACCGAGCCGGCGATCGAGGCGGAGTACACGCTGGAGACGCCGGTACGCTGCCCGGCCTGTGGAGAGCGCACGAGCACGCTCAAAGCCGTGCGCCTCGTTCGCGCTCGCGTCAATTTCACATCCACGCTGCCACGCCGCGGACGCGTGATCGCATGCCCACACTGCCTGGCAATCGTGGCGGCGGAGTTGACGAACTTCTAACGGAGGCCGACGTCAGCGCTTCACGCGGGCCTCACCGGCCTTTCCGCCCGGCAGGAACACGGTTTAACATACCTGCCCTTCGACACGCGGCGGCGGCGTTCTACCCTTCGTTGCACTGGCGAAGGATCCTGGCGCGTTCACGTTCAGGGTAACTTCGGCTGGTCAAGACAGCTTGATGGCGAATCAAGTTCACCCTGGATCATCAGAAATCGTTCGTCGCGCTCGCCGCACCCATCGGCCTGAACTGGAACACCGAAGACTGGGGCCTCGTGATGCAATTCCAACTCACGTTGTGAAGGATCCACCAAGGTTGTCGAGGTGAACGGCGCACAGCACAACCCTGACGCGGCATCCCGCGGAGGCCGGCATCGTCTGGCCGCAGTGTGGAGGGTCATCGGCGTGACGTGTGTCGCACTGGGTTCGACTGTCGGAATAGCCGGACTCCGCAACCAGGTCGCCGAATATGCCCGGGTGCGGATGGTTCTGCTCTCTCTTGATGCGCGCGGGCATGAGATGGACAGCCTCGAGTGGCAGGCCATCGCCAAGAAAAAACTCGATCCGTCGCAGGTCGACCAGGTCCTCGTCAACCTGTGCGTCAACGCCAGGGACACCATCGCGGGTGTGGGCCGACTCACGATCGAGACGCACAACACGACCGTCGACGCCGCCGCGTGCGGCAGCGACGAGGGAGCCACCCCGGGCGACTACGTCGTGCTCACGGTGAGCGACTCCGGCTCCGGCATGCCGAAAGCGGTGCTCGACCGGATCTTCGAGCCCTTTTTCACGACCAAGGATGTGGGGAAAGGCACGGGTCTCGGACTGGCGACGGTCTACGGTATCGTCAGGCAGAACCACGGCTTCGCCTCCGTTTCCAGCGAACTCGGCGTCGGCACGACGTTCAGGAAGCGACCATCCGCCTGGCCCGTGAACACGCCGGTGCGATCCATCTGGTGCTGACCGACGTGGTGATGCCCGCGGTGAGCGGCCCCAATCTCGTGGCACAGGTGGTCGCGCTCAGGCCGCAGGTCAGGAGCCTCTTCATGTCCGGCTACCCGGCCGACGTCGTCGCGCAGAGGGGCCTATTGGAAGACGACGCGCATTTCCTGCACAAGCCGTTCACCAGCGAAGCCCTGGCCGCGAAGCTCCGCCAGGCGCTGGCGGGCTCAGGATCCGCCTGAAGGAGCAGGAAGCGGAGCGCCTGCCGAAAGGTGGGTTGTCCTGGTCGGATCCCGCACCGCGATGCCGACATCGCAATTTATTGAGGAAATTTTGGAGGCGCCGCCCGGATTTGAACCGGGGATGGAGCTTTTGCAGAGCTCTGCCTTACCACTTGGCGACGGCGCCGGACGGACTCGAGTTGTGCGAAGGAGTACCGGCCGCGTCAGAGGCGGCTACAACAGCGTTCGGTGAGACGAGTGCGGATGATCATCAAACTGCTCTGACGCCTGCCCGAACCAGGAAGTGCCCGCAACCCTTGCCGGAGCTGGCGGCTAAGCGCCAGCGTAGTGCAGGCCGCAGTCGGGGTGCAGGGGCCCCCGTCTGCAACAGTAGCGTGCGGAGCGGCGCTGGCGACGAAGCGCCAGCGGAGCGGAGCACGCAGGAGCGCCCACAGGGCGCCATCCCTACATCGATCGCGGCCGGAACGGAGCTGGCGGCGAAGCGCCAGCGTAGTGCAGGCCGCCAGTCGGGGTGCAGGGGCCCCCGACGATTCAAGATTGGAGCGGGAAACGGGATTCGAACCCGCGACTTCGACCTTGGCAAGGTCGCACTCTACCACTGAGTTATTCCCGCTCGCCCAACGCCGATCGCAGCGCCGTCTGGAAGTGCTCATCGTACCACAGGGCGCGATCGACAGGCAAGATCCCTGTCCTCAGCGACTTGCGTCGAATGCGCTCCGGTAGAGCCTCAGCCGCCGCCCGTCCCCGTCCCCGTCAATCGCCACGACGTCGAACCGGCAGCGCCTCGACGTCAGCCTGCGCCGGCAGAGGTAGTCGTTCGCCATCGCGATCAGCCTGCGCCGCTTCCGCGCCGTCACGGCCTCGGCCGCCGTCCCGCGACTGGCCGTCGCGCGCGCCTTCACCTCGATGAAGACGACCGTGTCGCCGTCCTCCGCGACAATGTCGATTTCGCCATGCCGCGTGCGGTAGCGCCGATCAAGAACTTCGTACCCCAGCCGCTCGATTGCCGCGACCGCGAGATCTTCCCCTGTTTTCCCAAGGGCCTGCCGCTCCATCGTCATCAGAACGCCTCCTGACGATGCAACGTGGAGTCCCGTGTGGAGGGGACGGCGCTCCCGAGCGAGACGGCGCGGCGGCGCGCGCTATCGCGGGGTGATCTCTCCGAGCGCCTCGTCGATGACGCCGAGCACGGCGTCGGCCTGATCCTTCGACAGGACGAGCGGCGGCGCCAGGCGCAGCGCATTCCGGCCGGCGCCCAGGACGAGCACGCCGCGGCGGAACATCGCCTGGACGAGCGCGTTGCGCGCCTCGACCGCGCGCTCCTTCGTCGTGCGGTCCTTCACCAGTTCGATGCCGATCATCAGCCCTCTGCCGCGGACATCGCCGATGAGCGCGTGCTTCCGCTGGAGATCGCGCAGACCGTCCATCAGGTGCGCGCCCACGGCGGCGGCGTTGGCGACCAGTTGCTCCTTCAGCAGCTTGATCGTCGCGTTGGCGGCGGCGCACGAGACGGGGTTTCCGCCGAACGTGCTCGCATGCGCGCCCGGAGGCCACGCCATCATCTCGGCGCGGGCGCAGGTCACGCCCAGCGGCAGGCCCGACGCGATGCCCTTGGCGATGTTGACCACATCAGCCTTCAGGTCGAAGTGCTCGGACGCGAACATCTTCCCGGTGCGGCCCATGCCCGACTGCACTTCATCGACCACGAGCACGATGCCGTACGTGGTCGCCATCTCGCGGAGGCCCTGAAGGAACGCCTTCGGCGGGACGATATAGCCCCCCTCCCCCTGGATCGGCTCGACGACAATCGCCGCGATCTCGTCGGGCGACACCAGGTGCGTGAAGAGCTGATCGCGGATGAACGAGAGCGCCGCATCCGCGCACGCGTCGGCGCTGCCATTGAACCGGTACGGGTCGGGATAGAGCCCGTGGTAGACGCCCGGCATGAACGGTCCGAAGCCGCGGCGCTGTACCGCCTTGCTCGCTGTCAGCGACAGCGACCCGAGCGACCGGCCGTGGAACGCGCCGAGAAACGCCATGATGCCCTGACGTTTCGTGTGATACCGCGCCAGTTTCAGCGCGGCTTCCGTCGCCTCCGTTCCGGAATTGCCGAAGAACGCACGCACGGGGCCGTCGATGGGCACGAGCGCGGCCAGCTGCTCGGCGAGGCGCACCTGCGGTTCGTAGTAGAAGTCCGTCCCGGACATGTGGATGAACTTCTGCGCCTGCTCGATGATCGCCGCGACGACCTCGGGATGCGACACGCCGGTGGAATTGACGGCGATGCCGGCCGCGCAATCGAGAAAGCGGTTGCCGTCCACGTCCTCGACGACGGCACCTTCGCCGCGGGCGATGACGAAGGGGTAGTCGCGCGTGTACGAGGGAGACACGAACTGGTTGTCGCGAGCGATGATTGCCCTGGCTTTGGGGCCAGGCAGGGCGGTCTTGATGTCTGGTGCGGTCATGGCTGGGATCATTTTCGTTTCCATCTGGTCGTTGAGCCGGAGTCCTCGAGGACGATGCCGCGGGCATCGAGGTCCTGCCGGATCCGATCGGCCTCGGCGAAATTACGGGACAGGCGCGCCGCGCGACGTGCCTCGATCAGGCGGTCAATCTCCTCGATCGGCACTGGGGGGCGCTCGTCTTCCGTGCGGCGCAGGGCGAGCACGCCGAGCACGCGGTCGAACCGGTCGAAGGTCTCGCGGATGCGCGCCGCATCGGCCGAACCGACCTCGCCGGCGTCGAGGGCGGTATTCAGCGCCCGGACGAGGTCGAACATGACGCCGATGGCGGCGGCCGTGTTCAGGTCGTTCGTGATGTGCGCACCGAAGGCGCGGCCAGCCTCGTCGAGAAGCGCGGCCATCGCGGGCGCCGGCTGCTCGCGGACCGGCGCCGCGTCGAGCCTCGCCAGAAAGTCGGTCACGCGCTTGAGCGCTTCCTCCGACTGCGCCATCGCGGTCCACGAAAACTTGAGCTGCTTGCGGTAGTGCACGCCGAGATACAGGTAGCGAAGCGCCGAGGGGCGGAATCCGTTGTCGATGACGTCCTGGAGGTTGTAGACGTTGCCGGCCGACTTCGACATCTTCTCGCCGCCCTTACCGGGCTCGTCCGCGATCATCAGGTGCTCGACGTGCACCCAGAAGCGCGAGAACGGCCTGCCGGTGGCGCCTTCGCTCTGCGCGATCTCGTTCTCGTGGTGCGGGGAAGATCAGGTCGACTCCCCCGGCGTGAATGTCGATGGGCGGCGTGCCGAGCAGCCGCAGGGCCATCGCCGAGCACTCGATGTGCCATCCCGGCCGTCCCGGCCCGATGCCCGGATCCCAGGTCGGCTCGCCAGGCCTGGCCGCCTTCCAGAGCACGAAGTCGCGCGCGTCTTCCTTCTCGTACTTGTCCGAGTCGACGCGCGCGCCGCTCAGGATGCCGGAGTGATCGAGCCGCGCCAGCTTGCCATAGTCCGGCAGCGTCGAGATCTTGAAGTAGATCGAGCCTTCGCTGGTATAGGTATGCCCGTTCCTCTCGAGCGCCTTGATGGTCTCGCCCATCGCGCGCACGTTCTCGTCGTCGGTGGCGCGCGGGTTCTCCTCGACCGGCTCGAGCCCGAGCCGGGCCGCGTCCTCCCGGAACGCCTCGATGTAGCGCTCCGTGTACTCGCGCAGCGGCACGCCGGCCTTCTGCGACTCGAGGATCGTGCGGTCGTCCACGTCGGTGTAGTTCATCACCTGACGCACGCCGAACCCGGCCTCGTGCTCGAGCGCGCGCCGCAGGACGTCGGTGGCGACGAAGGTCCGGAAGTTGCCGATGTGGGCGCGCGCGTACACGGTCGGTCCGCACGTGTACATCCGCACGAGGTTGTTCTCTGACGGGCGCAAAATCCTCTTCGCGGCGGGTGAGGGTGTTGTACAGGCGCATGGGCATCAGGGAGTCGGGCGCGTGAGGGAGCGCCTCCTGGCGGATCTCACGCGGCCAGCGGGCAGCGCACCTCGGAGGACCGGCCACCGCAGTGCGCCTCGATCAGGAGGTCGCCGCCGGCCTGGCGGAATACGAACGTCGATCTCCTCGTTGTCCTGGGCGGAGGGCGCGACGCGCGCCGTGATCCCGTCGATCGCGAGCGCCAGCGCCGCGACGTCGGCGCGCTGGCCGATCGACTCGGCGACTTTCGCCGCCAGGTCGGGAACGATCCCCCGAAGCTCCCCCCGGACCGGCACCGACAACCGGACCAGCGTGTCGGACGGAGCCGCGGACCGCTGTGGCATATCCACGATTCTACAGCGAAATGCGCCCGAACAGCCGTCTGGCGCTGCGGCAGTCCGCCTCGATTTGCGCGCGCAGGGCATCCACGTCGGGAAACGCCCGCTCGTCCCTGCAGCCGCTGCACGAACGACAGGCGCAGCGGCGCGTCGTACAGGTCCCGGTTCAGGCCGAAGATGTGGGTCTCGACGATCGGATGATCCACGTCGCCGAACGTCGGCCGGGTGCCGACGTTCGTGATCGCCGGGTACACGGTCCCGCCGATCGCCGCGGCCGTCGCGTACACACCGGCCGGCGGCAGCAGTTCGTTCGCGGTCTCGAGATTCGCCGTCGGGAATCCCAGCTCGCGTCCACGGCCGGCCCCGCGGGCGACCGTCCCGTCGAGGAAGTAGTGGTGACCGAGCAGCGCGCCCGCTTCATCGACGCGCCCTTCGGTCACGAGACGGCGCACGCGCGTGCTGCTCACCACGAAGTCCTTGTAGCGGACCGGATCGATCTTCTCGGCGCGGAAGCCGTACCGCGCGCCCAGGCTGCGCAGGACCGAAAAGGTCCCCGCGCGCTCGTGGCCGAAGAGGAAATTGGCGCCGACCCACACCTCGGCGACGTGCAGCCAGTCCACCAGCACGGATCGCACGAACATCTCCGGATCCCAGAGCGACAGCTCGTGCGTGAACCGGATCACGGCAACGCCCTGCATGCCCGGAGCGCGCCAGCGCCTCGATCTTCTGCGCCTTGGTCATCAGGAGCGGCGGCGCCTTGTCGGGCCGGAGCACCCGCGGAGGATGCGGATCGAAGGTCATCGCCGCCGGCGTGCCGCCGCGCTCGCCCGCGCGGCGACGGACGCGGTCGATGATCTTCATGTGCCCGCGGTGCAGGCCGTCGAAGTTGCCCAACGCCAGCACCGGCTGGTGCCACCGGGGCGGCGGGTCGTCGGGAAAATGGGCCACGTTCATCGAGGGCTCGGGGCTCCAGGCCCGGGGCCTGGGAGCCCCTCGACGTTCAAGCACCAGGCCATCGTACGCCAACTCCATTCCCGGCGGGAGTCGGGCGTTCGTGGTCGCGTGCGCCAAATCGTGACACATGTGCGTGAAGAACGTGCGGCGGGCGGCGATGCGGCCGGCCACGTCCACGGCCTCGTCGAGGGTGAAGTGTGTCGGATGCGGGCGGTCGCGCAGCGCGTCGAGGACGAGCACGTCGAGGCCCTCGAGCCGCGGAAACGACGCGTCCGGAATCCGGCTGCAGTCGGTCAGATACGCGAAGGCGCCGAACCGGAACCCGAGGATCGGCCGCGCCCCGTGGAAGATCGCGATCGGGACAACCTCCTGGCGTCCAATGCAGAACGGGCCGGCGATCGCGAAGAGCGCGACCTGCGGCAGCCCGCCCCCTTTCGGCGTGGCCGGGTCGAAGACGTAGGCGAACATCCGCCGGATGTCGCCGAGGGTCGTCTCGTCGCCGAAGCACGGCATCGGTGGACTGCTGCAGCGCATTGAACCGCCGCACCTCGTCGAGCCCGAGGATGTGATCCGCGTGTCCGTGGGTGAAGACGATGGCATCGACGCGGCGCACGCCGAAGCGCAGCGCCTGCGCGCGCAGGTCGGGCCCGGCGTCCACGAGGATCGACGGCCCTTCGTCGGTCTCGATGTAGATGGACGGGCGCGATCGCGTGTCGCACGGGTCGCCGGACGTGCAGGTCGCGCAGTCGCAGCCGATCATCGGCACGCCGTGCGACGTGCCGGTCCCGAGGAAGGTGACCTTCACGGCTGGACGATGCGCTTGTCCTCTTGCTGGGCCTGGACGAACCTCAGCCGTAGTTCGTAGAGGAGGTCGTCGATGAGCCGCTCTTCCGGTTCGATGAGATTGCCGCGTGTCTTCTCTTGAAGGACGGCGATGAGTTCGATCATCTGCGCGGCGGCAATCAGGTTCGGCGCGGTCTTCTGGCCGGAATCGGGATCCGCGATGTCGCCGAAGTGCACCGCGGCCGTGGTGGCGAGCGAGAGGATGAAACCGGTGAAGGTGATGCCGGTTTCTGGCGTTTCCGGGTTGTCCACACCCGAATGCTAGCATAGTCGTCCATGACGACACGGCCAGGCGCGAAGAGGCAGGGCGGCAACGACACGGCGGGCGTCGAGTTCCAGAAACTCGTCGACATCATGGCGCGCCTGCGCGGCCCCGGCGGATGCCCGTGGGACCACGAGCAGACGATCGCGTCGCTGCGCGGGTTCGTGCTCGAAGAGACCTACGAGGTGCTCGACGCCATCGACCGGGCCGATCACGACGCGCTCGCCGGGGAAATCGGCGATCTGCTCTTCGAGGGGGTGTTCCTGGCGCAGATCGAGGCCGATGACGGACGCTTCACGGTGGCGGATTCGCTGCGGGCGATCAGCGCGAAGCTCATCCGGCGGCATCCGCACGTCTTCGATGTCGACGGCCGTCCCGTCACGACGCCGGGCGAGGTCGTGGAGCAATGGGAGGCAATCAAGTCGCGCGAGCAGAAAGACGCGGGCGAGCGACGATCCGTGCTGAAGGGCGTGCCAAAGGCGATGCCGGCGCTGCTGCGCGCGCACGAGATCGGAACGCGCGTCGCTGCCGTCGGGTTCGACTGGGCGCGGACCGAGCACGTGGTGGACAAAATCGAGGAGGAGGTCGCCGAACTGCGTGGCGCGCTCGAGGGGCGCGAAGGCAACGAGCGCGCCGAGGAAGAGATGGGCGACCTGCTGTTCTCGATTGCGCAGTTGGCGAGGCAGCTGCACATCGAGCCGGAGAGCGCGCTGCGAAAGGCCAATGAGAAGTTCACGGCTCGGTTCGAGCAGGTGGAGGCCGGGCTCGAAGCGCGCGGAACGTCGGTGCACGATTCGACGCTCGAAGAGATGGAGAAAGAGTGGGGGAGGATAAAGACAGACAGCCGATGAGATCATGGGGCTGGCAGATGCGGTCGAGGTGTCGAGGTGTCGGGCTGTCACGCTGCACGCGCCGACGGCTTCCTGCCACGAAAAGGCACGAAGGACACGAAGGGCACGAAGGCTTCCTGGTTCGGGGAAGTCTCGCGGTCGAACTGTCGAACTGTCGAACTGTCGAACTGTCGAACTGTCGAACTGTCGAACTGTCGAGCGGGCACGCGCCGACGGCTCCCGGCACGAAGGGGCACGAAGGACACGAAGGACACGAAGAACTTCTTGGTTTCGTGGGGTCCCGCGGTCGGGCTGTCGAACGGTCGAAGTGTCGAGCTGACGAGTGTCGAAATGGTCAGACCACGATGCGGTCCATCGAGTCCTTCAAGCGGCGGCTGTTGAAATTCATCAAGCAGGCCCACTGGCAGCCCGGTGGTTCGCAGGTACGACACGACCTGGGAGCGATGAATCGCCTTCAGCCGTGACACCGACTTGATTTCCACCAGCACGATCCCCTCCACCATCAGGTCGATTTTCTGGCCCGGAATAGTCCAGGACTTGTACTTCACGGCGATCGGCTTCTCGCGCTCGAACTTCAGTCCGGCAGCGTGCAGCTCGAGCGAGAACGCCTGCTCGTAAATGCGTTCCCTGAACCCCGGCCCGAGTTCGCGGTGCACTTCGATGCCGCACCCGATGACGCGGTAGACAATCTGCTCCTGTTCATCCGGCAACCGCGGTTTCGCTTTGACCAACATGAGATTCCCTTCCTGTCCTTCGTGCCCTTCGTGCCTCTTCGTGCCCCGTGCCGTCGGCGCGTGCAGCGCGACACCTCGACACCTCGACACCTCGACCGCTCGACAGCGGACCTCCCCGAACAAACAAGACTTCGTGTCCTTCGTGCCCTTCGTGCCTCTTCGTGCCCCGTGCCGTCGGCGCGTGCAGCGCGACACCTCGACACTTCGACACTCGACCGCTCGACAGCGGGCCTCCCCGAACAAACAACACTTCGTGTCCTTCGTGCCCTTCGTGCCTCTTCGTGCCCCGTGCCGCCGGCGCGTGCAGCGCGACACCTCGACACTTCGACACCTCGACCGCTCGACAGCGGATCTCTCCGAACAAACAACACTTCGTGTCCTTCGTGCCCTTCGTGCCTCTTCGTGCCACGTGCCGTCGGCGCGTGCTGCGCGACACCTCGACACTTCGACACCTCGACCGCTCGACCGCGGGTCTCTCCGAACAAACAACACTTCGTGTCCTTCGTGCCCTTCGTGCCTCTTCGTGCCCCGTGCCGTCGGCGCGTGCAGCGCGACACCTCGACGCTTCGACACCTCGACCGCTCGACAGCTCGACACCTCGACCGCTCGACACCTCGACCGCTCGACAGCGGGCCTCTCCGAACAAACAACACTTCGTGTCCTTCGTGCCCTTCGTGCCTCTTCGTGCCCCGTGCCGTCGGCGCGTGCAGCGCGACACCTCGACACTTCGACACCTCGACCGCTCGACAGCGGACTCTCCGAACAAACAACCCTTCGTGTCCTTCGTGCCCTTCGTGCCTCTTCGTGCCCCGTGCCGCCGGCGCGTGCAGCGCGACACCTCGACACTTCGACACCTCGACCGCTCGACAGCGGGCCTCTCCGAACAAACAACACTTCGCGTCCTTCGTGCCCTTCGTGCCTCTTCGTGCCCCGTGCCGCCGGCGCGTGCAGCGCGACACCTCGACACTTCGACACCTCGACCGCTCGACAGCGGACCTCTCCGAACAAACAACACTTCGTGTCCTTCGTGCCCTTCGTGCCTCTTCGTGCCACGTGCCGCCGGCGCGTGCAGCGCGACACCTCGACACTTCGACACCTCGACCGCTCGACAGCGGGCCTCTCCGAACAAACAACACTTCGCGTCCTTCGTGCCCTTCGTGCCTCTTCGTGCCCCGTGCCGCCGGCGCGTGCAGCGCGACACCTCGACACTTCGACACCTCGACCGCTCGACAGCGGACCTCTCCGAACAAACAACACTTCGTGTCCTTCGTGCCCTTCGTGCCTCTTCGTGCCACGTGCCGTCGGCGCGTGCTGCGCGACACCTCGACACTTCGACACCTCGACCGCTCGACCGCGGGTCTCTCCGAACAAACAACACTTCGTGTCCTTCGTGCCCTTCGTGCCTCTTCGTGCCCCGTGCCGTCGGCGCGTGCAGCGCGACACCTCGACACTTCGACACCTCGACGACACCCGCTCTCGCTGACTCATCTCTCCACCCGCCACACCCTCCCGCTCCCCCATGTCCGGATCTCCACACGCTGCCCATCGGTATCCAGGAACACCGCGCCGTCTGGCGCGGTGCCGAACATCTCGACCCCCGCCGCCGCGTATCGCTCCACCACGGCGGCGGCCGGGTGCCCGAACCGGTTGTTCCGCCCGGCACTGAAGATGACCGCGTCGGGATGGACGGCCGCCAGGAACGGCGGCGTGCTCGACGTGGCGCTGCCGTGGTGCGGCGCCTTGAGCACCACCAGCGGCGCCAGCGCCAGGCGCGGCAGGAGCATCTGCTCGGCGGCCCGCTCGATGTCGCCCGGCAGACAATCGAGACGCCGCCGATCCGGATCTCCAGCACCACCGAGTCGTCGTTGCGCACGCGCTGGCGCTCCCAGTCCGGCGGCGGAGGATGCAGGACGCGCAACTCGACCGCCCCTTCGCGCTGCACGTCGCCGGCCTGGAGAATCCTCCAGGCCGTGCGCCCGGTCGCGGCGAGTCCCGCCAGCGCGCGCATCGCCGGATCCGGCGGCACCGGCACCCCTTCCCAGAGGCTGCGCGGCGCGAACGCGCGCGCGATCGAGGCCGCCCCGCCGACGTGGTCGGGGTCGGCGTGCGTGATGAGCAGGCTGTCGAGCGCCCGCACCCCCAGCGCGCGCAGCGACGGGGCCACCACGCGCGCCCCGACGTCGAACCCGCCAGACGGCGCGCCCCCGGCGTCCACGAGCAGCGCGTGACCGTTCGGCGGGAGGACGAGCGTGGCATCCCCCTGCCCCACATCCAGGAAGACCAGCCGGACAGACCCCGGCGGCCGCGGCGGCACCGTCGTAGCCGTCGCGAATTCCGGCGCCGCCAGCATCAGGCCCAGGCAGGCCGCGGCCGCGCCCAGGGCGGCGCGCGCCTGGCGGGGACGGAGGAGCGCGGTCCCGCACGCGGCGTAGTACGCGCAGACCAGCCACCACGCGGGCGCCGGCAGGTCGCGCGACAGCCATGGCGCAAGGTCGACGAGATGCGCCGACCGCACCAGCCAGGTCGCCCCGACATGCGCGACGTAGCCGAAGCCGGTCGCGGCCGGCGTCGAGACCGGCGCGGCGGCCAGCGTCGCCATCGCGGCGGCCTGCACGATGGTCATCAGCGGAATGGCGGCGAAATTCAGGAAGAGCCCGGCAAACGTGATGCGGGAGAAGATGACAGCGCTCGCCGGCGCCAGCGCCATCTCCGCGCACGCGGTCGCCACGAGCAGCGCGGCGGCGGCAGACAGGAGTCGCCGGCCGACGCCCGCCGCGCGTGCCGGACGCGGCATCAGCCGCGCCGCTCCCAGGAGAATGCCAAGCGTCGCCCCGAACGAGAGAATGAACCCGGCGTCGAACACCGTCACCGCCGAGAGCGCCAGCGCCGACACCCCCGGCGACGGCGAGCGCGTTGAGCGCCGGCCCGCGGTGATCGAGCATGCGGCCCGCGAGGTAGATGACCGTCGCGGTCACCGCGCGGGCGACCGACGCGCCACCGCCCGCGACGACGCCGTAGAAGAGGAGCGCCGCGATGACGAGCGCCGCCGACACCCGCCCCGGCAGGCGGGCCAGACGCGCGGCGCCAAGCAGCAGCACCGTGAGAATCGCGATGTTTCCGCCGGAGATGGCGATGACGTGATAGGTGCCGGCTTCCTGGAGGCGCCGCTGATCCTCCTCGGACAGGCCCGTGCGGTCGCCGATGAGGATGGCCGTGGTGATACCGCCCGATGGACCGCCCCAGCGCCCCACGAAGCGCGCCAACTGGTCGCGCGTCCAGGCACGCGCCGACGCTGCGGCCTCCTCCACCGGCGTGCCGCGGGCGGTGACTTCCACGAGCGCGGCGCTCTTGACCGTGCCGACCAGCGCGATCCCGCGTCGCGCGAGCGTGCGCGACTGGTCGTCCAGGCCCGGATCGCGATAGCTCGTCGGCTCCCGCAGAATCGCCGGGGCGCGCACGGTCCGCCCGGCCCGCCAGCCACGCAGGTGGTCCGGCAGGACGACCCCGCCGACCGCGAGCCGCACGCCGCCGCGCACGCGCGCCAGGCGGCGGCCGCCCAGCGCACGCACGTCGGACACGTCAATCGCGATCGTCGCCCCGGTCGCCGTGACCGCCCCGTCCTCGCGCAGCACCCCGTCGAGCAGGACCGGCTCCTCCGCCAGCGCCACGGGACGCGCGGCCTGCCACGCCGCGAGCGACGGGCGGTATGCCGCGCGGCCGTCACTGATGCCGAGGGACACACCGGCCAGCAGATAGCCGGCCACCAGCGCGCCCGCGCATTCGGGACGCGGCGCGCTCGACGGCGTAGGCCGCCGCCCCACCGAGCGCCAGCAGGGCCCCGGCCGCGGCCGCCAGCGCGAGCCAGGCCTCCGGCCGATCGGCCAGCAGCAGGCCGATGGCCGACCCGGTCAGCAGCGGGACGGCGACGAGCGAGGCCGGCACGCGCACGCGGATCCACGCGTGCAAACGAGACGACGCGCGCGACTGCTGGGAAAACGGGGAAAAGAGCGGCCGCCCTCAGGACGAAGGCGCAGTTTCTGCGCCTGGCCTAGGCCTTTCGCGTGGCGGTTTCCGCGTGGTACTCCTGGAGCGTACGGACGGCCAGGCCCTCGGTGTGCATGGCCTTGATGGCGTTGACGGCCGCCGCCGCGCCCGTGAGCGTGGTAATCGACGAGACGCCGTGCATCATCGCGATCCGGCGGACGGTGCGATCGTCGAAGAACGACTCGCGGCCGAGGGGCGTGTTGATGACGAGCTGAATCTTGTTGTTCAGGATCTCGTCGCCAACGTGCGGGCGTCCCTCGTTCACTTTGAAGACGATGTCCGCATCGATGCCGTGGGCCCGCAGGAAGTTCGCCGTGCCGCGGGTGGCGACGAGGTGGAAGCCGATCTCGACGAGGTCGCGGGCGATCTGCACCACGGCGGGCTTGTCGTGGTTGTTCACGCTGATGAACGCCGTGCCGCCCTCCGGCAGCTTCACTCCGGCAGCGATCTGCGCTTTGGCGAAGGCGCTGCCGAAGGTCGCCGCGCCGCCCATCACCTCGCCGGTGGATTTCATCTCGGGTCCGAGAATCGTGTCGACGCCCGGAAAGCGCACGAACGGGAAGACCGGTGTCTTCACGAAGAACCCCGCCACCTCCAGGTCCTCGACGAGGCCGAGCTGCGCCAGGGTCCGGCCCACCATCACGCGCGCCGCGATCTTGGCGAGCGGCACGCCGGTCGCCTTCGACAGGTAGGGCACCGTGCGCGACGCGCGGGGGTTCACCTCGAGCACGTAGACGGTGTCCTCCCTGATCGCGAACTGCGCATTCATCAGTCCCACGACCTTGAGCGCGCGCGCGATGCGCCGCGTGTAGTCGCGAATCTGCTCCAGGTGGCGATCGATCACCTTGTAGGGCGGCACGACGCAGGAGCTGTCGCCCGAATGAATACCGGCCTCTTCGATGTGCTCCATGATGCCGCCGATCACGACCGCGCCGGTCGAGTCCGCGACCGCGTCGACGTCGAGCTCGACGGCGTCTTCGAGGAACTTGTCGATCAGGATCGGGTGGCCCGGCGAGGCCGCCAGCGCGTGGACCATGTAGCGGTCGAGCGCGGCCATGTCGTACACGATCGCCATCGCGCGACCGCCGAGCACGTACGACGGCCGCACGACGAGCGGGAAGCCGATCGTCGCCGCCACCTCGCGCGCCTCGTCCGGCGTCGTCGCGGTCCCGCTCGGCGCCTGGGGAATCCCGAGATCCCACAGCAGCTGCGCGAAGCGCTGGCGATCTTCCGCCAGGTCGATCGAATCGGGCGACGTCCCGAGAATCCGGATGCCCGCCTCCTGCAGCCGCATCGACAGCTTCAGCGGCGTCTGGCCCCCGTACTGGACGACGCAGGCCACATCGGCGCCCTGTTCCTGCTCGCGCGCGATGATGCCCGAGACGTCCTCGAAGGTCAGCGGCTCGAAGTACAACCGGTCCACGGTGTCGTAGTCGGTCGACACCGTTTCGGGGTTGCAGTTGATCATGACGGTCTCGAACCCTTCTTCGCGCAGCGCGAAGGCGGCGTGGCAGCAGCAGTAGTCGAACTCGATCCCCTGGCCGATCCGGTTCGGGCCGCTTCCGAGGATGACGACCTTCTGGCGTGCGGTCGGCTTCGGCCTCGCACTCCTTCTCGTAGGTGCCGTAGAGGTACGGTGTGAAGGACTCGAACTCGGCCGCGCAGGTGTCGATGCGCTTGTACGACGAGACGATGCCGTGCTCGATGCGCGCGCTGCGCACGGCGGCCTCGTCCGACCCGAGCGAGGCCGCCAGCTCGCGGTCGCTGAAGCCGGCGCGCTTGAGCGTCCGGAGCATGTCGATCGACATCCCGCGCAGGCCGACGAGGCTGGCGGACCGCTGGAGATCGACGATCTGCGCGAACTGCGTCAGGAACCACCGGTCGATTTTCGTCAGCTCGTACAGGTCGTCCACGGTCCAGCCGCGATCGAACGCGCGGAAGACGGCCCACATGCGGCGGTCGCCCGGCACGCTCAACTCGCGCCGGAGCGCCCCTTCTTCTTCTTCCGCGGTCAGCGCCTCGCTCCTGGTCCGGGCGGCCTGTCCGAAGAGCAGGCCGGCCGCGCCCAGTTCGAGCGAGCGGAAGGCCTTCATGAAGGCTTCCTTGAACGTCCGGCCGATGGCCATGACCTCGCCGACCGACTTCATCTGTGTCGTCAGGGTGCGGTCGGCGCGCGGAAACTTCTCGAACGTCCAGCGCGGGACCTTGACGACCACGTAGTCGATCGTCGGCTCGAAGGAAGCGGGCGTGAGCCGCGTGATGTCGTTGGGAATCTCGTCCAGGTGGTAGCCGAGCGCGAGCTTGGCGGCGATTTTCGCGATCGGAAAACCGGTCGCCTTCGACGCGAGCGCCGACGAGCGCGACACGCGCGGGTTCATCTCGATGACGATGATCCGGCCGTCGGCCGGGTTGATCGCGAACTGGATGTTGGAGCCGCCCGTCTCCACGCCGACGCGCCGGATGATCCGGCGGCCGAGATCGCGCATCCGCTGGTACTCGCGGTCGGTGAGGGTCAGCGCGGGGGCGACCGTGATGCTGTCGCCTGTGTGCACACCCATCGGGTCGACGTTCTCGATTCGAGCAGATGACCACGAAGTTGTCCGCGCTGTCGCGCATGACTTCGAGTTCGAACTCCTTCCACCCGATGACCGACTCTTCGAGCAGGACCTCGTGCACGGGGCTCAGGTCGAGGCCGCGGCCGGCAATCTCCCGGAACTCCTCGATGTTGTAGGCGATGCCGCCGCCGACGCCGCCGAGCGTGAAGGACGGGCGCACGATGACGGGGAACCCGATCGCGTCGACGGCCTCGAGCGCCTCGGCCATCGAGCGGACGTAGCGGCTGTCCGGCACGTCCGCGCCAATCTCGCGCATCGCGTCGCGGAACTTCAGGCGGTCCTCGGCGACCATGATGGCATCGACCGACGCCCCGATCAGCTCGACGCCGAACTTCGCGAGCGTGCCGTCCTCGGCGACGGCAATCGCCAGGTTCAGCGCCGTCTGTCCGCCCACGGTCGGCAGGAGGGCGTCGGGCCGTTCGCGTTCGATGATCTGCGCGAGGAACTCCGGCGTCAGCGGCTCGACGTACGTGCGATCGGCGATCTCCGGATCCGTCATGATCGTCGCCGGGTTGCTGTTGACCAGGATGACTTCGAGCCCCTCGTCGCGCAGCGCCTTGCAGGCCTGGGTCCCGGAGTAGTCGAACTCGCAGGCCTGGCCGATGACAATCGGACCGGACCCGATCACGAGGACGCGTTTGATATCCGTGCGTTTTGGCATGTGTGGTTCGAGATCCCGTCTCCTCAAGGGCGGCTCACGAGCCGCCCCTACACAATCGCCGCCCCAACACAATCACACCCGTCAAGGGCGGCTCTCGAGCCGCCCCTACATGCGTTTTTCCATCACGTCGACGAACTGCCGGAACAGGTAGTCGGCGTCGTGCGGCCCGGGCGCGGCCTCGGGATGGTACTGCACGCAGAAGATCGGCAGCGTTTCGTGGCGCAGCCCTTCAATCGTTCCGTCGTAGAGGTTCACGTGCGTAATCTTCACGCGCTCGGGCACCGACGCCGGATCGACGGCGAATCCATGGTTCTGCGAGGTGATTTCCACCTTCCCGGTCTCGAGCTCCTTGACCGGATGGTTCGCGCCGCGATGGCCGAACTTGAGCTTGAAGGTGCGCGCGCCCATCGCGAGCGACAGGATCTGGTGGCCGAGGCAGATGCCGAAGACCGGGACGTCCGACGCCACGAGCTCGCGCGCGCTGTCGATGGCATAGCCGAGGGCCGCGGGATCGCCGGGGCCGTTGCTCAGGAACACACCGTCGGGATTCATCGCGAGCAGCTGCGAGGCGCCGGCGGTCGCCGGAAACACCCGCACGTCGCAGCCGTAGGCCGTGAAGCGCCGCAGGATGTTCCACTTCATCCCGTAGTCGTACGCCGCGATCCGCAGCGGCCGTGCCCTGGCGTGCGGCGTGGAAGGCCTGAAGGCATCGACGGGCACCGGTGTCCAGTCGAAGGGCGCCTCGCACGTGACGCCGCTCACGAGGTCCGACCCCTCCATCGGCGCGACGGCGGCGGCCCGGTCGACCAGCGCCCGTGGATCGACGTCCCCGGTCGCGATCACGCCGCGCATCACGCCGGCCGAGCGCAGGACGCGCGTGAGGGCGCGGGTGTCGATGTCGGAGATCGCCACGACGTTGTGGCGTACCAGGTAGTCGCGCAGGGTGCCGTCCGCGCGCCAGTTGCTCGCAACCGGCGACTCGTCGCGAACGATGAAGCCGGCCACTTGCGGCGCGCGCGACTCGCCATCCTCGTCGGTGACCCCGTAGTTGCCGATCTCGGGGCAGGTCATCGTGACGATCTGCGCCGCATACGACGGGTCGGTCAGGATCTCCTGGTATCCCGTGAGGCTCGTGTTGAACACGACTTCGCCTCCGGTTTCCCCGGCGGCCCCCGCCGCTTCCCCCTCGTACCAGATGCCGTTTTCGAGCGCGAGTGTGGCTTTCATCGAATCCGTTCCAGCGATCCCGTGACGCGCGTTTCCTCACCAGCGACCACGCGCCGGCTCGTGGTCCAGTAGTGGTGATCCGCCAGTTCGAGGCGGAAGACGTGCGTGCCGATCGCCACGTCCGTAATGGTCGAGGGCGTGGTCCCCACGGGCTTGCCGTCGAGGAGGATCGTGGCGCCGCGCGGCAGCGAGTCCACGAACACCGTGCCGCTGAAAGCCGTCGACGGTGCCGGCGCAGCCTCGCGGCTCGTGGCGGTCGGCGCGGCGGGGCGCGGCGATGCCGCGGCAGGCGCCGAGGGCTGGAGGCGGAAGGACAGCGTCCGTTCCGGATCGCCGGCCGAGAGCGTGACGCTCTGGCGCTCGACCTCGTACCCCGGCTGCACCACCCGGACCGTGTAGGTCCCGAGCTTCATCGCCTCGAGGGTCAACGGCGTGCGGCCGCGCCACGTGCCGTCAACTGTGACCGCGGCGCGTGACGGCGTGGACCGCACCGTGAGCGCGCCGGTCGTCGCGAGGGGCTTCGCCGGCGCGGGCGTGCGAGCCTCCGGAGGTTCGTCGCCCGGCACCGGCGGCACCTGCCCGGCCTCGCGCACGCTCGAACCGGTACGCGGCGCCTGGTCCGCGGTGGCGCCGGCCGGCGCCGGCGCCTGCGGGGTGACGGCCTGTTCGCTGAACTCCTTGCCGGCCGGCGGTTCGGTCGCCCCGGCCGGACCGGGGCTGCCGGCGGCCGCCGTCGCGTCCGGCGCACGATCGCGCCCGGCCACCGCGTGTCCGGCTGCGAAGCCGATCAGGAGTGCGAGCACCAGCATCAGCGCGAGCGCCAGCATGCCGGGGCGCCAGCGCTCGGCTTCGGGCGGCACCGCGACGGCGGCCGCCCGCGAGTCGTATCCGGCGTCATGCCGGGCGCGCGGCAAGTCCGCCGCCGGCTCGTGGTCCACCGGATTGAACCCGTGCGTGAAGCGAGGGATGGCCGGCTCGATCTCGGCAGCCACGACGGATTCCCGATCGAAGAGCGACACCGGCTCCACTTCGTCGTGGGAGGCGAAATCCGGTTCGATGGTCGGTTCTGGAACCGCCTGTTCGTCGAACATTTCGGCCTCGAGAATGGACAGCGGCTCAGTCTCAGGCTCAAACGCGGGCGCCTCGATGGCGAGCGTATCGATGGCGGGCTCGTCCACCGGTGCCGGCGTGACGGCGGAGATCGGAGATCATGTCCCGCAGGGCGGCCGTCACGCGCTCGCCGCGACCGGCCGCTTCGAGCGCGGACGCAAACGCCAGCGCGCTCGGATAGCGGCGCGAGGGGTCGTCGTCGGTGGCCCGTGCCAGGACTGCGTGGATCTCGGCGGCGTGGTCTCCGAGGTTGTCGCCGGCGACCACGCCAATCTGTTCGCCCGTTCCGGCGGGCCGGCGCCCCGTCAGCAGCTCGTAGGCGATCGCGCCGAGCGAGAACACGTCGGCCGGCGTGCTCCACGGCGCGCCGGCGATGCGCTCGGGTGCGGTGTAGGGCCGTCGAACCGGCGCGCGAATGCCGACGCGGTCCAGCGCCTCCACCACGCCGAATCCGCCCGCGCGTGCCTCGTCCGGCGTCACGAAGATGTCGCGCAAATGGAGCGCGCCGTGGCCGACCCCGGCCGCGCGCGCGAAATCAACAGCGCCGGCGAGCTGGGTCAGGAACGGCAGCGCCTTCTCGAGGGTGGCCGGCGCGTAATGCCGCATCGCGACGTCCATCGACTCGCCCGCCACGTACTCTTCCGCGCGATAGGCAACCGTGCCCTCGACGCCCGCGGCGATCGGCTCGACGATTGACGGGTGGAAGAGGCCGGCATCAGCCGCGCGCGACAGTTCGTCGGCCAGCGCCCGCGACTGCTCGGGTGTGATGTCGAGCCTGAATACCTTGACGGCGATCAGGCGATCGCGGGAAGGCTCGAATGTCCTGAATACCGGTCCGAGCGCACCGACGCCAATCTGATGCAGGACCCGAAAAGGGCCGAACGCAGGCGGTGGAGCGAATGTTGACGGATCGTCTCTGGTCATTCCGGGCGGGAGCCTGAAAAATGTAACATAGATTACGGCATTATCCTCGAGCTATCCACCACGCGCGCGGTGGGTTGCCGCCGTGCGTCGCGGCCGGGCTTCAAGGCCAGCAGCTCACTCGTCCTTGCACACCAGTCGCTGATCGCGCCTCGAGTGCAGTCAGCACGGGATCCGGTATCTTCGCGCGGGCGTCGAAGTCACCGGTCCTTCGACACGCTTCGCCCGCCTGGCGCGCACTGACTCGTTTCCGCGCGCTGGCCGGTAATCTTGACATGCTTCCGACTGCTCTGAGAGAGTACGTGCCGGTGCCAGACCCAACAACAACCCTCACGGACGCCTCCGCCTCTCGCATCGCTCCCGGCAAAATCGGGGTGGATGTGCGCCGTTTCGGGTGGATCCGTCCACTCGCGGGGGACTACGCGTTCAATTTTTCTGCCGTCGCGCCGCTCTATGCCGGCGATCCGACCTCGCCCGATGCGTGGCGCGACGCCATCGCCCGCTCGACGCGCCACTCGCGCGACGGGAAGGCCATGGCGGCCGTCATCGCCGCCCAGCAGGCGCATCGCGGCGCCCCGCCGGCCTCCCGCACCGCTGCGGCCCAGCTGGCTCACGCCGACGCCGTCGCCGTCGTCACGGGCCAGCAGGCCGGTGCGTTCGGCGGACCGCTCTTCACGCTGCTGAAGGCGGTGACGGCCATCCAGCTGGCGCGCAAGGCCGCCGCGGCGCACGGCGTCCCGGCCGTCGCGGTCTTCTGGGTCGATGCCGAGGATCACGACTGGGAAGAGGTGCGGAGCTGCACCGTGCTCGACGGCGAGTTCCAGCCGCGGACCGTCACGATGGCCGAGCCGGAGGGCGCCGGCGAGCTGCCGGTCACTGCGCTGATGCTCGACGGCCGCATCGAGCAGACACTCGACGAACTGGCGGCCTCGCTCGCGCAGACCGACTTCACCGACTGGGTGCTCGGCCAGCTGCGGGCAGCCTACCGGCCAGGCACCGGCGTCGCCGACGCGTTCGCGCGCTGGTTGGAGGCCGTGCTCGGCCCTTACGGGCTCGTGGTGTTCGAATCGTCCGATCCGGCGGCCAAACCGCTGGTGCGCGACGTGTTCACACGCGAATTCGGCCATCCGGGGCGGACCGCGGCGCTCGCGGCAGCCGCCGGGGACGAACTCGCGTCGCGCGGCCACCAGCCGCAGGTCGTCCCGCAGGCCGACAGCATCTCGCTCTTCCATCTCGACGGCGCGCGCCGCCCGATCCGCCGCAGCGGCGACCAGGCGATCGTCGGCGACACGACGCGCACGCTGGCCTCGCTCGCCGAGGAAGCCTCCGCCGCTCCGGGACATTTCAGCCCGAACGTGCTGCTGCGTCCCATCGTGCAGGACACGCTGTTTCCGACCATCTGTTACGTCGCGGGTCCAAGTGAGCTG
Organism: uncultured Acidobacteriota bacterium; assembly: GCA_963817635.1. GTDB lineage: Bacteria > Acidobacteriota > Vicinamibacteria > Vicinamibacterales > 2-12-FULL-66-21 > CAWFPR01. The sequence goes on along the minus strand of CAWFPR010000002.1, from coordinate 262,239 downwards.
GCCTATCTCGGACAGCTCGGCGGCGTCTACGCCCAGTTCGGCATTCCGATGCCGTTGATGTATCCGCGCGCCAGCGCCACGCTCATCGACTCGGCGGCGACCCGGTTCCTCGCGAAGTACGACCTGCCGATGGAGGAACTGCAGCGGCAGGACGAGGCGGTGCTCAACCGGCTGCTCCAGTCGCAGCTGCCGCCGGAAGTCGAAGACTCGCTGAAGGCGGCCGAAGAGTCCGCGCGCCGGACGATGCAGCGGGTGATCGAGGCGATGCCGGCGCTGGATCCGACACTGGCGGGGGCGGCGAGCACGACGCTCGGCAAGATGGAGCACGATCTGCGCGGACTCCAGGCCAAGGTCATCCACGCCGCCAAGCGGCGCGACGAAACCCTGCGCCGACAGTTCAATCGCGCGCAGGCGCAGATCTTCCCGCTGGGCCACCCGCAGGAGCGCACGCTTTCGGTGGTCTTCTTCCTGAACCGCTACGGCCCGGCTCTCGTGGACCGGCTGCTCGAGGAGCTGCCGCTCGAGCTCGGCCGGCACTGGATCTTGACGATCTGAGCGGCGCGTCGCGCACTCTTTCGGGACTGGCGCAGCGGCGGCGCGTCCGAGCAGGCCGCGTCGCCGCCTGACGCCGGAAAGTGAGCGTCGCGATTCCTCACGCACGACTTCGGTCTCTGTTGTCCGCGTAACGTCACGCGACCACCGGCGCATCTGTGCGCCTGGCATGTGCCGGCCAACGGCATCCGTAGTCGGCGTGGGTGCGTCAGGATACGAGCGACGAACACTTTCCCGGCCTGCGGAGGCCGGCCGCGTGACAGCGCAGTGCCGCCGACACACGTCCGCGGAGGCGCGGATCAGAGCGCAGCAGCGGCGCTCTTCAGCTTCCTTCGGCCGCCGCGAGCCGCCCGCGCGTGGCCGCGAGCCAGCCTTCATCGCGCGCGAGCACCTCGCGTGAGGCGCCAATCGCGCGCGCGGTCTCGGACGGCGCCGGACCGCCGTAGGTCGTGCGGACCTCGACGAAATGCCGCGCGCTGAGGAGACCGGCAAGCTCGGCGTCGGTGTAGACCACTTCTCTCCCCAGCACGGCCTTCGACACCTCGCGCAGCACGCCGGCGCGCGGCGCGTCCGGACGACGCGTACACTCGGCGACGAAGCGCTGCGCGATCGCATGGCTCTTGCGGAACGGCGCATCGTGATCGCGCACCAGCGTATCGGCCAGTTCGGTCACGGTGATCCAGTTCTGCTCGGCTCGCTCGGCGAGCTTCTCGCGATTGAACGAGGCGTCCGCCATCGCGGCGGCGACGAGCCGCAGCGCCCGGGTCGCGTCCTTGAACATCGCGGTCACGAGCGGCTGGAGGTCGTCCTCCGTGTCCACGATGTCGCCGAACGGCGTGTTGTGGACGGCGAGCAGTATCGCGCTCGTCTGCCCGAGCGCCTTGCTTGCGATGGCGCGCGCATGCTCCAGCGCAACGGGGTTGCGCTTCTGCGGCATGATGCTGCTGCCCTGCACGAATCCGTCGCCCAGGCGCAGGTACCCGAACTCATAGGTACACCACAGCAGCAGATCCTGGACGACGCGACCGAAGCCGGCGAGGAGCACCCCGGTCGCCGACACGCTTTCCAGCAGGTAGTCCACCGTGGCGATGCTGCCGTAGGTGTTGCCCGTCGGCGCGTCGAACCCGAGCAGCTCCGCGGTTCGCGAGCGATCGATCGGGAAGCCCGTGCCGGTGATCGCGCAGGCGCCGAGCGGGATTCCGGTTCGTGCTCGCGTAGGCCGACTGAAGACGCACGGCGTCGCGCTCGAGCTGCTCGATGATCGCGAGCAGGTAGTGCGCAATCGTGCTCGGCTGCGCCGGCTGCGTGTGCGTGTGCGCGGCGAACACGTCCTCGCGGTGGCGATCCGCCAGATCGATCAGGACCCGCCGCAGCGTCATCGCTCCGTCGATGAGCCCGAGGATCAGCTCGCGCTGCTGCATGCGATACATCGTCATGTCGATGTCGTTGCGCGAGCGCGCGGTGTGCAGGCGGCCGGCCGCTTCGTCGCCGCACGCCTGGACGATCAGGCGTTCGACGTAGTAGAACAGGTCCTCGCAGGATCCGTCGTAGCGGACGTCGCGGATATCGGCGATCGCGATCCCGTCGAGCGCGGCGCGGATCGTACGCGCGTCGGACGGCGGCACGATGCCCCGCTCGGCGAGCATGACGAGGTGCGCGTAGTGGATGCCCATCAGCGGCGCGAGGAACTGCGCCTTGGCGTCCTCGAAGTTCTCGTTCAGGACGCAGGTGACGTACTCGGGGGCAAATGTCATGACCGGCCCAGGCTGAGCAGATTCGCGAGCAGTTTGTACGCGCCGTCGGTGCCGGCGGGCAGTTGCCGCCAGAGCCCCAGGCCGATGTAGATCCAGCGTCCCCGGCCGTATCGCGCTTCGACCAGCGCGCCGGTCTTCGGTCCCGCATTGTAGGGGAACGGATCGCTCATGCGAATCAGGTCCACGTAGCGCGGGTCGCGATCCGCCAGGAAATACGTGCCGCGCTCCTGGACCCAGCCGGCCCACGCATCCGGTCCAATCCTGTTTGGCGTGTTGAACACCGGGTGCGAGGGCGTGAGCACGTCCACTGGCGCGTTCTCGTCGGTGACGCGCGCGGTGCCCGTCTTCGCGGGATAGGGCCCGTACTGTGCCTGGTTGAATTCCGCGCGGTTGTAGTTGACGAGGACGGTGCCGCCCTGCTCGACGAAGGCCAGCAGGCGTTGATTGTGGGCGCGCAGGTCCGGCCTGCGCTCGTAGGCGCGCACGCCCGTCATGATCACGTCGTAGCGCGTCAGGTCGCCGGACGCCAGTTCATCGGCGTCAATCATGTGGAGTTCGGCGCCGATCTGCTCGATGGCTTCCGGGACCTCGTCGCCCACCCCCATGATGTAGCCGACCTTCAGCCCGGGCGCGATCCGGACGTCGATCAGCTTCACCCGCGTCTCGGCGGCGCTGACGATGTGGCGGCGGTGGATGTGGGGATACTCCACGACCTGGTAGCCGACGCTCGAGGTCTCGCCGTTGGCCGTGACTGTCGCCGTGACGGCGAAATCTCCGGGCTTTGCGCCGCGGGGAGGCGTGACGGTGAATGTCAGCGTGATCTGCTCGTCCTCGCGCGTGAACCTGACGGGCGCGCTCGCCGGCGCCGCGGTCCAGCCGGCGGGCACCGTCAGCGACACGCTGCCGCTGGCGGGCGACTTCTCCTGGTTCGTCACGGTGACCTTGATCGTCCGTGCACTCGAGGCGGATGACGCGGCTCCGGTGGACGCGGCGGTCGTCTGCGGCCCCGCGGGGATGACGGCGATGTCGGGCGCGGTCCGCACCGCGAAGGGCGGCACGACCTTCAGCTCCATCCGCTTCTCGCCCGCGAAGAGATCGCTGTAGCGGAATTCGATCGGGCGTTCGATCGCGACGTCGGCCCCGGCAATCGACAGGGCGAACGTGGCGCGGAACGGCGTCGGCCTGAACGGAACCCCGAACGGCACGTCCGGGGCGAAGTCGTAGCGCGCGGCATCGGTTCGCGGCGTCCAGTACGGTCCCGACAGCGCCGCGTGCCCGACGCGCACGTCGGCCGGACAGGTCAGCGCGCCGCCCGTCGCCACCGCGCCTGCGCAGGACGTGGCCGCCGGCCCCGAGCCTGTCGGCGAATCCAGCCCGTGCAGGGTGACGCTCTTCACCGCGACGTCGGACGGGCCGTTGTTCCCGGCAACGAGCGACAGCTTGATCGGCTGCCCGACGGTCACGAGCCCGTCGTCGGCCAGCGCCTCGAGGCGGATGCCGCGCGTGAGGAGCAGCGCCTGCTCGAACTGCCCTTCCTTCTGACCGAGGCGGAAATCGATCTCATAGCGGGCCGTGTCATCGAGTCCCAGCGTTCCGAGGCGCGCGCGCAGGCCGCGCACGGCGGCCAGGCCGGCGGCAAGCGGCGCGGCCGCGCTCGCCGGGCCGGAGTTGTCCGCGGCCCTGGTCGCCGACGACACGCTCGACGCGATCGACTCGAGGGCGTCGGTCAGCGGCCCCGGGGGACGCGCGCCGGCGAATCGCGCCAGGCCCTTGACGGTCGTGTCGATGCCGTCGAACAGGCCGGCGGGCGCCACGTCGCGCTGGCCGAGGACCGTGTCGGTCAGCCTGTAGACGCGCGACTGCTCGCCGCCCGGAAGCAGCAGCAGCTGTGACGTCCCCTGGCACTTGTGCATGCTGCGCGCCTCGAGTCCCAGCTCGCTGTAGGTGCGGCCCAGAAGCGGGTCGAAGGCCGTCGGTTCGACCCGCAACGACGCGCGATCCAGCGCCGCGCCGCGTCGTGAAGCTCGAGATGTCGGTGCAGAAGACGCGCGCCGCCTGCCACGGACGCAGGCCTTCGCCGATCTGTTCGGGGAACCGTGCCGGATCGGCCGCCGCACGGAACGCCTCGGTCGTGAGCCGCGCCGTCGCCTGATGATGCTGGCCCCCACCCTCGCCGCCGCAGAGGAACCCGGCAATCACGTCCGGCCGGATCGTGCGGATGAGCCGCACGAAGTCGCCGAGGATTGCGTCGTGCCCCCACTTCTCGATCGACTCGTCGACGCTGAACGAGAACCCGAAGTCCACGGCTCGCGTGTAGTACCTGTTCCGCGCCGTCGAACCGATGCACCGCCTGGAGTTCCTCGGTGCGCAGCACGCCCAGCGCCTGGAACAGCTCGGGGCCGATCTCGTTCTGCCCGCCGTCGCCGCGCGTGGCCGAGACGAGCACCGCACGCATGCCTTCGCCGAATCCCAGCTGCGCCAGCAGCGCGCTATCCTCGTCGTCGGGATGAGCCGTCGTCTGCATGAACGTGCCCGAGGAGGCGAGCTTGCGCAGCTCGAGCTTCAGCGCGACGTCGTTCGGCAGCTCCGCCACCGTGTGGACGCGCAACTGCGCGCTGAGCCTGGATGAATCCGTGGACGCGATGAAGAGGAGAAGGAGGATCGCGAGACAGCCGGGACGAAACAGACATCGCATATGGAGACAACCGCGAACGGCAGCGAGGCACGCGCCCTGCGCGAGCGCCTCGTTCACTAACGTGAACTGAGCCCCGAAGCCTGAAGCCTCAAGCCTCGAGCCCCTAGAACGTGAACTTCAGGCCGAGCTGCATCTGACGCTGATCATAGCCGCTCGTCCCCGGGAATGTCGCGGGGATTCCGGAAATCGGGGTGCCGGCCGCATCAGTCGCCACCACGCGGTTGACGCCCGAGACGTTTTCCGCGTTGAACAGGTTCTTGGCTTCGAAGAACAGCTCTCCCCGCCTGGCTCCGCCGACGGGCAGGAACCGCGAATAGCGCAGATCGAGGTTCACCACGTTGCCGAGCCTGCCGGAGTTGCGCTCGAGGCCGAGCGGCCGGTCGTTGTTCACGCCGTCCTTGTTGAGATCCTGGTTCGATCGGATGTTGAACGGCAGGCCGCTGTTGGCCTGGAGGATGATCCCCAGCTGGTTGTTGTTGAGGATCGCCGCCGCGAGGCCGTCGCCGGCGATCGACGGCGCGATGACCGTGGACACCGCCAGCGTGTGCGTCTGATTGAACGGCGTCACACCCTTGTCCCGGTTCAGATCGGTCGGGTCGGACACGCGATCGTCCTGGCTGCCGACCACGTAGGTGCCGGTCAGCGGGGCATTGTCCACGCCGCGCGCCAGCGTGTAGGTCGCCTGCGCCTGCCAGCCGTGCGTCATCCGCTTGGTGACCGTGGCGGTGAGGGCGTTGTAGGTGGACTCGCCGATCGACTGGAACACGTTGATGTGGTCGAAGGTGGGATCCACCCGCGCCGACGAGAATATCGGCCGGCCGTCCGCCAGCGTCGCCCCCGACGGCACGAGGTTCACGTCCAGCAGCACCGGGAGATGGCGCCCGATGGAGTTCACGTAGCCGACGGTGACGGCGAGGTCGTCCCGGAGCGCGCGTTCAACCTGGACGTTGCTGAGCCATGCCGACTGCGTCTTGAAGTTGGCATCCACGCCGTTGATGCTCTGCTTCGGCAGGACGAATCCTGGCGGCGGCGACGCGAGGCTCGCCGGGAATGCCGGCGCGCCCACCGCCGTCCCCAGCACCGGGCCGACGTTGTAGCTCTTCGGGTCGCCGTTGTTGAGAATGGCGTTGTCGTAGAAGTCCAGGAGCGGCGGCTCGTACATCAGTCCGACCGACGCGCGGACAACCGTCCGGGCCGACTGGTCGGCCGCCCAGGATACGCCCGCCCGCGGCCCGAAGTTGTTCTTGTCAATCGTGAAGCCCTGCGAGTACGGGTTGGCGGCGAACGGGCGCGCGGCCGGCACGTCGAACACGTCGTAGCGCACGCCGTAGAGGAGCTTCAGCCGCGACGATATCTGCCAGTCGTCCTGCACGAAGAACCCGTAGAAGCCCGAATCGTACTTCGCCGACAGGTCGCCGAGCTGCTGCTGGAAGTTGGAGTAGGCGAACGGGTTGGCGCCGCTCTTCGCGGCCAGGTAGGCGTCGATCGAGGGGAAATTGTAGAGGAACAGGTCGCCCCGCACGCGCCTGTCGGCGATCCACTGCGCGTCGATGCCGGTCTTGAACGCGTGCGTCCCGCGGATCAGGCTGACGTTGTCGATGACCTGGGTGATCCCCTGATTGAAGTCGAACCCGACCGAATTGCCGTTGCCGAGCCGGGCGCCGCCGAAGTTCGCCTTGCCCGACACGGTGATGGCCGGCCCGTCGACCGAGCTTCCCTGCGTGCGGAACTGGTGGCGCCGCGCGTACTGGACGCGCAGTTCGTTCAGCATCGTCCGGCCGATCGTCGACGTGAGCTGCGCCGACGTGGAGTCCATCCGATCCGTGAAGTCGGTCGCCCGATCCGTCGTGGTCAGGCCGCCGCCGATGTTGGACGGGGAGAAGTTCTTGAAGCCGAAGTAGCGGACCGACAGGAGGCTGCCGGGCGACACCTGGTAGTCGGTCTTGCCGAAGCCGAAGTTGACCTTCTGGTGCGCGGGGATGACGCCGCTCGACGGCAGGGTGATGCCGAGCGCCTGGGCATCCGCCGGTGTCACCGTGATCACCTGGTTGCCCGTGACGAGGCTCCGGTCCACGTACTCGTAGGCGCCGAAATAGTGCCACCTGTCCTTCCTGACGGGGCCGCCGACAGTCGCCGTGACGTCGTTGGCCTCGGTGTCGGGCTTGCGCGCGGTCGGCGACAGGAAGAACGGCTTCGACGACATCGGGTTGCGCTTGAACCGGTAGCTGGCCGATCCGTGGACGTCGTTCGTGCCCGACGGCGTGATGGCGTTGTAGACCATGCCGGTCGTCTGGCCGAACTCCGGCGCAAAGCCGTTCGTGATGACCTTCACCTCGCGGACCAGCACTTCCGACACGGGCAGCAGGCGCAGGCCGGCCCGGTCCTTCTCGGTGTTGGTGTTGCCGTCGAGCTGGTAGTTCGTGTGCATCTGCGAGCCGTTCGCGTTGATGCGCGGCACGCCGAACTCGTTGTTCTCGTAGCCGGTGACGTTGGCCTGGAGGAACGCGAAGTTGTAGGGATTGCGCGACACGAGCGGCAGGTTCTTGATCTCGGCTTCGCCGATGGTCCGGCCGAGGTCGATCTTGCCGGGCTCGGCGATCGGGGCCTCCCGCGTCACGGTAATCGTTTCCGCCAGGTTGCCGACGCTCAGCACGACATTGATCACGGCCGTCTGGCCCGCCGACAGCGTCAGCCCCTGCTGCTCGAACTTCTTGAAACCCTGCAGTTCGGCGGTGATGCGATAGCGCCCCAGCGACAGCAGCGGCGCGCGGTAGACGCCGCGTCCGTTGGTCACGACGACCCGCGTGTCGCCGGTATCGATGTTCACGAGCGTGACCGTCACGCCCGGAAGCGCTGCGGCGGATTCATCGACGACGGTGCCTTCGACCGTCGCGTTGACCGCTTGCGACTGCGCGAAGGACGGGCAGGGCACTGGCGAGGAGCAGGACGAGGACATCGACGAAGACGACTCACGCGCGACATTCCGAAACCTCCTTCGGAAGCGACGGCCCCGGTCGACCGAACCGCTCCGACAGTCGAACCGGCGGTATACAATGCCGATTACTCTCGACGCTTAGACGATGCCCGCCGACGCAAGGTCCCGACGCGGCGCGTGCCGATTGCGGACATCCGTGGCGATTGTGAAACCCGCGCGTTCGAAAGCGACCGCTCCCCGCCGTGGGGCGAAGCCCGCCCCGGGGCGGCGCCGCTGGAAGCGCTACGTCTTCGTGGCCGTGGCGGTCCCGATGCTCGTCCTGTCCGGGGTCACGGCCTACTACTACGTCGTCTTCTCGAGGATGATCGACGCGCGGCTGCACGGCGAGATGGAGCGCGCGGATCCCCGCGTGTTCGCCCGCCCGTTCGAGCTGCGCCGCGGGCAGTCGCTGACGCCGACCCAGCTCATCGATCGGCTGAACGACCTGGGATACTCCCATCGCGACCAGTCCGCCCAGCCGGGAGAATTCACGGTCGGCCGCGATGCCGTCGTCGTGATTCCGAGGGACGGCGACCACAAGGCGCAGCCGGTACGGATCGTGTTCGCGGCACGCGGCGCCAGGGGCGCCGAACCGGCAACAATCGACCGGATCGAGGTCATCGGGTCCCGCAAGCCGGCCGAACAGCTCACGCTCGATCCGCCGCTCATCACGGCGCTCATCACGGCCGGGCGCGAAAAGCGCCGGGACGTGCCGCTCGCCTCGATTCCGCCCCGGATGGTGCAGGCGGTCCTGTCGATCGAGGACCGGCGCTTCTACGAGCACCCGGGCATCGATCCGATCGGTATCGGGAGCGCCGTGTTCGGGTACCTCTTCGGCAACAAGAGCATGCGCGGCGGGAGCACCATCACGCAGCAGCTCGTGAAGAACACGTTCCTGACCCAGGAGCGGACGCTCAAGCGCAAGCTGACCGAGTGGATCATGTCGATCGCGCTCGAACGGCGGCTCTCGAAGAACCAGGTGCTCGAGCTGTACCTGAACGACGTCTGGCTCGGGCAGCGGGGGTCGTTCGCCATCCACGGCGTCCCGGAAGCGGCCCGGCTCTTTTTCGCGAAGGACATCTCGAACGTGTCGTTGAGCGAAGCCGCGACGATCGCCGGCATGATCCAGTCGCCGCCGCGCACCTCGCCGTTCAACTATCCCGACAAGGCGAAGGAGCGCCGGAACGTCGTCCTCCACGCGATGGCCGACTCGGGCTACATCACGGCCGATGCCGCGGAGCGGGCCTCGCACGAGCCGCTGCAGATCGTGGCGCGCGCCCTGGAGGCGGAGGCGCCGTACTTCGTGGACTACGTCGGACAGGAGCTGCAGGACAAGTACGGCACGGCGGCGATCGGCGCCGTGGACGTCTACACGACGCTGGACCTGCACCTGCAGCGGATCGCGCAGGATGCGATGCGCGACGGACTGGTGCACGTCGATGCGCTGCTCGCGAAGCGCCGGCGGCAGAAAGCCCAGGCGGCGCTCATCGCGGTCGATCCGCGGACCGGCGAGATCCTCGCGATGGTCGGCGGCCGGACCTACAACCAGTCGCAATACAACCGGGCGGTGGCCGCCCGCCGCCAGCCAGGCTCGGTGTTCAAGCCGTTCGTCTATCTCGCGGCCTTCGAGCGGGCGTTCGCCGAAGGACGCAGCGACCTGACGCCCGCGACGGTCGTCATGGACGAGCCGACGACGTGGGAGTTCAACGAGCAGACGTGGACGCCGAGCAACTACGACGGGGAATACGAAGGCGCGATCACGCTGCGTCGTGCGCTCGCGCTGTCGCGCAACATCGCGACCATCAAGGTGGCCGAGACGACCGGCTACGACCAGGTCGCGGCGCTCTGGCGGCGCGTCGGGGCGGGCACGCCGCCGCGTCCGTATCCGTCGATCGCGCTGGGCGTGTTCGAGGCCACACCCCTCGAGATCGCGACGGCCTACACGGTGTTCCCCAACGAAGGGATCCTGCGGCCGCTTCGCGCCATCTCGCGCATGGTTTCGGGCGGGCGCGAGATTCCCGTCGTCCCGACGGTCCCGAAGTCGATTGCGCGTGCCGACACGACGTTCCTCGTCACGAACATGCTGCGCAGCGTCATCAACGAGGGGACCGGCGCCGGCGCGCGCGCCGCGGGGTTCGCGCTCGACGCCGGCGGCAAATCGGGGACGACCAACGATTTGCGCGACGCCTGGTTCGTCGGCTTCACGCCCGACCTGCTCGCGGTGGTCTGGGTCGGACTCGACGACAACCAGCCCCTGGGCCTGAGCGGGACGCAGGCCGCCCTGCCCATCTGGACCGACGTTCATGATGCGCGCGCTCGCCGGCCATCCGAACCACCAGTTCGAGGCGCCCGAGGGCGTCGTGTTCGTCGACATCGACCGTGATACGGGCAAGCTCGCCACCCCGGCCTGCCCGCGAGTGTTCCACGAAGGCTTCCTGACGGGCACCGAACCGATCGATATCTGCCGGCTGCACTGGTTCTGACGCCCGGGAACTTCCGACAGGCCCGTTGGAAGTTCGATTCCCGGGAGTTACAATGTAAGGTCCCTCACCGTCGGCAACTGCTCGCAGCCCAGGCTCGGGCGCATATCGTCAAGGAATAGTCGTGAAGAGACTTGTTGTGACCTGTGTGGCGGTCGCCTCGCTCGCCGCCGGTGCGGCCTGCCGCAAGGCACCTGCGGATACAACCCAGACACCCGCGGCCGCGAACGGCGCCGCCCAGCCGGCGACGCCAGAACCGCCCAAGCCGATGCCGGCTCAATTGCCCGACGTCCTCGCCCGCGTGAACGGCGAGGCTGTCACGAAGGCCGACTTCGACCGGATCGTGAAGAACATCGAAATGAGCGCCGGGCAGCCGATCCCGGCCGAGCGCCGGGACGACATCCTGCGCAAGGCCCTCGATCAGCTCGTCACCTACACGGTGCTCTCGCAGGAAATCAAGTCGCGCAACATCAGCGTGACCGACGCCGAGCTCGACGGCAACCTGAAGAAGATGCAGATCGCAGTTTCCGAACGAAGCGGAGTTCAGCAAGGCGCTGGAGGCCCGGGGCATGAGCCTCGATCAGCTGAAGTCGGACGCCCAGATCGACATGAGCATCACGAAGATGATTGACGCGGAAGTGGCGACGCTGCCCGGGCCAAGCGACGCCGACGCGCGCGAGTTCTACGACAAGAACCCGGACAAGTTCAAGCAGGACGAATCCGTGCGCGCCAGCCACATCCTGTTCCGCCTGGACGAGAAAGCCACCGACGCCGACAAGAAGAAGGTGCTCGCCCTGGCCGAGAGCGTGCTGAAGCAGGCGAAGAACGGCGGGGATTTCGCCGAACTGGCGAAGAAGCACTCCGCCGACGGCAGCGCCGCGCAGGGCGGCGACCTCAACTTCTTCTCGCGCGGACAGATGGTCCCCGCGTTCGAGGAGGCGGCCTTCGCGCTCCAGCCCGGCCAGATCAGCGACATCGTCACCACCCAGTTCGGCTATCACATCATCAAGGTGACCGAGCGCAAGCCGGCAACCACGGTCGCCTTCGAGGAGGTCCGGGATCGCATCAGGGAATTCCTGACGCAGCAGCGCAAGCAGGAGCACGCCCAGGCGTTCATCGACGGCCTGAAGAAGAAGGCGAAGATCGAGGTTCTCGTCTGACCGAAGAAGTCCTGGCAGCCGCGGCGGACGCGCTCCGCCGCGGCGAGACCGTCGCGCTCGTCACCGTGGTGCGGGCGCAGGGCTCGACGCCGCAGCGCGCCGGCGCCAGGATGCTCGTTTACGCCGACGGCCGCACGGTCGGCACGATCGGCGGCGGCTGCTACGAGAACGACGCGTTCGGGAAAGCCCGGCGCGCCATCGCCACCGGCAAGTCCTCCCTCGAACACTACGATCTCAACGACGACTTCGCGCAGGAGAACGGCCTGATCTGCGGAGGACGCATGGACGTGCACATCGACCCCCTCTCGCCCACGCCCCTGCTGTACATCATCGGGGCCGGCCACGTGGGCTATCACCTGGGCCGTGCCGCGTCCGACGCCGGCTTCCGCCTGCACGTCGTGGACGACCGCGGGAAATTCGCCAACGCGGAGCGGTTTCCAGGGGCGACGATTGTCGTCGAACCGATTCCCGAGTGGCTGCATCGCACCCTCATCCCCGCCTCGGCCTTCGTCGTGGTCGTGACCCGCGGCCACCAGCACGATCTCGACGCGATGCGGGCGCTGGCGCCGCGCGACCTGCGCTACCTGGGACTCATCGGCAGCCGCGCGAAGGTGGCGCGGATCAACGAAGCCCTCGGTCGCCGAGGGCATGCCGGCAGAATGCCTCGAGCGCGTGCACTCCCCCATCGGGCTCGAGATCGGCGCCGTGACGCCCGCTGAAATCGCGATCAGCATCCTCGCCGAGCTCATCGCCGTCAGGCGGGGCGTGGACGTGTCGCCCCTCGCGATGAAACGCCTGGCTCCCAAAACCCTGAGCCCTGAGCCCTGAGCCGGAGCCCCCGATGCCGTCCATCCTGATCCGGAATGCGACGATCGTGACGATGAACGACCGCCTCGACATCGTCGAAGGGGCCGTCATCGTGCGCGACGGCCGCATCGCCCACGTCGGGCCCGAAATCGACGGCCGACACGACGCCGTCATCGACGCGCGGCGGCGGGTACGTCCTGCCCGGGTTCATCCAGACCCACATTCACCTGTGCCAGACGCTCTTCCGCGGATCGGCCGACGACATGCCGCTGCTCGACTGGCTGAAGCGCCGGGTCTGGCCGATGGAGGCGGCGCACACCCCCTCGACGCTGCGCACCTCGACGACGCTCGCCGCGTGTGAGCTGCTGCTGACGGGCACGACGTCGGTGTTGACGATGGAGACGGTGCACGACACCGACGTGGTGTTCGACACGCTCGACGCAATCGGGATGCGCGCGGTCGTCGGCAAGTGCATGATGGACGGGGCCGCGGACGTGCCGCCGCGCCTCCGGGAGAACACGCGCGCATCGCTCGATGAGAGCCTCGCGCTCGTGAAACGGTGGGGCGGCGCCTCGGGCGGACGGCTGCGGGCCGCCTTCGCGCCGCGGTTTGCCATCAGTTGCTCGCGCGACCTGCTGGAAGCGGTGGCCGCGCTCTCGTCGGGCGAGCACGCGCTCGTGCACACCCACGCCTCAGAGTCGCGCGCCGAAGTCGACATCGTCCGGGGACTGTCGGGAGGACTGTCGAACATCGAGTACCTGGCGGCCACCGGCCTGGCCACGCCCCGACTCTGCGCGGCGCACTGTATCTGGGTGGACGATCGCGAGCAGGCCCTGCTCGCCGACCGCGACGTCAAAGTCCTGCACTGCCCTGGCTCGAACCTGAAGCTCGGTTCCGGCATCGCGCCGGTGACCGAAATGCGTGCCAGGGGCATTTCGGTCTCGCTCGGCGCCGACGGGGCAGCCTGCAACAACCGCCTCGACATGTTCGAGGAGATGCGCCTGGCGGCGACGCTCCAGGCGGTGCGCCACGCGCCGGGAGCGCTGACGGCGCGCGATGCGTTGTGGATGGCGACCCGCGAAGGGGCCCGCGCCCTCGGACTCGAAGACGAGATCGGCTCGATCGAGCCCGGCAAGCGCGCCGACCTCATCCTCATCGAGCGCGACCGCGCGCACCTGGCGCCCGACGTCGACCCGTGGTCCACGCTGGTCTACGCCGCACGCGGCACCGACGTCCGGCTGACGATGGTCGATGGCGAAATCCTGGTCCGCGACTTCGCGCTCACGCGGCTGGATGCCGCCGAGGTGGCCGCCGACGCCAGGCACGCCGCCGCCGAGCTGGCGGCACGCGCGGGGCTCTGAACGGTCGCCGGGACGCCGGCTGGCTGTCTAGCCGCCCTCATCATGTATAATGGAGCTTAGCAGTCAAGCGCTTTGAGTGCTAAACATCTAATGACACGCCATCCTGAGCTTCCGGAACGAGATAGACGGATCCTGGGCGTCCTCGTGCAGTCATATATTGACGAGGGGGAGCCGGTGTCTTCGCTCTGGCTGGCCAACCGCGGCTTCGGCGTGTCGTCGGCCACGCTGCGCAACATTCTGGCCCGGCTCGAGGAGCAGGGATACGTCAGCCAGCCCCACACCTCTGCCGGACGGGTGCCGACCGACATGGGGTACCGCCTGTACGTGGATCAGCTGCTGTCCGAACGGACGCTGACGCGTCCCGCGCCGCAGGTCGAGGCGCGCCTGCGACGGGCCGGCACGGTCGACGATCTGCTGTCGCACCTGTCGGCGGAGGTCTCGAAGGCGTCGCACCAGGTGGGTTTCGCCATCGCGCCGGGCGCCGAGGCGACGACGCTCGAGCACCTGGATTTCGTGCCGCTCGACGGCGGCAAGGTGCTCGTCGTGGTCGTGGCGGCCGGCGGGCACATCACCCACAAGGTCATCGATCCGAGCGAGGAGTACGGTCCGGGCGAACTGCAGCAGGCGGCCAACTACCTGAACGGCGAGTTCAAGGGGCGCTCGCTCCTGGACGTGCGGCAGGCCGTCATCGAGCGGCTGCGCGAGGAACGCACGCTGTACGACGAGCTGATGGCGCGCGCCCTCAGGCTGGCGAGCTCGACGTTCGAGGACATGGAGGCCGGGCCGTCGATCTTCGTGCAGGGCACGTCGCTGCTGATCGACGAAATCGGGAGCGACGACCCGGACGTGGCGCTCGCCACGCTGCGGACGCTGCTGCGCATGATCGAAGAAAAGACCCGCCTCGTGCAGCTCCTCGACGACTACATGGGCAGCGCCGGGCTGACGATCGTGATCGGCAGCGAGCACCACGCGGCTGACCTCCAGCCGTTCAGCCTCGTGGCCTCCACGTATTCGGACGGCCACGGCACGGGCGCCGTCGGCGTCATCGGCCCCACGCGGATGCGCTACTCACTGGCCATCAACGCCGTGGACAGCCTGTCGAGGGCCATCAACCGGATGGTCCAGTCGAAATCGTAAGGACCATGAACGACACCAAGGATATGAACGGCGCGCCGGACGCCGGCGGTGAGACCGCATCTCCGGTCGCTCCGGACACGTCGGAGCTCCGCAGGCAGCGCGACGAGTACTACGACCTGCTGCTGCGCAAGACGGCCGAGTTCGACAACTATCGCAAGCGCGTCGAGCGGGAGCGGCAGACGCTCGCCGACGCGGCCGCGGCCGGCATGATTGAGGAGCTGCTGCCCCTGGTGGACGATCTCGAACGCGCGCTCACGGCGGACGCCGGCACGGAAGGGGCCGAGAGCTACCGGCGCGGGGTGGAACTGATTCACCGGCAGCTCGTCGACGTGCTGCGCAAGCGCGGTGTGCGCCCCATCGAGGCGCTCGGCGCGGCGTTCGATCCGCACTATCACCAGGCAGTCCTGTACGAGCCGGCCGAGGGACATCGCGACAACGAGGTCATCGAAGAACTCAGACGCGGCTACATGCTCGGCGACAGGCTCCTCCGGCCTGCGATGGTGAAGGTGGCCAAGGGGTGAACGGCGTGAGCAAGCGCGACTACTACGAAATCCTCGGCGTGACCCGCGAAGCGACCGACGGGCAGATCAAGAGCGCGTATCGCAAGCTCGCGCTGAAGCACCACCCGGATCGCAACCCGGGCGACCACACGGCCGAGGAAGCCTTCAAGGAAGCGGCCGAAGCCTACGCGATTCTCGCCGACCAGCAGAAGCGCGGCCTGTACGACCGCTTCGGCCACGCGGGCGTCAGCAGCGCGGCGGGCGCCGGGGGCGTCGACCCGACGATCTTCGCGGACTTCTCGGACATCTTCTCCGGGCTCGGGGACGTGTTCGGGTTCGGCGACATCTTCGGCGGGCGACGGCGCCGCGGCGGGCCGCAGCGCGGCGCCGACCTGCGCTACGACCTGGAGATCTCGTTCGAGGAATCGGCGACCGGCACCGAGACGACCATCCAGATCCCGCGCGAGGAAACGTGCGAGACCTGCAAGGGCACCGGCGCGGCCGACGGCACGAGCCCGCAGACCTGCGCGCAGTGCCGCGGCACCGGGCAGTTGCGCTACCAGCAGGGATTCCTCACGGTTGCGCGTCCCTGTTCGAACTGCCGCGGCACCGGCAAGACGATCGCCAAGCCGTGCCTGACCTGCCGCGGCGCCGGACGCGTCGGGCGCGAGCGCAAGCTCACGGTCAAGATCCCGGCCGGCATCGCCACCGGGCAGCGGCTTCGCCTCTACGGCGAGGGCGAACACGGCACGTCCGGCGGTCCGGCGGGCGACCTCTATGTCGTGGTACACGTGCAGGAGCACGCGTTCTTCCAGCGCGAGGAAGACGATCTCTTCTGCGAGCTGCCGATTCCGTTCCCGACCATGGCCCTCGGCGGCAGCGTGAAGGTCCCGACGCTCAACGGACGCGAGGATCTGCACATCCCGGGCGGCACGCAGCCCGGCGCGCGGTTCAAGCTGCGCGGCAAGGGCATGCCGAACGTGTCGGGGCGCGGCCACGGCGATCTGCACGTCATCGCGCGGGTGTCGGTGCCGAAGAAGGTGACCAGGGAGCAGAAGCAGCTGCTCGAGGACCTGGCCAGGACGCTGCCCCCGGAACGTTTCGAGGGCGAGGGTGACGACGCCGACAAACCGTTCTTCGAGCGCGTCAAGGACATCTTCGGGTAGGCCGTGGCCACTTACCCGGCGCTCGACATCCGGTTCGATCCGGGGCCGGGGGCCGGCGCCCTCCAGGACCAGCTCTACGCGGAGCTGGACGCCTTCGAACCCATCGCCATTCACGAACACGACGCCGGCGACGGCTGGCGCGTGTTCTTCAAGGGACCCATCCAGCGCGCCGATGCGCATCACGCGCTGACGACGCTCTTCGGCGGCCACGTGCTCGACGTCACGGCGATCGATGTGGACGACGAGGACTGGGCGCGGCGGTCGCAGGCCGGCCTTCAGGCCACCCAGGTCGGCGGGATCACGGTTGCGCCCCCGTGGGACGTGCCGGTCGCGGCGGGGATCACGATCGTCATCGAGCCCTCCATGGGCTTCGGCACGGGTCACCACGCCACGACGCGGCTCTGTCTGGAGTGGATGCAGCAGGTCGACCTGCGCGGTGCGCGTGTGATCGACGTCGGCACGGGCTCCGGCGTGCTGGCGATCGCCGCGCGGATGCTCGGAGCGGCGACGGTTGTCGCGGTTGACCACGATCCCGACGCGCTCCGGAACGCGCGCGAGAATGCCGGGCGCAACGGCGTTGACATCGCGATTGTCGAAGCGGATCTCGACAGCTGGCGCGCCGCGCCCGCCGACGTCCTTGTCGCGAACCTGACCGGCGCCGTCCTGCGGCGCTTCGCCGACGTGCTGCGTGCGCTGGCCGGGCCCTCGGGCACGGTGATCGTCAGCGGCTTCGGCCCGGACGAGGCGGCCGCGGTTGTCGCCGCACTCGGGCCCGCGGCCCACGAGGTGCGCGTCGAGGGCGAGTGGGCGGCCGCGCGGCTCACCATGCCCCGATAGCGCGTGTCGAGCTGCACGGGCCCACGGCCAGCCGCGAAGACACACGAAGCGCACGAAGCACACGAAGAACAACTAAGTTTGCCTTCGTGGCGCTTCCGACCTGCGCGTGTCGAACTGCACGGCCCACGGCCAGCCGCGAAGACACACGAAGCGCACGACACCGAAGAACAACTAAGGCCTTCGTGGCGCTTCGCGCTCTTCGCGTATCGAGCTGCCGGCCCGGCCAGCCGCGAAGACCACGACGCGCACGACGCACACGAACAACTCGACGCTTCGAGCGCTGTCGAATTGCACGCCCACGGCCAGCCGCGAAGACACACGAAGCCACGACACCCGAAGAACAACTAATTGGGCCTTCGTGGCGCTTCGTACCGCGCGTGTCGAACTGCACGGCCCACGGCCAGCCGCGAAGACACACGAAGCGCACGAAGCACACGAAGAACAACTCATTTTGCCTTCGTGGCGCTTCGTCTCACCGCGCGTGTCGAACTGCGGAGCGGCCTTCGTGTCCTTCGTCCGCTGTCGTGCACCCTACGCGCACGAAGCACGTCGAAGCACACGTCCAGCGCGACTTCGTGGCGCTTCGTGACCTTCGTGCCCTTCGCGACAGCCGTCGGCCCGTCGCAGCTCGACACCTCGACACCTCGACACCCCTTCGGATCCCTCTACAGAATCGTTCAAGGCAAACCGCAGGAGGGCCAGCGCCGCAACCGGCACGGCGTCGGCGCGCAGCGTGAGCGCGCCGAGGGTCACCGGCGTGCAGCCGGCGGCGATCATCGCGTCGCGCTCCTGTGTCGTCCATCCGCCCTCGGGACCGACGACCACCGCGGCGGAGGGCACGGTGCGATCGAGGAGGGCGCGCATCGACTGCTCGTGCCCGCCGGCGGCGGTCGGTTCGACCAGCAGCAGCGTCAAGCCGCGCGGCGGCGTCGCGAGCCAGCCGGGGATCGACGCGACTGGCGCGATTGCCGGGACGACCGCGCGCCGGCACTGCTTGGCCGACGCGATCGCGACACGTTCCCAGCGGTCGGTCCCCTGGCGCCGCGCGATCGTGCGCTCGCTCACGAGGGGCTGAATCGCCGCCACGCCCATCATCGTTGCGTCCCGGACCACGTCGTCCATCCGATCGCCCTTGAGGAGCGCCTGGACGAGCGTCAGCGGCACGCGCGCTTCCGGCGCGGGCACGAGCGGTTCGACGAGGGCGACCCGCACGCGTTCGCGCGCGGCCTCCTGGACGCGCGCGCGGAATTCGTGACCGCGGCCGTCGAACACGGCGATCTCGTCGTCCACGCCGAGGCGCAGCACGCGCGTGAGATGGCGTGCCTCGTCGGCCGGCAGCGCGGCCTCGCCGCCGGAGGGGCCGAGGAGCGGTACGTAGAAACGTGGCAACACCGTCACGATTCGTCCATGACTCGCGATATACTCTCGCCAATCGCCAATCGCCAATCGCCAATCGGCAATCGGCAATCGGCAATCGGCAGTCCGTCAATCGTCAATCGGCAGTCCGTCAATCGTCACTCGGCATTCGTCAATCCGTCAATCGGCAACCTGCAGTCTGCAATCGGCAATCCGTTGCTGTTCAGAGGCCAGACACTCGGGAAGTACAAGATCATTGCGCCGCTCGGCAGCGGCGGATTCGGCACCGTTTACCTCGCGCAGGACACCTGGATCGACAAGAAGGTCGCGATCAAGGTCCCCCACCGACAGAACCTCGATTTCGGCGAACTGCTCCGGGAGCCGCGCCTGCTGGCGAGCGTCAGCCACCCGAACATCGTCGCCATCACGACCGCCGAGAAGCAGGACAACATCTTCTTCATCGTGATGGAGTACGTGCAGGGCGAGACGCTGGAGAACCTCATCGCCGCCAACGGCGCTCTGGAGCTGAACCGGGCGCTCGACTTCACCTGTCAGATTTGCAACGCCGTCGATCATGCGCATTCGCAGGGCGTCATCCACCGCGACCTGCGTCCTGCCAACGTGCTCGTGACCGACAACGACGTGGCCAAGGTCGCCGACTTCGGCACCTCGCGGTTCCTCGAGATTGCCGCGCACGGCACGACCGTCATCGGCAGCCCGCCCTACATGCCGCCCGAACAGTTCCACGGCAAGGCGGTGTTCGCGTCGGACATCTACTCGCTGGGCGTGACCATGTACCAGATGCTGACGGGGATGCTGCCATACGACGCGCCGGGGCCGGCGGATCTGGCCAGACTGATGTCGGGCACGCTCGTCTCGCCGCCGCGGATGAAGAACCCGTCGATTCCGAAAGCGATCAGCGACATCGTCATGAAGGCGATGGCGCCGGACGTCGGCACGCGGTACCAGCGCGCAGCCGGACCTGCTCGCCGACATCCTGGCGGCGCGATCGTCCTCTCAGCCGCGCCGGACGCCGCAGCCGTCGGCGATCCCCCGCGCCGCGGGCGGCGGCTCGCACGACGATCCGCATGCGATCCAGACGCGCCTGCGCGCGCGCGAAACACCGGCGGCGCGCTTCTGCTGGCAGTGCCGCAAGCCGCTGCACGCGCGCACCGACCGGTGCCCGTTCTGCGGCGAAACGCAGTAGCCCGACGCCCCTTCGGAGCCCATCGCGTCGGCCCGTCCGGCGCAACAGCTCGACCCCTCGACCCCTCGACCCCTCGACCCCTCGACACTTCGACCCCTCGACACTTCGACCCCTCGACCCCTCGACACTTCGACCCCTCGACCCCTCGACACTTCGACCCCTCGACACCCACCCCTGAAGCCTTCGTGCCTCTTCGTCCCTTCGTGCTCTTCGCGACAAGCCGTCGGCCCGTCCAGCGCGACACCTCGACACCTCGACACCTCGACACCTCGACACCTCGACACCTCGACATCTCGACACCTCGACACCTCGACCCCCAAACCAACACCCCCTTCGCGCCCTTCTCAATGGGCGCGAGAGGGGTCCACGCCCATTGGGTCATTGGACCGCCCGCCGGCGCGCGCCGCTGTGCTAAGATTTCGGACGGCAGATCCACTCTGCTTCCCCGCCCTCCACAAAGGAGCAGCTGATGGCCTTCACCGGCACCGGCAAGATCTGGATGAACGGTTCGCTCGTCGACTGGGCGGACGCCAGAATACATATCGCGTCACACGTCATTCATTACGGCAGCGGCATTTTCGAGGGTGCGCGGTGCTACAAGACGCCGCGCGGATCCGCCTGTTTCCGCCTCGACGCCCACATGCGCCGCCTGTACGACTCCGCGAAAATCTACCGGATGGAACCGCAGATCGACCTTCCGGCGATGACCCGGGCGGTGATCGAGACAATCCGCGCCAACGAGATGAAGGCCTGCTACATCCGGCCGATCGTCTACCGCGGCTACAACGCGCTGGGCGTGAATCCGTTCCCCTGTCCCATCGATGCCGCGGTGCTCGTCTGGGAGTGGGGCGCCTACCTCGGACAGGACGCCCTCGAAAACGGCGTGGACGTCCGCATCAGCTCGTGGGCACGCGCGGCCCCCAACACATTCCCGACGCTCGCGAAGACGTCGGCCAACTACGCCAACTCGGGGCTGATCAAGATGGAGGCGATCACCGAGGGCTTCAGCGAGGGCATCGCGCTCGACACGTTCGGCTACCTCAGCGAAGGCAGCGGCCAGAACCTGTTCGTCGTGCGCGACAGCGTCCTCTACACGCCGCCGCTGACGGCGTCGATCCTCCCTGGCATCACGCGCAACTCTGTCATTACGCTCGCGCGCGAGCAGGGCTTCGAGGTGCGCGAGGAAATGCTGCCGCGCGAACTGCTCTACATCGCGGACGAGGCGTTCTTCGCCGGCACCGCCGTCGAAATCACGCCGATCCGATCCGTCGACAAGATCCCCGTCGGCAACGGCCGGCGCGGCCCCATCACCGAAGGGATCCAGCAGGCCTATTTCGACATCGTCAACGGCGAAGCCCCGGACCGTCACGGCTGGCTGACCTACGTGTATCCGGGCGAGCCGCTCACGCATGCGGCCGCCGCCGGGCACGCGCACGCGAAGTAACGGCACCCGTTCGGGTGCGCCATCATCGGGGGCTGCTCCCGGCCCCCTTCGTCCGGCGGCCGAGGCGCCGCCGCGCTGGCGGGGGCGGGGGGCGGCCCTTGTAGTATCAGAGCCATGCAAATCAACGATCTCCTGAAGACGGCCGTTGCCAGCGGCGCGTCCGACCTGCACCTGAAGGTAGGCAGCTACCCCATGATGCGCGTCAACGGCCTGCTGACCGTCGTGAACGAGGAGAAACGCCTCAAGCGTGAAGACACGGAGACGATGGCCGGTGCGCTCTTCAGCGAAGAACAGCGCCACCGCTTCCAGCAGGTCCAGGAGGTCGACCTGGCCTACAGCGTGACCGGGCTCGGGCGCTTCCGCTGCAACGTCTTTCAGCAGCGCGGGACCGTGGCCCTCGTCCTGCGCGTCATCCCGACACGGACCAAGAACATCGACGAGCTGGGATTGCCGCCCGTCCTCAAGCGCATCGCGTCCGAGGAGCGCGGCCTGGTGCTCGTGACCGGCACGACCGGCAGCGGCAAAACCACCACGCTCGCGGCGATGATCGACTACGTCAACAGCACGCGGTCGGCGCACATCATGACGATCGAGGACCCGATCGAATACCTGCACAGAGATCATCATTCGATCGTGAACCAGCGCGAGGTGACGGTCGATACCCAGTCGTTCTCGCAGGCGCTCCGGAGCGCCCTGCGCCAGGACCCGGACGTCATCCTCGTCGGCGAGATGCGCGATCACGAGACGGTCGAAACGGCGCTCATGGCCGCCGAAACGGGCCACCTCGTCTTCTCCACGCTGCACACCCTGGACGCCACCGAAACGGTCAACCGCATCATCGCGGTGTTCCCGCCGCACCAGCAGCGGCAGGTCCGCCTGCAGCTCGCGAGCGTGCTCAAGGGGGCGATCTCGCAGCGCCTCATCCCCCGCGCCGACGGCATGGGCCGCGTGCCGGCCGTCGAGGTGATGATCAGCACCGGCTTCATCCGCGACTGCATCGTGGACAAGGACCGCACCGCGATGATCAGCAGCGCGATTGCCTCGGGCACCTCGCAGTACGGCATGCAGACCTTCGACCAGTCGATCTTCGGGCTCTACCAGCAGGGCTTCGTCACGCTGGACGAGGCGCTCCGCTGGGCGTCGAACGTGGACGACTTCAAGCTCAAGGTCCAGGGCATTTCGACGACCAACGACCTCGCCCGCGACGAGATGATGAAGCAGGTATCTTCGAGCCCCAACACGGAAATCACGCGGTTCCGGACCTAGCGTCGATGCCGGACGACCGGTCGTCGCCCTCGGCCTACCTTGACGGCCTCCGCCTGCTGGCCCGCCGCGAACTGTCGGTCGCCGGCCTTCGCGCGCGCCTCGAGGATCGCGATCATCCCCGCGACGCGATCGACGAGGCCATCGTCCGGCTCCTCGCCACCGGCGCCCTGGACGACGCGCGCGTGGCCAGGGTGTACGCGCGCACGGCGTCGACCGTGAAGGGACGCGGACGGCTGCGCGTCGCGCGCGAACTGCAGGCCATGGGCATCGCCGGGGATGTCGCCGCCGAGGCCCTCGGCGAGGTGTTCGGCGACCTCGACGAGCGCACGCTCATCGCCCGCGCGGTCCAGAAGAAGCTCCGGGGACGCACGAAGATCACCGATCGCGCCGAACACGTCCGCCTCTATCAGTACCTGATGCGGCAGGGGTTCAGTCCAGCGGCCGTGGCCGTCGCGCTCCGGAATGTGGGCCGTCGCACCGATTCGATAGAATAGGGGGATGCGCTCCCGCGAGATTCGCAGCAGTTTCCTGGATTACTTCCGGCGGCAGGGCCACACCATCGTCGCCAGTTCGTCGCTCGTCCCGACCGACGATCCCACACTGCTGTTCACCAACGCCGGGATGAACCAGTTCAAGGACACGTTCCTCGGGAAGGAGAAGCGCGCCTACACGCGCGCCACGACGTCGCAGAAGTGCATGCGCGTCAGCGGCAAGCACAACGACCTCGAAAACGTCGGACCGTCGCTGCGCCACCATACCTTCTTCGAGATGCTGGGCAACTTCTCCTTCGGCGACTACTTCAAGAAGGACGCGATCCCGTTCGCCTGGGAGCTGCTGACCGGCGTCTGGAAGCTCCCGCCCGCGAGGCTCTACCCCACGATCTTCCGCGGCGAGGCCGGGATTCCCCGCGACGACGAGGCGTACGACGTGTGGCGCGCGCTCGTGCCGACCGACCGGATCGGCGAGCTGGGCGCGGCCGACAACTTCTGGTCGATGGGCGAAACGGGGCCCTGCGGCCGCTGTTCGGAAATCTACTATTTCCGCGGCAACGATCTGCCGTGCTCCCTCGAGGCGAGCGGCGGGACCTGCCTCGGCCTCGAGTGCCACTGCGACCGCTTCATCGAGATCTGGAACAACGTCTTCATGGAGTTCGATCGCCAGGAGGACACGACGCTGCAACCGCTGCCCGCCCCCTCGATCGATACCGGCATGGGGCTCGAGCGCGTGACCGCGGTCATCCAGGGCCAGCTCTCGAACTACGACACCGACATCTTCGCGCCGATCCTGAAGGCGATCGGCGCCCGGGCCGGCCGGCCGTACGGGGCCGCGGCCGACGACCCGTCGGACGTCTCGATGCGCGTCATCGCGGATCACCTGCGCGCGATGACCTTCCTCGTCGCCGACGGCGTCGTGCCCTCGAACGAGTGGCGCGGCTACGTGCTGCGGAAGATCATGCGCCGCGCCATGCGCCACGGAAAGAAACTCGGCTTCACCGACCCCGTCCTGCACGAGTTCGTGGACGTGCTCGTGGCCGAGATGGGCGACGCCTACCCCGACCTCGTGCGCGGCCGCGACGCCATCGTCCGCGTCGTGCGCAGCGAAGAGGAGCGGTTCGACGCGGTCCTGACCGCCGGGCTCCCCCGCCTCGAGGAGGCGCTCGACCGCGCGGCGGCGGGCAGCCGGATTCTGCCGGGCGACGAGGCCTTCAAGCTCTACGACTCGCTCGGCGTCCCGCTCGACTTCATCGAGGACCTTGCCGGCCAGCGCCAGATCGCGGTCGATCTCGAGGGCTACGAGCGCGCGATGGAGGGCCAGCGCGTCAAGGCGCGCGCGGGCAGCGCTTTCAAGGGAGCCGAAAAGACGCTCGCGCTGACGATGCCGCCCGAGATCGACCTGTACGCTCGAACGTGCGGGCGACCAGTTCGCCGGCTATGAGTCCACGTGCGTGGCGGGTGTGCCGGTCCTCGCGCTGTTCGACGTGAGCGGCCAGTCGGTCGACGAGCTGACTGCAGGGTCGAACGGGCTGCTCGTCGTCGCGAAGACGCCGTTCTATGCCGAAGCGGGCGGCCAGGTCTCCGACAGCGGCCGCATCATCGGCGCCGACGGGACCGAGGCCGTCGTCGAGCGCATGATCAAGCAGGCGAACCGCCCGCGGCTCCACGTCGTCCGGGTGGAACGCGGGACGATCCGGCGCGGGACGATCGTGACGGCCGAAGTCATCGACGAGGTGCGTGACGCCACGCGCCGCAATCACACCGCGACGCACCTGCTGCACGCCGCCCTGCGCGAGGTGCTCGGTTCGCACGTCAAACAGGCCGGCTCGCTGGTGGCGCCGGACCGGCTGCGCTTCGACTTCGTGCACTTCGCGGCCATCGGGCGCGAGGATCTCGATCGCATCGAGATCATCGTGAACACGCAGATCCAGCGCAACACGACGGTGACGACCGACGTGCGCTCCACCGACGAAGCGGTGGCGGCCGGTGCGATGGCGCTCTTCGGCGAGAAATACGGGGACCGCGTTCGCGTCGTCTCCGTTCCCGGCTTCAGCATGGAACTGTGCGGCGGGACCCACGTCCGCGCCACCGGCGACATCGGCTTCTTCGCGATCGTGGAGGAAACGGGGGTTGCGGCCGGTGTGCGCCGGATCGAGGCGTTCACCGGGAGCCGCGCCGTCGAGTGGGCGCAGCAGCAGCGCGCGACCGTCGGCCGCGTGCTCGGGGCGCTCAACACGAGCGAGGCGCACGCGATCGAGGCCATTCAGCGCCTCCAGGCCGACAGCAAGCGCCTCACGCGCGAGCTGGAGCAGGTCAGGATGAAGGCGGCCCTCGGCGGCGGCGCAACCGGAGCGGCCGGAACCGCGGCCGGCGCGCCGGTGGACGTCAATGGCATCAAACTCGTCACCAGGCGCGTCGAAGGGCTCGAGAAGGCGGCGCTGCGCGGAATCTCGGATTCGCTGCGCGACCGACTTGGAAGCGGCGTCGTCGTGCTCGCGTCGGAAATCGATGGGAAAGTCGCGCTGGTGGTTTCGGTGACGAAGGACCTCACCGCTCGCGTGCAGGCCGGACGGCTCGTGAAGGAACTGGCTCCCATGGTCGGCGGCGGCGGCGGCGGCCGGCCCGACTTCGCCGAGGCCGGGGGGAAGGACCCGTCGAAGATCGACCAGCTCCTGGCGGCCGCCCCCGACGTGCTCCGCAGACTCCTGTAGTTTCCGGCTCAGACGAGAGGTTCACTGCCGGGCCACTCGAAAACGTAATCCGCAGTTCAAGACCGTGACACGCTCCTGGCCAACTTGCCCGTAAGTTGTTGACAAACCAGGGGCACTGGCCTTGCTTTACCGAGGTTAGCGGACTTGCGTTAAACTGCTGAGCTGGCATCCTTTGAAAACACTACTCCTGACCGGCGTGGCCCTGGCGGCCATCGGCCTGGCGGCCCCGGAGACTGCGACAGCGCAGATCTACTCCTGGCGCGACGCCTCGGGCGTGCTCGTCGTGTCGAACAAGGTGCACGAAGGCGCGACCCGCACGTACGTCGTGGCCCGGGCCCAGGGATTCCGCAGTACACGCGCGGTCAGCGACCGGAAGTCCGGGGCGTACGAGGCGTTGATCGCCAGCTACGCGGAGGCCCACGGCGTCAGCGTGGACCTCGTTCGCGCGGTGATTCAGGCGGAATCGGCGTTCAACCCCCAGGCGCGGTCGGTCAAGGGCGCGATGGGGCTCATGCAGCTGATGCCGGCCACGGCCGCAGACTACGGCGTCGTCGATCCGTACGATCCCGCCGAGAACATTCGCGGCGGCGTGGCGTACCTGAAGAGTCTGCTGACGCGGTATTCGAACGACGAGGAACTGGCGCTGGCGGCGTACAATGCTGGTCCCGGGGCAGTCGAGAGGTACGGCGCCGTGCCGCCCTACCGCGAGACCCGCGCCTACGTGGAGAAGATCCGCCGGAACGCCGGGCCCGTTGCGCCCCCGGTCGTGAAGGTCTATCGCACCGTGGAAATCGTCAACGGCCGTGAAGTCACGCGCTACTCGACCACTCCGTCGGAAGGTGCCGTCCTCGTTGAGCCCGCCGGCCGTTAGGCGCGGACTCCCGGTCGTCCTGCTCTTCATCGTCCTCACGGCTGCCATGACGTGGCCCCTGAGCCGCCATCCGGCGAGCCGCGTGCTGTGGCTTGGCGCCGACACCGAACTGTTCATCTGGACGATCGGCTGGGACGCGCATGCGCTGGTCACCCGGCCGCTGTCGATCTTCGACGCCAACATCTTCGCGCCGCTGCCGCACACGCTCGCCTATTCCGAACACCTGATCGGCAGCGCGATCTTCGCGGCGCCGGTGCTCTGGCTGACCGGCAACCCGGTGCTCGCCCTGAACCTCACGTCGCTCCTGACGGTGGTGCTCTGCGGCCTCGGCACCTATGTCCTCGCCCGCCGGGTGGGCGTCGGGACGGCCGGGGCCATTCTCGCCGGTGTGATATTCGCGTTCTCGCCGCCGCGCTTCTACCGGCTCGGGCAGCTTCACCTCACCGCGGTGCAGTGGGTGCCGTTCGGGCTCGCGTTCCTGCACGGCTATTTCGAGACGCGCCGGCGGCGCGAGCTGTGGATGGCGGCAGGCTGCTTCACGCTCCAGGCGCTGTCGAGCGGCCACGGGACGATCTTCCTCGGCGTTGCCGCCGCGGCGCTCGTCGCCTGGCGCACCGCGCGAGGGCAGCGGATCGCGCCGGTGCGGATGCTGCGTGATCTAGGCGTCCCCGGTGCGCTGCTGCTGCTGCCGGTGGTGCTCGTTGCGGTACCGTATCGGCTGGCGCAGGCGGAGGTGGGCCTGCGGCGCTCGCTCGTGGACTGGGCGGTGAACCCGCAGAGTTTCCTGGCCTCGCCGTCGCATGCGCAGCAATCGCTGCTCTCGCTGTTCGACGCCGGGTGGGTGAACGAGACCGCTGGCGCGTACCTGTTCGTCGGCATACTCCCGCTGCTGCTGGCGGTCGTCGCGCTCCTTCCCGCCAGGCCGGCGCGTTCCGGCAGGCTGGCGTCGCTCGGCGCGGGCGCGCTCAGCGTCGCGGCGCTCGGGGCGCTCGGTGTCGCGGCCTGGGTGACGTGGATCGAGCCGATTCGGCTCCGGGCCGGCAGCGTCCTGATCTTCTCGGCGCGTGCGTCCTGGCGCCCGTGGGTCGTGGGTGGCGCCCTGCTGGCCGCGAGACTGGTGCTCGCGCGCTGGCTGCCCTTCGGTGCGTGGGCCCGGCTGCCCGCGTGGCGGGCACGGATGGCGACGTGGCGAGCGGAGCGCCCGGACAACGCCACCGGCTTCTACGCCGCGCTGACGGTCCTGTCGGTGCTGTTGTCGATCGGACCGCCGCTGGGCATCTGGCCGCTCGTCTACTGGATGCCGGGACTGAACTTCATTCGCGTGCCGTCGCGGTTCATGATCCTCGCGCTGCTGGGCATCGCGATCCTCGCCGGCCTTGGGCTCGAGCGTCTCCGGAGAGGCCTGTCGGCTCGGGCCGCGACAGCGCTGGCGGTCGCGGCAATCGCCGCGGTGACGGCGGAGCTTGCGGTGGCACCGCTCGACACCACTCCGTACCATCTGCAGATTCCAGCCGCCGACGCCTGGCTGGCCCGCCAGGCCGGCCCCTTCACAATCGCGGAGTTCCCGCCCGCCGGCCTGAGAGGGGGTCTGCCGGCCTCCAGGCAGCAGTCGACCTACATGCTGCATTCGATGGCGCACTGGCAGAAGACCATCCATGGCCACAGCGGCATCGAGCCGGCCAGCCACACAAAGCTCTACGCGCGCCTGCTGGATTTCCCGAGCGAAGACAGCCTCGCCGCGCTGGCAGAAGCCGGCGTGGACTACGTGGTGGTGCACCCGGCGCTGTACCCCCCGGGTGAGTGGGCGACGGTCGATGCGCGACTGGCGCGATTCAGCGCGCGACTGAGGCTGGTGCACGAGGAGGGGCAAGACAGGGTGTATTCGCTGCGGTATGAGGGGCTTCAGGCTTCGGGCTTGTGGCTTGGGGTAGCCAGAAGGAACCTGGTGAAACTCTGAGGGGTACCTCCCAAGCCTGAAGCCCGAAGCCTGAAGCCCCTCGTCACGGGCTACCTCCCAAGCCTGAAGCCCGAAGCCTGAAGCCCCTCGTCACGCTACCTCCAAGCCTGAGCCCGAGCCTGAAGCCCCCGTCATTCCACCGAGAGCGCTACCACCGGGTCGATTCTCGTCACGCGGCGCGCCGGGAGGTAGGTGGCGATCAGGCTCGCCGCGCCGAGCGTCAGCACGACGACGACGAATACGGCGAGGTCCCTCGGATTCACTTTGTAGAGGACCGGCTGGAGCGCGCTCGAGGCGAGCAGCGCCAGCGCGAGGCCGAAGAACAAGCCGATCGCCAGCTGCACGACGCTGCGGCGCATGATGAGGGCGACGAGCTGGAGCCCGCCGGCGCCGAGCGCCGAGCGCACGCCCATCTCCCGCGTGCGCTGCGTGACCGAAAACGACATCACGCCGTAGAGCCCGGCGGCCGCGAGAAAGAGCGCGCAGAACCCGAACGCCATGAAGAACGTGCCGAACACCGTGTAGAACCACGTCTGCCGGTCGATGATCCAGCGCAGCGTGTTGATCTCGTAGATGGCCAGGTCGGGATCGAGCGAGGCGACCGCAGACCGGATGAACGCGGTGGCCGCGGCAGGATCGCCGTTCGTCCGCACCGCGATCCGCACGTTGTTGGCGACGTCGCTCTGCGCGATCGGAATGTAGTAGCCGACCGGGCTCTGGTTGTTGTTCCCGATGCCCTCCATGATGAGGTCCGGCACCACGCCGACAATCGTCATCCACGGCTCGTGCGAGTTCAGCCTCGAGCGTCTCATCTGATGCCCCACCGGATCGATCCCGGGGAAGAGCGTCCGGGCGAACGACTCGTTGACGATCGCCACCGGCTGGCCCGGTCGGCGTTGTCGGAGGGCACGAACTCGCGGCCGCGCAGGACCTTCGCCTTGAACGTGTCGAAATAGCCGGCCGTCACGATGCCTTCACGCGCGACCGGGTAGTCGCTCTGCTGCGGGTACGCCTTGCCTTCGATCGCGACCGGGACCGCACCGTTCCCCGCCGCGGGCAGGCCGTCGGAGAGCGTCGCGGCGGCAATCCCCGTTGAACCCTGGAGGCGCGGCAGGAGCTGCTCGTAGAACCGGATGCTGGCGGCCGAATCCTTGTAGGTCTCGCTCGGCAGATCGATTCGGGCCGTGAGGATATCGTCCACCGCGAACGGCATCGGCACGTTCTTCAACTGCACCACGCTCTTGATCATCAGTCCGGCGGCGATCAGCAACCCGCACGAGACGGCCAGCTCCACGACGACCAGCGTGCTGCTGAATTTCCCGAGCTTGCCGCTCGTCGACGAGCGGCTGTCGTCCTTGAGCGCCGCGCTTGCGCTCACGCGCGCCGCGTGGAGCGCTGGAAGACCTCCGGCGAACAGGCTCGCCAGGACGATCAGGACGCCGACAAACAGCAGCACGCGGTAGTCCAGGTCGAACCTGATCCAGAAGGGCGGCGGGTTGACCGAGAGCGCCTGCGTGAACCAGCGCATGCCGAAGATGCTGAGGAGGATGCCGATGGCCCCTCCCGCCATCGCCAGCACGAGCACCTCGGTCAGGTGCTGCCGGACGATCCGGATGCGGCCGGCGCCGAGCGCGATGCGCACAGCCACCTCGCGCTGGCGCAGCGAGGCGCGCGCGACGAGCAGGTTCGATACGTTCACACACGCGATGAGGAGCACGCCGATGCCCGCGCCCAGCATCGTCAACAGCAGGGCATAGATTTCAGGGCCGAGCGCCAGGCGGGTATACGGCATGACGTCGGCGCTGAGGCCCTTGTTGGTCTCCGGGAACTCGGCCTCGATCTGGGCCGCGATGGCGCGCGCCTGCGCCTGCGCCTGCTCGAGCGTCACGTCCGGCTTCAGTCGGCCGACCATCTGGTACGACGGCCCCTGGCCGCGCGGCTGCGCCAGCGGATCGAGCACCAGCGGCACCCAGAGCTCCTCCTGGAACGGGAAGCCGAATGTCTCCGGCATCACCCCGATCACGGTCCGGTAGACGCCGCTCGCGCGGACGCTGCGGCCGATGACGTCGGACGCGCCGCCGTACTTCTGCTGCCAGATGTCATAGCCGAGCAGGATGACGGGCTCGGCGGCGGGCCGGTCGTCGCCGTCGCGGAAGCCGCGTCCGATCACCGGTTCGACGCCCAGCATGCGGAACACCGGGACCGTGAGCTGCCCGGCCGTGAAGCGCTCCGGCCGGCCTTCCTCCGTCGAGAGATTCAGCGGCGTGACACCCACGGGCTCGAGCACGTCGAAGGAGGTCTGCCGCTCCTGCCAGATCGGCACGTCGCGCACGGCGATGGGGACACGCGGCTGCCCCTGCGACGGGTTGGTGGCCACCAACGCCACGACGCGGTCCGCATCCTTGAACGGCAGCCCCTTGAACAGGCCCCCGTTGACGACGCAGAACACCGTCGTGCTGAGTCCGAGGCCGAGCCCGAGCGTCACGATCGCCACGAGGGACAGCATCGGATACTTGACCAGCATCCGGACGCCGGACTGGATGTCGCTCAGAAGCTGCTGCATGACCCTCAAGACGACAAAGGGCAGCGGGATGTTCGACCGATGAGGACCGCGGGCCCATCGAACGCCGGGGCGAGCCACTGCGACAGCCGCCTGTCACGCCTCACAGAAGGGACGGAGACGCGGGGGTACAACACGAGGGCGGCACCATCAGGGTGCCGCCCTCGTTGCCGGAAATCAATCCCGGGGGACAGGAACGCTACGGCCCCTCGTCCCACGCGAGATCAGCGTCGATTCACCAGCGGGGTTCCGAACGCCGGCGGCTGCCACCTCCGCCGCCGTATCCGCCGCCGGCCGTGGGCTTGGGGCGAGCCTCGTTCACGTTCAGGTTGCGTCCGCCCATTTCGTAGTTGTTGAACTGGCTGATCGCCTTCTGCGCATCTTCGTCGGAGGCCATCTCGACGAACGCGAAGCCGCGGGCGCGGCCTGTGGCCATGTCGCGCATCACGTTGACGGACTCGACCGTGCCGGCCTCGCCGAAGAGCGCCTGGAGATCCTGTTCCCCCGTGTCATACGGGAGATTGCCGACGTAGAGTTTTCGAGCCATGTACCTGTTCCTGCTCTTCCGCCCCTGTCTGAGAGGCACTGATTTGCGCGCATCCAGAATGGACTGACGCTCGGATGGATGTCTGCTGCGCGTAGTGTCCGGTTATGTCCGGCTGGCGGAGGGTCGATCTGACTCTGACGCGGCTACTGTAGCGGGCTGTCTTCCACCTGACCGCAAGAGTATACCACACGGCGTTCGGGCGGTCGGCGCTCGGCGCCGGGCGCCCGGCGCACGGCCCCCGGGCCCCGCTGATAAGATCACACGGTGGATGCCGTTCGTCTCGATATCTGGCTCGACGTGGCGTGTCTGTTCAGGACGCGTTCCGAGGCGCAGCAGGCGTGCAAGCTCGGCAAGGTCGAAGTGAACGGGCAGGACGCCAAGCCGCACCGCGATGTGCGGACGGGCGATCGGCTGATCATCAAACGGCCGTTTGGCCGGCACCAGACGCTGGTCGTGCTGGCGCTCGCCGACCGGCACATCGCGCGGGCGGAGGCGCGAGCGCTCTACGAGGATCTGACGCCGCCCCCCACCCCCGAGGAGGTGGAACAGCGCCGGATGGAGCGCCTCGCGCGCCAGTTCATGCGGGCACCGGCGGCCGGGGCGCCCGGGAAGCGGGAACGGCGGGAAATCCGTCGCATGAAGCGCGGCGAATGACCGCCCGCCGCGGCGGGAACTGGTGAGTTTCTGCCCGGTCGTGCTAGAATCAGGGGTTTGTAACCGTTCCACCTGACTTTCCGAAGGATTCAATCAGTGGCCAGTCACGATTCCGCGCTGAAAGCGCATCGCCAGAACGTCAAGCGCCGTGAGCACAACCGTCAGTTCCGGACGCGCCTGCGCAGTGCCCTGCGCGACATCCGCGCCGCAATCGACGCGAACGACCCGGCGCAGGTGAAGGACGCGCTCCGGAACACGATTTCGCTGGTCGACAAGATGGCGGCGAAGAAGATCATCCACCGCAACACGGCCGGCCGGTACAAGTCGCGCCTGTCGGCGCGCGTGGCGAAGAAGACGTCAGCGGCGGCATAGCTCGACCACCAAACGCTCGAGCAGGACGCGCGGATCGCCCCCGGAGCTCTTGAGTTCCAGATCCGTGCGGAACAACGCATCGACGGCTGCCGGAACGCGCCGCGGATCGGCCCCCGGCAGCTTCTCTCGCACGAACCACCCCAGCTGTCCCAGGATCTGGTACGACACGCCTCCTGCGTCGAGGGCCAGCGCGAGCTGACGCAGCGCTTCGGCGCGGTCTCCGCGCTGGATGGCGTTGGTCACCGCCCAGTCGTCGTGGGACGTCTCGGCGCTGACGACTTCGTGGACGTCCTTCAGCTCGATCGTCTTCTTGCCGGCGGCGTACAGCAGCAGCCGTTCCATGTCGCCGCGCAGCGTCGCGATGTCGGTGCCGGCGCGTTCGGCCACGAGCCGCGCGGCCGCCGGTTCGATCTGCAGACCCGCGTCCGTCGCCGCCTGCCTCACCATCTGCTCCGCGGCGCGCGCGACCTGCCGCAGATCCACCTTCCCGTCGCGGCTCCCTCTCAGCCCCCAGCACTCGACGATGGTGGCGGTCTTCTGGAGCGACTTGTACAGCCTCCGCGTGCGATCGACATCCGCCGCCACGAAGACCAGCGTCGTCGACGGCTCGGGCCGTTTGACATAGGCGTCGAGCACGTCGGCGCTCTCCGCGGCGGCCCCTTCGTCGTCGCCCGGCTCGACCGCCCTGCCGCGCCGCTTCGGCTTCAACAGCTTCTCGGCTCGCAGGACGACGATGACGCGCCGGTCGCCCAGCATCGGCAGCGTGCGGGCGGATTCGACGATGGACCCGGCCGAGACCGACTTCTCGCCGAAGTACACGCGTTCGAGATTGAACACGCGCAGCTCGTCCTCGACGAGCGTCGAGATGTCCGCGGCGAGCCGGGTCATCTCGACATCGTCGTCACCGACGATCAGGTAGACGGGATCCGCCGTGCCCTGTGCGATCTGTTTGCGGACCGCCTGCGGCGTGGCGCCGGCCATCAGAAGGCCTCGAGAATCGCGCTGACGATTGCGCGCGCGAACTCCTGCGCCACGCGGTCGAGCGCGTTGGAGTCCTGCCCGAAGAAAGTCGTGGCGTCGGGAGTCGCCGCCGTACTGGGCGGAATCTCGTATTCCTCGCGGAACTGCATCGAGGGATTGGACCAGAGCACCTTGTCGGCCTTCACGTCCCGGAACTCGATCTTCGCCGTCACCGTCAGGACGTAGCTCGACGCCTGGCCGTTGACGATCGCGGCCGGCGTGAGGGTGATCGACGTGATCTCGCCGGTCAGCAGGCCGTCGACGTTGGTGGACTCCGGCAGCACCGTGTACTTGCCGCGTCCGATGAGTTCCGAGCGGACGCGCTCGGTGAGCCGCCGCTCGACGTCGTAGACCGGGGTGTTGTTCACGAACGTGGGAACGCCGATCACCTTGATGTACGCGGGCAGGAAGGCGCCGCGCCCCGCGAGCGAGTAGCCGCAGCCGGCCAGCGACAGGGTCAGGCCGATCAGTACGACGCCGCCGATGAGCCTGCGTGGGCGCGCCATCAGGCCACCACGATGCTCACGAGACGGCCGCCTGCGACGACGACCTTCTTCACGGTCCTGCCCTCGAGGTGCTTCTGCACCGCCGGATCGGCGAGCGCCAGCTCACGCAGCCGCTCCTCCGACACGTCGGCCGGCACCGTCAGGCGCGCGCGCACCTTGCCGTTGACCTGCACCGGCACGACGATTTCGTCCGGCTTCGCCACCGTCTCGTCGTACGCGGGCCACCCCGCCGCGACGATGCCGCCGGCGTGTCCGAGCTGTTCCCACAGCTCCTCGGCCATGTGCGGGGCGAACGGCGACAGCATCAGCACGAGCGCTTCGATCGCTTCCTTGAGCACCGCGACCGTGGCGGGACGCTCCACGTCGCCGGCCGCCTCCGCCTGCTCCGCGGCCGCACCGATGCGCAGGCCGTCGCTGCGGTTGCAGAAGGCGTACAGCTCGTTGACGAGTTCCATCAATGCCGACACCGCCGTGTTCAGGTGGACGCGAGGATCGAGGTCGAGCGTCACCCGCTTGATCGTCTCGTGGGTCTTCTGCCGCAGCGCCCGCTCGGCGTCGTTCGGGGACACCTGGGTGGGCGCGGGAATGCCATCCCCCGCAATCGTCTCGGCGAGCTGGTCGACCAGCCGCCAGACGCGCGCGAGGAAGCGCCAGCTCCCCTCGAGGCCCGCGTCGGTCCACTCGATTTCCTTCTCGGGCGGCGCGACGAACATCACGTAGAGGCGCAGCGCATCCGCGCCGTACTTCGCGATCATGTCGTCCGGATCGACGACGTTGCCCTTGGACTTGGACATGACCTGTCCGTCCTTGAGCACCATGCCCTGCGTCAGCAGGCGCGTGAACGGCTCGTCGAGATACGTCATGCCCAGGTCCCGGAAGACCCGGCAGAAGAAGCGCGAGTAGATCAGGTGCAGGATGGCGTGTTCCACGCCGCCGCTGTAGAAATCGACGGGGCCCCAGTAGGCGACC
Organism: uncultured Acidobacteriota bacterium; assembly: GCA_963817635.1. Taxonomy (GTDB): domain Bacteria; phylum Acidobacteriota; class Vicinamibacteria; order Vicinamibacterales; family 2-12-FULL-66-21; genus CAWFPR01. The sequence continues at coordinate 226,882 of CAWFPR010000002.1, read as the reverse complement.
GTGTCCGGATCGAACGGCAATCCGGTGTTGCCGGGGTCGCAGAACCGGAAGAAATACCACGACGAATCGACGAACGTGTCCATCGTGTCGGTCTCGCGCCGCGCGGGACCGCCGCAGTCGGGACACGTGGTGTTCACGAATTCGGGAATCTGCGCGAGCGGCGAATCGCCGCGGCCGGAGAACGTCTCGATCTTCGGCAGCCTGACCGGGAGCGAGTCGGACGGCACCGGCACCATCCCGCACGCGTCGCAGTAGACCACCGGGATCGGGGTGCCCCAGTAGCGCTGACGGGAAATGCCCCAGTCCTTCAGCCGGTACTGGACGGTCCGCTCACCCAGTCCGCGTGCTTCGGCGGCCGCCGACATCTTCTCGATCGCGTCGGCCGCGTCGAGTCCGTTGAACTCACCGGAATTCACGATCGTGCCCGGGCCGGCGTAGGCCTCGGTCATCGACTCGCCGGACAGGCTGACGCCGTCGGGCTGGACCACGACGGTCACCGGCAGGTTGTACTTGCGCGCGAACTCGAAGTCGCGCTCGTCGTGGCCCGGCACGCCCATGACGGCGCCCGTTCCGTACTCGCCGAGCACGAAGTTGGCGACCCACACCGGGACCGCCCGGTGCGTGAACGGGTTGATGGCCGTCCGTCCCGTGTCGAAGCCTTCCTTCTCGACATCGCCCGTCATGCGCGCCGTGCGGTCCTGCCCCTGCAACCGCTCCACGTTCGCGCGGAACGCGCCTGCGCCCGCTTCGCGGCTCCACGCCTGGACGAGCGCATGCTCTGGCGCGAGCAGGATGAAGTTCGCCCCGTAGATGGTGTCGATGCGGGTGGTGAAGACCTCGATCGTGCCGCTCTCCGCAGCCTGCTGCCCGCTGCGTGCTGCCGGCTCGGTCGAGCGCGAATTTCACGCGCGCGCCCTCCGACCGGCCGATCCAGTTGCGCTGCATCGTCAGCACTTTTTCGGGCCAGCCGTCCAGCCGCTCGCTCGCCGCGAGCAGTTCGTCGGCATAGCTCGTGATCCGGAAGAACCACTGCTCCAGTTCGCGCGACGTGACGGTGGTGCCGCAGCGCCAGCAGGCGCCGTTGACGACCTGTTCGTTGGCGAGGACCGTGTTGCAGCTCGGGCACCAGTTGACGGTCGAACGCTTGCGGTACGCCAGGTCCCGCTCGAGCATCTTGAGGAACAGCCACTGGTTCCAGTGGTAGTACTCCGGCAGGCACGTGGCGATTTCGCGCTCCCAGGCATAGCTGATGCCGATGCGCTGGAGCTGCCCCTTCATGTGGGCGATGTTCTCGAGCGTCCAGGTTTCGGGATGGGTGCCGTTCTTGATGGCGGCGTTCTCGGCCGGCAGGCCGAACGCATCCCAGCCGAACGGATGCAGGACGTTGAACCCGCGCATCCGTTTCATGCGCGCGACGACGTCGCCGATCATGTAGTTGCGGACGTGGCCGACATGGGCGTGCCCGGAGGGGTACGCGAACATCTCGAGGGCGTAGAACTTGGGCTTGCCGGAATCCTCGGAGACCTCGAAGGCGCGCATCTCGCGCCAGCGGTCCTGCCACTTCTTCTCGATGACCTGGGGTTTGTAGTCGGGCACGATCCGGGAATTATATCCCACGCCCGCGGGTCCGACGGGATGCCGCCGCGCGCGTCAGAGCCCGCGCCAGTACGCCGCCTGCGCGTCGCGGACGGCCAGCAGCGCCCGCTGGCCGCGCGCCGACGACGGGACGGGAGCGCCCGGGCCGTCGTGCGCGTCAGCCCCGGCCCCGGTGACGCTGGCGGTCTCGGCGCCGTCGGCGGCGGCGGTGGCGGCTTCGACGCACGCGGCCAGCGCCGTCAGCTCGTAGCCCCCTTCGGTCACCAGCGCCAGCGCGCCGTGCCGCTCCGCCACCTGCGTCAGCTGCCGCACGATGCCCACGTAGCCCCGTGTCGTGACGCGCATGGAGGCGAGCGGATCGCGCTCGTGCGCATCGAACCCTGCCGAGACGATCAGCAGCTGCGGTGCGAATCGATCGAGTATCGGCACGATGGCGGCGCGGTAGACGAGATCGTAGTCCGCATCGGTCGCGCCGGCTTCGAGCGGCACGTTCACCGTGAACCCGAGCCCCTCGCCGCCGCCGACCTCGTCCACCGCACCGGTGCCGGGATAGAACGGATACTGGTGGGTCGACATGTACAGCACACCCGGATCGTCATAGAACATCCACTGCGTGCCGTTGCCGTGATGCACGTCGATATCGACAATCGCCACGCGTGCCAGACCGCGGGCGCGGGCCGCGGCCGCCGCGACGGCCACGTTGTTGAACAGGCAGAACCCCATCGCGCGGTCGCGTTCGGCATGATGTCCGGGCGGACGCACCAGCGCGAACGCCGGCTCGCCGTGATCGAGGGCGTGCTCGCACGCCTGGACGGCCGCCCCGGCGGCCAGGAGCGCGACCTCGTAGGACTCGGGCGAGGTGAAGGTGTCGGCATCGAGCATCACAGCCTGCCCCGCCGTGGCCGCCACCCGGTCCACGTAGTCGGATGCGTGCACGCGTTCGAGCTCCTCGCGGGTCGCCTCGCGCGGCGCCATGGTCCGGCCGCCGCGTTCGAGCCAGCGGGCGGCGACGGCATCGAAGACGTGCGCGCGCTCGATGCGCTCGGGGTGGCCGGGCGGGGGCACGTGAGCCTCGAAGCGAGGCGATGTGAGCAGCAGCATCGGTCTCAGGCGGTCTCGGGTTCGCGTAACATCGCCAGCGCGCGCTCCTCGAGCCGCGCCAGGGTCAGCTCGAGTTCGCGCCGGGCCGTTTCCATCGTCGCCTCGTCGGTCGCCGGCACGGCGAGCGGCGCGCCGATGGCGATCGCCACGGTGCTGAACGGCTTCGGGATCTGCGTCCGGTCCCAGCTCCTGGCCGTCCAGAAGCGATCCGCTTCGACATGGTACGGCAGGATCGGATGGCCTGTCGCGCCGGCCAGCCACACGACGCCGGCCTGCACCCGCCGAGCTGGTCCCCGCGGGCCGTCAACCGTGAAGGCCACCGGCCGGCCTGAGGCGAGATCGTGCCGCATCTGGACGAGGGCGCGCGCGCCGCCGCGCGACGTCGATCCGCGCGCCGTGCCGAATCCGAATCGGCGAAGGATCCGCGCGATCCACTCGCCATCGAAGTTCTGGCTGGTGATCACCACGATGCCGCGATTGCGAAAGTAGTGGAGACCGGCCAGGATTCGGCCGTGCCAGAGGGCGAGAATCGGCTGGCGCCCCGAGCCGACGATCGCGTCCCAGTGCTCGGCGCCGCTCACCCGCCAGCGCCACGTCGCGCAGGCGCCGACGATGGCCGGATACCCGAGCGAGGCGATGACGCCCGCCGTCAGCCTCTGGCGCCGCGACAGGACTGTCGAGGGGGCGACCGACAGAGTCGGTGACGCGGCACCCGGGTCGGAACGTGACATCACAGGGGATTATGGCAGCAATACGCAGGGGGGCGGCAAGACGCGGCACGGCCGGATGCCTACTCGTCGGACGCCAGGGCGGCAACGAGGACGGTCCGAACGTCCTGTTCATGTTTCAGGATGAGGCACTGAACCGCCTGCGCCAGGGCGTGGCGGGCCCCCTGGTCCTTCATCACATCGCACGCGGCGCGGCCGAATTCGACCATCGATTCGAGATAGCGGTCCTGCAGCCACGACAAATCCTCGCCGGAAAGTGGCCTGGAGGCGGCCAGCAGCGCGTCGATCAGCTCGGCACCGTGGCGATCGACGGCGGCGCCCACCCGCGTGCGAACGGCCTCCATTGGCTCCCCCGGGACGGCGCTGCGGGCCAGGTCTTCGACCAGGCTCGCGCGACGCTCTTGCGCGGCGGTCATGAGCCGGCGTGCGACGACTGCGGACGGGATGGACATTTTTTTGCCGTGATCCGGTGGAAATCCTCTTGCAATCGGCGATCCCAAGGTAGAAGATGCGTCGCGTACCTCTGACGGCGAACGTGTCACTCGAACCGGCTCGCCTCGACGGCCCGGTTCAACAGTGTTAGGATTGGAGATTAGTGGAAGGCCATCCCCGACGTCTCAGAGTCCTCCTCGTCGACGATGATCAGTCGCTTCTGTCCGCGCTGGAACGGGCGATCGCCGAGGGAGGGGAAGACGTTGTCGCGTACAGCAACTTCGAAGACGCTCGCCGCGCGTTGCAGACAAGTGCGTTCGACGCGCTGATTACCGATGTACGGCTGGGGGCCTTCAACGGAATCCAGCTGGCGGTGCTCGCGCGCGCCTCCTATCCGGCGATCCGCCTGATTGTCTTTTCGGGCTTCGACGATCCCGTGCTCAGGACCGAAGCGGAACACGTCGATGCGACCTATCTCGTGAAGCCGGTCGGCAGCGTGAAACTGCTCGAGCTGCTGCGGCAGCCGGTCAGCAACGTCCCGTAGGATCCGAACACCACTCCACCAGCCTCACGATTCGACTGACGATCAACGCGACGCCTCGGCGATCGATCCGGACGGCTCGCTGCGCGAGCGGCGTTCCCGGTGCCGCCGTGCGAAACTGCTGAAACGGCATGTGGCACTGGTACTTGCGCAGCATGCCGAGGAACCGCTTGTAGTCCTCGGGCGGCATGTTGAACAGTTCGACCATCACGCGGTAGTTGCCGCCGGTCCGCTCCAGTCCCCGCCGCACGATCGCCCGCACGTCGTCACGCGTGATGTCGCGGGACATGAACGACGCGTACACCGCCGCCCAGAACGTCTCGCCTCCGTTCGCCATGCGATCGAAGAGTGCGTCGCACGCGGATCGTGCCGGCGCCGACACGGTCGCCGGTTCCGTGGCAGGTAGATCCCCGGTCGAAGAGCCCCGCAGCAGTTCCCTTGGAAGATCGCCGGGCTCGATGTCGCGCTCCGCCGCCCGCACCACCAGCCGCTCGACGATGTTCTTCAGCTCGCGCACGTTGCCGGGCCACTCGTAGTCGTCGGTGAGGAGCCTGAGCGTCGCCTCGGACAGCCGCGGCGCGGCGACGTTGTACTGACGGGTGAACTGATCGAAGAAGAACTCGAGAAGCGTCGGGATGTCCTCACGGCGCTCGCGCAGCGGCGGCACGTGAATGTGGATCACGTTCAGGCGGTAGTAGAGATCTTCGCGGAACGTCCTGGCCGCGACGCTGTCGACGAGATGGCGGTTGGTCGCGGCGATGACCCGCACGTCGACGTGGGTCGTTGGACCGTCGGCGCCGACGCGCTGGATTTCGCCGGTCTCGAGAAAGCGCAGCAGCAGCCCCTGCATGCGCGGGCTGGTCTCGCCGATCTCGTCCATGAAGAGCGTGCCGTGATGCGCCTGTTCGAGCGCGCCGGAGCGATCGCGGTAGGCGCCCGTGAAGCTGCCGCGCACGTGCCCGAACAGTTCCGTCTCGAGGAGCGTCTCGGAGAGCGCGGCGCAGTTCACGGTCACCAGCCGGCCGCGCTGCCGCGCGCCGCCGGCGTGAATCAGCCGCGCGACCACTTCCTTGCCGACACCGCTCTCACCGGTGATGAGGACCTTCGCGTCGCAGCGGGCCGCGTACGTGATTTCCTCGGTGAGGGCCTGCATGGCGCGGCTCTCACCGATCATGGTCCTCGGCTCGGTCATGCGGTGTTCTTCCACGCCCCCGCGCATCTGCGGTGCTCGGCGTCGCGGTAAGCGGCCGAATCGGACGGAGCCGCCCGGAATGGCTGGAACGCCACGTGGCACTGCTGCTTGGCGAGGAAGCTCAGAAAGCGCTTGTAGTCGTCGCGCGGCATGTTGAACAGTTCCGCCAGCACCCGGTAGTTGCCGCCGGTCCGCTCCAGGCCACGCCGCACGACGGAACGGACATCGTCACGCGTCAGGTCGTGCGACACGAACGGCGCGTGGATCACGCGCCAGAAGGTCTCGCCGTCCTTCACCATGCGCTCGAAGAGCACGTCGGCCGACGCGCGCACCGGCACGACCGTCGCCGGCTCCGGCGTGACGTCGTTGAACAGCAGGAGCTCGCGCGGCAGGTCCCCGACGTCGATGGTCGCGTCGGTCTGCCTCACGACCAGGCGTTCGGCGACGTTGCGGAGTTCACGCACGTTGCCCGGCCAGTCGTACTCGGAGAACAGCATCGCCGCTTCGGGCGTGACGCGAGGGTGCGGCACGTTGTACCGCTCGGCAAACGTCGCGAGGAACTCGTCGAGCAGCAGGACGATGTCGTCGCGCCGATCGCGCAGCGGCGGCACCAGCATGTGAAAGACGTTGATCCGGTAGTACAGGTCTTCGCGGAACGTCTTGTTCGCGATGGCGGCCGTCAGGTCGCGATTGGTCGCGGCGATGACGCGTACGTCGACGCGGGTCTCGATGCGCTCCGAGCCCACCCGCTGGATCTCGCCAGTCTCGAGGAATCGCAGGAGCAGACCCTGCATCCGCGGCGTCATCTCCCCGATCTCGTCGAGGAACACCGTCCCGCGGTTGGCCAGCTCGAGCGCTCCCGAGCGATCGCGGATGGCGCCGGTGAAGCTGCCGCGCATGTGCCCGAACAACTCGGTCTCGAGCAGGGAGTCGGTGAGTGCCGCGCAATTGACCGTGACGATGGGATGCTGGCGCCGCCTGCTGGCCGCGTGAATCATGCCGCGCGACGACGTCCTTGCCGACGCCGCTCTCACCGCTGATCAGGACCTTCGCATCGCACCGCGCGGCCGAGCAGATCTCCTCGCGCACTGCGATGATAGCCGGGGTGGTCCCAGTCAACTCCACCTGGGCAGGTGCCTTCAGCATCGTCTCTCCGAAAAGTCCGCCGGCCAGCAGACAAAACGTCTGGAACTGGCGGAAACATTTCTGGCTATCGACGATAGCGACGGGGCAACCGGTTGTCAATGTCCGAGCCTTGACACGGCTGTCCCATAACGGAGCAATCCTGCGCGCACGCGCGCAGGCGACACGTTCACGCCCGGAAATTGCGGGTCTCTGGCGGCAACGCCGCAGCCGTGTCGTCGAAATGAAGGGACGATCTCAGGCCGAAGCGATCGACGTCCGGCCGTCGTCGCCGTCATGGCCGCGAGTGGGCATCGGCGACCGGAATTGCTGAAAGGGCACCTGGCAATCGGTCCTTGCGCAGGAAGCCCAGGAACCGCTTGTACTCCTGCCCCTGCATGTTGAACAGCTCGGTCACGAGCTTGTAGTTGCCCGACGTGCGCTCGAGCCCCATGCGCACGACCGTGCGCACGTCCGCCCGCGTCAGATCCCGCGACATGAACGGCCCGGTCCACGACCGACCAGAACGACGCGTGGTCGCAGCACCATGGCGTCGAAGAGGCTGTCGGTCACGCGCGCCCGGTCGGCGGCACGCGCGGACGAGGACGGGCGGGTCCCGGCTCGCCGCATCACCTCCGGCGGGAGGTCTTCCGTCCTGATCGTGTCGGTGCGCGTGCGGACGACAGTACGTTCGATGGTGTTCTTCAATTCCCGGACGTTGCCGGGCCACGAGTAGTCCGTCAGCACCTTGAGGGCCACCGGGACAGAGCTTGGGGCACACGACTTCGTACCTGCTGGCTGAAGAGGTCGAGAAAAAACTGGAGGAGCGCCGGGATGTCTTCTCGACGTTCACGCAGCGGCGGAATGTTGATCTGGATGACGTTGAGACGGTAGTAGAGATCTTCGCGAAAGGCACCGGCCGCCACGCTGTCCAGCAGCACGCGGTTCGTCGCCGCGATCACGCGCACATCCACGCGCGAGCGCACCGGTTCGTCCGAGCCGACCCGCTGAATCTCGCCGGTCTCCAGGAACCGGAGCAGCAACCCCTGCATCCTGGGCGTGGTCTCGCCGATCTCGTCCATGAAGATCGTGCCGCGGTGCGCCTGCTCGAGGACCCCGCTCCGGTCCCGATAGGCGCCGGTGAAACTGCCGCGCACGTGACCGAACAGCTCGGTCTCGAGCAGCGTCTCGGTCAGGGCCGCGCAGTTGACGGTCACCATCGGACTGTGGTGCCTGAGGCTGGCCGCGTGGATGAGCCGGGCCACCACTTCCTTCCCGACACCGCTCTCGCCGGTAACAAGGACCTTTGCGTCGCACCGGGCGGCCTGGACGATTTCTTCGCGGACGGCGGCCGCGACGACGCTGGTTCCAATCAGTTTCAGAGGTTCAGTTGGTGGGTGCATTTGTCCGTCAGGGAGCAGACATTATCTCCCGTTTGACGGAACTGTCAACCGGGCGGGGCACTTTTCCCAGGCTGGTGACCAATGTGTAGGCAAACCTGGCCGCCGCGGTGTCCTACGATGACACTCCGCCGGCCTCGCGACGCTCCGCCGATCGGACGGTGTTCTTCCCTTCGGCCTTTGCCTGGAGCATGGCCTGGTCGGCCCGATCGATGAGGCTGATGGCGGTGTCGTGCACGCCCGAGCAGCGCGACGCCTACGCTCAGCGTGACCCGGACGGCCCCACGCGCATCGCCGTACGCATGTTCCGCGGCCCGCCGCACCCGCTCGGCGACCTGCATCGCCACGGTTTCGTCGGCGCCCGGCATCACGATGGCGAACTCCTCGCCGCCGTACCGGGTGCACACATCGAAGATCCGCACGTGTTCGGTGAGGAGCACGGCAACCTCGTGGAGCACACGGTCGCCCACCAGGTGTCCCCAGGTGTCGTTGACCCGCTTGAAATCGTCGATGTCTGCGAGCAGCACCGCGAGGGGCTGCCCGACGCGACGGGAACGCTCGATTTCGGCGTCGAGCCGGGTTCCCGAGGTAGACACGGTTCGCCAGCCCGGTCACCGGGTCCATGATGGCGGCCTGCGAGACGGCCGCGACCTCGTTTCTCAACCCCTGGCGCTCCAGGGCGAGCGTGGCGGTGGGCAGCAACTGGCTCAGGACGCGCAGGTCGAGGCGGTCGAAATAGTTGCCGTCGCGCGGATCCGACACCGCCGCGACGCCGATAACCCGTCCGTCGATCTTGAGCGGCACGACGATAAAGGACTGCGTCCGGTAGCGCCGGCGCTGCGGAACCGTGGCGAGCGGCGCGCCGGCCCCGACGAGCAGCGGCTGGCCACTCGCAAAGACGCTTCCGAGCATCCCCTCGCCCGGACCGAGACGGATATGTTCGACGATGGCATGAGGATATCCGACGGTGGCGACGATCCGGAGCGCGCCCTCGTGCGGCACGACGAGCGCGAGCGCCCCGAACTGGGCATGGACCGCGTGGGCCAGCGACCGGATCACCATCTGGTGCACCGTCGGTTCGTCCGAGGTGCGGGTTACCCGCTGGCCGAGCACCGAAGCCTGCCGTGCGGCGTGCTGCAGCCTCTGGGACGCGTCGCGAGTCCTCATGCTCTCGCGCGCTTCCATTGGGGGCTCCAGTTCCACATCGAAATCAGGTCCGTCCGTCCATCCAGCCCGGGTGCCCACCAGGGCACGGGCGCACCCGGCGGACTGTCATGTCCTGAGCGGATGCGACAGAGGATCTGAACGGGTGCGCAGCGACGTCGAACGGCAACCACACAGACCTCTCCTGATGCAGGAGCACGCGACGTGCCATGGCTGAGCCAGGCCTGGTTGTCTCAGGACAGTCACCTGACGACATTAGCCGCCCCGATGTACGCGCGTACGCCATCGAGGCAGACCATTGTCGGCGTAGAAGAGGAATATCCGGCGGGCTGCTGCGAGAACGACTCGCCGGACTGAATCGGCATGACGCTGGCGCGGAATGCCGATTGCACATTCGTCGTCTCCAGGACAAGCTCTTCGTTAACGCCTTTCTGTTGAGACCTCCCATGGACATCCGTTTCATCTCGTCACTCACACCCGAAGACGAAGCCACCTTCGCACCGGCGCTCTTGCAGGCCGTCGGCGCCGTACTGGATCAATTTCCGATTGCCTACACGGTGCGCATTTCGACCATCGGTGATCAGGTTTTCCAACACACGCACCCGTCCTTCGACGTGGCCTTGCCGCAGACGCTTCAGGCAGCCCTGAAGGCCGTGGCAACCACGTCCAGAGACTGACAGGCCCTTCATGACAGCCGCTGACGCCAGAACAGCTCGTAAAGACTCCCCCAAGGCAGACTTTTCACTTCCTTCCTGAGACGTTTCTTCGGCCCATCCAGGTATTCGTTGCAGAATCGGCCATAAATTGAGGCATGTGCTTTGCGGATGCTGGCCGCACCATGCTTCCGATGCCTGGCCGATCATCTCTGGTGGGGCCCACTGCGGCCCCCGCCATCGCCTGCATACCGGCAACCCCGCGCGTAGTGGCCCTCGGCGGCGGCACCGGCCTGCCTGCCGTGCTGCGCGGCCTGCGAGACGCCTGGACTCCCACTCCCGACCGCGCGCACGACTGGCTGACGGCCGTCGTGACGGTCATGGACGACGGGGGCAGCTCCGGACGGCTGCGCGAGTCGCTGGGGGTCCTGCCGCCGGGAGACATCCGCAACTGCCTGGCGGCCCTCGTGCGCGAACCCTCGCAGCTGTCCGCCGTGCTGCACGATCGGCTGCCGGGGCCCGATGGGGAGACCGGACATCCCATCGGCAACCTGCTGCTGGCGGTCCTCAGTTCCACCGAGGGTAATCTGCAGCGCGCCGTGGCGCGGCTCGGCGCGCAGATGGGCATCACCGGACGCGTGCTGCCGGCGACGCTCGAAAACGTCCACCTGACCGCCGCCTTCGCTGACGGCAGCGACGTGCGCGGCGAAACGGCGATCGCGGCCCGCCGGGGGCGCATCCGGAAGCTCGCGCTCGAGCGGGCCGTGCGACCCGTGCCCGAGGTGATTGACGCGCTCGCCAGAGCGACGCTGATCGTGGTCGGTCCCGGGAGTCTCTACACGAGCATCCTGCCGAACCTGCTGGTGGACGGTGTGGCCTCGGCCATCGCGGCGTCCGGAGCGACGCGCGTGTGCGTCGCGAACCTGATGACGCAGCCGGGCGAAACCGACGGCTATTCGCTCGACGATCACCTGGACGCGATCAGGGCGCACACCGGCTACGATTTGTTCGACTACGTTCTGGTGAATCGCGCGCCGCTGCCGGTGCGCGCCGTGGCGCACTACGAGGCGGACGGGGCGCGTCTCATCGAGCGGCCGTCCCGCCAGCGCCACACCGGCCGCGCCCGGATCGTCGCCGCGGACCTGGCGAGGCTGACGCCGTCAGGGCAGATTCGTCACGATCCGGCCGCGCTCGGGGCCGCCCTGCGCGCGCTCAGCAGGCGGTGACGCGGCCGTGGATCGCGCCCGATGCGCCCGTCAGCGCTGGGGGCGGGGTCAGACCCCGGTGGGCGGGGGATGGGGTCAGACCCCGGTCGCCCCTCGCCATTCGCGGGCGGGCGGCGACAGTGTAGACTCGTACTTTGCACCCTGTGGAGAAACACGCCTTGATCATCCGTCCCTGGGCAGCGGTGTTCCTGCTGATGCTGGTCGCCGCCCCCGCATCCGCGCAATCAGGTGAAAACGTCGCGGTCGTCATCAACGACGCGAGCCCCGCCTCGCGGGAGATCGGCGAGTACGACGTCGCGAAGCGTGCCGTGCCGGAGCCCAACGTCATCCGGATCCGGGTGACCACGGAGGACGCGATCTCGCGGGCCGCATTCGCCGCCGGGATCGGACAGCCGATCGCCGCGGCGCTTCGCCAGCGGGGGCTTCAGGATCGCGTGTTGTACATCGTGCTCACCAAGGGCGTACCGCTGCGGATCACCGGCACCACGGGACCCGGAGGCACGATGGCGAGCGTCGATTCCGAACTGACGCTGCTCTATCGCAGCCTGACGGGCAAGGGCGTCGCCTCGGCGGGCCATATCGACAACCCGTATCTTCCTCGGTGCCCGGCCGATTCAGGACGCGAGGCCCTTCACCCACCGCGATCAGGATATCTTTCTCGTCGCGCGGCTGGACGCCTTCACCGTCAAGGAGGCCCTGGCGCTCGTCGACCGTGGATTGACTCCGACGTCCGAAGGACGGATCGTGCTCGACGAGCGCGCCGACGAGCGCTCCCGGGTCGGTGACGGGTGGATCGCGGAGGCCGCACGGCGTCTCGCCGAGGCAGGACAGGGCGAGCGCGTGACGCTCGAGACGACGACCTGGCCCGCGCTGCATGCCCCCGATGTGCTGGGCTACTACTCGTGGGGATCGAACGACAGCTGGAACCAGCGGCGTCGTTCCAGGATGGGCTTCGTGCCGGGGGCGATCGCGGCCACGCTCGTCAGCACGGACGCACGCACATTCCAGGAGCCGCCCCCGGACTGGGAGCCTTCGGACAACTGGAACAGCCGGATCAAAAGCTTTGCGGGGTCGCCGCAGTCGCTGGTCGGCGATCTGATTCGCGACGGGATCACCGGCGCCGCGGCCAACGTCGCCGAACCGCTCGTCGAGAGCATCGTCCGGCCGGAGATTCTCTTCCCGGCGTACGTGTCCGGCTTCAATCTCGTCGAGTCGTTCTACCTGGCGCTGCCGCATCTGAGCTGGCAGTCGATCGTCATCGGGGATCCGCTCTGCCGCCCCTTCACACGCACACCGCTGACGGCGGCGCAGATCGAAGATCCGATCGACAAGGACACTGGACTGCCGGGCATTTTCAGCAAGCGCGTGCTGGAGCTCGCCGCGACGGCCGCGCCGGACGCACCGCCGAGGGCGCTGGCCTTGCTCGTGCTCGCCGAGTCGCGCCGCGCCCAGGACGACACGGCGGGCGCCCGCGCCGCGCTCGAGGAGGCGACAGCGGTCGCGCCATCGCTCGCGAGCGCCCAGTTGCAACTGGGCCTGCTGCTCGAGCAGGCGGGGGAGTACGACGCGGCGATGGAGCGGTACCGTCGCGTCATCGAGGTCGCCCCGAAGAACGCGGTGGCGCTCAACAATCTCGCCTACGGCCTCGCGGTGCGCCACAAGTCACCGGACGAGGCGCTGCCCCTGGCCCGCCGGGCGGCGGCAGCGGCGCCGACGGACCCGACGGTGCTCGACACCCTCGGGTGGATTGAGCATCTGCTGGGCCACACGCAGGAGGCGGGCCGGCTGCTGACCGAGGCGGTGCGGCGGGACCGTGGGACTCCGGAGATCCGGCTGCACGCGGCAGTCATCTACTTCGCCGCGGGCGCCGTGGCGGCCGCCGAAGATCAGTTGAAGCAGGCCCTGCGCCTGGATCCGACCTACGCCAAGCGCGACGACGTCGTGCAGTTGCAGCGCCAGATCGAGGCCGCCAAGAAATAGCCCCGGCAGCTGCGGGGGATGGGGGTCAGACCCCGGCGGCTGAGGGGGATGGGGTCAGACCCCGGCGGCGGCTCCGGGGATGGGGGTCAGACCCCGGCGGCGAGGGGGATGGGGTCAGACCCCGGCGGCGGCTCCGGGGATGGGGTCAGACCCCGGCGGCGGCGGCTGGGGGATGGGGTGACCGGCGGCTGGGGGATGGGTCAGACCCCGGCGGCGGCGCCGGGGGATGGGGTCAGACCCCGGCGGCGGCGGGGGATGGGGTCAGACCCCGGCGGCGGCTGGGGGGATGGGGTCAGACCCCGGCGGCGGCGGCTGGGGGATGGGGTCAGACCCCGGCGGCGGCTGGGGGATGGGGTCAGACCCCGGCGGCGGCGGCTGGGGGATGGGGTCAGACCCCGGCGGGGGAAACGAAAAAGGGGCGCCTGCCGTTGGCGGGCGCCCCTTTTTTAGCGTCAGTTCAGATCAGTCAGACCGGCCGCGACGAGCGGCGGCGGCGGTACGCCGCGGCCAGCGCGGCCACGCCGCAGAGCGCCAGCGTGCCAGGCTCCGGCACGGGTGTGGGCGGGCCGCCGACCGCGCCGCAGCACAGCACCGAGTCGCTCTTGCCGTTGGGCCCCACCGACTGGATGTGCGCCGCGATGCGAATGCCGGTGTCGGTGTTCGCGCCCTGGCCCAGCGCGGCCTTGATGTCGTCGAACGTCTTGCCCCCGGCCATCTTCATCCGCAGCGTCAGATACTCAGCCGCCGCGTTGATCCCGTTCGGCGAGGTCGGGCTCTTGGAGTCGGTGGACAGGCCGCTCGTCAGCACGAACGGCGGCGTGGCGCTCCCCGACCCCGGCACGTTCGGCGGAGTGACGCTGGTGGTCTTGAACTTGACGCCTGAACTCTGGCTCTGGATCGACAGCGACGTCAGGAACCCCGTCGCATCGAAATACAGCGCCGTGATGGACGACGCAATGCCGATGTCGTTCGTGAACTTGAAATCCACGAAGCCGCCGCCCGCGTCGGTGACCTCGACGTGCAGTTGCCCCACCAGCGACGGGCACAACCCGCTGTTGTTCTCGAGGCAGGTGCTGAAGGTATAGGACGCCGCCTCTGCCCTGGCCGGCATCAACGCCACCATCGCCAGGGCCACTGCCGCGCATCCAAATTTCGTGATCGATTTCATCCGGCTCCTCCGAACGCGACCCATCCACTCGAGTGGAGGCGCACTCGCCACCTTCAGTAATGCAAGAAGCGCGACCAGGCGTCTGCATCGGAAAACTCCTTTGCAAACAGCTACTTGCGATATCGTGAGCGAAGGAAAGTCTCCCTGCTGGCCGACAAAGGTCGTCTGCGAGCGCCGCCGATACAGTGCTATTCTTTGCACTTCCGCGCACGGCCCGGTCGCCGGGTCCGCCGCGGGTGACTCTTCCGTGGCCCGAATCCACTCGTCCCATTGGCTCGCCGCCGCCCTGCTGTCCCTCCTGACGGCCGTCCCCGCCTCGGCCGCCGAATGGCACGTCGCCGCCGGCGGCTCGGGCAACGGATACCGCGCGCCTGCCCTTCGGCGGCGTGCAGGACGCGCTCCGCGTCGCGGAACCAGGCGACACAATCTCCATAGGCCCCGGGACCTTCACGGGCCGCGTCATCACCGTGCGCCCGGGTCTCGAGGGTCAGCCCATCACGCATCCGCGCCGACGGTGCCCGCGGCACCACCATCCTCACGGCGGCCGGACGCGTGCTGACCGTCGCCCACGCCGACATCGTCGTCGAGAACCTGGTGCTCGATGGCGAATTCGGCACCAACGACCTCGTGCGCGTCGAGAGCGACGCGACCCGGTTCGTGCTGCGGAACACCGAGGTGCGCCGGACGTCGCGCGACGCAGTGGACATGGGCGCCGTCCAGGACGTCGTCATCGACGGCGTGCTGATCCATGATGCGCTCGATCCGGACCGTGGACGCACCGACGCGCACGGAATTGTCGCCGGGGCCGCCCGCCACCTGACGATCCGCAACACCGAGATCCACACCTTCTCCGGGGACGCCGTCCAGATCGACCCCGACCGCGGCGCACCGGGCTGGACCGACGTGCTCATCGAGAACTGCCGGTTCTGGCTCCAGCCGCTGACCGCCGCCACCAACGGCTTCCCTGCCGGCACGGTGCCGGGAGAAAACGCCGTGGACACCAAGGCCGGCGCCGCCTGGCCGCGCGCGAAGCTGACGATCAGGAACACCGAGGCCTTCGGGTTCCGCAAGGGGCTCATCAGCAACATGGCGGCGTTCAACATCAAGGAGCACGTTGACGTCGTCGTGGACGGCGTGACCGTCCACGACTCCGAGATCGCATTCCGGCTTCGTGCCCCGGCCCAGGTGCAGCTCCAGAACGTCGTCATCCACACCGTGGACTACGCCGTCCGGTACGAGGACGGCCTCGAGAACCTGCGGATCTGGAACACGACGATTGGCGGCGGCGTCGGCAAGGCGTTCCTGGCCGCAAGGTCGCGAGGCAGCACGCTCGACGTCCGGAACCTGCTGGTGCTCGGCACCGGCCTGCCCGCCGAAGCGGCTGGCCGCTCGAACATGGCCGTCCCGGCCTCGGCGTTCATCGACGCCGCGGCCCACGACTATCGCCTGTCGGACGGATCGCCGGCAATCGACGCGGGCGTGGAGATCGAGGACGTCCGGACCGATCGCCTCGGGATCACTCGCCCGCAGGGCGCAGGCTACGACGTGGGGGCCTTCGAACGGCAGGCGGTCACGCTGCGAGGGGATCAACGGACGACGGGAGGAACGGGGGAACGGAGGAACGGAGGCTGTCGCGCCGCTATGGAATCAGCGTACGACGGGAGAACCGAGGGACAGGGGCCATCGACGTCGAGCGACAGGGTGCGGATACGGGTCGGGCCGCCGGCCGCAGGCCGGCGTGCGAATGGGTCCCGGGCCGTGCCGGCAAGCCGCGGCGAAGTCTGGGCGGTTTGCCGGCGCGGCCCGGGACCCATTCGACCGCGCGTACGCGCGGTCCCGACCCCGCAGCGTGACAGCCTCCGTTTCTCCGTCTCTCCGTTCTCCCGTGATCCGTTGATCCAATCGCAGCGTGACAGCCGCTGGCGCCCTTGACCGCGGAACGCGCTTACAGGATGGCGTCCAGGACCGCGACGATCCGCTCGGCCGCATGGCCGTCCCAGAGAGGAGGCGTCCGCTGCACCGGAGGCCGGTCCTTCATGGACTGCCACGCCGCCACGATGCCGGCCGGCCTGGTCCCGGCTACGATGTTGGTGCCGCTCGAGACCGTGACGGGGCGCTCGGTACTGTTCCTGAGCGTCAGGCACGGCACGCCGAGGATGGTGGTCTCCTCCTGCACGCCCCCGGAATCGGTCAGGACGACCGCGGCCTGGTCCATGAGTCCGACGAACTCCAGGTAGCCCAGCGGATCGAGCAACTTCAGCCGCCTTCCGCCGACGAGCGATCGCACGACCGGTGAGGCGTCGATCGCCTTGCGTGTCCGCGGATGAACGGGAAACACCAGCGGCACCTCGCGCGCGACGACGGCGATGGCTCCAAGAAGCGCCTCGAGTCTGGCGGCGTCATCCACATTCGACGGCCGGTGGAGCGTGAGGAGGCCGAACGGGCCGTTCAAGCCGTACTTCCGCGGGGCCTCGAGCGCGCGGGCGGCCTCCCGGTGCGCGAGCAGCGTGTCGATCATGACGTTGCCGACGAAGTGGATCTTCGCGGAATCGACGCCTTCCCGGCGCAGGTTCTCCTCGCCCGATGCCTCGGTCGTCAGCAGCACGTCGGAGATCTGGTCGGTCAGCAGCCGGTTGATTTCCTCCGGCATGGTGCGATCGAAACTGCGCAGGCCGGCCTCGACGTGCGCGACCGGGACGCCGAGCTTCACCGCCACGAGCGCGCACGCAATCGTCGAATTGACGTCGCCGACGACGATGACCAGCGAGGGTGCGACGTCGCGGACGACCGGCTCGAAGGCGGTCATGATGGCGGCGGTCTGCGCGGCGTGGGAGCCGGACCCGACGTTCAGGTCGATGTCGGGGCGCGGCATCCCGAGCTGATCGAAGAAGATCTTCGACATGCCCTCGTCGTAGTGCTGGCCGGTGTGGACCAGCGTCGGGGCAAAGCGAGAGGTGTGGCAGCCGAGCGCCCGGACGATCGGCGCCATCTTCATGAAGTTCGGGCGGGCACCTACGACGCAGAGCAATCGGAGCAGCAGGCATGCGGAGCGAAGCATACCATTTCCGCGGGTTCGCTCCTGCGGCGAGCAAAGTCAGCACAGGGCGCGACTTCCTGAACGGCGCTCCGATCCGCTGATCCACTAACAGGCTTATTGCGCAGGCCTTTACGGGCACAGCCGAATGCGGCAAATATGGGCAACCAACTTGCTCTATGTCCCGCGTCGGCGCCGGCGTCGCCACGCCGACGAGCTTGCAAGCTATTTCAGAGAGGTGTGTATGCAAAAGACGGTAGTCAAACTTCTGGCGACGCTGGGCATGGCAGTCCTGGTGGTCGTCGGACACGCGGCGCGCGCTGATGCGGCGTTCCAGGCCTGGATCTGCGATACCCAGTTCTGCGCCGGCGGAGACGCGTTCATGGTTCAGGACAACGACGTGAACGACACGGACCCGACTGCGGGTTCGATCGTCTTCGTCCACGCGACCGGCGGCCTGACAACCGCGGTCAACGTGTCGCAGAGCAAGCCGATCCTGCCCGAGCCGTCCATGGACCTCAACTTCGTGGCGTCCGGCGTCGGGACGGCCTACCTGTACGCGGCCGACACCGACTTCAACGCGGTTTCGTCGCTCAAGGGCACGCTCGACGGCAACTGGAGCGGGTCGGCCACGATCGAGGGCATCCTCTATGGCGGCGTCAACAACGTCCAGGGCACGCTCAGCGCGCCGGTGAGCACCGGCTTGATCAGCACGTCCCCGTTCCACGCCGACCTTACCAAGGCGGCCGCCACGACGAGCCCCGTATGCCCTGTCGCTTGGCGTGGAAATCAAACGCACGACGGCAGGCACGACGACCGGCGACTTCCTCGTCACCCCGGAACCGGCGACGATGGGCCTGTTCGGCCTGGCGCTGTTCGGACTCGGTGGCGCCGTCCGCCGCCGTTTCTCGCTCTAGTTCGACTTCGGGTTCGTTTCCAAAGCCGCGCCCCCAACCGGGCGCGCGGCTTTTTTGCGTCCGGAACGAGAAACTAAAGTCTCCATATTGGCGGACTTCTTCTCCAGCCACGATTTCCGACCGTCCAGACTCGCCGATTTGTCGCCGCTTCCGGCCGGACTGGCCGATCGGCCGATTGGCTCGGTGCTTGCCTCTTAAGCCGGCAGACAACGCTGACGCTGCACAACGCGGCAGCCCTATCTTCTTCAATGTCCAGGATTCCAATGATGCGGAAGACATTTGCCCCGCTTGCCCTCATGGCTGGCCTCGCGCTGCTCGCCGCGGCCTGCTCCAACCCGCAGAAGACCGCCCGGGAGCAGATCCAGCGCGGCGACAGCCAGATGGCGGAAAACAAGGTCGCCGACGCCGTCATCCAGTACCGCAACGCGGTGAGGAACGACCCGATGTCCGGCGAGGCGCGCAAGAAGCTCGGCGACGCGTACCTGAAGACCGGGAACGTCAAAGGCGCGCTCACGGAACTCGTACGCGCCGCCGACCTGCTGTCCAGTGACATCGACGCACAGATCGCCGCGGGCAAGATCCTGCTCCAGACGGGCCAGTTCGAGGATGCCGGCGGCCGCGCCGCCAAGGCGCTGGCGCTCGATCCGAAGAACGCCGAAGCGCACGTGCTGAAGGCGAACTCGTCCGCGATGCTGAAGGACCTCGACACCGCGGTGAGCGAGCTTGCGGAGGCCATCTCGCTCGACCCTGAGCGCACGGGAAGCTACTCGAATCTCGGCGCCGTCGAGGCCATGCGCGGCCGGCAGGCCGAGGCGGAGGCAGCCTTCCTCAAGGCGATCGAGGTGGCGCCCAACGCCGTCGATCCGCGGCTCGCCGCCGCCAACTACTACTGGAACCTCGGCCGCATGGACGAGGTCCAGAAGAACATGGACGCCGCGCTGCGCATCGATCCGAAGCACGTCGCGGCCAACCGCGCGATGGCGCTCTTCCAGATCGTCACGGGCCACCGGGAAGCGGCCGAGACCTATCTCAAGGCGGTGGTCGCGAACACGAACGACCCGCAGGCGCGACTGAGCCTCGCGGACTACTACGTGGCGCAGAAGCGGCCAGACGACGCGGCGCCCCTGCTCGAGGAGCTGGCGAAGCACAAGGTTTCGTTCGCGGCGGCCACCTCACGGCTGGCCGGGATCGCCTACGGCCGCGGCGAGCGCGACAAGGCCCATCAGATGCTGGATTCGATCCTGCTGAAGGAGCCGACGAACATCCAGGTGCTCTATGTCAAAGGCACCTGGGAGCTGGCGGAAAAGCGCCCGGATGACGCGTTCGCCACCGCGCAGGCCGCCTTGAAGGCGGCCCCCGACTCGGTACCGGCGCACCAGCTCGCCGCCACCGTGTTCCTCGCGCAGCAGAGGAAAGACGAAGCGATCGACGAGTTCAAGGAGGTCCTGAAGCTCAATCCCAACGTCGTGGTCGCGCAGATGCAGCTCGCCCGCCTGAACGAAGCCAAGGGCAGCGCAGACATCTCGGCCGACTACGCGCGGCAGGCCGTCAAGCTTGCGCCGCAGAGCGGCGCCGCGAGGTACCTGCTCGTGCGATCGCTCATCGCCTCGGGCGACGTGCCGGGGCCGAACGCGAACTCGAACCGCTGATGAAGACCGCGCGCGACTCGTATGAGGTCCAGTTGTCGCTCGGACGCATCGCCATGGCCAAGCGCGACACGCCAGCGGCACGCGCGGCGTTCGACAAGGCGCTCGACGGCTTCCCCGGCCGGCCTCGAAGCGCTGGCGGGCATGGCCACCCTCGACAGTCGTGCCGGGCAACTGGCGAAATCGCAGGCGCGCCTGAAGAAAGCCCTCGAAGTCAGGCCGGGAGACGCGGCGCTGACCGAGCTGGCCGCGAGGGTCGAGGTGATCATGGGCAACGCCGCCGCCGCGCGGCAGATGCTGGAGAAGATCGTCCAGACCCATCCCGACTACCTGCAGGCGTACGAGGATCTCGGGCAGATGTACGTGAAGGACAACAACCTCGGCGCGGCGCAGACGCAGTACGAAGCCATCGTCAAGCGCGACCCGAACAACGTGGCCGCCCAGACGATGGTCGGCATGCTGCACCAGGTGAGTGGACGGACCGAACCGGCCCGCGCCGCCTTCAAGCGCGTCCTCGAGATCAACCCGCGCGCGGTGGTGGCGAACAACAACCTCGCCTACATGTACGCCGAGGAGGAGACGAACCTCGACATGGCGCTCCAGATGGCGCAGACCGCCAAGATTGCCAGCCCGGACGACGCGGACGTGAACGACACGCTCGGGTGGGTGTACTACAAGAAGGGCATGCCGGACCAGGCCATCTCGGCGCTCCAGCACGCGATTCAGGTCAAGCCGACCAACCCGCTCTATCACTTCCACCTGGCCATGGCCTACGTCAGGGCGGGCCAGCGGCCGCAGGCGCGCACTGGCGTTCCAGCGGGCGCTGTCGCTCGGTGACTTCCCGGAGGCCGCGACCGCCAGAAGGGTGCTGGCCGAACTGGGCAGCCACTGATGGAGGCCGCGACCACCCGCGCGCCCGGGGCCAGACCGAACACCGTCCTTCTGGCCCTGGTCGTCGCCGGTCTTGCGCTCGTGTACGGCCCGACCGTCGTCTGGCTGTTCGGCCGCTGGACCATGAGCGTCTGGCACAACGCGCACGGCCTGTTCATTCCGCCGCTGGTGGCGTGGCTCGTCTTCCAGGAGCTGCGCCGCCACCCTGAACTGCCGGTCTCCGCGAGCGCGTGGGGCTTCGCGCTGCTGATTCCGGCGCTCGCGCTGCACGTGATCGACACGGGGATGCAGACGCAACTGCTGTCGGCGGCCTCGATCGTGATCGCGCTGCCTGGACTCGCGCTGCTGTTCGTCGGATGGCCGAGGACCCGCACGATCCTGTTCCCGCTGTTCTTCACCGCGTTCGCGCTGCCGATTCCGCTGAGCGCGACCGAGAAGCTGCACCTGGTGCTCCGGCACCTGACCACGGCGGCCGTGGCGCCCACGCTGTCGGGCCTGGGTCTGTCGGTGTTCACCGAAGGCACGACGCTGCAACTGAGCAACGCGACCGTGCAGATTGCCGACGCGTGCAGCGGGTTCTCGACGCTGTACGCCGCGATGGCGTTCGCGTTCCTGCTCGCGTACTTCACAACGTCCACGACGGCGGCGGATCCTGGTGCTCGCCCTGGCGGCGCCGGTCGCGATCCTGTCCAACATGGCGCGCATGGTGCTGCTGCTGCTCATCGTCGCGTGGCAGGGCCCCTGGGTACTCGACACGTTCATTCATCCCCTGTCGGGCCTGCTGACGTTCGCGCTGTCGCTGCCGCTGCTGCTCTGGGTGGGCAGCGATCCCGTGGCGCCGAAGCCGGTCGAGCCGGCCGTGTCCGCCCCGTCGCGGGAACCTAGCATGCGCCTGCACCTGCGTGTCACGGCGGTCCTGCTCGCGGCGGCGCTGGCCTGCGCATGCGGCGCCGAAACCGAGGCCCAGAAGGCCCAGCGCCTCGAGAAAGCGGCGGCGCTCGAGAAGAGCGGGCGCTTCTCCGAGGCGATCATCGAATACCGCAACATCCTGAAGAGCGATCCGAACTCCGGAGACGCGCACTTCGGCATCGCGCGCGCCTACGAACAGGTGGACGATTCGGTCAACGCGTACAAGTCGTACCTGCGTGCCGCCGACCTGCTGCCGGGCCGCGCCGACGTGCAGCTTGCCGCGGCGCAGTTCCTCCTGCACAGCCGGCAGTTCGCCGACGCCCGCGACCCGCGCGGCGCGCGTCGTGGAGCTGGAGCCGGCCAATGCCGGGCGGCCACATGGTGCTCGGCAGCGCCCTGGCGGGCATGCGCGATGTGGACGGCGCGATCGACCAGGTCCAGGAAGCGATCGATCTCGCGCCGGCAAAGACCGCCGGATACACCGGGCATGGCGACGCTGCTGCTGACCCAGGGCCGGACGGACGAAGCGCTGGCGCAGTTCGAAAAAGCGGTCCAGGTCGATCCCGAAATCCGTCGAAGCCCATGTCGCGCTCGGCGCGTACCGCTGGTCGGTCGGCGACACGAAGGACGCGGAAGCTTCGCTGCGACGGGCGCTGGCGGCCGGCCCCGACGACCCGCTCGCCAACCGCGCGATGGCGCTCTTCTGCGAGGCCGCCGGCCGGCCCAACGACGCGGAACCGTATCTGAAGTCGGTCGCGCGCACGGTTGGGACGCCGGAAGCCCAGTTGCCCCTCGCCGATCTCTACGTGCGCACCGGCCGCGTGAGCGACGCGCGCGAGCTGCTCGAGAAGGCGGCGGCCAGCGGACATCCCGCCGCCGTCATCCGCCTGGCCAGGCTCCAGTATGCGCAGGGGCAGCACCGCGAGGCCTACGAGCGGATCGACGCGCTCCTCGCGCGCCAGCCCTCGAACTCCGATGCGATGGTCACGAAGGGGCGCTGGCTGCTCACCGACGGCGATGCCGACGCCGCGCGCGCCCAGGCCCAGGCGGCCATCGACGTGGATCCGGGCAATGCCGCGGGACACCTGCTGCTCGGCGACGCGCTGGTCGCGCTGTCCAGGCTCGCCGACGCGGAGCTCGCCTACAACGCCGTGCTGCGCATCAATCCGCGCATCGGCATGGCGCAGACGGCGCTCTCGCAACTGAACCTGCGGAAAGGCAATCCGGACTCGGCCGTCGAATTCGCGCGCGAGGCGCTGCTGAACGAGCCCGTGAACGACAGGGCGCGCCTCCTGCTCGCCAAGGGTCTCATCGAGCGGCGGGAATTCACCCGCGCGGCCGAAGAGGTGAAGCTGCTGCTGGCGCGCCAGCCGGACGACCCGAACGCGCGCGCCGTCAGCGGCACGTTGAAGCTGCTTCGCGGAGACCGGGCGGGCGCGCGCCGCGAATTCGACGCGGCGCTCTCGAAAGACGCCGGACAGCTCGACGCGCTCGCCGGCCTGACGTCGCTCGACGTGCAGGACGGGCAGCTCGAACGCGCCCGCGCGAGGCTCGCGGCGCGGCTGAAGGACGACGGCCGCAACGTGCCGCTGATGCTGCTCGCCGCCAGGGCTGATTTCCAGGCGAAGGACTATCCCGCCGGCGAACAGCGCCTGCGCGACGCCATCAGCACCGATCCGTCGAACCTCCAGGCCTATCAACTGCTCGGCGGCGCCTACGTGCGCCAGCAGAAGCTCGACTCCGCCCAGGCCGAGTTCGAGGCCGTCGTCCGGAAAGACCCGCGGGCGGTGGGCGCCTACACGATCCTCGGGATGATTCACGAGGTGCGTCACGAGCTGAACGAGGCGGAGAAGGCCTACGCAGCAGGCGCTGCAGGTCGATCCGCGCGCGGCGGTCGCCGGGAACAACCTCGCGTACATGCTCGCCGATCGGGGCGACAACCTCGAATACGCGCTCGTGCTCGCCCAGCACGCCGTCGGAAACGGTCCCGGACGATCCGGTCGTCACCGACACGCTCGGCTGGATCTACTACAAGAAGAACCAGCCGGCGGATGCCGTGGCCGCGTTCACGAAGGCCGCGCGGCTGGCGCCGGCGAAGGCCATCTATCAATTTCACCTCGGGCTGGCGCTCGCGCAGTCGAAGGAGACCGGGAAAGCCCGGGCCGCGCTCGAGCTGGCGCTGCGGCTCGAACCGTCGTTCGACGGCGCGGCCGAAGCCCGTCAGGCGCTGGCCTCGCTCGGCGGCGACCGGGAGAACTGATTGCTGATTTCAACCCGCTACGCCACGATCGTCATCGTGCTGGTCGCGCTGGCCGGCGTGCCGACGGTCATTCACAGCTACATGGACACCGCCGAGTCCGATGGCCGCACAGCGCGTCGGCGATCCCGATGCTGCTGGGCGGACGCGAAGGTGTGGCGACCACGCGGCGCGCCGGATGGGGCGAAGATCACATCGGGTCGGCCGACTGGATCGAGCGCCTCTACACCGGCAGCCCCGCTGTCACGCTGTTCGTGGGGCGATCGCTCGACGCGAAGACGCTCTATCACCACCCGGAGCTGGCCGTCGCGTACGGGTTCCCCTTCAGCCCGGACGAAATCATCTCGTTGCCGCAGCTTCCCGGAGTGCCCGTGCACCTGCTGCGGCCCGTCGGACCCGAGCAGCCGGCGCATGGCGCTCTACACCTTGCGGCACAAGGACACCTACGTCACGAGCGGCATCACGTTCGAGCTGGGCAACTCGCTCGAGATGCTCTTCAGCCGCCGCTCGCCGATGACGCTGTTCTTCGTGAGCCAGGACCAGTCCGACGCCAGCCAGGCGATCGGCGACACGCCGGCCGCCGCGCTGCTCGCCGCCGCGATGGAGGCCTTCGATCGCCAGCCCCGGAACCCGGAGTAAGCGGGCGGTGACACGCCATCCTCGCGCCTTCTGGCTCGCGACCACGCTGGCCGGGGCGCTCGCGCTGACGGCCTTCGACGCGCTGCTGCTTCAGAAGACGAAAGCGTTCTTCACCGGCGGCTTCCTGTCGCCGCTCCACACGTCGGGTCCCGTGGAAGCGGCCGGCTTCCTGCTCACGTCCGTCCTCGTTGACGCGGGCCTCGTGGGCCTGCTCGCCGCGCTCGTCCTCTGGGTCACGTCGCGCCTGCGCCTGACGACGGCGGCGCGCGTGGCGGCGGTCCTGATCGGGGCGGTCTCCCCGTTCCTCTTCATGGACTTCGTGAGCTACAAGCTGCTCACGTACCTCGGCGATGCGTTCGACCTCAGCCTGATGTTCGACCTGACGGGCCGGCGCACCGATGAAATCGTCGCGGTCGCCTCCTCGCAGCTCCTCCGGCTCGGCGGCCTGACGCTGCTCGCGGTGGTGGCGATCGCCGCTCGTCATCTGGGGCATCAACCGGTTCGGCCCGGGCACGCCGGAACTGCGCGCCGCCCCGGCTCGCCGCCTCCTCGCGCCGGCGATCGGCCTCTTCACGCTCAGCCTGCTGCTGACGTGCGCCGTGAGCGTGGCGAGCGAGACCTTCGACGACGGGCTTGAGCCGGAAGCCGTCGGGTGGCGTCTTCGACTCGATCGTCGCGAAGGTGAGCGACGTCGATGGCGACGGATTCGGCCTGCTCGGCGGCATGCGCGACGTCGATCTGTTCGACAGCGCCGTGTATCCGTGGGCCGTGGACATTCCGGGAAACGGCATCGACGAGGACGGCGTCGGCGGCGATCTCCCGGCGGACACGCCGCCCTACGTCGAGGGACAGGACGCGTCGCTCGCCTGGCGGCAGCGGCCCGACGTCGTGCTGTTCGTGCTCGAGAGTTTCAGGGCCGACGCCGTCGGGCGGCAGGTGAACGGCATGCCGGTGACGCCGGTGCTCGACGCCCTGGCGCTCGACGGCGTGTCGTCGTCGCGGGCGTTCTCGCACAACGGCTATACCGCGCAGTCGCGCTTCCACCTGATGACGGGAAGCCTTGCGGGGCTGCGCGGCGGAAAGTCCCTCGTCGACGACTTCGCCGCCAACGGGTACGAGACGGCGTACTTTTCGGCGCAGGACGAGTCGTTCGGAGGGCCGGCGCTCGGCGTCGGCTTCGATCGGGCGTCGGTCAGCTACGACGCGCGGCGCGACCGCGGGCTGCGCTACTCGACGTTCTCGACGCCGGGGAGCCTCGCGGTGACGTGGAAGACGCTCGAGGCGCGGGTGCACACGTTCCTCGAGCAGCGCTCGCCCGCGCGGCCGCTGTTCCTCTACGTGAATTTCCACGACACCCACTATCCCTATCACCACGACGACATCGCGCCGATCGTCTCGAAGGTCGTGCTGCCGCCCTCGGAAATCGCGCCCGTGAACCAGGCCGCGGTGCAGGAGATGTACTTCAACACCGCCGCCAACGTGGACCGCGCGATCGGCCAGGTGATCGCCGACGTGACCGGCCGGGTGGCGAAGCCGCCGGCCGTCATCGTGATGTCGGACCACGGCGAGAGCCTGTTCGACGGGAACTTCCTCGGCCACGGCTATGCGCTCAACGACGTGCAGACGCGCGTGCCGTTCATCGCGCGGGGCCTTCCGCTGGTGGTCCGCGAGCCGTTCGGGCAGGCCGATCTGCGCGACGCGATCGGCGCGGCGCTCTCGCGCGACCCCGGCGGCGACGAGCGTCCGCGCCTGTTGAGCGTCCCGGGCAAGCGCGTGTTCCAGTACCTCGGGAACATCAACCGCCCGCGGCAGATTGGCTTCGAGTCCGGACAGTCGCGGATCATCTACGACTTCCGCCAGCGGCGGGTGCTGACCGCGGACAACCCGGCGTGGCGCCACCCTGACGATCTGTCCGAGGCCGAGCGGCCGGCGTTCCTGGAGTTGATCCGCTACTGGGAGCGGATGATGGTCGCGAGAGCCGCCCGATGACCGAGCCGCGGCCGGTCACCCGCCGCCGGGTGCGCGGGTGGAAGAAGGGACTCCTCGTCGCCCTGGTGCTGGTGGCGGTGGCGGCGCCCTGGCCGCTGAGGCACGCCGGCACCGCGCTCGTCGTCTCGCGCGATCTCGACTCGCCGGATGCGATCGTGATGCTCGCGAGCCACGAGTGGGAACGCCTGCCGGCCGCCGCGGCGCTGGCCCGCCAGCACCCGGGGGCGGTCGTGCTCCTGACGGTGCCGGTGGCGGTGACCCAGTACAACTGCCATCTGTGCCCGGATCGGCCCGCGTGGCTCGCGGCGCTGGGAATCGACCCGTCGAGAATCAAGCTGGTGCCCCAGCGGGCGAGAAACACGTGGGAAGAGGCGCGTCGCCGTCCGCGCCTACGCCGCCGTCGGAGCACCTGACGCGGCTCCTGGTCGTGACCTCGGCGTACCACACCCGCCGCGCCCTGGGGACCTTCGAAAGGTCTTCGCCGGCACGCCCGTGCAGGTGGGCGTGGTTCCGGCGATGCCGGAACAGGCGCGGCCGGAGCGGTGGTGGGCGACGCCGTACGACCGCCACTACGTGCTGTACGAGTGGGCCGCGGCGGTGAAGTACCGGTGGTCGTACGGCGTGGAGCCGTAGGGGCTTCAGGCTTCAGGCCTCAGGCTTCAGGCTGGATCGCCGCTGTGGCATCAAGGACGGGAGAAACGGAGAGACGGAGCAAGGGAGGCTGTCACGCTGCGATTGGATCAACGGGCGACGGGAGAAACGGAGAGGACGGAGCAAGGGAGGCTGTCACGCTGCGGGGTCGGGACCGCGCGTACGCGCGGTCGAATGGGTACCGGGCCGTGTCGGCAAGCCGCAGAGATATCTGGGCGGTTTGCCGACGCGGCCCGGTGCCCATTCGCACGCCGGCCTGCGGCCGGCGGCCCGACCCGCGGCCAATCCGCGCCAGCACGTTCCGGACGCCGACGC
The DNA here is from genome assembly GCA_963817635.1 of uncultured Acidobacteriota bacterium. GTDB lineage: Bacteria > Acidobacteriota > Vicinamibacteria > Vicinamibacterales > 2-12-FULL-66-21 > CAWFPR01. The sequence goes on along the minus strand of CAWFPR010000002.1, from coordinate 199,331 downwards.
CACCCCGATACACCCTCCCGTCCTCCGTCCCTCCCTGTGAGCGGCCGTGACAGGCGGCTGCCGCCGGGGCGAGCCCGAGCGCCCCAGCAACCCCAATCCACCCTCCGTTCCTCCGTTTCTCCGTCCCTCCCTGTGAGGCCCGTGACAGGCGGCTGTCGCCGGGGCGAGCCCGAGCGCCACGCACCCATCCACCCTCCGTTCCTCCGTTTCTCCGTCCCTCCTGTGAAGCCCGTACAGCGGCTGTCGCCGCGCCCCGGCCCCCGCCAGTACACCCCGTCCACCCTCCCGTCCTCCGTTCCTCCGTTACTCTTGTGAAGAGACACCGGCTGTCGCCGGCCCCAGCGCGCCCATCGGGTAGACTTTAGTCGCTCAATTGTCGGATTATTGTGGCCACGACGACGGCCTTTTCCTGGGCAGTCACGGTAAGTCGTTGTTTTTGCTGGAATTACCTGTCGCATTCCGGCGCCGCCCGCGGCGAGGTCCTTGCTAGGTCAGCGACAGGCAGGACGTCCCGGCCACGCCAGGACCGTCCTCCACTGCCGTGTCATGATGATCGAACCGAAAACCCGGCGGTGCAATCGGATACGCCCGGCCGCCCGCTGCGCGTGCTGCACGTGGTTCCCCTGCTCGGGCACGGCGGCATGGAAACCGGGGTGATGAAGCTCGTGACCGGATGCGACCCCTCGCGGATCGTCTCCGACGTCTGCACCCTGGAGCCGGCCCGGGCCTTCACCGACCTCTTCTCGGGCGACTCCGTCCTGCACGAGCTGTCGCGCCGGAGCGCGCTCGACCTCGGCCTGGTGCGCGCGCTGGCCGCCATCATGCGCCGCCGCGCGTTCGACGTCGTCCACACGCACGCGTGGGGCACGCTCGTCGAGGGCCGGATTGCCGCGAAGCTGGCCGGCGTGCGCCACGTCATTCACGGCGAGCACGGCACGCTCGAAACCCGGCCGCGCAACGTGCGCCTCCAGCGCCATACCTGGAAGCGCGTGGACCGGCTGCTCGCCGTGTCGGACGAACTCGCGCGCCGCATGGTCTCCGTCGTCGGCATCGACCGGGCACGGATTGACGTGATCCCGAACGGGGTGGACCTGGACCTCTTCACCGGCGACTCGCGCGACGCGGCGCGGCGCCGGCTCGGCCTCCCGCTCGATGCGACAATAGTGCTGGCGATCGGCCGGCTGGTGGACGTGAAGAACTACGCGATGCTCCTGCACGCCGCGGCGCTGCTGCCGCGGACCGGGCCGCGATGGAAAGTCCTGATCGCCGGAGAAGGTCCCCTTCGCGCCGATCTCGAGCAACGCATGACGAACCTGGAGCTGGATTCGGTCGAACTGCTCGGGCACCGCACCGACACGCCCGACCTGCTCGCGGCGTGCGACGTGTTTGCGCTGACCTCGCACTCGGAGGGCATGTCGAACACCATCCTCGAGGCGATGGCGGCGGCGCGTCCGGTCGTCGCCACGCGCGTCGGCGGCAACCCCGAACTCGTGCGGGAGGGCGTCACGGGCCACCTCGTCACCTCGAACAATGCCGGTCAGTTCGCGGCGGCGCTCGCCGCGCTGGCCGCGTCGCCGGAGCGGGCACGGGCGATGGGGCTCGCCGGACGGGAGATCGCGGTCTCCGAGTTCAGCATCGCGCGGATGATCGACAGGTACTCGGCCGCTGTACGACGCCGTGGCGCGGGGAGCGGTGGCATGCGGTTCTCTGTAGAAGATGTCCGGCGGTTTGCCGACTGGTCCGCCGACCGCAACCCGCTCCACGTGGACGAGGCGTTCGCGCGGCAGACGTACTTCGGCCGGCCGCTCGTCCACGGCGCGCTCGCGGCGCTCGACGCGCTGAGCGCCGCGCCGCTCGACCGCGGCGTGCGCGCGCTCGACATCGAGTTCCGCGGCGCGGTGCTGGCCGGCGAGCCGTACGAGACCGGCGACGCGGCCCGACGGCGACGATCTCCTGGTCACGGTGAAAGGAGACGATCAGGTCGTCCTCGCCATCCGCGCCAGCCTCGGCGAACCGGGCGCCGCGCCGCCGGCCACGCGGGGCGTGGCCGCCGCGCGCCGGCGGGCGTGCGTGACGTACCGCTCGCCCACCGGATCGAGGAATTCGAGCAGGGCCTCGACATCCACGGCGTGTATCCCGCTGCCTGCATCGGAGGCGCGCGCTGGAACGGCCTCACGCCGATCCAGGCGCGCGTGCTCGCCCTGTGCAGCTACGTGACCGGGATGGAAACCCCCGGCCTGAAATCGCTGTTCACGCGCATCACGGTCACCTTTTACGCGGCTCCCCCGCAGCTCGCGGATCTGCGCTATGTCGCGCGCACCGTGCGGTTCGACCGCCTGTTCAGGCTCCTCGACACCGAACTCGAGGTGCGCGACCGCGTCGGGAGCCATCGTCGCGACGGCGCTCCTGCGCAGCTACGTCCCGTTCAGCCCGCTCGGCGTGGATCTGGACGAACTCGCCCGCGCGATCGGGCCGCGCACCGAGCGCCTCGACGGCAAGGTCGCGCTCGTCGTCGGCGGCGGCCGCGGCCTCGGAGCGGAACTGGCCGCCTCGCTGGCGCTCGCCAATGCGCACGTCTACGTCAGCGCGCGCCACGATGACCCGCTCCGGCACGAGTGGCAGGGTGCGCTGGCCGAACGCGGCGCCTCGGTGACGTTCCTCCAGGGCGACGCGGGCGACGCCGCCTGGTGCGCCTCCGCGCTCGAGACGATCCGGAGCCGTCATCAGCGGCTCGACATCCTCGTGCTGAACGCGTGCGCCAGGCCGGTCCCGCTGCGGCTCGGCCCGCAGGCGATCGCGCGGCAGTCGGAGTACGTCCGCGAGAACCTCCGGCTCGTCGAGAGTCCGCTCGCGGTGTTCGCGGACCTGCTCGACCAGAGCGGCGGACGGATCGCGTGCACGTCCACGTCGTTCGTGGACAGCACGCCCGCCGGCTTCGGCCACTATGTCGCGCTCAAGAACGCCGCCGAAGCCCTCGTCAGGACGGTGTGCCGCGAGTCGTCGCGGACGTCGGGCCTGATTGCGCGGCCTCCGGTGCTCCAGACGCTCTGGAACGACACGCCGGCGGCCGTGGCCGGCTCGATTCCGTCGCACCTGGCCGCCGCGCACGTCGTGCGCGCGCTGGCCGGCGACGTGCGGCCCGGCGACGTGGAGATGCTGTCGGAGTTCCCGCCGCTCGAGGACGCGCGCCCGGCGCCGCTCGAGGCCCCGCCGGATTTCGCCGTCCGCCTGGCCGCGACATTCACGACCGATCCTCTGTTGCCGGCGCTGCGCTTCTGGATGAAGGAACTGGAGCTGAACGCGTCGCTCGACGTCGCGCCGTACGGACAGGTGCTCCAGTCGCTGCTGGACCCGTCGAGCGCGCTCAACTCGAAAGGCCGCGGCTTCAACGTCGTGCTCGTCCGGATCAGCGACTGGCTGCACGATTTTTCGGACGCGCAGGTCGGCGACGAGGCGTTCGTGCGCGCGTATCTCGAGCACACGGCCGGCGATTTCGCCCGCGCCGTGCGCGCGCACCGCGGCCAGGCCTCGTCCGACACGCTGCTGCTCGTCTGCCCGTCGGAATCGCGCGGCGGAGCGTCCCTGGCGGCGCTCGTGCGCGACACGGAAGCGCGCGTGCTCGAATCGGTGCGCGGAATCGGCGGCCTCGAGGTCGTCGAGGCCGCGCAGTACCACGGCCGCTACGGCGTCCGCGAGGACGCGATTCACGATCCGCTGCGCAACGAGATCGGCCACATTCCCTTCCAGGACGACTACCTGTTCACGCTCGCGACGATCGCGATGCGTCACGCCCACCGCCGCGTCGCCCCGATCCGCAAGGTGGTGGTGGTCGATTGCGACAACACGCTCTGGGGCGGCGTGGTCGGCGAAGCCGGCGCGGAGGGGCTCGAGCTGGACGAGGGGCACCTCGCGCTGCACCGGACGCTGACGCGCCTCGCGGAAAGCGGCGTGCTGGTGTGCCTGTGCAGCAAGAACGAGGAATCCGACGTCTGGCGCGTCTTCGAGACGCGCCCGGACCTGCTCCTCCGGCGCGAGCACGTCGTCGCGGCGATGATCAACTGGCTGCCCAAGTCGCAGAATCTCCGCACGCTCGCCGAACGCCTGAACCTCGGACTGGACAGCTTCGTGTTCCTCGACGACAACCCGGTCGAGTGCGCCGAAGTCCGGTCGGGCTGCCCCGAAGTCCTCACGATTGAGTGGCCCAGGCAGGCCGGATAGCGCCGTGCACCTGCTCGACCACCTGTGGGAGTTCGACCCGCGCGACTCCACGAAGGAGGACGCGCGGCGCACGGAGCTGTACCGGGAGGAGTTCCGGCGCCAGGAGCTGCGGACCTCCACGCTCACGTTCGAGGACTTCATCAACAGCCTCCAGCTCGCGGTGGACGTCGCGCCGCTGGCGCCCGAGGACGTGAAGCGCGCGGCGCAGCTCACGCTGCGCACGAACCAGTTCAACTTCACGACGATCCGCCGTGAGGAAAGCGACGTCCAGGCGCTGGCCGCCGGCGGCCGTCACGACATCCGGACCGTGCGGGTGCGCGACCGCTTCGGCGACTACGGGCTCGTCGGCCTGCTGATTGCCGAGACGAGCGGTGACGTCTGGACGCTCGACACGTTCCTTCTGAGCTGCCGCGTGCTCGGCCGCGGCGTGGAGCACCGCGTCATGGCGACGCTCGGCGACGCCGCCGCCGCGCGGGCGCGCGCGCCGTCCGGCTGCGCCTCGAGACGACGAAGCGGAACACGCCGGCGCGCGCGTTCCTCCAGTCGATTGTGCCGGCCGGACTCCTGACGGGGGACGCAGCGGGGCTGACGTGCGAGATCCCGGCCGCGACGCTCGCCTCGGTGGCCTTCACGCCGGACGCCGAGCGCCGAGCGCGCCCGCTGACGGCGGCGCCGAGGACCGCCCCTCGCCGGGTGGCGCACCTCCAGACGCGAACCGCCTGCGCCGCCGCGAGCAGCAGATTGCGCGGGCGGCCTTCACGCTGAACACCGGCGCCGCGCTTCGCCTGGCGATCGCGGGCGGTCGCGCCGGAATCGGCGGCGGCGCCGGCCGGACGCGGCGACATCGCGGCGATCGTGCACGCGGCATTTGCCGCCGCGCTGAAGATTCCCGCCGCGCAGGTCGCGGAGGTGGACCGTCTCGAAGCGCTCGGATGCGACTCGCTGCGGATCGTCGAAATCACCGTCGCGCTGCACCAGACGTTTCCGTCGCTGCCCGGCACGCTGCTGTTCGAGCACCGCTCGGTGAGTGACATCGTCCGCGAGATCTCGGCGCTCTCGGGCGCGCCGGCGTCGTCGCGCGCCGTCGAACACGCCCCGGCGCCAGCCGCGCGCGTCTCCGGCGCCAGCCTCCCCGCGGCCCGCCGCGACATCGCCATCGTCGGCATGCACGCCCGGTGCGCGGGCGCGGATTCGCCTGACGAGCTGTGGGATCTGCTCAGCCAGGCCCGGAGCGCCGTCCGGCCCGTGCCCACGCACCGCGAGTTCTTCCTCCAGCCGCTGAGCGACACGCGCCCGCACTGGGCCGGCCTGCTGGACGACGTGGCGCGGTTCGACGCGGAACTCTTCGGCGTCTCGCCGCGCGAGGCGGAGTTCATGGATCCGCAGCTCCGGCTGTTCCTCGAAGTCGCCTGGAACGCGCTCGAAGACGCAGGCGTCGCGGGCGCGGACCACGATCCCTCGACCGGCGTGTTCGCCGGCGTGATGTACGGCGACTATGGGCTCCACGCCAACCTCGCGCCGTCCGCCAATCGGAACGCCTACCGCTGCTGGGAGGGCTTCAGCCTCGCCAACCGTCTCTCGCAGCTCCTGGGCTTCGGCGGCCCGAGCCTGGCGATCGACACCGCCTGCTCGTCATCGGCCACCGCGCTGCACCTGGCCTGCGCGGCGCTCAGGGCGGGCGAGTGCCGCGTCGCGGTCGTGGGAGGCGTGAACCTCCTGCTCGACCCCGACAGGTTCGCCTCGCTCGGCAGGCTCGGGATCCTGTCGGAGCGCGGCCGCTGCGAGCCGTTCGGCGCCGACGCCGACGGCACGGTGATGGGCGAAGGCGCGGGCGTCGTCGTGCTGCGCCCGCTCGACGAGGCGCTCGAGCGCGGCGACCGCATCTACGGCGTCATCAAGGGCACGGCGCTCAGCACCGGCAACGGCACCGTCGGGTTCACCGCGCCCAACCCGCAGGCGCAGTCCGAGGCGATCCGCCGCAGCCTGGCGGCCTCCGGCGTCGATCCGCGGACGATCTCGTACGTCGAGACGCACGGCACCGGAACGGGACTCGGGGATCCCATCGAGGTCCGCGGCCTGACGCTCGGCTACGACGTCCCGGAGCTGCGCGATCCCGCGCTGGAGACGACGCTGGCGTGCCGGATCGGATCGATCAAGCCGAACATCGGCCATCTCGAGGCGGGCGCCGGCGTCATGAGCCTCATCAAGGTGCTCCTCCAGTTGCAGCACGGCATGCTGCTGCCGTCGTTGACGTCCCCGGAACCCAACCCGCAGATCGTGTTCGCCAGCGGCACGTTCGACGTGCAGCGCACGCTCGAGCCATGGGCGAGGCGTGTCGCGAACGTCAACGGCACGCGGACGACGCTGCCGCGCCGCGCCGGCCTGAGTTCGTTCGGCGTCGGCGGCGCCAACGCGCACATCGTGATCGAGGAAGCGCCCGAGGGCGCGGCGCGCGACGCGCGGTGGAGCGTCCGGCGCACCTGCTGGCGCTCTCGGCACGGACCGCCGACGGGCTGAAGCGGCGCGTCCAGGCCGTCGCGCGGCACTTCGAGAGCAGCCCGGAGACTCCGCTCGCGGATTTCTGCTACAGCGCGAACACGGGCCACCGGCATTTCGAGCATCGGCTGGCGGTGCCGTGCACGAGCGGCGCGGACCTGGTGAAGGCCCTCGACCCGTCGTCCCGCCCGCGGCGCGGCGCGAGCGGAGTCGGCGGGCGCGGCGCGGCCGAAGACCGCCTTCCTCTTCACCGGGCAGGGATCGCAGTACGCCGGCATGGGGCGCGAGCTGTACGACACGCAGCCGGTGTTCCGGCAGGCGCTGGACCGATGCGCCGCGCTTCTGGACGACCTCCTGGATCGGCCGCTCCTGGATCTGCTCTTCGCGCCTGAGGGGTCGCCCGAGGCGGAGCTGATTCACCAGACCGGCTACACGCAGCCGGCGCTCTTCTCGTTCGAATATGCGATGAGCGTCCTCTGGCAGTCCTGGGGCATCACACCGGACATCGTCATGGGTCACAGCGTCGGCGAGATCGCCGCGCTGGCGGTGGCGGGCGGCGTGTCGCTCGAGGACGGCGTGAAGCTGATCGCGGCGCGCGGGCGGCTCATGCAGGCCCTGCCGGCCGGCGGCACGATGACCTCGGTGATGGCCGACGAGCGGCGCGTCATGGAGGCGCTGGCCGGATCCGAGGAACTGGTCGCCATCGCGGCGATCAACGCGCCCGCGCAGGTGGTGATTTCCGGAGCGGGCGCCGCGGTGGCCGAAGTGGCCGCGCGGCTCACCGCCGACGGGGTCAAGACGAAGGCGCTCACCGTCTCGCACGCGTTCCATTCGCCGCTCATGCGGCCGATGCTCGCCGAATACGAACGCGTGGTGCGCGGCATACGGTTCACGACGCCGCGGATCCCGCTCGTCAGCGGCGTCACCGGGGAGATTGGCACCGCCGAGCTGACGCGCCCCGAGTACTGGCTGCGCAACGTCATGGATCCGGTGCGGTTCGTCGCGGGCATGCGCGCGCTCGAGCGCGATCGCGTGAGTCTCTATGTCGAAGTCGGGCCGCACCCGGTGCTGCTCGGCATGGGACGCCAGTGCGTGGACGACGAGAGCGCGGCGAGCTGGGTGCCGTCCGTGCGGAAGGACGGCGGGAACTGGCAGACGCTGCTCGCCGGCGCCGCGACGCTGTACGTGAGCGGCGCGCCGTTCGACTGGAGCGGCTTCGACGCGCCGTACGCGCGGACGCGCGTGGTCCGTCCCGCCGTACGCGTTCGGCGGCCGGCAGTACTGGCTGAAGCGGCTGCGCGACGCGTCGCACGCGCCGGCGGCGGGTCGCGCCGTCGAGGCCGAGTCGCATCCGGCGCTGTACGAGGTCACGTGGAAGAAGCAGCCGTTCACCGGAGAGGCGGCGGCGCCGTCGCGGTGGATCGTGTTCGCGGATGCGACCGGCGTCGGCGAGGAACTGGCCCTGGGGCTGGCCCGCCAGGGCGCCGCCGTCACCGTCGTTGTCCCGGGGCCGCGCTTCAGCGAGGCGAACGGGCGCTACACCATCGATCCGCAGCGTCGTGAGGATTTCGATCGGCTCTGGGCATCGCTCGGCCCGCGCTGACGCCCCTGCCCGGATCGCGTACCTGTGGAGCCTCGATGCCGAGGGTCGCGACGTCGGGGCGACCGTCCGGCAGTCGATCGCGCGCGCGCGCGGGCTCGTGCAGTCGCTCGTGGCCTCGGGCGCGCCGCACACGGTCTGGTTCGTCACGCGCGATGCCGTGGCGATCGCGCCGTCGCCGAACGGGCCCGCCGCTGTCGGTGGCCCAGGGATCGATCTGGGGATTTGCCAGGACGGTGGCGCTCGAGCACCCCGGGATCTGGGGGGGACTGCTCGACATCACCGCCGGCGCCGCCGGCGTGGACGCGCTCGCGCGGGAACTGTCCGGGAACGGCGCCGAGGACCAGGTCGCGCTTCGCGACGGCGAGCGGTTCGTCGCGCGGCTCACCCGCCTGCCGGACGCCGACGGCGTGGCGCCCGCGCTCGACGCGCGCGGGACCTACCTCGTGACCGGCGGCACGGGCGCGCTCGGGCTGCACGCGGCCGAGTGGCTCGTGGCGCGCGGCGCGAAGCGGCTGGTCCTGGCGAGCCGTCGCGCGGCGCTGGACGATGCGGCGCGCGCCCGCATCGCCGCGCTGGAACAGGCCGGTGTGGAGATCACCGTCGCGGCCGCGGACGTGAGCCGGGCCGCCGACGTCGATGCGCTGCTCGAGCGGATTGCCGCCGGCGCGTCGCCGCTGCGCGGCATCGTCCACGCCGCCGGCGTGGACACGCAGCAGCCGATCCGGACGATGAGCGACGAGGACATCCGGAACGTGCTCGCGCCGAAGGTGGACGGCGCGTGCCTCCTGCACCACCGGACGCGCGGCCTCGACCTGCACCTGTTCGTCGCGTTCTCGTCGATCGCGTCCATCCTCGGATCGCAGGGCCGCGCCCACTACGCCGCCGCCAACGCCGCGCTCGACGTCCTGGCCGCGGAGCGGCGCCGCCTCGGGCTTCCCGCCATCACCGTGAACTGGGGGCCGTGGAAGGGTGGCGGCATGGCCACCGGACCGCACCTCGAGCAGTTCGAGCGGATCGGCAATCGCGGGCTGCGCCCGGACGAGGCCGTCAAGGCGCTCGACGCGCTGATCGCGCGCGGGGCCGTGGTGGCGAGCGTCGCCGACATCGACTGGACGGTGTTCGCGCCCATCTACGAAGCCCGGCGCGCGCGTCCGATTCTCGCCGAGGTGACGCGTGAGCCGGCGGAGGCGGCCGGCGCCGCCGGCGTGCCGGCGGGGCCGGACTGGGTGGAGCGCCTCCGGCCCGTGCCGCCCGAGCGGCGGGCGGCGGCGCTCGAGACGCTGCTGGCGGCGCAGGTATCCGAAACGCTCGGGTTCGACGACCCGGCCAGCGTCCCGCTCGATCGCAACTTCTACGAGATCGGGATGGACTCGCTGATGATGGCGGACCTCGTCGCCGCGCTGAAGACGCATCTCGGTGCGTCGTCGGCCGCGCTGGTCTTCACGCAGCCGACCGTGTCGGGGCTCGCGCGCGCGTCGCTGGGGGTGCTGACGTTCGATCCAGCCCCGGTGCCGGCGCCGAGGCTCGAGGGCGCCGCGCCGGACGCGCCGTGGGCGGAACGGCTGTCCCGTGCCGATGCGGGCGAGCGGGCGGGGCTCCTGGCGGATCTCGTCCGGCGCGAGGTCAGCGAGACGCTCGGCTTCGACAGCCCGGAATCGGTGGCCGTCGATCGGCCGTTCACCGACCTCGGCATGGACTCGCTGCTGTCGGCCGAACTCGGTTCGCGCCTGAAGAAGCTGCTGGGCGTTCCGGCGGCGCGGCTCGTGTTCGAGCATCCGACCGTCGAGGCGCTCTCGCGCCACCTGCTCGACACGGTGGCGGCACGGGTGGCGACCGTCGAGCCGCGCGGCGGCGCGGCGCCGGCCGGCACGGCCAGCGTCTATTCCGCCGAGCTGGAGCGCGAGGCCGTCGAGTTCCAGACCGCCGCCTGGCCGCACCGCGACCCGGCGCTCGTTCCCGCGCGGTGGCACTGGATGTTCGTGGAATCGGCGCGCCGCCTCGGCGTCGAACCGCAGATCTGGCTGCACCGCGACCAGGGGCGCATCGTCGCGCACATGGGCGCGATTCCCGTTCGCGTGAAGGCCGGGGCCGCCGAGCTTGCAGACCGCGTGGTTCGTGGACACGATGGTGCTGGAGGACTACCGGGCGCAGGCGCTCGGATCGCGGCTGATGGTGGAGGCGCACGCGGACCAGCCGTTCGGCCTGTCGCTCGGGCAGACGGCGGAGATGCGGGCGATCCAGTGCCGGCTCGGGTGGAAGGAGGTCGCGCCGCTCCAGACCGCGCAGGTCGTGCTGCGGGCCGGCAACGTGCTCAAGGGGAAGCTGCCGGCGCCGTTCGCCTGGGCGGCGGGCATGGGCGTCGATGCCTCGACCGCGCTGCTGCGGCGGCTGCGTCCGGGCCGTCCGCTCTCGTCCCGCACCGTTGACCGGTTCGACGAGCGGCACGATCGGCTGTGGGACGCCGTGTCGCGCGACATCGCCACGGCCGTCGTCCGCGACGCGTCGTACCTGAACTGGAAGTACGTCGATCAGCCCGGGCAGGATCTCGTCCGCCTGGAGCTGAGCGAAGGGAGCGAGGTCCGCGCGGTCGCGATCTGGATGTTCCGCGAGCGCGACGCGAACTACCAGTACCGCCGCGCGCACCTCGTGGATCTCGTGGCGCCGCTCGGCGATCCCGCGCTGCTGCGCGACATCATCGCGAGCGCCTGCGCGGCGCCGATGGAGGCGGGGGCCGACTCGCTGCTGTGCCTGCACATCGACGCGCGGCTCACGGCGGCGCTGCGCGCCTGCGGCTTCCACCTGCGCCAGCCCTCGCGATATCTGCTCGTGGATCCGGGGCCGCTGTCGGGCGAAACGCTCGACCTCGTGCAGTCGCCCGGCGCCTGGTTCGTGACGCAGGGCGATTCGGACATCGACCGGCCGTGGTGACGCTATGATGGAGCCTTCAGTGGCGACGATCGGCAATACACGTGGGCGCTGTCGTCCCGCCATGGCTTCGGGAGTGGCCTGACATGTGCGGTATCGCGGGTCGATTCAACTATCTCTCCGGCGCGCCGGTGGACCCGCACATCGTGCGCGGCATGTGCGATCTCATCGCCCACCGCGGTCCAGACGGTGAGGGCGTGTGGACGGATGGAGCCGTTGGTCTCGGTCACCGTCGGCTGGCCATCGTCGATCTCAGCCCGGCCGGCCGCCAACCGATGAGCGCGCGGGGCGGGGCCCTGCAGATCACCTTCAACGGCGAAATCTACAACTACGTGAGACTGCGGTACGAGCTGACCCGATGCGGGCACCACTTCCGCACGCGCACCGACACCGAGGTGATCCTCGCCGCCTATGAAGAATGGGGCGTCGCAATGCGTCCCTCGCCTGCGAGGCATGTTCGCATTCGCCCTGTGGGACGCGGACAGGCGCACTTTGCTCCTCGCCCGCGACCGCGTCGGCAGGAAGCCCCTCCACTACCTGGCTCGATCGCGACGGGCTCGCCTTCGCCTCGGAACCCAAGGCGTTCCTCGCCGATCCGGCGTTCGAGCCTCGACCCGAACCTGCAGGCCATCTCGTCGTACCTCGACTATCAATACGTGCCGGGCCCGCAGTCCGCCTTCGAGGGCGTCCACAAGCTGCCGGCCGCGCACTATGCGGTCGTGCGGGATGGGCGCCTGACGCTCGAACGCTACTGGAAACTGTCCTACGCCGCGAAGCAGCGAATCTCCGAGGAGGACGCCTGCGGCGAACTGCTGGCGAGGCTCGCACGACACGGTTCGACAGCGGCTCGTCGCCGACGTGCCGCTCGGTGCGTTCCTGAGCGGCGGCATCGATTCGAGTGCCGTCGTGGCGGTCATGGCCATCGAAAGCGGCGCGGCGGTCAAGACCTTCTCCATCGGGTTCGAGGAAGAAGAATTCAACGAGCTTCCGTACGCCCGCCTCGTCGCCGAGCGCTACGGCACCGATCATCACGAGTTCGTCGTCCGCCCGAACGCGACGGAGATCTTCCCGCATCTCGTCTGGCACTACAACGAGCCATACGCCGATGCCTCGGCGATTCCGACCTACTACCTCTCGCAGCTGGCGCGGCGCAGCGTGACCGTCGCGCTGAACGGAGACGCGGGAGATGAGAACTTCGCCGGCTACCGGCGCTATATCACGCCGGGCGCGCGCACGACAGTTCGACCGCCTGCCGAGGCGGCCTGCGCTGGTGCGCGGGGCATCTCGCTGACGCGGTGCCGGTCACCGGGCCGCTCCAATTCACTCACGAGCCGTGGCCGCCGGTGGCTGCGAAAGTGCCTGCGCAAGTGGCGGCGAGCGATACGCGCGCCGCATGATGATCTTCAGCCCGGAACTCAAGCGGGAGATCTGCGAACCTGATTTCCTCGCAGGATGGCGCCGGCCGCGCCCTCCTTGCGAGCGACCTTCGACAACTCCGACGCCGCCGATCCGCTCGACGCGCAAGCTGGACGTGGATGTCAGCCACTACCTCACCGACTGCCTGCTGGTGAAGGTGGACATCGCGACGATGGCGCACGGCCTCGAGGGGCGGTCGCCGATGCTCGACCACGAGTTCATGCAGTTCGCCGCGAGCCTGCCGGTCGGGCTGAAGCTGAACGGCACCATCGACCAAGTACATCCTGAAGCGAGCGGTCCGCGAGCTGTTGCCGGCCGAGATCATCGACCGCCCCAAACATGGGTTCGGGGTGCCTCTCGACGTCTGGTTCCGGCATGACCTGCGCGAGATGGCCGGTGACCTGCTGCTGGACGGACGCCTCGACCAGCGTGGGTACTTCAGGGCCGGTGCCGTAAAGAGCCTGCTGGAAGACCACTGGCGCGGGAGCCGGCTCAATGGCACAACCAGTTGTGGTCGATCCTGATGCTCGAGTCCTGGCATCGCATGTTCATCGATGACGCGGCCAGCCGTCGCACGCAGTGCGCCGGCTTTGTGTGTGGGAGTCTAGATGAGGATCGCGATACTCGGCCTGGGCTACGTCGGGGCCGTGTCGGCCGCCTGCCTGGCGAAGGCGGGGCACCACGTGACCGGGGTCGAAGTGGAGCCGCAGAAGCTCGCCCTGCTCAAGGCGGGGCGCGCGCCGGTGACCGAACCGGATCTCGACGAGTGGCTCGGAAGCGCGGTGGCGACGGGCCAGCTCCGCGTCGTGGACGACACCGCGCTGGCGGTGCGCGAGTCCGACATCTCGCTCGTGTGCGTCGGCACGCCGAGCCGCCGGAACGGCAGCCTGGATTCGTCGTACCTCGAGCGCGTGCTCCAGCAGATCGGCGGCGCGCTCGCCGGCGGTTCGTCGTATCACGTCGTGGCGATCCGCAGCACGCTCCTGCCGGGGGTGCTCGAATCGGTCGCTGATTCCGCTCCTCGAGAAGGCCAGCGGCCGCACGGTGGGCATCGACATCGGCGTGTGCGTGAACCCCGAGTTCCTGCGGGAAGGCAGCGCCATCCGCGACTTCCAGAACCCGCCCTTCACCGTCGTCGGCGAAAGCGACCCGCGCGCGGGCGATGTGCTGCTCGGGGCGTACGCCCACCTGGACGTGCCGGTGCACCGGGTCCGGCTCGACGAAGCCTCGATGGTGAAGTACTCGAGCAACGCGTACCACGCCTTGAAGGTCGCCTTCGCCAACGAGATCGGGGCGCTCTGCCACCAGCTCGGCATCGACGGACGCCAGGTGATGCGGATCTTCTGCGAGGACCGGGATCTCAACATCTCGCCGCGGTACCTGAGGCCCGGATTCGGGTTCGGGGGATCGTGCCTGCCGAAGGACCTGCGCGCGTTGAACTACGTGGCGAAGGACGTCGATCTTGCGACGCCGCTGCTGTCGAACGTCATCGCCAGCAACGAGGCGCACATCCGGCGCGTGGTGGACATGGTGCTCGAATCGGGACGCCGCCGCGTGGCGCTGCTCGGCCTGTCGTTCAAGAACGGCAGCGACGACCTGCGCGAGAGCCCGTTCGTGACGCTGGCCGAGTCGCTCATCGGCAAGGGCATCACGCTGCGCGTCTGCGACCCGGACGTCGCGGTCGGCCGGCTGGTCGGCCGGAACCGCGCCTACATCGACGAGAAGCTGCCGCACGTCGCGCAGCTCCTGGACGACGACTGGGAGCGGCTGTCGCGCGAGGCGGACGTGGTCATCGTCGCCAAGCGGATCGCCGAGCCGGCGCGGCTCGCGCAGGGCGTGCGGACGGACCAGCTCGTGATCGACCTGGTCGGGCTCGGCGCGAACTCGGCGCGGCGGCGATGACGGCCGTGGGCGTCTGGCCGCTGAAGACTGACGGCCAGATGCGAAAATGGGACATGGAAAATCGGCAGATCGCATGCGGCACCCTCTCCCGTTCTCCATCTGCCGTTCACGATGACCCGGTGAGTATCCAGGAGCCTCGTCCGGGTCCACGCGTCACGTACATCTCGTGGGCCGAGTCGTGCAGCCGGAGCGATCACACGGCGCGCGAGCTGGGCGGCACGTCGCACATGGTCTATGCGCCGGCCTACGGCAGCCGCGCCTCGACGGTGCTGTTCAAGTACGCGGCGCAGTGGCGGCGCACGGCGGAGATTCTCGCGCGCGAGCGGCCCGACGCGGTGTTCGTGATGACGCCGCCGCTCGTGGCGGCGCTGCCGGCGTTCCTGTACGCGCGGCGGCATCGCGGCCGGGTGGTGCTCGACGCCCACAGCGCGGCGTTCATGCACCCGCGGTGGCGGCGTTTCCAGTGGCTGCAGCGGGCGATGTGCCGGCGCGCCGCGACCACGCTCGTGCACAACGAGCACATCGCGCGGCTGGTGCGCGAGGCCGGGGCGCACGCGACCGTCGTGCCGGACGTGCCGATCGAATACGCCAGCCGCGAGGCGTTTCCCCGGCCCGCCGGCTTCACCGTCGCGGTGGTGTGCTCGTTCAACTACGACGAACCGATCCGCGAGATTTTCGAGGCCGCCGCGCTCGTGCCCGACGTGTCGTTCTTCGTCACCGGCAACCCGAAGCACCTCGACCCGGCGCTCGCCGCGCGCCTGCCGGCCAACGTGCGGCTGACGGGATTCCTCAGCACCGAGGCCTACGGGGGGCTGCTGACCGACGCCGACGCCGTGCTGACGCTGACGACGCGCGATCACACGATGCTGCGGGGAGCCTACGAAGCCATCTACCAGGGGACGCCGGTGATCGTGTCGGACTGGGCGCTGCTGCGCGAGGCGTTTCCGGAAGGCGCGGTGCACGTGGACAACACGGTCGACGTCGATTGTCCG
This sequence comes from uncultured Acidobacteriota bacterium, assembly GCA_963817635.1. Taxonomy (GTDB): domain Bacteria; phylum Acidobacteriota; class Vicinamibacteria; order Vicinamibacterales; family 2-12-FULL-66-21; genus CAWFPR01. The sequence continues at coordinate 183,779 of CAWFPR010000002.1, read as the reverse complement.
CGGCCGTCCGCGACATGGAGGCGCGCCTCGACCTCCATCGTGCCGGGGCGCGGCGGCTGCGGCGAGTCGAAGCTCGCGCAGTGGAAGACCACGCGGGCGAACATCCTCGCGCGGCTGGGCCACGCCGCGCCCGCGGTGTCCGTGTCATGAAGCGCCCGGTTCTCGTGAGCGTGTCGGGCATGGTCGGCAGCGGGAAGAGCACCGTCCTGCGGCATCTCCTGGGCGTGCTGGAACGCGAGGGCGTCGACGGCGGCGGAGTGGCGCTTTCAGCAACTGCCCTGCTTCACGCTGCGCCGGGCAAGACCGCGGCGCGCGAGCGAGGACGCGAAGCCCGCGGCCCCGCCAGCCGAGCGCGGCCGGGGCTATCGGCGCAAGGCACTGACGGCGGCCCGGACGCTGGGGTATCTGGTCGCGCATGTCGGCGTTCGCGGTGTACCGCCGGCTGCCGCGCCGGGAGTCGGTACGTGGTAGCCAACCGCTACTTCTACGACAATCTCGCGCACTACGACCTCGACACGCCGCGGCGCGCGCCGCTACGCGGGCTGCTCGCCCGGCTCATGCCGCGTCCGGACGTCGCGATACTGCTGCTGGCCTCGCCGGAGACGATCGCGGCACGGCGCTCCAACTATTCGCGGGAATACGTGGACGCAGTCGAAGATGCGTACCGGCGGCTGCCCGACTGGTTTCCCCAGTTGATCGTCGATCGCGTCGGACGCCGGCCAGCCCACGCTGAGCGGGCGGAAGCCGCGCTGCGGGAACGGCTCGAGGCGATGAGCGATCGGTCGAGGTCGCTCGTGCCGCACACGTCAGGATGCTCAGAGTCATGGTTGCTGAGGGTAAACGGAGTTTCAGCGTACAGCCCCGACGTCGATGGCATGCGGGCGCTCGCGGTCATGGCGGTCATCCTGTTCCATCTCCGGGAGACGCTGCTGCCTGGCGGCTTCGTCGGCGTCGATATTTTCTTCACGGTCTCGGGTTTTCTGATCACCCGGAACATCTGCGCGGAACTGGACGGCGATCGTTTCTCGCTGCTCGAGTTCTATCGGAGGCGGGTCAAGCGCATTGCCCCCGCCATGCTCGTCGTCGTCCTTGCGACGCTGATCGGCACGCAGTGGCTGATGCTGCCCGAGGACGCGAGGGCCGCGGCGAAGTCCGCGTTCTGGTCGCTCGCGTCGGCCGCGAACGTGTATTTCTGGACCTCGCAGGACACGAGCTATTTCGCGACGGACAGCAAGCAGTTGCCGCTGCTGCACCTGTGGTCCCTGGGCATCGAGGAGCAGTTCTACGTGCTCTGGCCGGTCCTGCTGCTGATCTTCTACAAGGCCCGGCGGTCGTCGCTCATCGTCCTGGCGATGATCGGCGCGGCCGTGGCGTCCTTCGGCCTGGCGCAGGTGATGTCGGTGCGCAGTCCCGGCTTCGCCTACTACATGCTGCCGTGCCGCGCGGGCGAGCTGCTCATGGGCGCCGTGCTCGCCATCGCGTCGTTGCGCGGCGTCCACCGGAAGTTCCCGGCGGCCTCTGCCGCGCCGATAGCCGTGACCGGCCTGCTGCTCATCGGCCTGGCGCTCGTCCTGCTCTCGGGGAACAGCCGCTTCCCGGGCTGGTGGGCCGTGCCGCCGACGCTCGGCACCGCATGCCTGATCTGGGCCGGACTCTGCGGCACGAACGCCGTGTCCCGGGCGTTGGCCTGGTCCCCGTTCGTCTGGATCGGAAAAGTCTCGTATTCGGCGTATCTCTGGCACTGGCCGCTGGTGGCGCTCTATCGGTACGGGCACAGCGAGATCGGGGTCGTCCCCGCCCTCGTGATCTTCACGCTGACGTTCCTGCTGTCGTGGGGGACCTTCCGATGCGTCGAGCAGCCCGCGCGCCGATCGTCCGCGTCGGCCTTCCGTGTCATCACCGGGCAGTACGTGCTGCCGGCGGGCACACTCGCGATCGTCACGCTGTGCCTGATCTATCCCGGCCGCGTTGGCTTGTCCCTGTCGTCGCCCGCCTACGCCGCGCAACTGAGCGCCATCCGGAAACACTCGTCCCCTGCATTCATGTCCGAGCGCGTCTGTCAGAGCCAGATGGTCACGGCGGAGGAGATGACGAACCCGAAGTGCGTCAACGGCGCGGACGGAGTCGGGGAACCCGGCGTCATCCTCTGGGGCGATTCGAACGCGGCGCACTACGTGGGCATGCTGGACGTGTTCGGACGGAGCGCCGGGTTTCGATTTCGCAACGTCGAGATCGGCTCCTGCCCTCCCGATCGATGGCGATCCAGGCCCCTTCGTGGAGACGAGACGCGAGACCGACTGCCGCGCGTCGCTCGCACTGATCCGGCCGGTGATCGATCGCTACTCCGTGGTCATCATCTCGTCGTCATGGCCGGCCTACGAGCAACGCTCCGCCACGTTCCTGCCGGTCTTCGAGGCGACCGTGAGGCGGCTGGCGGAGGCCGGGAAGCACGTGATTCTCCTGGGCAAGATCCCGGAGGTGCGGGGTACGATCGGCGGTGTCGCGAGAAGCAGTTGAGCTATCCCGGCCTGTCCTGCGCCGACATCGTGACGGCGCCGTCCCGGGAGATCGTCGCGGCCAACGATCGCCTGCGCAGCTTCGCCGCGTCGGTGCCGGGCGTTGACTACTTCGAAGCGACGTCCTACGTCTGTCCGGGCGGCGTCTGTTCCACGACCGGGATGGACGGTCTTCCGCGGTACTTCGACCAGAGCCACCTGACGATGGAAGCGTCGTTCAAGCTGGGCCGGCAGGTGGTCGCCAGCGAGGGCGTGCCGCGGCCGTTCGCGACAATCGCCGCCGCGGCGTCGAAGTCGGCGCGCCAGAGTCGCCGATAACCTGCAGTCGCATTCTGGCGAGACGGCGTTACCGGAGTATGCTGGCGGCCTCCGCCCTGCGGGTCGAAGTGGAAGGCGCCACGCGAAAATCCGCCTCCGCATAACAGATTTCGCGATCTGCGCAATGTAATTTCTACGCGTTTCTCATGAGAGGCTTGGGCCTAGCCAAGCTTTTTTATGCATTTTGCTAAGTTTTTTGCTTGGCTTGAGCGTTGCTTAGGACTCGGCTGAACCGGTAATCCAGACAGCAAGCCAGAAAAGTCGCCGAGCCCTACGAACCCGGGCTCTTCATCAATGGTTGGGGTACATGAAAGCCAGAACTCTTCTGCTAGGTCTCGCTCTGGTCAGTGGCGTCGTCATTTTGAGTGGACCTCCGCTCGGAAGCAAAGTGGCGCTGGCCGTTGCGGATTCAAATGCCTATTTCAACGCCCTCGTCGGTCAAGCGAATTTCTGGAAAGGCTACAGCTTTCGCCCTCGGGCGGGAGAGCCTGCAGGATCGCCATACTACGAACATCAACTCGATCGCGCAAGCGAGGGTGGGTATCAGAACTCGAACACGCACCGCTGTTTGTCACCTACGATTCTCACGTCGATGCCGCCAAGGTAGTAATCCCCGCTTTCCTCTCTCCGGGGTTCAATACGACACTGGCCAGCGCAATGACGGCAAGTGAAACGCATATTGTTCCATCGGGATGGGCGTCCTACGTCATCGGCCGGCAGGTCAAGATTGACAGCGAGATCATGGTGGTGACGGCGTACGACGCGGACGCAGTTGTGCCGCGAGGGTTTCAAGTCGCCCGAGCGCAGTACGGAACCGTCGCCGTGCCTCACGCGGTGGGTGCAGACCTCGCGATAGCCGCCAACTCCCTCCCGAACCAACTCCGACCGCCGCTCCAAACAACCGACGGTCACACGTACATGTTCACCTGGGATGCCCTCTATACGTCAAGTTTCCTGAACACCGGTCTCGCGGGGAACAAGACTTTTCAATTCACTTCTGCGGGAGAGAAGATCTGGCTCGAAGTGAAGACCCGAATGGACGGAGGAGCGCACGACTACGTTCCTCGCTGGTTTCGACCCGTCGCCATGTCGCGGGAATCGACGTGCGCGGCTACAACGCAATTGGTGGAGACGCGAACTGGTTATTGACCAACGGGGACAAGATGGGCCCTGGCCCGACGAACAACACCCCGATACAGCCGATGAACGGCTTGTTCATCATCTACCCGGATCGTTGGACCAGTACTGGGTCCGCATCGAGCAGCGCGTCAACGACTACGACTACTTTGACCTCTGGGTTGCCGATGAAGTGCAGGCGCCGGTGCAGCTCTACAAGCACGTGCCGATCTCGGTCCGCCCACCCGATTTCAGTATTCAGAGTTTCTGGCTGGAGTTCAACGACTCAGCTTCGGTTCTTCCGGCCGGGAGAACGACCGATTTTCGTGACCTTGTCGCCTACGTGCGGAACTTCGCCGCTCTACGTGATCCGGGCGACGTCACTGGCCTGCTTCAGCGCCCCATTCCCGGGCTGATGCCAGTGCCGTCCACGGCGCCCGCGCCACCGAGCAACCTGCGTATCATCAAGTAACTGCCACACTGCTGTGGGGTCTTGGCCGAGCAACGCCGTTCGGTCGAGACACCCACCGGTCATGTCGCCCCCTCCTGCCACCACACCGGATGACGAGATCCCGCACTTTCTCTCAGGCTGTCGCGGGCTTCCGAAGCACGAACGTCATGTACTTGCCCAGCCACCGCAGTCCCGGAGTTGATGCGATCATGCGCTCGGCACGTACACCGGTGAAAAACCGAACAGGCGCGCAAGCCGGCCCGACACCGGGAACTTGTAGCCATAGCGAGCCACGATCTGCTGCCCGCTGAAATACCAGGCGACCTGATCTGGGAATATGCACTTGTGCCGGATGTTTCCGGTACGCCTGGTCACGTAGTAGCGCAGGAACTTCAGCGCAAACCCGAACAGTCCACTGCGGAATTGCAGAATCACAACTCCGCCGGGCTTCACAACCCGCACCAGTTCGGAGACAATCGCCGGCGCCAGGTCTTTCGGGACGTGCTGGAACAGCCGTGCCGTGATGACCGCGTCGAAATGACCGTCCGGGAACGGGAGAGCGTCCACACTGCACTCCACCCACGTGATGTTGCTGATGCCCGCAGCGCTGGCGCGCTCCTTTGCCGCTGTCAACATGGCCGGACTGATGTCCGCGCCCGTTATCGCGAACCGCCCCGCGAACGGGATCGCCACTCGCCCGGTGCCGACTGGCGCGTCCAGCACAGTCCGCGCCCCGTATTCATTGAGCACGCGTTCGAAAAGATCCAGCTCGAATCGCTGCGCGAAATACCCTTCCGCCGTTTCGAATCGCCGCGTGTCGTAGCCATCGGCGTACTGATGGCCGTAACGTCTCTTGGACTCAACGATGTCGATGGTGGAATTAGTCGTCATGTGAAAAGCCTGACTATAGATGTTGTGGTCGGGTACTGCGACCGTCGGCGAAGGCACACGCCTGTCGCTCGGAAACCGCAGCTTTCATGGAGATCATGACTGTATCCGCAGATCCGGGAACGCGCCAGGAAGCCCTTCGCGAAGCAGCGCACGAGTCAGGCCGCGCCAGCTTCCTTCTCAGCGACCGGAACCCCCGCCGTGTAACCTGCGATCATTCCACGGCCCTGGGTTCCAAGGTAGTAGTGAGCAAATCGAGAGCCCACATAGTCACCGAGCTCTGCTGCGTCGAATTGTTGAACACTTCCGTACTGTTTCAAGAACGCGGCAAGGCAACGCGTTGCTCGCTCGTGCGGAAACGCGATCGTCGTCCGCGTGAGGAGCAACTGACTGACGGGGCGCGACAGGTCCTGGTAGAGGGATCCCGAGCCACTGTGCTCGAAGTCCACGAACCCCAGGCTGGTGCCGCCTTTCAGGACGTTGTCCAGCCGCATGTTGCCGTGAACGAACGCCGCTCCCTGATCGGGCCGGACGTGAGTGCCGTACCAGGCGGCGATTTCCTCGCACATCGGATCGGACGCCCTGACCTCATTCAATCGCCTATTCAGCGCCGCGAATGGCCGCTCATGCGCTTCGCTGGTTTCAGGGGCGACCCGGGCGGTCGCGTGCAGCGTGCCAAGCAGCGTCCCCAGCGTGGCGAACGCGCGTTCAAGGGACGCAGACGATCCGGGTATCCAGGATCGCGTCGCCAGCACGCGGTTGAGGGGTGTTCCGTGGATCGCAGATGCCAGAACGTAGGCCTGCTCGACGGCCACACGAATGACGGCAGCGCCACAGTAGTCCGTCCTGTGTCCGAGTGCGGCCGTAACCGCTGCGGCGCCTTCCTGCTCGCGGGCCATGAATCGCTGGTCTATCGCGCAGGACAGCCGGAGAAACCAGTCGAAAGTGCGTGACGCACGATAGATGGCATTCCTGCCTACGCCATGCAAGCGAAACGAGACGTCCTCGAGGCAAAACTCGTTCCCGAGGCGCGCCGCCCTTAATTGATCCGTATGCTTGTCAACGAGGCAGCAGATGTGGTCAGCTTCACGGAAACGTGCCGCCAAGGGTGCGTCAAGCCCTGCGGCGCCAGCCGACGCACTCCGATGGTCACTGAGTGTAAGCATGACGCAGCCCCAGTTCCGGTATGGCTCCTTCAACCCCCTCACGTAGCACTGCCAACGCGAGCCGATCGAGCTTCGATCCGATAATCGGAAGCGCGCCAATTCTGCCTGGCAACAGCTTTCTCCGATTGTCCAGACAGTATCGGCCCAGACGTGCAAAGACGTAGTCCGCCAGTTGCTTTGGATCGTAGGCGTGGACACGACCGTACGCGCTGAGAAACGCTGCGAGGTAACCGACCACGCGTTGATGCGGGAACCCGATGGTCGCTCGAGTCAGCAACAGGTGACTGACGGGACGCGAGAGGTCCTGATAAAAGGACCCTTTCCCGGAGTGCTCGAGGTCAATGAAACCGATCTTGCCCTCGGACACCATCACGTTGTCCAGACGCATGTGACCATGCACAAAAGTCTGGTCGCGGTCGAAGTCCAGGTGACGATCAAGGCATTCAGTAATCGCCAGGCCGACCTCACCTTGGGATCTGGTCCGTGCGGACGCCGCCTTCAGTGCTTCGAACGGACGCTTGGTCGCCCGTGGCGGGTCGCCATGCCCTTGAATGTGCGTGAAGCGCTCCCAATAGAGAGCCGAGCGTTCCGAACACCCCTTCGAGCCTTGCGGCCGCGCCCGCAGTAGGGATCCAAGACTCCGTGACGAGAACGCGGCTCAGAGGCCTGCCCGGAACAACAGCTGCCAGGACAAACGACGGGTTGACTCCCACGCGAACGACGGATGCGCCACAGTAGTCCGGCCGGTTGCCGAGAACCCCAGAGATGATGTCCGCGCCCAGGCGCTCCCGCGTGACGGCCTGGTCCCCGGGTGGCGTGAGTTTCAGGAACCACTTGAAGCGACCGGAGACGCGATACAGCGTGTTCCTGTCCTTCGCGTGGAGTTGGAAACGTGCGCCCCGCAGACGCACGTCACGTTTCAATGCCGCAGCGCGAAGGGGCTCCGCGTTGTCCGCCACCAGCGAGCACAGCCAGTCAGCCTCCGCCTGGAGCTCAGACGTTTCGGCTGACAACAAAATACTCATCCATGAACAGTCCCCGCGTCGCACGGGCTATTGCGACCGTGGTACTCTGTGCGAGGCCTTCACCGAGCGCACGCGCCAGCATGCGGGAGCCGGGCAGCCTCAGCGGGTACACCTCGGGGGCCCCTCAACGATATCCGCGCATTTCGCGGCGCGTTGGGAAATGGCTGAAGTAGGCCTCCGGTGAACGTCCCTTCGCCCCACGGCCCAGGTAGTACCGGAGCCAGTGGTACGGCCCCGCATAGAACTCGCTGATGATGATTCCGTCCTTGGCCGCGACGCGACCAAATTCCCTCCAGAGCTGGCGCTTCGTCTCGTGGGGAAACTGGTGAATGAACCGGGTCGACAGCACGACATCGAACGTCCCGTCCCGGAACGGCAGCTTGTCAGCGTCGCCAAGCGCGAGGCGCGGACGGTTGTCTGCGAACGCCCCCTTCGCGGCGGCCTGGCGCAGCATCGTATCGGACACGTCCAGTCCATATAACGAGTAGTCCCTGGAGGACTGGGCCAGGAACTCCAGCGTGAGGCCGGTTCCGCAGCCGACCTCGAGGATCCGGAGGCCTTCCTTGCTGAGCTTGCTCTTCAATATCGCCAGCAACGTTCGGTTGCGGAACGCCCGGTAGGCATCCATGTGTCGATCGGCATACCGGCTCGACTCGTAGCTGTCGCCCGTCTTGTCGATACCGCCGCCGCGTGGTCGTCCGGAGCACTCACCGTCTTTTCCCGCACTGTTCACTGAAGACCGCCCTGTCTGGCCATCTCCGCCGTCGGTTTGATTGGAATTCGGACTGACAAGTAGCAAAGGTGACGCCGTTCAGGCGGGATAACCGACTACCCGCGGATTCTCCATATCCTGAGCGTTCGCAGCACGTGGTTGGTTCTCACGTTTGCGACCGAAAAATAGCTTCCAAATGGACGATAAAAGTCGCCTTTATGTAGGACAATATACCAACTGAGGCCGAGTCACCGGTGCACGGAGCCTCTTTTCGGTGCTGTCGAAATCAAGATGTCGACATCTCAACGCCGCCGGCCCAACCAACGAATTCACGGCCGTCGGCAGTCGTTGGCCCGCCGGATCATACTCGTGGTATTCTGCCTTACAATGCCTCCTTCGGACCAATCCAGCCCAGTAATCGCCTCGGAATCGGCAAAACAGGAGCTCATCCGGTTCCTGCCGCCTCTGCGGCAGCGCGGAAATCGGCCCGTTCCTGACGTGCCCGACAACGGACACCTTCGTCGCGCCGACGTCAGATTGTCCGTCTGGTCCTGCCGCCGTGCGACGTCTGCTTCCTGAATCCGTTCCCCCCGGCCGAGCTCGGCGCGGAGTACTTCGCCCAATCCTACGCAGCACCAGCGAAGAGCATCTACTACGACGACGAGTTCAAGAGGCGCGTGAGCCGGATCCGTCTCGATACGCTGGCGGAGCGCCAGCCGCCGGGCCGACGCCTGCTGGACATCGGCTGCGGGAAGGGACAGTTCGTCGGCGTCGCGCGGGAAGTGGGATGGGACGCCTGGGGCGTCGAATTCGACGAAGGCGCGGTCGAAACCGCCCGCCACGCCGGATCCCAGACCGTTTTCGCCGGATCGCTGGACCATCCGGACCTTCCCGCCGTGTTCGACGTGATCACGCTCTGGGACGTGATCGAGCATCTACAGGACCCGCGCGGCGTTCTGGCCCAAGCTCTTCGCCCGCCTCGCTCCCGGCGGCGCTGATTGCGGTTCGAACCGGCAAACATCCGCAGCGTGGCGTTCGCGAGGAACCCCCTCAAATGGTGGGCGTTCGGAGTGGACCATCGCTTCTATTTTTCCCCGGTTCCCTTGACCGCGGCGCTTGAAACGGCCGGTTTCAGTGTGTGCGACACCCTCAACCTCGAGCCGATCGAACGACCGGAAAAGCGCAGACTCTCGCTCTGGAGCGACCCCTGGCACGTGGTGCGACACTTGCTCAATTACAGCCGATACGGCACCACTACTGGACGACCCTGATGACCGTCATCGGCCGGAAAACCTCCGAATAGGCGGACAATCCGCGCAATCCGCAGCCTATGTCCGCCCATCGTCGCTGGCCCGGAAACCATGAGCCGTGGGCTGGGTCCGGAAGGCGAATAAAGTCGCCTTGATTCTTGCGACTAAAGTCGCCAATGCGGCGCCTTCGCGAGAGGTCGCGTGCGCAAGAGTCTAGAAAATCGCCGGTCCTACGGAAAACTCGCCAAGGTCGGCGTCGTCTGGGGTTTCCTCCGCGAAGGCGGGAACACGCTTCTGCTGCTTCCCACCGCCATGATCCTGGCGCGACTGCTGACGCCGCAGGAAGCGGGTGTCGCGGCCGCGGCCACCTTCTTCATGCAGCTGTGCAACCGACTGACGCAGTTCGGTTTCGGCGCCTCGCTCGTCCGTAACAAGCACATCACCGTCGGACCACGTGTCCTCCGTGTTCGTGGTGAATCTAGGCATTGGCGTGACGGCGTGGGGCGCGCTGACGCTGTTGGCCCCGCTGGCCGGTGCCTTCCTGCGCAGCCCGGATGCCGCCGCGCTGATTCCGCTGGCCGCGTTCGGCTTCCTGATCATGCCGTTCGCCACGATACCGACGGCGCTCCTGTCGCGCGACATGCGCTATCGCGAGAGCGCGACTTCCGAGTGGCTGTCAACCGTCGTCGAAAGCAGCGTCGCGATCATCCTCGCGTGGAACGGCTTCAGCTTCTGGAGCCTGGTCTATGGACGACTGTCGGGCGATTCAGCGCGAGCGCTGTGCCGGATCTGGATGACCGGGTGGCGGCCGCGAGCTCCGTTTCTCGCGCGCTGCGATGAGCGACCTGTTCTCGTTCGGGCGTCGGCATGTACGCGAAGAACATCCTGGATTTTTGCGCGCAGAACCTCGACAACCTTATTGTCGGACGGATGCTGGGAATGGCCGCGCTGGGCTTCTACGACAAGGCGTTCGCGACCATGCAGAAGTTCACGGGGAAGATCAACCTGTCTGGACCTAGCGTATCGTTCCGCATCTTCGCCCTTATCCACGAGGATCACGAGAACGCTTTCGCCGCGCCTACCGGAAGGTGATTCTCTCGGTCACGCTCGTTGGGTACCCGATTATCACGGGGATGATCGTCACGGCGCCCCAGATTATCGAAGTGCTGTTCGGAGAGCGATGGCTCCCGGCGGTCGTGCCGTTCCAGATCCTGTGCGGGGCGGCTTTTCTCAGGCTGCTGAACACCTATGCGACGTCGGCCACCGAAGCCACCGGCAAGATCTGGCTCGAGGTACAGCGACAGGCGTTCTTCACGACCGCGATTGTCATCTGCTGTCGGCGGCCTCAGCCGCTGGGGGATCAACGGCGCCGCTGCGGGCGTGCTGGTCGCGACGATCGCAATGACCGTCATGTTCCAGATGCTCGTCCGACGCCTGACGCAATTCGAATTGGAGCGACATGCTGGGACCGCAGGTGCCTGCCGTCATCTGCTCGATTGGTCTGATCGGGGTGCTGCTCCTGACGATGGGCGGCGTCCGCGCTGTCTCCTGCCGCCCCGCAGCGACGGTGCTCTTGGTCAGCTTGTGTTGTCGTCGCCGCTGTCTACTACATCGCGTTCGTCCTGCTCGTGCCGTTCGGCGAAGTGCGCGCGGTCGTGCACGAAACAGCCGTCGATTTCGCCCCGGGCTTGGCCAAACGGTTGACGTGGCTCGCTCCGAGCGAAGAAGACGTTCCGGCGCTCTCGGCACCATGAGCACGCGCTCCGCGTCCTGTATCTCGCTCCAGCGAGTCATCGAGCCCGGCCCACTCTCCCGCTACAGCTTCCTTGACGAGGAGATCCGGGCGCTTGCCGACCGCGGGATCGATGCCTACGTTCTTTCCCCCGCATATGACGCCGATTTCGACGACGGCCGCTTGCATGTACGCGCGCTGCCGGCCGACTCCAGCCGCGAGCGCAGTCTGACCCTTCGCTTTCTCGCTCGGCATTTGAGCGCGGTTCCGCTCGGCGAATCTCACGGACCTGCAACAGAGCTACCGCAGCCTTCGCGTCGAACGATTCGCCGCGGAAGTGATCGAGCGCGAAGGCATCTCGCTCATCCACAGCTTCTTCGGATGGCCGCGGGGGTTCGGCGGCCTGCTCGCAGCGCCGCGACCGGACGTCCGCTGGTCGCCGGCATCCGCGGCTCCGACGTGAATGTCCTGCCTGCGCTGGGCTACGGTGCTCGACTGGATCCCTCGTTCGACCGCGCGGTGCGGCGGCTGTTGCGCACCGCAGACCGGACCGTGTTCGTCAGCGAATTCCTGCGCCGACAGGGACTGGCGCTCGGCGCCGCGCCGAGGCATCCCACGTGATCCTGAAGGGAGTGCATCTCGATCGTTTCACGGTGAGCCACGATCGTCAGGCCGCGCGGCTATCCGTGGGCGTCGGGCCGGAGCCACTCATCCTGGCGGTTGCGGGGCTCGTGACGATTAAGGGGCTGGACCATGTGCTCGACGCACTCGCGCTCGTGAAGGCATCCGGGCGCCGCTTCTCCTTTGTCGTGTGCGGCGAAGGTCCCGAGCGCGCTGCGCTGGAATCGCAGGCGAAGAAGCTCGGCCTCGGGCAGGACTGCACGTTTCCCGGCAAGATCCCGCGCGACACGATTGCGAACTATTTCGCCGCCGCGGATCTCCTGGTGCACGGCTCACTTATCGAGGCCTCGGGCAACGTCCTGCTCGAAGCGATGGCGTCAGGACTGCCGATCGTCTGCACCGACGCCGGAGGCCCGGCGGAGTACGTCAGCGACGGAGAGACCGGATTCGTGGTGCCCGTCGCCGATCCGCCTGCGATGGCCGAACGAATCGTGACACTGCTCGACGATCCGGCGCTGCGGACTCGGTTCGGCCGTCAGGGTCGGGAACTCGCGGTCTCGAGGTTTTCCTACGATCGCATGATTGACGAGATTCTCGAGGTGTATCGGTCCCTCCCCGGCACCGATATCCCGTCGCATCGCCAGCCACCCGCAGCGGAGTCGGTCAGTGCCTGAACAGCCCGGCGGATTGCTAATCTGCTCAAACAGCTGCGAATCGGTGCAGGAGAATCACGCAGGCGCCGGATGGACTGGCTCCGTCTGGCTAACCGGGTTCCCACGAACTCGTTCCTGCACGCCAGGGCGACGATCGTTGGACACAATGTTGCCATCGGCGAAGACACGCATATTGCAGAACTTGTCAGCATTCAGGCGGGACCGAGCGGGCGCCCAGCCGAATTCGTGCGGATCGGCGACCACTCCAAGATTCGGCGTGGGGCGCAGATCTATTCCATGGGCGGCTCCGTCACAATCGGGGCACACTGCTCGGTGAATCCCTTGTGTGTGCTTTACGGAACCGGCGGGCTGGCGATCGGCGACTACGTCAGGATTGCCGCGCACACGGTCATAGTTCCCTCCATGCACAAGTTCGATCGGCTCGATCTGCCGATTCACGAACAGGGCTCCACGGCCGACGGTATCGTGATCGAAGACGACGTGTGGGTTGGAGCAGGCGTGTGTGTTCTGGACGGCGTCCGCATCGGAACCGGAGCCGTGGTGGCGGCAGGGGCGGTCGTCGTCAAGGACGTGCCGCCGCGCACCATCGTCGGGGGCGTACCGGCACGGGTGCTAAGGTGCGCGCCCGCGGCGGCGCGGACGGGTTGGGGCGCCCGACGACGAGCCTTCGCGTCGGCTCGCGCTTCCATTCAGCGCGGAACCCGACTGGCGACCAAACCGAGCACGCCGATCGCGTTCTGGCGCCAGTTCCTCGTCGTCTCGACCTTCCGGCGCGCGGCGCGGCCGAGGCGCTCGCGGAGGGCGGAGTCCCCGGCCAGCCGCCTGAACACCGCGCCAAGCGCCGCGGCATCACCCTGCGCGAACAGCAGCCCGTCCACGTCGTCATCAACCAGGTCGCGGATGTTGTCCAGGCGCGGCGCGACGACCGCCCGCGCCATCGCCATGTACTCCACCAGCTTCATCGGCGACGCAATCCCCGTGCGCTCGTCGGCGACGACGGCGATGTCCATCGCCGCCACGTGGTCGCGCATGGCCTCGTGCGGCACGCGGCCGGTGATCACGACGCGGTCCTGAAGGCCCGCAGGCGCGCCGGCCCGGGCCTCGAGCGCCGCGCGGGCCGGACCGTCGCCGACGATCAGCAGGCACGCGTCCGGCACGAGCGGCAGCGCATCCAGCAGCAGCTCCACGCCGTGCCACTCCCGCAGGATCCCCGTCCACCCGATGGTCAGCCGCGATCCCAGGCCGTGACGCTCGCGGACGACGCGCGGGTCCGCCCCGGCCGGGTCGAACAGCTCCGGGTCCGCACCGTTCGGCATGACGGTGACCGGCCGCGAGACCAGCGTCCCGATCTGGCGGGCCAGCGGCGCTCGAGACCGCGATGACAGCCGTCGCAGCTCGAGCGCCGCGTCGCTCCAGGCGCGAGGCGAGACGCCGCAGCGCCAGCGGCTCGAACGAGTGGTACGCACCCGTCGAGAACAGGCTGTTCACCTCCAGCACCGACGGAATCCCCGCCCGGCGGGCCGCCTCGATGCGCCGCCACGTCGTAACGGCCGTGCCGCTTGTAGATCAGGTCCGGAGCGAAGCGCGCGATCTCCCGCTTCACCTGCACGTACTCGGGGAGGTTCACGGCCGTGGACGCCAGCTCCAGCGCCACACCCGGCAGCGTGCGGCGCACGGCACTCGCCACGCTCCATCCGGTCCCGCCCGGTGCGGCCGCGATGCCGTGCACCCGCACCGTCGTGCCCGAGCGCGCGGAAGGCCTCCACCATCGACGCGATGTGGATCCCCTCGGCGCCGTCGGCGAGCGTGCGGTGATGGTAGAGGATTTTCACGTCAGGACGTCAGCACCGCGATTTCGTCGGTGACCGTGTCGGGCACGTCGTGCATCGTCACCGACGCGATCGCCTCGTCCCGATGCGCGAGGACGTGCAGCGACGAGGGCCGCCATCCGCTCGGCGTCGGCCGCCGGGTAGGTCAGGACGCCGGGCGGCCGGGTGCCGTTCTCGCACGCGACGACCGGAATCCCGAGCGCCAGCGACTCCAGCACCGACGAGGCTACGCCGTCGGTGATCGGCGTGCGCAGGTACAGCGCCGAACGCCGCGAGCGCCGTCAGGAACGCGTCGTGATCGAGGTCGTCCACGAAGCAGATCCGATCGCGCCACGCCGTGGCGCCGGATCGCCTCCTGCACGGCCGGCCACACGCCTTCGTCCGCATGGCCGGTCCCGCCGACGATGACCAGGCCGGTGTCGGGCCGCTGCCTCATCACCTCCGCCATGCCGTCGATCAGCGTGACCGGATAGAACAGCGGCCGCATCCGCACGTAGGTGAACACGGCCGACGGATATCGGCCGAGGAACTCCTCGAGCGCCGGCCGGCAGCGGCACCGTGCGGTATTCCAGGTACTGCCGGCTGAACGCCGGGATCGCGACGATCTTCTCCGGCTTCGACGCCGTACGCGGCGATGCACGCCTTGACCGGCTCGCTGTTGCAGATGATCCTCCGGGGCAGGGCGAACAGCAGCCGGAACATGAGCGTCAGCCGGCCGCTCCGGTCGCGCGGAAAGTGGCGCTGCTGCACCCCGGCGTGGAACGTCAGGAACGGGCGCCGTCCCGAGAGCAGGTTGAGGATCTCGGCGGTGATCGCCAGCGCGGCGCCGGTCGGCGAATCGCCGTTGGCGTGCGCGTGCACCACGTACCCGCGGCGCGAGTACCGCCACACCTTGCGCACGAAATCGAAGCCGCTCATCACCGTCTCGTACTCGGGGCTGGGGATCCGGCGGCTCGTCCCGATGTTCAGGACGACGCAGTCGTGCCCTTCCTGCGTCGAGGCGCGCCTTCAGGAATTCGACGCGGATGCCCCACCCCGCCCGCGGGGGCGGGAACGACGTCACTTCGAGGATCTTTCGCGGGGTTCCGCTCATCGCGAGGCGCCTGCCTGGCCGGCCAGTGCCGCCAGCTTCTCCAGCGCCGGCAGATCGACGCGCAGGAAACTGCCCTGCACCCGCGCCTGCTCCACGTCCCCGTCGCCGCCGCCGCCGAAACGGCAGACCGCCAGCCGCGCGTCGGTGCTGATGGCGCCGCCGGTCGTGATCCCGTGTGCCGCGATCCAGTCCATGCCCTCGTCTCCCGCAACGCGCACCAGCCGCGTGCCTTCATGGTCGATCGTCCGGACCCGCGACAGGCCCCGTGCGAGGACCGTCAGCAGCGACGTGCGGCCGCCGCCGAAACGGCACGTCAGCGTCAACCTGGGAGCCGCCTGCCTGACGCCGAGGCTGGCGCAAATCCACCCGTCCGCCGCGCCTTCGCCGCCGCAGCGCGCGTGCGCGGCCCACGCCTCGCTCCCGACCCACGCCAGCTCCGCGAAGCCATCGGTACGCCGCGCGATCGTCTCCGAGGGCCAGCTCGCCGGGCGCGAACTGGTAGTTCACCTCGAGATCGTGGCTCCCCTCGCCGGCGAACTCGTCGTGGACGAGGATATAGCCGCCGGGCCGCCGCCAGACGGCCCGCCGGTGCGTTACGCCGCCGGGGCCGCGCGCGAACCCGTCGTGCGAGCCGACCACCCACGCTTCCCGGCTGCTGACCTCCGACGCCTCCAGCGCGGCGCGGTAGCTGTTCGACCACGCCATCTTGCCCAGGTGCCGCGCCTGGTCCCGGCCGTCCACGCGCGCCGTGTTGTGCGCGGCGGTCTCGCGGAAGTGCGCTTCCCACTCGCCGCCGCAGTTGTAGGCATACAGTCCGGAGTCCACGAGCACCGGCCGGCCCCACAGGCAGACGATCACCGACAGGCAGTCGGCATGTCCGTGCATCGAGTTCGGCACGCTGTCGGGCCGCATGCCCGGCGGCCTGCTCGCCGGCGTCGAAGCACAGATAATCCGCGTCGGGCTCCCACGAACTCCGGCTCACCGCATACCCGCTCGCCGGCAGGACGATGGAGCAGGACTGCGGCGCGCGGCTCTCGAGCGCCTCGAACGCATCGAGGCCGGCCGGGCCGAGCAGCCACAACGCATCTTCATGGAAGCGGCCTGCCGCCATCTTGAAATCGGGCCGGCCGAACATGACGGCGCCAATCGCCTGGTACGGCCGGAAGTCCCAGAACGGCAAATGCTCCATCCGTATCGGCTTCCCGTCGTCCGCGCCCCCGATCGCCGGTGTCCTCCCGTCGGGCTGCGCAAGCTGCATGCTGAACTCGATCGCGCGCTCGACGGCGGCCCGGACCGCCGGCGAAAATTCCTCGCCGTTCTCGCGGCCGAGCAGCATCGACAGCAGATAGAAGCCGGCCGTCGCGTGGTGATAGAAGGTGGACTGCTCCACCGACCCGCCGTCGGCGTAGAACTCGGTCGCGAGCCGCGTCTCGAGGACCGAGCGCCCCTGCCGCCGCCAGCCTGCGGCGTCGGCGAATTCCGGGAAGCAGACGCCGAGCGCGTACAAGGCGGAGGCTTCGCCGATCAGGTGGTTGTACGGACTCGAATAGTACTCGAGGTGCCGGGCGAGGAAGCGGCCGTGGTCGTAGAGCGCCTGAAGCCACTCGACGTGGAAGTCGTCGTCCAGCGCTCCGGCGGTCAGGTGGTACGCCCAGAGCCAGGACCACGCGCGAAACGCAGGTTCGAGGGCGCACGACCAGTTCACGCCCGTGGCATAGGGATTCCCGGCCACCCAGCTCCGCACCAGGCGCCGGATCGCGTCGAGGTCGTCGTCGCTCCCCGTCAGGTAGTGGGCCTTCCCCAGGTCGATCAGGTACTGCTGCCGGCTCAACTCCCAGACGTGCTTCACGTCGCCGTAGCCGACGTCGCCGCCGTGTACCGGCACGTCCGCGTGATAGACCGGCGGCCAGTGGCGGCCGGTGACGGGGTCGGCCTGCCAGTCGATTCGCTCGCCGTACTGGAACTCCTGGCCGAAGAACTCGAAGCGATGCTCGCGCGCCAGCGCGGCGTGCCTGAGCGTGTCCTCGAGCTGCGGCCCGAACGGCCCGGCGAACAGCCGCGTCATCTCCGTCCGCGCGCGCGCGCCCGGCAGAAATTTCGCGCCGGTTGACCGCCGCGCGTCGAGGAGCCGCTGCCGCCAGCCGCTCCCGCGCAGGCGCGGCGCCAGCGCGCGCGCGAGGCGATCGGCACTGGCAAGCGCGCCGCGGCGATGCTGCCGGCGCTCGACGCCCGTCAGCAGGCGATAGCTGACGCGATTGGCCACTTCGGCCGGCGACATGGCGCGCAGTTTGGAGAGGCGGGAGACTACGCCCCCGGCGCGGCCGCTCACCGGGGCTCCGGACCGTCGATCCCGCCGGCGAGTTCGGCGGCGATCCAGCGCCGGTGACGGCGGCGCACCAGCGCGTTGTAGACCGCCTCGGCCGGCGAAAAGCGGTTCACCGAGAGCGTGGTCAGGTGGTTGACCCGATGGAGGAGCGTCAGCAGGCGGAACATCGGACGGTCCATCCGGAGCGCCGGGTCGAAGCCCTCGAGGAGCTGCGAGCTGGAGCCGCCGGATGACCCGGCTGCCGAACTGCGGCTTCACCGACAGCAGGTCGAGCTGCACGGCCAGGCGCGTGAGGTCGTGCAGCCGCGTGCCGCGCTTCGCCATCGCGAAATCCAGGACGACGATGCGGTCGCCGGAGACGATGATGTTCCCGAGCGCCAGGTCGGAATGCACCGCGACTTCACGGAGGTCCTCCGGCACCGCGCGATGGCCGAGGGCGTCCACGTGGCTCAGCACGCGCTGCCGGTACTCCGGCGTCGAGGCGCCGTGCTGGACCAGCCGGTTCAGCCTGTGCTCGATGTAAGCGTGCAGGTGCTCGATCGTGACCTGGCCGCGCGCGTCGTCGGTGGACTGGTAGATGCGGATCCACCGGCCGACCCGCCGCATCGTCTCGCACAGTTCATCGACCGGACCGCCGGACCGCACCCACGCGGCGCGCTTCTGGAGATATTCGAGCAGCGTCGGCCCGTCCACCTGCTCGGTGACGATGGCGAGCAGGTCGGGGTAGCAGGCCACGGGCGGCACGGCGCCGACGTCGCCGTGGGGCAGCATCGCCGCGTAGACGCGCCGCGTCGCGTCGAAATCGTGCGCCACCCGCTGGCGCATCGCCTCTGGACCGCCCGGAAGCGGCTTGGGCTTGTAGATCTTGACGAACAGGTGGGACACGGCGCGGCTGTCGTCGCCGTTGCACACCCGCAGCCGGAGGAGCTGCGAGAAGGGGCGGTCCTCCGACCCGGCCGGCACCAGGCGCACCTGCCCGAGGCCGTAATGCGCGGTGACGTCAGGCTCGAGCCGCGACAGGACGGGCCGGAACACGTCCGCCGTGTCGAGAGATGACGGCACTAGCCGTATGCCTCCTGCGGCGCCGCGTGCGCGGCACGTGTCGCGGCCACGGGAACCAGGGCCAGCGCCTCGACGCCTCCTCGGCCTGTTCGGTGAACTGGAGCCGGTACAGGCTGTACGACAGCGCAACCATCCAGTATCCAATCTCCGCATACAGCCTGTCGGTAAAGAACCCGGCGACGAGGAAGCCGACAATCGAGAGCTGGATCGCGAACGCGCGCCAGTAGTAGAACCCCTTCTCGTCGTCCGTGGCCCGCTTCTTCACACGCTGCAGCATCAGAAACGCCGAGGCGTAGATGCCGATGAAGCAGATCAGCCCGAGGATGCCCCATTCGCACGGCACCATGACCCACGTGTTGTGCGGCGCGCGAAGATCGCCGCGGTGTGCCTCTACGATGTCCGGGATGTAGATCGGGCTCAGCAGGTGGAAACCACGCCCTCCTGCGCCAAGCGGCCGATCCTTGACAAGGCGGTAGGCGGCGTTCCATGTGGTCAGGCGCTGCTGGGCCGAGCCGTCCTCCTCGTAGTCCGTCGTCGTCTGCTGCCGATCGAGAAACTGCTGATCGGCGAGCATGAATACGCTCGCCGCCACGGCGACGGCCCCCGCCACCATGCGCAGCCGATAGCGATTGCGGATCAGAACGAACCCCGCCGCCATGGCGACGATCAGAGCCACGGTGGCTCCCCTGCTGTTGCACAGGATGATCGTGTTCATGATGAACGGCGTCGCCACCAGCGCGACACCCCGCAAGCGTTTGTCCTTCTCGGTCAGCAGGTAAATGATCGCGAAGGGAGGAGCGCCACGAGATGCGCCGCGGCCGCAGTTGTCGTTGAGGGTATCGCCGGAGCCGATGTTCAGCAGGCGGCTCTGCTCGCGCTTCGGATCGACCCACGCCTGCCAGCCCCACCAGAACGCACCCAGGAAGTTGGTGACCACGAAGAGGTTGAAGGCATTGCGCGAGCGGATGACGCCAACCACCAGCAACGGGAAGATGATGGCCATCTTGACCCACTGCACCATCCAGTTCCAGCTCGTTCCGGTGTCGACCGAAACCGTAAAGGTCACGAACAGCATGACGGCGCCGAGGGCCAGCAGCCACTTGAGCGCCGGGTTGGGTATCTCGCGCATCTCCCGGAGGGAGCCCCGCCGCATGAAGAACGTCACGCCGAGCACGACCGAGATGATGAGGTTGTAGCGCAGGTCCGGCAGGTCGTCGCCCCACCACTTGAGCTGCGGCCGCATGTAGTACTCGAGCAGATACCCCAGGCTCCCGAAGAGTGGATTGGCGACTGAAGACAGGAGCAGTCCGCAGTACAGAATCGCCCACACCATCGCGGTGATGCTCATGCCGCGCATCCCCGGCAGCGCGATATCAGGTCTGCGATTCGCTGCACGAGTATTCATCGATACGCCCGGAGAATGAACGAGCCCTTCAGGAAGAAATTGGCCGGCGACGTTCCCACGATCGGCCGGAGATGCCGCAAGGCGGTACGGAACCGGAAAATCAACGACGACCCGCTCGAAAGCCTGCCTGACGGAAGATTCGTTTCCACGTCCCCGGATTCTGGTGGTGCCGCCAGTTGACGCCGGATCGCGCTTTCCGCCAGGGGCGCCGGATGCCCAGTCCCGCGAACCGCCGTGAAGAAGGCGTACCGGCACGCGTCGGTGGCGATGAACACACCTCCGGGCGCGAGCAGGCTCGTGGATGCGCTTGGCGACCGCGACGTAGTTCGCGTAGGTTTCCGAGTGCCGCAGGGCGTGCCGGTCGGACTGCTGCAGATGGTTGATCGACGCACGCGACACGATGACGTCGAAGCTGCCGGCCGCGCCTTCCCACGTGTTGAAGTCCCCCACCACCACATCGACGTTGCTCAGGCGCAGGGCCTCGACCCGTTCGCGCTGAACGGCAATCACACCGGCGGTGGCCCCGACCATCTCCGGCTCGAGGCTGACGACGCGTTCCGCGCCCTGGAGTCCCATCATCACGGCCAGGAGGCCCTTCCCGCTCCCGATCTCGAGCACGCGCTTGCCGGCCAGGTCGATATCCCTGAACATCTCACCCGTCGAATGCAGGAAGGCCGGCACATTGGCATGGCCGTCCTGGGCCATCATCCGGACGTAGTCGGACGGGATCGCGAGTCCCTCAGATACGTGAGTCACAGCCGCACCTCGCTGTCAGCCGGCAGAGGCTCGAACGCCCGAAGGCCGATGGTCGATTCCAGAATGTCGGCGATCCTGCGCTGCGCCAATTGCGCCGTCATACAGCTCCCGGGCGGGCATCCGCAGTTCGATCGACGCACTGTTCACCATGGCGACCAGCGCATCCGCAATCGCTCGTTCATCGTCACCGCTCACACACGTGCCGACGCCGCTCCGCATGACCACGTCCGCGGTTTCCCCTTCACCGATCGCGAAAATCGGCCGCCCGGCGGCCAGGTATTCGGTACACCTTCCCGGGGACCGACACCGTGTGGCCTGGCTGCAGGAGCAGCAGTCCGGACGCGGTCATCATCGCGCGGAGGCTCTCGTCGCGCTTCACGCGCGGAAGGAACTCGACGACGTCCCCGATGCCGAGCGCCTGGCAGGTGCCGGCCAGATCGACCCCCTTCAACGCGTTCACGCCGAGGAACCGCAGCCTGAACCGATCGCGCTGTATGCGGCCGTCGGCAATCGCGCGCGCGACGGCGTTCAGCAGCGGCACCGGCGTCCGGCCCGCGTAGAGCGAGCCGGCGTGCAGCAGGACGAACGGGCCGTCCGGCGCCGGCGCGACGGTCCCTCGCAGCGCGTCGAACTCGGCCGGGTCGCAGCCGTTCGACACCACGTCGAACTTCGACGCGATGGACGCCCCGTAGTGCGCCGCGAAATCGTCGCGATTGCCTGCCGCGACGAACACGATGCGATCCGCGCGGCGGACGATGGCCCGTTCGAGCGCGGCGGCCGCGCGCAGGGCGAACTGATAGCGATCGCCGCGCCACGGCGCTCTCGACCACGGGTCGCGGAAATCGGTCACCCACGGACGCCGCAGCACGGCCTTCAGGCCCGCCGCCACGAGCTGCCCGCTCCACGGCGGCGACGAGGAGTAGATGACGTCCGGCTTCGACGCGCCGAGCTGCTTCAGCACGCCCTTCGTCAGGGCCGGCACGATCCACCCGGATTCGCGATCCGGGATCGACAGCGCGGCATCGATCAGATCGCTCAGCGCCGCGAGCGGCCTCAACGCCGCGCCCTTCTTCTGCGCCGCTGGAGCCGCGGCCGCCTTCGGGCGGGTCTCGGCGGCGCTGGCCTCGACGGGCCGGCCGGGGCGCAGAATCGACCGCGCGACGCTCTGGACACGATCCCACGGCCGGATCGCGCCGGCGGCGATCACGCGAACACCGGGCGGCACACGCTCCAGCAGCGCCCGGTCGATCGGCGTGCCCGGCAGGTACGCGGACGGATCGCCCGTCAGCACGGTGACCTGCCAGCCGCGCGCGTCCAGCTCGCGGACGACGCGAAGCGTCCGCATCGTCCCGATCGCGGCGTGCGGCGGAAAGTCGTACGCCACCACCAGCGCCCGCGCGCGGAACCCGCTCGCGGCCGTCATGCCTCTTCCCCCCGCCGCGGCGCCGGCTGCATGATGAACCGCTCGACCTCCAGCGCGAACGCCAGATCTTCGAGCGACCCGGTGACCTGCACGCGCCGCAGCGCGTAGAGATCGCTGCCGGCGGCGGCAAAGCCGTTGCGCGAGGTCGTCGCCGCCCGGAATCCCGCGTCCCGCACCGCGCGCTGGAGTTCGGGCGTGTAGTACCGTTCGGCGCCCCCGTTGGGGTACGAGAACATCGTCACCGAAAGACCCAGCTCGCCTTCGAGCCGCTGCCGGCACGACGTGATTTCCGTCGTCGCCTCCGCGAGCCCCGCGCTCGGCAGGTTCGGATGCGTCAGCGTGTGCGCGCCGACCGTCATGCCGAGGCGCCCCATCTCCGCCAGCTCCTCCCACGTCAGCATCACGCGCGGCATCGGCGGCGCGGCCGCGGCCTCGCGCAGCTGCGCCCGCAGCGCCTCACGCACCGGGATCGGATGCGCCTTGAAGAGCCGCGTGAGCGTCCCGACCGCCGCGCTGCGGCTCGCCTCGCCGGACACGTCCAGCGTGACCTTCGCGGCGCCGGCCTCGAGCGTGTGCGCGCCGGCCGGCAGGTGCCGCAGCAGGTGCCGCAGCTCGGACGGCCAGAACGGCTGGCCGCCCGCCAGGCAGCCGGCCGTGATGTAGAACGTGCCGCTCACGCCGTGGCGGTGCAGCACGCGCGCCGCGTCCAGGTTGTCCGCATACCCGTCGTCGAACGTGAAGACGACCGTGTCCTTCGGCAGCGTGCGGCCGGCCGCCATCGCGGCCACCACGTCCGGCAGCGGCATCACGCGGTAGTGCCCGGCCAGGTAGGCGACGTGGCGCTCGAAGGTCTCCGGCGCGACCGAGATCGCGGGGCTCGCGTAGGCGTGCCCTTCCGGGCCGCAGACGGCGTGGTAGCGCAGGATCGCCACGTCGGCGTTCGAGCGCAGCCGGCGGATGGCGCCGTAGCCGCCGGCCCGGAGCACGATGCGCTTGGCCGCGGGCGCCAGCCCCGTCCGAATCGTCCGAAACAGCCCTGTCCCGCTCATGTCGGCTGCACCGTTGCGCGCTGGAAGCGGCGCCACGCCACCGGCTGCCGGCCCAGGATTCCCCTCGCGAAACCGACCGCGGCGGCGGTCTGGACCAGGCAGAAATAGTGCGCGAGCGAGACGATCTTCGACCGCCGCAGCGTCGTGATGCAGCCGGCGGCTCCCAGGGCGAGGACGCCGCATTCGACAGCGAGCACGGACGCGAAAAACGTGGACGATGGCGCAAGCACGACCGAGGCGGCGAACGCCACGCCCGCAAACGCCGGAGACATCCAGCGCAGCGCCTTGTGCGACACGAGCGTGAAGAGCGCCTGGACGCGCGACACGGGCACGCCGCTGTCGGCGCGGACCAGGAACTGCACGGCGCCGGCCACGACGCGGACCTTGCGCCAGAACTCCTCGCTCGCCGAACAGGAGCCGGCCTCCTCGGCCAGCGCGTCCACCTCGAAGACGACGCGGTGGCCGGTCCGGAGCACCGCCATGGGAATGGCCATGTCGTCGAGGATCGTGTCGCCCGGCGGCGGCGCGAACAGCTCGCGGCGCACCGCGTACAGCGCGCCGTCAACGCCAACGAGCGAACCGATCTCCGACTCGAGACGCTGGAGGTGCCGTTCGTAGCGGTAGTACAGATCTTCGGACCTGGCCAGCGACGCGCGTTCGCCAATCAGCACGACGTCGCCGCTCACGGCGCCGACCTCCGGGTCGGCGAAGTTCTGCACCAGCTTGCGGACGGCGTCCTTGCGCAGGAACGTGTTGGCGTCCGAGAACACCACCACGTCGGCATCCACGCTCGCCATCGCTTCGTTGATCGCGGCGATCTTCCCCCGCCGCTCGGCGAACGCCAGCAGCTCCACGCGCGGCGCGAAGCCGCGGACGATCTCGTTCGTGCCGTCGGACGAGCCGTCCGAGGCCACCAGGACCTCGAGCCGGTCCATCGGATAGTCGAGCGCGAGCGAGTTCTCCACCTTGCGCGCGATCACTGCCGCCTCGTCGTTGGCGGCAATCAGCACGCACACCTTCGGTTCATACGGCGCGGCCGGCACCACCAGCTTCCTCGCAATCGCCGCCCACAGCCGGACCACCAGGGGATAGCCCGCGTAGACGTACGCCAGCGTCCCCATCGCCGCCCAGAACACCGCCGGGGCGAACCTCGCGCCGGTCGCGGCGAGCAGCACCGCCGCGCCCGCCAGCGCCACGAACGCCAGCACGAGGATGGGGATGCCGGGGCGAACCACCCAGCCCCGGCCGGCCTCGGCGCGCGGGGTCGCCCACACGCCCGACACGCTGCCGAATGTGCCGCGCACCAGGCCCACGAAGGAGGCGGCGTTGATGACCACGAAATACGACGCGAACGCCGCCGCGCGGCGCGACCAGCCCATCGTCAGGCCGACCGCCAGCCCGATGGCGGTGAAGGACAGCAGGTGGGGCCACACGCCGTGCGACACGGAGGCGACGGTGATCCCCGCGATGGCGAGGCCGAGGAAGAGCCCGGAGAACCACCGCAGCACCTTGTGCGACAGCAGGCACCAGGCGAAGAGGCCGACGCGGAACGGGTTCAGCACGCGGCCCGCCTGGAACACCGCGCGCCAGCTCCGGCTGACGATGCGGACGCGGCGCTTCCATTCGCGGCCGATGCCGGCCGCGGTTTCCTCGTGGCAGATCGCCTCGGGCTCGTAGACGCCGCGCCAGCCCGCCCCCACGATCTGGAGCGGGTTGAGGAAATCGTTGATCGCGTCTTCCGGCAGGGCCCGCCACAGCGGCCTGCGGATGGCGTAGATCGCGCCGTCGCCGCCGACCATGGACCACAGCGCGGTTTCGAGCCGCTTGATCGCGATCTCGTAGCTCCAGTACGCGCGCTCGCTCACGTCGGCCGTCGATCGGTTCCCCTTGAGGTATCGCGCCTCGCCGGTCACGCAGCCGACCTGGGGATCGGCGAAGTTGCGGACGAGCATCCGGATGGCGTCCGTCGTGTAGAGCGCGTTGGCGTCCGAGAAGACGACTACGTCGCCGCCCAGCGTCGGCATCACCGCGTTCAGCCCGGCCGTCTTTCCGCGGCGGTCCGCCTGGCGGAACAGGCGCACGCCGGCGCCGGCGAACCGGCGGACGATCCTGTCGGTGCCGTCGGACGAGGCGTCCGACACGACGACGATCTCGAGCAGGTTCGCGGGATAGTCGAGCGCCAGCGCGTTGGTGATCTTGCCCTCGATCACCTGCTCTTCGTTGTAGGCGGAAATGACGAGGCTGACCTTCGGAAGCGCGGGTCCCGCGGCGCACGGCGCGGGCGCCCCGGATCCACACGAGCAGTTGCAGGACGAGCGGGTAGCCGGCGTACACGTACACCAGGACGCCGAGCGACGCGAGGGCAATGATCTTCGCCATCGTCAGCACGGGATGCTGCGGACTATGCGCGGGCCCACGGCGGTCGTCACGCCGAGCGGCAGCCGCTGCCAGAGCGCCACGGCGGCCCGGTACTTCGGGTTGGCCGGCGACTTGTCCACGTCGGCCGTCAGCCGCGAGTGCCAGTACTCCCAGACCAGCGGACGCGGCTCCGCGCCCCACTGCCGCTTGAACTGAAACGGCCCTTCGCCGGGCGTGCAGCGGCCGAACTCGAACCGGCGGCAGCCCTGCGCGATCGCGAACTGCAGCATGTGCCAGTACAGCAGCACGTTGGCGCAGAGGGGGTTCGCCTCGCGCAGCGCCGACGCCCAGATCACCTCGATGCTGTCGCCGCGCCAGTGCACGATCGACGCGGCGACCGGCCGGCCCTCGTGATACGCGCAGAACACGCGGCTCTGCTCGGGGAACGTACGCAGCGTCTCGCGAAAGAGCGACACCCCGAAGACGGGCGTTCCCAGATCGCGCATGTTGCGCGCGAACACCTTGTAGAAGGCGCCGATCAGCTCTTCGCCGCCTGTCGTGACCGTCAGCCCGCTCTTCTCCGCCTTGCGCACCTGGTTGCGCAGCTTGCGGTCGATCGCCTTCCACTGCTCGTCGGCGGTGGCGCTGAGCGCGAGCGACATCGCCACCTTGTGCTGGCGCTGCGACAGGGTGGGACTGTGGCGCCGCGTGTGCCGCAGCTCGAGGTACTGGGCGTCCGCCCGCCGGGCCACGTCCACGGCAGCGTCGATCAGCTGCGCCTTCCACCGTCTCGTCGTCGGCGAGGAGCCCGCCTTCGTTCAGGAACGGCAGCGACACGACGAAGCGCCCGAAGACGCGGCTTCGCATGACGATGAGCGGCAGCACGCCGGCGACGCCGCCGCCGGCCGTCGCCGCGAGCAGCACCGCTTCGTGGTGGAAGGCGCGCGCGATGAGGCGGGGCCACCCCGCGTAGTGATAGGCGCTCCGGTGCGGGTGGCCATCGACGTAGGCGTCCCACACGCGATCGTCCACGGCGCCAATCGAGAGGAGGCCGGGCGCCCGCCCGTCTGCCATTGAAATCATCCTAGACCGCCACCCCCGGAGCCGAGCCGACGGCCTGGCGTCCCGTGGAGAGATACGCGAAGCCGAGCTCGCGCGGACGGGACGGATCGAGCACGTTGCGCGTGTCGAACAGGACGGGGGTGCGCATCACGCCGCGCAGGCGCCTGAGGTCGAGGTTCCGGAATTCGTTCCACTCCGTCATGATCACCGCGGCATCGGCGCCCGCCGCGGCGTCGTAGGCGTCGGCCGCGAAGGTGACCGCGCTCGCCCAGCTCCGAGAGCGCCGCGCGCGCTTCGTCGGCCGCGACCGGATCGCAGGCCCTGACGGTCGCGCCCGCGGCCACCAGGCGGCGGCAGAGGTGCAGCGCCGGCGCCTCGCGCACGTCGCTGGTATTCGGCTTGAACGACAGGCCGAGGACCGCCACCGTCCGGCCGGCGAAGCCGCCAATCGCCGCGGACAGTTTCGCCGCCACGAGGCCCTGCTGGGCGTCGTTGACGCCGATCGCGCTCTCGACGATCTGCTGGGGCACGCCGAGGGACTTCCCGAGCGCCGCCAGGCCGCGCGTGTCCTTCGGGAAGCACGAGCCGCCATATCCGGGGCCCGGGTGGAGGAACTTGGGCCCGATCCGCTTGTCGAGGCCCATGCCCCGCGCGACCCCGTGCACGTCGGCGCCGGCGCGATCGCACAGGTGGGCGATCTCGTTCATGAAGCTGATCTTGACGGCGAGGAAGGCGTTCGACGCGACCTTGATCATCTCGGCCGTCGCGATGTCGGTCATGAGCATCGGCGTTTCGATCAGGAAGAGCGGCCGGTAGATCTCCCGCATCACGTCGGCGGCGTGCGAGGTCGCCGTCCCGATGACCACGCGGTCGGGCCGCATGAAGTCGTTGATCGCCGACCCTTCGCGCAGGAACTCGGGGTTCGACGCGATGTCGACGTGGGCGCTCGGCGGCGCCAGCCGTGCGACGAGCCCCCGCAGCCATTCGCCCGTTCCCACGGGGACGGTGCTCTTGGTCACCAGCACGCGGTAGCGTCCGTCGAGCACGGGCGCCAGCGCCTGCACGGCGCCCTCCACCTGCGACAGATCGACGGAACCCCCCTGACCTTCCGGCGTGCCGACCGCCAGGAACACCACCGTCGCGGGTGCCACGGCGGCGGCCATGTCGGTCGTGAAATGGAGGCGGCCCGCGTGACTGTTGCGGGCGACGAGCTCGGCCAGGCCCGGCTCGAAGAAGGGAATCTCGCCGCGGCCGAGCGTCGCGATCCGGGAGGCATTCGTATCGAGACAGACGACCGAGTGCCCGAAATCGGCAAAGCAGGCGCCGCTCACGAGGCCGACGTATCCCGTGCCGATGACTGCTATGTCCATGTGCCTTGTCCCCTGCCGTTGGCTACCAGCAGTACGGCAGCGCTTCGGCGCCGACGGCCGCGCGCCGCGTGGCGCCCATGGGCTGCAGGATCTGCCGCATCGTCCCGAACCGGAATTCCGAGATCAGCCGCTTCAGCCTCGGTTCGGTCTGGTCGAGGTTGCGGTAGTGCCGCAGGCGGCTCAGGCGGCCGGCGGGGAGCCGCGGCTGGGCCGGATCGATTTCCCACGGATGCAGGTAGAAGATCGCCGCGCGCCGCTCCTGCTCGTTGATCCGCCGGATCCCCCACTCGGTCCAGGCGTACGGCAGCAGGCGGAAGTAGCCGCCGCCGCCGACCGGCAGGTTCAGCGGGCCGAGCCGGATCGCCGAACCCGGCGCCTCGATGAGCGATCCGCTGTCGCGCTCGATCAGGTACGGCTCGCGCG
The DNA here is from genome assembly GCA_963817635.1 of uncultured Acidobacteriota bacterium. Classification (GTDB taxonomy): domain Bacteria; phylum Acidobacteriota; class Vicinamibacteria; order Vicinamibacterales; family 2-12-FULL-66-21; genus CAWFPR01. The sequence goes on along the minus strand of CAWFPR010000002.1, from coordinate 155,154 downwards.
GCGAGAGCGGAATGCCGTAGCGATCGTGATGGATCGGGAAGATGCTCGTGTCGTACGTGAACCCCTCCTCGATGAGGACGTCGAGCGCCCACAGCGATCGCGGCGTCACCGAATAGCTCGGCGCCCGGTAGCCGAGCACCGGCTGACCCGATGCCGATTCGAGGAGTCCTTTCGAGCGCCTCACGTCGTCGCGGAACGCGCTGCGCGTCAGGTCGTAGACGAGCCGGTGCGCGTAACCGTGCGAGGCGATTTCGTGGCCCGCCGCGGCGATCCGCCGGACGAGTTCCGGGTGCCGCTCGGCGACCCACCCCAGGATGAAGAAGGTCGCCTTGACGGACGCCTCGTCGAAAATCGCGAGGAGGCGATCCGTGTTGGCCGATACGCGGCTCTCGAACTCGTCCCACCGGTGACGCGGCGCGAATCCTTCGAACGCGCTGACCTGGAAGTAGTCCTCCACGTCCACGGTCATGGCGTTGACGATGGGCGGCCCGGCGGGCGGCGGTGCGGTCTTCATTGTGCCCCCCTGCGGGTCAGTACGGTCTTGATGGTCTTGAACAGGATGAACAGGTCGAGCGTCAGCGACAGGTTCTTGATGTAGAACAGGTCGTACTGGAGCTTCTCGAGCGTCCCCTCGACGGTGTCGGCATAGGCGTAGCTCACCTGCGCCCAGCCGGTCACCCCCGGCTTGACGATGTGGCGCTGGCCGTAGAAGGGGATGTCCTTCGTGAGCCCGAGAACGAACTCCGGACGCTCCGGCCGCGGGCCCACGAGGCTCATGTCGCCGCAGAACACGTTCCAGAGCTGCGGCAGCTCGTCGAGCCGGGTCTTGCGCAGGAAGCGTCCGATCGGCGTGACCCGCGCGTCGCCGCTCGTCGCCCACACCGCGCCGGTCTCGGCTTCGGCATCGGCCCGCATCGACCGGAACTTGTGCAGCACGAACACGAGCCCGTGCTGCCCCACGCGCCGCTGGTGGTAGAAGACGGGGCCGCGCGACGTCAGCCGCACGGCCAGCGCGACCAGCAGCATGATGGGGGCCGCCAGGATCAGCCCCAGCGCGGAGGCCACCAGATCGACCGTCCGCTTGCTCGCCTGGAGGAGGCGCCCCTTCCGGAAGCCCGGCGAAAAAATCAGCCAGCTCGGACGCAGGTTCTCGATGGCGATCTTCCCGGTGTACTCCTCGTACACGGACGCCAGGTGATCGAACGCCACACCGTCGAGCCGCATCTCGAGCAGCTTGTCCATCGGCAGCTTGCCGCGGGCGTCGGCCAGGCTGACGACCACCCGATCGACGCCGAGCGCGCGCGCGACGGTGGGGATGTCGTCGATCGTGCCGACCACGCCGGGATTCAGCACCGGCACGCCGACGCGGGCCGGGTCGGGATCGATGAAGCCGACGATCTCGACGCCCAGGTTGCGCCGCTCGTACAGCTCGCGCGCCAGGCGGACCGCCCCTTCGTTCGTGCCCACGAGGAGCAGGCGTTCCCTGCGGCGCGACGTGGCGGTTGGCCCATTCGAAGACGACGCGCCAGCCGAGCACCAGCGTGATGACGCAGAGCGCTGCCAGGATGAAGACGCCGCGGCCGATGACCAGGTCGGGGAACCAGTAGTACAGCGCCGCGAGCAGGAACGACGTCGCCCCGAGCGCGTGCACCGCGCGGACGAACAGCTCCCGCCGGTCGGAGATCACCCGCAGGTCGTACAGATCGGTGTAGTAGAGGCAGATCTGGGTCACCAGGGGGATGAGCAGCCACTTGGGCCACTCGTCGGCCGCCAGCGAGAAGGCCTCCGCTCCGAGACGCACGTAGGCGGCGAAGATGACGGCACCACAGATCAGTACAGTCTCGAACGCAATCAGGCTCCCGGCCCTCAGCGTCACCCGCCCCATGAGGACTTTTCTCATTTCAGCGCGAGGCCGTCGCCTTTCCGTATCCGTACCCGTAGTTGTAGCGCGTGTACGACACGTGGCGCTTCAGGTTCGTGCGATTGAGCACCACACCGAAGATCCGATCGCGCCCGAGGGCCTGCACGGCCCGCTCGATGTCGGCATGCGGCGTCCGCCCGGCCTCGATGACGAGGACCACCGTGTCCACCATGGCGGCAAAGAGGCTCGCGTCGGTCAGCAGGCCCACCGGCGGCGTGTCGATGATGACCCAGTCGAACTTCGCGCCGGCCTCGGCGATCACCTTCTTCATCCGCCCCGACGACAGCACCCGCATCGGATCGGGATCGGGACGGCCGGCGGTCACGAGCGTCAGGCACTCGGACCAGTGCACGAGCGGCACCTTCCGCTCGGTGTCGGACTTCACGCCGTCGTTCAGCCCCGTGAGGTTCGGGATCTTGAACACTTCGTGCACGGACGGCCGGCGCAGGTCGCCGTCGATGAGCAGCACGTTCCTGTGGTACGACTCGCTCAGCGTCAGGGCGAGGTTCGCGGCCGTCAGGGTCTTCCCCTCCTGGGGCAGCGCGCTGGCGATCATCACGACCTTGATGCCGTGCTCGGCCTGGGCCAGGTGCAGCCGCGCCGCGAGGCGGCGGTACTGCTCCACGCATCCCTGCTCGAGCCCGGGCGCCATGATCAGTTTTTCCTGCGCCGCATCGCTCCGGCCGAGCGCGCGCGCCCCGGCGGCGGCGTCGAGCGCCTGCTCGTTCAGGCTCAGCTCGGCCGGGCCGCCCTCGGCCGGTGCCGCCTCGGGTGCCGGCTGCGCGTCCGCGGTCCGCACGGTTTCGGAGACCCACGCCTCGGCCTCGCCCGCCGACTCCTGCGGCAGCGTTGCCTCGGGAGCATCGGGCGACACGAGGGGTGCGCCAACGTCGAGACCGCCGCCTTGCGCTCGTGCGAGCGCTTCGCTCACGCGACTCATCAGATCAACCTCGCCAATCAGAAAAAGAGAACCGTCGTTTTGGTGTGAAGTGGCCGAACAGCGAGCGGCCGCCGCTCGCGGGCTCGGGCGGACGCTGTGCCGGCGATCCGGCCCGGCATCGTGCGTCACGGCGTTGCCCGCCGGCGCCGCCGGCGCCGCGGCCTGCCTGGTCGCCTCCTGGAGCCCCGGCGCAGGTTCCGGGTCGGCCAGCGCGGAACCGGTATCGTCGCTCGGCGCCTGCCGGCTGACGCGAAATGTCGAAATCGCGGCAGACTTCCTCGACGAGCGACCGCGGCGCCGGACTCTGACTGGTCGCGAACGCCGACAGCAGCACGTTGTCGCAGATCACGTTGATGACGCGGGGGATCCCCCCAGTACTCGTGGATCGCCATCACCGCCTCCCGGGTGAACAGCGCCCGGCTGACGCCGCCGGCCAGCCGGATGCGGCCGGAGACGTACGCCGCCACTTCGCGAACGTCCAGCGGCTCGAGCCGGCACCGCAGCGCCACGCGCTGCTTCAGTTGCCGCAGGCCCGGCTCGTTCAACCGCGCGGCGAGTTCGGGCTGGCCGGCCAGGACCACGGGAAACACCTTCTCGGCCGGCGTCTCGATGTTGGCGAGCAGCCGCACTTCCTCGAGCAGTTCGTCCGACAGGCACTGCGCCTCGTCGATGAGCAGCCCGGTCACCAGTCCCTGCGCGTGCCGCTCCATCACCAGGCTGGTCAGCGCCGTCAGGAAGCGGACTTTCGACCCGGCGTTCTCCGCGCCCAGATCCAGCGCCTGCGCCACCGATTCGAGGAACTCGGCGCGCGTCAGCGTCGGGTTGTTCACATACGCGATCCGGTGGCCGGACAGCTCCCACTGCTGAAGCGCGGCGCGAATCAGCGTCGTCTTGCCCGTGCCCGCTTCCCCGAGCAGCAGCGTCACCCCTTTCTGCCGCGTGACGCCGTAGTGCAGGTTGCTGAGGGCCTCGCGATGCCGCGACGTCAGCAGCAGGAATCTCGGATTCGGCGTCAGGTCGAACGGACGCTCGCGGAGTTCGAAAAATGACTCGTACATCACATCCACGCTTGCATCACATCCACGCCTGAGGAGCCGCAGCTTCCACACGACGAGCCCTGCCGCGACCAGGACGCTTGCCATGACCGTCACGCCCAGCAGCCGCCGCCGCCGCGTGCTCGCGCGCTCCTCGGCACGGGTCACCATGGCGGGAATCATCGCCAGCACCGGCAGCGCCAGCGCCATGACCACGTCGTCGTCGGTCTTGTACGTGGCGTCCCGGTACTCGAGCAGCGCAACCAGGCCGAGCCCGAGCCCCAGACCCGCCACGGCGCCCATGATGATGATGCGGGGACGATTCGGGCTGAACGGCCGCTCGGCGAGCCGCGCGCCGTCCACGATCCTGAACTGCTCGCCAATCTGCCGCTGCTCGAGGTTCAGGGCGAGCTTGGACGACTGACTCTTCTTGAGCAGGTCCGTATAGGTGGTCTTCAGCGTGTCGTAGTCGCGCATCAACTCGGTGAGTTCCGTCTCGCGCGCGGGGGACTCCTCGAGCCGCGACTGGTAGCCCGCGAGTTTCGCGCGCAACTGCTGCTCCTCGGTCTGCCGCTCGGCGATGCGCCGATCGATTACCTGGATTTCGGCCTGCGCGGTGGCCATCTTCGTCTGGCGCAGGCGCTCGGCCGGCGTCATCGGGCGCGTCGCGGTGCTGCCAGCCGACACCGGCTGGCCGAGCGCCTCGGCATCGGCCTGCTTCTCGAGATCCCGGATCGTGTGCTTCATGCGGACCACGTCCGGATGCTCGGGCTTGAGGCGCACTTCCATCGCGGCCAGCACTCGCCGCGCGGCCGCGAGCCGCTCCGCGACAGGCGCATCGGCCGCCGCGGCCGCCGGATCGCCTGCCGCCTCGACGACCGGCTGCTGCGCCGTGTCGGCGAGCCCCCGCTCGACGATCAGCCGGCGGTCGCGGTCGCGGCTGGTCTCGTCCGCCATGTTCTGGAGCTGGATCTGCATGGTCTGGATGGCCTGGAGGTTCGACGGGACCTGCGAGGGCAGCGACCCGGCGTTCTTCTCCCGGAACTCCTTCAGCCGCGTCTCGTGATCGACCAGCTTGCGCCGCGCCTCTTCGAGCTGGGCCTCGAGGAACTGGTTCGTGGCGTCGGCCATGACCTGTGCGGTCTGACGTGTTCTCGCGGATGAAGAGCGTAGGCGAGCCGCTCCGTCACCGCGAGTGCGGTCCTGGGGTTCTCGGACTGGTAGCTGACGACGAAGGCGCCGTTGTCGGCCCGCCGGTTCCGGTTCGGCGCGATCGTCACGCCGATGTCCTTCCGCATCTGCTCGATCACGTCCTGCATGATCATCGTCTTGCGCTCTTGCGGATACAGATCGAATTCGTCCACGATCCGCTCGAGGCGGGTGCGGCTGAGGATGATCCTGGCTGATCATGTTCAGCCGGTCCGACAGCAGCGTCGTCACCGTGGACTGGACGTAGTTGGTCGGCACCTGCTGCGGGACGACCTGGATCTGCGTCGCCGACCGGTAGCGGTTCGGCTGGATCTGCGCGTAGACGACCGCGCCCGTCCCCACCAGCAGGAAGGGAATGATGACGAACCACCGCCGCGCCCAGGCGATGGCGATGAAATCTTCCGGCTTGTACTTCTTACCTGGCAGCATCGGCTCTCCTGGCCCTGTGGACGAGCGGCGCCCAGAGGGTGATGTATGCGCGAACGCCCTGGCGGTCGAGCTTCCGGTCGTAACCCGCCGGAAGCACCGCGCTCTGGCCGAACGCGTAACGGTAGTACGAGTAGTTCACGCCGAGGCCGACGTTGCGCGTCAGCCCGTAGGTCAGCCCCGCGGTCCCGAGATAGGTCTTGACGTTCTTGCCTCGCACCGTGCCGCCAATCTGGCCGAACGACACACCCGCGCGCGAGGTGAATTCCAGCCGCCGGTTCACCAGGCCTCCGAGAAACGCGCTGGCGCCGTCGGAGAAGATCGGATCGGCGAAGTTCTCGACGAACCGCACGCTGCGGTCGTAGGCCACGCCCGTGCTCCACGTGCGGGCCAGCTCGTAGACGAGTTCGGCGTTCCCCGTCAGGCGATACCGCGTGCGCTTCTGCTGGACGACGGCCGCCGTGCCGGTCCCGAACGTCAGCGTGGTGCGGCGCGAGAACGACAGCGCCCGGTTGAAGTCGATGCCCACGTTGATGTTGTGCGCCTCGAGGCGGGTCGGCGCGGGCACGGTGCCGGTTTCGGCGACGCGGTAGCCGTAGCCGACGTGCGCGCCCAGCCCTTTCGCGATGCCGACCGAGTACTGCGCGCTGGCGCCGCGCGACGTGTAGTTCGGCCGGTTGGACGAAAAATCGCTGATCCGCTGGTTGAACGCGAGGCCGAGACTGCCGCGGCGGCTCAGGCGCTGCGACAGGCCAACCGCCGTCATGTAGCTCAGATACGTTTCGTTGGTCGCCGCGAGATCGAAGCTCTCGACCGTCGCCTGCACCAGGTCCCCGGTGGCGAAGACCGGGATCAACTGGAGCGAGAAATACGGCTGATAGCCCACCGACTGGCTCGCCGAGAGCCCGGCCCCGCGCCAGAGCGGCATCGACATGGCGGCCGCGCCGCTGTAGCCGCCGTAGGCGTTGCTGCTGGCTGCCGGAGCGTATCGGACCGAGGTCGCCGTCGAGAGCGACGCGCTGAGCCGCGGCGTGTTGTACGAATACGCCAGGCTGCCCGACAGGCTGCCGAACGTTCCCGGCCTGGCCACCTGAGAGCCGCGGCCGAGGCCCGACTGCCCCTGGCCCGCGAAGATGTTGTCGTCGTAGCCGCCGCCGAGCGACACGTTCAGCGAGAGCGTCTGCTCGGCATCCCCCACGCCCCCCCCGAACAGCCCGCGATAGGGGCGCTCGGGGCGGACTGCCTGGGCGGCCGCACTGGCGCTGACGCCCGTGAGGACGGCCACGCACACGACGAGCCGGGTAATCGGTTTCATGACCATTGGACGTGGCTGCTAGGGGACGATGATCGTGTCGCCCGGCTTCAGCTCGATGTTCTGTTTCAGGTTCTTCCGCCTGGTCACGTCCTTGTAGTTGAACGGCAGGCTCGTCTCGCGCCCGTTGACCGTCCGCAGGATCGTGATGTGCTTGCTGTCGGCATATTCGAGCACGCCGCCCGCCATCGCGATCAGCTGCACGACAGTCGTCGGACCCGACAGCGGATACGTCCCCGGCTTGTTGACCATCCCGGTGATGAACACCTTGCGGCTGTGGATCTCCTTCACGACGATGGAAACGGTCGGGTCCTCGACGAATTTCGAGGCCGCCTCGGTCACCAGGACGCGCAGCTGCTCCGGCGTCAGCCCCGATGCCTGCACCTCGTTGAGGAGCGGCAGCGAGATCTTGCCGTCCGGCCGGACCGCGACGTCGCTCGACATGTCCTTGTCGCGCCAGAACACCACCGTCAGGACGTCGTCGGGACCGATCACGTAGTCGGCCGGCGTCGCGACGCCGGCGGGAATCTTCACACCCGGCGGCGTGCTGGTGCCTGCCGGCACGGCCTGTTTGGCCGCGGACGTGCTGGGCCGCCGCCGGCGATCCTGCCGCGATGAGCAGGATCAGGACCGCCGCAGCCCGGGCGGTGTGTCGCGCATGGTCGAATCGAGCGATCTTCATGTTCACGTAAACAGCTCCGTGGTAGTGCCGGTTCCCGAACTACTGCCGGTATTCCTTGAACGGCACCTGGCAGTCGTGTTTCCGCAGGAAGTTCAGGAACCGCTTGTAGTCGCGTTGCTCCATGTTGAACATCCGCGCAACGATCTTGTAGTTGCCCCTGGCTTCTTCCAGCCCCTTGCGCACGAGGTCGCGGACGTTGCCGCGCGTGATTTCGCGCTCCATGTAGAGCGGGTACACCGCCGTCCAGAACGACTCGCGCTCTTCCATCAACCGCTTGTAGAGGTCGTCGGCGATCGTGCGGCGGCGCTCGCGCTTGGGCCGCAGCCCGACGCCGCTGTGCATCCGGATCTCCATCGGCAGCTCTTCGGGCGTGACCGATTCGGCGCGGCCCGTCACGACGAGCCGCTCGATGACGTTCTCGAGCTCGCGGACGTTGCCGGGCCACGAGTACTCCCGGAGCAGGCGCTGGGTCTCGGGCGCCAGTGCCTTGACCAGGTAGCCGTTGCTGCGCGTGAACTGCTCCAGGAAGTGCTCCATGAGCGGCGGGATGTCCTCGCGCCGTTCGCGCAGCGGCGGCACCGTCAGGTGAATGACGTTCAGCCGGTAGAACAGGTCCTCGCGGAACGTCCCCTGGGCGATCATGTCGCGCAGGCTGCGGTTGGTCGCGGCGACGACGCGGACGTTGACGCGGCTGGTCGGCCGATCGCTCCCGACCTTCTGCAGCTCGCCGGTTTCCATGAACCGCAGGAGCAGCCCCTGCATCCGCAGCGTCATCTCCCCGATTTCGTCGAGGAAAATCGTGCCGCCGTCCGCCAGTTCGAGCTTGCCCTGCTTGTCGCGATAGGCGCCGGTGAACGACCCCTTCACGTGGCCGAACAGTTCCGATTCGAGCAGCGTTTCCGGCAGACCCGCACAGTTGACGGTGACGAGCTGCCGCGCGGCGCGCGCGCTCCGGCGATGAATGGCCGTGGCGACCAGCTCCTTGCCGACCCCGCTCTCGCCGGTGACGAGCACCTTGGCGTCCGAACGGGCTATCCGTTCGATCTCCTGGACCAGCTCCGCCATCGCGACGCTGGTGCCAATCAGCTCACCGTTTCCCTGCGCTCTCATGCGTGCGTCCCTTGTCCGGCGGACCAGCGGCCCGCCCGTCGTTGTACCAACACCTGCCGATACTGCCGTTCGATGCCCGAGCCCCCGGCCTGCTAGTTGCTGCCGCGGCGCAGGAACTGCTCGAGACTGCGCCGGCTCTGATCGTCGATCGTCGAGAACGTCGTTCCGAGACCGGTTTGTGCGGGCGCCGGCCGCGAATCGTGCCGCCGCACCATCACCTCCGCCGTGAAGGGCGTCCCCGCCAGCGCGGTCCGGAACTGCCCGCGCGTGCCCTTCGGCAGCCGCGCTTCGCACGCGACCAGGGCGCCCGACATGCTGATGTCGAGCAGTTGCACTCGGTGCCGGACGACGACCCGGATGGTCTCGTCCGGCTGCATCTCGACCCGGGGGGAACGCCGTCGTTCAATCATGTGGTCCTGCTCCGCCAGTTGTCCCGGATCAGGCGCCCTCGGCCCCGAGGCCGCCGGCATCCATCAGCCAGTGGTCGATTTCCGCCGCCAGCGTGCTGGCCAGCGAGACGAACTCGAGACCGATCAGGTAGTAGTCCGTGCCGTCGGACCCGACCATCGGCCGCACGTGACGTACCCGGACGACCGCCGGTGTCTGCACGCCTTCGGACGTGACCGACACGTGGTGCTCCGAGTCCTCGGTCAGGGGCACCGACGCCTGCACCAGCGCGCCCCCCCGGCTCACGTTGCGGATCGGCATCCCGACCACGGTCTCGAGCGAGCCCCACAAAGCTCCGACGATTTCGAAGCGCGGTCGCCCGCGCCTGTCTCCCAGCCTGCGCTTCATGTCGAGCTCCGGACTCACCATGGCTGTAGTCGTGCGGCGCGATCACGCCGCGGGATGACGATCGCGCTACGAGGCAACCACCGCCTCAACGTTCAGGCTCGCAAGCGACAACAGCTCCGACGCGGTCTTGCACTCGCCAGAGAGCACGGCGCGGCCGAGGCGCAGTTCCGAGACGCCGCCGGCCTTCAGGAATCGTCCGAGGCGACGACGAACCCTGTGCACAACCGCCGAGCCGCCGTCGACATCGGTGTGGACCAGGAGCGCGGCGATCCGCCGCCGATCGACCAGTCCGAGAATGTCCGATCCCCGCAGCTCCCCGCGCACGCCCGCCAGCACCTCGCCGACGACGCGCGTGTCGACCGCATGGGGTTCCACGTCCACGAGCAGCATCGACAGGCCCAGATCGAACCGCTTCGCCCGCGCGAGTTCCTCGCCGATGCGCGCGACGAAGCCGGAAGGCATGTCCAGATCCACCATCAACGGCGACTCCGGATTGAGCGCGCCGGCGAGGAAGGCCTGGAGCAGCGGCACCGCCTCGGTGGCCGCGGCCGCCGCGCCCGCGTCGAGGGTCCGCTCCGGCGCCGCCGCGAGCTGGAGCACCGCGCTCCGCTCGCGGGCGAGCGGGATCGACACCACGAACTGCTCCGCGTCGAACACCGGCTGGTCGGGAGGCGCCGCGATCGGCTGCAGCCCGCCAACGGCCGCGAGCCGCCGCGATCCGCCCTGATCGAACAGCGTCAGCAGCCCGGATGCCGCGCCCGTTTCCTCGATCAGTTGACGCAGCGCATCGAGTGCCACCAGCTCGCGGGGACCATCCGGACGATTCAGCACCGCGCGGAACCGGCGGCGGACGGCTGACCGGCTCGACACGTCCATCCGGCTCAGATGCGACCCGACGGTCTGCCCGACAATCTCGAACACGAGTTGCGCCTCCGGGGGAAGCACTCCGCCGAGCGCGAGCACCCACTCGGCCGCCCCGTTGACGAGAATCGGGACCAGCAGCGCCTCCGGCGTCGCCCAGCGCAGATCGACGGCGTCAGGGCCGACCGCCACCGACACGGCGCGCGCCGCGCCGCCCAGGAGCGCCGGATCGATCCGGGTGCCCTGGGGATCCACCACACCGGGGAGCGTCGTGTGAAGGACGTACGTCCCTGACAGGTCGCGACGGTAGAGCCGGGCATCGATGTCGAACCAGACCGCCGCCGCGTGCACGACGGCGCGCGCCAGGTCGCCTTCGGACTGGATCCGGACCAGTTGCCCCAGGAACCGGAGCGCGGCGGAGGTCCGGCGCGCATGCAGACGCTCCTCGCGCAACCCCTCACTCGACGCGATATCGGCTTCGATGGCGGCCTTCAGCACATCCACCCAGGGATCGGTGCCCTCCGCCGCCGACTGGGAACGGCCGGCGACTGCCGGATCCGGGCGCCGGACGGCCAGCAGCCCGACCACGCCGCGCACCGTGCGCCCGCCGCGCAGCGGGTGCAGCGCATACTCCGCATCGCCGGTGCTCAGGCTGGTCACCCTGCCTCCGTCCACCGCAGCCGCCACTTCGGCGCGCAGCCGGGACGACATCTCGATGGCGCGATACAGCTCTCCGCCGCCAGGGGGCAGCACCGGGTACAACTGACTGCTCAAAATATCAACACCGACCCCGAAGCGCGCCCGCAGCCGCTCCACCATGATGCCGAGGAGCGCCGACACCCGCAGCGACCGATCGACGAACGGCCGGCGAGGCGGGAAACTCCTCGAGGCCACGACCGCCCGACAGCCCTCCCGCAAGGGAATTTTCAGTGGAAGTCATTACAATTTGGTGGACGGAACATCGTGAGTGCAAAGAAGTCGCCACGCTTGGGGAGACATTATTCAACTGCAGGAATGTCAAGCGGGCGTGGAGTTCGGACCAGACTCGGACGGTTGTGTCGGCACCCCACGATCGCCAAACCGGACCCATTGTCACAGGATAGTAGACTAAAGTCTGCCGCAGACGTGACTTTAGTCTGTCCCGTTTCAGATCAGAGTTTACAGTTCTGGAGGGTCGCACTCTTCGAGACGGTGCCGTCAGCAGGTCGGTACACGAAGCGGGCAAGCGCCTGGACGGCCCGATTGCGGCATCGTCACCGACGCGCACACTCCACTTACCGGGCCTTCAACGACACCTGCACGACGTGCTCGCTCGCGACGGGGATGCCGTCCCGCCGGGCCGGTTCGTACAGCCAGTCTCGCGCCGCGGCCAGCAGCAGGCGATCGTAGGCCGGGTGAATCGGCTCGACGATCGTCGCCGACACCACCTTCCCGTCCGCCCCGAGCTGCAAACGTACGGATCCCTTGAAATCCGTGAACCTGGCCATGCCCGCCGGCGGCACCCACTGCGGCAGCGTCTGCCTGATCGCGACCGCCGGCGTCGTCACGGAGACGGGCGCCAACGTCGGTTCCACCGGAGGCCTCGCCGGCGGCAGATCCGGCACCGGCGGAGTCGCCTTCGCCCGCGTCAGTTCCAGGAACCCGGTCGCCAGAATCTTCAGATCGGACGAGGTGGCGTCGCCCGCGAGTTCGGGGCTCTCGAGCAGGTGAATGAGCCGCTCGAGCCCCTGGACCGCCCCATCGATATCCTTGCGATCCATCGCCGAGCGCGCTTCGACGTACATCCGCTTTGCGATCCCCGGCAGCAGTTCGCGGCGCGCCTCCTGGAACAGCTCGAGGACACGCGGCGAGGTGTCCGCCGGATCGGGTGTGTAGTCCGGATGCTCCCCGACCGCCGCCGCGACTGCCTGCCGGGCGTCGTCGGGCCGGCCGAGCGCGACCAGGCAGGCCGCGCGGTAGCGCGCGACTTCGGCCGTCACGGCCGTCTCGGGCAGCGAGCCCAGGGCGCCGAGCGCCTCCTCGTAAGCGGCCTGCGCGTACAGGTCTTTCGCCTGCTGAAAGGTCCGCTGCTGCGCGAAGCCGGTTGCGCCGCCCGCGACCAGCAGCGTCAGCGCGGTTGCCACGGTGAAGCGTGTCGCCATACCTACTGCCTCCGCATGTCCACCCCGATGCGCGCCGGCTGCTGCAGCGTGACGACGACCGTCTCGCGACGCTCCCCGAGCTGCGGGTGCCGGAAGATGATTTCGTGCGAGCCGATCGGCGTGCTCAGGTTGCCGATCGGCGTCTGGCCCAGGCTCTGGCCGTCGATCCACACCTCGGCCCAGGGTTGCGCGTTGATGTTCAGCGTGCCGAGCGGTGGATCGATCGAAAGCCGCGCGACCTTCCCGCCGACGATGGTCACGCGGCGTTCGGCGCGGAAGCCCAGCGCCTCGTTCACGAGCACCAGGTTGTGCTCCCCCGCCGCGAGCATCACGCGATCGAGATCCGTGGACCCGATGACGCGGCCGTTTTCCGTGATTTGCGCGACGACCGGAGACGCGGTGGCGAGCCAGCCCGCCGAGACCGCGGGCGGACGGGCGATCGGCACGAAGAAGGAGACCGTTTCGTTGGCCCGCACCGAGACCGGGCGGTGAACTGCGGTCGCCTCCGTGCCGATGACCACGTCGTGGTCGCCGGGCGCCAGCGCATCGATGGTCAGCGGCGAGACGCCCCTGGCGACGCCGTCAACCAGCACCGGCAGACCAGCGGCTTCGGTTTCGACGCGAAGGGCGCCGGTCGCCTGGGCCGCGGGCGTCATTTCGATCCGCTGCACCAGCGACAGGCCTGGCGCCACGGTCGGGTGGAGCGTCCGCTGACCGGCGCCGGTGCCGACAATCACTTCGTGGGTCCCGGGCGCGAGGGCGAGCGTGAGGGGGGTCGTGCCGTTCGCCTGCCCGTCGATCGTCACCGGCATGCCGGGGGGGTGGTTTCGAGCGTGAACTGGCCCGGCGCGGGGCGCGCGATGAACCGCTGATAAGCCCAGGTCCCTGCCGACGCCGCCCCGGCGCTCAGGCAGATGACCGCCGTCCAGAGCAGTGGCGTGCGGTAGCTTCGGAGCCGGCCGCTCCGGCGCAACGGGCGCGGCGGGGCTGTCCGGACGCGGCGCAAGCACCAGCGTCCCATGGGCCGGTTCGGGCGATTCGGTCCCACCTTCGGAGCCAAAAACCGACAGCGCATCGACGTCTACGACAGGAGGGGTGGATTCGGCCACCGCGGTCGCCTGGTTGCGCGGCCAGAACCGCGCGATTTTGATCATGGCCACAGGCTTGTCGCTTCTCCTGACGGTCGATCGTCGGTGACGGACCACTATCCAGCCAGGGTCCGACCCGTCCCCGGCATCAGTGGGCGGATCGTCGGGCGATTCACGGCTGGACACAACTCGCGGGGAACCGGGAATGTCCCGTTGCGAGCGAACACCGTGCCAGCCTTGAAAATTACAGAATTAGTGGTTTTTAGGGGTGTTTTGCTTCATGGTGTCGACAAAAGACCGCCAGAGAGCTGACTTTAGTTCCTTCTGCGGGAACGTTCTACCCGGGAGGAAACTATCGACCTCCGCGCCCGTGTCGCCGGCCCGGGACGACGGGCCTACATGCCGTCGTACTGTGGTCCGCCGCCGCCCTCGGGCGGGACCCAGTCGATGATCTGGTAGGGGTCCATGATGTCGCAGGTCTTGCAGTGGACGCAGTTCGATGCGTTGATCTGGAGCTTCTTCGTCCCGTCGCCGGCATCGACCATCTCGTAGACGTTGGCCGGGCAGAAGCGCGTGCAGGGGTTGCCGTACTCGACGCGGCAGCGCGTCCGGCAGATGTCGGCGTCGTGGACGATGAGGTGCGACGGCTGGTCTTCGGCGTGCCGCGTGCCCGAGAAGTGGACGTTGGTCAGGCGATCGAAGGTGAGCTGCCGGTCGATTTTCGCCGGCCGCACCGGCGCATCGGGATCCGGAGGGCCGTCCTTATCGTACTCGGCGATCTTCGCCATGCGCTCGTAGCCGGCATGCGCCGGCATCGGGTCGCGATACCACCATCCGCCGGTCACCAGCGAGAGCCCCGAATAGAGCAGCCCCGGAATCAGTCCGTAGCTGAAGCTCTGGTGGACGTTGCGTACCGGGTACAGCTCCTGCCGGACGGGGCTGGCGTCGATGGCGGCCTGATAGCGGGCCAGGCGGGACGCCGAGGCGTCGCCGGCCCGGACGGCGTCGAATGCCGCCTCCGCCGCCAGCATGCCGGTCCGCATCGCCAGGTGGATGCCCTTGAGCCGCATCGAGTTCATGAACCCGCCGGCATCCCCCGCGATCAGCGCGCCGTCGGCGTACACGCGCGGAATCGTGTGCCAGCCCCCTTCCGGCAGCGCCTTGGCGCCGTAGCGCACCATCTGCCCGCCCTCGAGCAGCGGCGCGATGAGCGGGTGCCGCTTGAAGTGCTGGAACGTCACGTGCGGATCGAACATCGGATCCCGGTAGTCGAGCCCGGTGACGAACCCCACCGACAGGACCCCGTCGGGCAGGGCGTAGATGAAGCCGCCGCCGAACTCTTCCCGGCGCAGGGGAAACCCCATCGAATGGATGACGGTCCCCGGCTTCAGGCGATCCTTCGGGACCTCCCACAGCTCCTTGATGCCGATCGCGTAGAGCTGCGGCGAGCGCCCCTCGTCGAGCGCCAGGCGCCGGACGAGCTGCTTCGTGAGGTTGCCGCGCACGCCGTCGGTCAGAATCGTGACCTTCGCCCGGATGTCCACGCCCGGCTCGAAGTTGGCCCGGGGCTGCCCGTGCTTGTCGATCCCGCGGTCGCCGGTTCGCACGCCCGCGACGCGAGCCTGCCCCGAACCTGTCGAGGGGTCGTACAGCACTTCACTCGCCGAGAAGCCCGTGAAGACGTCGATGCCCTCGGCCTCGACGAGCCCACCCAGCCACTTGACGAAGCGGTTGAGCGAGATGATGTAGTTGCCGTGATTACGCAGCGGCGGCGGGGTGAAGGGGAAGCGCACCTTCCCCGTGCGCGTCAGGAAGTACACGGCGTCGTCGTGGACCTCGGAAGCGAGCGGCGCCCCCTTCGCCTGGAAGTCCGGCACGAGATCCTTCAGGGCGGACGGATCCAGCACCGCGCCCGACAGCATGTGCGCCCCGGCCTCGCGCGCCTTTTCGAGAACGGCGATCGAGAGCGGTTCGCCGCCGCGTTCCCGCTGGAGCTGCGCGAGGCGAAGCCCGGCCGACATCCCGGCTGGCCCGCCGCCAACAATCAGGACATCGACGTCGAGGGTTTCGCGGTCCATCTCTACTTGTTGAGCTCCGCGATCATCGCCGGCACGATCTCGAACAGGTCGCCCGCGATGCCGTAGTCGGCCACCTCGAAGATCGGGGCCTCGGCGTCCTTGTTGATCGCGACAATCGTCCGCGAGCCCTTCATGCCGACTACGTGCTGGATGGCGCCGGAGATGCCGAGCGCCACATAGAGCTTCGGCGCGACCGTCTGGCCCGAGCTGCCGACCTGGCGGTCCATCGGCAGCCAGCCCGAGTCGCAGATCGGACGTGACGCCGCCAGTTCGGCGCCAAGCGCCTGGGCGAGCTGCTCGGCGATCTTCAGGTGCTCCTGGCCCTTGATGCCGCGGCCGACCGCGACGATGCGCTCGGCCTGCGAGAGATCGACGGCGGCCTTCGCCTCCTGGAAGGGCGCTTCCGGCTTCTGCCGGATGGCGCCGGCATCGACGCTGACGGCCGACTTCCGGATCGGCGCGGCGGCGGCGCCCCGCGCGGCGGCGTCGGCGCGGAAGGCGCCAATCTGCCAGGTGACGAGGTGCGGAGCCGGGCCGGTCGCCTCGACGTCGGCGGTCAGCTTGCCCTGGAAGATGGGCCGGACGTAAAGCGCTCTGCCGTCCTGCGCCTTCGTTGCCGTCACGTCGGTCACCAGGGCGCGCCCGATGCGGGCGGCCAGGGCCGGCGCGAAGTCGCGCGTCTGGTAGGTGTGCGGCAGGAAGACCAGCGAGGGCTTCTCCTCGGCGATCAGTGCGGCCAGTGCCGCGACGTAGCCGTCGGCCGTGTAGTCGGCGAGCGGCGCCGCATCGACGACCACGACTTCGGCGACATCGGCGGCGGCCAGCTCGGTCGCTACCCCGTCGACACCCGAACCGATGACGGCGACCTTGACCGGACCGTTCCCGGCCTGCTGTGCCGCGGCAATCGTTTCCCACGTGGCGCGGTTGAGGCGGCCTCCACGCTCTTCTGCAACGACGAGAATCATGACTGGATCACCCGTGCCTCGTCGCGGAGGCGTTTGATCAGCTCTTTGGCGGCCTCGGCGGCCGAGCCGGGGATCATCTGCGTCTTCTTCCCCTTCTCGGGGAAATACACCGAGGCGATGCGCAGCGTCGGCTCCGCCGCGCCCGTCCGCGGCCGCGACCTTGCGGATTTCCTTCTTCTTCGCCGCCATGATCCCCTTGAGCGTGGCGTAGCGCAGCTGGTTGATGCCGCTCTGGATCGTGAGCAGCGCCGGAAGCGGGAGCGTGATCCACTGGAACCAGCCGCCTTCGAGCTCGCGCTTCACGCGCAGGCCCGGCCCGGATCCGGCCGGCGCGTCCACCACCTGGACTTCCATGATGATGGTGGCGTGCGGCATGCCGAGCTTCTCGGCCAGCACGACGCCGACCTGCCCGAAGCCCTGGTCGTCGGACTGGAGACCGGTGAGCACGAGGTCGAACGCCTCGTCGCGAATCGCCGAGGCGAGCGCGTCGGCCACCGTGAAGGCGTCGGCCGAGGCGAGACCGTCGGACTCGACGTGGATGGCCCGATCGGCCCCGCGCGCGAGCGCCTCGCGGATCACCTGCGAGGCGCGGGCCGGCCCGGCCGAACAGACGACGACTTCCCCGCCGTGCTTCTCCTTGAGCCGCAACGCCTCCTCGAGCGCGTAGGCATCCGGCTCGTTCAGTTCGAAGCTCGCGTCCTGGTCGCGAATCCAGTCCTTCGCCTCATTGACCCGCAACTGCCACTCGCGCGTCACCACCTGCTTGATGCAAACCGCTATCTTCATATCCTGCCTCGAGCTGAGCCGCTCTCCGCTCTCCGCTCTGCCGCCTGCGTCCGCTCTCCGCGTGCTCCGCTGTCCGCTGTCCGCTATTCGGAGTAACGCTTGAACAGCAGGGCACCATTGGTGCCGCCGAAGCCGAAGGAGTTCGACAGGGCGTACTCGATCTTCGCCTCGCGCTTGACGTTGGGCACGTAGTCCAGATCGCACTCCGGATCGGGCGTCTCGTAGTTGATCGTCGGCGGAATCAGCTGGTGTTTGATCGCGAGCGCGGTAATGCCCGCCTCGACGCCGCCGGCCGCACCGAGCAGGTGTCCCGTCATGGACTTGGTGGACGAGATCTGGAGCTTCGCGGCATGTTCGCCGAAGAGTCGCTTGATCGCCAGCGTCTCGAGCTTGTCGTTGAACGGCGTCGAGGTGCCGTGGGCGTTGATGTAGTCCACCTGGTCGGGCCGGATGCCGCCGCTCTTGAGCGCCGCCGCCATCACGCGGACGCCCCCGTCGCCGTCGTCGGACGGCGCGGTGATGTGGAAGGCGTCGGCCGACATGCCGTAGCCCACCAGTTCGGCGACGATTGGCGCGCCGCGGCGGCGCGCGAACTCCAGCTCTTCGAGGATGATCACGCCGGATCCTTCACCCATGATGAATCCGTCGCGGTCCTTGTCGAACGGCCGGCTGGCGCGCTCCGGCTCGTCGTTGCGGGTGGACAGCGCCCGCATGGCCGCAAAGCCGCCCACGCCCATCGGCGTGATGGCCGACTCGGATCCGCCGGCGATCATCACGTCGGCGGCGTCGCGGCGGATGATCTCGAATGAATCCCCGATGGCGTGGGCCGAGGCGGAACACGCCGTGCACGTCGCCGAGTTAGGTCCCTTGGCGCCGAAGCGAATCGACACCTGGCCGGCCGCGAGGTTGATGATGGTGGCCGGTATGAAAAAGGGGGAGATACGCCGTGGCCCCCCGGCGATGAGTGCCTTGTGCTCGCGCTCGATGGTGCTGAACCCGCCGATGCCCGAGGCGATGTACACGCCGGTACGTGTCGCCATGTCCGGGCTGACGGTCAGCCGCGCGTCGTCCATCGCGAACTGCGAAGCCGCGATGGCGAGCTGGATGAAGACGTCCATCTTCTTGACGTCTTTCTTTTCAATGAACCGGAGCGGGTCGAAGCCCTTGACTTCTCCCGCGATGCGCGCCGAGAACTCGGCGGCGTCGAACCGGGTGATTGGCCCGATGCCGCTTCTGCCCGCGCACAGCGCTTCCCAGTTCGCCTCGGTCCCGATGCCGAGCGGCGACACCATGCCGATGCCCGTCACGACGACTCGCCTGCTCAAACCGCCTCCATATGGTGGACGCAGCCCCCGGCGGGGGTGCCTACTTCTTCTTGCTGTGCGATTCGATGTACTCGACCGCTTCCTTGACGCGCGTGATCTTCTCGGCGTCCTCGTCCGGGATCTCGATGCCGAACTCTTCCTCGAACGCCATCACCAGTTCGACCGTGTCGAGCGAATCCGCTCCGAGGTCGTCGACGAACGAAGCATCCGGGGTCACTTCTTCCTCGTCCACCCCGAGTTGCTCCACGATGATGCTCTTGACTTTGTCAGCGACGGCCATTCAGCCCTCCATTGCGCGGTCACTCCAGACCGCAGCGCTACATGTACATCCCGCCATTGACGGCCAGGACCTGCCCCGTAATATACGACGCCTCGTCCGATGCCAGAAAGCAGACGGCCGCTGCGATGTCCTCCGAGGTCCCCAGACGGCGAAGCGGAATCTTCGCCGCCCATTCCTCGCGCGCGCTGCCCGTGATCGCGCGCGTCATATCCGTGTCGATCAGCCCCGGCGCCACGACGTTGGCCGTGATGCCGCGCGAGGCGACTTCGAGCGCCACCGAGAGGGTGAACCCGACGAGGCCCGCCTTCGAGGCCGCGTAGTTCGCCTGCCCGGCGTTGCCCCCCTGACCGACCACCGACCCGACGCTGATGATGCGGCCGGCGCGCTGCCGGACCATCGGCTTCAGCACGAGCTGGGTCAGGGTGAAGGCCGACGTCAGGTTCGTCGCCAGCACCGCATCCCAGTCGTCGCGCTTCATCCGCAGCAGCAGCTGGTCGCGCGCGATCCCCGCGTTGTTGACGAGGATGTCGATCCGCCCGTGGGACGCCAGCGCGGAGGCGACCACCTGCTCGGCCGATCCCGCGTCGGTCACGTCGAGCGCCGCCCAGTCGGCGCGGCCGCCGGCGGTGCGGATCTCGTCGGCCACTTCGCGGGCGTGCTCCCCGCGCGCCGCGGCCACGACATGGGCGCCCTGCGCGGCGAGCTTCAGCGCAATCGCGCGCCCGATCCCGCGCGAGGCGCCGGTCACGATGGCGGTGCGGCCTGAAAGGTCAATCATACGCTGTGCGGCGGCCCCTGAGTCGCGTCGTCCGCGCCGCGCAGCAGCGCCTCGACCGCGGCAAGGCCGCCCTCGTTCTCCACACTGACAACCGCGACGCTGCGGTCGATCTTCCGAATCAACCCCGCGAGCACGGTGCCGGGCCCGAGTTCCACGAACGTCCGCGCCCCCTCGGCGATGAGCCGCGTCACGACCGCTTCCCACAGCACCGGCGCCGACACCTGACCGATGAGCGCCTCGATGGCGGCTGCGCGATCGCGCTTCGGTTGCGCGTCCACGTTGGCCACCACCGGGATGCGCGGATCGCGCGCATCGAGCGCACGCAATTCCGGCGCGAGCCGCGCCTCGGCCGGCTTCATCAGCGGGCAATGGAACGGTGCGCTGACGGCCAGGGGAATCACGCGCCTGGCGCCGAGCGCCTTCGCGCATTCACCGGCGCGCGCCACGGCATCGGCGTGCCCCGCAATCACCACCTGCCCGGGCGCGTTCACGTTTGCCGGTGTGACGATCCGCCCCGGCATCTCGTCCTGCGCCTGCGCGCACGCGCGCGACACGGCGTCCACGTCGAGCCCCAGGAGCGCCGCCATCGCCCCGGTGCCGACCGGCACCGCCTCCTGCATGTACTGACCGCGGCGGCGCACCGTCCTCAAGGCATCCGCGAAGGATAACGTACCGGCAGCCACGTGGGCGGAATACTCGCCCAGGCTGTGCCCGGCGGCGAACGACGCCCGGAGGCCGAGCGACTCCACCAGGCGGTACACCGCGATGCTCGCCGCGAGGATCGCGGGCTGCGTGTGCTCGGTCAGCAGCAGCCGCTCCTCGGGCCCCTCGAAGCAGAGCCCGCTCAGCGACTCGCCCAGCGCCTCGTCCGCCTCGCGAAACGTGTCGCGGCAGATCGGAAACCGCTCGCTGAGCGACTTGCCCATGCCGACCTTCTGCGCGCCCTGCCCGGGAAATACCAGTGCGATCATGTTCCGCTCTCCGCTCTCCGCTCTCCGCGGTCCGCGGTCCGCTGGCCGCTCTCCGCGGTCCGCTGTCCGCGGTCCGCTCAATTCGTCGCGGCCGCCAGATCCTTTGCCAGTCTCCCGAGCAACCCGTCCGCCGCGAACTTCGCCGCCATCGCGACGGCGTTGCGCACGGCTTTGGGCGACGATCGGCCGTGGCCGACGATGCACAGGCCGTTGAGGCCGACGAGCGGCGCGCCGCCATACTCCGACGCGTCGAGCCGCTTGCGGAAACGCCGGAACGCCTGGCGCGACAGCAGGTAGCCCACGCGGGTGCCGAAGGTCGCCGACAGTTCCTCGTGCAGCAGGTGCTCCACCGCCTCGACCAGCCCTTCGCTGATCTTCAGCGTGACGTTGCCCGTGAAGCCGTCGCACACGATGACGTCCACCTCGCCGGCGTAGACGTCGCGTCCTTCGACATTGCCGGCAAACGCGATCGGCGCCGACTTGAGCAACTGGTGCGCCTCGCGCGTCAGTTCGTTGCCCTTGCTCGCTTCCTCTCCGACCGACAGCAGGCCCACGCGGGGCGACGCGCACCCGAGCGCGGCGCGCGCATAGGCCGACCCCATGACCGCGAACTGCACGAGATGCTGGGGACGGCATTCGACCGTCGCACCGGAATCGAGCAGCACGGCGGGACGCCGGCGGGTCGGAATGATGGTGGCAAGGGCAGGACGATCGACGCCCGGGAGACGGCCGAACGCGCCGTGCGCGGCCATGACGGCTGCGCCCGTATGCCCGGCGCTGAAGAGGGCCGCGGCCCTGCCCTCCTTGACGGCCTCGGCCGCGAGACGAATCGACGCCCGCGGCTTGCGCCGGAGCGCCGCGGCGGCCGGTTCCTCCATGCCGATCCACTCGGGCGTGTCGAGGATCTCGAGCGAGAGCGCGGCAGCCCCGGGATGCCGGGCAATCTCGGCGTCGATGACGCCTCGATCGCCGACGAGCAGCAGCCCGATCTGCAGATGCCGGGCAGCCACGAGCGCCCCGTCGATGATACCGCCGGGCCCGTCGTCGCCGCCCATCACGTCGATGGCTATGCGCATGGAGTACGGGCGGGAGTGCGACGCGGACCGTCGGCGTCGGTCACGGCCGACTGGTCCTTACGCTTCCTCGACCGGCCGGACCTGACGGCCCTTGTAGTAGCCGCAGTGCGGGCAGACCTGGTGCGGCGCCTTCGCTTCGCGGCACTGCGGGCAGGCGCTCGTGGGCACCGCGGGCAGGGCGTCGTGCGTCCGGCGCTTGGCCGTGCGGGTCTTGGAATGCCGGCGTTTGGGATTGGGCACGTTCTAGGTCTCCTTCTCTCGGTTCAGCAGCCCCTTGAGCGGCGCAAGGCGGTTGGCGTCCCACGCGGGCCTGCAGTCGCAGGTGGTGCGGTTCAGGTTCGCCCCGCACTCGGGGCACAGGCCGCGGCACGCCTCGGCGCACAACGGCTTCATCGGGAGCGCCAGCTGAAACTGCTCGCGCAACATGTCGACGAGGTCGAGCGATCCCTCGTTGTAGAACGAGGTCGTCAGATCGTCGTCGGTGATTTCCTTCTCGTCGGGCGCCGCGTCGGGCTGCGGGACGTAGCGCAGCTCGAAGCGCGCATCGACCGGCACCTCGAACGCCTCGACGCACCGGCTGCACGTCAGTTCCAGCCTCGTCGCCGCGCGCCCCGTCACCCGGAAGGCGTCCTTGCCCGCCTTCTCGACGTCCATGGACAAATCGACCGGCGCCGCGACCCGGTAGTCCGGATCGTCGGGCGCGAACACAGCCGGCTCGAAAACGCGCTCGAAGTGCTCGCGCCGGCCGTGCAGCTTGCTCAGGTCGAGAAGCATGGCTCAAGATGGCCCGGCAGCGCCGGGCGGCAACCCGTCATTATACCCTGAAATCACGGTCCAACGACAGCCGCGTGTCACGCCTCACACGGGTCACGCTTCACAGGCAACCCTCTGGCCCCAAGCCAGAAGCCTGAAGCCTGAAGCCCCTTCACAGTTCCGTGAGCGACACCCACGGCTTGGGAATGAACAGTTCTTCGTAGAGGCTGACGGCGTAGCGGTCGGTCATGCCGGCGAGAAAATCGCGCGCGGCGGCATCGAGGCCTTCGTCTTCGATGGTGCGCTGGTCGAGGAACTGGGTGGGGCGTTCGCGCACTTTGTCCCAGAGGCCTCCGAGGATCCCGCTGGCCTTCTTGAACTCGGACGTCGCGAGGTCGTTCTCGTAGACCGCGTCGAACAGGAAGCTGCGCAGGCCGACGGTGGCCTCGAGGATCGAGTCGCTCATGCGGATCTCGGTCAACCCGCCGTCCATCGTCTGGACCACCACGTCGGTCACCATGCGGCCGATGCGTTCGGACGAGCCTCGGCCGAGCACGGCGACGTGTTCGGCGGGAAGATCTTCCTCTTTCAGGATGCCCGCCCTGACCGAGTCGTCGATGTCGTGGTTGACGTAGGCGATGATGTCGGCGACGCGGGCGACCTGGCCCTCGATGGTGCTGGCGCGGTGTTCGGGATCGGCGCCGACGGGCAGCCCGCTTTTCCCCTTCGAGTGGCGGGCGATGCCGTCGCGCACTTCCCAGGTCAGGTTGAGCCCCGTGCGATCGTCTTCGAGGACGTCCACGATCCGGAGGCTCTGTTCGTAGTGATTGAAGCCGCCTGGCACGAGCGACTGCAGCACCCGTTCGCCCGCGTGGCCGAACGGCGTGTGTCCCAGATCGTGGCCGAGTGCGATGGCCTCGGTGAGGTCTTCGTTGAGCCGCAGCACCTTCGAGATGCTGCGCGCGATCTGCGAGACCTCGAGCGTGTGGGTGAGGCGCGTCCGGTAGTGATCGCCGGTCGGCGCGAAGAAGACCTGCGTCTTGTGCTTCAGCCGGCGGAACGCCTTGCAGTGGATGATGCGGTCGCGATCGCGCTGGAAGGCGGGCCGGATCGGGTCCTCGGCCTCGGGTCGAAGCCGCCCGCGCGTATCGGCGCTCCGGGCCGCCTGCGGGGCCAGGAACTCGCGCTCGCGGCGCTCGAGATCTTCGCGGATGTTCGTCATGCCAGAATGTCGCGAAGGAAACTGGTGCCGTGCGGCAGCGGGCCGACGCCGAACAGGTCCGCGATCGTCTGGCCGAGATCGGCGAACGTCGCGCGCGTGCCGATGTCGGTGCCGGGCCTGACGCGCGGCCCGACGGCGAACACCGGCACGTACTCGCGCGCGTGATCGGTGCTCGGCGTCGTCGGGTCGTTGCCGTGATCCGCGGTGATGATCAGCAGATCGCGCGGACCGATGGCCTCCAGGAGCTGCGGCAGGCGGCGATCGAAGCGCTCGAGGTTCGCCGCGTAGCCGGCGACGTCGTTGCGATGACCGTACTGCGCGTCGAAGTCCACGAGGTTCGCGAAGATGAGCCCGCGCGGCGTCGTGCCGATCGCCGCCAGCACTTCGTCGACGCCCTGCTCGTCCGAGGCGGTGTGCGTCGCGGCGGTGATGCCGCGCCCGGCGAAGAGATCCTCGATCTTGCCGATCGCGACGACGGGCAGCCCGGCGTCTTCGAGCAGGTCGAGCAGCGTCGGCGTGAAGGGCGTCAGCGCGAAATCGCGGCGGTTCGCCGTCCGGCGGAAGCCGCCGGGCTCGCCGACGAACGGGCGCGCGATGACGCGGCCCACGCCCATGCCCTTGCCGGCCAGCTCGTAGGCCACCTCGCACATCCGATACAGCTCCGGGACCGGAATCACGTCCTCGTGCGCGGCGATCTGGAAGACGCTGTCGGCCGACGTGTAGACGATGGGCTTGCCCGTGCGCATGTGCTCGGGGCCGAGCTCGTCGATGATCGCCGTGCCGGAGGCCGCCTTGTTCGCCAGCGTGGCGCGCCCGATGCGCGCCTCGAAGGCCTCGATCAACTCGCGGGGAAACCCGTGAGGAAAGACGGGAAAGGGACGGTCGAGCACGAGGCCGGCCATCTCCCAGTGGCCGGTGACCGAGTCCTTGCCGGGCGACGCCTCGGCCATCCGCCCGTACGCGCCGCGCGGCGGCGGGTCGCCGGCGCCGCCGCCGAGGCTCACGAGGCGCGAGAGGCCGAGACTCCGAAGCCCGGGCACGGACAGCGGGATGCGCGCCGCGATGTTCCCGACGGTGTTGCTGCCTTCGTCGCCGTACGTCCGGGCATCCGGCAGCTCGCCGATGCCGACGCTGTCGAGGACGATGAGGATGACGCGGTCGGGAAGGGACGTGGGCAATCAGGCTTCGTGCGAAGAGTAGTAGTTGCTCATGGGCCGCGGCGATCGGATCGTGGCAATCGCGTGCTTGAAGATCATGTGATCCGCGCCGCTGTGTTCGACGATGACGGCGAAGCGGTCGAAGTTCTTGACGCGCCCCTCGAGCTCGGTGCCGTCCATCAGGCGGATGTGCACGGGCAGCTTCTCGCGCCGGGCGTAGTTGAGGAACACGTCCTGGATGTTCGGCTGGGCGGGCGCCGGCCGCGACTCACGAGTTTGGGGCATTACGCTGATTCTCCCTGGCCGCGAGCGCGTGCACGACTTCATCTCGAGTCGTGTCGCGCTCACCTGCGGCGTGAATCCATTGTAGATTAGGCTCTTTCCTGAACCAGATCAACTGTCGCCGGGCGTATTTCCTGTTCTCGCGCACGATCAGTTCTCGCGTCGCGGCTTCGTCGCGGACGCCGTGCAGGTGCTCGAGCGCCTGGCGGTACACAAGTCCCGTGAACGGGTGCGCAGTTTCCGGCACGCCGGCCGCGAGCAATGCCGCGCATCTCGTCGAGCAGACCCCGCGCGAACTGGGCGTCGACGCGCGCGGCGACCCGAGCGGCGGTGTCCGCGTCGGGAATCCTGCAGCGCGAAGCTCATCACGTCGTAGTCGGGGATCGGCGACTCGGTGGCGGCAAAGTGCTCGGTGAGGGGACGACCGGTCAGGCGCTACACCTCGAGGGCACGGACGAGCCGCTTGCGATCGCGCGGCTGGATGCGCACGCCCGATGGCGGGATCCACCCGCGCGAGCAGCGCGTGGAGCCGTTCGACCCCGCGTCGGTCCGCAATCCGCTCGAGCCGCGCGCGCAGCGCCACGTCGCGACTCGGCCCTGGAAAGAACCCCCGGGTCAGCGCGCGGTAGTAGAGGCCGGTCCCGCCGACGAGGATCGGCAGCCGCCCGCGCGCCGTGATGTCCCGAATGACGGCCGAGGCCTCACGGCCGTAGCGCGCCGCGGAGTACTCGTCGGTGGGATCGGCGACGTCCACCATGTGATGGGGAACGCCGGCCTGTTCGGCTGGCGACACCTTGTCGGTGCCGATGTCGAAGCCGCGGTACACGGCCGTCGAGTCGCAGGCGACGACCTCCCCGTCGAAACGCCGCGCCAGCGCGATCCCGAGCGCGCTCTTGCCGGTCGCCGTCGGACCGACAATCGCGACGAGCAGCGGACGCGTGCTCACGGAAGCGGGAACGCGCGATAGAACGCGACGGCCACCATCGCGAAGAGCAGCAACAGGAGCCCGATCTGCTGCGTGCGGGTGGGCCAGCTCATCGCGAGCCGCCCGGGTCTTCGTTGAAGAAGAACGTGACGGTGAAGAACGCGCGATCGTCCGGATATTCGGGCGGGAGCGGCTGGGTCGGATTCGACGCCGCCAGCGCGCCGTACGCCGAGTTGTTGAACGACTCGATACCCGAGGGCCGCAGGACCTTCAGTTCGCTGATGCGGCCGTCCTTGCCGACGAAGAACGTGATCACGACGTGGCCGTGCAGCATCATGGCCGATTGCGGCACGAACCAGTTGCGGCGGATCTGCGCCACGAAGCGGCGCAGCCACGGGCCGAATTCGACCCCCTTGGTGTCGAACTGGATCGCCGGGGCGAAGTCCTGGTCGCCGCCTCCCTGCAGGTTCACGAACCCGTCGTTCTGGACGTACTTCTGCGCGTTGCGGATGGCGTCGGCCAGCACGCCCATCGCCGGCGCGCGCGGCGTCAGACGACCCGAGTCGCTCGCGCGCGGCTCGATCGCCGACAACGCAGTCGGGCAGCGTCAGCCCCTTGCGGATCTGGTCCGTCTCGGGCGCAGGTTCGCCGTCTGCGCGGTGCCGTTCTGCCCGCGCGGCTCGACGCGCGGCACGGCCTCGATCCGCTCCGGCGAGTTCCCCCGCGCGAATGGCATGCTGTTGGTCGGTTTCGGCGCGCGTTCCGTGGTCGCGGCGCGGCGATCGATGTCGGAGAGTTCGGCGCGCGGCGGCGGCTTCGGCGCCCGGATGTCCACGCGCGGCTGGACGAAGACGAACCGCGCGTTCTCGCGCTGGCGCTCCAGCGCCTTCTGCTGCTGCTCGGCCTGGACCCGCTGGAGTTCGGCCTGGTACGCCTTCACCCACGGCAACTGTCGGCGCGAAAATCATCAGGATCCAGAGCGACAGGTAGAAGACGAGGGTCAGCAGCACGACCTCGAGCCGGGTCAGCGGTCGCGGCAGGTGCGGCGTGTCGGGCCGGTGGTCCTCGAAGTCGAAGTACATCAGTAGGTTAAACGATTATAACAGGGGCTTGGGGCTTCAGGCTTCAGGCTTCAGGGCTCAGGGCTCAGGGCTCAGGGCTCAGGGCTCAGGGGCTTGGGGATTTCAGAACGCCGGGGTTCGAGTTCAGGACCCAAGCCCCCAATCCTCAATCCCCAATCGTCAATCCCCAATCGTCAATCCCCAGTCTTCAATCCCTTAAGCCTGAGCCTGAGCCCTAAGCCCTGACCCGCTGAGCCCTAAGCCCCAAGCCCTGAGCCCTGAGCCTGGAGCCTGAAGCCTGAAGCCCTCGATCGCTCCGCAACATACAGATAGACGATGCCGAAGGTCAGAGAGACGGCGCGGACCTGTGAAAAGTTGGCGGCAGCGATCATCCGGCTGAATTCGGCGGCCGGCGGGAAGGTGCCGACCGACGCCGGCAGGTACGAATAGGCGCTCTGGTGCTTCGACACCATGCGCCCCACGAGCGGCAGGAGATACCGGAAGTACCAGGCGTACAGCGTGCGGACCCCGGGAATGCGGGGCTGACCGAATTCGAGGATGGCCAGGCGCGCGCCCGGACGCAACACCCGCGCCAGTTCCGCAAGCGCGCGCTCCGGCTCCGCCACGTTTCGGATCCCGAACGCGATGGTCGCGGCGTCGCAACTGGCATCGGCCAGCGGGATGCGCGCCGCATCGCCCCGCACGAAGCGGATGGTCCGCTCGAAGCCGCCCCGCCGCACCTTCTCGCGTCCCAGCCGCAGCATGGCGGCAGCGAAGTCCACGCCAACCACCGTCGCGCCGGTCGCACGCGTCACGGTCGCGATCGCCAGATCGCCGGTACCGGTGCACAGGTCGAGCACGCGCGCGTCCGGGCCCAGGCCGAGCGCATCGACGGCGCGATCCCGCCAGCGCCTGTCGAGCCCCGCGCTGAGGACGTGGTTCAGCAGATCGTAGCGCGGCGCGATCGCATCGAACATGCCCGCGATGCGCGAAGGGTTCTTGTCAACGGACACCTGGGAACCTCACATGGACAGCCACTTGTCGCGCTGCGATCGGAACTTCCAGTCGGACGACAGCCGCTGTCGCGCTGCGATCGGAACCTCCAGTGGGGACAGGGAGAAACGGAGGCACGGAGGTTTTTCTGCTCCGGTCGTGCCGTCGTACCCACGGCGCGGCGACGGCCACCTTCTCGCGGAGCGCCGACCGCGGACCGCGGACCGCGGAGCGCGGACCGCGGAGCGCGGAGAGCGGAGAGCGGAGCGCCTATCCCTGCCACGAGGGATACAGGTGTGCGTGAAGCCGAGTGCGCTCAGGATCTTCCCGGCCATGAAACTCGGCGAGATCGTCGAGCGTCTCGGGCATCTGGTAGAAGGCCGGCATGGCCGGCATGACCATCGCGCCGGCTTCGGCGCAGAGCACCATGTTGCGCAGCTGCGGAAGGCTCATGGGCGTTTCGCGCGGCACGATGACGAGCGTGCGCCGTTCCTTGAGCATCACGTCGGCGGCGCGCTCGACGAGGGTGCGGGACAACCCGTGGGCGACGCCGGCCAGCGTCTTCATCGAACACGGCACGATCACCATCGCCTCGCAGCCCTGGCTGCCGCTGGCGATCTTCGCGCCGAGATCGCGATTGCTGTACAGCGTGTAGGTGCCGTTGCGGACGGCGTCGCCGTATCGGTTCGCCAGGTACTCCAGCAGCCGATCGACGCTGGCCGCTTCGCCGAGTTCGTCGCGCAGCAGCCGCCGCCCGTAGTCCGACACCACCAGTTCGAGATGGCAGCCCTGCTCGAGCAGCGCCGCGATGGTACGGGTCGCGTAGAGCGCCCCGCTGGCGCCGGTGATGGCGATCGCGATCGCGCGCCTGTCAGCAGCCACGTCCTACTCCATTCACCGCTACGCGAGCCGGGTCGCCCCATGGCGACCCGGGGATTTCCGCTATGACGCCGCATACACGGCCAGCGCCGTCGTCACCAGATACAGGATGCCGACGTAGCCGTTCATGTCGAACGCGCGCTTGA
This sequence comes from uncultured Acidobacteriota bacterium, assembly GCA_963817635.1. GTDB lineage: Bacteria > Acidobacteriota > Vicinamibacteria > Vicinamibacterales > 2-12-FULL-66-21 > CAWFPR01. Next base: position 125,958 of record CAWFPR010000002.1, on the reverse strand, counting down.
CCTGCGACAGGTCGTGCTCGCTGACGAGCGACTGCTCGAACACGAGCAGCGCGGCCACGCCGGCCACGCCCGCGAGGTAGATGCCACCCAGGTGCGCGACCGGCGCGAGCAGCACGAGGCACGCGATGGTCACCACGTGCATCGCGCGCGAGATGCGCAGCGACCGCGCGACCCCGAACCGGACGGGGATCGATCGCAGCCCGTGCGCGCGATCGAAGTCCAGATCCTGACACGCATACAATACGTCGAATCCGCCCACCCACGTGCCGATCGCCAGGCCGAGCAGCCAGGGTTCCCAGCCGCCGGCGCCGCCGGCAGCCAGCCATCCGCCCACCGGCGCGACGGCCATCGCAAGGCCGAGGAACAACTGCGTGTAGCTGGTGAAGCGCTTCGCCAGCGAATACCAGAACACGATCGCCAGGGCGACGGGCGACAGCGCGAAGCACACCGGACCGAGCGCCCACGCCGCGCCGACGAAGACCAGCGCCGCGATCGCGATGAAGACCTGCGCTTCGCGCCGGGTCATGGCGCCGCGCGGAAGCTCGCGCGACGAGGTGCGCGGGTTCAGCGCGTCGTGCGACGCGTCAGCCAGACGGTTGAAGCCCATCGCCGCGCTGCGCGCCGCCACCATCGCGATGACGATCCACACGACGCGCCAGCCGGCGTGCGACGGCGCCCAGTCGCCCGTCCGGTGCAGCGCGAGCAGCGCTCCGGTCAGCGCGAACGGCAGCGCGAAGACCGTGTGGCTGAAACGCACGAACGACGCGTAGGTAGGAAGACGCTTCACGGCTCAGGGCTCACGGCTCAGGGCTCAGGGCTCAAGGCTCAAGGCTCAGCTCGGCCAGGACACGGCGTCGGGTTCGATGCCAGCAACGAGATATTCTTCCACGTCATCCACCCTGCCGGAAAGCCGCACGGCAATGAGATCGGCAAGCTTGCCCGGCTCGATGGTGCCGTAGTCGGCGGCAAAGCCGAGCGCGGCGGCGCCGGCGCGCGTGGCGCTGTCGATCAGCCGCGAGGCCGGCACGTACGGCGCCAGCCGCCGCAGCTCGACGAGTTCGGCAAACGGGTTGAGGTCCTCGACGCTCGCCAGGCTGTCGGTGCCGATCGCCACGCGCACGCCGGATGCGTAGAAATCATTCGACCGGCGGGATGCCGGCGCCGGTCCAGCGGTTGCTGCGCGGACAGGTCACGACCGTGGCGCGCGCGCTGGCGAGCCGCGCCAGGTCGTCCTCGGTGAACTGGGTCCCGTGCACGGCGAGCAGGTGCGGACCGACGAGGCCGAGGCGCTCCAGATACTCGACGGGGCCGCAGCCGGGCGGCAGCCAGCGGTCGTTCCAGGCCCCGAGCTCGCCCGAGCAGCTCGCGCCACGGCCCGGTGCCGTCGCGCAGGAACTGCAGCTCTTCGGCCGACTCCCCCAGATGCACGCTGACCGGGCGATCGCCCGAGGCCCCGGCAATCGCGCGGAAGAGATCCGGCGACACTGAATAGGGCGCGTGCGGCACGATCGAAGGGCGGAGCCACTCGATCGGCATCAGGTCCTCGAGCGCGGCGCGCGCCGAGGCGACGAGATCGGCCGGCGCGGGCGCGTTGAATCCCAGCAGCTCGCGGAAGACGGCAGCCGCGAGGTCGCTGTCGATCAACGCCTCGTACGCCGCCAGCGTGTTGGTCACGTCGCCGACCAGCGCAGTCCCGGCCGCGCGCGCCTCGCGCACGGCCTCGTGGATCGGCGCCGGCGGGTCGGCGCTGACGGCACGCCGAAGCGTCATCAGGCGCGCAGCCCACTCCGGTACGGACGCCTCGGGCGGCACCCGGTCGCGCATCCACGACAGCTCGAGGTGGGTGTGCGCGTTGACGAGGCCCGGGAGGATCGCCACGTCCCCGAGTTCCGCCACCTCGCCGTCCTCCGCCGGCGGCGGGGCCGCGCCGCGCCCGACGGCGAGCACGCGCCCGCGTTCAACCGCGACCCAGCCGTTCCGGATGGGCGCGGTGGCAACCGGGAGCACCCACGCGGCGCGATAGAGGTACGCCATCCTACTCGGCGGCGTGCTCCTGCCGCGCCTTCTTCTCCGCCGCACTGCGCGCGGCGTACCGGCTGATTTCCGGCGGCCGGCTCGTGTCGCCGTCTTCGCGCGCCACGGCCAGCTCCAGCATCCGCGGCACGTCGCGCTCGCGGAAAATCGGCGCTCCGAGCCGCTCGTAGTGCATGTTGCGGCGGACTGGCAGTGAACCCGGCATTCTCGATGTTGCGCACGATCTCGATCTCGTCCATGCAGTAGCTCGCGCCAGCCGCGCGGACGACGTTTTCTTCGATCATGACGCTGCCCATGTCGTTGGCGCCATACGCCAGGCTGAGCTGCCCGACCTTCCCGCCCTGCGTGACCCACGACGCCTGGAGGTTCTCGAAGTTGTCGAGCACGAGCCGCGCGGTCGGCGAGCGTTCGCAGGTACTCGACCCCGGTCGCCTCGCTGCCGCCCAGCTCGGTGTGCTCCGGCTGGTAGCTCCACGCGATGAAGGCGGTGAACCCGCCGGTCTCGTCCTGGAGCTCGCGCAGCCGGAACATGTGCTCCAGGCGCTCCGCCAGCGTCTCCACCGTGCCGTACATCATCGTCGCCGTCGTGCGCAGTCCCGCGCGGTGGGCATGACGCATCACGTCGAGCCATTCGTCAGCGGTCGCCTTGCTGTAGCAGTTCAGCAGCCGGCGCACGCGATCGACGAGGATCTCGGCGCCGCCGCCGGGAATGCTGTCGAGGCCGACCGCGATCAGCCGGTCGATCACGCCGGGCACCGGCAGCCGCGACAGACGCGACAGGTTGACCACCTCGGGCGGCGACAGGGCGTGCAGCCGAAATGCCGGGTAGCGCGCCTTCACCGATCGGAACAGGTCCTCGTACCACTCGATCGGCAGGTCGGGATTGTGCCCGCCCTGCAGCAGCAGCTGGCCGCCGCCGAGCGCGATGGTCTCGTCGATCTTGCGGAAGATTTCGTCGAACCCGAGCACGTACCCTTCCGCCGATCCGACCGGACGGTAGAACGCGCAGAAGTTGCAGCGCGCGACGCAGACGTTCGTGTAGTTGACGTTGCGATCGATGATGTAGGTGACGACGCGATCGGGATGACGGCGCGCACGGACTTCGTCGGCCAGCGCGCCGAGAAGCGCCGACGGCGCCTGCGTGTACAGCTCGAGCGCCTCGGCCCGATCGAGCCGTCCGCCACCCCGCACCTTGTCCGCCAGGTTGCGCGATCGTCATAGTGTCGGTATTCAAGGCCGGGCGACAGCCGCCGTCGAACTGCGACCGGATCCGCCTCACAGGAGAAACGGAGGGACGGAGACGCCGAGGTTCCGTCCGTGCTGCCGTCAGCCTCCTTACGCTTACCCGGGCGACAGACGCTGTCGAACTGCGACCGGATCCGCCTCACAGGAGAAACGGAGGGACGGAGACACGGAGGTTCCGTCCGTGCTGCCGTCAGCCTCCTCACGCTAACCCGGGCGACAGCCGCTGTCGAACTGCGACCGGATCCGCCTCACAGGAGAAACGGAGGGACGGAGACACGGAGGTTCCGTCCGTGCTGCCGTCAGCCTCCTTACGCTAACCCGGGCGACAGCCGCTGTCGAACTGCGACCGGATCCGCCTCACAGGAGAAACGGAGGGACGGAGACACGGAGGTTCCGTCCGTGCTGCCGTCAGCCTCCTTACGCTAACCCGGGCGCCAGCCGCTGTCGAGCTGCGACCGGATCCGCCTCACAGGAGAAACGGAGGGACGGAGACACGGAGGTTCCGTCCGTGCTGCCGTCAACCTCCTTCCGCCAACCCAAGCCCCGAGGCCCCCAGCCCCGAAGCCACCAGGCCTCAGGCCCGAAGCCTGAAGCCCCAAGCCCCTAGCCTCCGTAAAACGCCGGCGCGATTGCGCGTTCGATCAGACCGTGCTTTTCGGCCAGCCGGTAGAACGTTCGCAGCCCCGATTCTTCGCGCTCGCCGAGGACGTACTTGATATTGTCCCTCAGGTAGCGCTGTCCAAGTTCTGTGCGATCGGGTCCGCAGTAGGCGGCGGCCAGCTCATCGACGTGGGCGACTCCACCGTCCCGGGCGTGCACGAGCGCCCTGACGTGTTCGGCGGTGAGCGCCGCGGGGCGCCCCGCCCACACCGCCCAGACGAACGGCAGATCCGTCATCGCGGTCCAGTGCTCTCCGAGGTCGATTTTCAGAAGGCCGCGCGCCGCGTGATCGAGGAACAGCGCCGGGTCGCCGATGATGAGGGCGGCGTCGCACTGCGTCAGCATGGCGGTTGGATCCGGCGCCATCGGGTCGAACCGCGGGTCGATGCCGAAGCGTTCGTAGCACAGCACGCGCAACAGCGCGTTCGACGTGCGCGAGCTGATGTCGGCGGCGATCGACTCCACCTGGTCGATCGGCTTCTTGCTGAAGAGCGCGACGGAAGCGACCTCGCCGTCCGAGATGATCCCGAGGCCCGGCGCGATGCGGTACGGCTCGGACCCGCGCTGGTACTCGATCGACGGGATCATCCCGACGTCGATCGTCCCCTCGTGCAGCAGCGCCGCGCACTTCGACGGCACGTCGAACCGCAGCGAGAACAGGTGGTTCTGGAGCTCGAGGCCGAAGACGAGCGGCCGCGCGTTCAGGTAATCGACTGCGCCAAGACGCGCCGCGTCGAATCATGACCGGCTCTCGAAGCGCCCGTTGCGCTCGATCGGATCGAGCGCGGCCGCCCGGATGTTGCCGCGGATTTCCTCCAGGGCGCTGCGGCGCGTGCCGAGCGTCCCGATCTCCACCGCGGCCACGCCGTCCACGTCGTCCGCCCCGACGGTCAGCGCGACCTGGGCGAGCTTCGGGCCGTACAGCGGCCAGTCCACCTGAATGGATTCGATCGCCGGAACGAGCAGGCGTGCCAGCGCGACCTGCTTCACATCGTCGAACCCGGTGGACGGGTGTGCGGCGGTGAACGTGCGCGGGAGGGGCGCGAAGGTCCTGAAGCCGCCAATGGCAGCCTGAAGGGCGCGCGCGCGCTCGAGGATCGTCGAGCCGGGCATCGGGCGCGAGCGCGCGGACGGTCAGGCGCGTGACCGCCAGGCCCGCGGTCCGCGCCTGGGTGACCAGGTGAAAGTCCGCCAGCGTGTCGACCGCCACCTCGGCGACCGCTTCCATGCCGGCGGCGCGCAGCGCGCGACAGACGTCGGTCAGCGATCGGGGCCCCGTGGCCGCCAACGCCTGCAGGTCGTCGAGCGCGAACCCGGTGACCGCGGTGCCGTCGGCGAACGACACGGCCGCCTGGACGGCGGCCAGCGCCGCGTCGATCGAGGCGGGCCGGCCGACGATCCGAATCTCTCCGGCAGCCATCGACGACGGCGCGGCGGACGGCGGAGCGTCGACATGCACCTCGAACACGCGCACGAATGTCGTGCGCGCACCATGCAAGGCCCGGCGCACGTCGTCGGCCCGCGCACCGGTGCCAATCAGATCGTGGCTCTCGAGGAGCGCAGCCGCGTCGGCGTGTGTCAGGCTTTCCATCCCTTGCTGATCTTCTCCCAGATGGCTTCGGCCTTCTCCGCGGCCGGCCCGGTCGTCGCCACGCGCGTGGGCCACGGCCTGGTGAATCCTTCCGACGCCCATTTGCGAGTGGCGTCGATGCCCATCTTGCTCCCGTAGGCCGGAAGATCGCTCGCGTCTTCGAGATCGTCCATCGGGCCCCGGGTGAACTGGATGTCCCGCTCCGGATCGTAGTGCGTTCCGACGATCCACGCGACCTCAGCCTCGTTCTGGACGTCCACGTCCTTGTCCACCACGATCACGGTCTTCGAAAACATGAGCTGGCCGAGGCCCCAGACGGCGTTCATGATCTTGCGGGCATGTCCCGGATAGCGCTTGTCGATCGAGATGAAGACGATGTTGTGGAAAATGCCCGCGGCCGGGAAGTGCATGTCCACGATTTCCGGCAGCGTCTTGCGGATGAGCGGCAGGAAGATCCGCTCGCTCGCCTTGCCGAGATAGTAGTCCTCCATCGGCGGAATCCCCACGACCGTCGTCAGGTAGATGGGGTTCTTGCGGCGCGTGACGCAGGTGACGTGGAACACGGGATAGTCGTCCGGGTGCGAATAGAACCCGGTGTGATCGCCGAACGGCCCCTCGCGGCGACGCTCGCCCGGTTCGACGTAGCCCTCGAGAATCATCTGCGCGTTGGCGGGCACCTCGAGATCGACGGTGACGCACTTGACCAGTTCGACGCGATCGCGCCTCAGGAATCCGGCGAGCAGCAGCTCGTCGAGCCCCTCGGGCATGGGCGCGGTGGCCGAATAGGCAAGCGCCGGATCTGGACCGAGCGCCACGGCGACCGGCAGCCGCCTGCCGAGCCGTTCGGCGACACGGTAGTGCTGGGCGCCACCCTTGTGGCGCTGCCAGTGCATCCCGGTGGTGCGGCCGTCGAACACCTGCATGCGGTAGGTGCCGATGTTGCGCATCCCGGTCTCGGGATCCCTGGTGAAGACGAGCGGCAGGGTAATGTAGCGCCCGCCGTCTTCGGGCCAGCACTTGAGGATCGGCAGATCGTCGAGCGAGCCGTCGCGCAGGACGACCTCCTGGCAAGGACCGTCGCCGACGGTTTTCGGCATCAGGTCGCGCAGCCGGTTGACCATCGGCAGCATCTTCAGCGCGTCGAGCATGCCCGCGGGGATCTTCGGCGAGGCCAGCTCCTCGATCTCCTTCGCGAGATCGTCGAGCGTCTCCACGCCGAGCGCCATGCAGATCCGCTTCATCGATCCGTACAGGTTCACCGCGACCGGAATGTCGAAGCCGGTCGGCCGCTCGAAGAGCAGCCCCGGGCCGCCGCCGGGCGACTTGGACACGCGATCCGTCACCGCGCAAATCTCGAGGTCGGGACTCACCGGATCGGTGATGCGGGCCAGCTCACGTTCGCGGTCGAGCGCCGCGATGAAGTCGTTCAGGTCTTTGAACATTTTGATGAAACACAACGCTGATCGATGATGGGACGACGCTGAAGCGTCGTCCTACGACACGCTTTCCATCTTGTCGGCGATCCGCGTGGCCAGCTCCAGCGCCCGGCGGCCGGCCTCGCCGTCCACGATCGGAGCGCGATGGTCGCGCGCGGCGCCCAGGAAATCGGCCAGCTCCCGCTTGAGCGGCTCGTCGTGCTCCACCGGCAGCTGCCCGCCCTCGATCTTCGGACGCTCGCCGGCGGTCCGGACCAGCCGCCAGCCCTCGACCTCCTGCGCCGCATAATCGATCGATATATACGAATCCGGCTGGAAGAACCGGATTTTCCGCACCCGATCCTTGCTGATCCGGCTCGCGGTCACGTTGGCGATGCACCCCGACGCGAAGCGCAGCCGGGCGTTGGCGATGTCGTAGCGGGGCGTCAGGACCGGCACCCCGACCGCTTCGATGGACACGACGTCTGAACGCACGAGCGAAAGGATCACGTCCAGGTCGTGAATCATCAGATCGAAGACGACGTCGATGTCGAGGCTGCGCTCGGGAAACACCCCGAGCCGGTGCACCTCGATGAAGCGCGGCGAGGTCACGAGCGGCATCACGGCGGCGACGGCGGGGTTGTACCGCTCGGTATGCCCGACCGCCAGCGTCGCGCCGGAGGCGCGCGCGGCGGCGAGCAGCTCGTCGGCTTCGGCCAGCGAGCGCGCCATGGGCTTTTCGATGAGGACGGCCGTGCCCCGCGCCAGGAACGGCAGCGCCACGTCGCGATGCTGCTCGGTCGGGACGGCGATCGTGACGGCGTCCACCTGGCCGACGATCTCACGGCAATCGGTCAGCGCGCGCGCGCCGGTGCCGGAGGCGATTTCCGCGGCGCGGCCCGGCAGCGTGTCCACCACGGCCACCAGTTCGGCGCCGTCGAGCGCCGACAGGATCCGGGCGTGATGCCGGCCGAGATGCCCGACGCCGATTACCGCGACTCGCATGCGATCAGAGGCCACGAGGCTCCTTTGTCCCTTCTCCGCGCACGGCCGGCCCACTGGACCGGGGACGGCCGATGATCGTGATGCCCGCTTCGTTGGCCGACTTGAAGACGTGCTCCCCGTCGAGCACCAGCGTCCGGCCGGCATCCACCGACAGGGCGGTGGCGCCCGCGACCCGCATCGCCTGGATGGTCGCCACGCCCGATCGACCGGCACGTCGAACCGCATGTCCTGGTTCGGCTTGGCCACCTTGATGACCCGCACGCCGGGCCCCGCCAGATGCCCGGCGCGGCCGATCACTTCGTCGGTGCCCTCCATCGCCTCGACCGCCACGACGGCCCTGTGTTTCACCGCGATGGTCTGGCCGATGTCGAGCGCGGCGATGGCGTCGGCCTGGCGGTACCCGAATTCGAAGTCGGCCCGCTCCTCCTCGTCCGGCGCCCGGTTCGTCAACGTGCCTTCGCCGGCAAGGAGCGGCGCGAGGAACGCCGTCGAGTCAATCAGCTCGATCCCGTGGTCGCGCATGACGTCGGCGACGGCCGAAATCAGCGCATCGGTGTTGCGCGCCCTGAGCTTCGTGAGGACGGACAGAAACGTCAGGTCCGGCACGATTCCGGAGAAGATTTTCGAGTGCTTGACCTGCCCCGCCATCACGGCACGGGTCACTCCGTCGGCCTGCAGGATCCGCAGGCATGTGCCGAGGTGTCCGAGCGACACCCAGTGCAGCTCGGCGCCGGCCGCCAGGGCCGCGGGTTCGAGGTCGGCAAACGCCTCCTCCTTGACCGCGACAACCGTGACGTCATGGCCGAGGCTGCGGGCCCCCTGGAGCACCAGGAACGGAAACCGGCCGTTGCCGGCGATCAGCCCGATCCTGCTCATGCGGGGGTGGTTCGGTTACACTTCATGGAGTACCATCAGTTTATCAGGGCTTTCAAGGAGAGAGAATGCGCTCGATTTCCCGTGGCGGGCTCGCGCTGCTCGTTCTGGCGACTTTCAGCTTTGCCGCTTGCGATAACACGGTCAACGACACGGCAACGACTCCGACCACGCCGGTGACCGTGACCGAGACGTTCACCGGCACGATCACGCCGAACGGCGGCGCGACCAACGAGTTCGTCGTTTCTGCGGCCGGTACCGTCACCGCGACACTAACGGCCGTCAGCCCTGACGACAGCGTCACCAGCCTGAGCCTCGGCACCTGGAACGGCGCGCTCTGCCAGCTCGTGCTCGTCAACGACAACGCCGTGTTGGGAAACACGATCACCGGGACGGCGTCGTCGATCGGCACGCTCTGCGTGCGGATTTCGGACAGCGGAAAGCTCATCGGCCCGACCGACTACACCGTCACCGTCGACCATCCCTGAGCCCGCGCCGGGATTTCACTTCCCCAACGAACTCGCCCGGGCCGGCCGAGCCTTCGCTGGGGCAAACCCCGACGCTGGGATCAGACCCCGCCCCTGGGACCCCTCGGGCCGACTTGTCGCGCCGAAGCCGGCCTCCTCTAATGTCAGGCCGGCGAAGGCGGAAGCCGCCCTCACCTACTCTTCGGGGGATTCATCCAGCCGGCGACTCGGGCGGCGAAGGCCGACTTGTCGGCCGTAGCCCGCTAGTCCTCGGCGGATTCGTCAAGACGCCGACTCGGGCGGCGAAGGCCGACCCCACGGCTCGACGAGCGGATGAACTGCACCACGTATTTCACCTCGGGACAGTCCAGCGTCGGATCGCGCTCGATCTGGGCGAGCGCCCGGCTCGTGTTCGAGTGCAGGAGGTGCCGGTAGACCCGGCGCAGCTTGGCGATCGAGTCTGGCGAGAACTTGCGCCGCACGAGGCCGATCGTGTTCAGGCCGTAGATGCGTGCACGGTTGCCCACGGTCTTGGCGAACGGCAGCGCGTCCTTGGTCACGACCGAGAAGCCGCCGATGAAGGCGTGCAGGCCCACGCGGCAGAACTGGTGCACGCCTGAAAACGCGCTGATGGTCGCGTAGTCCTCGACGTGGACGTGGCCCCCCAGCGTCGCGGCGTTGCCGAAAATCGTGGAATTGCCCACGTGGCAATCGTGCGCGATGTGCGCGTAGGCCATCAGCAGGTTGTCGTCGCCCACCTGTGTGTGCCCGCCTCCGCCGGCGGTGCCGCGATGGATCGTGACGAACTCGCGGAAAATGTTCCGGCTCCCGATCGTCAGCCGCGTCGGCTCGCCGCGGTACTTCAGGTCCTGCGGCTGCAGTCCGATCGACACGTACGGGAACAGCTCGTTGTCGTCACCGATCTCCGTATGCCCCTCGACGATGCTGCCGGCGCCGATCCGGCAGTTGCGGCCGATGCGCACGTGCTCGCCGACGATGGCGTTCGGGCCGATGACGGTCCCCTGCCCGACTCTCGCGAGCGGATGCACCATCGCGGTCGGGTGCATCGTGACCTCCTCGCGCAGGCCTCCGCTGCCGTCGGCGACGAGTCCCATCAGCAGTTCGGCTTCCGCCACCACCGCGTCGCCGATGTAGGCGACTCCCCTGGCGCGCGCCAGCGTCGCGCGGCGCGGGCCGAGCGTGACCTCGAGCCGCAGGCGATCGCCCGGCACGACCTGGCGCCGGAATTTCGCGTGGTCGACCCCGCGCAGGTAGGCGCGCCCCGCCGGCAGGCTGTCCGGTCGGCTGCATCAGCAGCAGCGTCGCCACCTGGGCGAGCGTCTCGATCATCAGCACACCGGGCATCAGCGGCGCGCCCGGGAAGTGCCCCTGGAAGAAATCCTCGTTGACCGTGACGTTCTTCACGGCGACCAGGCGCTTTCCGGGCTCGTGCTCGGTGATGGTATCGACAAGCGACGACGGGTATCGGTAACAGAGTCGCTCGAGGGTCTGCGGAATGTTGATCTGCACGGAAGGAGAGTCTATCAGAGGGAGAAAAGGGAAATGGTAAAAGTAAAATGGTAAAGGTAAAGGAAAATGGCAAAGGCCGAAGGGACAGGGCCCTGGGCCGGAGACTCCTGAGCCCTATCCGCTTGAGCCTTGGCCCTGCCCCCTGAGGCCCTGACCCTGAGCCCTGAGCCTCTATTTCTTCGGCGCGGTCTTGGCGGCGGCGTCGAAGCGCTTGACGACTTCGGCGGACAGATCCAGCGCGGTGTCGGCGGCAACGATGCCCGAATCGCGAACGCTGAAGATGATCTGCAGGCCCTTCTCCACGCGAAGCTGCTCGATGATCGGGTTCAGCTTCACCTGGAAGTCGTTCTGCAGCTCGTTGGTGAGATCGGTGACCTCGGTCTGGGCGTCCTGCTGCGCGAACTGGATGTCGCGCTGCATCTTCTCGATGTCCTTCTCGAGCGCGGACCGGGCCTGGTCGCTCATCACGCTGCCGCCCGCCTGGAGCTTGTCCTGCGACGCCTTGAGGGCGTTGCCCTTGGCGACGAGTTCGGCGTTCTTCTTCTTTTTCAGGTCGTCGAGCTTCGCGGTCGCGGCCTTGCCTTCGGCCGACGTGCTGGCGATCACCTGAATATCGACAAAGGCGAACTTCGTCCCCTCGGGGAACGGCTTCGGCGGCTCCGCCTGCGGCGCGGGGGCCGCGGCCGGCGGAGTCGCGGGCGGTTGCTGCTGCGTGCCGGCCGCCTGCGCGAACGCCGGGCCGGCGGCGAGCACGAGACCGAATGCCACGACTACGAACATCGTCTTCAACGCTTTCATCGAACAGTCCCCTCTTCTGTTAAGGCATCCGGCCGGTGGCCGTGGCCAGCTGAATCATACCGAATTTTTGTTGTTAGAACGTCGAGCCGACCGCGAACCGGAACTTCCACTTCTTCTCGGGCTGCCCGTTGTTGTCGAACACGCCGCCGCGGCTGGGATTCATCGCGAAAATCAGGCGGAACGGCACGTTCAGCACCGGCATGAAGAAGCGGATTTCGGCGCCGATCGACGACTTGAACGCGCTGGTCTCCCCCACCTTGACCGTCGCGTATTCCGGGTCGGGGAACAGCTGGTTCGCATCGCCGCGCAGGCCCGTGCTCGCGAACGGATCGCTCAGAACCGGCGTGGCCGGCGGCACGTACTGCTGGACGTAGTGGCTTTCCTTCCACGCGAACTTCTCGCCGATGTCGCGCACCTGGCCGGCGTCGGCGAAGAGCACCAGCCGCACCGGCCCCGCGATGTTGATCAGGTACTCGACGTTGCCCAGCAGGCTCTTGTTGCCGCCGATCACCACGCCCTGTACGGGATCGCGAGGACCGACCATCCGCAGATCGAAGCCGCGGATCGAATACTCGCCGCCAAGGAAAATCTTCTCGAAAATCGGCAGCACGCTCGTGCTGCCAATCGGCCGGATGTACTCGGTCGCCAGGCGGAAGCCGAGCGAGGTGCGCCGCGTCTGCGCCCAGTACCTGATGATTTCCGCGCGCGGGTTGATGAACTTCGTGTTGCCGCCCAGCCCCGCCACGTCCATCGACAGCGTATAGCGCGCGCCGGTCGTCGGGAAGATCGGGCTGTCCACGGTGTTGAACACGTAGCTCGGGCCGATCTTGCTGATCGTCCGGTGCCCGCCCTGCTCGGTCAGCAGGGAGTCCTTCAGATACGGATTGCTCTCGAGCACGCGCGGATCGGTGAAGGCCGCGTTCAGATCCGTGACCCGCACGCGCTCGTAGCTGTAGTTGATGAACATCCGCGCGAAATCGGCGACCTGGAAACCGTAGACGAAGTTGCCGCCGGCCGACTTCTGCGTATAGAGGCCGATGTAGTCGATCTCGCGGATGAAGAGATCGGCGCCGGCCGTCATCGGCCGGTCGAACAGGAACGGCTCGCTGAAGGCGAGCTGGTAGTTCTTCGCGCGGCTGCCCTGCTGCGCCGACACGGTGAAGGTCTCGCCGCGGCCCATGAAGTTCGACGTCTGGAACGAGAGCTGACCGAAGAAGCCGTCGTACTGCGACACGCCCGCGCCGAACGTGAGCTGGTTGCGGTTCTGCTCCTCGAACTTCAGCTTGACGTCGACCTTGTTGTCCACGCCAGGCGTCTTGTCCACCGAGATCGCGTCGCCCTCGAGCGCTTTGAAGTACCCGAGCTGGTTCAGCCGCCGCACGCTGTACTTCAGCGCTTCGGTGTTGAACACGCCGCTCTCGACGAGCCGCATCTCGCGACGGATGACGTTGTCGCGGGTCGTCGTGTTGCCGAGGAACGTGATGCGGTTGACGAAGTACTGCTTGCCCTCCTGCACCCGCATCGTCACGTCCACGATCGGCGGACCGCCTGGCTTCCTTGCCGCCGCCGACGGCGGACCGGCCGCCGAGGGCGCGCCATCCGCGCCGTCGGCCGGCTGGTCGCGCGGGGCAAGGTCGGGATAGGCGGTGAACTCGAAGTAGCCGCCGGTGCCGTACACTTCCCGCGCCTTTTCCAGCCCCTTCCGGACCTTCTTCTCGCTGTAGTAGTCGCCCGAATCGAGCTTGAAGAGCGGACGAAGCGCCTTCGCATCGACGATCGTGTTGCCGTCGAACGTGAAGTTGCCGATCTTGTAGCGGTTGCCTTCGGTCACCGGGATGCGCAACTGCACCCACCGGACGGTCGCGTCCTTCGAGTCTTCCAGGATCTTCAGCTGCGGCTGCCCGACGCGCGCCGAGATGTAGCCCTTGTCGCGGTAGAAGGCTTCGACGTTCTCGGCGTCCTCGGCGAATTTCTCTTCCTTGTAGGTGCCGCCGCCGAGGATGAACGACAGCCAGCCCTTGGACTTGTTCTCCTTCAGCTTGCCTTCGAGCTTGCGATCGCTGATGGCCTTGTTGCCGACGAAGTCCACGTCGCGAATCCTGACCTTCGGCCCTTCGTCGATATGGAAGGTGAGGTGCACCAGCTTCGGCCCGCCGGCGACTTCCTTGATTTCCGGCTTCACGTCGGCGAACTCGTAGCCCTTTTCGGCATACAGGCTGCGGACGATGCCAGCGACCTGGCGGACGAGCCCGGGATCGATGAACGAGTCGAGCCGGATCGTGATCCCCTTCTTCTTCAGCTCGTCTTCGATCTTCGACTGCTCGACGCGCTTCGACCCGACGTAGTCCACGATCTTGACGCGCTGCCGCTCCTCCATGTCGTAGACGACGACCTTGCCGATCACGCCGTTGGAGAAGCGGACGTCGCGCACGTCGATGATGAGGTCGTCGAGAAACTCCGTGGCCCAGAGGCGCTTGAAGTCGCCGAGCACGACCTGTTCGAGCGACTCGTCGTACGGAACCCAGCGGTTCTCCGACGGACGGCTCACGCGCTTGGCCGCCTCCATCCAGTAGAGATACGTGTTCGCTTCGACGACCGGCGATCCCCCCTGGCGGCCGAAACACAGCAGGACGGTGTAGAACACGGGCGCCGATCCGGCGGGCGGGAGAGCCGACGGGGCGGGCACCGTCAGGCCGCAGATCGTGGTCGGCAACGGCACGGCCTCCGCCGAGGCGGGGGGCGCCTGAACGGCCGGGTCCTGCGGCGCCGCGGCGGCCTGAGCCTGCCCGGCATGTGCCGCTGAGGCCACCCCCATCAGGGCGGCAAGGAACAGAGCAAGAACTCGCATAGATATTCGGGGGCCTGCCACGCCGACGCGAACCGAACCAGAGGCGCGCCAGGGCGCGGTCCGGACGCCCGACCCGCACACGGATCCCGTGCCAGGGCCAAGCTATGAGTTTACTGGATCTTAGACGTGCAAGACCACCCGTCGGCCTTTGTCGTGCCACGCCCGGCGCGGCCAGCCGCCTGGCCGCGCGACTCCCGCCGCGACGGCGGACTGCCACGCCGAAGCCGGGCCCGAAGCGAAGGGGCCCCGGAGCTCAGGCCAGCCGGCGGCCGGACTCCGCCACGCCCGCAGTGCGGTAGGACAGGATGCCGGCGTCCAGGTACACCTCGATCTCTCCACCCTTCAAATGGCCGCGGATGAGCTCCTCCGAGAGCGGATCCTCGATGTAGCGCTGGATGGCCCGGCGCAACGGGCGCGCGCCATACGAGCGGTCCTTGCACGTCTGTTCGATGATCCAGTCGATGACGTCCTGCCCCAGCTCCAGGTGCAGCTTGCGATCGACCAGGTTCTCGTTCACCTGCTTGACGAGGAGGCGCGTGATCGTGCGCAGGTCGTCGTCGGACAGCGCCTCGAACACGATGATCTCGTCGATCCGGTTGATGAACTCCGGGTTGAACGTCTTGCGAACCTCCCCCAGCACCATGTCGTTGACGCTGCGCGCGATGGCGCTCGTGTCAGCGGTCTGGAACCCGAGCGACGCCTTCTTCTGGATGAAGCGGGCGCCGATGTTCGACGTCATGATGATGATGGTGTTCTTGAAGTTCACCCGGTTGCCGAGCCCGTCGGTCAGGTGCCCGTCCTCGAACACCTGCAGCAGGATGTTGAACAGGTCCGGGTGCGCCTTTTCCACCTCGTCGAGCAGCACGACCGAATACGGATTGCGCTTCACCTTCTCGGTGAGCTGGCCGCCTTCCTCGTGGCCGACGTATCCGGGCGGCGATCCAATCAGCTTCGAGACCGAGTGCTTCTCCATGTACTCGGACATGTCGAAGCGGATGAGCGCGTGGTCGCTGCCGAACAGAAAATTGGCCAGCGCGCGCGCCAGCTCCGTCTTCCCGACGCCGGTTGGCCCGAGGAAGATGAAACTGCCGACGGGCCGGTTGGGCGATTTGAGCCCGGCCCGCGACCGGCGGATGGCCCGCGAGATGGCGGATATCGCCGCGTCCTGCGAGATGACCCGGCCGTGCAGCGCCTGCTCCATCTGCAGGAGCTTGTCCCCCTCGTCCTGGTTGATTGACGTCAGCGGCACCCCGGTCCACTTCGACACGACCTCGTCGATCTCGGTCTTGCCGACGACCACGCGGCGCGTGTTCGTCTTGACGTCGAACTTCTCGCGCACGAACTGCAGGTTCTCGCGCGCCTGGACTTCCTGGTCGCGATAGAACTGCGCCTTCTCGAAGTTCTTCTCCGAGACGGCCGTTTCCATCTGCTCGACGGCGACGCGGATGCTGCGGTTGATCTCGCCGAACTCCTCGCTGTAGCCGGCCTCGCGCAGCTTCGCGCGCGCGCCGGCCTCGTCCACGAGGTCGATCGCCTTGTCGGGCAGGAACCGGTCCGTGATGTACCGGTTGGACTGGTAAACCGCCGCCTCGATCGCTTCCGACGTGTACTCGACGTGATGGAAGGACTCGTAGCGGTCCTTCACGCCCATCAGCACGTCGATCGTTTCTTTCTCGCTCGGCGGATCGACCTTGATCGCCTGGAAGCGCCGCTCGAGCGAACGGTCCTTCTCGATGTACTTCCGGTACTCGGCGGGTGTCGTCGCGCCGATGCAGCGGATTTCGCCGCGCGAGAGCGCCGGCTTGAGGATGTTGGCGGCGTCGAGCGAGCCTTCGGCCGAGCCCGCGCCGACCAGCGTGTGCAGCTCGTCGATGAACACGATGATGTTCGGGTTCTCGGTCAGCTCCTTCATGATCGCCTTGAGGCGCTCTTCGAACTGCCCGCGATACTTCGTGCCGGCGACGATCAGCGAGATGTCGAGCGCGAGGATGCGCTTGTCGGCCAGGAAGTGCGGCACGTCGCCGTAGACGACCTTCTGCGCCAGCCCCTCGACGATCGCGGTCTTGCCGACGCCCGGTTCGCCGATGAGCACGGCGTTGTTCTTCGTGCGGCGGCAGAGCACCTGCTGGACGCGCTCGAGCTCGATGCGGCGGCCAACCAGCGGGTCGAGCTGGTTCTTCATCGCCGCCTCGGTCAGGTCGCGCGAGAACTCGGCGAGCAGCGGCGTTTCCTTGACGCGCGTGAGCGTGGTCTTCTCGTTCAGCAGCGCCACGATGTCCTCGCGCACCGTCGTCAGGCGCATCCCTTTTTCCATCAGGATGGTCGCCGCGACCGAGCGTTCCTCGCGCAGGATGCCCAGCAGCAGGTGCTCGGTCCCGATGTAGTTGTGCAGGAGCCGGTCGGCCTCTTCGGCGGCGTACTGAAGGACGCGCTTGGTTTCCGCGCTGAAGGGGATCTCGACCGAGGTCGAAACCTTCTCCCTGAACACGGTGCGCCCCTCGATTTCTTTGCGAATGCTCTCGAGCGAGAGGTGCGAGCGGGCAAAGATGCGGCTCGTCAGCCCCTTGCCTTCCCGTATGAGCCCGAGCAGCAGGTGCTCGGTCTCGATCGAGATGCTGCCGAGCTGGCTGGCCTCGTAGCGCGCGAAGAAGAGAACCCGGCGCGCGCGTTCCGTGTAGCGTTCGAACATCCGGTTGACCTATGAAAAAGGAGGGACTGGCCTCCCGGCAATTATACGGCAAAGCCAGGCCCCGGCCAATGGATTTTCAGGCTAAATACCTACCTTCAGGGCATTTAGCCGAGCCGTTTTCCGGCGCGGAGCCCGTACGCGTAGGACGACCCGGCGGTCGACGACGATCCAGCGCGCCATCTGCCCGCCTCGACACAGCCGCGTCGGGGCCTCAGTCGATGAGCGCCTCGGCCTCGATTTCCACCAGCATGTCGGGGTCGATGAGCCGGCTGACCTCGACCATGGTCGTGCTCGGCCGGATGGCGCCGAGGATTTCGCCGTGCGCCCGGCCGACGGCTTCCCAGTCGCGGATGATGTTGGTCACGAAGATCCGCGTGCGGACGACGTGCCGGAGCGAGGCTCCGGCCTGCTCGAGCGCGCGCTCGATGTTCTTCAGCGTCTGGATCGTCTGCGCATGCGCATCCCCCAGGCCAACCAGCGCGCCGTCCGTCCCGGTGGCCGTCGTCCCCGACACGTGCACGACCTGCCCGACGCGCACCGCCCGCGAGTAGCCGACGAGTGGCTCCCATTTCGTCCCGCTCGAGATGTTCTGCCGCATGACGCGAGTATAGCGCTCGCGGTCCGCGGGCCGCTCTCCGCTCTCCGCTCTCCGCTCTCCGCTCTCCGCTCTCCGCTCTCCGCTCTCCGCGACCGCGGACCGCGGACCGCGGTACAATGCTCGACGAGGAGGACAACGACAGCATGATCAAGAAAGTGATGACGCTCGCGTGCGCCCTGGCGGTGGCCGGAACGGTCGTCGGCGCGCAGGAGAAGCGCCCCGCCAGCCCGGCGGCCAAGGCGTCCACCCAGATCGGCGACAAGTGGATCGACATCTGGTACGGCGCGCCGATCAAGCGCGGGCGGGCGACGCTCTGGGGGAGCGGCGCCGAGTACGGCAAGAACCTGCTCGCCAACGGCCCCATCTGGCGCGCGGGCGCGAACGTGATCGACGCAGTTGACCACGGAGGTGCCGCTCCAGATCGGCGGCAAGACGGTCGCGGCCGGCACCTACACGATGTTCATCGATCTGAAGTCGCCGACTGACTGGACGCTGGTGGTGTCCATCATGGCCGGCGCAGGAAAAGTACGACCCGTCCAACAAGGCGGCGCTCTGGGGCGGCTTCGGCTACACGGCCGACAAGGACGTCGCGCGCGTCGCGATGAAAGTGGACAAGATGCCGCTCTCGATCGACCAGCTTGCCTGGACTTCGCCGATGTCACGGCGAGCGGCGGCAAGCTGGTGATCATGTGGGACAACAACATGGCGACCGCGCCGTTCACGGTCGGGAAGTAAACTCGAAGTAGACTGACGCTGTCCCTCTCGACGGGCCGCGGGACGCCCGGGCCCGTCGAAGGGCGGCAGCGATGCCTTCCAAAGCCTCCCCCAGTTCGTCGCGCTCGGCCGCGCTCGTCGCCGCGGGCATTCTGCTCAGCCGCATCACAGGGCTCGCGCGGATCGCGCTCTTCAGCCATTTCTTCGCCGTGCAGTCCGACGCGGGCGACGCGTTCAACGCGGCGTTCCGGATCCCGAACCTGCTCCAGAACCTGTTCGGCGAAGGCGCCCTGTCGGCGTCGTTCATTCCCGTCTACGCGGGACTGCTGGCGCGCGATCGCGAGGACGAGGCGGACCGCGTGGCGCGGACGGTCTTCGGGATCCTGTCGCTGGTCACGTCGGTGCTGGTCGTCGCCGGCGTGCTGCTGGCGCCGCTGCTCATCGGCGTGATCGCGCCCGGCTTCAGCGGTCCCAAGCGCGCGCTGACGACCACGCTGGTGCGCATCCTCTTTCCGGGCGCCGGTCTCCTGGTGATTTCGGCCTGGTGTCTCGGCGTCCTGAACAGCCACCGCCGGTTCTTCATCTCGTATACGGCGCCCGTCATGTGGAACGCCGCGATGATTGCGGCCCTCTGGTTCTTCGGACCGGGTCGTCCCCTTCCGGAACTGGCGGTCTATCTCGGTGTCGCGTCGGTGGTCGGCAGTGCGCTCCAGTTCGGCATCCAGCTCCCGTCGGTCCTGGCGGTCTTCCGCCATGCCGGGCGCGGGCCCGCGCTCGCCGTGACGGGCGATGTGCGCACGGTGGTGCGCAATTTCGTGCCGGTGTTCGTGAGCCGCGGCGTCGTGCAGGTCAGCGCCTACATCGACACGCTGCTCGCGAGCCTGCTCCCGACCGGCGCGGTGACGGGCCTGACGTACGCGCAGGTGCTCTACACGCTGCCGGTGAGCCTGTTCGGGATGTCGATTTCGGCGGCCGAACTGCCGGCGATGTCGGGCGCGACGGCGACCGGCGACGGCCGCGACGAAGCGCTGCGCGAGCGCCTGACGCCAGGGCCTCCGGCGCATCGCCTTCTTCGTGGTGCCGTCGGCCATGGCGTTCCTGGCTTTCGGGGATGTAATCGCCGCGGCACTGCTCCAGACGGGGCGATTCGGGCCCGAGGACGCGCAGTACGTCTGGGGCATCCTCGCCGGATCCTCGGTCGGTCTGCTCGCCTCGACGATGGGCCGGTTGTATTCGGCGGCGTTCTACGCACTGGGCGACACGCGCACGCCGCTGCGCTTTGCGGTGATCCGGGTCGCGCTGGTCACGGCACTCGGCTACGTGTTCGCGCTCATGCTGCCCGGATGGCTCGGCGTACCCGCGCGCTGGGGTGCGGCCGGCCTGACGGCGTCAGCCGGCCTGGCCGGGTGGGTCGAGTTCTTCCTGCTGCGCCGCGGCCTCGCGCGGCGCATCGGCGCGACCGGTGTCGGCGCCGGCCGGCTGGCGCGGCTCTGGGCCGCGGCGCTCGCCGGCGCGGCGCTCGGGTGGGTGATGCGGAGTCAGGAGTGGATCGCCCTCTACGATGCCCTGCGCAGCTGGGCGCCGGCCGTCCGCGCGGCGCTCGTCCTCGGGACCTTCGGCGTCACCTACCTCGGCGCCGCCGCCGCGCTCGGCGTGCCGGTGCCCCGGCTGCGGGGGTTGCGCTAAGTCACCGACAGCTACTGTCGAACTGCACGGGCCGACGGCACGTCACGAAGGACAGCACGAAGGACACGAAGCGCCACGAAGGACTGCCGGCTGGAGCGGGTCGCACGCCGGCCTGCGGCCGGCGTCCAGCAGCGCAAAGGCCTGCGCCCGCACACGGCAGTCTCGCCCCACGTGCACCACTCGCCTCCACGCCGCAGGACCCGATTGCAGCGGGACACCAGAACAACGTGCTTCGTGTGCTTCGTGCCCTTCGTGGCTCTTCGTGAGGGCCGTCGGCCCGTGCAGTTCGACTGCGGCTGTTTCTGATCCTGCGGGCCGGAGCTGACCGCCGGTCTCCGAGCCCGCAGGACACGATTGCAGGGGGACACCAGAACAACGTGCTTCGTGTGCTTCGTGCCCTTCGTGGCTCTTCGTGAGGGCCGTCGGCCCGTGCAGTTCGACTGCGGCTGTCGTTGATTATGCGGGCCGGAGCTGAGCCGCCGGTCTCCGAGCCCGCAGGACACGATCGCAGCGGGACACCAGAACAACGTGCTTCGTGTGCTTCGTGCCCTTCGTGGCTCTTCGTGAGGGCCGTCGGCCCGTACAGTTCGACTGCGGCTGTCGTTGATTATGCGGGCCGGAGCCGCCCGTCTTCGAGCCGCAGGATGCGGTCGCAGGCCGCCGCGAGCCGCGGGTTGTGCGTCGCGATAATCGACGTCAACCCGCGCTCGCGGTGCATCTCTTTCAGCAGTTCGTGCAGCGTGTCGGCGGTATGCTCGTCGAGATCGCCGGTCGGCTCGTCGGCGAGCAGCAGGATCGGGGCCATCACGAGCGCGCGCGCGATCGCCACGCGCTGCTGCTCGCCGCCCGACAGCATGCCGGGCCGATGCTCGAGCCGTTCGCCCAGCCCGACGCGCTGCAGCAGCGCCGTGGCGCGCTCGCGCCGCTCGACCGCCGGGAGCCGCGCGATGCGCATCGGCATCTCGGCGTTCTCGAGCGCGCTGAACTCGGGCAGCAGGTGATGGAACTGGAAGACGAACCCGACGTTCCTGTTGCGGAAGGCCACCACCGCCGCGTCGGGCAGCGCGCTCACCTCGGTCTCGCCAATGCGGATCGATCCGCCGTCTATCGCGTCGAGGCCGCCGAGCACGTGCAGCAGCGTGCTCTTGCCGACACCCGACGCGCCGACAATCGCGACCATCTCCCCGTGCTCGAGCGCCACGTCCACGCCCTTGAGCACCGGCAGCGGGGCGCCCCCCATCGGGTAGGCCTTCATGACACCGGAGACTTCGATGAATGACATGCCTGTCTGCTGCCTGCTCTACTGATACCGCAGCGCCTGCGCGGGATCGAGCTTCGACGCCTGACGCGACGGATAGATCGTCGCCACGAAGCAGATCGCGATCGCCGACACGAATGACGACCGCGAAGTCGAGCGGCAGCAGCGTGAACGGCACGTACGAAATCTGGTAGACGTCGATCGGGACGTGGATCAGCTTGTACCTGTCGAGGATGTAGATGAGCACCGTGCCGCCGAGCGCGCCCATCGCGGTTCCCACCAGCCCGATGACCAGCCCCTGGAACATGAAGATCCGCCGGATGCTCGCCGCCGAACTTCCCATCGTCTTCAGAATCGCGATGTCGCGGCTCTTCTCCATCACGAGCAGCACCAGCGAGGCGACGATGTTGAGCGCCGCGACCATGACGATGAGGCCGATCGTGATCGAGATGGCCATCTTCTCGAGCCAGAGCGCCGAGAAGAGCGACCCGTTGATGTCGGCCCAGTCCTGCGCCAGGTAGTCGGATCCCAGCCGCGCCGGAATGCCCTGGGCGACTTCGCGCGCCGCGAACATGTCGTCGAGCCGGACCTCGATGAAGTCGGGGTGCTCCTTGTCGAGCAGGCGCTCGGCCACGCTCAGCGCGACGAAACCATAGGCTTCGTCGTACTCGAACAGGCCCAGGCTGAAGATGCCGACCACCTTGAACCGGTGCGGCAGGTACAGCATGCCCATGGGCGACAGCCGTCCCTGCGGCGTGATGATCTGGATCTCGTCGCCGACGAACGCGTTCAGCTTCTTCGACAGCTCGCGGCCGATGAGGATGCCGTCCGGCTGCCCTTCGCGCGGCTCGAGCGCCGCGAGGCTGCCGGTCTGGATCGACTTGCTGATGTTGGTGACGTCGTTCTCGAGGGCGGGGTCCACGCCCTTGATGGTGATGAAGGCATCCTTGTCGCCCGCGCCGATCATGCCCGGGCCCAGCACGACCGGTGCCGCGCCAACCACGCGCGGAATGCCGCGCACGCGCGCCACTTCGGCAGCCGGATCCTGGATGCCGCCGATCTTGAAGACGTACACGTGCGCCGCCGAGCCGACGATCCGGTCGCGCAGTTCCCCCTGGAGGCCGGTCATCAGCGCCAGCGCGATCAGCAGCGCCATGACGCCGACGGTCACGCCGAGAATCGAAATCAGGGAGATGAGCGAGATGAACGCCTGCTTGCGCCGGGCCAGCAGGTAGCGGAACGCGATGAACAGTTCGTAGGGTAGATGTCACGAAATGGAAAATGGAAGGTAAATGGAAAATGGTAAACCGTCCTTTATTCACTCTCTTACCCTATCCCATACCTCCCTACTTTTCCCTTTACCTTTCCTTTTCCATTTTCCATTTCCCTTTTTCCTTTACCTTTCACCCCCGCGGGCGCATCAGCGGGAACAGGATGACGTCGCGAATCGACGGGCTGTTGGTCAGCAGCATCACGAAGCGGTCGATCCCGACGCCTTCGCCGGCCGTCGGCGGCAGCCCGTGCTCGAGCGCCCGGATGTAGTCCTCGTCCATCGCGTGCGCTTCGAGGTCGCCCGCCGCGCGATCCGCGAGCTGCGCCTCGAAGCGGCGCCGCTGCTCGGCCGGGTCGTTCAGCTCGCTGAAGGCGTTGGCCACCTCGAATCCGCCGATGTACAGCTCGAAACGTTCGACCGTGTCGAGATCGTCCGGCTTCTGCTTCGAGAGCGGCGACACTTCGGTCGGAAAGTCGTAGACGAAGGTCGGCTGCACCAGATCGTGTTCGTTGAGCCGCTCGAAGATGTCGGTCGCGATCTTGCCCGCGCCCCAGCCCGGCTGGACATCGAGGCCCAGCTTGCGCGCCAGATCGGCCGCCGTGTCGCGGCTCCGCAGGTCGGCGTCGCTGATCGCCACGCCGAGCTTCTCGCCCGCCGACCGCCGCGCGCCCTCACGCAGCGAGACGCGCCGGTAGGGCGGGGCGAGCGAGATGTCGTGCCCGCCGAACCTGACCTGATCGGTGCCGATCGCCTCCCGCGCCACGACCGACAGCATCTCTTCGGTCATGGCCATCAGCTCCTGGTAGTCGCTGTAGGCCTGGTAGAACTCGAGCATCGTGAACTCGGGATTGTGCTGGGTCGAGATCCCCTCGTTCCTGAAGTTCCGGTTGATCTCGTACACGCGTTCGATGCCGCCCACCGTCAGGCGCTTGAGATACAGCTCGGGCGCGATGCGCAGGAAGAGCTGCATGTCGAGCGCGTTGTGATGCGTGACGAACGGCCGCGCCAGCGCGCCGCCCGCGATCGGCTGCATCATCGGCGTCTCGACCTCCAGGTAGCCGCGCCCGTTCAGGAACGCCCGGAGCGACGCCAGCACGCGGCTGCGCACCTCGAACACCTTGCGCGAGTCCGGGTTCACGATCAGATCGAGGTACCGCTGGCGGTACCGCGTTTCGATGTCGCTCAGGCCGTGCCACTTCTCGGGCAGCGGCACGAAGCACTTGACCAGGAACTCGAGCGAGGTCGCGTGGATCGTCAGCTCGTTGGTCTTCGTGCGAAAGAGGTGGCCGCGCACGCCGATGAAGTCGCCGAAATCCAGCAGCCTGAAAATCGCGAAATCGCGCTCCGACACGGCGTCCTTGCGGATGTAGACCTGGATGCGCGAACGCCCGTCCGAGATGACGACGAAGTTCGCCTTGCCGAAGCTCCGGATCGCCAGCACGCGGCCGGCGGTCGTCGTCTCGATCGGGGCGGCTTCGAGCGCCTCCTTCGTCTTCGCGCCGTGCGCCTCCACGAGCTGGTCCACCGTGTCGGTTCGCGCGAACGTACGGGGATACACCTCCACGCCGAGCCGGACCAGCTCGTCGAAGTTGGCGCGGCGCTGCCGCAGGAGATCGGACTCTCGGAACTCTTCGGTCATTGACGATCTTCTTCGGCCTCGTGAATACGCGACGTCCGGGTGACGCCGGGCGCTGCGGGAACCCGTGACGTCCGGACGCTCACTCCCGATTCAGCTCCTTGCGCACCGAATCCAGCACGCCGTTGACGAAGGCGACCGCCTCGTCGCCCGTATAGGTCCGCGCCAGCTCCAGCGCTTCGTTGATCACGACCTTCGCCGGCGTCTCCGGATCGGCCAGCATCTCGTAGGCGGCCAGGCGCAGGACGAGCCGGTCGATCACCGCCATCCGCTCGACGCGCCAGTTCTGCGCGTGCGCGCGGAGCAGTCCGTCGATCTGCTCGATCCGTTCGGTCGTGCCACGGACGAGGCCGTCGGCGAACGCGCGCAGGTCCTCGTCGAGATCCTCGTCAGCGTCGCGCGACGGCCAGTAGGTGGCGATGGTTTCATGGAGGCCGGCGCGGCCGACCTCCATCTGGTAGAGCATCTGGAGCGCCGCGGCGCGCGCGCGGCGCCGGCCCGCGCCGTCGACGCGGGTCATCGGCCGGTCCCGCGCGCCGGCTCGAACCCGAATGCGCGTGCCGCGGTCGCGCGCGACGCCGCGGGGCGTCCGAGCCGGCGGAACAGGACCGCCATCTCGACGGCGGCCGCGGCCGCCTCGAAGCCCTTGTTGTCGCGCCCGTCGCCCGACCGCGCCTTGGCCTGCGCCTGGGTGTCGGTGGTGAGCACGCCGAAGGCGATGGGCACGCCCGTCTCACCCGAGGCGTCCATGACCCCGTGCGCAACGGCCGACGAGATGTACTCGAAGTGCGGCGTCTCGCCCCGAATCACGCAGCCGAGGCACACGACGGCGTCGAATCGGCCCGTTTCCGCGGCACACCGCGCCGCCTGCGGCAGCTCGAAGGCGCCCGGCACCTCGAACACCTCGATGTCGGCAGCCGCGGCGCCGGCCTCGCGAAGCGCCGCTTCGGCGCCCGTGCGCAGCGCGCCCGTCACCGTCTCGTTGAACCGGGATACGAAGACCGCGAAGCGAAAGCCGGCCGCGGCCGGGAGCGGTGCCTGCGGCGCGGCGGGGTCTGATTGGCGCACGGGCTACTTCCCCTTGAACTCCGCTTTGCGCTTCTCGAGAAACGCCGCGGTCCCTTCGCGCATGTCGTCGGTCGTCGACACCAGCCCGAAGAGCGTCGCTTCGAAGACCTGGGCCTCGCCAAACGGCATCTCCAGCCCGCGGTTGACGGCGTCGATGATGTAGCGCGCGGCGACGGGTGCCTTCGAGGCGAGCGAGCCGGCCAGCTTGCGCACCTCGGTCATCAATTCGGCGGCCGGCACGACGCGGTTCACGAGCCCCAGCCGGTGCGCCTCGGGCGCGAGCACGTGGTCGCCGGTCAGCAGCAGTTCGAGCGCGCGGCCCTTCCCGACGAGCCGGGACAGCCGCTGGGTGCCGGCATAGCCGGGGATCAGGCCGAGATTGATCTCCGGCTGGCCGAGGCGCGCCGTGTCGGCCGCGATGCGCAGCGTGCAGGCCATCGCCAGTTCGCAGCCGCCGCCGAGCGCAAACCCGTTGATCGCGGCGATGACGGGCTTGCCCAGGTGCTCGATCAGCTCGAGGACGTGCTGTCCCCGCATGGCGTGATCGCGCCCGCCGACGGGCGTCTGCACCGACAGCTCGTTGATGTCCGCGCCGGCGATGAACGCCTTCTCTCCCGCGCCGGTGATGACGACCACCCGCACGCTGTCGTCGTACTTGAGCGCGAGCATCGCCCGCCGCAGCTCGTCGAGCGTCTGCGTGTTCAGCGCGTTCAGCACTTTCGGACGGTTGACGGTCACGGTCGCGACGGCGCCGTCGCGGTCGACCAGAAGATTTTCGAGCGTGTCGAGCGTCATAGGCCTCGTCTGTCAGCGTCGCCGGGGCGGCGACGAAGGTGTTGAGTATACTTCGGGGTCCTCAAAGAGGCAGCGGATACATCAGCCAGCCGAAGACGATGGCGGCCAGCAGGAACCCCCCGAACATCAGTCCGCCCGTCCGGAGCTGGGCGCGCGGCTCGTCGCGCAGCAGCACGCTGAAGACCACCGAGACGAGCAGCGCGAACACCGCCATCCACAGGACATGACTCGTCACTTGCGGCCCTTTCCGATGTCGTAGGCGTCGAGAATCACGAGGAAGTTCAACAGGCCGGCGACGATTATGTAGGTGTTGCCGTACTCATAGGTGGCGGCCGTCACGGTGCCGGCGCCAGCTTCGAGCAGGCGCGCCAGCAGCCACGGCACGCCTATGCCGAGATCGGCGATCGCGGCCAGTCCCACGAGCGGATCCGAGAACTCGAATGGAAAGATCCGACCGTGCAGGAGCAGGCCGAGCAGAAACATCACCGGCAGGGCCAGCATGAACACGAACGCCTTCTGACGCCGCCCCATCCAGAGGTGCCCCGCGCCCGGAACCGCCCAGGCGGCAAGACAGAGGAGCACGAGCGTGCCCGGTTGCGTGGCGGGACGCGCGCGTCCGGCCGGTATCGACTTCGTTGCCATGTCCAACGGATCATAGCCGATTACACGGGGGGCTCGCTGCGCTCGCGGGGTCAGTCGGTTCCTGACGCTTCGGCGCGCAACGATGAGATGAACACCCACGCGCCGGCGGCGCCCAGCGGCAGGGCCGACAGCGCTCGCACGAGGTTGGATGGGTACGCGATTCCCGCGAATTCAATCCCCACAGTCGAGAGCAGTAGGCAGAGCCGCCAGGCCGAGCACTATCCTCAGGCGGCCGGCATGGGCAGATCGCGGGCGCGCCAGCCAGGCGACGATGGCGCCGACGGCCGCCGACCAGTACAGCCCGGCACAGCGGGCGCAGACCGGCAACTGCACACCCAGCAGATGGAACGAGCGTTCCGGCCGCTGATGACACACGAGGCCGGCTGATTGATAAAAGAGTGCCGCGGCACCGGCGAGCACAGGCGAATGAGAGGTGAAGGCCAGCGGCGCCACCAGAACGGCGGCGCTCCAGAGAAGCGCCCCGACCAGTCAGCGCTGCGAGCCAGTGCCGCGTTGCACCTCGCTCATTGTAGCCGCAGACCGATGCCCCGGCCCCCGCGCGACTGACTCGGCGAGCGAAGCGAGCCCTCCGTGACTATCTTCTTGGATTCCCCGCCGACGCTGCGGTGGCGATCGCTTCGGCGGTGTAGCCGGCGCGGGCGCGTGGACGGAATTCGGGATGCGTGGCGACCCGCACCACGATCCGGCGGAAGCGGCCGTCCGGCCGTGGATTGCTCGGAGTGTACCCGATTGAATACTGGTTCGACAGCTCGTCGGCGATCGACGCGTACACGCCCTTCAGATCCTGCACGAACTCCGGGAAGAAGGACTGGGCGCCGGTCTCGCGGGCCAGCGTCCGCATCGCGTAGTCGGACTCCGAGAAGTACCGGTGGCTGTTCTCGGCCAGGCGCCGGGCGGCGGCGAACTCCGACTGGAGCGCAATGGTGTAGATGTTGATGCCGCTCTTGCGCGCCATCGCCAGCACGTCGTCGAAGGTGATCAGGCTGGAGGTATCGTCGCCATCCGAGAGGACCGCGATCGCCTGCCGGCGCACGTCGCCGCTCTGCTTCGCCGACCGCCCGAACTGTTTCATGGCGACGTAGAGCGCGTTGTTGAGCGCTGTCGATCCGTGCGCCTCCGTTCGATTGACCGCCTCGTCCAGCGCCTGGCGGTCCGAGGTCAGCGCCTGCATGACATTGACGCGATCGCTGAAGGCGACGACCGCGCCGCGGTCGCCTTCCCGAAGCGTCTCGAGGAACCCGAGCGCGGCCTCGTGGACGACGTCCATCTTGTCGCGCATGCTCGAGCTGGTGTCGATCAGGAGAATCAGGTCGATCGGCACGGCCTTCGACTCGAAGAACTGCACCTGCTGCTGCACGCCGTCCTCGTAGACCGCAAAATCGCCCTCGTGGAGACCGGGCACGAACCGGTCGCCGTCAGTGACCGTGACGTTCAGCGCGACAAGGCTCGCGCCGGCACGGAACACAGGGGTTTGCGGGGTTTGCCCTGGAGGCGGTGGCTGAACGGCCTCCTGCGCGGCGGCAGATGCAGCGAGAGCGAGCACGAGCGCGGAACCGGCGGCGAGGTACCTCACGCTTTTCCTCCCTCCGAACCGATGTGCAAGGCGCGTTCCGATTTGTCCCGTCGAAAACGCGCCGGAAAGGCCAGGGCGGCCTCAGGATCGAGACGAGTTACGTAACATACACCCTCCGGGCGCTCAATGGGGCACCGAAATGGACGGCCCCGGCACGCGCCGGTCAGAACGCCGCGGCGCGGCCAAAATGCATCTCGTAGCGGTCTCGGAACTCCTCCCAGGTGTACGCATGGCTCTGGCCGCCCAGGTGCTCCAGCGCGTAGGTCGCCGCCACCGTGCCCAGGCGGGCGCAGACCGCGTAGTCCGCCCCGCCGGCCATGCCCTTCAGGAAGCCTCCGCGGAACGCATCGCCCACGCCCGTCGGATCGACGAGGCTGGTCGGGGGGACCGCGGGCACGTCAGTGCGGCCATCCGCCTCGACAATCGAACACCCCTCCTCGCCGCGCGTGATCACGAGCGCCCCGCACTGCTCGAGCATGCTGTCCTCGTCGAAGCCGGTCTTCTGCCGAATCAGCTCGAACTCGTAGCTGTTCGAGATGACGATCGCCGCTCCGGTGATCCCGTCCTTGAGCTCCTGCCCCGACATGCGAGCGCACTGCTGGCCAGGGTCCCAGATGAACGGAATCCCGAGCACGCGGCACTCCTCGGCATACTGCACCATGGCGGCCGGATCGTTGGGAGAGATGATAGCGAGGCCGCAGTCCCCGGCCGTGCGGAA
This sequence comes from uncultured Acidobacteriota bacterium, assembly GCA_963817635.1. GTDB lineage: Bacteria > Acidobacteriota > Vicinamibacteria > Vicinamibacterales > 2-12-FULL-66-21 > CAWFPR01. The sequence continues at coordinate 96,821 of CAWFPR010000002.1, read as the reverse complement.
CGAGAGCTCCGACGCGTTCGCCATGGCGCCCGTGTAGAACGAGGCGATCTGGTTGCTGTCGAGGTCGGTGCTGCAGAAGAACGACGCGGTGAACTTGCCTTCTACGACCTTCACGAGGGACGTATCGACGCCAGCCGCGTCGAGCCAGCGGCGATACTCCTCGAAATCCTGCCCCGCCGTCGCCATCAGGCGCGGGCGTTCGCCGAGCAGCGCCAGCGTGTAGGCGATATTGGGCGCGCACCCGCCGCGCCGCTTGTCCATGGTGTCAACGAGGAAGCTGAGACTGACGCGCGCCATGTGCTCGGGCAGGAAGTGTTCCGTGAACTTCCCCGGAAATGACATGAGGTAGTCGTAGGCGACCGAACCGGTGATGATGATGCTCATACTGATGCTGTCCGCTCTCCGCTCTCCGCTGGCTCCGCTGTCCGGAACCCGCCCCCAACTCTCCGCACCTTCCGGCGTCGCCCGAAACCCTGACGAATCAGCCGGCCGGCAGGTACTTGCCGACAATCGGCGCGAGCTTCCTCTTCACGTCGAGCGGAATGGCGTCGGGCCGCGTGATGATCGCGTGCTCGAGGGCGCGGCCGCACCCACAGGTGCGCTCGAATGGGAGCCGGCCGACAGCGCCGGCCAGGACCTGCTGCGCCGTCCTGGCGTTGTGCACCAGGTTGGCGACGATCATCTCTACGGTCACCTGGTCGTGGTCGGGGTGCCAGCAGTCGTAGTCGGTCACGAGCGCAATCGTCGCGTAGCAGATCTCGGCTTCCCGCGCGAGCTTGGCTTCCTGCAGGTTGGTCATGCCGATGATGTCCATGCCCCAGGATCGGTAGAGGTTGGACTCGGCCAGCGTCGAGAACTGAGGCCCCTCCATGCACACGTAGGTGCCTCCCTGATGGATCGTCGCGCCGGCCTCGAGCCCGGCGCGGTAGGCGATCTCGCTCAGGTGCGGGCACAAGGGATGCGCGAAGCCGACGTGCGCGACGAGTCCGCCGCCGAAAAACGTCGAAATCCGCCCGCGTGTGCGGTCGAAGAACTGGTCCGGGATGACGAGATCGAGCGGCCGGTATTCCTCCTTCAGGCTGCCGACCGCGCTCGCCGACAGGATGTAGTCGACCCCGAGCGCCTTGAACCCGAAGATGTTCGCGCGGTAGGGCAGCTCCGACGGGAGCAGCCGGTGCCCCGCGCCGTGACGCGCGAGGAAGGCCACGCGCCGTCCCCGCAGGGTCGCGAGGACGTAGGGCGCGGAGGGCTCGCCAAACGGCGTATCGACCCGGCGCTCTTCCCGATCGGTCAACTCCTCCATGTCATAGAGGCCGCTGCCGCCGACGATCCCGATGGTGATCTCTGACATACGCCGCTATCCGCGCCCCAATCGTTCAGGCTTTACCATTTTCCATTTTCTTCCCATTTTCCATTTTTCTTATTTCTCTATTCACCATTCTCTGCGCGTGCGCCGACTTATGTCACGGGCTCCACGAACTTCTTGCCCGCCCGTTCCCGGATGTACCCGGCGGCAATCTCCGGATCGTGCTCGAAGAAGACCGTCACGGCTTCTGCACCAGTTCCACCAGCACTCCGTGGGTGCTCGACGGGTGGACGAAGGCGACCCGTGTGTTGTGGGCTCCGGGGCGCGGCACCTCGTCGATCAGGCGCACGCCGCGCGCCTTCAGCTCGGCGAGCGCGGCCGCGATATCGTCCACGCGCAACGCGAGGTGGTGCATGCCGGCCCCGCGCTTGGCCACGAACTTCGCGACGGGCGAGTCGTCCGCGGTCCCCTCGAGCAGTTCGACCTTCGCGCCGTCAGGCCCGTCGGCCGTGAACAGGAAGTGCGCCCGCACGTGCTGCGACGCGACGTCCTCGGGATGGTCCAGGTCCAGGCCGAGCGCGTCGCGAAAGAAGGCGAGCGAGTCGGACAGGCTGCTCACCGCGATGCCGATGTGGTCGATGGTGGCTTTCATGTCTCCGCTCCCTGCCCGCCAAAGCGCCGTCTGGATCGTCGGGCGACGGCGGGCCCGCTCTCCGCGGTCCGCTCTCCGCGGTCCGCTAGTCACGTACGGCGCGGCGGAAGATTTCGTCCACCGCCGTATACGGATCGATTTCCCGTGTGGCAATCCGGTCGAGTGTCCGCTCGAATTCCCCCGCGTCGAGCACGTCCCGCTCGACGTGCTGGAGGAAGCGCTGGCCGATGAGTTCGCGGACGCGCCACTCGGCGCGCGCGCGGCGGCGGCTGCCCTGCGCGTCCGCTGTACTCGCGCGGAAGCGGTCGATCGTGTCGATCAGTTCCGGCACGCCGCGGCCCGTCGTCGCCTCGGTCTTGAGGATCGGCGGGCGCCACTGGCCTTCGGCGAAGTGCCCGAGCGAGAGCATCGCCTCGATCGTCCCGATGGTGCGGTCCGCACCTTCCCGATCCGCCTTGTTGACGACGAAGATGTCGGCGATCTCCATGATGCCGGCCTTGAGCGCCTGCACCTCGTCGCCTGCCCCCGGGACCATCGTGACGATCGACACGTCGGCGGTGCGGACGATGTCCACTTCGTCCTGGCCGACGCCGACGGTCTCGATGAGGACGACGTCCTTGCCGGCGGCGTCGAGCACCAGCGCGACCTCGCTCGTCGCGCGCGCGAGGCCGCCGAGATGTCCGCGCGTGGCCATGCTGCGGATGAACACGCCCGCGTCGCCGGCGTGGGACTGCATGCGCACGCGATCGCCGAGAATCGCCCCGCCGCTGTACGGGCTCGTGGGATCGACCGCCACGATGCCGACCGTGAGCCCGCGCGTGCGGAGTTCGGCCGTCATGCGATCGACGAGCGTGCTCTTCCCGGCGCCGGGCGGACCGGTGACGCCAATCAGGTAGGCGCGGCCGGTCCGGACGAAAATGCGGCGGATCAGTTCGGCGCCCGACGGCGACTCGTCTTCGATGAGCGAGATCGCGCGCGCGATGGCCCGCGGATCGCCCTCGAGCACGCGGTCCGAGAGGGGGCGGCCGGTCACTGCCCGAGGAGCTGCCGCGCGATCACGAGGCGCTGAATCTCGCTCGTGCCCTCGCCGATGGTGACGAGCTTGACGTCACGGAAGTACTTCTCCGCGGGGTAGTCCTTCACGAAGCCGTAGCCGCCGTGAATCTGGACGCAGTCGTCGGCCGCCTTGACCGCGATCTCGCTCGCATACAGTTTCGCCATGGACGACTCGCGCGTCGTCCGCTGCCCCTGGTCCTTGAGATACGCCGCGCGGTAGGTGAGCAGGCGCGCCGCCTCGATCCGGGTGGCGTTGTCGGCGAGCTTCCACTGGATCGCCTGGAACGCGGAAATCGGCTGGCCGAACTGGCGGCGCTCCTTCGAGTACTTCAGGGCCGCCTCGTAGGCGCCCTGCGCGAGGCCGACCGCGAGCGCCGCGATCCCGATGCGGCCGGCGTCGAGCACCTGGAGCGTGTTGATGAAGCCCTGGCCTTCGTCACCGAGGAGATTCGCCGCCGGCACGCGGCAGTCCTGGAAGACCACCTCGCTCGTGTCGCTGGCGCGCATCCCGAGCTTGTTCTCTTTCTTGCCGGCGCTCATCCCCTTCGTGCCCTGCTCGATGATGAAGGCGGAGATGCCCCGGTGGCCCTTCGTGCGATCGGTCACGGCAATGGCGACCATGACGCCGCCGATCTTGCCGTGGGTGATGAAGCTCTTGGAGCCGTTGATCACCCACTCCTGCCGCTAGCTTCACGGCGGTGGTGCGCATGCCGGCCGCGTCGCTCCCGGCGCTCGCCTCGGTCAGGCCCCACGCGCCGAGCACCTCGCCACGGACCAGGCGCGGCAGGTAGGTGGTCTTCTGCGCATCGGTCCCGAACATCGAAATGTGGGACGTGCACAGCCCGTTGTGCGCGGCAACCGACAGGGAAATCGCCGGGCAGACGCGCGCCAGCTCCTCGATACAGATGCAGTAGTCGAGCGACGACATCGCGGCGCCGCCGTACTCCTCGGGGAACTGGATCCCCATCAGGCCGAGGTCGGCGAGCTTCGGCAGCAGCTCCATCGGGAAATGCTGCGACTCGTCCCACTCCATGACGTGGGGGCCGATCTCCGCCTCGGCAAACTCGCGCACGGTCTGGCGCAGGAGCGCCTGATCGTCGCTCATCCGGAAATCCATCACGGGAAATGTATCACGGGGGCTCGAGGGCTTCAGGGGGCACGGCTTCAGGCTTCGGGCTTGGGGGATTCCCTTCTTCGACGGGGCAACCGCGCGCGGTCGCTGCAACTGCGACACCCCAAGCCTGAAGCCTGAAGCCCTCAAGCCCCTGAGCCCTCGAGCCCGAAGCCTGAAGCCTCAAGCCCCTGAGCCCCCAAGCCCGAAGCCTGAAGCCTGAAGCCACCCTGAAGCCCGAAGCCTGAAGCCCTGAGCCTCTTCGATCAGCTATGCTCTCCATATGGGTATCCGCACCTCCGCCGCCCGCCGCCTGCTGCTCCCGGCCTGCTGCCTGCTGTTGCTGCTCGTCCCGTCGACCGCGTCGGCCGACCTCACGGCGTTCCTGGGCGTCAATCCCACGCCGACGAATCGGTCCGTGCGGGGGGTTGCGGTCGGGGCCGGGCTGATCATCGTCGGGTTCGAGTTCGAATACGCGCACACGACGGAAGACATCGCCACGCTGGCGCCGTCGCTGCGGACCTTCATGTTCAACGGGCTGGTGCAGACGCCGATTCCGATCGGCGGGATGCAGTTCTACGGCACGGCCGGGGGCGGCGGGTATCGCGAGACGGTCAACCTCGTGTCGGAAACGAACGTGGGGCTGAACGTCGGCGGCGGGGTGAAGATGAAGCTGCTCGGCCCTGTGCGCCTGCGGCTGGACTATCGCGTGTTCAATCTGAAGGGGGAACCGCTGCACCCGAAGGTGCAGCGGTTCTATGCGGGACTGAACCTGAAGTTCTGACCTATCCGCCGACCCTGGTCAGGCTCAACTTGCTGAGGCCGGCGGCGAACGCGCCAGCGAAGCGCTTCCACGTGTCCGCCATTTCGGGCGCTCGCAGTTCCTCGGGCGTCATCACTTTCTGCAGCATCGCGAACAGCTCGTACTCCGCGCCGGGGGTCGTCGGTTCGATCATGACGACATACAACGCGTTGGCGCCGAACGGCTCGGCGGCCTTGTAGACCTTGAATCCGGCTGCCTGCTGCTTGAGCGTGGCATCCTCGGTCGTTGCGAGGCCCGCCTTCAGCTTCGCGATCATCTCCTCGAAGACCGCCGTCTGATCGGGCTTGATCTGAACGAGCAGGATGCCTGCGTCGCTGTTGAACGACACCTTGGGCGGCTCGGGAGTGGCCGGCTGCTGCGCAGCCGCGGGGTCCTGCGCATACAGATTGGACGCGGCCAGCGCCAGCGCCAGGGCAAACATGGTAGTCACGAAGGGGCGACGCATTCAATCTCCTCCTTGATCGAACAGCAAATTCAAAAGCGGAGCGCACACTTTACCGTACACCCCGCCAGCATGCCTAGCCAGGAGTGTCAGGACGTCAGCAGGACGGCTGAAAAACCCATCCTGATGGCCGGCATTCTTCAGCGGCCTGCTAGACGAACACCCGCATTATCTCATTGGCGACCAGCATTCCCCTGCGGGTCAGGCGAAGCCGGGGTCGTTCGTGGCACAGGAGGCCTTCCTGGACGAACGGTTCCAGGGCCCCGCCGTACCGGGCCCAGGGATCCTGGCCATATCGGGCCCCGACCGCGTCGAGGTCGACGCCTTCGGTGAGCCGGAGCCCGGTGAACAGCGCGTCCTCGAACTGTTCCTGCCGGCCCATCAGACGCCGTTCGGCCTCCAGCGGCTTTCCGGCCCTCACCCGCTCGACGTACTCAGCGGTCGCCGACACATTCTTCCACCTGAGGCCCCCCCGCGTCGAGTGGGCACCGCAGCCGAACCCAAGCCACTCGCCGTCCTGCCAGTATTTCAGGTTGTGGCGGGACTCCAGGCCCGGGCGCGCCACGTTGGAAATCTCGTATTGCCGGTACCCGGCGTGGTCGAGCCGCTCGAGGCTCCAGAGGTACATGTCGGCCGCATCATCGTCGGGGGCCAGCGACCAGCCCGCCCGGGCCATGTCCTCCTTCAGGGGCGCATTCGGGTACAGCTCCAGCAGGTACAACGAGGCGTGCTCCGGGCCGACGTCAATCAGCGCCTCGACACTTTCCTGCCAGTCGGCGCGCGTTTGCTGGGGGAGCCACATCATCAGGTCGAGACTCACGTTGCCGATGCCGGCCTGTCGAGCCTCCACTACGGCAGTTCTGGCGCGATCGACGGTGTGAATCCGGCCCAGGCGCTCGAGTTCCACCTGGCGGAACGACTGCACGCCAACGCTGACACGGTTGACACCGGCCGCACGGAAGCCGCGCATTCGTTCGACCGACGACGTCTCAGGGTTGGTTTCGAGGGTGATCTCGGCGCCGGGCGTGACATCGAACGTGTCGCGACAGGCCGTGATGAGGCGGGCGACCTCGTCCGGATCGAGGAGCGACGGTGTGCCGCCGCCGAAGAAGATCGTATCGACGGACGTCCGGCTGAAGCCGGACGCTACGGGTCCCTCGGCGCTCTCGCGGATCTCCCGCTCCAGCGCTGAAACATATTGTTGCTTCAACCCTTCGTCGAACAGGCCGCGGTTGAAGTTGCAGTAGTTGCAGATGGAGGCACAGAACGGGACGTGGATGTACAGCCCCAACATTGCAGATTGCAGATTGCAGATTGCCGATTGACGGATTGCACGATTGCCGATTGACGATTGACGATTGACGATTGCGATTGCCGATTGCCGATTAGCTCCCGGCTTTGCCACCGGTCCAGCCGAGGTCCCGGCCCTTGGGCGTCTCGGGCGGGCGCAGTTGGGCGCGGACGGGGCCTTTGGCTCGGGCCGGCAGGGTGCGGCGTTTCGGGTTGCGCTGCCAGAGCATCACCAGGTCCTCGACGCCGCCGTTGGGCGGCAGGTGGCGGTAGTCGGCGCCGTCGTATTCGAGGAACTCGCACATCTCGTGCAGCCGTGAGTGGATGCGGAAGCCGATGCGCGCCTTCAGGCAGTCCGGATCGGCGTCGTCCGGCGTGTCCTCGTAGTTCGACGTGAAGATCGTGTGGCGGCGCTCGTTGTACCGCGTGTTCACGATCAGGTTCATCGTTTCTTCGACCCACTCGGAGGTCTTTTCGGCGCCGAGGTCATCGAGGACGAGGAGATCGGCCTCCATCACGGGGCGCAGCACGTCCATCTCGGCGGTGCGGACGAGCGGGTTGTAGGTGCTCCTGATGACGCGCAGCAGATCGCGCGTGTCGTAGAACAATCCGCGCGCGCCCTTGCTGGCGATCACGCGGCGAAGGACCGCGACCGCAAGATGCGTCTTGCCGATGCCGGGCGGGCCGATCAGGCAGAGGCCCTTCTGTGCGACCGGGAACTCGTCTGCGAACCGCCGCGCCTGTTTCACCGCGGCCAGCAGTTTTTCATTCGGGTACGTCTTGAACGTGTCGAGATCGCAGCGCCGATACCGCGGCGGCACGCGCGCCTCGTCCAGCAACCGCGCCGTCAGCCCCTCGCGCCAGCAGTCGCACCGCTCGACCCGGCGCACGCCATCCGTGACCACAGCCTTCCAACCCGTGTCGTCGCAGATGTCGCACATGGAAATGAAGTCTTCGCTGGCAGTGGACCGATGACCGAGTGCTGATTGTAACCTCCAATCGCCAATCCGCCAATCGTCAATCGTCAATCGCCAATCGCCAATCGCCAATCGCCAATCGTCAATCCGTCAATCGCCAATCGTCAATCCGTCAATCAGCACTCGGCAATCGACAATCCGTCAATCGCCAATCTGCAATCTGCAATCTGCAATGTGCTCAGTTCAGGTAGCTGCGCAGCTCGTTCGCGCGCTTCGAGCGGCGCAGCTTCTCCTTGGCCCTCGACTCAATCTGCCGGATGCGTTCGCGCGACAGCTTGAGGATGTCGCCGATTTCCTGGAGGGTGCGCGGCTCGCCGTCGCGATCGAGGCCGAACCGCAGCTCGACCACTTCGCGTTCCTTGTCGTCGAGTTCTCCGAGCGCATGGTGGACCCGCGTGTGGAGGCGCCACTGTATCAGTTGCTCCTCGGCGGGAGGGACGCTGGCCTGGGGCAGGAGATCGCCCAGCTCGGGACCGTCCTCTTCCCCGTGACGGAGATGCTCACTGAGCGACAGGTCGCGATCGCCAATCCGGATGAGCGCTTCGACCTCGGCTTCCGACAGGTCGAGCCCGCGGGCAATCTCCCCCGCTGTGGGCGAGCGATGCAGGTGCTCGGCCAGGTCGCTGACTTCGCGTGAGAATCGGGCGGCCGCCCCGGACAGCTTCTGCGGCAGCGTGAAAGCGCGCGTCTGTCCCGACAGGGCGTGCGTCATGGCCTGCCTCACCCACCAGACCGCGTAGGTGATGAACTTGACGTTGCGGGCCGGATCGAAGCGGCGCGCGGCTTCCATCAGTCCCAGATTGCCTTCGTGAATCAGGTCGAGGAACGGCACGCCCAGCCCCCGGTAGCGCTTGGCGTAGCTGACGACGAAGCGGAGGTTGCCTTCGACCAGTTCGCGCAAGGCCGCCTGGTCGTGGTCGGTCTGAATGCGGAGGGCGAGTTCGTGCTCGCGCTCCTGGGTCAGCCGCGGAAGTCTGGCAATCGCCCGAAGGTAAGCCTGAAGGGCGTCACCGCCGGCGATGGCCATGTCACCGCTTGCCTTCCACCTGTTCGGGTTCGGCGTCGAGGACGACCGGCGAGGGATTGGACGTGTGGCCCGGCGCCGAGGCGCGGACGAGGTCGGTAGGCGAGGACTTGACGAGCGCGGTGCTGAGACGCTGCTCCCAGTCGCCGATGCCGCGCGACAGCTCGCCCTTCACGTAGTCGATGAACTCGTTGACCTCGTGCTGCATCGCCTCGATCTTGCGGCGCATGTTGAGGATGATCTCGACTCCCGCGAGGTTCACGCCGAGGTCGCGGGTGAGCGACAGGATGGTCTCGAGCTGTTCGAGGTCTTCTTCCGAATAGAGCCGCGTGTTGCCCTCGGTCCGCGATGGCTTGAGGAGCCCCTCGCGTTCATACAGGCGCAGGGTCTGCGGGTGGATGTTGTACTTCTGCGCCACCGCGCTGATCATGTAGTACGCCTTGCCGGATCGCTTCGCGGTCATATCTGCAGATCTTTTCTGACGTCTTCGCTGTTCAGCCGGCCAAACTCCCGCATCAGTTCACACGACCGCTCGTCGACGGCCGCCGGCAGCACGAGTCTGACTTCCACGATCAGGTCGCCGCGCCCGCCGTCGCTGGTCGGCGCGCCGCGCCGGGCCAGGCGAATCCGGCGGCCGCCCTGTGTACCGGGCGGAATCGTGACCTTGAGGGTCCCGTCGAGCGACGGCACGTCGATGCGCGCGCCGAGCACGGCTTCGTGCACCGCGACCGGCACGCTCAGGAAGAGATGGTCGCCATCGCGCCGCAGCACGGGATGCGGCTGCACGCGCACATCCACGTACAGGTCGCCGGTGCGCCCGCCGCGCCGCCCCGAGTGGCCTTTCTCCGGAACGCGCAGCCGGGCGCCGTCGGGCACGCCCGCCGGAACCTCCACGGCGACCGCCTCGCTGCGGACCGACCGTCCGTGCCCCGCACAGACGTCGCACCGCTGGAACCGTCCGGCGGCCGGTGCCGGTGCACGCGGCGCACGGCTTCGAAAACACCATGTGGCCGCGCGCCCACCGGACCGCCCCCGCACCCTGACAGTGCGGACAGCGCCCTTCCGGCGTCCGAATCTGGCCGGCGCCGCCACACGCCGGGCAGCCGACATGCCGCGTCACGACCACCTGCCGCTCGACGCCGCGCATCGACTCCTCGAAGGTGAGCGCCAGCGACGCGTGCACGTCGGCGCCGACTTCCGGACGCCCCGAGTCGGACGGCGGCGTCGGATGCAGGACCTCCGCGAACAACTCGGTGAAGGTCGCCGCATCCGACCCGCGCGCCGCGAACGAAAAATCGAACCCCGAGAATTCGAACGCGCCCGGCGGGCCTTCGGCGACGGCCCGCCCACCGGCCTCATCGTACGCGCGACGCCGGTCGGGATCGCTCAGGGTTTCGTACGCCTCGGAGATCCGATGGAACATCGTCTCGGCGGTCGGATCGCCCGGGTTGATGCCCGGGTGATACCGCCGCGCAAGCCGCGTGTACGCCCGCTTGATGTCGGTGGGCGACGCGCTCTGCTCGAGTCCGAGGATGACGTAGAAATCCATCTTCGCCAGCCGCTATTCGCGACTCACCCTTTACCCTTTACCCTTTACCCATTTACCCATTTCCCATTTCCCATTCACTATTTCTTCTCTTCCTCGACCACTTCGGCGTCGATGACGTCGCCTTTGTCGCCACCGCCGGCCTGGCTGGCGCCGCCCTCCGCACCCGGCGCTCCACCGGGAGCGGCGCTGCCGCCCGCGGCGTTCGCGGCGCGATACATGGCTTCGGCGGCCTTGTGCTGCGCCGCGTTCAGCGCCTCCATCGTCCGCTTCATCTCCGCCGTGTCGTTCTTCTCGATGGCGCGCTTCAGGTCGGCGATGGCCGACTCGATCGGCGCCTTGTCCGAGGCGGACAACTTGTCGCCGGCGTCCTTGACCATCTTCTCGGCCTGATAGGCCGCCTGGTCGGCGTGGTTGCGCGTCTCGATCTCCTCCTTGCGGAGACGGTCCTCCTCGGCGTGCGCCTCGGCTTCCTTCATCATCTTGTCGACCTCGTCCTTCGAGAGGCCGCTCGACGCGGTGATGGTGATCTTCTGCTCTTTTCCGGTCGCCATGTCCTTGGCGGACACGTTGACGATGCCGTTGGCGTCGATGTCGAAGGTGACCTCGATCTGCGGCACGCCGCGCGGCGCGGACGGCAGCCCCGACAGGTGGAACCGGCCGAGCGTGCGGTTGTCGCGCGCCATCGGACGCTCACCCTGAAGCACGTGCACCTCGACGCTCGTCTGGCTGTCGGCCGCGGTCGAGAACGTTTCGCTCTTGCGCGTCGGAATGGTGGTGTTGCGCTGAATGAGCGGCGTCATCACCCCGCCGAGCGTCTCGATACCCAGCGAGAGCGGCGTCACGTCGAGCAGCAGCAGGTCCTTGACCTCGCCGGCGAGCACGCCCGCCTGGATCGCCGCGCCGATCGCCACCACTTCGTCCGGGTTCACGCCCTTGTGCGGTTCCTTGCCGAACAGCTCCTTGACGATCGCCTGCACGCGCGGGATGCGCGTGGAACCGCCGACGAGCACGACCTCGTCGATCTTCGACAGGTCGACGCCGGCGTCGGCGAGCGCCTGCTTCGTGGGGCCCACGGTCCTCTGGAAGAGGTCCTCGACCAGCTGCTCGAACTTCGAGCGCGTGAGCCGCTTCACCATGTGCTTCGGACCGGTCGCGTCGGCCGTGATGAACGGCAGGTTGATCTCGGTCTCCATCACGGTGGAGAGTTCCATCTTGGCCTTCTCGGCCGCTTCCCTCAGGCGCTGAAGCGCCATGCGATCCTTGCCGAGATCGATGCCCTCGTCCTTCCTGAACTCGTCGATGATCCACTCGATGATGCGCTGATCGATGTTGTCGCCGCCCAGGTGCGTGTCGCCGTTGGTGGACTTGACCTCGACGACCCCCTCCCCCACTTCCAGGATGGAGATGTCGAACGTGCCGCCGCCGAAGTCGTAGACGGCAATCGTTTCGTCCTTCTTCTTGTCGAGACCGTAGGCGAGCGCTGCCGCGGTCGGCTCGTTGACGATGCGCATGACCTCGAGGCCGGCAATCTGCCCGGCATCCTTCGTGGCCTGGCGCTGCGCGTCGTTGAAGTAGGCGGGCACGGTGATGACCGCCTTGGTCACCGCCTGGCCGAGGTACTCGTCGGCGGCCTGCTTCAGTTTCTGGAGGATCATCGCGGAGATTTCAGGCGGCGAATACTCCTTGCCGCCGGCGCTGATGCGCACGTCGCCGTTCGAGGCGCGAATGACGGCGTAGGGCACCATCTTCATCTCTTCGTTCACTTCGTCGAACTTGCGCCCCATGAACCGCTTGATCGAAAAGACGGTGTTCTCGGGGTTGGTCACGGCCTGGCGCTTGGCCACCTGCCCGACGAGCCGTTCGCCCGACTTGGTGAAGCCGACCACCGACGGGGTGATCCGGCTGCCTTCCGGATTCGTGATCACCACCGGCTCGCCACCCTCCATGACGGCCACAACGGAGTTGGTAGTCCCCAGGTCGATGCCGATAATCTTGCTCATGTGCTCTTGTCCTCGCGTCCCGCCGCCGAGATGGCAGCAAAATACTTTATAACGCCATAACTATAAAATATGAGTGACGGCAAGTCAAGCCGATTGTGAGCGACGAACCGTAAGTGGGTGTTATAATGCGGCTTGCCAGCCTGCCTGATAGCGAAATCGAGGTCCGAAATGGCGCGCCTCCCCCGTGCCCGGCTTCTTCTGTGCCTGCGCCCTGCTCTCCTTCTGCGTCCGCCCTGCCGCGGCCCTGGCCCAGGCGCCGCCTGACGACCAGGTGATGGAACCCCCGGCGCACGTCGCGGTCGTCGATGGCGCGGCGACGCTCGAACGGGACGGTCAGCCGGACACCGCGCCGCTGAACATGCCGCTGCTCGCGGGTGACCGCATTCGCACCGCAAACGGACGCGTCGAGATCCTCTTCGGCGACGCCAGCGTGCTTCATCTCGACACCGATACCACCGTCGATTTCCAGTCCGACGAGCTGGTGCGTCTGCTCGCCGGCCGGGTCCGCCTGGAAATTCCCGGGGTGGAGCGTTCCGTGTCCTATCGCATCGACGCCCCGTGGGCCTCCGCACAGATCACGCGCAGCGGCGAGTATCGGGTCGGGATCGTCTCGGGCGATCGCGGCACGGAAATCGAGCTCGACGTGCTGCGCGGCGCGGCCGAACTGGTCAACGAGCTGGGGCGCACGCCGCTCGTCGCCGGCGAGCGCGCGTTCGCCCGCGCGCAGGCGGCGCCCTCCTACGCCTACGTCTACAATTCGGCCGCCTGGGACGCGTTCGATCAGTGGTCCGAGGCGCGCCGCGACGAGCGGCTCGGCGCGTCCAGCCAGTATCTTCCCGACAGCGTCCGTCCCTACGCGGCGTCGTTCGATACGTACGGCTCGTGGCAATACGCATCGTCGTATGGATACGTCTGGTATCCGCGGGTCGATGTGGGCTGGCGTCCGTACTACAACGGCCGCTGGGCGACTGTGCGACCCTACGGATGGACCTGGATCGGTGCCGACCCCTGGGCGTGGCCGACCCACCACTACGGCCGCTGGGGATTTTCCGCGGGCCTGTGGTTCTGGATTCCCGGCCGGAGCTGGGGGCCCGCCTGGGTCTCGTGGGTGTACGCGCCGGGCTATGTGAGCTGGTGCCCGCTCGGCTGGAATAACCGGCCGGTCATCCAGTTCGCCGCCTTCTCCGCGCGTGGCTCTGATCCCTGGCGCGCGTGGACGGTCGCGCCGCAGCGCCAGTTCAACACGGGCTACGTGAACGTCCGCCGGGTCGGCCGGTTCGATCTCGACGCCCGCACGCGGACGACCTTCTCCCAGGGCACCCACGCGCCTGGCTACGGAGGCTATGCCGTGCCCCGCGGCCAGACGGCCATCCACGCCGCAGGAACGGCGCGACGCAGCTCGAATGCACCGCTCTACACCAACCTCAGTCCCCGCGATTCGCGCGTCGGCAGCGCGCCCTCGCGGAGGATCGTCGGCTCGGCGCCCGCCAATACCCGCGACCGGATCGGCCCGGCAGTCCACCGCCCCCGGCGCCGTTCGCGCGCCGCAGGCGCGATCGCGCGCCGATGCGACGTCGGGGGGGCCGATCGATGGCCGGCGGACGCCGGAACGTGCCACTCCGCTCTATCAGGACCGGTCCGGGTACGGCCGCATCGAACGCACGCCGGGCGGCTCGGCGGCACCGCAGCGACAGCGGTCTCTCCGGCGCGCGCGCCAACCCGCACGCGGCGCGGCACGGACATGGGTGTTGGCGGCAGCTCGCCGTCCGTCGTCGATCCGCGGATCCGACCCGATCGACGGCCGGCGTGTGCCGGAACGCACCACGCCCGCCTATCAGGACCGGTCAGGGTACGGCCGCATCGAACGCACGCCGGGCAGATCGGCAGCCCCCCGCGACATGGGTGCCGGCGGCAGCTCCCCTTCCCCGTCGCTCCGCCGTTCCGAGTCCGACGTCCACGTACAGCCGCCCGCTGCCGGAGCGCGGCGCGCCATCGGCCGGGCGCAGCGTCGGGTCGGAGCGCGCCATGCCGCGCAGCCGCGCTGATTCCCCCGCTTACAGCCCGGCCGCGCCGGCCTCACCGCGCTCATCCGGCCGCGCGCCCTCCGCCGCACCACGCGGCTCAGCGCCCGCACGCAGCGCCGCGCCCTCACGTGGCTCCGCCCCCACACGCGGCTCCGCCGCACCGCGCGGCTCCGGACATCCCAAAGGGGGGCGGTGAGAAAACAGACGATTGCAGATTGCAGATTGCAGACTGCCGATTGACGGATTGCCGATTGGATGACGGATTGTCGATGGGGATTGAATTGACGGATTGGGGATTGAAGATCGCGGATTGGGGATTGAAGATTGGGGATGGGATCCGCGACCGCCGGGATTGTCGTCTCGGATGAGATCGGAGTTGGAGTTCCGATCGGCAACCGGCAATCCGTCAATCGGCAATCCGTCAATCGGCAATCCGTCAGTCGCCAATCGCCAATCGCCAATCGCCAATCGCCAATCGCCAATCGGCAATCGGCAATCCGTCAGTCGCCCATCGGCAGTCGGCAATCCGTCAATCGGCAATCTGCAGTCTGCAATCTGCAATCCGTAGTCAGACTATGACCCAAGTCGTCATTAGAGTGGCCCGCAGCGCTGTCATCGTGGTGCTGTTCATCGTGGCAGCCGTGCTGGGCATCGCCAGCGGAGTGATCTTCGCGTTCGCGGGAGACCTGCCGCAGATTTCGGCGCTCGATGACTACGCGCCCAGCACCATTTCTCGCGTGTACGGGGCGAAGGGCGAGATCGTCGGCGAGTTCGCGATTCAGCGGCGCGAGGTGATTCCGTACGAAGCCATCTCCCCCAACCTCAAACAGGCCATCATGGCGGCGGAGGACGCGGAGTTCGAGCGGCACTTCGGGTTGAGCGTGCCACACATCATGATGGCGGCCACGCGCGACGTCATTCGCGAGGTCCGCGATGCGGTCACCGGCAGCCAGTCACGGCCGCGCGGCGCCAGCACCATCACCCAGCAGCTCGCACGCGGCCTGTTCCCCGAAGCCGTCGGCTACCAGGCCGGCGACGTCAGCCTCGAGCGCAAGATCAAGGAGGCGCTCGTCGCCATCCAGATCGAGAAGCGATACACCAAGCGCGAGATCTTCACGCTGTATGCCAACCAGGTGTATCTCGGCGAGGGCACCTATGGCGTCGAAGCGGCGGCGCAGACCTACTTCGGCAAGTCGGCCAAGGACCTGAACGTCGAGGAAGCCGCGATGCTGGCCGGCATTTTCCAGACCTGGCGCAACGCGCCCACGGTCAACATGGAGCGTGCCCTGCGCCGGCGCGCCTACGTGCTCCAGCAGATGGCCGACAACGGCTACATCACCCAGAAGCAGGCCGACGAGGCCAAAGCCAAACCGATCGTGCTGGCGCCGCAGGCGAAGGCGAATTCCGTCGCGCCCTACTTCCTGGAGTACGTGCGCAAGCAACTCGAAGAGCGGTACGGCGCCAAGCGTCTCTACGAGAACGGGCTCTCGATCCAGACGGCCCTCGACGTCAACCTCCAGGAGGCGGCCAACCGCGCGCTGGACGACGGGCTGCGCCGGCTCGACAAGCGACGGGGGTTCCGCAAGCCGAAGCGCAACATCATCGCCGAGGGACATCGCATCGAGACCTTCCGGCAGCCGCGGTGGGATCGCCCGATGGCGGACGGCGACGTCGTGCCGGCGGTCGTGACGGCCGCCGACGGCGCCGCGATCCAGTTGCGCGCCGGCCCGCTGGACGTGTCGGTCGGCCGGAAGGACTTCGCCTGGACGGGCAAGACGGCAGGTACCCAACTGGTCACGCGGGGGGATCTGGTCGAGGCGCGCCTGCTGAAAATCGACGCGGCCGCACGGACGGCCACCGCCTCGCTCGAACAGCCCCCGGCGGTCGAGGGCGCGGTCCTCGCGATCGACAATCGCACCGGACAGATCAAGGCGATGATCGGCGGCTACAGCTTCGAGCGGAGCAAGTTCAACCGCGCCACGCAGGCCTACCGGCAGGTCGGTTCCGCGTTCAAGCCGTTCGTCTACACGGCGGCCATCGACCGCGGCTACACACCGGTGTCCATGCTCATGGATGCGCCGACGACCTTCCCCGGCGCCGAGGGCTCGCCGCCGTATTCGCCGCTGAACTACGACCGCAAGTTCGAAGGGCCCATCACGCTGCGGCATGCGCTCGAGGAGTCGCGCAACGTGCCCGCCGTCCTCGTGATGGACGAACTCGGACCCAAACAGGTGATCCTGTATGCCCGGCGGCTGGGCATCGAGTCGCCGTTGCCGCCGTACCTGTCCGTGGCGCTCGGCGCCGCCGAGGCCACGCTGACGGAAATGACGAGCGCCTACTCGGTCTTTCCGAACCGCGGCGTCCGGATGAAGCCCTACGGGATCCTCAAGGTCTCCGACCGCGAAGGGAACGTCCTGGAGGAAAACCGGCCCGAAGCCCACGACGCCATCCGCGCGGACACCGCTTACGTCCTCACGAACCTGCTGCGTGGCGTCGTCCAGCGCGGAACCGGGGCCAGGGCCGCCGCACTGAACTGGCCGCTCGGCGGCAAGACCGGCACCACCGACGACTACACCGACGCGTGGTTCGTCGGCTTCGATCCCGACATCACGCTGGGCGTCTGGGTGGGCATGGATCAGAAGAAGCCGATTGGCCGCAACCAGACGGGCTCAGAAGCCGCCCTGCCGATCTGGATCGACATCATGAAGGCATGGATCGGAGACAGGAAGGATCCCCCGACCTTCGAAGCACCGGGCAACATCATCTTCGTGCCGGTCGAGAAGGGCACGGGGGTGCCCGCGGTGGCTGGCGGGCCGGGGGTTGTCGAGGAGGCCTTCATCGCCGGTACTCAGCCGGGGGGCATACGATAATTATTGCCGACTGCAGATTGCAGAGTGCCGATTGACGGATTGCCGACTGCAGATTGCCGATTGACGGATTGCCGACTGCAGATTGCCGATTGACGGATTGCCGACTGCAGATTGCCGATTGACGGTTGCCGACTGCAGATTGCCGATTGACGGATTGCCGATTGACGGATTGCCGATTGACGGATTGCCGATTGGCAATTGTTGCGATCCTGGGGCTGCGGCGATGAGGCGGTTTCTTTGACGTCGGGGTCGGTTCCGTTTGATGTGATTGGAGATTCGCGGGGGTTTCCGTTCGGCGTACCTCTTGCCTCTGCTGGTTCGCATGAACGCGAAAGCGCTTGCCCTCCAACAGCGGACTCACCGCTTCTACGTGCGGGTTCTTCGCTACTGTGAACGGCTGCCGCGCAACCCGAGGACGGCGCGAATCGAACCCCAGTTGATCGACTCGGCCGGCGGCACCGACAGCAACTACCGCGCCGCCTGCCGCGGCCGGTCGACGGCGGAGTTCCTCGCCAAGATAGGTGTCGCCGCTGAAGAAGCCGACGAGTCGAAGGGCTGGCTGACGGCCTTGCTCGACTCGAACAACGCAGAGCCCGACGAAACGCAGGCCCTGATCAAGGAAGCCGACGAACTGACCGCGATCTTCGTCAAGTCGCGAATAACCGCCGAAACCAATCTCAACGCACGAAAACGCCAGCAACGAGAGGCGCGGGAGAGCCCGGCAACAAGACCGAAGCGCCGCTGACCCGATTGGCCAATCGCCTAATCGTGCATCCGTCAAACAGCACTCGCCAATCGGCAATCCGTCAATCGGCAATCCGTCAATCGGCAATCCGTCAATCGGCAATCCGTCAATCGGCAATCTGCAATCCGTCAATCGGCAATCTGCAATCTGCAATCTGCAGTGGCTCAGTCCTCAGGCTCCGCCACAACCAGCCTGCCCGCCGCCTTCCGCATCAGGTAGGTCTTGATGAACTGGTCGATGTCGCCGTCGAGCACGCGGTTGACGTCGCCCACTTCCTCCTTCGTGCGGTGATCCTTGATCAACTGGTAAGGGTGCAGGACATAGCTGCGAATCTGGCTGCCGAACGCGATGTCCTTCTTTTCACCCCCGAGCTGCTCCAGCCTGGCCTGCTGCTCCTTCAGCCGCAGGTCGAAGAGCCGCGAACGCAGGACCTTCATCGCCGAGTCGCGGTTGCGGTGCTGCGACCGCTCGTTCTGCGACGAGACCACGATGCCGGTCGGAAGGTGCGTGAGGCGGACGGCTGAATCGGTGACGTTGACGTGCTGGCCGCCCGCGCCGCTGGAGCGGTACGTGTCCACTCGCAGGTCCTTGTCCTCGATTTCGACATCCACGTCGTCGGGGAGTTCCGGCCAGACGAAGACGGAGGCGAACGATGTGTGGCGCCTCGAGGCCTGGTCGAAGGGCGAGATGCGGACGAGGCGATGGACTCCTGCTTCCGCGAGCATCAGGCCGTACGCGTAGTCGCCGATGATCGTCATCGTCGCGCTCTTGATGCCGGCTTCGTCGCCCGGCTGGAGGTCGATGACGTCGCGCTTGAAGCCGCGGCGCTCCGTCCAGCGCAGGTACATGCGCAGGAGCATCTCGGCCCAGTCCTGCGACTCGGTGCCGCCGGCGCCCGGGTGAATCGTGACGATGGCGTTGCGGCGATCGTGTTCGCCGCCGAGCATCTTTTTCGTCTCGCCGGTTTCGACCGCCGCAGCCAGCTCGTCGAGGCCGCTCGACGAGATCGTCGAGGACGGGCTCGCCCGCCTGGAGCCATTCGACCAGCACGGCGAGGTCGTCGGTCCGGCGCCGCAGCGACTGGCTCAGGTCGCGATCTTCCTCGAGCCGGCGACGCCGCTGCAGCAGTTTCTGAGCGGCCGCCTGGTCCTTCCAGAAGTCGGAATCCGAGACCCGCTGTTCGATGTGCAGGAGCTCTTCCGCGGAACGCGGAACGTCAAAGATAGCTCCGCAGGTCGGCGGCGCGGCGCGCCAGATCCTGATGCCTGCGAAGCTGCTCGTCTAGCTGGATGGCCATACGTGTCGATGACTCCTCGACCCGGTCGCGTTGGCGACCCGATCAGGGTTCTTAGTGTACATGCAACCGGCATGTCGCCAGAAGCGCGGCGACGGTCAGCGCCAGCGAAAGCCACGCCACGAGATCGCCGATGCGGAGATAGAGCGTGCGATCCTGGAGGAAGCGCACATCGCGCACCACCACCGCCGGAGTGAACAGATCCGTGCGGGTGATGACGCGCCCGTACGGATCGACGAAGCCGCTGACCCCGGTATTCGCCGCGCGGGCGAGGAACCGGCCGGTCTCGATCGATCGCATCGCGGCCTGGTCCCAGTGCTGATAGGCGGCCGAGGACCGGCCGTACCACGCATCGTTCGTGATCGTCGTCAGCAGCTCGCTGCCCTCGAGCACGAACTGCCGCATCAGGCTCCCGTAGATGACCTCGTAGCAGATCGCGGTACTCGCCTCGTGCCCGCTGACCGGGAGCAGAACGGCTTCGGTGCCCGCCGAGAAATCCGAGACCGCGTCCACGAGGGGACCAACGAAAAAGAGGATCGACTTGAGCGGCACGTATTCGCCGAAGGGCACGAGGTGCATCTTCCGGTACACGGCTCCGACGCTGCCGTCCGGGTTCACCAGGAATGCCGCGTTGTAGTACCGCTCGGTCACCGGGTCGCCCGGGCGCGCCGTTCTGACGGGCTCGATCTGATCGCTGCCGACGAGCAGCGTGGCGTGCGCCTCGGCCGCGAGGCGCCGCACGGCCGACCCGCGGGTCAGGTCCTGTTCGAAGTAGAACGGCGTGGACGATTCCGGCCAGAGGATGAAGGTGGCGCCTTCGGCAAGCGCCTGCCGCGTCATCGTGAGGTAGCGGTTCGTGATCGCGTCGCGAAGCGCCGGATTCCACTTGTCGTTCTGTTCGACGTTCCCCTGGATGACGGCAACCCGGACCGGCTCCCCGGCCCGGAGCAGCGCGCCGCGCGCCATCCGCGCCTGCCCCCACAGCGCGCACGCCGCGATGAGCGCCACAGTTCCGCCGGCGGTCGCCAGGCGCACGCGACCCCGACCGAGCATCAGCGACGCGGCGGCACACGAGCTCAGCGCCAGAAGCCCCGACAGCCCGTAGACCCCAACGAGCGACGCCACCTGCGCGATGGGCAGCCACGTGATCTGGCTGTAGCCGAGGAGCGCCCACGGAAATCCGTCCCACACGTACTGGCGTCCCAGCTCGGTCGCCACCCACACGGCAGGCGCGAGGAGCAGCGCTCCCTGTCCGAGCGCACGATACAACCGCGCGACGATGACCGCGAAGGCGGCCGGAAAGAGCGCCAGGTACGCCACGAGCAGCCCGGCGGCCGCGATGGCGACCGGCGTCACCAGACCACCGAAGGTCGTCATGGTCTCGACGAGCCAGGTACAGCGTGCCGGCGAAATACACCGCGCCGGTCGTCAGTCCAAGGAAGAAGGCGTGGGGCCAGCGACGGGTCGCCGACGATCGGGCGATCGCGACGACGAGCGGCGTCAGCGCCAGCCAGGCAAAGGCCGCGTGTCCGAACTTCGGGAAGCTGAGGGCGAGAAGCGCCCCCGAGGCGAGGGCTAGCGCGAAATCCAGGGTTTGAACTGCTCTTCCTTCTCGAGCCGCTGCCGGATCTGGTCGGCCTCGCGCCTGTCGTTGTAGCGGCCGACCTGGACCTTGTACATGCGCGGGACGCTGCCGGGGGCGGTCGTCACGAGAAATGCGGGGTACCCCTTGCCGGTGAGCCGCTGGACGAGCGCGGTGGCGACCGCGCGATCCTGCAGCGCCACGACCTGCACGACCCACGCGCCCGGACGGCCGGACGAGGCGACCTCGTCGGCGGGCGGCTGCGCATCGGTCTTCTGCTGCGCGTCAGGCTTCGGCAGGGCGGCAGCCTTCTGCTGCGGGGCGGGCGGCGGTCCGGCTGCGGCCTGACGAGCGGCGGCTGTCGGGGCGCTCTTCAGATCTTCCTTCGGCGCGTCGGTGCCCTGCAGCCGCTTCGGGTAGCTGAGCTCGTCCTCGGGGGCGGGCGCGGGCGGTTCCGCCGCTGGCGGACCGGAATCGCCCACCGCCTGTGGCGTGCCCGGCGTGGCGGTCGAGGCAACCGTCGTATCGCCACTGTCGTCGCCTCGCGCGACGCGCGCGCCGCGGCCCACGAGGACGCCGCACAGGAAGGTGACGACCAACGCGAACGTCACGAGGATGAACAGAAAGACGAGCTGCTTCCCGCTCAGCTGGATCTCGTGAAAGCCCTCGTCGGCGGTGTCGGGTGAAAACTCGGGCACGCTCACGCCTTGTTCAAGCCCTTCATCAGGTTCATCAACTCGATCGGAAGCGGGAAGATGATCGTCGAGTTCTTCTCCGACGCAATCTCCGTGAGGGTCTGGAGGTAGCGCAGCGTGATCGTCATGGGCTCGACGGCCATGACGGCCGCCGCCGCGGCCAGCTTCTCCGACGCTTCCAGCTCGCCCGCGGCGTGGATGATCTTAGCACGCTTCTCGCGCTCGGCCTCCGCCTGCTTGGCCATCGCCCGCTGCATGTCGGGCGGCAGATCGACGTGCTTGACCTCGACCGACGAGACCTTGATGCCCCACGGATCGGTGTGCTGATCGAGGATCTGCTGCAACTGCTGATTCAGCCGCTCGCGCGCCGACAGGAGGTCGTCGAGCTCCACCTGGCCCAGCACGCTGCGCAGCGTCGTCTGCGCCAGCTGCGAGGTGGCGTAGTGATAGCTTTCGACCTCCACGATGGCCCGCCGCGGATCCATGACGCGGAAGTACACGACCGCGTTGACCTTGACCGACACGTTGTCGCGCGTGATCACGTCCTGCGGCGGAACGTCCATGACGATGGTGCGCAGGCTGACCCGCACCATCCGGTCGATCGGCGGGAAGACCAGAATGACGCCCGGCCCTTTCGGCTGATCGAGCAGCTTGCCGAGACGGAAGACGACCGCTCGCTCGTACTCGTTCAGGATCTTGATGGAACTGATCAGATAGAAGACGAGGATGGCGCCGATGATGAGGACGGGTGAGATCAGCACAGATTATGCCTCCATTCGCGCATCATACACGCGCCTGCCCGGCCGGGCCACTGGCATTACGAAACCTTCGCCTGCCGCTGCGCCAGCGTGACGGTGAGGTGCAGGCCCTGCACGGCCGTCACACGGACGATCTGGCCGGCGTGAATCGCCTCGGCTGAGGTGGCGCTCCAGATCTCGCCGTGCGCGCGCACACGGCCCATGACGCCGGGGTCGATGTCCGTGAGCGCTTCCCCGATTTCGTCGATCATGCCGGAGGTACCGGTGACTGACCGCGCGCGCTGCGCCCGGACCGCAAGGTTCACCAGGAACAGCATGACGGCCGCCAGGCCGAGTGTCACCGGCACGATGAGCTGCATCCCGATCTGCAGTTCGGGCAGCGGCGAGTCGATCAGCATCATCGACCCGAGGAACAGCGAGATGATCCCGCCGGCGGCCAGCAGGCCGAAACTGGTCACCTTCACCTCGAGCACCAGGAGCGCCAGGCCGAAGAGGATGAGCAGCACGCCGGCGTAGCTGACGGGCAGCACCTGGAAAGCGAAGAAGGCCAGGAGCAGGCAGATGCCGCCGGCGACACCGGGAAGAATGGCGCCAGGGCTCCACAGCTCGATCGTGAGCCCGAGGGTGCCGAGCGTCAGCAGCAGGTACGCGACCTGTGGGTGCGCCAGCCCGCTCAGGATCTTCTGCGGCCAGCTCATCTCGATGGGCCGAACGGTGGCATCGGCGGTGTGCAGCGTCTCGGACCGGCCGTCGAACCGCGCGATGGTGCGGCCATCGAGCTTCTGAATCAGATCGGGGACGTCGTTCGCGATCAGATCGATGAGCGGGGGCGTGGCGCCGATCGCCTCCTGGTCGGTGTAGGTGCGGCTTTCGGTGACCGCCTGCTCCACGAGCGTGACGTTGCGCTTGCGCTGCGTCGCCAGCGTCCGGGCGTAGCCGGCCACATCGGACTCCATCTTCTTCGCCATCACGTCGTCGAGCTTTTCCCCCGATCCGCCAACGGGATGTGCCGCGCCGATGTGCGTACCCGGTGCCATCGCAGCGACGTCGGCCGCGATCGTGATCAGGAACCCCGCCGACGCGGCGCGATTGCCCGACGGTCCGACCCAGACGGCCACCGGAGTCCTGGCATGGATGATCGAGTTGTTGATGTCGCGCGTCGAATCCACGAGTCCGCCGGGCGTTCTCAGCGTGAACACGACCAGGGTCGCGTGCGCGGCATCGGCCTGTTCGATGACTCCCCGGACGTATTCAGCGATCACGGGGTGGATGATGCCGTCGATGACCGCAGTGTAGACAATCGGCCCGGACTGCCGCGCCGCGGGTACCGCGGCCAGCGCGAGGAGGACGATTCCCACGGCGACAAACGAGCGTGGCGCGCGCATGATGTTCTCCCTGCGCGGTCCGCGGGACCGCGCTATTTCAATGTGGCCAGCAGGCGCCTGGCTGTATCGGACTGCGGATCGAGCGCCAGCGCCCGCTCGAGCTCGGTTCGGGCGGCCGGCGTCTTCCCCTCCTTCAAGTATGCCTCGGCAAGGGCCACGTGCGCAGGGGCCGTGTCCTGGCTCCAGATCGAGATCTTCAGCGCGTCGACCGCCTCGGCGGGGCGGCCGCCGCGCAGGTAGATTCGGCCGATGAGCAGGTGCGCTTCGGCCTCGTACGGCGACAGATAGACCGCGCGGCGCAGTTCAGCCATGGCCTGGCGGTCCTCTTCGCGCTCGAAGAGGCGGCGGCCGCGCTCGAGATGAAAGGCGGTGAGTTCACGCTGCTCGCGCTGCGCGCTGTTCACGATGCTCATTTCAGGGCCGGGCGCGCCGATCGACTCCATGTCGGTGCGGACGCGCTCGAGGCCGTGCGGCACCGACGTCCGGTCGGAGGACGGCCGTTTGTCGAGCTCCTCGTAGTGCGACGACAGCTGGCCCGCGAGTTCGCGTTCGCGAGCCGCCTCGACGGTGTTCCCGGCAGCCTGAAGCGCACCGGCAAGCACGAAGTGGGCATCGGCGTCCGCCGGATTCCGCCGCAGCGCCTCGCGCAGCCAGTAGATCGCGCCCGCGGTGTCGTGTTCGAGGACGTAGGCATAGCCGAGATTGAACAGGAGGTCCGGATCCCCCGGATCCGCGTCGGCGCCTTTCGTCAGAAAGTACGCTGGCGTTCCACTCTGCGGCGTGACGCCGCCGCGCCGGATCTGCACGATGCCAAGGTTGTTGTAGAGCGCCGCGGCAGCACCCGACCGGCTCCCGGCCGGGGCCGCCGGCAAATCCGCCAACAGGCCGGTGAACGCCTCGAACGCCTCGTCGTACCGGCCGAGGTCGAGCAGCGACACGCCCGCGAGGAACCGCGCCCGACGTCCAAGCCGCGAGGCGTCTGGAACGGCTCGCGCGGCCGCGAGCGCCGACAGGTCCTGGTCCTGGCCGGAGCGAACCTCCCAGAGCGCCAGCTCCGCACGGTCGTACCGGGGGTGCAGACGAATCGCCGTCTCCAGAAACCCCACCTGCGCCGCCGGGCTGTCGGCGACAAGTCCCTTGATGTAGTTCTCGAACGCCCCCAGCGGCGGGCGGGACTCGCGCGGGCCGGCGGTCGAGTCCGGGGCGAGCCGCGACGCCATCCGCTCGAAGACCGCGAAGATGCTGTCGAGGGGCCCCCGCTCCTTCACCTCCGGCTCGAGGCGGCCGACGTCGATCCGCAGGCTGTGCACGTCTACCGACAAAAGGTCGTCGGTGACCGCGAAACTCCCGACGAGCACCTCCGACGCGCCCACGATTTCGCCGATCTTGATGACGGTGGCGCGGCTGAGTATCGCGTACGGAGGCAGGTGCAGCTTGTCGTAGGCGCGCAGGCGCTCCGGACGGGTGATGGCACCGAGCCCGCGCGCATTCAGCTCGTCGGTCAGGAGCACCGCCGACGCTTCGCCGAGCCAGCGCAGGCGCGGCTCGGCCGACGTCCCGTCGAAAGGCACCACGAGGATGCGCGGGGCGGACGGCTGGGCGTAGGCCGGGCCAGCTACGAGGACACCGACGGAGAGGACCAGGAACAGCCGTCGCATCACGATCAATCTTAGCTTACGCGACCGGGGATTACGCGACCGAGGCCTACGCGGGGCCAGGCTCCCCGGCCGGCGCTGGGGTCTCGACGACGAGCATCAGGCAGCCCTTGCCGCCGCCGGACGCACGACAGGCGGTCAGGCGCGCCTCGGCCGGGATGCCGCACAGCCGCAGCACGCGGCTGAAGGCGGCGGCATAGAAGCCGCACAGCGGCAGGGCCGTCGCCTCGCGGACCTCGCAGAACAGCGACCCGCGCAGGTCAATGGAGGCGGTGCCCCGCCTGAACCTGGTGATCGCGCGGGAACCGGGGTACGTCGTTCGCACGAGCCTGCGCACGAGCCGCATCGCCGCGCGGAGACGCCACGATGCCGGCAGGGCGCGGATGACGCGCCGCCGGTAGGCCGGCGTCGTGCTCATCGTCCATTCCGCGGCGTAATCGCCTGCCCGGGTCGTGACCAGGGCGTACGCGGCACCTTCGGTCCGCAGGAAACTCAAGACCGCGGAGAGCGGCGCCAGTCCGATCGTGCCTTCGCGAAGACCCGACACGTTGAGCCAGTTCTCGTAGAACTCGAGCCGCGTCGGCAGGATGTCGGCAATCGCCTGGTGCAGGCTCGCCACGAGCACGCGCCCGATGCGTGGCTCGCTCACGCCAGGTCCGCCCTCATGCGGACGCTACGGCGGGACAAGTTCGCGCAGACGCTTCGGCGGGACAGGCCCCGCGTCCTCTTTCTGATAATCTTGAGAATCTGTCCATGGATCCACAGCCCGTACCTGCCGTGCACGCGCGTACCGACGTGAGGCCGCCCGAAGGCCTGCTCGCCGCCGCGATTCTCGCTGGCGGGCTCGCCCGCCGCATGGGCGGGCTGGACAAGGCCGCGCTCGATGTCGGGGGCCGGACCATTGGCGAGCGACTGCTCGCCGTGCTTCGCGAACTCGCCGCGCCGGTGTTCGTCGTCGGTGAACGCGCGCGCTGGCCCGATGACGTGCGCGTGGTGCCCGACGAGATTCCGGGCGCGGGCGCGCTGGGCGGCATCTACACCGCGATCGTCGCCTCGCCCTGCGAGCGCGTGCTGGTCGTCGGCTGTGACATGCCCTTCCTCTCGCGGGGGTTCCTGGAGCGGCTGGCTGGCACGGAGGGGGCCGACGTGGTCATTCCGCGCAGCGCGCACGGATACGAGCCCCTCTGCGCGGTCTATACGAAGGCGTGCGCGGCCGGAATCCGTGAGCGCATCGCAGGCGGCGACCTGCGCGCCGCGCTGCGCCCCGAGGGAGTACGGGTGACGGAGATCGGCCCCGACGTGCTGGCGGCGTACGATCCGGATGGGCTCCTGCTGGCAAACATCAACACGCCGCATGACTACGCGCGGATCGTATCACTGCAGGGCACGGATTGCAGACGGAAGATTGCAGACTGAAGATTGCAGACTGAAGATTGCGGATTGATGCGTGCCGATTGCGGATTGCTCGTTGTCGAGTGCAGATTGCAGATTGCAGATTGAAGATTGAGCATCGATGATCCTTCCACTCCAGACGCTCGTTCGCGACCGCATGGCCGAGGCCGTGGTGCGCGTGTATGGCATTGACCCTGGCGACCCGGTGCTGGGCAGCATCCCGGTCGAGGTCCCGCCGCGGCGCGCGATGGGAGACCTGGCCGTCCCGCTCGCCTTCGAACTCGCGCGCCGCCTGCGAAAGGCGCCGCGCGCGATCGCGCAGGAACTGACGGCCGCGCTCGGCGCGATTCCGGGCTTCTCCAGAATCGAGGCCGCCCCGAACGGGTACGTCAACTTCTTCATCGACCGCCCGTCGCTCGCCCTGCGCTGGCTCCGCCGGGAGGGCGCGACCGATTCGTCGTCGCACGCCAAGGCGATCGTCGAACACACGGCGATCAACCCGAACAAGGCGGCGCACATCGGCCACCTGCGCAACGCGGCGCTCGGCGACGCGTTCGGGCGGCTCCTGCGATTCCTCGGGCGGGACGTCGAGATCCAGAACTACATCGACGACACCGGCGTCCAGGTCGCCGACGTCGCCGTGGGCTTCCGCGAGCTCGAACACAAGACGCTTGCCGAGGTGCAGACCCTCGCGGCCAGCACGCGGTTCGACTACTACTGCTGGGACCTCTACGCCCGCGTGACCGAGTGGTACGAGGCGGACAGGGAGCGGCTGAAGATTCGCGCGGCGGCGCTGCACCAGATCGAGCACGGCGACAACGAGACGGCCGCCCTCGCCCACGTCATCGCCGACCGGATCGTCCACTGTCACCTCGCCACGATGCGGCGGATGAACATCGGCTACGACCTGCTCACCTGGGAAGGCGACATCCTCCGCCTGCACTTCTGGACGCACGCCTTCGAGTTTCTGAAGAAGACCGGCGCCGTCTTCCTCCAGACCGAAGGCAAGCTGAAGGGCTGCTGGGTGATGCGCATCGACGAGGACGGCGACGCCGGCGAGCCCGACGAGGGCGTCGAGGCATCCGCCGACGTGGATGGCACGAAGCCGGACTCGCCCGCCGAAGCGCCGCGGGAGAAAGTCATCGTCCGATCGGACGGCACGGTCACCTACGTCGGCAAGGACATGGCGTACCAGTTGTGGAAATTCGGGCTGCTCGGCAAGGACTTCCACTACCGCGTCTTCGAGGGCGAGGGCACCGATCGCGCCCTGTGGTCGACCACCTCCGATCCAGCGCTCGCCGGCCGGCCGCCGCACACGTTCGGTGGGGCCTCGTGGGTCTGCAACGTCATCGACACGCGCCAGTCGTACCTGCAGAAGCTCCTCAAGCAGGCGCTCGGCGTCCTCGGGTACGAGGAGCAGGCCGAGCACTCGATCCACTACGCCTATGAGATGGTCGCGCTCTCGCACTCCACGGCCCGCGAACTCGGATACGACCCGTCGGTTGATGCCGACCGCCCGTTCGTCGAGGTCTCGGGACGCAAGGGCCTCGGCGTCAAGGCGGACGACCTGCTGGACCGGCTCACCGACAAGGCCGCGTCAGAAGTCGCCAAACGCAACGCGGAGCTTTCCGCCGTGGAGAGCCGCGCCATCGCGGAATCGATCGCCACGGCGGCCGTCCGCTACTTCATGGTGAAGTTCTCGCGTGGCAAGGTCATCGTCTTCGACATCGACGAGGCCCTGAGTTTCGAAGGCGAGAGCGGCCCGTACCTGCAATATGCCGTCGTCCGGGCCAACAACATCTTTCACAAGCTCGAGGATCGCTTCGGCCTCGATGATGCGGGCGTCGTGAGCCAGGTGGCCTCGGCCTCCCCGGACGTCATCAACGGCAGCACGGATGAGGCCCACGATCTCTGGGGGCTGGTCCTCGAAGCGGCGCGGCTCGACGAAGTCGTCGACCAGGCCGTTCGCACGCTGGAGCTGTCGGTGCTCGCGAAGTATGCCTTCGGCCTCGCGCAGGCGTTCAACGGCTTCTACCACAAGTATCCCGTGTTGAACGAAGAGCGCGAGGACGCACGCCTCTGGCGCGCCGCGGCCGTCGCGTTCTACCGCGCGCAGCTGACGAGAGCCCTCGAACTGATGGGATGCACGGTCCCATCAAAGATGTAGGGGCGGTTCGAGAACCGCCCTTGACAGAGCGTGCGGCGGTTCGAGAACCGCCCTGAAGACGCGGTTCGAGAACCGCCCTGGGATCATGACACCAACCATCGGCATCACCCGCTGCAGCCGCCTGGACGACTACGTATCGTCGGTCGAACAGGCCGGAGCGCGCGCACGCGTCCTCGACGTGACCGAGTCGCCGCGCAAAGTCATCGGCGAGCTGCACGGGCTGCTGCTCACGGGGGGCGGCGACATCGATCCGGCGTTCTACGGCGAGGACCGCCACGAGACGGTCGAAGACGCGGAGCCGGGCCGCGACGAGTTCGAGCTGGACCTGGCGCGGCGGGCGATCGACGCCGACCTTCCCGTCCTCGCGATCTGCCGGGGCGCGCAGGTGCTCAACGTCGCGGCGGGCGGTTCGCTGGTGCAGGATCTCGTCTCCGAGCAGCGGGCGGTGGGCGAACACCTCCGGCCCGACGCCGGCGATGCCGGAATCGCGCACGCGATCGCGTCGCCGAAGGATCACGTGGCGCACGACGTCAGCGTGTCGGCCGAGTCAGTCCTCGCACGCGCGCTCGGAAGCGCTGTGGAAGGCGAGCACCTCTGTCGCGTCAACAGCCGGCATCACCAGTCTGTGCGCCGCCTCGGCCGCTCGCTGGTCGCGTCCGCGACCGCTCCCGATGGGGTGATCGAAGCAATCGAAGCACCAGACGCGCGCTTCTGCGTCGGTGTGCAGTGGCATCCCGAGAACTTCTGGCGAACGGGCGAGTTCCGGCCGCTGTTCGACGCGTTCGTCGCCGCGGCAAGAGGCTTGGGGCCTCCGGCTCAGGGCTCGGGTAGCGAAGGGCGATGACTTCTATCGACTTCCACGTTGACAGGAGGATCAGCCTCTGACGCCTCAAGCCTGACGCCTCAAGCCTGAAGCCTCAAGCCCGAAGCCTCTCGAACACGCCCACCGTTTCGACATGCGGCGTGTTCGGGAACAGGTCGAACGCCGTGAGCGGCCCCATCAGGTAGCCGGCATCCAGCAGGCGGCGCGCGTCGCGAGCCATCGTTGGCGGGTCGCACGACACGTAGACGAGGTGCGTGGCGCCGTGGCGGACGATGGCCGCCATGGCCTCCTTCGAGAGGCCGGTGCGCGGCGGATCGACCAGGATCGTATCGGCACGGTCGTGCCGGCGGGCGGCAAGGAACTCTTCGACGCCTGAAATCGTCGCGCGCACGGCGGGCCATTCGCGCGCGTTCCTTCGCAGGTCCCGCCCGCTCGCGCGGTCGCCTTCGACGGCGATGATGTGGTCGTGTCCCGTGGCCGCGAGGGCGATCGAGAACAGCCCGACACCGGCGTAGAGATCGAGGACGACGCCGGCCGCCGGTACCGCGTCGATGACGGTAGTCACGAGCGACGGCAGCAGGAAGCGGTTGGCCTGGAAGAACGACTCCGGGCCGCGGCCGAGGCTGCCTGTCACGGCGCGCCCGGCGGTCAGGACCGCAAGGGGATCGGTGACCTCCGGCACGCCCTGGAAGACGAACGTGCCGTCGGGCGTGCGACCCGTACAGCCCGTGAGACGTCCGGCCGCGAGCGCGCCGGCAAACGCCGCGTCCAGCTCCGGCCCGCCGCCCGCCAGCTCGAAACACAGCGCACGCTCGTCGGCGGCGATGTTCTCGCTGACCTCCACTGCCCGCGCCTCCACGCCCGCGTCGTGCAGCGCCGCGGCGGCCGCTTCGACGGAGGCGAGCGTGCCGTCCGCGAGCTGTCCTGTGGACGCCGCATCGCACAGGTCGTGCGTGCCCTCCCGATAGAATCCCACGCGGCTGCCGCGCACGTGCAATCGTGCACGGATCCGGTAGCCCTCCGTGGGCGAGGCCGCCACCGGCACCTCATAGTCGAGCGGGATTCGTCCGAGCCGCGCGAACGCGTCCGCCACGATGTCGGACTTGAGCCGTCGCTGGCGTTGGTAGGCGATGGACGCGTAGAGGCAGCCGCCGCACAGCGGGTCGCCGGCCGGTTCGCGTCGGTCGGGCGACGGCTCCAGGATCCGGGTGAGGGTCGCGAACGCCAGGCGCTTGTCGGCGCGCTCGACGACGGCACGCACGCGCTCGCCGGGAATCCCTCCGAGCACGAGCACAATCTGTCCCTCGTGGCGCGCAATCATCCGCCCACCCGCGGCGGGCTTCTCGATGTCGACGTCGATCTCCTGTCCGGCGGTGAGGCTCATTCGGTACTCGATAACCGGGATGCCGAACGCATCACGAACCAGCCGCGCATAGGCGGCTTCGGCGGCCCGGGCCCGCGCCTCCGGTGCCATACGCGATCCGAAGGGCGCGAGCTCGGCGTCGCCCTCGCGACGCAGCTGCGCGGCGGTCGTCGCGTCAATCTCCTGGAGCGCCGCGCCGAGCACCTCGCGATCGATCCGGGCGAGCTGCTCCACGATGGCTGTCCGTCCCTCACCGCGCGCCCGCCCGGCATCCGGGACGAGTCCGTCGAGTTCCCGCACGGCGGCAGCCAGCGCCGCGTCGAAGACGGAGCTGCGGCGGCCACCCGCGCGCGCCCCGGTCAGTCGCGCCACGACACGCTCGATGTGCGAGGCCAGCGAGGCCTTGCGCGGCGACGTCTCGGGCGCTGGCGCCTCGCCCGCCGCCGCAGTCGTCGCGCTCACGCCGACGGCGCGTCGCCAGCCGTCGAACAGATCGAGGATGTCGGCCTCGCAGAACTCGATGCGAACGGGCCGGCGCTTCGGTCCCTTTGCGTAGGTACCGCTCGCAGTACCCGATCGATCCCGCGCAGGGCGATCTTCAACGGCACGCCGGCGGCGGCCCAGCCGCACACCCGCTCGAACGCCGGCCCGACGATTCGGACGAGGTGCCCTTCGTTCTTGCGGCAGAGGTATGTCTCGACTTCCCGGCAGTATTCAGCGGGGTCCATTGCAGCAACCGATGTGGCGCCTCATGCCGGCTCGGCCCGGCGGTTGCGCTCCCAGATGAGGCGCAGGCCCTGGAGCGTCAGGTCCGGCACCACCGACTGGATCGCGGATGTCTCGCCGGCCAGGATTTCCGCCATCCCGCCGGTAGCGATGCACGCGGCACGTTCCCCGCCGTCCATCTCCGCCCGCATGCGCGCCACGATCCCGTCGACCATCGCCACGTAGCCGAAGAACAGCCCGGCCTGCATCGACGTGACGGTCGTGCGGCCGATGATCGACTCGGGCTTCCGCACGTCGACGCGCGGCAGCCGCGC
The DNA here is from genome assembly GCA_963817635.1 of uncultured Acidobacteriota bacterium. Lineage (GTDB taxonomy): Bacteria > Acidobacteriota > Vicinamibacteria > Vicinamibacterales > 2-12-FULL-66-21 > CAWFPR01. The sequence goes on along the minus strand of CAWFPR010000002.1, from coordinate 64,798 downwards.
AGCGCGCTGGAACAGCGCATCGGCGGAGATGCCGATCCCGGGACAGATGACACCGCCGATGTATTCGCCGGCTCCCGAAATGGCGTCGAAGGTGGTCGCGGTGCCGAAATCCACGACGATGACGGGCGTCCTGTCCGCACGTCCGCACATCTCGTACGCGGCGACGGCGTTGACGACGCGGTCGGCGCCGACGTCGGAGGCCGGCGAATACAGGACGGGCATCCCGGAGTTGACGCCCGGGTCCACCGTGAGCGGACGCCGGCCGAAGAAGCGCTCGGCCATCTCCTCCATCGTGCGCGTCAGCGGCGGCACGACCGACGACAGGATGATGCCGTCGACGGTCCCCAGGTCGATACGACTCCGCACGAACAGGTGGGTGACCAGGATGCCGATCTCGTCGGCGGTCCGCTCCCGCAATGTCGCCAGCCGCCAGTTCTCCGTGAGGCGCTCGCCGTCGAACACGCCGAGGACGATGTTGGTGTTGCCGACGTCGATGGCTAGCAGCATGATCTCGATCCTGCACCGGAAACGTCGGTCGTGGTCGCGCGTCGGCCAGTCTCCGGCGACTACGGCCTTCCGACCCACCGGACCTCTCCCGACAGGACCCGCTCGACCCCGTTGGGCGTCTTGACGAGCAGCGCGCCGTCGTCGGCGATGCCGGCGGTCGTCCCGGCGACCGGACCGGCGGGCGTGTCCCATTCGACAGCGGCGCCGCGGGCCGATGGCGCGAGTGCGCGCCAGCGCTCGAGGAGCGGCTGCGATGTGCCCGCCGCCAGTCCGGCCACGAGCCCTTCGAGGGCGGCCAGCGACTCGGCGAGCACGGCGCCGGCATCCGGCGTGCGCCCCAGCTCCGCCTCGATCGAGGTGATCCGGTCGGCGAGCGCCGGCGGATATGCCGCCGAACGCAGATTGACGCCGACTCCGAGGATCACGTGCTGCACGCCGTCACCCGCTGCTGGACGCCTCGGCGAGAATGCCCGCCAGCTTGCGTCGCCGTCCCGGTCCCGCGCCATCCATCGCGAGAATATCGTTGGGCCACTTGACCTGCACCGGAAGTCCGGTCGCGAGTCTGATGCCGTCGGCCACCGCGACGCCGCCGGCCAGGGTGAGGAACGGCGCCGCGGAAACGGTGCGGCAGACGACCGACACGTACAGGCCGGCCCCCGGCGGGGAAAACCAGTCGCGGCCCATGCGCCCGCGGCCGGAGGTTTGCGCCGAGGCCAGGACCGTCGCGCCCTCGGGGGCGCCGTGCCCGGCCAGCATCGCGGCGACGTCGTTGGTCGATCCCGTTTCGGTGAAATAGTACAGCGGCTGGCCGAAGCGACCGAGCCGATCCCGAGCGGCGTCCAGCGCCGCGACAATTTCCGCGGGCGGCGCGTCAGACATTCGATATGTGCCGCCAGGCCGTCGGGCTCGATCTCGAAGCTCAGATCCGCGGCGGGCGCGGAATGGGTCAGGGCCCCGACCGAGACGTAGTCGGCGCCGGTCGCGGCGAGCTCGGCCATCCGATCGAGCGTGACACCACCCGACAGTTCGATCTTGGCGCGCCCGGCGATGCGCCCGACCGCGTCGCGCACCTCCGCAATCGACATGTTGTCGAGCAGGATGATGTCGGCGCCGGCCGCGAGCGCTTCGTCCACCTGGTCGAGATCCTGCGCCTCGATCTCGATGGGCATCTCCTGGCGTGCGGCCTTCATGCGCGTCAGGGCGCGCGCGACGCCTCCGGCCAGCCGCACATGGTTGTCCTTGATCAGGATCCCGTCGTCCAGTCCGTCGCGATGATTCGTGCCGCCGCCGGCCCGCACGGCGTATTTCTCGAGCGCGCGCAGGGTCGGCGTCGTCTTGCGTGTGTCGAGTATGGTGATCCGGCCGCCGGCCGCCTCGACGTAGCGGCGCGTGGCCGTGGCGATGCCCGAGAGCCGCTGGAGGAAGTTGAGCGCGGTGCGTTCGGCCGTGAGCATCGCGGCCGCTGAGCCGCGCACCTCGGCGACAATCGTCCCCGGTTCGCACCGATCGCCGTCGTGGCACCGCGCGGTGAACGCCGCGCCCGGATCGAGCTGACGGAAGGCTTCCTCAGCGATGTCGAGGCCGGCAATCACGCACTGGCACTTGGCGAGGATGACGCCCCGCGCACAGAGCGCCGGGTCGACCGTCGCCTCGGTCGTGACGTCTCCCCAGCCGAGATCCTCGGCCAGCGCGCGGCGGACCGCTTCGCGGTAGAGCGCCGGCTCGAGCGGCGCGAACGGCACCGACTTCATGGCTTCGGCTCCTGGACCGGCTCGAGCGGCGCGAGCTCGACGTCCACCTGCAGGGTCTCGGCGATGCCCGTCTCCAGGCGCTCGATCAGCCCGGACGCGCGCAGATCGCGCTCCACGTCGGCCAGGAGCGCCAGTTGCGCCTCGGGCGCGCGGACGATCGCGCGCACGACGGGCGTCTTCAGCGGCCGCTGTCCTTCGGACTTCTTCTTCCGGATCGTCCCGAGCACCGCCGACGCGAATTCCAGAGCCGCGACCGCGCGATCGTCCTCGGCCGCTGGCGCGCACGACGCGAGGACTTCGTCGGGTACGCGGCCACGCCGCGCGATGGATCGACCCGTCGCGCCACCACGACCACACTTCCTCGGTCACGAACGGCAGGAAGGGCGCGAAGAGCCGCAGCATCGACGAGAGCGCGGCGAGGAGCGCCCCGTTCGCCGAGGCCGCCAGCTCCGGCCCCTGGTCGCCGTAGCGCCGGCTCTTGACGAGCTCCAGGTAGTCGTCGCAGAAGGACCAGAAGAACGTCTCGGTGCGCTCGAGCACGCGGGTATAGCTGTACTGGTCGAGATCCGCCGTCGAGTCGCGGACCAGCCGCGCGAGCGCCGTCAGGAGGCCGCGATCGACGAGCGCGGTCACGGTGCCGTGCGGTTCCGGCTTGGCGAGCACGAACTTCGACGCGTTCAGCAGCTTGATCGCCAGCCGGCGGCCGACGCGCATCTGGCCGGTGTCGAACGCCGTGTCGGTGCCGGATCGGCCGCTCGCCGCCCAGTAGCGCACGCCGTCGGACCCGTGCTCTTCGAGCAGGCCCATCGGGGTCACGACGTTGCCCTTCGACTTCGACATCTTCTTGCGATCCGGGTCGAGGACCCAGCCCGAGATGGCCGCGTTGGCCCACGGCAGCGAATCGAACTCGAAGTGCGATCGGAGCACGGTATCGAACAGCCACGTCCGGATGATGTCGTGCGCCTGCGGCCGCAGGTCCATCGGGAACACGCGCGCGAAGAGGTCGTCGTCCTCGCTCCAGCGGCCGGCAATCTGCGGCGTGAGCGACGAGGTCGCCCAGGTGTCCATGACGTCGGGATCGCCGGTGAATCCGCCAGGCCGATCGCGCTGGTCGGGCCGGAACCCGTCCGGCACGTCGGTCGACGGATCGATCGGCAGCCTGTCTTCGGCGGGCAGGAGCCGCGCGCCGTAGTCGACCGTGCCGTCCGGCCGGACCTTGTACCAGAGCGGGAAGGGCACGCCGAAGAACCGCTGGCGGCTCGCGCACCAGTCGCCGGCGAGGCCGTTGATCCAGTTCTCCAGCCGCGCCTGCATGTAGGGCGGATGCCACGCCAGCTCGCGGCCGCGCGCGAGCAACGCCTCGCGGAACTCCATGGTCCTGATGAACCACTGGCGGCTCGTGACGATCTCGAGCGGGCGATCCCCCTTCTCGTAGAACTTCACCGCGTGGGTGATCGGCCGCGGCTCGCCGAGCATGTCGCCGCTGGCCTTCAGCATCTCGACGATGCGCGCGCGCGCCTTGACGGCCGAGAGCCCGGCCAGGGTGTCGTAGTGCTGCTGCGCGCGGATGGGATTGGTCGACTCCCAACCCGGCTCGCCCCAGGTGACCGGCTTGAAGGCGCCGTTGGGCTGGATGATCGCGCGGACCGGCAGGCCCAGCTCGCGCCACCAGATCACGTCCGTGACGTCGCCGAACGTGCAGATCATCGCCGCGCCCGTGCCCTTTTCCGGATCGGCCAGCGGATGGGGCCGGATCGGCACCCGCACGCCAAAGAGCGGCGTGGCGACTTCGCTTCCGAACAGCGGCCGATACCGCTCATCGTCGGGGTGCGCGACGAGCGCCACGCACGCCGGGATCAGCTCGGGTCGCGTGGTGTCGACTTCGACCCAGGCGGCGTCGCTGTCGGCCGCCCGGCGTCCGGCTGCCGCGATCGCGAACCGGATCTTGTGATACGCGCCGGGCTGTTCGCGATCTTCCAGCTCGGCCTGCGCCACCGCCGTGCGGAAATCCACGTCCCACAGCGTCGGCGCTTCGAGCTGGTACGCGAGATCGCGCCGCAGCAGGTGCAGGAACGATCGCTGCGAGATGCGCTGCGAGCGCCGCTCGATGGTCGCGTAGGTCATCGACCAGTCCACCGACAGTCCCAGGTACCGCCAGAGCGCCTCGAACACCTTCTCGTCCTCGGCCGTCAGGCGGGCGCAGAGGTCGATGAAGTTCGGGCGCGAGATCGGGACCGGGTGCTTCCCGGGCTTGTCCGGCGCCGTGAAGGCGGGATCGTACGGGAGGGACGGGTCGCAGCGCACGCCGAAGTAGTTCTGCACCCGCCGCTCGGTCGGGAGGCCGTTGTCGTCCCATCCCATCGGATAGAACACCTCCTTGCCCCGCATCCGCTGGAACCGCGCGATGACGTCGGTGTGGGTATAGGAGAACACGTGGCCGACGTGCAGCGAGCCACTGACGGTGGGTGGCGGCGTGTCGATGGAATACACGTCGGCGCGCGTGCGCGAACGATCGAAGCGGTAGACGCCGAGCGCCTCCCACCGGGCCATCCACTTGGCTTCGAGACCCTCGAGGGCGGGTTTGTCGGGAACGGTAATGGAATGAGTCAGATCGAGGCCAGGAGGCATAAACAGGGAAGTATAGCTGGATCGGGCGCGGAGGGGTGGCGTTCCCTACGCGCCCTTGATCCGGGCGATTTCCGCGCGCACCAGCCGCTCGGCCACTTCGACGACCGTGTCGCGCATCGCGCCGTCGTTGAGGCGTTCGGTCACCCGCCGCACGACATCGTCGATCACGTCGTCGGACAGCATGCCGGGGCGAACCTGCGACGGCGCGATCGGGTGCGCCTGCTCGGCGCTCAGCAGCGCCGCGAACGCCTCGGCCAGGCTCGGAACGGGGACGGACGGCGCCGGCCGCTCGACGGGCGCCGCGGGAACCGGCGGGGCCTCCATCCGGGACGTGGCCGGGACCGGCGCGACGGACGGAACGATGGGTCGCGCCGGTTCGGCGGCTGATGGCTGCGTCTCGAATGACGCCGGCCGTTCCGGGTCGCCGGCCAAATCCGGATCCCAGCCGGCCAGGTCGTCGGCGGCCAGGAAGGGCGCCGCAGCCGCGGTGAGCGCCGCAGGCGGCGTGTCGGCCGGTCGCGACGGCGTAAGGTCCCCCGCGGCAGCGGCGGGCGGAGATCCGGCGTCGAGGTTGGCAAATGCCGCGTCGAGCCGATCGAAATAGTCTTCGAGCGAACCGGACACGGCCGCTGGCTGCGCGAGCGCGCCGGCCGCCCCGGCGCTGGTCGATCCGCCGGCGAACGGCTGGCTCAGCGGCGCGGGTGTTGCCGCCGCCGCGATCGAGCCGCCCGGCGCGGGCCGGCCGGCGAGCAGATCTTTGACGCGGTTGATGACCATTTGCGGCTCGAACGGTTTGACCAGCACGCCGTCACACCCGACCGCCCGCGCGCGCGCCTCGTCGATCGGCTCGAAGGCGCCGGTGAGGAGCAGCACCGGGATGTGCGCCAGCTGGGGGTCGCCCTTGATGAACTCGGCCACTTCGTACCCGTTGCGCTCGGGCATGCCGACATCCGCGAGGACGATGTCGGGCCGATCCGACAGGACGCGTGCGATGGCCTGCTTGCCATCGCCGACGGCCAGGACCTGCACGTCCTCATCGGCGAACGTCAACTCGATGACACGCTGAATCGTCACGCTATCGTCGGCCAGCAGCAGCTTGTGGGGCATGGATTACACCTGTTCGACGCGCGTCCGGACGTGCTCGTTGACGAAAGTGATGATGTCCTGCATCGGCGTGCCGGGCAGGAAGATGCCCTTGACGCCCAGCTCACGCAGCTTCGGGATGTCGACATCGGGAATGATGCCACCCACCATGACGAGGACGTCCTCGAGGCCCTTTTCCCGGAGCAGGTCCATCACGCGCGGGCAGATGTGCATGTGCGCGCCCGAGAGGATCGAGAGCCCGATCGCGTCAGCATCCTCCTGGAGCGCCGCGCCCACGATCTGCTCCGGCGTCTGGCGCAGTCCGGTGTAGATGACTTCCATGCCCGCATCACGCAACGCGCGCGCGATGACCTTGGCGCCGCGGTCGTGGCCGTCGAGGCCGGGTTTCGCAATGACGACTCGAATTTTTCGCATAATGGTCAGGCGTCCGGCCGCACCGGACGTTCTAGATCAGCGGAACCTCTTCGTATTCGCCCCACACCTGTCGCAGCGCGTCGCACATTTCGCCGACCGTCGCATACGCGCGCACGCAGTCGAGCAGCGGGTACATCGTGTTGCCGCCCCTCGACCCCGCTCGGGACGGCCCTGAGCCTGTCGAAGGGCCGCCGCCCTGCGCGGTCAGGCGCAGCGCGTCGAGGGACCGCCGCACCGCGTCGTGGTCCCGCGCCTGTTTCAGTTCGGCGAGCCGCGCGCGCTGCGTGTCGTAGGTGGACTCGTCGATGTACAGGATCGGGTGGCGGGGCTCGTCTTCCTGGACGTAGTCGTTGACGCCGACAATGATTTTGTCCCGCATCTCGACCGCCTGCTGGAACCGGTACGACGCCTCGGCTATTTCCCTCTGGGGAAAGCCCTGCTCGATCGCCTCGACCATCCCGCCCATGCGGTCGATGATGTCGAAGTAGTCCTTGGCGCCGCGCTCCATGTCGAGCGTCAGCTTCTCGAGGAAGTACGACCCGCCGAGCGGATCCACGACGTTGGTGACGCCGCTCTCGTGGGCGATGATCTGCTGGGTGCGAAGGGCGAGCGTCGCGGCCTCGGCGGTCGGCAGCGCCAGCGCCTCGTCGAGCGAATTGGTGTGCAGCGAGTTGGTCCCGCCGAGCACGCCCGCCAGCGCCTGCAGCGCCGTGCGCACGACGTTGTTGTACGGCTGCTGCGCGGTGAGCGACACGCCGGCGGTCTGCGTATGGAACCGCAGCTTCCACGACCGCTCATTCGTCGCGCCGAAGCGGTCGCGCATCACCTCAGCCCAGATCTTGCGGGCCGCGCGGAACTTCGCAATCTCCTCGAAGAAGTCGCTGTGCGAATTGAAGAAGAACGACATCTGCGGCGCGAACGCGTCGACGTCGAGCCCGGCGTCGACCCCGTACTGCACGTACTCGATCCCATCGCGCAGCGTGAAGGCCAGCTCCTGCACCGACGTCGAGCCGGCTTCGCGGATGTGATACCCGCTCACCGAGATCGTGTTCCACTTCGGAACCTCCTTCGCGCAGAACGCGAAGATGTCGGTGATGAGCCGCATCGACTGGCGCGGCGGGAAGATGTACTCCTTCTGCGCGATGAACTCCTTGAGGATGTCGTTCTGAATCGTGCCGGAGAGCGTCTTCCAGTCGGCCCCCTGCTGCTCGGCGACGACCAGGTACATCGCGAAGATCATCGGCGCCGGCGAGTTGATGGTCATCGACGTCGTGATGTCGCCGAGCCGGATTCCGTCGAACAGCCGCTCCATGTCCGCGAGCGAGACGATGCTGACGCCGCACTTCCCCACCTCGCCGAGCGACAGCTCGTGATCGGGATCGCGCCCCATCAGCGTCGGCAGGTCGAAGGCCACGCTCAACCCGGTGCCACCGGCCTGCAGCAGCGTCTTGTAGCGCTGATTGGTTTCTTCCGGGGTCCCGAACCCGGCAAACTGGCGCATCGTCCAGAGCTTGCCGCGATAGCCGGTCGGGTGAATCCCGCGGGTGTAGGGAAACTCACCGGGGTTGTTCAGGTCGCGTGTGTAATCGAGCTGCGCGATGTCCTCGGCGGAATACAGTCGATCGATCGGACGGCCGGAAATCGTGGTGAACGGCGCCTGTCGCTCGGGAGCCTTCTCGAGCGCCGGCTCGAGCACCTCGCGCTCCCAGCGCGCTTTGGCCGTTTCGGCGGTCACGCTTTTCATAGGTCCTTGCATTATAAGGCGATACGGGGATTCCGAGCGATCCGAAACAGGAGTGGCGGCGGGAGGGCCGGCGCCGGGGGTGCGCGGGGCGGCTGCCGATCGGGCACGCGACGGCCGGGAGCGCGTCCAGCGCGCCCCCGGCACGGAAGAGAGACTCGACGCCAGTCTGCCGGCGTCCCTAGAACGCGCAGTGCACGTAGACCCTGACCTGCACGTTCAGCGTCTGCACCACCTGCGGGCTGCGCAGTACGACGCGCCAGGTGTCGATCGCGATCGGATGCGAGGCGGCGACGGTCAGCTTGACCGCCTCGCCGATCGACTCGTAGCCGCCCGCGATCACGTGTTTGCCGGCGGGACACGTGGCCAACGCTGTGTAGGTGCCGAAGCCCGGAACAGTCGCGGGCGGCGAGAGGACCTCCACGATTTCGTAGCCGCTGAAGCCGGCCGGTCCCGCTGGTCCCACCGGACCCGCAGGCCCCTGCAGGCCCATAGGCCCCTGCAGCCCGGTCGGCCCCTGTGGTCCGGCGACTCCCAGCGCGCCGCTCGGCCCGGCGGGTCCGGGCGGGCCGGTCGGACCGCTCTCCCCCACCGTGCCCTGGGGTCCCTGCGGGCCAGCCGGGCCCTGTGGTCCGGCGACTCCCAGCGCGCCGCTCGGTCCGGGCGGGCCGGTCGGGCCGCTCTCTCCCACCGTGCCCCGGGGTCCCTGCGGGCCAGCCGGTCCCTGTGTGCCGGCCGGTCCGGGGAGACCTTCCGGTCCGGTCACGACGGTCGGCGTCTGAACGGACATGTGAAACACATCACGATCGTTGGTGGAAGGGCCGCGAACCACCGTCAGCAAATAGGTGCCGTCGGGCACGGCCGCCGGCAATTGCACGACGAGTTGCTCATCGGTCGCACTCAGCACGGTCATGTACGCGTCTTCGCAGAGGACCTGCGGCGCGTGTTTTCCGAAGTGGAGCCCACGAATCGTGAGCGTCTCGCCGGCGCGGTCCGCCACCGCGCTGAGAATCACGACCTGATCGGGGTTTCCTTTCTTGTCGGCCGGCAGAGCACTCTGCGCGGCGGCCGGTGAGCCGGCGGAGAGGACGAACAGGCAAATCACCCAGGGAAGTCGGTTGAATGCGGGCATTGGTCGCCTCCAAGCGTTGGAGGGTTAGCTCAGCAAGGACGGATCCACGGGTTCCCAACGAGGGTCCGAGCGGCCAGCGACGTTACCACTCAGGAGTTTACGAGCGGGCACCGCTCCTGCCCATTTCTGCATTTGGATGCCCAAAGCGTCGCACCCGGCACGAAACTGTCGAGGCGTCTCCCGAGGTGTCAGCGCCGCCAGACGGAAGGGTGGCGACGCGAACACGGAGCGACGGAATCCCGTCGCGCCGGCCCGGCACCTTCCGCCAAAATGCCCGTTATTTTCGCGATTCGCGCGGCCCTGTTCTTGCTCACGCGGCTGGGAGCGGCATAGATTCGTGGCGGGCGCCCCGGCTTGACTTGTTGCAATCTTACACAGTAGCTTGGTCCGTTTTACTCTGTGCGTCCGCCTCCGCGCTGTGTGAGTCAGCGCGCCACGATGGCGGGACTCGACTCATGCAGCAGGAGCGTTATGGCAGCAGGCGGCAGCATCTTTGACGCGATGCTCCGGGAGTTCGACGGAGCCGCGCGGTTGCTGGGGCTCGATCCGGGGATCTGGAAGATCCTGACGCACCCGAAGCGTCAGATCGTCGTCTCCTGCCCGGTCCAGATGGACAACGGGGAGATCGAGGTCTTTACCGGCTATCGCGTGCAGTACAACATCACGCTCGGCCCGGCGAAGGGGGGTATCCGGTTCCATCCGGCGGTCTCGCTCGACGAGGTCACGGCGCTGGCAGCATGGATGACCTGGAAGTGCGCCGTCGCGCACATCCCGTTTGGCGGCGGCAAAGGCGGCGTCACCTGCGATCCGACGCGGATGTCCCGTCGCGAGCTCGAAGCGCTCACCCGCCGGTATGTCGCGGAAATCGTCGACGCCATCGGTCCCGAGAAGGACGTCCCGGCGCCCGACGTGAACACCAATGACCAGACCATGGCCTGGGTCATGGATACCTACAGCATGCACGTCGGCCACACCTCGACCGCCGTTGTGACGGGCAAACCCGTCGAGATGGGCGGGTCGCTCGGGCGGCGCGAGGCGACGGGGCGCGGCGTGATGATCGTGACGCGGGAGGCGGCCAGGCACCTCGGGCTCCGCATCGAGGGGGCGAAGGTCGCCGTGCAGGGCTTTGGCAACGTGGGCTCGGTCTCGGCCGATCTCCTTTCGAAGATCGGCGCGAAGATCGTCGCCGTCAGCGACTGGAAGGGGGGCGTCTACAACGAGCACGGGCTCGACATCCCGAAGATGATCGACTATGCCCAGCAGCACCGCACCATCGACGGCTTCTCCGGTGGAGAGCCGCTCGACAACGGCGCCCTCTTCGGCCTCGACGTGGACGTGCTCGTGCCGGCCGCGCTCGAAAACCAGATCACGATGGAGAACGCTCCGTCGATCAAGGCGAAGATCGTCGCCGAAGGGGCGAACGGACCGACGACCCCGGACGCCCACCGGCACCTGCACGAGCGCGGCGTGTTCGTCATCCCCGACATCCTCGCCAACGCCGGCGGCGTGACCACCTCGTATTTCGAGTGGGTCCAGGATCGCCACGGCTACTTCTGGGAGGAAGAAGAAGTGAACAAGCGCCTCGAGTCGAAAATGTGCGAGGCGTTCGACGACGTCCTGAAAACATCGGTCAAATACAAAACCGACATGCGGACAGCCGCCTACATCGTTGCGATCCATCGCGTGGCGACCGTAACGAAGATGCGCGGGATGTACGCATAGCCCGAGGTCCGTATATGCATGACATGCCGAAAGGCTTCAACCCGTTCGAGATGGCGCAGCAGCAGTTCGATCACGTGGCGACCCTGCTCGATCTCGATCCAGGCACGCGCGATTTTCTCCGCGAGCCGCTGCGCGAATACCAGTTCCAGATCCCCGTCCGCATGGACGACGGGCACGTGAAGATTTTCCGCGGGTTCCGCGTCCAGCACAACGACGCGCGCGGCCCGTCCAAGGGCGGCATCCGCTTCCACCCGCAGGAGAGCATCGACACCGTCCGCGCCCTCGCGATGTGGATGACGTGGAAATGCGCCGTCGTCGACATTCCGCTCGGAGGCGCCAAGGGCGGGGTCATCTGCGATCCGCACAACCTGAGCGCGCACGAGCAGGAACGGATCTGCCGCGGCTGGGTCCGCCAGGTCGCCCGCGAGATCGGGCCGCTCCAGGACGTGCCGGCGCCCGACGTGATGACGACGCCGCAGCACATGCTGTGGATGCTCGACGAGTACGAAACCCTCAACGGCGGCCGGCACTACCCCGGCCTCATCACCGGCAAGCCGGTCGGCATGGGCGGCTCGCTCGGCCGCACCGAGGCGACCGGCTACGGCGTCGTCTACACGATTCGCGAGGCCCTGCGGGTCCTCGGGATGCAGGCGCAGGGCACGCTCGCCAGCATCCAGGGCTTCGGCAATGTCTCGCAGTATGCCATCCAGCTCTTCACGGAGATGGGCGGCAAGGTCGTCGCCGTCTCGACGTGGGATCACGCCGACCAGGCCTCCTACACGTTCCGCCAGCCCAAGGGCCTGACCTTCGAGGGGCTGAAGGAGATCGCCGATCAGTTCGGCAGCATCGACAAGAAGAAGGCCAAGGACCTCGGGATGGAAGTCCTGCCGGGCGACGCGTGGCTCGAACAGGACGTCGACATCCTGATCCCGGCGGCCATCGAGAACCAGATCCGCAAGGACAACGTCGAGCGCATCAGCAAGCGCGTCCGGATCGTCGCGGAAGGGGCCAACGGCCCGACCGCGCCCGAAGCCGACGAGGTGCTGAAGGCGCGCGGCACGTTCGTCATTCCGGACTTCCTCGCCAACGCCGGCGGCGTCACCTGCAGCTACTTCGAGCAGGTGCAGAGCAACATGAACTACTACTGGGAGCGCGATGAGGTGCTGACGAAGCTGGACACGAAGATGACCAGCGCGTTCAAGGCCGTCCAGGAACTCGCCGCCCGCCAGAAGCTGTACATGCGCGATGCCGCCTACGTGATCGCCATCAACCGCGTCGCGCGCGCGTGCCGCGATCGCGGCTGGGTCTAGACCGTCCGTTCGCCGGGGTGGCGCGTCACGCGCCACCCCGCCTCATCTTCCATCCGCCACTTCCCATTTTCCATTTCCCATCTTCCCTTCTCCCTCCGGCTATGATGTCTGCATGGCGTCCGAGACCGTTCCAGACAAGATAGGGGTCATCGTCGACTTCCTGAGCAAGACCGACCAGGCCCTCGGCGCGCGTGTGGGACGGCGGATGCTGAACTACCTGTGCTGGCAGGGAGTCACCGAGGCCCAGGATCTCCTCCTGCGGGTCGTCGGCGACTCACCGGCCGATACGAGCGCCGCCGAGAACCAGCCGAGCGAACGCACGGATGCGCCAACCTCGGCGACCGTGCTGAACGAGGCATTCGAAATTGCCGCCCGCCACCTGCCCCAGGACGAGATCGTCACGTCGATCGAGAAGTGGATCAAGGACGACAAGGCGGCCTTCCTCATCGAGGCCGTGGAGCACCAGTGGACCTCGCTCGCCGACATCGCCAACGCGCTGGAGCGCTACGACCAGTTCGCCGCGCACGATCGCGAGCTGTCGCGGGCGGTGCAGACGGGCCTGCGCGTGTCGCTGGCGCGGCGCCTTCTCACCGACGAAGTGGAGTTCGTGGACAAGGCGAAGGCGCACCTCGAGGTCGAGGACTACCACGAGCTGCTCCGCCGCACGATCGCGCCGACGTCGAGCCACGGCAAGCTCGGCGGGAAGAGCGCGGGATTGATCCTCGCCGCGGCCATCGTGCAGCGATCCACCGAGTACGGCGACGTGCTGAGCGCCATCAAGGTCCCCAGGACGTGGTACCTGACGTCGGACGCCATCCTCAGCTTCATCGAGCACAACCAGCTCGACGATGTGCACAACCACAAGTATTCCGAGCTCGAGCAGATCCGCCGCGAGTATCCGCACCTGGTCCAGGTGTTCAAGCACTCGCAGTTTCCGCCGGAACTCGCGCAGGGCGTGGGCCTGGCGCTCGACGACCTGGGCGACGTGCCGCTGATCGTGCGCAGTTCGAGCCTGCTGGAGGATCGCACCGGCGCCGCGTTCTCGGGAAAGTACAAGAGCCTGTTCGTCGCCAACCAGGGTCCGCGCGCCGCGCGGCTCGGCGCGCTGATGGATGCGATCGCGGAAGTCTACGCATCGGTCTTCGGCCCCGATCCCATCGAGTACCGGGCGAATCGCGGACTGCTCGACATGCACGAAGAGATGGGCATCATGATCCAGCAGGTCGTCGGCGTCCGGGTCGGCCGCCACTACCTGCCGGCGTTTGCCGGCGTGGCCTTCAGCGACAACGAGTTCCGCTGGTCTCCGCGCATCGGCCGCAGCGACGGGCTCGTGCGTCTGGTGCCGGGGCTTGGCACGCGAGCGGTCGACCGCGTGAGCGACGATTACCCGGTGCTGTTCGCGCCCGGCAAGCCGGGCCTGCGCGCCAACGTGACCCCCGACGAGATCGAACGGTACGCGCCGCGGAAGGTCGACCTCATCAACCTCGAGTCCGGACAGTTCGAGACCGTCGCGATCGCCGACCTCGTGCGCGAGCACGGATTCGACTTCCCCGCCGTGCGCCAGATCATCTCGGTGCCGGACGAGAGCGGCGTGCACCGTCCGGTCGCATTCGGCTGGAACCCGGAGACGGAGCGCCCGATCGTGACGTTCGAGGGACTGCTGCGCGACAGCTCCTTCGTGGCGCAGATGCGCGCGCTCCTGCGCGTGCTGCGGGACCGTCTGGGCACGCCGGTGGACATCGAGTTCGCGTGCGACGGGCAGGATTTCTACCTGCTCCAGTGCCGCCCGCAGAGTTCGGCGGCCGACGTGGCGCCGGTCGCCGTGCCGCAGGACGTCGCCCCCGATCGGATCGTCTTCGCCACGCGCCGCTACGTCTCCAACGGACGCGTGCCCGATCTGACCTACGTCGTGTACGTGGACCCCGACGGGTACCTGGAGCTGCGCACCCTCGTCGAGCTGACCGACGTCGGCCGCGCGGTCGGACGCCTGAACAAGCTGCTGCCGACGCGCCAGTTCGTGCTGATCGGCCCGGGGCGCTGGGGCAGCCGCGGCGACGTCAAGCTCGGTGTGCGCGTCACGTACTCCGACATCAACAACGCCGCGATGCTCATGGAAGTTGCGGCCCGCCGCGGCAGCTATGTGCCTGAGCTGTCGTTCGGAACCCACTTCTTCCAGGACCTGGTCGAGTCGAACATCCGCTACCTGCCGATCTTCCCCGGGGAGCCGGACGTCACGTTCAACGAGGCGTTCCTGCGGGACGCGCCCAACCTGCTCGGGGATCTCGTCCCGGAATACGCGCACCTGTCGCACGCGCTGCGCGTGATCGACGTGCGTGCGACCACCGGCGGGTCGATACTGCGCGTCTTCATGAACGCGGAAACGGAGGAGGCCCTCGGCATGCTCACCGATCAGCCGGGCGGCTACACCGCCACGCCGGCGCGTGCCGTCGGCGCGCACGAGTCGGCGTCCCAGTCGACGGCCCCGCAGGAAGAGCCCTGGCGCTGGCGGCTCGCGATGGCCGAGCGACTGGCGGACGACGCCGGTCCGAATCGATTCGGCATCAAGGCCATGTACGTGTTCGGCAGCACGAAGAACGGAACCGCCAGGCCGGACAGCGACATCGATCTGCTGGTCCACGCCGACACGACACCCGACGAGCGCACCGCGCTCGAGGCGTGGCTGACGGGCTGGAGCGAATGCCTGGCTGAAATCAACTATCTGCGGACCGGACACCGCCGGGAGGGCATGCTGACGGTGCACATCGTGAATAGCGCCGAGGTGGCCGCCAGATCGGGATACGCCAAGAAGATTGGCGCGGCGAAGGATCCGGCGCGCCCATTGAAGCTCGGCGAGGAGAAGTAGATCGGCTTACCGGCCGACGCGAAACGCGACGATGTCCTGCGCCGAGCCCTGCGGCGTCTTCGCGTTGAGCTCCACCAGGTATTCGCCGGCGGCAAACGCGGACAGCGGGAGATCCACCTCGAAGCCGGAACTGCCCGCGGTGACCGGGAGGTCAGCCATGGCGGTTCCGCCACGATTGAGCAGCCGCGCGGTGACCGTCGGGGTCACGCCGCCCGGCGCGTAGGCGTCCACGCGCACGAGCAGACGATCGGTCCGGCTGAACTCGCGATCGACGGCTGGCCTGGCGTTCGGGTTCGACTTGATCGCCTGAAGCTCGCGCACGGTGCGCGCGTGATAGACGCGCGGCGTGCCGAGCGTGACCGTCACGGCGCCGAAATCGGGCGCGGTCAGCTCACGAACCGCCGAGTCGATCACTTCGCCGTGCGGACCTTCGACCACCATCCGGAGCTGCACCTGGCCCGGCGGGACCTCGAACGACGTGCTGCCGCCGGTGATGTCGGCCGACGCGGGCGGGACCTGCTCCGGAACCTTCCCCTTGAAGAGCGGCCGGCCGTCGGTAGCGGTCGCGATCACGGACACGCGCGAGGCCGGTTCGGACTGGCGCTCGCCCGGCACCGGCGGTATCGGCTCCCAGGCGAAGGTCACCTTCGTCGCCCCGCTGTCGGCGCGCGACGTCCCGATCCAGAACCGCGCGGGACGGCCACGTGGGGGTTCGGCCAGCGCGCTCAGCGCCGTCGTGACCGCGCTCGGCGCATCCGGCTTCGGCGGTGCCGTGGCTCGCGCCGCGTCGTCGGCCGTGTAGGCCCAGTAGCCCTTGCGGGCGCGGACATCGACGCCCTTGCGTTTGACCGTCACCTTGATTTCGTGAAACTTGCCGTCGGTCGGCGCTTCCGAGGAGTTGTAGCCGATCAGGTAGTACCCGCTGGCGTCGCGGAGGATCTGCTTCATTCCCGCCGCCAGGTCGTTGCGGTTGACGATCGCGCGCCCGTCGGTGTTGTTGGCCAGCACACGCAGCGTGTCGATCGTGCTGCGCAGGCCCGCGGTGTCCTGTTCGAGACCGACCGACTCGTTGATGCCGTACTCGAATACCGCGAGGCCGCGCGGATCCACGGCATAGATGGATGTGTTCTGCCGGTTCAGCGTGTCGAACACGTCGCGCATGTCGTTGTACAGATCCGACTGCGCCTGCAAGTTCTGCTGATCGGTGGGCATGGGCGCTGCCGAGTTGCCGCGGTTCGGGTTGCCGACACCCGGCATCGCGGCCACCGGATCGCTCAACTGCGCCGGGAGGATCGTCGTGAATCCCTCACTGACGAGGATGATCGACTTGCGCCCTTCGTGCAGGCCGCCCATTCTCACCGCCGCGCCCTTGAGCGCGTCCATGGTCACCTGGTTGCGCACGCGTTCGACCACCGCGGCCGGATAGTAGGCGTAGCGTTCCTCGAACGAGTTGCGCGGCTCGTAGATGAACTTGCGCCCCTCGAACTTGTCGATGGCCGAGACGAGCGCCTCGCGATCCCTCGAAAAGCGCAGATCGGTCACCGGCGTCAGGGGATACATCAGCGCGACCATGTCGGCCGGCGCGAGCTGGTTCTGGATGAAGTCGATGAGCGGCTTGCGGACCGCCAGGTCGCTGCCACGCCGCACGTGATAGTCGTCCAGCAGGATCACGAACAGCCGGACGTCGGGGCGCGCCGCTTCCTGCTCCTCGTCGAAGTCGTTCCGGATGGCCTTCGGCGGCCGCGATTCGGCCTGGGTCGCCTCGTCGATCTTGACCACGTCGAACGCCTCGATCTTCTGAGGCTTGCCGTCTTCGAGCACCGTGAACTCGTCCGGCTTCAGGTCGAGGACCGGGTTGCCGTTCTTGTCGCTGACAATGACGTCGACCCGGACGTAGTTGATGCCGGTGCGGATGCGAGGCGGCTGCTGCTGCTGGTCGGGCGGCGGCTGCTGGGCCGGCGGCTGCTGGCCTCCCGAGGCCGGTGGCTGCTGAGCCGGTGCCTGCTGGCCGGAGAGGGGCGCGGCCATGGCCGCGGCAGCGAACAGGACGGCGAGGACGCGGGCAGGAGTCTTCATAAGCATTTTGACGCCCGGGCGCAGGAGACAGTCGCGCCTCCGATGATAACATTGGGCGGTTCCGCCGCATTTATAAGGAGATTGTCGTGACTGACACTCTGGAGTACGCCCAGCCGCTGACCCTCTTGTCGGAAGACGAGGTCATTTTCCGCGACAGCGTTCGCGATTTTGCCGATGCCCAGGTCCGTCCGCTCGTGCGCGAAATGGACGAGCACGCGAAGTTCTCGAAGTCCCTGCTCGGACAGCTGTTCGACCTGGGTGTCATGGGCATCGAGGTGCCGGAGCAGTTCGGCGGCGCCGGCGGCCGCTTCTTCCACTCCGTTCTCGCGGTCGAGGAGCTGTCGCGGGTCGATCCGTCGGTCGGCGTCCTCGTGGACGTGCAGAACACGCTCGTCGTCAACGCCGTGATGCGCTGGGGGAACGACGAGGTCAAGCAGCGGTACCTCCCGAAGCTCGCCTCGAACACCGTCGGCGCGTATGCGCTGTCGGAAGCAGGCGCCGGCAGCGATGCCTTCGCGCTCACGACCCGTGCCCGCGAAGATGGCGACGCGTTCGTCGTCAGCGGACGAAAACTCTGGATTACCAACGGCAACGAGGCCGACATCTTCATCGTGTTTGCCACGGTCAACCCCGAGGCCGGCTACCGGGGCATCACCGCGTTCATGGTCGATCGCGGGATGGCGGGCTTCACCGTCGGCAAGAAGGAAGACAAGCTCGGGATCCGCGCGAGCAGCACCTGCGAGCTGATCCTGGAGGACTGCCGTGTGCCGAAGGCCAACGTGCTCGGCGAGGTCGGCAAGGGCTACAAGACGGCGATCGAGACGCTCAACGAGGGGCGGATCGGCATCGGCGCCCAGATGATCGGACTCGCGAAAGGCGCCCTCGAGCACACCGTCAACTACACGAAGGAGCGCAAGCAGTTCGGCAAGCCCATCGCCGACTTCCAGGCCGTGCAGCACCAGATCGCCCGCGCGGCCGTCGACCTCGAGGCAGCCAAACTGACGGTCTACAACGCCGCGCGCCTGCGCGACGCGGGCAAGCCGTTCCTCCAGGAGGCGGCGATCTGCAAGGTCTTCTCGTCCGAAGTCGCCGAGCGCGTCTCGTCACTCGCCGTGAACCTGTTCGGCGGGAACGGATTCGTGAAGGATTACCCGGTCGAGAAACTGTTCCGCGACTCCAAGATCGGACAGATTTACGAGGGCACGTCGAACCTGCAGCTCCAGACCATCGCGAAACAGCTGCTGGGATAACGGAATTGCAGAGTGCAGACTGCAGATTGCAGATTGACGGATTGATAATTGGCGATTGTCGATTGGGGAACCCCAATCAGCAGTCCTCAATCAACAATCCGTCAATAGGCAATCTGCAATCTGCAGTCTGCAGTCCGCTTCGCGAGGCTCACAGATTCAGGATGTGCTCGGCGATGACCATGCGCTGGATTTCCGACGTGCCCTGGTAAATCTCCGTGGCGCGCACGTCGCGGAAGAGGCGCTCCACGACCGAGCCGCGGCGGTATCCCTTCGACGCCAGAATCTGCATCGCCTTGTCGGCCGCCCGGTGCGCGGCTTCGGACGAGAAGAGCTTCGCCATCGCCGCAGCGACGGTCGCGTGGTCCTGCCGCTGCCGCGCATCGGCGGCCTTGAGCGTCAGCATGCGCGCGGCATCGAGCTCGGTCGCCATGTCGGCGAGCATCCACTGAATCGCCTGGAAGTTGCCGATCGGCTGGCCGAACGCTTCGCGCGTCTTGGCATGGCTGCAGCGCTTCGTCGAGCGCGGCGGTGCCGACGCCGAGCGCCTGCGCGGCAATCGCCACGCGGCCGCCGTCGAGGGCCCACATCGCGATCCGGAACCCGTGGCCCGGCGCGCCGAGCAGCGCATCGGCGCTCACCCTGACATTGGTGAGCTCCAGGTCCACGCACCCGAGCCCCCGGACCCCGAGCGAATCAGCCGTCACCACACGGGTGATGCCCGGCGTGTCCATCGGCACGAGGAACGCCGAGATTCCGCGGCCGCGCGTATCGGGCTGCGTGGCGGCAATCACGACGACCAGATCGGCGGCCTCGGCGTTCGCCACCCAGACCTTGCGGCCGTTGATCACATACCCGCGCTCGTCGAGACGCGCAACGGTCTGCTGATTGGCGGCGTCCGATCCGGCCGCTTCCTCGGAGAGCGCGAAGGCGCCCAGCGATTCACCGGTCGCCAGCCGGCGCAGCCACGTCTGCTTCTGCGCATCGGTACCGAACTCGGCGATCGGTTCGCCGACCAGTGAGTTGTTGACCGCCGCGATCACGGCGAGCACCGCGCTGGCCTTCGCGATGGCCTCGAGCGCGACGGCATAGCTGACGTAGTCTCGGCCCGCGCCTCCCCACTCTTTCGGGATCGTCACGCCCATCAAACCGGCGCGGGCGGCCGCCTTGACAAGGGCGCGCGGGAAGACACCGCTCTCGTCGATGGCGGCGGCCTCCGTCGCCACGTGCTCGGCGGCGAACTGTTCGATCTCGTGACGAAAGTCCTTCTGCGCCTCGGTCAGGTCGAGAATCATGGCGCAGCTATTCTATCCCGGCCGACGCTGTCCCACGGGCGGCAGGGGCGGCTCACGAGCCGCCCCTACAGAGCGAGGCGTGCGAAGATCGGCCGCAGGCGATCGGCGGTGACCGGCAGTTCCTCCGGCAGCACACGCGTCTCCCCCACCACCGTCATGAAGTTCGTGTCGCCGTTCCACCGCGGGACGACGTGCATGTGCACGTGGTCGAGGACGCCGGCGCCGGCGGGCTTCCCCAGGTTGATCCCCATGTTGAGCCCGTGCGGCGCGTACGCCTCCGTCAGCGCCACCTCGCACCGCCGCGTCAGTTCCATGAGTTCCGCCAGTTCGTCAGGCGAAGCGGCCGCGAGCGACGCCAGGTGCCGGTTCGGCACCACCATCAGGTGGCCGCTGTTGTACGGGAAGAGGTTGAGGATGACGAAGCAGGTCGCGCCACGATGCACGATGAGCGGCGCGGCGTCGGCCGCGGCCTCGATGGCGGTGCAGAACACACAAGCCCCGGTCTGGCCCGTTCCGGTGACGTAGGCCAGCCGCCACGGGCTCCACAAGTAATCCATTGCAGGATGCCGGCTGCCGGACGGCTAGACCCCGGCGGTATTCGGGTCGATCACGACCGGCGGCGCCGCCGCGGAGGCCGGCGGAACCGGTTCGGGCTCCTTGTTGATGAGTTCCTTCAGTTCCTTCCCGGGCTTGAAGTACGGCACCTTCTTCGGCGGGACGTCCACCTTGTCCCCCGTCTTCGGGTTGCGGCCCTTGCGGGGCTCGCGCCGACGCAGCCGGAAGCTGCCGAACCCGCGCAGTTCGATCTTCTCGCCCCGGTGCAGCGCATCGATGATGCTCTTGAAAACCGTATCGACAATGACCTCGGAGTGCTTCTTGGTCAGGTCGGACACACGCGACACTTCCTCGACCAGCTCCGCCTTCGTCATGCTGCCGGTGTTCATGGGTGGTCCCCTTCCAGTCACTGTTCGCTCGTCACTACTCTCTAGTCAGGGACCAGAGGACTAGCGACGAGCGACGAGCGACTCGCGACTCTACTGCTGGTGCTTGAAGTGATCGCCGAGCGTCACTTCCGGCCGTCCGGTCGTTTCGGTATAGGCCTCCCAGTCCGCGCGGAACTCGTCGTTCTTCAGCGCGCGGATGCTCAGGCCGATCTTCCGCTCGCCGGGGATCAGCTTGATGATCTTCATCTGGTAGGTCTCGCCGACGGTCAGCTCCAGCTTGCCGTCCTTGCCGGCCTGCTGCGAATCGTCGAACTCGGACACGTGGATCAGCCCTTCGATCCCCTCGACGAGCTCGACGAAGGCGCCGAAGTTGGTCATGCGGACCACCTTGCCGTCGACGACGTCGCCCATGTGGTGCTGGGAGAAGAACTCGTCCCACACGTCGGTCTGGAGCTGCTTGAGTCCGAGCGACAGCCGCTGGTTCTCCGCATCGATGTTGAGCACCATCGCTTCGACGGTGTCCCCCTTCTTGAGGACCTCCGACGGGTGCTTCAGGCGCTTGCTCCACGACATGTCCGAGATGTGGATCAGGCCGTCAATCCCCTCTTCCACCTCGACGAACGCGCCGAACTCGGTCAGGTTGCGCACCTTGCCCGTGATGGTGGTGCCGATCGGGTACTTCTCCGACAGCTCGTGCCACGGGTTGCTCTCGACCTGCTTGAGGCCGAGGGAAATGCGCCGCGCGCCGGGATCGACGCCGAGGACCATCGCCTCGACGCTGTCGCCGACGTTCAGGATCTTCGAGGGGTGCTTCACGCGCTTGCTCCACGACATCTCGCTGACGTGGATGAGGCCTTCCACCCCCGGCTCGAGCTCGACGAAGGCGCCGTAGTCGGTCAGGCTGACGACCTTGCCGCTCATCCGCGCGCCGACCGGGTAGCGCTCGATCACGTTGGACCACGGGTCGTTCATCAGCTGCTTGTGGCCGAGCGAGACGCGTTCGGTCGCCGGGTCGTACTTCAGCACGATGACGTCGATTTCGTCGTTGACCTTGAAGAGCTCAGAGGGATGCGACACGCGGCCCCATGACATGTCCGTGATGTGGAGCAGGCCGTCGATGCCGCCCAGATCGATGAACGCGCCGTAGTCGGTGATGTTCTTGACGACGCCCCGGAGGACCTTGCCTTCGGCGAGGGTGTCGAGCGTGTGCTTCTTCTTCTCGGCGTTCTCTTCCTCGAGGAGCACCTTGCGCGAGAGCACGATGTTGCCGCGCTTCTTGTTGACCTTGATGACGCGCATGCGGAGCTCCTGGCCGCGCAGGGCGTCCAGGTTGCGGACGGGGCGCACATCGATCTGGGATCCGGGCAGGAAGGCGCGGACGCCGATGTCGACGGCGAGCCCACCCTTGATGCGTTCGATCACCCGGCCGATGACGACCTTCTTCTCCGCATAGGCCTTCTCCACGTCGTCCCAGATCTTCATCTTCTCGGCCTTTTCGCGCGAGAGGACGACGTAGCCTTCACGGTCTTCGGTGCGTTCGAGGAGCACGTCGACGATGTCTCCCGGCTGGACGGCGATCTGGCCGCTTTCGTCCACGAACTCGTCGACGGCGATGATGCCTTCAGACTTGTAGCCGACGTCCACGATGACCTCGGAGTCGGTCACCTTGAGGACGGTGCCCTTGACGACCTCACCTTCCGCGATGTTGCGGAAGCTGTTATCGTAAAGGTCGAGGAGGCGTGCGTATTCCTGCGGGTCCTGATCGTCCATCTGGGAAAAACCTGATGTCTTCAGATCAGTCGAGGCGCCACCTCCTTGCGGGTTGTTGTGCTGCGAATTCTCAGTTGCCATGCTAAACGTTGTCCTCCTCGGTCGTACTTGCCGGGATCTCAGCTCCGGCGGGCTGTAGATTGCTTCGCGCCTCGACGGCGCTCGGCGCGCCCTGAGCCCTTAGTCGAAGGGCCATTTGATTTGCGATAAGCAATAGAAGATACATCACTTAGGGGTGGTTCGTCAAACTTGCGGGCAGCCTGGACGGGCCCTCGCGGGCGCGGGGCCGGACCTGCCGGGAGACAGACAGCAGATGGCCAAGAAAACCGGAAAGAGGAAGGGACGGAGGCCGGGCGCAGCGGCGCGCAAGGCCGGCGCCGGCTCGCGCGGAGGAGCGCGCCGAGCCAGGACTGGCGCTCGGGCGTCTGCCAGAACCCGCGCCCGACAGGCCAGAAGCGTCAAACGCCGGCCGAAGAGGGCCGGCGCGGCGAAGACCGCCCGAACCAGGCGCCCCGCCGCCAAAGCCGTCAGGAAAAAGACCGCCAGGCCGGCAGCGCCGGCGAAGAAAGCCGCGGCGAAGAAGCCGAAGCGGCGCGCGGCCAGTGGGCCGAAAACCCGCGCCGGATCCTCGTCCACCGGACTCCCGGGCGGCACCAGGCCCCCCTGGACCGGACGGACGTCGAAAGGGCGGACCAGCCCGAACCCGGCGAAGCGCTCGGCCGGAACGGGCGCCGCCGAGAGCCGCATTCCCGGGCTCCAGCGTGCCCGCCGCCAACTTCGCGAGATCGAGGACAACATCCCGACTCCGCCGTCCAGCCTCGACATGGATCGGGAAGCCTCCGCCGCGCGCAGCGGCCGCCATGAACTCTGGGAGGCTCGACGCGATCACACCGAGAGCAGCCCCGAGCTGACCGGCGGCGATGTCGATGCGGACTGGGAAGATGCCTACGCGGTCGGCGACGAGGCCCCCGGCGGCGACAACCCGACGCCCGATCAGGATCGGGTGGACGACATCGGCAAGGCTCTGGGCGTCGTGTACCAGGACAACGAGGAACTGAAGGGCTCGGACAAGATCGCGGAGCGCGATCGGAAACGATGGGAGCTGGACCCGGCCTCGTCCGAAGACTACCGCGAGCACGACAAGGACGTTGACGAGTAATTACTGCAGATTGCAGATTGCAGACTGCAGATTGACTGATTGCCGATTGCCGATTGCCGATTGCCGGATTGCCGATTGCCGGATTGGCGATTGGCGATTGGCGATTGGAGACGGGGCGTCAGCCCCGGCTCCGCTTCTCCACTTCCTCCATCACCCTCCGGACCGCCTCCTCAATCGACACGCCGGTCGTGTCGACGACGATCGCGTCGTGGGCCTGCGTGAGCGGGGAGGCGGCGCGGGTGCGGTCGCTGTGATCGCGGGCCTCGAGGGCGCTCTTGACGTCCTGAATGGCGGTGCCGTTGCGGCTCGCGGCGTGGGCGGGGTCGTGCGCGCGGCGGCGGGCGCGCTCCTCGGGTGAGGCATCCAGGTAGATCTTGACGTCGGCCTGCGGAAAGACGACCGTCCCGATGTCGCGGCCTTCCATCACGACGCCCCCGTGCTCGCCGAGCGACCGCTGGCGCGCGATGAGGACGGTCCGCACGCGGGGCTGACGCGCCACGGCCGCGGCGGCGGCGTCGATTTCCGGCGTGCGAATGGCGGCCGCGATGTCGTGGCCGTCCACGCGGACGATCCCTTCCCCGACTTCGAACTGCGTGCGGGCCGCCACGGCGACGACCGCGTCGTCGTCGGCGAGATCGACGTGCTCGTGGAGGGCCTTCCACGCCACGGCGCGATACATCGCCCCCGTGTCGATGTGCCGGTAGGCGAGGCGGGCCGCCACGGCGCGCGAGATCGTGCCCTTTCCTGCACCCGAGGGGCCGTCGATGGCTATGATGAGGCCGCGCGCCGCTCTCCGCGGGCCGCCTGTCTGCTCTCCGCTGTCCGCGGGATCTCGAGTGTCCACGCTGCTATTATCCACCGCAGATGCGCCGCGCGCCGAAGACACTGCTCGCGACGGGCGTCCTGCTCGTCCTGCTGCTCGGCGGGACAGCGGCACACGCCTACCTGCGGGCCGCCGCGTTCCTGGCGCAGGCCGCCGGCGTGCAGGGGATCACCCGCCGGGCTGCGGCCCTCGAGACCAACGCGTTCGACGAACAGTCCCTGACGGTGCCGTGGCGGGGCGGCAGTCTCCGCGGCAGGCTCTACACGCCGCGCGGCCGCTCCGACCGGGCCGTCCTGCTCGTGCCTGGCGTGCACGCGGCCGGGATCGACGAACCGCGGCTGGTCCAGTTCGCGCGCGATCTGGCCTCGGTGCGGCACACGGTCGTGACGGTCGAGTTGCCTGACCTGATGCGGTACCGCATCACACCGCGAAGCACCGATATGATCGAGGACGCCAGCGGCTGGTTGTCGCGGCAGCAGGCGCTGGCGCCGGACGGCCGCGTCGGCATGATGGGGATCAGCTTCGCCGGCGGGCTGTCGATCGTCGCGGCGGGCCGGGCGTCGATTCGCGACCGGGTGACGTTCGTGCTGTCACTCGGCGGCCACGGGGACCTGCCGCGCACGCTGGGTTATCTCTGCACCGGCGTCGAGCCGGACGGCTCCCGCCGGCCGCCACACGATTACGGGGTCGCGATCGTCCTGCTCGGCGTCGCCGAACAGGTCGTCCCCGCCGAACAGGTGGCGCCGCTGCGCACCGCGGTCCTCGCGTTCCTCGATGGGTCGCGGTTCGACGGGATCGATCCGGCGCGCGCACAGCGGGACTTCGATCGCGCGCGTGCGCTGGCTGACGCGCTGCCCGAACCGGCCCGCACGCTGATGGGCTACGTGAATGCGCGTGACGTCGCCCACCTCGGGCCGATCCTCGCGCCACACGCCGCGGCGCTCGGCGGCGACCCCGCGCTCTCGCCGGCGCGCTCGACACCGCCCGCCGCGCCGACCTACCTGCTCCACGGCACCGACGACAACGTCATCCCGGCAATCGAGTCGGTGCTGCTGGCGGAGACATTGCGGGCCCACGGTGCCGAGGTCCACCAGCTCACGACACCGCTCGTCACGCACGCGGAGGTGGACAAGACGGCGAGCATCGGTGCCGTGTGGAGGCTGATTGCGTTCTGGGAGGGCGTGCTTGGCGAATGAAATGACGGCTCAGGGCTTAGGGCTACGGCTCTTGCTCCTGCCTGCGCCCTGCCGCTTGAGCCTTGAGCCCCCCTGAGCCCTGCCCCCTGAGCCCTGAGCCCCCCTTGAGCCCTGCTCCTTGCCTCCTGAGACCGGTTTCGATGCCGCCGCGCGCTTGAGCGCCGCCACTTCCTTCTCGTCGAGATCGCGGAACTCGCCAGGACGGATCTTCGGGTCGGTGATCGGGCCGATGCGGACGCGGCGGAGCTTCGAGACCGGGTGGCCGACCGCTTCGCACATCCGGCGGATCTGGCGATTGCGCCCTTCGTGCATGACGAGGGCAAGAATGGCGCCCTTCCCTTCCGGCAGGACGCGCGCCAGCGTGACGTCGGCCGGCTCGGTCCTGCGGCCGTCGAGCGGGACGCCGGTGCGGAGCCGCTCGACCTTCTGGTCGTCGGGAATCCCGAGCACCTTCACTTCGTACTCGCGCTCGACGCCGTGGCGCGGGTGCGTCAGCCGCGCCGCGAGGTCGCCGTCGCTCGTCAGGAGCAGCAACCCCTCCGAGTCGTAATCCAGCCGCCCGACCGGATAGACGTACTCGCGCACGCCACCCTTGCTCAATAAATCGATGACGGTCGGCCGGCGCTGCGGGTCCGAGCGCGTCGTGATGTAGCCCTTGGGTTTGTAGAGCAGGATGTAGCGCGGCTTGCGATTCGTCTTGAGGCGACGCCCATCGACCTTGATGTCATCGACGTCCGGATCGGCCTTCGACCCCAGCTCAGTCACCGTCGCGCCGTTCACCATCACGCGCCCCTGCGTGATGTATGCCTCGGCCGCGCGCCGCGACGCGACGCCGGCCGCCGAGAGCAGTTTCTGCAGGCGCTGTTGCATGTTCGTGTAATGGAAAATGGGAAATGGAAAATGGAACACCGTCACCAGCGATCGTCAGTTCGACTCCCCATTTTCCATCTTCCATTTTCCATTTTCCATTGACGTCTGTTCCGCGTCGAATGGGAGCGGGGTCGTCGTGACGGTCGGCTCGGCCAGCGCCATCGGCAGCTCGAAGCCGAGCGCGTCCGACATCTCCTCGACCTTCGGCAGGTCGTTGAGGTCGCTCAGGCCGAAGCGCTCCAGGAACTCCCGTGTCGTCGCGTACATGAATGGCCGGCCGACGACCTGCTTGCGGCCAACGGTCTTGATCAGGTGCCGCTCGACGAGCGTCGAGAGCACGCCGCCGCTGCTCGTGACGCCGCGGATTTCGGCGATCTCGGCCGCGGTGACCGGCTGCTTGTAGGCAATGACGGCGAGGGTCTCGAGCGCCTGCACCGAGAGTTTCTGCGACGTGCGATCGTGGAACAGCTTTCGCACCCATTCGTGCAGCTCGGGGCGCGTCACGATCTGAAAGCCGCCGGCGATCTCGACGATCTGGAGGCCGCCCGGCCGTTCGTAGTCCGCGCGCAGCGCGGCGAGCGCGCCGTCCACGTCTTCCCTGGGTTCGGACTCGAGGAGCTTGTAGAGCGACTTGGGCGTCAGCGGCTCGGGCGACGCAAAAATCAGCGCTTCGACGATCGGCTTGAGTTGGTCGGACACTACTCGTTTTCCTCGTGGGCTGCGCGTTGGGCCGCCGCTCCGTGCGCGGCCACTTCGTCGGCGTGCCGCTGCTCGGGATCCAGCAGCGGCTTGGGCGCATCGGCGGGACGCGCGCGCTTGTAGACGCGAATCGGCCCCATCGGGCCGGACTGGAACACCCGGATCAACTTGAGCCGGATCATTTCGAGCATCGCGAGGAACGTGACGATCATGCCGGCGCGGCTCTGGACGTCTTCGAACAGGTCTTCGAACCCGCACGCGTCGGTTTCCGACAGCCTCGCCATCAGCTGCTCGATGCGATCCTCGATCGGGATCTGCTCGCCCGGCAGGTAGACCTTCGGCCGCAGCTTCGAGCGCTCGACCACGGCGCGGAAGGCGGTAATCAGGCTGAAGAGATCGACGTCGATCTCGGGCTCGGGCGCTTCGCCCGCGATCTCGGCGATCGGCCCGTCGGGACGCGTCCACTGCGCACTGCGCAGCGTCTCGCGCTCGTGCAGCAGCTCGGCTGCCGCCTTGAACTTCTGGTGCTCGAGCAGCCGCCGCACGAGCGCCTCGCGCGGATCCTCGTCCGGATCCTCCTGCGCGGGGTCCGCGCGCGGCAGCAGCATGCGCGACTTGATGTGGATGAGCGTCGCCGCCATCACCAGGAACTCCCCCGCCACGTCGAGGTTCAGCTCCTGCATCAGGTCGATGTACTCGAGGTACTGCTTCGTGATCGTGAAAATCGGGATGTCGTAGATGCTCAGTTCATGTTTCTTGATGAGGTGGAGCAGCAGATCCAGCGGCCCCTCGAAGTTTTCGAGCCGGACGGGATACGCCTCGAGGATGGACTCGAACTCGGGCTGTTCCATTAGTCGTACTTCAGCTTCACGGCGGCGCGGACGCGCTCCATGGTCTCCTGCGCCACGCGGCGCGCCTTGCGCGACCCCTCGTGGAGGATTTCGCGCAACGCAGCGGGCTTCGCCAGCAATTCGGCGCGGCGCGCGCGCATCGGGTCGAGGTGGGCATTGAGCGCCGCGGCGAGCTTCTTCTTCACCTCGACGTCCCCCACCTTCCCGGCGCGGTACCGGGTCTTCAGGTCCTCGACTTCCGCGGTGTCCGGGTTGAACGCGTCGTGGTACAGAAACACCGGATTCCCCTCGACGGTGCCGGGAATATCGGCACGCACGCGCTTGGGGTCCGTGTACATCTGCATCACCTTCTTGCGCACGGTCTCCGCATCGTCCGACAGGTCGATGGCGTTGGCGTAGCTCTTCGACATCTTCCGGTTGTCGAGCCCCGGCAGCCGCGCGAACCGCGTGAGGAGCGGCTGCGGTTCAACGAACAGCTCGCCGTAGAAATTGTGGAAGCGACGCACGATCTCGCGGCTCAGCTCGAGGTGCGCGACCTGATCTTCCCCGACCGGAACGTACTTCGCGTTGTAGATGATGATGTCGGCGGTCTGGAGCAGCGGATAGCCCAGGAAGCCCAGCGTCGAGAGATCCTTCTCCGACAACTGCTCCATCTGCTCCTTGTAGGTCGGCACGCGTTCGAGCCACGGAATCGGCACCGTCATCGACAGCAGCAGGTACAGCTCGGCGTGCTCCGGGACGAGCGACTGCACGAACAGCGTGCTCTTGTCCGGATCGAGGCCCGCCGCCACCCAGTCGGCCACCATGTCGTAGGCGCTCGCCACCACGCCGGAGGTGTCGGCATAGTCGCTCGTCAGCGCGTGCCAGTCGGCCACGAAGTAGAAGCAGTCGTAGTCGTCCTGCAGCGAGGCCCAGTTGTTGAGGGCACCCACGAGATGTCCGAGGTGCAGTTTTCCGGTCGGGCGCATGCCCGAGACGATGCGCGGTTTCACGGCAGGAGCAGCCTTATCAGGAAGTACGACGGAGGTATCACGATCGAGGACAGCGCGCCCGTGAACATGAGCGCGTAGAGCACGAGAAAGCCATACGGCCGCAGCGTGACGAAGATCCCGGCCGCGCCGCGCGGCAGCAGGCCGGCCAGGACGTTGCCGCCGTCGAGCGGCGGCACCGGCAGGAGATTGAAGACGGCGAGCAGCACGTTGATGAACACGATCTGCAGCAGCGCCGCCGGCACCGCGGCCCCGTTGCCGCCGAACGACAGGCGGATGACCGCGGCGCCGACGACCGCCAGCAGGATGTTGCTGACGGGCCCGGCAGCCGCCACCAGCATGAAATCGCGCCGCGGATCCGACAGGCGGCTCGTGTTGACCGGGACCGGTTTCGCCCAGCCCAGGATCGGCAGCCCGCTGAACGCGGCGACGAGCGGCAGCACGATCGTGCCGATCGGATCGATGTGGACCAGCGGGTTGAGCGAGATCCGTCCGAGCATGCGGGCGGTCGGATCGCCAAGCCGATCCGCCGTCCACGCGTGCGCCGCCTCGTGCACGGTCAGCGACCCGAGCACGATCGCCAGTTCGATGAGGATGATGGTGTAGTCCACGGAAGTCCTCAAGAATACAACATGTAGGGGCGGCTCGCGAGCCGCCCTTGACCGCCGACCGGGAGGGGCGGCTCGCGAGCCGCCCCTACAAGGCGGCGAAATGCGCGAGCACCGCATCGGCGCACCGCGCGCCGACGACCCTGACGAGTTCCTCCCGGGTCGCCCGGCGGACACCGGCGAGGCTGCCGAACGCGGTGAGGAGCGCCTTGCGCCGTCGCGGCCCCACGCCGGCGATCGTGTCGAGCTCGGAGCGCAGGTCCCGCTTCGTGCGCGATTGCCGGTGAAACGTGACCGCGAAGCGATGGGCCTCGTCGCGGATGCGCTGGATGAGGAGCAGCGCGGGGCTGCCGTGCGGCAGCGCGATAGCGTCCTCGAGGTCGCGCGTGAACAGGAGTTCCTCTTTCTTGGCGATGCCGGCCGCGACCAGGTTCGCCAGTCCCAGTTCGTTCAGCGCCGAGTAGGCGGCCGACAACTGCCCTTTTCCGCCGTCGATGAGGATCAGATCGGGGAATGGCCCGCCGCTCTCGAGGAGCTTCCGATAGCGGCGCAGCACGACCTGGTGCATCGCGGCAAAATCGTCATGGAAGGGGGCGCCCTCGGCGGTCGGCGGTCGGCGCTCGGCGGTCGGGGAGGCCGCGCCCATGTTGACCGGCGAAGCCAACCGCCGGATTGCGGTCGCCGGGCGCCGGACGCCGGGCGCCGCCCCACGGATGCGGAACTTCCGGTATTCGGATCGCTTCATCCGCCCGTCTTCGCACACGACCATCGACGCGACGGTGTCGCTGCCCTGGATCGTCGAGATGTCGAAGCACTCGATCCGGCGCGGGATGGCGGCGAGCGCCAGCACGCCGCGGAGGGTCTCGAGCGCGTCGTAGTGCGCCGCCTCGTTTTCGTTGAATCGCGCCTGGTAGGCCAGCTCCGCGTTGCGTCCCGCGAGTTCCAGCAGGCCGCGCTTGTCGCCGCGCCGCGGCACGACGATCCGCACGCGGCGCCCAGCCTGGCCCGACAGCCAGCCCTCGAGCATCTCGGTGTCGCCGTCGCCGAGGGGGAGCGGGACGTGGATCTCGGCCGGGGCCGGGCGTTCAGCGTAGAACTGCTGGATGGCGGCCTGGAGAATGTCGGTCTCCCCCGGCTGAAGCCGGCCGCCATCGTCGAGCGGACGCCGGCCGGCGTCTTCCGGCTCGAGCCGGATCCCGGCGGAGACCAGCTCGACCCGCTCGACCACCTTGCCGCGGCGCATCAGGAATACCTGCACGACCGCGCCGGCCGGCCCCAGCTTCAGGCCGAAGGCGTCACGGTCGCCGAATTCGGTGCCCGCCATCTTCTGCTGGCGCGACTGCAGCGTCTCGATGGTCCGGATCGCATCGCGCACCTGCGCGGCCTGCTCGAAGCGCTCGTCGGCCGCCGCCGCGGACATCCGTTCGCGCAGGGTCTGGAGCAACTCGTCGTTGCGGCCTTCCAGGAAGAGCCGGGTGTGCTGCACGGCCACCTGGTATTCATCCGCCGAGCAGAGGTCGCGCACGCACGGCGCGGCGCACCGTTTGATGTCGTACTCGAGACAGGGCCGCGGGCGCTCGCCGGTGATCACCTCGTTGCAGGATCGGATGCCGAACAGCTTGTGCGTCAGCGACATGGTCCTGCGGGCCAGCGCGGCCGGCATGAACGGACCGGCATAGAAGTGGGCGTCGCGCTCCACCCGCCGCGCCACCAGGACACGGGGGAATGCTTCGCCGGTCGTCAACTGCAGGTACGGGTAGGTCTTGTCGTCGCGCAGGAGGATGTTGTATCTGGGCGCGCGCTGCTTGATCAGGTTGTTTTCGAGCGCGAGCGCCTCGATGACCGAGTCGGTGACGATCACCTCGAGGCGTTCCGCTTCGTCGAGCAGCGCGTCGATGCGGGGGCTGGTCCCGTACGCGCCCAGATAGCTGCGGACGCGGTCGCGCAACACCCGGGCCTTGCCGACGTACAGGGTCTCGCCCTGCCCGTTGTAGTACAGGTAGACGCCGGGTTGTTCCGGCAGCCGGGCCATCTGGGCCTTGAGATTACCGATCGGCATGCGGTACACTGCGCCGTCTGGCGCAATCCTGAACCGTTCATTATACCGCGACGCATGACCTTCACCGGCCTCATCGGACGGATCTGCATGTTCCCGCTGCGGGCGATTATCAACGCCTGCGTGGCCCTCCGGATCCACCCGAATATCCTGACGTTCGTCGGCGTCCTCATCAACGTGGCCGCCGCGTGGCAGCTCGCGATGGGACGTTTCGTCGTGGCGGGCGTCATCATGATTTGCGCGAACATCTTCGATTTCATCGACGGCAAGGTCGCCCTCGAACTCCAGGCGGTCAGCAAGTTCGGCGGCTTCTGGGACTCGGTGATCGATCGCTTCTCCGACATCGCGCTCTTCATCGGCCTCATCTACGTGTACGCCTCGTCCGTGCGGGTCGACTACGTGATGGTGACGTCGTTCGCGATGATGTTCGCCCTGATGACCAGCTACACGCGGGCGCGGGCCGAGTCGCTCATCGCCAAGTGCAAGGTCGGCTTCATGGAGCGCCCGGAGCGAATCGTGCTCTTCATGATCGGCGCGTTCACGAACCGCATGGCCGCGGTGATGTGGGTGATTCTCGTGCTGTCGATTTTCACCGTCGCCGATCGGATCTTCCTGACCTACCGCCTCCTCGAGGGAAAGACCGACGGCCACGAAGTCCTGCACGCCGCGCCCCTGCCGGCCCGCATGCTCTGGAACGCCGTCTTCTGGACCTTCGAGCGCGCCACCTGGCAGTACGACGTCATGGTCATCGCCATTCTCGCCTTCGTCTGGGTCACGCCGCCCTTCTGGATCGGCGACCCGATGGCCACGGGTGACGGACCGCTCGGGTGGGTGCTCGCGCTGCGGTGACAAGGGGCTTCAGGCTTCAGGCTTGAGGCTTGAGCGGCACTCAGTCTGCGGCGCAAACCTGCGGCTCAACTCAAGCCCCCCAAGCCTGAAGCCTGAAGCCTGAAGCCCCCTCAGACGTCGTCGCGCTCGTCGTGGACGCCAAGGTCGAGCGCTTTCCCCGTGAAGTGGATGTCGTGCGCGGCGATCTTGTCGCGCAGGAGCTTCCGTGCGGCGCCGAAGTAGGCCTCTGGAACGGCCAGGCGCCGGGCGAAGGCGCGGAAGCGGTAGATCAGCACCAGCGTCGGCACCGCGCCCTCCCGCCAGCTCATGCCGCCGATGCGCGAATAGGGGATGAAGCCGCTCTCGGCCCAGATGCCGTCCTCGTAGAACCCGCGGCCGATCTTCAGGTTGAGCGGGATCGCGTAGCCGTAATACACCATCATCATCACCTCGCCAAAGACGTTGACAGGGTGGAGGCGCAGGACGGTCAGCTTGTAGATGACGAGAACACTGAGGATCGCCGCGAGCGTCAGGAGCAGGCGATAGAAGGGAGGCTTGCCGCCGGGCCAGATGAGCAGCGCCGTACGGCGCAGACGCAGGAAACGCGCGAACTGGCAGAACAGGCGCACGTTGGCGACGAGGAACCCGAACCCGAGCGCGATGAGGATCTTCGGCAGCAGGTCCACCGGGACATTGTGACCTAGATGCCCGTGAAACGCGCAGTGGCTGCGCCGACCTTGGAGCCGGGATCGATGGACCGCGCTACTGGCCGAGACGCGGATCGAAGCAGTGCCTGCAGCGTGCCTCGTAGGTGCCCTGCGCTCCCACGAGCACGCGCTCGCTGCTCGCGACGAGGCGCTGGGTATGGTTCGCGGGCGCGCCGCACACCATGCAGATCGCAAGCGTCTTGGTGATGTATTCCGCAATCGCCAGCAGCTGCGGCATCGGCTCGAAAGGCTTGCCCAGGTAGTCCTGGTCCAGGCCGGCGACAATGACGCGCTTGCCCTGGTCCGCCAGCGTGCTGCACACGGCCGGCAGCTCCGGATCGAAGAACTGTCCTTCGTCGATCCCGACCACCTCGGTATCGGGCAGCACCTGCTCGAGCAGTTCGCGCGAGGACGACAGGTTGGCCGAGGCGATGCGCATCTCGCTGTGCGACGTGATGTGATCGTCGCCGTACCGGTTGTCGATTGTCGGCTTGAAGATCTGAACCTTGCGGCGCGCGATCTGGGCACGCCGCAGGCGGCGGATGAGTTCCTCGCTCTTGCCGCTGAACATGCTGCCGGTAATCACTTCTATCCAGCCGGCATTCGGGCGATGCTGGGTAATGTCCATCCGCTGGGCGCGCTCCGCTCTCCGTCGTCCGGGTCTAGGCGCGCGACAGGTATTCGCCTGTCTCGGTGCTGATGCGCACCTTGT
Source organism: uncultured Acidobacteriota bacterium (assembly GCA_963817635.1). Classification (GTDB taxonomy): domain Bacteria; phylum Acidobacteriota; class Vicinamibacteria; order Vicinamibacterales; family 2-12-FULL-66-21; genus CAWFPR01. The sequence continues at coordinate 30,796 of CAWFPR010000002.1, read as the reverse complement.
CGCCGGTGTTCACGAAGGGCGGTACGCTCACGACGAGGCCGGTTTCGAGCCGCGCCGGCTTGACCTGTGCGCTGGCCGTCGCCCCCTTGATCCCGGGCGCGGTGTCCTCGACCGCCAGATCCACCGTCGGCGGCAATTCGATGCCGACCGGTTCGGTCCCGTAGAACTCGACCTTGATGATCGCATCGGGAATGAGGTAGTTGACGCTGTCGCCAAGCGCCTCGGCGTCGATGTGCAGCTGCTCGAAGGTGGTCGTGTCCATGAAGTGGAACGAGTCGCCGTCCTTGTAGAGGTACTGCATCTCGCGCTCGTCAAGGACCGCGCGCTCGACCGTATCTTCGGACCGCAGCTTCTGATCCGACAGCGTGCCGTTCCGGATATTGCGAAACTTGACCCGGACGAACCCGCGCAGGTTACCAGGGGTGACATGCTGCAGTTCGAGGACACGGAACAGGTCCGCGCCGATCTTGATCAGCATGCCCTTCCTCATGCGAGTGGCTTGCAGTGAGCTCATGATCTCCTGTGTGGCTGGCGCGGGCCTCAGCCCGCAAGACTGGCCTGTCAGGCGCCGCGGGAAATCGACCCGCGACTCGTATCGCCCACGCCGGTGGGCCCAAACCTTCGAATCCTAGCATACCCGGCTCGTCATTCCTCCCTTAACCTCGTCCGCCCCCTTAACCTCCTCCGCCCCGGTTTCCCTTCCCGTTCCCCGTTTCCCGTGCCCTTTGCCATTTCCCATTTGCCATTTGCCCTCCCCCTTCTCCCTTGGCTACCATCGATACCATGCCGTGGGATCCCATGCGCGACCTTCGGGCCTGGCAGGAACGTCTCGAGCGACTGTCAGTCTCCCGCACCGACTCCTGGACGCCGCCCATTGACGTCTACGAAACCGACGATCGCTACGTCGTCGCGGCCGAACTGCCGGGCCTCTCGCGGGAGCAGATCGAGCTGGCGCTCGACGCGGCGCGCCTGACAATCCGCGGCACCCGCGCGGACACCCCGGGCGGCGGCGGCGAAATCGTGCACTTCCACCAGGTGGAGCGCGGGCACGGCGCCTTCAGCCGGACGTTCGAGTTCGCCGACCGGATCGACGTGGCGGCGGTCACCGCGGATCTGACCCACGGCGTGCTCACGGTGACGCTGCCGAAGATGCCCGCGGCGCCACCGCGCAAGATCGAGGTTCAATGATGGCCCGGCGCGTTTTCGTCCTCTTCCTGTTCCTCACGGTGGCGTTTTTCGGCGCGCTCGCGCTCTCCGATCGGATGCGCACGTCGGGCCAGGGCGCCCCGGAACGGGTGGCGCAGGCGAGGCGGACGCCAGCCCGCAGGCCGCCCGGAGCGCGCCGCCGATCGCGGGCGGCCTGCCCGACCTCACCGCCGTGGCGGCACGCTCGGTCGGAAGCGTGACGAACATCTCCTCCACACAGATCGTCCGCACGTCGAACTCCCCCTTCGCCAACGATCCGTTCTTCCGGCACTTCTTCGGCGACCGGCAGGACGATGCGTTCGGGTATCGCGATCAGCGGGCGCAAAGCCTTGGCTCGGGGGTCATCGTCTCGCCCGACGGCTACGTCCTGACCAACAACCACGTCGTCGGCGACGCCCGCGCGGAGGTGACCGTCGTGCTGTCGGACAAGCGCGAGCTGAAGGCGAAGATCATCGGCACCGACGAGGCGACCGATATCGCGCTGCTCAAGATTCCGGCGACCAACCTGCCGACCCTGCCGTGGGGAGATTCGTCGAAGCTGAAGGTCGCCGAATGGGTCCTCGCGATCGGCAATCCCTTCCAGCTCAATCAGACCGTCACGCTCGGGATCGTCTCGGCGACCGGACGCAGCCTCGAAGGGCGCCTCGCGCAGTACGAAGATTTCATCCAGACGGATGCCGCGATCAACCCGGGCAACTCGGGCGGCGCCCTGATCAACGCCCGCGGCGAGCTGGTCGGCATCAACACGGCGATCTACAGCGAGTCGGGCGGCTACCAGGGCATCGGATTCGCGGTCCCCAGCAACCTGGCCCGGCACGTGATCGACGACCTCATCCACTTCGGCGAAGTCCAGCGCGGAACGATCAGCGGCATCTCGCTCCAGCCGCTGACCACCTACTACGCTGACCAGCTCGGAGCGCCCAACGCCCACGGCGTGCTCGTCGTCCGGATGGACCGGCGTTCCGAGTCCTACACCGCCGGCATGCGCCCCGGCGACATCATCGTCTCCTTCGACGGTACCCCGATCGACGACGCCGGCCAGTTCATGCGTCTGCTGTCGGATTCGAAGGCAGGAACGACCGCGCGCCTCGGGTTGTTCCGTGAAGGGAAGACGATCGCGATCACGGTGCCCATCGTGAAGGCGAGCTCGAACCTGCGTTGAGGGCGGCACCCATGGAGCCCGGAGGGACTCGGGCAGACGCTCAGGCGCGCGCCGGCTTCACCCGCGAGACTGCGGCGCTCTGCCGGTCGAAACAGCGCCACTCGTGATGCACGCCGACGCGGATGCCGATCCGCCGGCTCCAGCCGACGGCGCGCGGCGGAAGGCCCGCATCCTCGATGCGGAGCGGGCCGCCGGTCAGATCGAACCGGTTGTGGCCGAGCGAGATCCCGAGCGCCCGCGTCAGGTTGCCGGGTCCGCGGCACAGATCCATGGCCGGGAGTTCCGCCGGCCGCCTTCCCGTCCCCCGCGACGCGGCGACGGCGCATCAGCGCCTCTCCCTCGAACGGCTCCAGCGCGCGGATCAGCACCGCGGCGGGCCAGCCTTCCGGTTCGGTCACGGCGTTCACGAGGTAGTGCATGCCGTAATTGAGGTACACGTACGCGAGCCCCGGCGGTCCGTAGAGCGGCGCGTTGCGCCGGGTCGGCCCCGGTGCGGCGTGGCAGGCAGGGTCGGATTCGCCGATGTAGGCCTCGGTTTCGACAATCACGCCGGCGGTGCGCCCCGCGCGGGTGTCGTGCACCAGCACCTTCCCGATCAAATCGCGCGCCACGTCCAGCGTCGGACGTTCATAGAATGTCCGAGGCAGGACCATCACTCACCGCATCTTGATGCGGGCGATCGCGCGAGAGACGGCCTGCCGCACGTCCGCGTCGCGATCCGAGGTGAGCGCCTGCAGCGCCGCGATCGTGTCGGGCCCGCCGATGCTTCCGAGGATGGTCGCCACATTGGCGCGAATCGCGGCGCTCGAATCGATGAGGTGCGGCACGAGCAAAGGCGCCGCGGGGGGACCCAGCTCGAGCAGATATCCGGCGACCTGCGGGGCGACCTTGTCGCGCGCGAGAAATTCGACGAGACGCGGCATGTCGTTCCGGCCCGACAGCTGGAGCGCGAACGTCATGGCCGCGCGAACGATGTCTGACGGCTCGTTGATGACGGCCATCTTCGAGCGCCTCCACGCCTGCCCGATCGCCCGCGCGCCCGAGCCCTTCGGCGCACGCGCGGCGGACGTTCGCGTCGCGATCGGCGACCCGCTGGTGAACAGCGGGACGCTCGCCGGGTCCGCGATGCGGGCGAGCGCATCGAGGGCGGCCACGGCCCCTTCGCCCTTGCCGTAGAAGGCGAGCTGGTCGGTGAGCGCCTGGACAGCACGCCTCTCACGGATCGACCCGAGCGCACGCATCGCGGCATACCGCACGGAGGCCTGCGAATCGTTGACGGCGTTGATGAGCGCGTCGCCGGCGCTCTGCACGCCGAGCCGCCCGATCACACGGGCGGCCGCTTCGCGCACGGCGGGATCGTAGTGATCGAGGGCCTTGATGAGTCCCGCGGCGGTGGCGTCGTCGACCGGTCCGCGGGCCACCGTCCCGAGGGCATAGATGGCCTCGAGCCGCACGCGCGCGCTGTCGTCGTCCACGGCGGCCAGCAAGCGCCGCGGAGAGCTCCGGCGGCACGGGACGCGGCCAGACACCCAGCGGGCCGAGCTCGAACGCATTCATGGCGCGTCCGCCGGCGCGGCGCTTCTCGACGATGATCGCCACGTGCGTTTTCGCCGGCACGTCCTCGACGAGAAAGAACGAGAGCTCGGCGGCGATGGCCTCGATCTGGATCTCGTCCACCGGATCGGTGATGAGCACGGCGATGGGGACCGCCGCGTCCAGGACCTGCGACTCGTGCAGAAGTTTCACCGCGGCGAGACGCACCTTCGGGTCCGGATTGCGCAGGTTCCGCACGACGTCGTCTACGCGCGCCTGCCGGGCGAACGCGGGGAAGGCCGCCGCGAGACACGCGGCAACCGCGAGGGCGAATGTTTTCATCCTGGAAGGCCCCGGGAGCCCCACCAGTATACCTGCCGTCGGCCGGCGCCCGGCCGGCGCGGGACCGGCGATCCGCGGTAACGCTGAGCTATGCGTCACCGCCTCGGACGGTGGCCCCGGCATAGGCGTTGGTCCGGGCGATGGCCAGGACGTCCGCGAGGTAGCGGCCGGTATGCGACTCGGCGACCTTGACGATCTGCTCGGGGGTGCCGGCCGCGACGAGACGGCCACCCTCCTCGCCTCCCTCGGGACCGAGGTCGACGACCCAGTCGGCCGTCTTGATCACGTCGAGGTTGTGCTCGATCACGAGCAGGCTGTGCCCCGCCGCGATGAGTTTTCTGAAGGCGGCGAGCAGCTTCGCGATGTCGTCGAAATGCAGCCCGGTCGTCGGTTCGTCGAGAATGTAGAGCACCCGATCGCCGCTGTGCGACGAAAGGTGCGCGGCGATCTTGATGCGCTGCGCCTCGCCGCCCGACAGGGTCGTCGCCGGCTGGCCGAGCCGGAGGTATCCGAGGCCAATCTCGTCGAGCACCTGCAGACGGCGCAGGACCTTCGGGGAACTGCTGAAGAACGTCAGCGCTTCGCGCACGGTGAGGTCGAGCACCTGATCGATGTCGCGTCCGCGGTACTTCACCTCGAGCACCTGGGGCTTGAACCGCTTGCCCTCGCACTGGTCGCAGGGCACGAACACGTCGGCGAGAAACTGCATCTCGACCTTGACTTCGCCCTTCGCCCTCGCACGCGTCGCAGCGGCCGCCCGGCACGTTGAACGAGAAGTGGCTCGCGGTCAGGCCGCGCGAACGCGCGTCTTTCGTCGACGCGAACAGCTCGCGGATGGGATCGAAGGCTTTCAGGTAGGTGACCGGGTTCGATCGCGGCGTGCGGCCGATCGGCGCCTGGTCGACGAGCACCACGTCGGACACGAACTCGGCGCCCTCGAGCTTCCGGTGGGTGCCGACGCGGCGGTCCCAGTCGCCCTTCACGCGCTTGAGCGCCGCATAGATGACGTCGTGCACGAGCGTGCTCTTGCCGGACCCGCTCACGCCGGTCACGCACGTCACCATGCCGAGCGGAATCTCGACGTCGATGGCCTTCAGGTTGTGCTCAGACGCCCCCAGGACGCGCAGTTTCTGGTTCGTCGGCTTCCGGCGCGCCGACGGCACCGGAATCGCCAGCTCGTCGCGCAGGTACTTCGCCGTGAGCGAGCGCGGCTCCTGGAGCAGTTCGGCAAGCGTCCCGCTGAAAATCACGCGGCCGCCCTGCTCACCCGCGCCGAGCCCCATGTCGACGATCGTATCGGCGACCCGGATCATGTCGGCGTCGTGCTCGACGACGAGCACCGTGTTGCCCTGGTCGCGAAGCTGCCGGAGGATCGCGATCAGCCGGTCGTTGTCGCGCGAGTGCAGCCCGATCGAGGGCTCGTCGAGGACGTACAGGGTGTCGACGAGCGCCGAGCCGAGCGACGTCGCGAGATTGATGCGCTGCGACTCCCCGCCGGAGAGCGTCGAGGACAGCCGATCGAGCGTCAGGTACTCGAGACCGACGTCGCGCAGGAACCCGAGACGCTTGCGAATCTCGCGGAGGACCTTGTCGGCGATCGCCGCCTCCTTTTCGGTGAGTTCGAGCGTGGCGAAGAAGCCGTCGGCATCGCGCACCGTCAGGGCCGACACCGCGTCGATCGTGCGCCCTCCCACCTGGACATCCCGCGCCTCGCGGCGGAGGCGTGCGCCGCCGCATTCCGGGCAGGTCAGGTACCCGCGATAGCGCGACAGGAACACGCGGACGTGCACCTTGTACTTCTTCCGCTCCAGCCAGCGGAAGAAGCCCGTCACTCCCTCGTAGGCGGGCTGCGCGGCACCTGCCGGAGATCCCGTCGCAGGTTCACCGTCGATGATGAACCGCCGCTCCGCGTCCGTCAGTTCCGACCAGGGCACGTCGAGGCGCACGCCGTGGGGCCTGGCCGCGCGCTTCAGGTCGGCGAGCTGGGCGCGATAGTGCGGCTTGCTCCAGGGTTCGATCGCATTCTGCAGGATCGACTTCGACCGATCCGGCACGACCAGGTCCATGTCGAGCTCGATGATGTTGCCGAACCCATGGCACTGGGGACAGGCGCCGAACGGATTGTTGAACGAGAAGAGCCGGGGCTGCGGCACCTCGTACTGGATGTCGCACTCGCGGCACTCGAAGCGCTCCGAGAAGCGATGAACGGGGTCGGGTGCGCCGGCGTCAGCCGGACGTGCGCCGACTTCAATCGCGAACGCGGCCCCGCCCCCTTCGGCGTAGGCCGTCTCGATTGAATCGGTGATGCGCGCGCGTACGTCGCCGTCGATCTTCACGCGATCGACGATGACCTGGAGGATCGCGCACTCGGCGAGCGCCGCCGGGTTCGCGTCTTCGAGCGTGACGACCTGCCCGTCCACATACAGGCGCCCGAAGCCCTTGCGCCGCAGCGCCGCGAGCGTTTCGGCCACGGGATCCGCCAGATCGGGCAGCTCCGGCTGGGGCCCGGCGGCCTCGTCACCGCCCGTGTCCAGTTCGCTCGCCTCCTCGTCGTCCGGGTCCGGGTCCGGCATGCGCGCCATGGGCGTGGCGGTCACGACCGGCATGTCGAAGCCGATGAGCAGCCGCGTGCCTTCGGGGAGCGCCCCGAGCTGCCGCGCCACCACCTCAGCCGTTTCCCGAATCGACTTCCCGGCCGCAGCTCCGGCATATCGTCCGGCCGATCCGGGCGTAGAGCAGCCGCAGGTAGTCGTGGATTTCGGTTGTCGTGCCGACGGTCGATCGCGGATTGCGGATGCTGTTCTTCTGCCGGATGGCGATCGCGGGACAGATGCCCTCGATGGCATCCACGTCGGGCTTTTCCATCCGCTCGAGGAACTGGCGGGCGTAGGCCGACAACGACTCGACGTAGCGGCGCTGCCCTTCCGCGTAGATCGTGTCGAAGGCGAGCGACGATTTGCCCGAGCCGCTCACGCCGGTCATCACGATCAGCGAGCGCGGCGCAAGCGTCAGGTCGACGTTCTTGAGGTTGTGCGTGCGCGCGCCACGAATGACGATGTGGCCCCTGGGAGCCGCGGGAGTGGATGCCATGTACTGTGGACGGTCTGGCTGACGCCCCGAACTCCACATCGTAGCGCACGGGCCGTACTCCGGCAACCTGGTCAGCCCCACTTGTGCTATTTTGTTGGGACTTGTCGGCGGGCGCGCTGGTGGAGGTCCACCTGTTCGGCCGCGCGACGCAACGAAGAGGGGGCTGTGTCAGTCCGTCTGTTTATCGGGAACCTGCCGTATACCGCGAACGAAACCGAGTTACGGGAACACCTGTCGAGCGTGGGCCTGCCTGCCCAGATCGTCCTGCCAGTCGACCGCGAAACCGGACGTCCCCGGGGTTTCGCGTTCGTGGACTACGCCGATCGCGCCGTGGCCGAAGCGGCGATCAGCCGTTTCGATCAGCAGCCCTTCAAGGGCCGGCCGCTCGCCGTCAGCGAAGCGCGGCCGCGCGAGGAACGCCCGGCTGGAGCGCCGCGCCCAGGCGGTTATGGGGGTCCACGTCCGGGAGGCGCTGGAGGAGGGGGCTTTGGCGCACCGCGGCCGAGCGGATGGGCGCCTCGCCCGGCCGACAGCGGCGCGCCATCCGGGAGCCGCAGCCGGAATTTCGGCCCCGATGCGCCGCCCAAGAACAAGCGCAAGCCGCCGCGCAAGGACGATCGAGGACCCAAAGGCCCGATCAAAGAACGCCCCGTCAGCCGGCTGTATGAGAACGATGAAGACTGGCGCAACGACGGCGACATCGAGATCGACGACATCGCCACCAGCGCCGTCGACATCGGTCCGGACGACGGCGGTCCGGACGACGGCGACACGGACGAATAGGGCAGGCCGTGGCCCGCTCGGGACACGGGGAGTGTCTGGCTCCGCCAGCCGAGGGGCCGGACGCATGCGCCCGCGGGCGCTCGGGAGGCGGTGAAAGGGCAGCATGAACACCCACGTGAAGGTGCTCGGCGTACTGTTCATCGTGTTCAGCGCGTTCGGTCTGCTGTTGGCCCTCATCGTCGGGATCGGCGTCGGAGGAGCCGCGGGAATCGTCGGAGCCACGGGGGACGCCGACCCCGCGGTGATTCCCATTCTTGGTCTCGCCGGCAGCGTCGCCATCATCGTGCTGCTCGCGCTGTCGCTGCCCGGGCTCGTGGCCGGGCTCGGCCTCTTGAAGTTCCAGTCCTGGGCGCGGATTCTGGCCATCGTGCTCTGCGCGATCAACCTGATCAACATTCCCTTCGGGACGATCTTCGGCGCCTACGGCCTCTGGGTGCTGCTCAGCAAGGACACCGAACGGCTCTTCCAGGCCGGCGGCATCGTCACGACGCCCTAGGCTAGCCGGACGGCTGAAAAATGCCGGCCTGATGGAATATGGCGAAAAGGTAAATGGAAAAAAGAACCGTGTCCTTCCAGTTTCCGATTTGCCATGCAGTCATGCTTTTTTCAGACGTCCGTGCTAGTCCCCTGGCAGCGCGGCGCCGGTTGACCGGCAGGACCGGAGAACTGCGCCGGCACGCCGCGCGTCCGTTGGTATAATCGTCCGCTCTCGATGATCGGCCGCTCAGGACCGCAATCACACCAGCAACATGCTCGAACAGGGCGCACGCGTTGGGCCGTATGAGATTCTCGGCCAGCTCGGAACTGGCGGAATGGGCGAGGTCTATCGCGCGCGCGACCGGCAGCTCGGCCGCGAGATCGCGCTGAAGGTCATCCGGCGCTCGCTCGTCGAGCAGGACGACGCGCTCGATCGGCTGCTTCGCGAGGCCACGCTCGCTTCAGCGCTGAATCACCCCAACATCGTCACGATCCACGAGACCGGCATTGTCGGCGAGGATCGGTACATCGCGATGGAACTGGTGGAGGGGCGAACGCTTCGCCAGCTCTCGCGCGAGGGGCTCGCGCTCGAGCGGGTGATCAGCATCGCCAAGCAGGTGGCCGAAGCGCTTGCGGTCGCCCATGCCGCCCAGATCGTCCACCGCGACATCAAGCCCGACAACGTCATGGTGCGGCCTGACGGCTACGTCAAGCTGCTCGACTTCGGCCTGGCGCGGCAGCAGGACGCAGCGGTCATGACGGGGGGACCGACGGGGCCGGCCACCGATCCCGGAATGATCATCGGCACCATCGGCTACATGTCGCCCGAACAGGCGCGCGGCTGTCAGGCGGCGCCGGAGGCGGACATCTTCGCCTTCGGTGTCGTGCTCTACGAGCTGGTCACGGGGCGGCATCCGTTCATGGCGGCCTCGCAGCTCGGCACCCTGCACGCGCTCATGTGGGAAACGCCGGAGCCTCCGTCGCTCCTCAATCCGGAGGTGCCGCGCGCCCTGGAGCAGCTGATCGTCGAAACGATGCAGAAGGACCCGCGACTGCGTCCGGGCGCGGGAGACCTGCTGTTCCGGCTGAACGTGGCCTACGACTCGATGGTCGCGCTGACCCTCTCGTCGATGTCGGTGACGCCCCGCGCGGCGGCCCACGCACGCGCCGTCGTCGGTCGCGATATCGAGATGGACACCTTGCTGCATGAATACGAACGGGCGCGGCGCGGCAAGGGTCGAATGCTCCTCATCTCGGCGGAGGCCGGGATCGGCAAGAGCACGATTCTCGACACCTTCACGCGGGTGCTTGCGGATCGAGGCGATGCCGTGCGCATCGGCCGCGGGCGCTGTTCCGAGCGGCTCGCCGGCAGCGAAGCGTACCTGCCGGTGCTCGAGGTGCTCGACAGCCTCCAGCACAACGAGCAGCTCGGCAGCCTGTCGCGGCTGATGCGGGCGCTCGCGCCGAGCTGGTATGCGCAGATCATGCCGGTCTCTGAAAACGATTCATCCGCCGCACGGCTCGCCGCCGAGACCGCCGGCGGCTCCCAGGAGCGGCTCAAGCGCGAGATCCGCGCGCTGCTCGAGGAGGTCACCCGCATCCAGCCGGTCGTGCTCTGCTTCGACGACGTGCACTGGGCCGACCCGTCCACGACGGACCTGCTCGCGTACCTGACACGGCGAATCGACGACATGCGGCTGCTGCTGATCGTCACCGCGCGGCCGTCGGAACTCGCACAGGCGCATCATCCGTTTCTGTCGCTGAAGCACGACCTGGTGGCTCACGGACAGTGCCGCGTGATGACGCCGGGCTACCTCGACGAGGATGCGATCGGCCGCTACCTGGCGCTGCAGTTCCCGGATCACGCCTTTCCACCGCGCCTCGCCGCGACCATTCACCAGCGCACGGAAGGCCATCCGCTCTTTGTGGTCGACCTGCTGCGGGACCTGGGGCGGCGGCAGGTGCTCCGGCAGGAGGACGGCCGGTGGATGCTCGCCGAGGAGCTGGACGTCCTGGAGCGCGCGCTGCCCGAGTCGATGCGCAGCCTCGTGCAGCGCAAAATGGACGGACTCGACGAGGCGGACAGGCGCCTGCTGGGCGCGGCGAGCGTGCAGGGAGTCGATTTCGACTCCGCCGTCGTGGCGGCGGCGATCAATCTGCCGCAGGAGGACGTCGAGGATCGGCTGCAGCGGCTGGAACGCGAACACGCCCTCGTGCGGGTCGGCGGCGAGTGGGAGGGGCACGACCGGTGGGTGACGCTGCGGTATCGCTTCGCGCATCACATCTACCACAACGCCTTCTACAATGCGCTCGGGACGACGCGGCGCATCGTGCTCGCCCGGGCTATCGCCGAACGGCTCGTGGCGCGCAACGGCAACCGGCCGTGCGACTGCGCGGCGGACGTGGCGCTGCTGTTCGAAACAGCGCGCGAGCCCGTGCGGGCAGCCGGGTACTTCAACCTGGCGGCCCAGGCAGCGGCGCGCCTCTACGCCCATGACGAAACGGAGCGCCTCGCGCTGCACGGTCTCGCGCTGATCGAGCCTGAGCCGCCGGGTCCGGAGCGCGCCGCGGCGGAACTCGGCCTGCAGATGACCTACGGGTTGTCGCTCAAGACCAGCCGGGGCTACGCGGTGCCGGAGGTGGGTGCGGCCTACGCGCGCGCGCGCGAGCTGTGCCGGCAGGTCGGGGATCCGGCGCGCGTCATACCGGTGCTGATGGGCCTGTCGGCGCACCACATCGTGTCGGGCGAAATCGAAACGTCGCGCGACGTCGCGCTCGAGATGCTCGCGCTCTTCGACCGCCTTGGCGATCCGCATCTCCAGATGATCGGCCAGTGGTCGCTGGGCGCAGCGCTCTTTCACCTGGGCGAACTCGAGGTCAGCCACCATCACCTCGTGCGGGGCCTCGAGCTGTACGATCCGTCGTTCCACAATCCGCGTGTCTGGGAAACCGGCATCGAGCCGGGCATTTTCTGCAGGTGCGAGGCGTCGCGCACGTTCGCCCTGCGCGGCTACCCGGATCGGGGCCTCGTCGAGGTTCGCCGGGCGGTCGCCGAGGCGCGCGCGCTGCGACACCCGCAGACGCTCGCCTTCTCGCTGCTCTTCCAGACGTTCATGCACCTGGCGCGCCGCGAGCCTGCGGAGGTGCTGGGCGTCTATGACGAACTGTCCCGGCTGTGCCGCGCGCACGGCATCGCACAGGAGCTGCAGTGGGCGACGCCGCTGCGCGGGCGGGCGCTCGTGGAGCTCGGTGACACCGATCGCGGGCTGAGGGAACTCGGCGAAGGGCTCGAGGCGCACACGATCACCCGCTCGGCGCTGCTTCGTCCGTACTACTTCACGCTGCACGCCGGCGCGCTCCTGCGCGGTGAGCGATGGGATGCCGCGCAGGCGGTGCTCGACGAGTCGCGAGTCGTGGCGGAAGCAACCGGGCAACGCGCGTACGAGTCGGAGCATCGGCGCATCCAGGCCGAGGTGCAGTCGAAGCGCGGAGATCGCGCAGGCGCCGAGCAGTCCTATCTGGAGTCGCTCGCGATCGCGCGCGATCAGGGAGCGCGCTGGCTCGAGCTGCGCGCGGCGCGCGGCTATGCCTCGTTCCTGCTCGGGTCGGGCCGCTCGGCGGAGGCGCGCAACATCCTCGCGCCCGTCGTCGCAGCCATTACCGAGGGGCGCGAGACGATGGACTATCTGTACGCCGAGTCGTTGCTGCGGACGCTCGAGTAGGCGGTCGGCTCGCGGTCGGCGCTCGGCGTTCGAGGCTCGGCGCTCGGCGCCCGTGCGGTCTCGACCTCAGGCGACTCGTTGCCACGGACGCTCGAATAGCCGCTCCTGTGGCGCTACGGCGTCCCGCCGATAACCCGCGGAATCCATCCACCGTTGACACAGACGCCAACCAGCCCGGGAATACTCACGAACGGGTCCGGGGTGGTGCAGGTCGCCTCCCCGCTCGAAGGGGCCGAACCGGTGACGGATCCGCCGGCAGCCGCCAGCGGATGATCGGGCGGGAGCCAGCCGCCGTTCACACACACCCAGGTGCTGGCGGGCATCGTGGTCGTGCACGCCGTGCTCGGCGGCGTTCCGGTGCCGCTCGCGGGGGCAGGCGTGCCGGCGGGCGGAGTCGATGCGCCGACCGCCAGCGGATGATCGGGCGGGAGCCAGCCACCGTTGACGCAGACCCAGTCAGCCGCCGGCATGGTTGTGGTGCACGCCGCGCCCGGCGGCGTCCCGGCGCCGCTCGCGGGGGCAGGCGTGCCGGCCGGTGGACTCGACGTCCCGATCGCCAGCGGATGGTCCGGCGGGACCCAGCCGCCGTTGACGCACACCCAGGTGCTGGCGGGCATCGGCGTCGTGCATCCAGCGGTGACCGGGGTCCCGGTGCCGCCGATCTGGCCGAGACCCGCCGCCAGCGGGTGATCCGGAGGGAACCAGGTTCCGTCCAGCCAGGCCCCGCCGCCGAGTGCCAGGAACGGGTCGGGGGTGGCGCACCCCGTTCCGGCGGCGCCCGCGGTCGGATCGAATCGCAGCAGCCGGCCACCGGTGTAGTCCACCATGTAAACCTCGCACGACGCATCAATCCCGAACGCACTGATGTTGCCGACGGGCGCGCCGAAGAGGTGCTCCGTCACTCCCACAGCCACTGCCTCACCAGTCGCCGGACTCACGACCAGGCGCGCCGACCACACGCGGCCCGCGCCGAAGTCCGAATAGAAGTAGCGGCTGAAGAACCCGAGTCCCAGCGCCGAGCCCCGGTACACCACCCCGCCGGTAATCACGTTGCCTTCGCTGTGCGAGTACTCGATCACGGGGTCGATGAGCGGAACCGTCGCGGGTGGACGCGACATCACGTTGTCGTGGGACCCTTCACGATTGCGCCAGCCGTAGTTTCGACCGCCCCTGCCAAACGGATCGAAATCGACCTCTTCCCATGCGTTCTGCCCGACATCGCCGATGACCAGTGCGCCGTTGCCGCCGTGCGCAAGCTCGTCGACGGTGAAACGGAACGGGTTGCGGAGGCCGAGGGCCCAGATCTCAGGAAGGAATGCGCCGTTGCCAACGAAGGGATTGTCGAACGGCACGTCGTAGCCTTCGGCATCGCTCGCCGGGACCGCGACGTCGATGCGCAGCATCTTGCCGAGCAGGCTCGCCGGGTTCTGCGCGTTATGGTCGGGATCGTTGCCGCTGCCGCCGTCGCCCATCCCGATGTACAGGTAGCCGTCGCTGCCGAAGTGCAGATCGCCGCCATTGTGATTGGCGAAGGGCTGCGAGATGAAACGGTTGCCATCGGGCCAGCGGAGATCGAACCGGGTCGAGGCGTCGGCACGCAGCGCGTCGGTAGCGGATCGAAGAAACCGGGCAATCACCGTATTTCCGGACGGGTCGGTGAAATTCACGTAGAACCGTCGACTCACTCCGTAGTCCGGGGCGAAGGCGAGCCCGAGCAGGCCCCGTTCGCCTCCTGACGCGATCGACGCTGAAAGGTCCAGAAAGGCGCCGGCGAGCAACTGGCCGTCGCGCACGATGCGTATCAGCCCACCCTGTTCGACCACGAACTGCACGTTCGGCTGGGTCGGATCCTGGACAAATGCGACGGGCGCCGTAAGTCCGGTTACGAAGACCGTTGCACGCAGATGCGAGGCGTCCTGGGCCGCTCCGGGCGCCGGCACCAGCATGACCATCACGGCACAGAGAAACGCCAGCGCGACAGTGGGACGCAGTGCTCGAGGCTCGGGCATTGGGACTCCTCCACGTTGCCGATGGCGCCGGTCGGTTCGGCGGGCGCAACGCCGCAAGCGAGAGGCATGCCAGCGGCCAGGTGCTACGGGCCGCGCTCGAACGTCGTGACCTCCCACGCCCCCGACGACACGTCGTGACGGATGATGTAAACGTTGCCGTCGGACCCGCGGACTTTGAAGCAGCGATGGTCGGGCGCCAGCCACTGATCGAGCACGGCGGCCACCTCGATGCGGCGGTCGCCGAGCACGACAGCGCGCGGGGACTCTTCGCCGCGGTGACCGGCGTAGCATTCGACGCGATCGACCGCAAGGGCTGGCTCATCGGGCGGCGGGCGTCCGCTCGATGACCATGACGTACACCTTGCCGTCGCCGGCCGACACGCCGTACTCCGGCTTTCCGCCGAGCGCAATCGTCGCGATCGCCTTTCCGGCGTGCGGATCGATGACCGTCGAGGAATGTGCGTCGCCGTTGAACGTGAACACACGGTCCGACACGGGGTCGTAGATCACGGCGTCCGCATCCTCGGCGGCCGGAATGCGTCCCAGCGTCTTCAACGTCTGCAGATCGAACATCACCACGGACTGATCGTTGCCCGAGGTGGCGAACCCACGCCCGCTGGAGCGTGCGATCGCCGTGCCGTGGGCTCCCTGAATCCCCGTGACCTCGCCGAGGAGCGTTCCGGTATTCTCGTCAACCACCATGACCCGGTTCTGCCGGCCGATGAACAACCGGTGCGACGGCGGGTCGGGGACGACGTAGTCCCAGCTGCCGTCGCCGCCGAGGACGTACGTGTGCGTGACCCGGTACGGTGACGAGGTCTGGACCGGCGAGGCGATCCCCGCTGCAATGACAAGAACCAGGCTGATTCGCATCGCTCCTCCTCAGTGCCGCTGTTCGAGCAGTTCGATGAGCCGCTCTTCGAACGTATCCAGGTCGTCGCCGAGTTCGATGGTCGGACCGGAGTAGACCAGCCGGCCTTTCGCGATGACGCTGATGTGGCTGCACAGGTGCCGGATTTCCTGGGCATCGTGGCTGCTCAGGAACGTCGTCACCTGCTGCTCCGACGCGAGCCGGCGCAGGAGGCTCCACATCTCGCGCTTGGCCGGGAGATCGAGGCCCCGCGTCGGCTCGTCCAGAAAGAGCACCTTCGGATCGCCGAGCAGGGCCCGAGCGATCTCGACCCGCCGTTTCATGCCGGTGCTGTACGTCCCGATCAGTTTCCGTCGGAACGCGGGGTCCAGGCCAACGGCGTCGAGCGTGCGCTCGGCGACCGCCACGGGATCCGGCATTTGACGGATCCGGGCGAAGTAGGCGAGGTACTCGCGCGCCGTCCACATCGACTGGCTCTCGCTGGTTTCGTCGCTGACGAGCCCGACGAGCCCGCGGACGGCGAGCGGGTCCCGGATGACGTCGTGGCCCCACAGTCGCGCCGTGCCGCTGCTCGGCGGCAGCAGCGTGGTCAGGACCCGGATCGTCGTCGTTTTGCCCGCGCCGTTGAGGCCGAGGAAGCCGAACAACTGGCCTTTGGGCACGCGGAGCGTCACCCGATCGACCGCCGTGAAGCCGCCGAAGCGCCGCGTGAGCGCATCGGTTTCGACGGCGTAGTCCGTGACGGGCGTCATCGCGTCCGCCGCCAGCGCATGAGAGCCGCGCCAAAACAGAACAGGGGCAGGATCGCAGAGGCGGCGCCCATTTCGTAGATCGCGCTGGAGACCTGTGCGTCCACGGCGGCGCGCGCGTTGATCGTGCGAGGCGCGCTCTCGCCATCGACGCGGTACGTCGCGGTGACGGTCAGGGGGTAGCGGTCGCCGCCGATGTCCCACGGGCTCGTCGGCGTCAGCGAGATCGGCACGCGCGCGGCAAGCCCCGTCGCCACATGGTGCCCGTCAGCGGCGACCGGCCCGGAGTCGTTCGGATACGTCCGCTGCTCCAGGTGCGCAGCCGCTTCGGCGAGCGCGTCTGGATCGGCCTGGACCCGCAGTCCGTTGTCGCCGGTGATTTGAATCCGGAGATCGGCGACCGCCTGTGTCGCGTCGACCGGCAGCAGGACCCACAGATCGCGCGGCGCGGTTTCGTCCGTCCCGAGGGGCGTCTGATCGCGATTGAGGATCGTCCCGCAGCAGCGCGCCGGCGGTGTGCCGCCGCGCTCGGTCAGGGCCAGGCTGCTGCCGCCGCGCGAGAACACGCCACGAATCGCGGGCGCGCCGTTTCGGCGCGGGGCCGCGCGGTCGTAGTCCGTGTCGGCGATCATGACAGGCAACAGCGTGGCCGCGACGAGGGCGACGCCGAGGCACCATCGCTGCGCTCGGGACGCTTCCCAGGTCTCCACGCCCTGCGCGCGCACAAAGACCCAGACCGCGAGCACGACGGCGGCCACTACGAGAACCGCCAGGCTGATCCACGTGGCTGCCGTCGTGGCCGGGATGCTCGCGGCAACGAGCGAGAAGCCAAGTCCGTTCTTCAGGAGAACGGCGGGGCTCAGCAACGTCAGATGTCCGGTCCGGGTGGCGCCGTTGCCCTGCGCGACCATGAGTTCCTGCAGCGGAACCAGCCCGGCGTAAACCAGGAGCACACCGACCGCGGCAGCCGCCGGAGGCGCGATGGTGCGTCCAATGAACAGCACGCCGATGAGCGCGCCCACCGCGACGCTCGCGACCAGGATCCCCGGCGTCCAGATCAGGAACTTCTCGAGCAGCGCCGGGACGCCGACGTGGGCGGCGTACACCAGCATCATCGGCACGAGGGCGGCGTCGTAGGCCGCAGCGAGCGTGAGCAGGACCAGGATCTTCGCCACGAGCCAGGTGCCGCGATCGACGGGCGCGGTGAAGACGCTCTCGACGAAGCGGTTGGCCCGCGGGCTCGCGATGGCGACGGCGGTAAAGGGGATGAACGCGAGCGGCACGAGCCCGTAGGCGATGATGCCGTACCCGTCGAGCCACGCGTCCTCGGTCCCGACTGTGGCCAGGCCGCCAACGGCCAGGAGGATGATTCCGGCGCCGAGCCAGGCGAAGCGGCCGCGCATCATCGCCTTCAGTTCTTCCACGTAGAGCGTCCCGAGCGGGGCGGCGCGCGTCGTTTTCATCATCATCCAGGCGACCAGCGAAGCATAGGACCGTCGGGATGAACGCTCGATGACGCTCGGCTCGGTGACGTTGCGGCCGCTCGGTCGGACGATCGCCGCTCAGGTGTCGCCCTGCCCTGCGGTCTGGATCCGGTGGCGGTGGGCCGGGGCCATGGTCGTGGTAGAATGACGTTTCTGCCTGCCCACGGGGCGGGCCGCACACCACCGCCAGGCCGGCGTAGCTCAGTTGGTAGAGCAGCTGATTCGTAATCAGCAGGTCCTCGGTTCGAGTCCGAGCGCCGGCTCCAGACTTATTGGGCTTCGCCCAGACCCCCGACACGCGCCCTCGCGGGCCCCGTACCCCGCGCGCGCGCGGCTCGTTCGCCTCGCTCACTCGCGTCGTCTCGCTTCGCCCCAGACCCCCGACACGCGCCCTCGCGGGGGCCCCGTACCCCGCGCCGCGCGCGTGGCTCGTTCGCCTCGCTCACTCGCGTCGTCTCGCTTCGCCCCCAGACCCCCGACACGCGCCCTCGCGGGGGCCCCGTACCCCGCGCCGCGCGCGTGGCTCGTTCGCCTCGCTCACTCGCGTCGTCTCGCTTCGCCCCCAGACCCCCGACACGCGCCCTCGCGGGGGCCCCGTACCCCGCGCCGCGCGCGTGGCTCGTTCGCCTCGCTCACTCGCGTCGTCTCGCTTCGCCCCCAGACCCCCGACACGCGCCCTCGCGGGGGCACAACAGCCGGCTTGAACGACCCGTTACTTGCCGTCTTCGATTGGTCGCTCGACCTTCTGCCCGGTTCGGGCTTCGAGCGTTTCGAGAATACCAACGACGTTGTCGTCGTCGAGCCGCAGCAGCGCGTATTCGTCTTTGGTCTGGACCACGAGCCAGTGGCGCGAGCGATTCAGCAGGCCGCCGCCGACGTCAAGGTCGTCCGGAGGCGATGACAACGTGTTGTCCCATTTCGGGCGTCTTGACTTGATGTACGTGAGCTTCGCGATCTGACGATACTGAAGCGAACGGAGCGCTTCCCCGCCCTCCTTGGGCACGATCGACATCACCCCGCGCGCGAATTGGATCGCGACGTCGCGATCATTGGTCTTCCGACCGTTGACGGCCAGCAGCTTGACCTTCGGGAATGTCACGAGCGGGTCCACGGCGGCCGGCGTCGCGGTCCTGGTCACGGGTGCCTCGCGGGACGTCGGGGCCACCGGCTGAGCCGGTGGCGACGTCGGGGCCGCCGGTTGAGCCGCTGGCGGCGTCGCCGGCAGTTCGACGGTCGGAACGACCGGTGTCGCGGTGAGCGAGTCGGGCGGCGGAGGCGCCGGTGGCGGCGTCGCAGGCAGTTCGACGCTCGGATCGACCGGTGTCGCGGTGAGCGAGTCGGGCGGCGGAGGCGGCGGAGGCGACGCCGAGCCCGGTCGCAGCCACAGAGCGGCGCCGATCGCCGCGACGACCAGAACCGCACCAACCGCAGCGAGGACGCCGATGGGGCGCTTCGCCCTGGGTGTCGTGGCCGACGAGGCCGCAGGCGTCTGCGGCGTCCCAGAGGCCGCTCGCGCCACATCCAATCCGCTGGCCGTGGCGGCGCTGGCCCGTGCCTCCGCGGCCGCCCGCAACGCCATCTTCCCCGTCGGCGAAAGCACCGTCGCAGCGTCCGCAGGATCTCCGGCGTCCAGACTCAAGCTGCCTGACGTGCCTGCGGCACCGCCGCCGGAGCCGCCGGCCGCCGTCGGCGGGGCGACTGACACGGGTCCGCTCGAGGGAAACGGCCCGCCGACGCCTGTTGCGGTGGGGGTTCGGGGCGCGAAGGTGCCCGTGGACGTGGGACGCGCGGGCGTGCGCGACATGTCGCCCTGGGAGGCCGAGCCGTACATCGTCGACAACGGCAGGCCCGCGAGAGATCGCGCCAACGCTTCGTGGAACTCGGCGGCGGACTGGAACCGCTCGTCGGGCATCTTGGCCAGCGCGCGCGCGATGACGGGCTCCACCCACGGAGGCAGGTCCGATCGGAACGTGGCGAGGGGCGTGGGCGGGTCGTTCACCTGCGACTGAGCCATCGCGAACTGCGTGGTGCCCGTAAACGGGAGCTTGGCCGTGGTGAGTCGATAGAAGACCACGCCCATCGCGTACAGGTCGGCCCGGGAGTCGATTTCGTCGCCACGTACCTGCTCGGGCGCCATGTAGGCGGGTGTGCCCATCATGGCCCCGGGCCAGGCGTGGGTGAGGTGTTCGGTGCCAGTCACGCGCGCGATGCCGAAGTCCATGATCTTGATGGCGCCCGTCTCGGTGATCATCAAGTTGGCTGGCTTCAAGTCGCGGTGCACCACCCCCATGGAGTGGGCGTACGCGAGCGCCGCCAGCACCTGCATGCAGAGTTCGGCGGCGCGCTGGGGTGACAACGCTCCCATCCGCTCGACCATGTGCTCGAGCGTCTCGCCGCGGACGAATTCCATCACCATCAGCCACTGGCCGTCGTGCTGGAAGAGGTCGTAGATCGTGGCGATGCAGGGATGACTGAGGCGCGCGACCGTGATGGCTTCGGCGCGAAACCGCTTCGCCACGTCCGGGTCGGTCAACTCGGCGTTCACAACCTTGAGGGCGACCTCGCGGTTCAGCGTCTCGTCCAGGGCCCTGTAGACGGTGCCCATGCCGCCGCGTCCGACGCGGTCGATGATCTTGTACTTTCCGACCGTCTGGCCCACCATGTCGCTAGGTACCCACCGTTGAAAAACACGCGGCTGCAGGACGAGATCGGAGTCTAGGCCGGGGGCCAGGGGATGTCAATTTCCGGCGGGCTTCCGCCCTTCGTCCGGGTCTGGCCTTGCCGAGGGATGCCGGCGATTACCGCGCTAGATGCTCTCGACCGCGTAGAACTCTGATGTCGTGGTGCGGCCGCGCAGTACTTTCGACGGCAGCTTTCGCACCTTCACCAGGCCCTTGACGCGGGCGTATGTCGACCCCGAGATGATGATTTCGCCGGGCCCCGCGATCTCGACCTCAATCCGTGACGCTGTGTTGACGACGTCGCCGAGGACGGTGAATTCACGGCGTTTCGGCGATCCGATGTCGCCCGTGAGGGCGACGCCCGTGTTGATGGCGATGCGCATCTGCAGCTGTTCGCCTTCGGGTCGGCAGGTGTTGAGGTCTGCGAGCGCGCGTCGCATGCCGATGGCGGCTTCCACGGCCTTCAGCGGATGCTCGGCCTGTTCGAATGGCGCACCGAACACCGCGAGCAGGGCATCCCCCAGATACTTATCGAGCGTCCCTTCGAGCTCGAAGACGACGTCGGTCATGCACGTCAGGAACGTATTCAGCAGCGCGGCCGCCTCGATCGGCGTGAGCAGCTCGCAGAGGCTCGTGAAGCCCACCAGGTCGCAGAACATGACCGTGACGTCGCGTTCCTGCGCCGTCGGGCCCGTGTCCTCACCCTGCCGGTGGATGATGCGGCTCACGACGGCCGGGGAGTGATACCGCTGCAGCCGCTCGAGTCGCTTCTGCTCCTCGAGGAGTTGACTCGACAGCTTGCTGTGCTCGATCGCGACGGCCGCCGCGTTGGCAAGGGCCGTGATCGCGTCGAGGTCCGCCGGGGTGAATGCGTTGCGCCGTGGGCTGTCGAGATACAGCACGCCAATGACGACGTCCCGACTCCACAGCGGCGCGCAGATGAACGAACGGATGTTGAAGCGCAGGATACTGTCGGCGACGCCCAGCGCCGGATCCGACGTCGCATCTGACGCCAGAATCGCCACCCGCTCGCGCATCACCTTGCGGATCACCGCCCGGCTCAGCGTCGCATTGGCCGGCACGCTGCCGTCACGGTGCAGGAGCAGACGAGCCTCGAGCGCCGCGTCCTCGGAGTCGCGCAACATCAGGAACGCGCGTTCGGCCGGCACCGCGCCGAACGCCATCTCGACCACCTTCTTCAGAATCTCGGACAGCGCCTGGCTGCTTAGCAGGGTTCGGCCGATCTCGCCGATCAGCTTGACGAGATTGCCTTCGCCGAGCGCCGCCGTCTCCGGCGCCACCTGGACAGGCTTGTAGAGCGTCCCGGGGCCTTCGAGGATTTCGTGATCATCGCTCAGGAGGTCGTCTTCATCGACGCGTAGTTCCAGCGTCGCGGCCACTTCGCCGAACATGAGCACGTCACCTGGTTGGGCGGCCATCTCGACGTCGGTGGCGACCAATTGCTGGTCGTTGATGAACGTCCCGAATCGGCTGCCGGCGTCCTGGATGAAGGCTTGTCCGTTGTCGACTCGAATCGTGGCGTGGCGCCGCGAGACGCTCTGGTCGCCGAGCACCAGGTCGCACGTCGGAATTCGGCCGACAGTCGTCGTTCCCGTCTTGAGTTCGTGGCGAGGCGTGGCGCCGCCGTCTTCGAACCGCAACAACAACACAGGCTATTTCCCTCCCTTGTGACCGAGACGCCCGTGTGCGCGCTCGGCGCACCACCTGGGCGCTGATCATGGGCCAAAAAGCCAAAACTCAGGGTAGTCCATCGACCGGTTCGGTCGCAACACGGACAAGGCGAGCCTGACGATTCCGCCTAGGGTTAAGGGGCCCTCAGATGGCGTCAGCTGGCGGCCGCGCGCTGCGAGACCTCTTCGCCCTTGGGACCGAGAGGCCTGTGCGCGGAGACGATCTGCTCGGCGGACGTCGCGGACACGGCCCGCGAGAAGAGGAAGCCCTGGGCGTGCGTGCACCCGAGCCGCTCCAGCTCGCGAGCCTGCGAGGTCGTCTCGATGCCTTCCGCAACCACGCTGGTATGGAGCGTGCGCGCCAGCGCGAGAATGCTCTCGACGATCGCCGGACGATCCGGCTGCGACAGGCTCTGCACGAACGAGCGATCGATCTTGAGCGCGTCGACCGGAAGATAGTGCAGGTGGCTCAAGGACGAATAGCCGGTGCCGAAGTCGTCCAGGTAGATCTTGACGCCGAAATCCCGCAGCCGCCTGAGCACCCTGGCGGCTTCGTTGGGATTGGTCATCAGCGCGGTCTCGGTGATCTCGATGCGAAGCGTGGACGGCTTCAGCTGCGCGCGCCGGACGGTGCGCTCGACGACACGGAGGAACCCGTCCTGCATCAGCTGTCGGCTGGACACGTTGACGGTGATGCAGTCGAGGCCTGCGTCGGGAAACGCCCGCTGCCACGCCGCGAACGTCTCACAGGCTTCCTCGAGCACGCGCGTGCCAATCTGTTCGATGAGTCCCAGCTCCTCCGCGATCGGAATGAACGTGGCGGGTGACACCGGCTTGCCGTTGCGCGTCCAGCGCACGAGGGATTCGAACCCCACGCACATTCCCGAGGCGAGCAACACGATCGGCTGATAGTGCGTCTCGAGATCGGCGTTGCCGACCGCGCGCCGCAGGTCGGTCTCGAGCTCCAGCCGGTCCCGCGCGCGGGCGTCCATGTCGGCGTCGAACACCTCGTGCCGCGCCTTGCCGTGCGCCTTGGCCTGGTACATCGCGGTGTCGGCGTCGTGCATCATCTCGTCGGGACCGTTGTACTGGGTGCCGCCGAACGCGATGCCGATGCTCGCGGACGTGAAGACTTCCCGGCCGTCGATCGAGAAGGGCTTGCCGAGCTCGTCCTGCAGGCGGAACGCGATGACGTTCGCCTGCTGATCGGTCTGGAGCCCGTTCAGCAGGATCGCGAACTCGTCGCCGCCGAGACGGGCGAGGCCGTCCCCCGGGCGGAGGCACGACTGGAGCCGCATCGACACGGCCACGAGCAGTTCGTCGCCCACGTGGTGGCCGAGGCTGTCGTTGATCACCTTGAAGCGATCGAGATCGAGGTACAGCAGCGCGAAGCCGTCGCCGCCGGGCCGCGGCTGCTGCAGATCCTTCAATCGCCGCCCGATACTTTCGACGAACACCGCGCGGTTGTGGAGGCCGGTCAGGGGATCGAGAAAGACCGCGTGGCGCAGCCGCTCCTGCGTGACCGCCAGGTCGGTCGTGTCGGTCAGCGATCCCGCGATGCGCGTCGCGCGCCCGCCGGCCGCCCGGGCCGCCACACCGCGGCACTGGAACCTCTTGTAGCTGCCGTCTTCGTGGCGCAGCCGGTGATCATGCCGGAACCGGCTGCTCGAACCGGACAGATACGCATGGAGTGCCGACTTGAGCGCGGCAAGGTCGTCCTCGTGCACGCGGTCGAGCCACTGCGCTGGCGACTCGATGACCGCGCTGTCCTTCAGTCCGAGCAGCGCCTTCCACGGGCCGGTGACCTGGAACTGCTGCGTCTGGAGATCCCATTCCCAGAGGCCGTCGTTGGCAACCTGCGCCGCCAGCCGGAGCCGGTCCGCATCCCGCTTCGTCGACTGGACGGCGAGCCGGTGCTCGCCGACTTCGTGCGAGAGCGCGGCGGAACTCCGGCGCTCGGTGCCGAGGCTCCGGACGTGGTCCACGTAAACGCGATACGCGAGGCTCAACGGCACGGCGGCGACCGCCAGCGCCTCCCACGCGTGCCGGTCCATCAGACCGGCAATGCCCGCGGCGACGGTGCCACCCACGAAATATACAGACGAGGCCCGCACAAGGCGCGCCGGCCACCAGCGCCAGCCGTCGGGCAGCGATTGCCGGAAGGCCAGCGGCGCCAGCACATCGCTCAACGCGCTCATGACCAGGCAGTACGCGAGGACTACGGCCGCGATCGCCAACGCGTCGCCCGGGACGGTGATGGCGCCGTTGCCGCCCCTGAGCGCGCCGTGCACCACGCCAGCGGCCCACAAGGCGGCCAGGACGGCGCCCGCGTTCACCAACCGCTGCCGCCACGGCGCCGCGTGCGGATCGGACAGATGACGCGTGAACAGTGCGCACGCCGCGACGAGCATCGCCGGGCCGGGACCGAAGGCCAGGAGCGTCGTCATCTCGGCGACGAAGTCCAGCCGGAGCGTCAACCAGTCGTTGTCCTGAGTAGGCAGCCAGGGAAGCGCCGCGACGACGGCGGCGAGCATCAGGCCGGTGAACACGAACTCGCGGCCCGACGCCGGCCACAGGGCCAGGCCGAGGCCCAGTCCCACGACAATTGCCACAGCCGGGGCGATGAGGTGCCGTAGGCGAAAAGGCGAGGGCATTTCGGACAAACGTCCAGTGGTAGCGGGCATTGCGTTGCAAACTTGAGGCCGACTCGACGGAAGGGTCTAACTGCTCAGCACACAGGACTAATCGGCTCCGGCAGGGTCCGGGTCCATTGCAGAATTCGTCGCCGGGCGCCATTTGTGTGATCGATCCCTGCACCGGCGCGGCTCGCGCACGCGGACCGACCCGTCGTCAGCGCACGATGCGGCTGCCGGTCAGGAACCGGCGGTAATCCGTGTACTCGGTCGTCGTCCGGAGGCGGGGCACGCCCGAGCCGCGGGTCTCGCGCATCTCGACCATCGAGACCGGCAGGATCAGCACCTCGTCCGGGTCGCGAAACTCCACGGACTCGAACGCAATCGTGGTGTCGGACCGCTCGAGCGTCAGTTCGCTGGTGTAACCGTACCGCTGGACCAATTTGCGCGGCAGCGGGATATCCAGCATCCCGGAGACGTGCCGATCCAGGCGCACAACATCATAGCTGTCGGCGTCGATCCAGACGCGGCCTCGGCTGCCGCCGTCGATCGTGTAGCTGATGCAGTCCTCGTTGCCCTCGACCAGGCTCGACTCGATCCGCGGCCGGGCCGTCTCGACGTAGTCCACGAGCAGCGTCTGGCGTCCCTGCACGCGCCGCGTGCCGGCGAGCTTGAAACGATACTGGTCGCGCATCTCGGGCAGCAGCATCGACAGCGGTGCAGCTTCCGTCTCTGTCTGCTCCGGGGTCGTGCAGTTGCGCGGATCGTGAGGGCGTGGTGGACGGCCGTTCACTCTCAGCACCCGCCGCACCGTCCTGATGTCGCGTGCGGCCTGGCCGGCGCCGGCCGCATCCCACGCCAGCGACAGCTCCGACTCGATCCGGCGCGACATCTCGCCGAGCCCTGGACTCGGACCGAGAGGCAGCCACGTGACGGTCTCGAGACAGACGATGCTCTGCGCACGCGCGAAGTACCGCTCGACCCCTTCTCCGACCCGCTGGAGCACCCGGCGGAGTTCGCCGTCACCCTCGACACCCTGCCGTGCGGCCACTGCCGCCGAGACCACGCTCGCCGCAGCGACCACAACCCCGAACACCCGGCACAACCTCGGCACGATTCGAGATTGTAGACCGTCGGGGACCTGTCGAACACCCGCTCAGCGAACGGGCGCATACGATATGGTCCAGGTTGCGCGGCCGCCGGCGGCCGCGCGGAGGCGAACGATTCGCGTTGGTCCAGGCGTCGCGCCGCCCGTCACCGGCGCCGGCGCAGCAGGCGCTTCGATCGTGTTCCCCACCACGTCCGCCCCGCCGGCGCTCACGCGTTGCAGGGTGAACCCCTCGGGCTCGGTCAGGTAGATCGCGTACTCGTCTCCCGCGACGAGATCGCTCGTGCCGGACAGCGCGCGACCCGTCCATCTCACGTCCTGCAGGTCGGGGCCGCCGCACGTCACGTGACGGCTCGTCGAGAGGACCTGCGGGTGATCGACCTGCGGACGGAGGCACACGACCTGCACCTGGTAGACCTGATCGACGGGAGGGAGCGCGAGCCGGTCGCGGACGACACCGAGCGTCGTGCGGGTCCAGAACTCGAACGCGATGTAGTCGGTCCGCTCCGGCAACCCGAGATCCGTGAACTCGAGATGCCCGTCGCTGCCTTCCGTTCGCCCGAGGACAGTCCACTGCCCGAATGGCCGTGCGATGTCGAGCTGGTAGAGCGGAACGACGAGCCGCTGGTCCGCGTCGAAGGGCCGGGGCCCGGCGCCGCTGACCGTGGCATCGGCTTCCCCGAGGAGCGATGATCGGGACGGATCGACGTCGTAGATCTGACCGGGGCGCGTGAAGAGGACCGGCGCCGTGCGCTTCGCCGCCTCCACCCGATCGGTCTGGTAGACCTCGGGCGGGTCGGTCAGCATCAGCACGGAGCCCGTCAGCGACGTCAACGTCGCCGCCCGGTAGCCATCCGGCTGCCGCAGTTCGATGTGGTCCGGGTCGTTTCTCCAGACCACGTTGTTGAACGAGTTGTACTGCGCGAACGAACCATACCCGAACCCATCGTCACCAACGCGCACACCGTCCACGAGCCCGATCAGTTCGGGACGGATGCCCCAGCAGGCGAGCAGATAGCGATCTCGCCCGATCGTGTCGCGCACGGACTGGACGACGTGCCGGAAAGTCTGTTCGCGATCGAGACCCTTTCGCGTGAAGTAGTCCGCGAAGCTGTTGTAACCCTCGTAGCGAAGGTGCCGGAGCGCGTCGAGCTTGAAGTAGGTCCAGCCCATATCCCTCAACGCGCGGTAGACAGGTGTAATGAGGCTGGAGATGGTCGCCGGCCGGCTGCCATCCATCACGAAGCCGACCCAGTTGCCGCGCGCGGGACGTCCATCCGCCCCCGGCACGAACCACGCGGGGTGCGCGGCGGCGGCGTCCGGGTCCTGAAAGCTGACGTTGGTCCAGATGCCCGGCTCCAGCCCGCGATCGCTGATGTATCGGCGCAGGGATGCGAGCCCTCCCGGGAACTTCTCGTTCGCCTGCAGCCAGTGCTCAGGTACGCCGATCGGCAGCCGCTGATACCCGTCGTCGATCTGCAGATAGCGATAGCCGAACGGACCGAGCACGTCGCCAAGCACGTCGGCCGTGCGCCTGATGTCGCGCTCGGTCACCTTGTCGAAGAACGCATACCACGACGTCCAGCCCGCGACCGACTGCTCCCACGGACGATACGTCCACGGGCGATACTCGGCGAGGCCACGGTGCCGTTGGTAGAACCGGGGCCTGAATCGAAGCGCGATCTCACCGCCGCTTGCGGTCACGGTAAAGACGCCGGGCGTGCCCTCGCCGCCGGGAACGACGACGACGCGCGCCGGAAAATCCACCGAGAGCGCCCAGTCGGCGTGCCGATCGTAGACGGCGCGGTTCAGCAGGTTCTGCACTGGCCCGACTGCATGGCGCACGACCGGCAGTGCATCCTCGGGGGGCTCCGCCGCTGCGGCAAACGCCTCATTCGATCCGTGCACCGCGCCGTTCAGAGTCAACTGCGTGCCGCGCGCGGCCGTCCACTTCAGCACCTGTGTCACGCGCCCGCCGGACCGCTCGACGAGGCGCCGGAAGTCGGGCGCCGGGCCCGTGCTCGCGACCGTCCCGTCGAAAATAGCCTCGCCGGCATAGGTGAGCACCACGTGCCCGCCGGCGACACGCACCGTCGAAGGAACATTCGGCGGCGCCGCCTCGGTTGCCGACAGCACCGCCGCAACAGCGATCGTGGAAAAGGCCAGTCGCAACATGGCCGTATCTTAGCGCGCGGCTCGGCGAAATCATGAGCCTGCAGCAGATGCGCCACACGAAGCTCTGGCTCGCGACGCGCGGAACTGGGGCCCGCGACGAACCTGTCTGCCAACCAGGTATTCGAATCGCTTCGCGGTTGACCCGGTCAGCGGCCGGCCCCGGCCGTAACACGCTCGCCTGATCGCGCCGAAGCGGCGGCAGCCGCGGGCGCGACTACCCGCAGGAACAGGCCCTGCTTCGCCGGCACCACGACCGCGCGCGGATCAATCCCGGCGGCGGGTTGGAGACCGGCGACGGCCGGCGCGAAGACGCGCACCGGGCCGGCGATTCCCATCGCGGCGAGGTTCATGTGAGCGACACGGTCTCGTCGCTGTCCGACCACGACGCCAGCACGATCAGCGAGCCGTTCGGACGGACGTATGTCGTCGCGAGCACGCGCGGATTCCCGTTCGAACCGGCGTGTCCGCGAGCCAGTAGCCGCGCATGCGGCTGTCGGCGATGCCGAAGTCGTTCATCATGCCCCACACCGGCCGCGGATCGGTCGTGCCGTAGAACCGCGACGTCATGCCGTAGAGCAGGCCGCGGTACGGATGTCCGCCGTCCTGCAGCATCTCGCCCATCAGGCCGAACGGCAGTCCGGACACTTCGGTCATCCAGTAGTCGTCGGGCTGCGTGTAGTCGAAGTATTCGCCGAACCACAGCCGCGAGATGTACGGGAAGTGCTCCATGTAGAGCATCGCGCTGTTGATGAAGCCGTCGCGCGGATTGAACTGGTTGGCCGAATGCAGATCGATGACCACTTCGCTCGCGCCGGCGTCCAGCACCGACACGATGCGCTTCATGGTTTCGCGGCTGAAGGCGATGTCGTCGAGGTAGAGGCCGTCGATCTTCTGGTGCTCGCCAGCCAGCCGAGCCCCTCGACGTAGTAGTTCGTCCAGCGCGACGTCCCCTTGTCGAGTATCGCCGCGTCGTCCGTTGCGGCGGCATGCCAGGCGGAGTGGTAGTGGTCCTCCAGGTGCTCCTGCAGCCATGAGTGCCCGCCGCCGTCGCCGTCGTTGAGGATCTCGTCGCCAAGGCTGCGCAGCGCGAACAGTTCGTGCGCGTGGTAGGTGAGCTCGCGGATGGTGTCGTACAGCTTCACCTTGATGCCCTTGGCGTGCGCCTCGTTGATGTACGCCGTCTGCTTGTCGAGATTGAAGAACGGGTAGTTGATGTACGGGTTGATCTCGTTGGCGTGGTGGATGTTGACGACCGTGCCGCCGTCGGCCTTCACCTCGTCGACCGGCACGTATTTGTGCACGAACCGTGTGTTGAAGTGCGTCGCCGTGTCGACCGGCTTGAACGGCGTCATCAGGAAGCGCACGTTGAAGTGCAGTGTCTCGCCCGCGGCGAGATGTCGCGCGCCCGAGTAGTTCGTCGGCGGTCACCGGCCGTCGGGGTCTCTATGCGGATGCCGCCCCGGCCGCCGTTGTACCAGGACGGCGGCAGGTTGAGCGGCTGGCTCTGGTAGAAGTTGGTGTTGAGCGGCCGCACGTAGTTGTCGTCGCGCAGCACGTACTGCAGGCCGCGGTTGATGCCGCCGAGCCACACGCCTTCCTGGTTGTTCTCGACCTTCCACGTCCAGTCGACCGCTCCGGACGCCGGCCGCCCTTCCGTCCGAGGCCGAGCATGTACTCGGCCGCGCCGGGCGCGTAGCGACACCGGCAGGACGATGTCGTCGACGTCCGCGTCCGCCAGCGCCGTGAGCGTCGATGCGGTAGTCGAGCATGCCGTCGTATTCGAGCGCGCCCGTCACGGTCATGCGAACGCGGCGGACTGGCTCTCGGCCGTCCACGATGCGCGGCCTCGCGACTCCTGTGCCGGCGAAGGCGCCGGTGCGCATGCGTTCGGCGGCGCCGCCGATCACGACGTCGAGCGCCATCGGCCGCGCGAGCACCGGCAGCGCGCGTCGCCGAGCGTGACGTCGGGCGTGAAAGAGCTCACGATGCGATCGGGCAGCCCCGACGCGCCCAGTTCGACGCGCGGCCGAGCACGGACACTTTGTGCCGCCGTCGCCGCCGACCGCGACCGGCGTGAACGGCTGGATGATGACGTTCGGTATCGGTGCCGGCCGTGGAGTTGAGCCACGCGAGCCGGCTCATCAGCTCCGGCTCGTCGAACCGTGATTCATCGCCGCGGCGTCGTCCACGTCGAGCCGCAGGTGGATCGTCTGCGCGGTTGCCGGCCGAGACGACCACCGCGCCCTCGACCAGTCCGGCCGGCTGATGCGCGGGATCTGCACGCCGATCCACAGCGGCTGCACGGCTCGGGCTTCGACCTTCACCTTCTTCGTGAACGGCTGCCGTTCTCGTCTATGCCGCCGGTAGTTGAAGCAGGTCAGCCTGCCCCTGCCAGTTTCGGGGAAGCGCTCGAACGGGACCCGCACGTCGTCGAGCGGCGTGTTGCCCGCGATGACCGCCACCTGGAACGTGAAGTACTCGTCGCGCAGGACGCGGCTGTCGAAGCCGTGGCCGACCGCGGTCCGTCGGTCCAGTGCTTCGGGATGTAGCGCCACATCCGCATGGGTAGTCGCGGTATTCCGCCACGGCTCGCCACCCGCCGGGCGCGCCTGCATGAACCGCGCGCCTCGGCGTGCTCGCGATGATCTCCATCGGGAAGAAACTGTGGAACGCGTCGATCGACTGGATCCGCGTGGCACGCGCCCGCGGCAGCGCGACGGCGCGGGAGCGCGCGGAAGCGGCCCACCTGGCGTTCGGCTCGAGCACGGACCGCGGGTAGGTGACCGTGGGATAGGGGCCTCCGGTGGTGTCCCAGGGCATGTAGTAGACGTAGTAGGTCGTTGACCCCGTATTGGGGCGAAACACCACGTCGCCGGACAGTTGCTCCACCCGCACGCCCAGCGCTCGCTGATGGGCCCGTTCGTGCGCGCGTCCACCACGACGATCGCCTTGTTCACCGGATGCGGATCGTGGCGCCGCCAGGGAATCGTGACGAGCACCGCGGCATCCGGGCCCGTGACGGCCGCGGCCGCTCCGTCGAGCACGACGACCGCGCGGTGGTTGCCCCACGACGAGCCCTT
>CAWFPR010000001.1:0-360518 GCA_963817635.1 uncultured Acidobacteriota bacterium | reverse complement strand
GACCACCCCTTCATCCGCCTCGCGCTCGCCCGCTATCAGCCGACGTCGCTAACGGGCGCGCATCTCTCGAACGTCGTGCTGGCCGACGTCATGCCGCTCGCCGCGGATCGCTGGCTCACGATGACGCCGACGCAGACCCCGGGAAAGCGGCACATCACGGTATACGGCGTGCGGTACACCGATACGAGCAGCCGGCGCGAGGCATCGACCTCGCCGTCCATGAGCATCGTGGACCCGCTGACCCATACGCACGAAACGCTGGTTCCGGCCACCCCGTCCGCCACGCCGGTCTTCGAGGTCTGGGTCGAGAAGCTCGACGAGTCGCTCGGGGAGGACTTCGGCTGGCAGCGGGTGTCACAGGGCGTAACGGTGACCGCGACCCGCATCGGTCCGCTGCGGAGGCGCACGGCGGTGGAACGCGAGCGCGGACGCCAGCTCGTCACCGAACGCCGGTTCGACCTTACCGTGAAGGAAGGCCTGGTCGATGCCGTCCTCTCAATCGCGCCGACGTGGGAAGGCGACGTGGTCCTGCCGCTGTTCGAACCGTCGAAGCGCTACCGGCTCGTGATCGTCGAGTACAAGGAGTACCTGTCCGACGACGCGCGCCCGTACGATCCAGTTCCCACCAGGAAGGACCGCCGCATCGTCTTCGTGGAGCACATCGCCCTGAACTGACCGTGCGAGGGGGCGCGGTAACGACGATCATCGCGCCCCGTCCCGCGCCGCCGGGCGGCCGAGCGACGCGTAGTCCTCCAGGATGCGATCGCGGAGCACCGCGGGCGGCGCTCACGGCCGCCCGCCGACACGATCCGCCGCACCGGCACGCTGGACACCACCCGGCCCAGCGTCTCGAACTCCTGCGCGCGCATCTCGGCCGTCCAGCAGGTATCCCACGTACGTGTTTGCCAGAAGCGTGAGCAGACCCTTGCGTGAGTGGAGGGCCTCGATGCCACGTGCGTGCGTTCGGCCTCCGGCTCGGGTCCCGCCAGGACATAGATCGCCGAGAGGGATCGCGGCTGCTCCTCGAAGCGACAGCCGTCGCCGCGTCAGGTCCAGCGCCCGCTTGTCCCAGTTGGGCGTCAAAGGCGGCAGCGCATCGGCCGTTCCGTACAGCAGCGCGACCGACTCGGGCCACAGACGCAATTGCGGATACGCGGGCTGAACGCAGAGCCCGCCATCACGCTCGACGAGCGCGACGATGTCGTCGGCGATTACGGGATAGCCCGATCCGCGCAAAGACGCGGCCGTTGTGGATTTCCCGGCGTTCGGCGGACCGAGCAGCGCGATGGCGCTACCGCCGATCGTGACCGCGCTGGCGTGCAGGCAGGTCGTGCCGCGAAGCCGAAGCACGAAGCCCAGGACGGGCCGAGGAGGTAGATCGCCGCATCCTCGATCGTCGACGAGCCAGGCCACCGGGCCCACACTTCCGTTCCACGGCGATCGACGACGAATTCGTGGCCGTCGTAGTACAGAAGCCTGAACCCGGCGTCCCCCGCGAGCCTCCACACCCGCAACGCCGGTGTGTCGCTCGTCAGCTTCCTTGCGACGTGCCAGAGTTCTTCGGGGAATCGTCAATCGGCAGCCGGCCAGGCGCGGGATCGAGCCAGATCTGTGTGTCCACGCCGGAAACGGCCTCGGGCGGGGCATCAGACCGGGAACCGGACGGTTGGCGCAGAGCGAGAAGCCGAAGGCGGAGTAGAACGATGGCATGGGTCCGCGGGCGCAGTGTGGACGACGGGACGGGGCTATTGGGTCCTGGACCTGGGTGGCCTGCCTCCGTCGTTCTTCCCCTTTTTTCCGTACGAGTTTGTCACCTCGCGGATATCGCCGTAGACTTCGAGGCGGGGGCGCTCGTACGGCTTCCTGCCGGGTCCATCCTGCTTGCCATCCGTCTGGTGCGCTGTCATTCGGAGAATCTCCTCCCCGACATCCCCTCCCGATGCACCCAGGCGCCGGAAGATTCGCCGGCAGGCGATCGATCACAGTGGGAGAAACGAATATCGCCCCTCCACGGCCACACCTGAACGAGTGACTCAAAATACCACGCCAGCGGGTCTATCCTGGGCGGAAACGGTGGGGCCTGCCGGGGCCGCGCCGGGGCCGATCGAAATAGCGGGTGTCCACGTCGCTGTGTCAACGCCGATGGAGCAGCGGAGACTAACGGGTCCTGTTCCGGGGGCGCCTGCCGTTGTCGTTCTTGCCCTTGTTGCCGTACGAGTTCGTCACCTCGCGGATATCGCCGTAGACCTCCAGGCGGGGTTGCTCGGTACGGTTTCTTTGCCGGCGGATCCGGTGTGCAACCGGTTTTGGGTGCTGTCATGCGCTGACCTCCTCTTCGACGCGTCCCGTGGCGGACACGCGTCAACCAGTAGTTGAGACAGAGCGGCCGGATGTGAAGGCCGGGATCGGTGTCAGCGCCTCCGCCCGCCAGTGGCGGAATCGCCGCCAGATCGACAAATCGCGCGAGTTCCGGCGCCGCGTCGAATCGATCGAGCCGCTCCGCGCCCGCCAGCTTCAAGCTCGCGCGCAGCGGATCTCCGGCGAGCGGCGATTTTCGACGCAGGCGTGTCGCCTCCGGCAGCGCCCCGCGCATCGCGAGCCGCAGGATCTCCTTGTCAACGCACCAGGGCACCGGCGGAATCGCCAGCAGGTAATCGATCACGCGCAGATCGAGAAACGGATATCGCGGCTCGACTGCCACGCCAGTCACCCCAGGATCGAGTGACTTCAAAATACCACGGCCAGGGCGCGCCGTCAGCCGCGCATGCGCCTCGGCCCGCAACGTGTGACGGCCGCGGCCGATTCGCCCAGGTGTCCAGCGCGCCCATCGATCCCGGAGGTCCAGGCGATCCGAGAAGGCGGGGTTCAGCCACGCGGGAAACGGCGGGACCTGCGCGGTCCGGCATGAAGCCGCTTCCACAGCCACGCTCGGAGGCCCACGCCGGGGCGCCGGCGATGAACGGCAAGCGATCGCGCAACAGTCCGCGGCCAGCTCCCACGGCGGCATCCTGCCGACGCAGATCGACGAGCGCATGAACTCCGGAGAATCTCGTCCCCGCCGTCCCCGGAGAGCATGACCCGGGTATCCGACGCGGCGCGTCTCAGCTGATCGGTGCATACCTGGATGAACGGCTCGTCGTCGGCTCGGGACTCCGGAAGTCCGGCCGGTCCCACCCGGCGAAGGGGGAGTATCCATCCGCCGCGAAGAAGTCGATCGGAATACCCAGCGCCTCGGCCGCAACCCGGGAGTACTGTCGCTCCTCGATCCGGAATCAGCGTGTCGTAGACGACGGTATGGGCACGAAGGGCGAGGGGCGCGCCGCGTTCGATCAGGCGCTGCCGGGCGAGCGCGGCGATAGACGTCGAGTCGAGGCCGCCGCTCATCCAGACGCCGGTCGTGCCCGCCGCGAGCCGGTCGGAGACCGCGGGACGGAGGACCTCGAGGAAGTGTTCGACGTAGTCGCTGGGATCGACGGTACCGAATCCTTCCTTCGGTCGGCAGCGTCCAGTAGCGCTCGATTCGCGCAGCGTCCTCCCGCACGTCAGCCGGTGTGCCGCCGGCAGCCGCTTCACGTCCGCGAAGGCGGTCGTCGTGGGTTCCTGATTGTGGCCGAACATCAGGAAGTCTGCGATGGCCAGCTCGTTCAGCGCGCTGCCGACGCGGGGATGCAGGCGAACGCAATCGAGCGTGTTGCTGAAGACGATGCCGCCCGGGACTCCTGCGTAATAGAACGGCTTGATGCCGAAGCGATCGCGGGCGCAGAACAGCCGCCGCGCGCGCCCGTCCCAGATGGCAAACGCGAAATCGCCCAGCAGATGGATCGACGCAGTCGTCGCCCCACACGCGGTACGCGTGGAGAATCAGTTCGGCATCCGTGGCCGTGCGGACACCCGTGCGCCCGCCGCGTTCGAGCGCCTCGACCAGCTCCGCCCGCGCATCGATCCGGACGTCCGCCGTGATCCACACGCGCCCGTCGAGGCTGGCGGGCTGCGGCTCGTGCTCGGGTTCGCCGGTGCGGAGGAGTGTGTGGCCCAGGCCCGCCGGACCATCGCTCCAGTTCCGTTGCCGGTCGGGGCCGCGGAACGCCAGCGATCGGGTCATTCGGCCAAGCAGCCGCTGCGTCAACCGACCCGCCGTCCATATTGACGATCCCGACGATGCCGCTCATGTCTGCGGCAGGTTACCGGCCGCGCGGCATCGCGCCCATCGCGTCCGATGGCGGCGGGATTGAAGGTTGCCGGCGGGGAGCGCTGATCGGGGGCACCTGCGGATGTTATCAGATGGCGATTCGCGGGAGGGCACAATGCGCCGTGCGCCCGCCTCTCCTTGGTGCGCCGACCTCGAGCCGGACACGTCGTGATTGCGCTCTACCGCAGATTCCGATCGCTCGACCACGCGATCGGCGCCTCCTCGTCGAGGCGGCATCCGCTGATGGCCGTCGTCCGGACCGGTCTTCACGTCGTCCGGTTCGCGCGGCTTCGGCGCATGCTCGACCGTTATGCGAGGCCGCCGGCCGACGAGGCCGATCCGCGCGCCGTCGATCGAGTTCGCTGGGCCATCACCGCCGCGCCTCCAGATGTCCCTCGCGCCACGTGCCTGGTCCAGGCACTCGCAGCCGATGCGATGCTCCGGCGCCGCGGCATCCGGCTGCGAGCTGCGCATCGGTGTCCGCGTCCCCGGCACTGCGCCATTGCCGCTCGAGGCGCACGCGTGGGTGGAGTGCGACGGTGCGGTGGCGGTCGGCGCCATCGAGAATCTCCCGCACCTTCCAGGTGCTGACCGCCCGCACGGAGATCGCCGTGATCGGCGCGACGACCGCAGCCGACGGTGGACTATGCTCGCGGCGCTGCTGAAGGGCCAGGCACTGCCGTGGAGCACGTTCCGGCATGACGCCCGGAGAGTTCCTGCGAGCATGCGGAGACGCCGATCTGACGGGCCTCGTCAGCGAGCGGCTGCGCAGGCTGCCGGCCCACTGCGACTGGCCGCCGGAGATCCGGGAGGCGCTCGCCAGGGAAACGCGGGCACAGACGGCCACGGAGCTGCTGCGCCGCGAGGAACTGATGGTCGTCCTGGACCATCTCGCCGCAGCCGGTATCGACCCCATCCTGCTGAAAGGCACCGCGCTCGCCTACACCGTGTATCCCGCGCCTTCGCTCGAGGCCCCGACTCGACACCGACGTCCTGATTCGGCGAAGCCAGGTCGATCGCGTGCGGCGCGTGATGGAGGATGCCGGCTACAGCGCGCCGCCTACTGCGGTGGCGAGCTCCTGTTCTGTCAGTTTCCCCTCGAGAAGCGTGGCCGGTTCGGGCTCGTGCACGCCTTCGACTTCCATTGGAAGATCAGCACGCAGAGCGGTGTTCGCCGGCCTGCTGACGTTCGAAGATGTTCCGGCCCGTTCGACGCCGGTGCCGGCGCTCGGGCCACACGCGCGCACCCTCGTCGCCACCCGACGCGCTGCTGCTGGCATGCGTCCATCCAGTGATGCATCATCGCAACGCCGAATCGCTCCTGTGGATGTCACGACATCCACCTCCTCGCGTCCGCTCTCTCTGAGCGGGACTTCGAGCGCTTTGCCGATGCGGCGGCGGCGAGGCAGGTCGCTGCCGATATGCGCGCACCAGCTCGAGCACGGCAGCGCGGTGCCTGGGCACGCGCGTTCCGGACTTCCGCCCTCCGCACGATGACCGCCGATCGAGGGCGCGAGTCGTCGGCCGTGTATCTCCGGCCCGAACCGCCGGTGGATCGACGAGCTGTTCTCGAGCGTGCGCGGCCTGCCGCGGTGGCGCGACCGGCTGCGGCTGTTGCGCGAAGTCGTCTTCCGAGTCCGGCCTACATGCTGAAGGCCCATGGCCTGGCATGGTCGTTCGGGGCCGTGATGCGACTGCCGATCCTCTACCTCCGGCGGATCTCGTCGGGCGGCTGGAGGGTGCTCGCCGGCCGGAAGTAGCGTCCCGGCGGTTCAGCGTCGATAGGGTTCGAAGTCCTGCCAGACCTGCTGGATCACCTTCGGATCCACCACCCGTGTATCGCCCTTCTCGGGCGCCTTCTCCGAATAGAGCACGAGCTTGACGCTCCCGCACTGCGGCGCGAGCGCGCCGGGATCGAAGACGTAGAGACCTTCGTGGATGGCGTCGCTGTCCGACACGCGCTGTTCCAGCGTGAACGGGTGGATGGGGGTCACTTCGGCATTGCCGCAGAAGGCCTGCATCCGCGAGAAGCCCGGCTTGAAATGCTTGATCGGCGGCAGCGCGACACCTTGCGTCCGCGCGGCCCCGCGCGCGACCGTCGTCCAGAAGCCTTCCACGAGGCGGGGTGTCACGCGCACCAGGAGGACCGGCGGGAACCGCGACACGTACTCCGACCAGGTGCCGAAATCCATCAGGGGGCGCATGAAGGACGGGTCCGGCGCGCGATTCCTGCCGCGCTCGCGGCGGCTCGCCTGCTCGCTCTGGTACTGCGCGCCGTAGATCTGGACCGGCGTGATGAAGGCAATGTCGAAATCCGACGTGGACACCTGGTACGGGCTCAGGCTGCCGGCGCGGTGCTGTGCGGCGTCGCGGAGGGCGTCGATGGGGAACGGCCGCGGAGGCTCGACGGGCAGGTGCGCGCCGTCGGGCGGCGGCCGGACCTTCGCCCGTCCATCCGCGAGCGCGTCGCAGACGGAATCGACGCGAACGACCTGCGGCGCACGGCGGCTGCCGTCGCCGGGATCGTCGCCGGCTGTCGTGATGCCGATCACGTCGCCGCCGAGGCTGAAGACCGGGCCGCCGGCGCCGCCCGACGGCACGACGAGATCAGAGACGATCGCCCGTCCCTCGATGCGGCGCACCTTTCCCGACGCCATGGTCGTCTCGCCGCCGAGCGGTGCCGCGATCGCGAAAAGCTCCTGCTCCTCGACGACCGGCGTGCCCGGCTGCCCGCACGTCAACGGCACGGGCTGGACCGAGGCGAGTACCTGCGGATCGACCGACAGGACGGCGACGTCCCGCCGGGGATCCGACACGAGGACGCTGGCCGCCACCTTCACGGTCGGTGTGAACTGCACTTCAACCGCGGCCGCGCTGCCGATGGCGCGCCGGCTCGTCGCGATGAGCCCGCTTGCGTCCACCACGAATCCGGAGGCGTGCGCGGTCGGCGTCCAGAGCGCCACGACGCTGCCCTGCCAGTGCATCAGGATGGACGAGGGATCGGCCTCGAGCGGCGCGGCGGACGTCGAGGCCGACGGGGCGGATTCGACCTCAGCATTGTCAGCGGTCAGATCGAGGGTGACCTCGCCGCCCGCGACAATATCCACCGTCCGGATCCATTGATAGACGCTGCCGTCGAAGGCAACCGGCCGGTCGGATTCGACGGTGTAGTTACCCGGGCGCAGCGCGATCCGGGCGGTGCCATCGAGCGCGGTGACGACCCTCCGGGGCGGCGCGCTCGTCGGGTTGTCGCTGATGAGCAGCGCATGATGCGGCACCGGCGTGGCCTTCTGCGTCGCGTCGCCGAGCACGACCCTTATGTGCAGGATACCGGTGGGCTGGGCGCCGCCCTGGTAGAGCAGGGCGCACGCGAACGCGGTGAGGATCGGAGCGCGCAGCATGAGGATCATCGTCCGCCCCGGAACGCTGGATGTCAACGGGAGCCGGCGGCGGCTGGCGGTCGATTCAGTCCGCCGCCTCCGCCGTGCGCCGCAGCTTCTCCATGGGCCCGTTCAGGGATCGGCCCCGCCGGCGCATGCCGGCCCACAGATCGCCCACCCTCGTGAGCCGCTCGGGCATGTTGCGCAGCGTGAACGACCGCGGGTGCACTTCGCCCCGCTCGACTTCATCCCACGTGCACGGCGCGGACACCGGCGCCCCCGGCCTCGCGCGCACGGTATAGGCCGCCGCGAAGGTGGCGCTGTAGCCGTTCCGCCCGGTGTCGACGTAGATGCGCCCCTTGCGATCCGTCTTGCTGAACTCCTGCGTCAGCCGGTCGGGCGCGAGGCGCACGAAGAGCGCGCCCACGGCATTGGCGAACCGTGCGACCACTGCCCGTCGGCGTTCTTGCCGTCGATCGGCACGACGATGTGGAAGCCCTTCGATCCCGTCGTCTTGATCCAGCGAGGGGAGCCCCAGCTTCTCGCAGCAGGTCGCGCAGTCCGCGTCGCGGCCGCGCGCACGGCGTCGGCATCCGTCGCTGGAGGGATCGAGATCGAACACGCAGAGGTCGGGGCGATCGAGGTGCGGCGCGCGCGACACCCAGACGTGCTGCGTGACGGTGTTCTGGTTCGTCGACCCAGAGCAGCGAGCGCGTGTCCGTGATGAGCGGGTGATGGACGACGCCGTCCTTCTTCGGCACCTCGACGCGCTCGCAGCCAGTCCGGGAATCCCTTCGAGACGTCCTTCTGCCAGAAGCCCTTCGTGCCGATTCCCGCCGGATACCGCTCCATCGTGACCGGGCGGTTGCGCAGGTGCGGCACCATCACCGGCGCGACCGTCTCGTAGTAAGCCGCCAGGTCGCCCTTGGTGATCCCGTCGTCGGGAAAGAGCACCTTGTCGGGATGCGTGATCACGGCCGGCCGCGTCTCGTCGGCGATCCGTGTCGCCCTCCGACCGCGATCAGCCGCGGGTGACGCAGCTTGCCGTGCGCCGTCCACTCGATGAAAGCGGCCTGCACGACGATCTCCGGGCGCACCCAGTGCGCGCGCAGCCGCGGCAGTCCCGTGGCTTTCGTGAAGGGCGCGGTCGGGCACCTCGATCGCGTCGAGCCGCCGCCGCAGATCCAGCAGGAGCTTCGTGTCGAAGCCCGGTGCCGATCTTCCCGGCGAAGACGATA
The DNA here is from genome assembly GCA_963817635.1 of uncultured Acidobacteriota bacterium. Classification (GTDB taxonomy): domain Bacteria; phylum Acidobacteriota; class Vicinamibacteria; order Vicinamibacterales; family 2-12-FULL-66-21; genus CAWFPR01. The sequence goes on along the minus strand of CAWFPR010000001.1, from coordinate 351,711 downwards.
TTCGTTGCCGTCGTAGTAGCCGACGAGCAGCGCGCCGAGGCCGACGCGCGCGCCCTGCGGATCGGTGAACCCGCCGACGACGAACGCCTGCGACAGCTCGCACTTCATCTTGAGCCAGTGCTTCGAGCGGCGATGCTCGTACGGCGAGCCGCGCCGCTTGGCCATCACGCCTTCCCAGCCCTCACGCCTGGCGCAGCTCCCACGGAGACATCAGGGGAACAGGCTGACGCCGGCACGCTTCGCGGCCGTGCGCAACGGACCGTCCTTGCAGCCCAGCGCGAGTCTCCGGCGCAGTGCCAGCTCCAGGTACGCGGCGTCGTAGACCGACAGGTGGTGTAAGGCGGCCAACTCGGACAGCCGGGAAAACGCGAGCGCCGACATTTCATGATCGATTCGCATGCGAAGGCCGCCAAGCCATCCGAGCCCCGTTTGCCGTTCGTCCTCCGTGAGCTTTCGTCGACGCACGAGGACGATGAGGGCGTTGGCCAACTCCAATGGCCACAGCGCCGGCACTTCGAGCGTGGCGCCGTCGGCGATGGCGTCCAGCATCGCTGCCGTCTGTTGCGTCGCCTGCGACGGGTGGACCCAGGCGATGGCTACGGACGCGTCGGCGACGAACGCCCGTGTCATGGCCGTCCGTGCTCGATGGCCGCGCGCACGTCCCGATCGGTGAGCCTGGCCTTCGACCGTCGCCAAATGCGCTTCTGGAGGTCGCGCAGGCCTTCAACGCTGCGACGGACGTCGTCATGCCGTACTGCGCCCTCCGGCACCATGCGCGCGACCGCCTTGTCGTGGCGGGTGATGACGACTTCTTCTCCCTTCGAGACACGCTCGAGCAGCTCTCCGAACCGGGTCTTCGCCTCGAATGCGGTGACGGTAGCCATCAACCCTCCACAATTGACCAGTCATTGACCAGTTTACCATGGCAAGGCCCTTGCCTCACGCGCGCCGGCGTCGCCGAGGACGGGCGCTTCGGCCAGGCCCGACATTTCATGCACGCGACAGGTGGATTGAGGCGACACACAGACCGGCGTGACGGCATTCCTGGCCTCGACGGCACGCCGCATCGTGGAATCCGTAACTCGCAGAATCCAGTCGACTTTCTTCCGGAGACTAGCCATTCGGCTGATCCGCCGCATTGCGCGCGCCGTGTAACGTGGGCGCATGGATACACTCTCTTCACTCAACGAACTGCTGGCCGGCGCCGTCGCGCGCGCCGCCAGCTCGGTGGTACAGGTGCAGGCACGGCGGCGGCCCGCCGCGGGCGTCGTGTTCGCGGCCGATCTGGTCCTGGCTCCAGCGGCGGCGCTCGACGACGACGCGGTCACCGTGCGCGCGGGCGACGGGACGATTCGCGAGGGTGTCGTGCTCGGGCACGCCGCCGCGACCGGACTCGGCGTCGCGCGCGTCTCCGGGCTCGGGCTCCCCGCCATCGAGCCGGCACCCGAGCCGCGCGTCGGCCACCTGGCTATCGCGGTCGGGCGCACGTGGAGCGGAAACGTCATGGCCACCGTGACCAACGTCGCGGTGATCGGCGGCCCGCTGCGGACCGGCCGTTCCGGCCGGATCGATCGCGTCATCCGCATCGCTCAGCCGCCGCACGGAGCCTTGATCGGCGGCGCCCTCATTGACGGCGGCGGCCGGGCGCTCGGTGTCGTCACGGGCAGCGCCATCCGCGGGACGACGGTCGTCGTCCCGGCGGACATCGCGTGGGCTGCCGCCGCGCAGGTCGTCGAGCACGGCGGCGCCGGGCAGGGTTACCTCGGGATCAGCTCGCTGCCGGTGAAGCTGCCGGCGGCGCAGCGTGGCGATCGCCAGCAGGATGGCGGACTGCTCGTGACCGCCGTTGCCGACGGGAGCCCCGCGGCGGGGGCGGGCGTGCTGGTCGGCGACATCATCCTGGCATTCGATGGAACGCCGGTGGAGTCTCCGGAATCGCTGCTGGCGCTGCTTCGCGGCGAACGCGTCGGCCGGCCGGTCGCCCTGACGGTTGCGCGCGCGGGCGAGGTGCGCGACCTGACGGTGACACTCGGGCGCCGCGAGCGGCAGTAAGCTGGGTTCGTGGCGGCCCGCCTTCGCGCCTTGCTCGTCGGTCTCGCGCAGGAGGATCTCGACGCGCTGCTGGCGCAGACGACCGCCGCTGACAGTATGGAAATCGCGGGGGCGGCGCTGTTGCGCGACGTCGAACAGGGGCGCGTGCCCGCATCGGGCCCGATCGAAGCGATCGTGCTGACTCCGGCGGCGTGGGCGGCATCCAGGGATGCGCCTCCGCCGCGCCGCCGGGATCCCGCGGACCGCGGCGAACGCACGATGGCCGAGGAACTGACCGGCCGCGAGCGTGACGTGCTCGCGCTCGTCGCCGACGGCCGTTCGAACCGGCAGATCGCCGCCGAGCTCGGCATCAGCGACCACACCGTCAAGTTCCACCTCGCGTCGATCTTCGGCAAGCTTGGCGTGTCAACACGCACGCAGGCGGTGCGCCGGGGGCTCGACTGGGGGCTGATCGATATCTGAGGCAGGAATCCCGCGACGCCGGGCACTCGCTGGGTTGTGCACCGACTGCGGGACGCGACCCTGCCGGCTTCCCTGCGCGGGCTTACCGCGTGTCCGCCGTTCCGGGACCGCGCCTCGTACACCCGCCGCACTTCCGCGTCCGGCAGTCCGGACCTGAACCGCACGATCTGGACGATCATGTCCTTCCTCCCCATGGCGTGAGGCGGCGGCACACGACACAACGCGTGGGCCGCGAGGCCCTACGCGGCCGGCCCCCTGCCCGCGGCCCGCATCAGGCCGATGACGAGTTCCGCCGCCTCGTCCAGGCCAGTGGTTCCCGTGTTCAGCGAGAGATCGTAGAGCGCGGCGTCGCACCAGTCGCGGCCGGTCACCTTCCGCACGAATCGCGCGCGCTGCGCATCCGACGCGCGCGCGATCTCGGTCGCCGCGGCGGCATCCGTGAGCCCGTACTCCTGCATCGCCAGCGACACACGCGTCGACAGAGGTGCGTGCAGGAAGACCCGGACGACGCCGGGCCAGCCCTGGAGGATGTGTGCGGCCCCCCTCCCGACGATCACCGCCCTGCCATGCGCGGCGATCGCCTCGATGATCTCACGCTCCGCGACGAACAGCTCGGTCTCGGAGACCACCGGCAAGGGAGGCGGCATGAACGGGGTGTCGGCTGCGCCAAGGGCGAACATGCCGCCGAGCCGTTCCCAGAACCCGCGTACCCTCTCCTCGAGCGGTTCCAGCCCGTCCGTCTCGACGTTGAGTGCCCGCGCGGCCTCCGCGAGTATTTCGCGGTCCGCGTACTGGAGGCCCAGTCGTTCAGCCACCTTGCGTCCAACCCAGGCGCCGCCCGCGCCGAACTGCCGCGAGATCGCCACCACGCTCGTCCGGCCCATCGGTTCCCTTCTGCCGGCCTCTACCCACGAGCCGGCGCCGAGCGCTGGAATCGTAGCATTCACGCTCGAGTTTCGGCATCGGGATCGTCGCGGCGGCGGATGTTACACTCGAATCTATGGAAGCTGAGGCCTGTGCCCATATCGGCGCGATAGACACCGTCAAGCACCCGCGCGTGCACGTGTGCCAGGAATGCGTGAAGATCGGCGCGTCCTGGGTGCACCTGCGAATCTGCCAGACCTGCGGGGTCACGCTGTGCTGCGACTCGTCGCCCAACCGTCACGCGAGTGGACACGCGCGGTCGAGCGCGCATCCGGTGATCGCGTCGGCCGAACCGGGGGAGCAGTGGCTGTACTGCTACCCGGACGAGGCGTTCGCGGAGTATTGACTGCCCCGTGCCGCCGCGGGCCCAGGCTCCGCCTGACCAGTTTGCCGGCTTCGCTGGTCCACAGCACCACGCTTGCCACGGCCGTGCAGAACAGCCAGTCGCCGCTACCCAGTGCGACCGTTCCGAACGCGCGCTGGAGCACTGGCGCATGCACCACCAGCACCTGCAGCGCGATTGACACCCCGAGCGCACTCCAGAGCCAGCGGTTCGTGAAGAGGTTGGCGAACGCGCTGCGCTCGTCCGAACGCGAATTCAGGACGTTGAACATCTGCGCGAGCATCAGTGTGGTGAACGCCATCGTCTGGGCGTAGTGCAGATCGCCGTGGCCCTCGACGAGGCCGCCCGGGAGTGACGCGTCGAGCACGTACAGCGTGGCGCCAGCCATCACGACGCCGACCACCGCGATGCCGCGCCACATGCGCGGCGTGATCACGCGCTCCCCGACCGGCCGCGGCGGCTCGCGCATCAGCCCGTCGTCGGCGGGGTCGAGCCCGAGCGCGAGCGCCGGCGGGCCGTCGGTGACGAAGTTGATCCAGAGGATCTGCGTGGCGAGGAGGGGCAGCACGAGCGCATTGCCGTCGCCGTGCAGGCCGATCTCGCCGGCCAGCACGACGCCGAAGAACATCGTCATCACCTCACCGATGTTCGACGACAGCAGGTACCGCAGGAACTTCCGGATGTTGGCGAAAATCGCGCGCCCCTCCTCGACGGCCGCGACGATCGTCGCGAAGTTGTCGTCGGCGAGGATCATGTCGGCCGCTTCCTTCGACACGTCGGTGCCGGTGATGCCCATCGCGATGCCGATGTGGGCCCTCTTGAGGGCCGGCGCGTCGTTCACGCCGTCCCCCGTCATCGCGACCACGGCGCCGGTGCTCCGCAAGGCGTCGACGATACGCAGCTTGTGCTCGGGATTCACGCGGGCGTACACCGACACGCCGGCGACCTCGCGCGCCAGCTCCGCATCGGAGAGCCGCTCGAATCTCCCGGCCGGTGAGCGCGCGGCCATCCGTGCTGATGCCGAGCTCCTGGGCGATCACGGAGGCGGTGCGCGGGTGGTCCCCGGTGATCATCAGCGGGCGAATGCCGGCGCGCCGGGCGCGCGCGACGGCTTCCTTCGCCTCGGCCCTCGGCGGATCGATCATGCCGATGAGGCCGGCAAAGACGAGGTCGTGCTCGATGCCCGCGTCCGGGCGCGCCGCGTGTCCACGCAACGAGTCGCCCGACAGCCAGCGCGCGGCGACGCCGAGCGTGCGCAGCGCCTCGCCGGCCAGCGTGTCGTTGGCCTCCAGGATCTCGGCGCGCCGCGTCTCGGTGAGCGGCCGCCGGCCGTCCCCCACGACTTCGAAGGCGCATCGTGTGAGCAGCACGTCCGGCGCCCCCTTGGTGAACACGATGCCCGCGTGCTCCTGTCCCCGTGTCGCGGTGGATCGTGCTCATGAGCTTGCGCTCGGAGGAGAACGGCACTTCGGCGACCCGTGGCAGCCGCTCATCGAGCGCCTCGGCGCTCAGCCCCGCCTTGCGAGCCGCCACGAGCAGCGCGCCCTCGGTCGGATCCCCCTGCACGGTCCACCGATCGTCACGCAGCTCCACGGCGGCATTGTTCGCCCGATCCGCGACGGCGAGCGCGCGTTCGAGTTCAATCCGCAGATCGCCATCGATCGCCGCGCCGTCCTCGCGCTCTACCGACCCCTCGGGCGCGTAGCCCGACCCCTGGAGTGTCACGCGCCCGCTGGCGGTGAGGACGACGCGAACCGTCATCTCGTTCCTGGTGAGCGTGCCCGTCTTGTCGGAGGCGATGATGCTCGCCGAGCCGAGCGTTTCGACCGCCGCGAGGTGGCGGACGATGGCGTTCCGGCGCGCCATGCGCTGGACGCCGACTGACAGCACGGCCGTCACGATCGCCGGCAGGCCCTCGGGCACGGCCGCCACCGCGAGCGCGACGCCGAGGATGAGCACCTCGAACAGCGCCGCAGCGCCGTGGACGTCTTCGACGACGATGATCGTCGCGATCATCACGATCGCGATCGCGATGACGACCACCCCGAGGAGCTTGCCGGTGCGATCGAGTTCGCGCTGCAGCGGCGTGGACTCCTCCTGGGTGTCCTCGAGGAGCGTGGCAATGCGTCCCATCTCGGTACGCTTGCCGGTGGCGGTCACGATCGCCCTGCCATGGCCAAACGTCGCCGCCGTGCCGCTGAAGACCGTGTTGTGGCGGTCGCCCAGCGGGGCGTCGCCGGCGAGCGCGTCCGTGTCCTTGCCGACCGGGAGGCTCTCGCCCGTCAGGCTCGCTTCCGCGGTCTGGAGCGCGGTCGATCCGGTCAATCGGGCGTCGGCCGGGATCGTGTCCCCTTCTTCGATCAGGATGAGGTCGCCGGGGACGATTTCGGCGGCGGCAACCTCGCGCCGCTCGCCACCGCGCACCACCGTCGCGGTTGCCGCCGACATCTGCCGCAGGGCGGCGACGGCGGCTTCGGCGCGCGCTTCCTGGATGTAGCCCATCGTCGCGTTGAGCAGGACGACGGCGAAGATCGCCAGGGCCTCGTAGGGCAGCGCCTCCTCGGGCTCGAAGATCCAGAGGACCAGAGAGATCGCGGTGGCCACGAGCAGCAGGACGACGAGCACGTCCTTGAACTGCGCGAGGAACCGGCGCCACGCCGGCACGGGTGGCTCGGCCGGCAACTCGTTGGGGCCAAACCGGTCGAGCCGCGAGCGGGCCTCGCCCTCGTCGAGGCCGCGGTGGATGTCGGTCGTGAGCGCCGCGGCGACCTCGTCGATGCTCTGTTGGTACGCCCGGCTACGGCCCGGCGATTCATCTGCGGCGCTGGTCACTTGGATGGCTCCCTGGAACGCCGACGCGCGTCCTCATCGATCGTATCCCAGGCCAGCGCGAACCGCCGGACCCGCCGGGGTCGCCCGAGAGACGTAGAATGGGCGTATCGACGGCCCGGCGCCTGTGAAGGCGTTGAAGCCATCGAGACGTTCAGCGTGGCGGGAGGACAGGGCCGTCGATATGCGACATCGGGAAGGGCATCGAACCGACCGGATCGGATGGCTGCGCGCAGCCGTCCTCGGCGCGAACGACGGAATCGTCTCGACGGCCAGCCTCGTGGTGGGGGTCGCCTCGGCAGGCACGGCGCGGCCGGAGATTCTCCTGGCGGGCGTGGCCGGCCTGGTCGCCGGAGCGCTCTCGATGGCGGCGGGTGAGTACGTGTCGGTCAGTTCCCAGGCCGATACCGAAGGCGCGGACCTGGCGCTCGAGCGCGCCGAGCTCGCCGCCGATCCGGCCGCCGAGGCGCGCGAGCTGGCCGCCATCTACGTCAAGCGCGGCCTGGCGCCGGAGCTTGCGGACACGGTCGCGCAGCAGTTGATGGCGCACGATGCTCTCGGCGCCCATGCCCGGGACGAGCTGGGACAGATCGACACGCTCGCGGCGCGTCCGCTTCAGGCCGCGTTCGCCTCGGCGTCCACGTTTTCCGTGGGAGCTGTTCTGCCCATCCTCACGGCCATGCTCGTGTCTCAGGCGTGGCTCGTTGCGGTGGTCTCGGCGGTGTCGCTCGTCTGCCTCGCGTCGCTCGGCGCCCTGGCGGCGCGGGCCGGCGGGGCCTCGGCCTGGACGGGCGCTGCGCGTGTCGCGTTCTGGGGTGCCGCTGCCATGGCAGCGACGGCGGCGGTCGGCGCGCTGTTCGGAACGGCCGTTGGTTGACCGCCGGCTGTCCGAGACGGCGACCGCCGATCGGGCCACGCGTCGTTCCCTACGTGCTGGAGATCGCGCGCAGCGTCGCGCTCGTGTCGAGGTAGCTTTCGTAGTTGTCCGGGGTGATCTCGATGGTGACGGGACGGCGGGCCTCCCCGAGCGGACGCCCCATGATGCCGTTCACGCGGTATTCGAACATCGACGGATCGCCTACGCGCAGGACCAGCTCCTTCTGCGCCGTGGCAGTCACCCGTTCACCGGACTCCAGCAGGCGATAGAGAATCAGCCGTCCATCGGCGGTGACCGACACCCAGCAGGCGCCGGTCGACTGGATTTCCAGCGAGAGCGCCGGCACAGTCCCGTCGTGCTCCGACGCGGGCCGCGCGTCACTTACCATGGCTCTCGACACGAGCGGCTCGATGGGGACCGGCGCGGCGACGCTGTCGGCGCTGGGCGCGGGCCTCGCGGGCAACTGGTGGGCGTACCAGGCGGCGATCGCGGCGAAGGCCAGGAACAGCACGGCAACGGTCGCCAGGGCGGAATGCCGCCGTCCCGCCGTACGCCGCCGCTCCAGGCGCGCGGCCAGGCGCGACATCTGGTCAGGCGCGGCGGCCTGCGGCAGTTGCGCGACGAATGCCTCGACGACCTCCTCGGGATCGACGCCGACCGCAGAGGCGCAGGCGCGCAGGTAGCCCTTCACGAAAATGCCGCCGGGCAGCCGGCTGAATTCGTTCTCTTCGATGTGACGGAGCGTGGCCGTCGACAGCTTCGTGGACTGGGCGATCTGGTGAAGGCTCAACCCCCGGCGTTCGCGCGCGTCTCGCAGGTGGGTGCCGATGTTCATCGCGTGATCTGGACCTCCGGAACAGGGTGGTGAACGCCGTGCGCCGGCACCCTGGACGGGATGATTCAGTGGTCAGCTTACGCCAGAACGGTACCGGTCGCGGACGGAGTAAGTAAGGATGCGGAGGGGCCGGGTCAGAATACGCCGCGGCCGAGATTCCTGAAGACGCGATGAAGGAATCCGCTCATCTATCAACGGTACCGCCAAGCCGGTCCGTTGTCAAACACGTGCGCCGTGGGCGGCCGGCGGCGGCGGGCGCATCCGGAGCTTCGTGATAGCCTGACGGAGCATTCGCCCGGGGCGAACGATGGCATGAGACGCACGGCGACATTCAACGACCCGCTCTGGTACAAGGACGCCATCATCTACGAGGTGCCCATCAAGTCGTTCTGCGACGGAAATGGCGATGGTGTCGGAGACCTCCCGGGTCTGCTCGGACACCTGGACTATCTTCAGGAGCTCGGCGTCACCTGCATCTGGCTGCTGCCCTTCTTTCCCTCACCCCTGCGCGACGACGGGTACGACATCGCCGACTACGTGAACGTCCACCCGAGCTACGGAACGCTGGAGGATTTCAAACGCGTGCTCGAGGCGGCGCACGATCGCGGGCTCCGTGTCGTCATCGAACTCGTGCTCAACCACACGTCCGATCAGCACCCCTGGTTCCAGCGCGCGCGCACCGCGCCGCCGGGTTCGCCCGAGCGCGACTACTACGTGTGGAGCGACACGGATCAGCGCTATCGGGACGCGCGCATCATCTTCGTCGATACGGAGCGGTCGAACTGGACGTGGGACCCGGTGGCGCAGGCGTACTACTGGCACCGGTTCTTCCATCACCAGCCGGATCTCAACTACGACAACCCCACGGTCGTCGCCGAGATGCTGTCGATCGTCGACTTCTGGCTCGGGCTCGGGGTGGACGGCTTCCGGCTCGATGCCGTGCCGTACCTGGTCGAGCGCGACGGCACCAACTGCGAAAACCTGCCCGACACTCACGTCATCATCAAGGCCGTCCGGGCGCACATGGATCGGGCGTACCCCGGACGGATGCTGCTCGCCGAGGCGAACCAGCTGCCCGCCGACGTGCAGGCCTACTTCGGCACGGGTGACGAATGCCACATGGCGTATCACTTTCCGGTGATGCCGCGCATGTTCATGGCGCTGCACCTCGAGGATCGGCACCTGATCGCCGACGTGCTGGAGCAGACGCCGGCCATTCCCGACACGTGCCAGTGGGCGCTCTTCCTGCGCAACCACGACGAGCTGACGCTCGAGATGGTGACCGAGGACGAGCGCGACTACATGTATCTCGCCTACAGTCTGGATCCGCAGGCGAAGCTGAACATCGGCATCCGCCGCCGCCTGGCGCCGCTCGTCGGCAACGACCGACGCCGCATCGAGCTGCTCGTCGGGCTCGTGTTCTCGTTTCCCGGGACGCCGATCGTCTACTACGGCGACGAAATCGGCATGGGCGACAACCTGTATCTCGGCGACCGCAACGGCATGCGCACGCCCATGCAGTGGACGGGCGACCGCAACGGCGGTTTTTCGCGTGCGGACCCGGAGCGCCTTTACAGTCCCGTGATCATGGATCCCGTCTACGGCTACCAGGGGCTCAACGTGGAGGCGCAGGAGAGCGACACGTCGTCGCTCCTCCACTGGATGCGCAACATGATCCGGCTGCGCAAGCAGTTCAAGATCTTCGGGCGAGGAACCATGGAGGTGCTGGAGCCCGCCAACGGCAGGATCCTGGCCTACGTGCGACGGTATCGCGACGACATCGTGCTCTGCGTCGCGAACCTCTCGCGATCGGTGCAGCCGGCCGAGCTCGATCTGAGCGCGTTCGCCGGGCTCATTCCCGTCGAGATGCTCGGCTACACGGAATTCCCGGCCATCGGCGCGACCCCGTACTTCCTGACGCTGGGGCCGTATGGCTTCTACTGGTTCGAGCTGCAGCGTGGCTGAGCCTGATGTGACCGGCGATCGTGCCGACATCGTCGTCGCGCTGACGAGCTACAACGACGCGCAGACCGTTGGACCGGTGATTCGCGCCGTCAAGGACGGCCTGGCGCGTGCGTTCGCCGGGAGCTCCGCGCGGATCGCGATCGCCGACGCCGGATTCGACCGACGCGACGATGTCTGCGGCGCGGGAAGCGGCGGGCCCGGCCGCCCTGGTTGAAATGCGCATCGGGAACCCCGCGTTCGGGGAGGTGCCGTACCACGGCCGGCCCGGCCGGGCGCTGGCGCTGCGGGCGGCACTCGAGGCCGCCGCGCGCATGGAGGCCAAGGCCTGCGCGGTGCTCGATGCGGGCCTGCCGAGCGTCGACCCGGCATGGATTGAGCGGCTCGTCGGACCGGTGCTGTCCGGCGGCTTCGACTACCTTTCGCCGTACTACGTGCGCCACGTCAACGAAGGGGCCATCACGAAGGGCATCGTCTATCCGGCGTTCCGCGCGTTGTACGGCGTGCGGCTGCGCCAGCCGGCGGCGACCGAGTTCGGCTGTTCGGGCCGCCTCGTCGCGCACTATCTCGAGCAGGATTTCTGGGACATCGAGCACGCGACGTCGGGAATCGACGTGTGGCTGGCGGTGGAGGCGGTCTGCGGCGAGTTCCGGGCCGCCGAGGCCGTGCTCGGCCTGCGCGGTCCGGCGCGTCATGCGACGGTGGATCTGAGCACGACGCTGACGCAGGTGGTCGGTGCGCTCTTCGCGGACCTGGAACACAGGGCCGACGTGTGGCAGCGCGTCCGGGGATCGGCGGCCACGCCGGTGTTCGGCGCGGCCGAGCCGCTGGACGCCGACGCACCGGCGCTCAACATCGACGCGCTGGTCGAGTCGTTCCGGCTCGGCTACCGCGAGCTGCGCGAAATCTGGACGTGGGTGCTTCCGCCGCGGACGATCCTCGACCTGCGCAAGCTGGCCGAGATGAATCCCGACCAGTTTCGATTCGACGATCGTCTCTGGGCCGCCATCGTCTACGACTTCGCGATCGGCCACAACCTGCGTGTCATGCCGCGCGACCACCTGCTGCGATCGCTGACGCCGCTCTACAGCGCGTGGCTTGCGTCGTTCGTGCTCGAGATGCGCGAAGCCGCCCTGCCGGCCATCGACGCACGGCTCGAGCAGGTCGCCGTGGCGTTCGAATCGGAGAAGCGGAATTTCGTTTCCCGGTGGCGATGGCCGGAGCGGCTGAGGTGAACGGGGCTTCAGGCTTCAGGCTTGCGGGCTTGCGGATTGCGGATTGCGGATTGCGGATTGCGGATTGCGGATTGGGGATTGGGGATTGCGGACTGGGGATTGGGGATCAGGATCGAGGATTGAGGATCGGAGATTGGAGGCTCGAGCGCGAAGCGCGAAGCCCCGAGTCCCGAAGCCCCCAAGCCCCAGGCCCGAAGCCTCAAGCCCCTTTTGGAGGCAGCCATGTGGGGACAAGTCGAGCGGATCCTGCGGCAGGCGATGAGCCGGATCGCCGATCACATCGCGGACTTTCTGCCCGGCCTCGTGGTGGCGCTGTTGTTGATCCTGGGCACCTTCCTGGTCGCGCAGCTGGTGCGCCAGCTTCTCGTCCGGGGACTGCGCGGGCTCGACTTCGACCGCCACGCCGAGGAGTGGGGCTTCGGTGTGCTCACGGGCTGGCCGCCGTCGCCCAGCCCGGCGGAGAGCCTCGGGCGAATCGTGTACTGGACGCTGCTGGTGCTGGGGCTGCTCGTGAGCCTGACGGCGCTCAACGCGACGATTCCGTCGCGGCTCGCGCTGGCCGTGTTCCAGTACCTGCCGCACCTGCTGGCGGCGTTGCTCATCCTCGTCATGGGCGGCGTCACCGCGCGCTTCCTCGCCCGGTCGACGCTCATCGGCGCGGTGAACATGCAGATCCAGTCCGCGCGGCTGCTCAGCCTCTTCGTCAAGTGGCTGGTGCTGCTCGTGACCGTCGCGATGGCCCTGGACCATCTCGGGATCGGACGGAGCGTGATGCTGCTGGCGTTCGCGATCACCTTTGGCGGCATCGTCCTGGCGGCGGCGCTGGCGTTCGGCCTGGGCGCCCGCGACGTCGTCGCGCGCGCGCTCGAGCGCCAGGTGCATCCGCCCTCGACGAAGGACGACACGGTGAACCACGTCTGAGCGCCGCCTGTCGGGCGTCTCGACGAAGGCGCGCAGACGCGCGCCGGCGATTCGCGACAACGAACGGAACCACTCATGACCCGACTGCTGATGTCTCTGGGCGCGGCGTTTCTGGCGGGGCTCGGCGTCGCCGCTTTGTTTGCGCCGCAGGAGCTGGCGGCGTATGCCGGAGCTACCCCGGACGCCTTCACGACGACGGTGACTCAACTCGCCGGTGCGGCGTGGCTTGCCTTCGCGCTCGTGAACTGGGCGGCACGTGGCAACATGATGGGCGGCATCTACGGCCGCCCGATCGCGCTCGGTAACTTCGCCCACTTCACGATCGCCGGGATAGTGCTCGCGAAAGTGGTGCTGAACGGGGCGGGGCACGGCCCCCTGGTGGCAGTCGCCGCCGGATACGTGCTGCTGGCGGCGGCGTTCGGGTGGGTCGTGTTCGTGCGCGATCCCCTGCCGGACTAGTCCCCTTGTGTCGTGAGCGGGCACACAATTCCCGCCCGAGGCGTCACGACTCCAGCGTCGCGAGGGCCGTCCGTACCTGCTCGGCAAAGTCGGCGAAGTCGGTGTCGCCCCTGATCACGTGCTGCCAGCCGGTGACCACGCCGCTGCTCCACATGACGGCGACCGTCAGCACGGAGTCCGTGCGGCGGAACATCCACTTGAAGTCGCCGGTCGCCTCCTGCCAGAGGCAATCGCCGTACTCGGCATCGGCCGCGTCCTGGATGGCCGCGAGCAGTTCCAGGCTCGCGTTGACGGCGTCTGCCGCGGTGACGACCGCCTGGTTTCCGGCGTCCTCGATCGTGCAGACGACCCGGCCGTACACGTCGCGTGTCATCGTGAGGTGCATAGGGCCTGCTTCGACGAGGAGGTGATGGTCCGGCGGCGCGACAACGGTCCTGATCCTACACGGGGAAGGGCGGCCTGGGTGACGAGTGAGAACCGACCAGCTCCGGCGGCCAGCGGCGTGCCGTCACGAAGCTGCCCGGTGACGGGCGCGAGCGAGGCTCGTTCTCGCCAGCCTCGACCGCCTGCGAGCCTTTCCGCCGCGCGATAGAATCGGGTGATGTCCCGACTCGGGCGGTTTGCCTGGTCCGTCCTCTCGTACAACGTCGCCGTCATCGTCTGGGGCGCCTACGTCCGGGCCACCGGCTCGGGCGCGGGCTGCGGCAACCACTGGCCGCTCTGCAACGGCGAGATGGTGCCTCCATCCCCGAGCGTCGCGACCCTCATCGAGTATTCGCACCGGCTGACGAGCGGGCTCGCGCTGCTGAGCGTCGTCGCGCTGCTCGTATGGACGTGGCGCGCGTGCCGTCCCGGGCACCCCGCCCGGACGGGTGCCGCGCTGTCGCTGCTCTTCATGATCACCGAGGCGGCGGTTGGCGCGGGGCTCGTGCTCTTCCGCCTCGTGGCCGACAACGCGAGCGCCGCGCGTGCGATGTTCATGGGCGTGCATCTCCTCAACACGTTCGTGCTGCTGGCCTGCATCGCGCTGACGGCCTGGTGGCTGTCGGGCGGCGCGCCCGTGCGGGTTTCCGGGCGACGCGCGACGACGCTCGCGGTCCTGGGCGGCTGCGCGGCCATTCTCGTCGTCAGCAGCAGCGGCGCCGTCGCGGCGCTCGGCGACACGCTGTTCCCGTCGCGGACCCTGTCCGAGGCGCTCTCCGCCGACCTCTCGGCGACGTCGCATCTCCTGATCCGGCTGCGCGTGCTGCACCCTGTGCTCGCGGGATCGACCGCGCTCGCGCTGTTCTGGCTCGCGCCGTTCCTGGCGCGCGGCGCCGGCCGCGGCGCGGCCCGACTCTCGCGATCGGTGATGGCGCTGGCGGCGCTTCAGATCGCGCTCGGCTTCGCCAACATCGTGCTGCTCGCGCCGGTCTGGCTGCAGCTCGTGCACCTGACCGTCGCCGACCTGGTCTGGCTGGCGTTCGTGCTGCTGGGGGCGTCGGCGATGGGTGACGCCGCAGGCTCTGAGGCGCTTACGGCCGCTTCAGCCTGAATTCTCCGTTGTCGTCAGCGGAGACGTAGCGGCAGACGAGGAGGTCGGGGACGGCCTCGCCCGAATACTCGTACTGTCCGCCCGCGAGGGCGCCCAGATCCGAGCGGCCGCTGAACGTCCATCGGTCAGCCGCCAGGCGGGCGACGTGAAAATCGGAGGCATAACAGGCGCGGAACATCCGCGCGTAGCCGGCGCGGAACCGCACGTGCCACAGCGTGTCGCTCGTGAGGGCCACCACGCACCTGAGCGGCCCGTGATGCCCGGACCGCGAGCTGGTCCATTCACCCTGCCACCGTCCGCCCATGCTGTCCGGGTCCGCGCGCGCATCGGACCAGTGCTCGTGGAAGTCCGCGCAGTTCGCCGTCAGCGGCGCCAACAGGTGCGTTGCATTCCGGAACAGGTCGAACACTTGGGCGACGATTCTACATGAAAGGGGCTTGGGGCTTCAGGCTTCGGGCCTGGGGGTTTGAGGGTTTGTGGCCTCGAGGCAAACCCAAGCCTGAAGCCTGAAGCCTGAAGCCTCATTTCACGACGATTTCGTCGGCGAAGAACCACCCCTCGTTTCCGGCGCCCGGATGCCACGCGGGCAGCCGGCCGTAGCGCTCGACGTGCACGCGGACGTATCTCGTGCGCGCTGTCGCAGCGAGCGTGAAATCGTGCGCGACCGGTGCGGTGTTCCGGTCCGACACCATGCTCGTCACTTCACCGAGCGTCCTGAACGCCTGACCATCGTCCGACACCTGCACGATGATGCGGCGCGGCATGACGATCCAGGAGCCGGTGTCCTGGAGAAACCCCATCGAGACTTCGCGCAGGTCGCGCACCCGGCCGAAGTCGAGCGTGGCGTCGAGGTCAGTTCCGAGATATCCCTGCCACCGGCCGGTGCGGAAGTTGTCGCCGCCACGAATGCCGTCGACGAGCGCGTCGTCGCCCCCGGCGGCGTACTGCGGCGCGTAGGGCGCGCTGAGGGTCACACGCGGATAGTCGGGAAGCCGGCGGAAGGTGAACGACACCTCCGGACTCCTGACGCCGTCGCGCGTCGCCGCGGCGAGGATGGTGTAGCTTCCGGCTTCAGGCGGAAGAGCGCCCGAGGCAGTGACGCTGAAGCCCTGACCCGCGGCCGAG
Organism: uncultured Acidobacteriota bacterium; assembly: GCA_963817635.1. Taxonomy (GTDB): domain Bacteria; phylum Acidobacteriota; class Vicinamibacteria; order Vicinamibacterales; family 2-12-FULL-66-21; genus CAWFPR01. The sequence goes on along the minus strand of CAWFPR010000001.1, from coordinate 336,153 downwards.
ACCTTCGCGACGGGGTCTGCATCACCGAAGGTCACCCGTCGGGCGCCCCGGAACGCGGGTCCGCCGGCGGCGACGAAGGGCGCCGGGACGACGAGTGCGCCGTCAATCGAGGAGCGCGGACGCGACGAGGGGCTCGATCCCCACGCGACGTTCGGCTCGGTGGTCATGTCGAACGTCAGTTCGCCGCCGTCCGCGACGGCGGCGTGCTCGACGAAGGACCTGTCGTACGCCGCGCCATTCAGCGTGGCGCGCCGAATGTACTTCGCCTCGCGGGAGGCACCGCGCGCGGTGATCACGAACCTGCGGCCGTTCTCGAGATTGACCGTGGCGCGTTCGAAGAGCGGCGAGCCGATCACGTACTGCGTGGAACCCGGGGTGACGGGGTACAGTCCAAGCGCGCTCATGACATACCACGCGCTCATCTGCCCGCAGTCCTCGTTGCCGCTCAGCCCGTCGGGCCCCGAGCCGTACATCGTCCCGAGAATCCGGCGCGCCATCGCCTGCGTTTTCCACGGCTGGCCCGCGTACGCATAGAGATACGCCATGTGGTGGCTCGGCTCGTTGCCGTGCGCGTACTGGCCGATGAGGCCCGTGATATCCGCCTGCTCGCGCCCGGTGGTTTCGGAGCGCGCCGAAAACAGCGCGTCCAGCTTGCGCGCGAAGGCGTCAGGCCCACCCATCAGGCGCATCAGCCCATTGACGTCCTGCGGGACGAAGAAGCTGTACTGCCAGGCGTTGGCCTCGGTGTAATGGTTGTTGACCTCGGTCGGGTCGAACGGCGATGCCCAGAACCCGCCGACGCGGGCGCGCATGAAGCCGGTGGACGGATCGAACAGGTGCTTGTACGACTGGGCGCGGCGCAGATAGCGCTGGTAGTCGTCCTCCCGCCCGAGCCGTCGGGCGACCTGCGCGATCGTCCAGTCGTCATACGCGTACTCGAGCGTCCGCGACACGCTCTCGGCTTCGTCGCGTGCGTCGATGAATCCGTTACGTCTGTAGCCGGCCAGGCCGAAGCGATCCTCTTCGGCGCTGTGTTTCATCGCCTCGAACGCCAGCCCGAGATCGAAGCCGCCGATGCCCTTCGCTGCGGCGTCTGCGATCACCGGCACGGCGTGGTAGCCGATCATCGTATCGGTTTCGTTTCCCGCAAGCTCCCAGACGGGCAGCCGTCCACCCTCCACGTACTGCCGGAGAAACGTCTGGACGAAATCACGCGTGCGGGCGCGATCGATGACGGCGAGCAACGGGTGCAGCGTCCGGAACGTGTCCCACAGCGAGAAGACGGTGTAATAGGTGAAGCCGTCGGCCTGGTGCATCGCCCCGTCACGCCCGCGGTAGCTGCCGTCCGCGTCCATGTAGACGTTCGGCGTGAGCATCGTGTGATAGAGCGCCGTGTAGAAGCGGACGCGCTCGTCGCGCGTGCCGCCCTCCACGACGATCTTCGACAGCGCCCGCTCCCAGGTCCGGCTCGCGGCCTGTCTCGCCGCGTCGAAGTTCCAGCCCGGCAGCTCCGCGTCGATGTTCTTCCGCGCACCTTCGACGCTGACGGCCGAGATGCCCACCTTGACGAGCAGCGGATCGCCGGTGCTGCCGAAATCGAACGCACGCACGCGGCCGGCGCCGTCGCCGGACGACCGGTCGAACGGACGCGAGAACCTGATCACGAAATACACGACCTGGTCGCGGGCCCACCCGGTCGATCGGCGCAGTCCCGAGACCTCGGTGTCGCTGACGACGGCGAGCGATGCCTCGACGAGCGTGTCGCGGTGCGTGAGATCGAGGATGACGTGCGCCGGCGCGCCAGCGGGAAATCGATATCGATGCATCCCGACGCGCGTCGTCGCGGTCAGTTCCGCGCGCACGCCGTAGTCCTTCAGGGTGACCGCGTAGTAGCCGGGCTCGGCGGACTCCTCGTCGTGGCTGAACGACGACGAGTAGCCCGGCTTGCCATCCGCGCCGTTGTTCAGCCGTACCTCGCCAGTCGTCGGCATCAGGAGGATGTCGCCGTAGTCGGGGATGCCGGTGCCACTGAGGTGTGTATGCGAGAAGCCAAAGAGACGCGAATCCGAGTAGTGGTACCCCGAACAGCCGTCCCAGCCCGTGAGGCGTGTGTCGGGCCCCGGCTGGATCATGCCGAAGGGAAGCGACGGTCCCGGGTAGGTGTGGCCGTGCCCGCCGGTGCCGATGAACGGGTTGACCAGCGAGGTGAGCGGTTCGGCGGGACTCTGCGCGTGCGAGGTCGTCGCCCAGACCGCGGTTACGGCCGTCATCAGGGCGATCTGCCTCAACGTGCGGAGCACGCCGCATTCTCGACGCTGCCGCGCGAAATGTCCACCCCGCCGGCGGCACGCCGGTCGCTGTCGATCAGGCGGAGAGCGGAGATTGTCTGAGGGGGGACGGCAGCGAGCGCCCCGGGCGGACCCCGAGGCGCTCGCTGTTCGATGTCAGCGCTGGTGAACCGACGCGGTGTAGTGGTTCATGCCTTTCGAATCCTTCACGGCCTTCACCAGGTCCTTGACCGTCACGGTCGCCGGCTTGTAGGTGACGACCGCCTGCATCGTCCCGAGACTGACCTTTGCGTCGGTCACGCCGTCGATCGCGGCGAGCGCCGATCGCACCGTGTCCACGCACTGCTCGCAGGTCATTCCGGTGAGGTCCAGCCGCACGAACTCCTCACCGGCATTCACCACCGGGTCGGGGATCGGCGTCGGTGTCGGCCGCCGCGCCCGCCTGGTCGGTGGCGATCGCGTGTGGCGGACCTAGCGCCGGTTCCGAGGCGAATGGCTGTAGCTCGCGAGCACGATGTACCTCGGGAACGTGGCATCGCCGGCCGCGCCGGTATAAGCGTCGGGCTTGCGGTTGCGGCAGTACCCGATCGGGACGTTACACCGAGAAGTTGTTGTTGCGATACTGGTAGCTGACGCCCGGCTCGATGAACATCTCGAGGCCCGGACGCCGGAAGCCGTCGCTGCGTCCGATCAGGTCGTAGCGGCGCAGCCCCTCGATGCGCCACGCCAGTGCGGCGCCGAATCCCTTGCCGAGCGCCGTCATGCCGCCGACGCGCGCCATGTACTGATCCGGCACCGAGTTGACCAGCCGGTTGATGTTGTTCGGCGCCTGGAGATTGAGCCCCGGGATGCCGAGGTTCACCAAGATCGACGGCGTATCGTTCGTGTTCTTCGGGTTGATCAGGTAACTGCCGGTTCCGAAGACCGTCAGCCGCTTGATCCGGCGGAAGGCGCTGATGTCGGTCGTGATGCCCCACCCGCCATCGCCCGGCTGCACCGACTGGTCGACGTAGCGCAGGCGGTTGTCCTTCCCTTCGATATCGGGGAACTGGTCCTGCGCATCCGACTTGCCGGTCGGCATCTTGATGCCGGCGCCGATCACGATGTTGCCGTTGAAATGGGTCTTGGGCGCAAAGAGCCACGTGCGGGCCTGCACGGTCACGTCGCCGATGCCCTGCGCGTTCTCGTTCGCGCGCGGGCCCAGCACCGGGGCGCGCGGCGACGGAATCGACCAGGAGGCGCCGATGAACGGGACCGCCGCCGACAGCGTCACGCGGTCGGTGAGCTGGTAGCCCACGCTCAGGTCGAGTGCGCGCTGGAGATTGACGACGTAGGTACCGCAGCGTGTGACGCTCGACCTGCTCGACGTCCTTGTTGTAGTGATCGGTGGAACGCAGGGCGCGAGCCGAAACGTTGACCTGCCACTCGCCAGCCTGGGGGTAGGAGCCGTCAGCGCCAAACACGGGCGCTGTTTGTCTGATCAGCACTCAACCCTGGGCCCACGCGTGCTGGGCGGGACCGATGAGAAAGGCGGCAGCGAGGGCGGCTGTCGCCAGCGGCGGGGCACACCTCCGGTGGGCGCTCCCATGCGAGCGGTTGAACACTTCCTCCTCCTTCAGGGCGTCACTCTCGTAACGTGCAACGGCGGCCGAGGTGGCCGAGATGTGCGACTTTACGGGGGGTGCCGGAAATCCGCAATACTGCAGACGTACTATTGGAGGCTAGAAGTGGCCCAGGCGGGTGATGCCCTGGCCCTCCACGCAGGCGTAGGCGCTGCCGGCGCGAAGCGACGTGTAATCCTCGGTTCTTCCGCTCGGCCACGCGACCAGGACGCGGTCAACGACGTCGCGGTCGCCGAGGCCGAATGTGACCGGTAGCTCGGACTGCGACAGGTAGCTCGATCCGCTCTTGACCATGCGCATCTGGGTGGTCCCGCCGCACTCGATCTTCACCGTGGCGCCGATCGCGTCGCGATTGGAGCGCGTGCCTCTCAGCCTGAACCGGATCGACTGGCGTCCGGCGGGGTGATCGGCGCGGAACAGCTGCGCCGCCCCGTTGTTCGCGGTCAGCAGGATGTCCACGTCCCCGTCGCGGTCGAAATCCCCGCAGGCCAGACCGCGCCCGACCTTCGGCCTCACGAAGTCGGCGCCTGCCTCCGCGGCGACGTCGTCGAAATGGCCGCCGCGATTGAGGAAGAGCTGCGGAGGCTGCGCATAGCCGACCGTGCCGCGCATCTCGCGCAGCGGCTCGTCGATGTGGCCGTTGACGACGACGAGATCGAGCCGCCCGTCCAGGTCCATGTCGGCAAAGACGCACCCGAAGCCGAGCGACTGGCGTGAGGGCTGGCCCACCCCGGCCCGGATCGCCACATCTTCGAACGCGCCCGGCCGGACCTCGCGGTACAGGCCGATCATCTCGTGCTCGAAATTCGTGACCACGAGGCCTGGCCGGCCGGAGTTGTCGAAATCGCCCGCGTCCGCGCCCATGCCGGCGCGCGCCTTGCCGTCGGCGCTGAACGCCACGCCGGCGTCGAGCGCGACGTCGCGGAAGGTCCCGTTACGCAGGTTCTTGTAGAGTTTGTTCGGCTGCGTGTCGTTGGCGACGAAGAGGTCGGGCCAGCCGTCCAGGTCGTAGTCGATCAGGGCGACGCCGAGCGACTTCGAACTCATGTCGAAGATCCCGCTGTTCGCGGTGACGTCCTCGAACGTGCCATCGCCGCGGTTGTGAAACAGCCAGCACGTGTCGCCGCGATAGGCCTCCGGGGTGCAATAGGACTTGTCCCGGCCGTCCACGCTGCAGAAGACGTCGTGCTCCGGCGACCACTTGACGTAGTTGCAGACGAACAGATCCAGCTGGCCGTCGCGGTCGTAGTCGAACCACAGCGCCGATGTGCTGAGGGCCTGCCGCTCCCCGATGCCGCTGGCGTGGGTGACGTCCTCGAAGCGGCCGTCGCCGCGGTTGTGAAAGAGCCGGCTCTGTCCAACGCCCGTGACGAAGAGGTCGGGGAACCCGTCGTTGTCGTAGTCGCCGGCGGCCACGCCGAGGCCGTACATCTCGACGTCGAGGCCGGCGCGCTTCGTGACGTCGGTGAAGGTGCCGTTGCGGTTGTTGCGGTACAGCTTCAGCGTGGAACGCTCCCGCCGATGTCCCGGCCAGTCGCAGCCGTTGACGAGGAGGATGTCGACCCACCCGTCGGCGTCGAAGTCGAGAAACGCGCACCCGGCGCCGAGCGTCTCGGGGAGCAGTTTGCCGCCGTACGCGCCGTTGTTGTGATGGAACGACACGCCCGCCGCGCTGGTGACGTCGATCAGACGGACGCCGGGGCCGGACGGCTGGGCCCACGCCGCGCGCGCGTGCAGCGAGCCGGACACGCCCGCCGCCCCCATGGCGAGGAAGAACTCGCGTCGATTCATCGAAGCTGGACGAGGCCGTACTGGATCGCGTAGACGACCAGTTCAGCCGTCTTGTGCACGTCGAGTGCGTTCATGATGTTCGCGCGGTGCACGGCGACTGTGTTGACGCTCACCGACAGCCGCACGCCGATCTCCACGGTTGGAGAGCCCCTCGCAAATCAACCGGAGCACCTCGAGTTCGCGCGCCGACAGGGCCCGCGTGCGCTCCCCTCTCTTCAGTTCGTGCGTCGCGGTGAGGCTCGGGTCGATCACCCGGTCGCCGCCGGCCACCTGGCGCACCGCCGCGGCCAGGTCGAGGTCGAGCGCGCTCTTCAGGATGTAGCCGCAGGCGCCCGCGTCGAGTGCCTGGCGGACGAGCGTGCCTTCGGAGTGCATGCTCAGGATCAGGACCTTCAGGCCGGGCGAGGCCTCGAGCATGTGGCGCATGGTCTCGATCCCGTTCATTCCCGGCATGGCGCAGTCCATGACGACGACCTGCGGCTCGAGGCTGGCGGCGAGCGCGACGGCTTCCCGGCCGTTCGTGGCTTCGCCGACCACGGCGATCCCCGGGTCGTCCTCCAGCAGCCGCCGGAACCCGCGGCGGACAAGGACGTGGTCGTCGACGAGCAGGACGGTGATGGGATCGGTCATGCCTCTGGTCTGTCTGCCGGCACGTGGAGTCGAACGAGCGTTCCGCCGCCGGCCGGCGTCGTGAACTCGATGGTGCCGCCGACGAGTTCGGCGCGCTCCCGCATCGTCACGATGCCGAGGCCGCGCCGTTCGGGCCTGCCGTCGAGGCCGGCCCCGTGATCTTCGACGTCGAGTTCCAGGCCGGTGCCGGCCGCGCGGAGCCGGACGGCCGCTTCCGAGGTGCCCGCGTGGTGGGCCACGTTGCTGAGCGCCTCCTGGAGGATGCGATAGACATGGATGCCGGTCTCCCGGTCGATCCGCAGCGGCGGTCCCGACCGCTCGAACGACACCGTGAGACCGAGCTGGCGCTGCACGTTCGACAGGTACCAGTCGATCGCCTGGTCGAGCCCGGCGTTGTCGAGAATCGAGGGGTGCAGCGTTTGCGACAGGTCGCGCACGTGCTCGAGCGTTGTCTGAGCAATCTCGGACACCTCGCGCAGCTCCGCGCGCAGGGGCGACCCCTCTGGGGCGTGGGCGCCGGCGCGGCGGAGCATCGATCCCATGGCGGTGAGAATCTGGCCGAACTCATCGTGCAGCTCGCGTGCGATCGCGCGCAGGGTCGTCTCGCGCGTGGCGATCAGCTGCTGCGCCAGCTCGTGCCGCCGCTCCGACAACGCCGCGATCTCGCGGAACAGCCGCCGGTTGCCCCGGATCACGGAGGCGCTCGCGAGGATGATCGCCGCCAGCGTGGCGCCGAGGAAGAGGTACACCTGACGCTGCACGTCGTTGTAGATGCCCTGTACCTGGAGCGCCATCTGTTCTTCGCTCTCGTTGTTCTCGACGAGCAGGCGGGCGACGGTCGTGGAGAGCGCGCCCTGCCGCGCGACGAGCGACAGGCGGATCTGGGCGCGCGCTTCGTCTTCGCGCCCCTCGAGCGCCATCGCGAACATCCGGCCGACCGCGTCCCAGAACTGCGTATTCGACTCACCCAGGAACTGGCGCTGCGCGGGGCTGCGCCGGTTCACCGCCAGAGCCTCTTCCCGCCTGAGCGCGTCGGCGAGATCGAGGCGCACACGTTCGAGCTGCGGGTGCCAGGCGGTGAGCGGATACCGCTCGTCGGTGTCGATCATGTCGCGCATCGCAAGGGCGGCGAGATTCAGGTCGTTCTGGATGCGGAGCAACTGGAGCGAATCCTTGCGGCTCCGCTCCGCCAGGTCCGTCTGAAGCGCGCGCAGCCGCCCGATCTGCTGCGTCATGTACCACGAGTCGGCAAGGACCGCGCCAAGCGTGACGAGCAGCCCGATAACCAGGCCGATGGTCGGGGACCGCCGCCGCGCCTGCGATTGTGAGTTCATTTGCACGCCGGCGCATTTATACTAACCGCTTGATGGAGGCACGTCCACGCATCGTCATCACGGGCATCGGGCTCGTCACCTCGATTGGTACAGGCGTCGAGCCGTTCTGGCGGGCGCTGCTCGCCGGCGCGTGCGGCATCGGACCGGTCACCTCTTTCGACAGCGCGCGCCACGCCGCGCACATCGGCGGCGAGGTCAAGGATTTCGAGCCGTCGCCGTTCTTCCGGCGCCTGCGCCCGGACTCGATGGGGCGCGCCTCCCAGCTGGCCATCGCCGCGGCGCGCCTCGCGCTCGAGGATGCCGCGCTCGCGCCGGGGGGCGCCGATCCGCGGGCGGTCGGGGTCTCGCTCGGGACGACGTCGGGCGAGCCCATCCTGATCGAGCGGTTCGACGACATGGAAATCGCCGGGACGCGCGAGGCGATCGGCGCTGAATTCGTCGAGCGGTATCCCTGCCACACCATGGCGGCGCACGTGGCTTCCGAATTCGAGTTCGGCGGGCCGAACCTCGTCATCCCGACGGCCTGCGCCGCCGGTAACTATGCGCTCGCCTTCGCCGCCGACTCCCTCCGCGCGGGGGCGGCCGACGTGATGCTCGCGGGCGGCTCCGACTGCTTCTCCCGGATCACCTACACGGGCTTCTCGCGTCTCGGCGCCATCGCGCCGGAACGGTGCCAGCCGTTCGACCGCAACCGGAAGGGCATGGTGCCGGGCGAGGGGGCCGCCATACTCGTGCTGGAGCGCGAGGCGCAGGCGGTCGCGCGCGGCGCCCGCATCTATGCGGAGCTGGCCGGCTACGGCCTGACGTGCGACGCGAATCACATGACCGCCCCGCAGGGCAACGGCGCGGTCCGGGCGATGCAGATCGCCATGGCGGATGCCGGCGTCGAGCCCCGCGAGGTCAGCTACATCAGCGCGCACGGCACGGGCACCGCGGTGAACGACCGGGTCGAAACGGCCGCGGTGAAGGAGGCGTTCGGCGACGCGGCGCCGCACGTGCCGATGAGCTCGATCAAGTCCATGCTCGGACACACGATGGGCGCGGCATCGGCGATCGAGGCGGCCGCCTGCGCCCTCGCGGTCCACGACGGCGCGCTGCCGCCCACCATCAACTATGAGACGCCCGATCCGCAGTGTGACCTCGACTACGTGCCGAACCACACCCGGCGCCAGCGCGTCGAGGTTGCAATGAACAACGCCTATGCGTTCGGCGGCAACAACGCGTCGGTGATCATCCGGGCATGCCGGTGACGCCCTCCCGACGCGTTGTCATCACGGGTATCGGCGCCATCTGCGCGCTCGGCGATCAGCGCGCCCAGCTGTTCGCCGCGCTCTGCGACGGCCAGCGGCCCTTCAACGCGCCCACGGTGTTTCCCGCCGATGCCGTGCCCGGCTGCCTGGCCGCGGAAGTGCCGGCGTTCGCGCCCGAACGGTATCTGCGGCCCGGCAACATCCGTCAGCTCGATCGGACGGGCCGTCTGGCGCTGGTTGGTGTGGAGCTCGCCCTGGCCGACAGCGGCTGGTCGCTCGACCTGCGCAAGACGCACACCGTCGGGCTCGTCCTCGGCACGATGTTCTCGGGGGTGCACACCATCGGGGAGTTCGACCGTCGCGCCCTGCAGGCCGGACCCGAGTACGCCAGCGCGCTGGATTTTTCGAACACCGTGCTGAACGCAGCCGCCGGCCAGGTCGCCATCTGGCAGCAGTTGCGCGGCATCAACTCGACGATTGCGGCGGGCGCGGCGTCGGGCCTCCAGGCGCTCGGCTACGCCGCCCAACTGGTCGCGACCGGCCGCGCGGATGTCCTGGTGGCCGGGGGCGCCGAGGAAATCTCCTTCGAGTCGTTTCTCGGCTTCGAGCGCGGCGGCCGACTGGCCCGGGCGGACGGGCCTGGTGCCGCGGGCGTCCCCTTCGACGCGGGCCGCCGCGGCGCGGTGCTCGGCGAGGCCGGCGCCTTCCTCGTGCTCGAAGCCGAGGAGGTGGCCCTCGCGCGCGGCGCGCGGATCCTCGGCCGGGTGCTCGGCAGCGCCAACGGCTTCGATTCCGGCGTCGCGTCGCCTGGCGCGGAGGACGGGCATCCCCTGGCGGCCACCATCAATCGCGCCCTCGCCGAGAGCGGCATCGAGCCGGGCACGATTGGCGCCGTGTCGGCGTCGGCCCACGGAAGTCCCGCGCTCGACCGGCGCGAGGCGGCGGGCATCGCCGAGGCTATCGGCAGCCGGACGCCGGTGACGGCCATCAAGGCGATGACCGGCGAAACGCTCGGGGCATCCGGGCCCCTCCAGACCATCGCGATAGTCGAATCGATGCGCGAAGGGCGCCTGCCGGGCATTGCCGGACTGACCGCGCCGGATCCCGCCGTCCGGATCGACATCGCCGCGGGGACCCGGCCGCTCCAGGCTTCGCACGCGCTCGTGACGGCGCTCACGCCCGAGGGCAACTGCGCGGCCCTGGTCCTGTCGCTCGCCTGATGACACGCAAGTCGAAGCCTCCGGCGCAGCCTCCGGCCGGCGGTCCGGCCGCCGGCCTGCCGCTCGTGCCCCGGTTCACCGCCCAGGGCTACAGCCCGGACGATGTGCGCCTGCGGCGGGAGTGGATTGAACGGCAGACCGCCGCCGCGCTGCCGACGGTCGCCTCGTGCGGCATCCCGACCGAGGCGATGCGCGGCAACATCGAAAACCCCATCGGTTCGGTCCAGATGCCGCTCGGGATTGCGGGCCCTCTGCTCGTCCACGGCGAGCACGCGCGCGGCATGTTCTACGTCCCGATGGCGACGACCGAAGGCGCGCTCGTCCGGTCCTACGAGCGCGGGATGGTCATGCTCACGCGCGCCGGGGGCGTTACAGCCCGCGTGTTCGTCGACGAGAACGTCGTCTCGCCGACCTTCGCGTTCGACTCGGTGGCCGAGGCCCATCGCTTCGCGGCGGAACTGCCGGGGCATTTCGACGCGCTGCGCGCCGAGGCGGAATCGACCACCCGGCACGGCCGTCTCGTGCGGGTGCAGCCGCGCCCCTCGGGCCGCTCGGTCATCGTCAGCTTCTACTACGACACCGCCGACGCGCAGGGCATGAACATGATCGTCAAGGCCACCGACCACGCCTGCCGGTGGCTGGTGGCGCAGGGCGTTGCACCGCGCTTCACCGTTTTCAGCGGCATGAGCAGTGAAAAACGCGCGAGCGGCTTCCTGCTCGCGGGCGGCAAGGGAAAGACCGTCGTCGCCGGCGCGCGCATTCCCGCGGGGGTGCTTCAGGCGTACATGCGCATCACGCCGCGCGAGATTGCCGCGGTCTGGCACGAGACCGTTGTCGGGCACCTCCAGGCGGGCTCGATCGGCTACAACGGCCACTATGCCAACGGCCTGGCCGCCATCTTCATCGCCTGCGGCCAGGACGTGGCCAACGTCGCGAACGCCGCCGTCGGCATCACGGACTACGAAGTCACCGCCGAAGGCGATCTGTACGCGAGCGTGACGCTGCCGTCGCTGACCGTGGCGACCGTCGGTGGCGGAACGGCCCTCGGCACGAGCCCGGAGACCCTCGGGATCCTCGGCTGCGCCGGAGCGGGGCACGCGCGCAAGTTCGCCGAAATCGTCGCCGCCGCGCTGCTCGGCGGCGACCTGTCGATGGCCGCCGCGATCGGATCGGGCGAGTTCGTCAACGCCCACGAGTCCTACGGACGCAATCGCCCCGGCTCGCCATGAGAGCGTTCACGGCCCTTGCCGGCGACCCGCAGCCTGCCTATGACGTCGTCGTCATCGGCGCCGGGATCGGCGGGCTGATCTGCGCGGCGCTGCTCGCGCGCGGCGGCGTGCGCGTGCTGCTGGTCGAGCAGCACTACATGGTCGGCGGCTACTGCAGCACGTTCCGGCGCGGCCGGTTCATCTTCGACGCCGCCACGCATTTCTATCCGCTGCTCGGCAACCCGATGACCATCACCGGGTCGCTGCTCGAACGCCTCGGCTCGCGAACGCGCTGGGTCAAGATGGACCCGGTCGATCACTTTCACTTTCCCGATGGCAGCAGCTTCTCGGTGTCGGCCGATTTCGACGAGTACGCCGATGCGCTGCGGGCGACCTTTCCGCACGAAGCCGAGGCGCTCGATCGCTTCTTCACGATTGTGCGCGACGGCTACCTCCACGGGCTCCTGCACTACTTCCGGGGACGCCACTCCGAGCGGTTCGAGCGGCTCCAGCGCCTGACCCTGCACGACGTCCTCGACCGGGAATTTCGCGACCGCAAGCTCAAGCTGCTCCTCGCCGCCGACTGCGCCCACTGGGGGTCCCCGCCGTCCCGGACGTCGTTCGTCTTCGACTCGATGCTCCGCCTCTCGTATTTCCTCGGGAACTACTACCCGGAGGGCGGCTCGCAGGTCTTCGCCGACGATCTTGCCCGGATCGTCCGCGAGCATGGCGGCGACATCCTGATGCGTTCGATGGTCGAGCGAATCGTCGTCGAGGGGGGGACGGCCGTCGGCGTGGAAGTGACGACCGGGCTCGGCGCGCGCCGCCACACCGTCAGGGTGCGGGCGGGCCGGGTCGTCGCGAACGGCGACCTCGTGCTGACGCTCGAACGGCTCCTCGGCTCCGCCGTCATCGGGGAGGAAGCGATTCGCGCGGCCCGCGGGCTCCGGCCGACGAGTCCCTGCTTTCTCGTGCACCTCGGCCTGCGCGACCTGCCGCTGGACGACATCCGCGAGGCGAGCGGCTATCACTGGCGCTCCTGGGAGCCGGACGATGTCGTGCGGGATGCGTTCAAGGTGTTCATCCCGACCATGTACGAGCCGGCGATGGCCCCGCCGGGCGGCCAGGTCATCATCCTCCAGCGCATCATGAACCTGCGCTACGACGAGGTGCCCGACTGGGCGGCGCACAAGGCGGCGATCGAGCAGGACCTGATGAGTCGCCTGGAGCAGGTGATGCCGGGTGTCTCGCAGCACATTGCGCTCCAGCAGAGCGCGTCGGCGCTCACGTCCTGGCGGTTCACGCTGAATCACCATGGCGCGATGCTCGGGTGGGAAATGTCGCCGGACCAGCTTGGCGACGCCCGTCCGGGGATCGAGGGGCCGGTCCGGAACCTGTTTTTCACCGGCCACTGGACGCGGCCCGGGGGAGGGATTACGCCGGTCATCGTCTCAGCCATGGACGTGGCGGCGGCGATTCTCGGCTCGGGGGGTGGACGCGGCGGCGACTGATCTTGTCACTAGTATTTTCTTACTAGTTGTGCGAGAATCTCGGTTCCCCGCTAAGAAACCCGGAGACACGATGACTGACGATCAAATCCGCGAAACCATTCGGGAAAGCGTCCACCGCATCACCGGAATCGCCCCGACGGAGATCCTCGACACCTCGAGCTATCGGGAGGATCTCGGCCTCGACTCCCTCTCGTCGCTCGAAGTCGTGATCGACCTCGAGTACGCCTTCAAAATCAAGGTCGCCGAAGAGCGGATCCAGCGGATCGGCACGGTGCAGGACACCATCAACGTGGTGCAGGAATATCTGGCTGCGGGCGCGGCATAGCGACCATCGTGCAGGCCCGAGTCGCTGTCCTCGCCAGCCGCGACGCCATCGCCGAGCCCGTCCTCGACGCTCTGCGGCGCTCGGCGGATGTCGAGCTGTGCGAACGCGCCCCTGACGACCCGGAGGCCATCGACTCGGCGGTCTTCAGCCGCTACGACACGATCGTGTATTCGGCGGTGCCGGCGGCGGGACCGTCCACCGGCCCGGATGTGGCGGCCGCCCGTGCCGTCTGCCAGCGCCTGGCGTCCCTCCCGGTCCGGCACGTCGTGCTCGTATCCAGCGCGGCCGTGTATTCCCCGGACCACCAGAACGCGGGTCTGCTCGACGAGCGCACGTTCATTCCGACGCGGCGCAGCGCGATCGCGGACGCCTGGCGCGAAGTCGAGCAGCTCGGCGCGCTCATCGGCGAGCGTTCCGGCGCGGCGGCCCCGATTCGCACGATCCTCCGTCCGGCCGCGGTGCTCGACGGCACCGACTACTTCAGCCGCCTGCTGAGCGGACCGGTCGCAGTGACCTACCCCGGCCACGATCCCACAATCCAGTTCCTGAGTCCGCACGATCTGGCCGATGCGATCGCGGCGGTGGTTCGCACGGCCAGCGGCGGCACGTTCAACGTGGCGCCGGCGGCGGGTGTGCCTCTGCGGGCGGCGCTGCGCATTGCCCGCGTCAGGCGTCTGCCCGTCGGGAGAGTCGCGCAGAACCTGGTCCGCGCGCTCACGTCGCACGCGGGCCTCGCGGTGTCGGCCGACCAGTTGAAGTACATCCAGGTACTCGTGGACCGTGTCGGGGGAGAAGCTGCGCCAGGAGGTGGGCTTCGTCCCATCCCGTTCGAGCGCGCAGGCGATCGTCGAGTGCACCGGGCGCGGCAGTGCCGAGGACGCCGCGGCCGTGTTCGACGACTTCGGCATGGACCCGGGCTACATCCGCCGCTATTGCCGGCACCTGTTCCGGTTCCTGCACGACTACTACTGGCGGATTGAGATCCAGGGCCTGTCGGAAGTGCCGCGGGAGGGACGTGGCGTGCTCGTGGGCATGCACCGCGGGTTCATGCCGTTCGACGGCGTGATGTCGCTCTTTGCGCTCGTTACGCGGCGCGGCCGCATTCCCCGGTTCCTGATTCACCCGAGCTTGACGAAGTTTCCGTTCCTCGCCGACTTCATGGCCAAGCTCGGAGGTATCATGGCGCGCCAGGAGCACGGCGACTACGTGCTCCAGCACGATGAGCTGCTCGGGGTGTTTCCCGAGGGGATCCGCGGCGCCTTCACCATGTACAAGCGGGCCTACACGCTGGGCAAGTTCGGCCGCGACGAGTTCGTGCGGATGGCGCTGAGGAACCGTGCCCCGATCCTGCCGTTCGTGACCGTCGGGAGCGCCGAAATCTACCCGATTCTGAAGCGGGTCGACTGGTCGTGGTTCAAGCGGTACACCGAGTGGCCGTTCCTGCCGATCACCCCGGCGCCCTTCCCGCTGCCGTCGAAGTGGCACACGCGGTTCCTGCCCGCCATGCACGTCGAGGAGCAGTATCCGCCGGAAGCCGCCGACGACCCCAAACTCGTGCACCGGATCAGTCTCGAGGTGCGCCAGCGCATGCAGGCGGCCATCGACGACATGCTGCTGCGCCGCCGGTCGATTTTCTACGGGTCGATTTTCAAGCACGTGCCCTCGCCCGAGGGCGAGGAGGCCGCCACCCCGTGAGCGCCGGACGCGTCCAGGTCCGCCGGCTGTTCCATATCGCGCGAGTGCTCTCGACCCATGCCGTGGCGCACCTGGCGGCGCGCCGGGGCGTCGTCGCTCCCTGGCTCGCGCGGATCGTCCCGCTCGCGCGGCTGACCGGGCCCCAGCGTTTCCGGCGCCTCTTCGAGGATCTGGGCGGCAGCTTCATCAAGTTCGGCCAGATGCTGGCGCTCCAGCCCGACATCGTCAGACTCGAGTACTGCGACGAGCTCTTCAACCTGCTGGACCGGATCGCGCCGTTCCCGTACGAGCAGGTCGAGCGTGTGATTCTCGAGGAGCTCGGCGCCGCGCCGGCCGACCTGTTCGACAGCTTCAATCCGGAGCCGCTCGCGACCGCGTCGATCGGCCAGGTGCACGTGGCGGTGCTGGACGGCCGCAAGGTCGCCGTCAAGGTGCAGCGCCCCAGTGTCGATGCCGACTTCATGGGCGATATCCGGCTGATGAGCGTCGCGATGCGCCTGATCCGGAGGTTCGACGTCAAGGCGCTGTTCTGGACGCTCGAGCCGATGGGGGAGTTCGTCGCCTGGACGCGCGAGGAGCTCGACTACCGGCGCGAGGCGCGATACGCCGACCGGCTCAGGCGCAACGCCGAGGGCAATGCCTGCGAGCGCGTCCCGGAGGTGTTCTGGCGCCTCACCACGCGGCGGACGCTGGTGATCGAGTTCCTGGCCGGGATGACGGTGCTCGACTATCTACGCGCGCTCGGTTCGGGGGACGAGTGGACTGTCCACAAGCTCCGCGCGTCCGGGTTCGATGCGAACCGCTTCGCGCGCCACATCATCGACAACTTCCTCGGCGACGCGTTCCAGTACGGGGTCTTTCACGCCGACCTCCACCCGGCGAACCTGCTCGTGCTGCCCGGCGACGTCGTCGGCTACGTCGATTTCGGGATCACCGGCGTGCTCAGCCGGTACTCGCGCCGCCATCTGGTCGCGATGACGCTCGCCTACACGCGCGCCGACGTCGAGGCCATGGCGGACGAGTTCTTCAAGCTCACGACGTCCGAGCCCGACGCCGACCCGTCCCGCTTCCGCCGCGCGCTGGCTGAGCTGTCGCAGGAGTGGTACCAGGGCGAGGGGAGCGCCACGGTCTTCAAGAAGAACTTCACGGTGGTGATGTTCAACATGCTCACCCTGTCGCGAAAAACGGGCATCTGGCCCGAGCGGGATGTGATTAAATACATCCGCTCCGCGATCGCAGCCGACGGGCTCATTACGCGGTTCGCTCCCGGATTCAACGTCGCACGGTATCTCGAGGAAGTCTGCCAGCGCTGGGTGGAGCGGGAAACGCGGCGCTCGGGCCTGCGATACGAGTCGCTGAGCGCGCTGGCTGCCTCGAGCGGACGCCTTGCCGAGGACGGCGTCGCGCGCGCCTTCGCCGCGATGGAGCGCCTGGTGTCGGGCGACATGCTCGCCCGCGTCGACATCACGACCACGGCGCATCACGACCAGGGTGTGGCCCGCCGCACGGTGCGGCTCACCGGCCTCCTCGTGGCGTTCGTCGCACTCTTCGAGCTCACGGCTGCGCCATCGACGATCGGGTTCAATCTCTTTACGGCCGAAGCCGCGCTGATGTGCACCGCGCTTCTGCTGCTGGCCAACTCGGTGCGGAGACTCGCTCGGGCCGATTGAATCGGCGGAAAGGTCGTTCCAGACATGCGCGAACTGGCAAAGTCGATGGTGGGGTTCTCGTGGGCGGTCGGGCTGTTCGGCATTCAGCAGATGACCCGGGCGATGACCGCCGGATCCGAGCCGGCGGTGCAGACCGCCGCCGAGCTTGACGAGGTGGCGCAGGCCGCTGAGCGGCACCTGTCGGATCTGTTCGCGCGACAGTTCCAGGCGGGCGACCAGTGGCAGCGCAAGCTCGTCGATGTGTTCTTCGATGCGGCCTCGCTGCGGTCGTTCAATGCCCGTTCGGTGGCGTCCAGCTTCGATCCGCGGCCGATGATCGACACGGTCGATCCGCGCCGCGTCATCCAGGGCGGCGTGGAGCTGCTGGGGCGTTCGGTCAGTATCCTGCGGCCGTCC
This sequence comes from uncultured Acidobacteriota bacterium, assembly GCA_963817635.1. Lineage (GTDB taxonomy): Bacteria > Acidobacteriota > Vicinamibacteria > Vicinamibacterales > 2-12-FULL-66-21 > CAWFPR01. The sequence continues at coordinate 319,213 of CAWFPR010000001.1, read as the reverse complement.
AGCTCACCCGCGCAGGCTCCGGAGCAATCCGAGGGGTAACACCATGGAAGTGCGTGAACTCACCAAGTCGGCGCTGACGCTGCCATGGGCGATTTCGATGTTCGGCCTGCAGCAGGTCGCCAATCTCGTGGCGCCTCCCACGCGCGAGCGCATCACGGGTGCCGCCGCCGCGTTCGACGCCGTGTCGGACGCCACTGAGCATCAGCTCGACGGCTGGTTCCGGCAGACCTACGACGTCGGCAACGGCGTGCAGCACACGCTCGTCGACCTGATGATGCTCCGCGCGCCGGAGATCGATTCGAGCGTCCTCATTCGCATGGCGGCCGACATGCAGTCGGCTGCCTGGTTCCAGGCGTTCATGAAATACGGCATGCCGCCGGTGGGCTGGCTCGACTCGTTCCTCGTGCCGCGCCGCGACGCCGCGGCCGTGCAGCGGGAGTTCGCGAACAAGATCGAGATCATCCAGCTCGTCACCCGGGTGCCCAGCCGGCTCGGGCTCGACGACAAGCCAACCGACCCGCTGCCCGCGCTCGTCGCCCGCACCGCCGACATGGAGACCTTCCCCCGTTTGTGGGCGGTCGAAGGGCTCGGCCACTACTTCGCGGACCGCGCCTGGACCGACGGCGGCGCCGATCCGTCCGGGCTGCTCGTGGATCCTTCCACGGTGACGCTTCCGCCGTGGAGCCTGACGATGCTGCACTCGGGCATCGGGATGTCGTTTGCGAAGAAGGTGCTCACCGGCCTGGCGCCGTCGAGCCCGCCCGACGCCGCGCATCGGGCCATCGCGCGCTTTGCCGCGCTCTGCCGCGGCTCGTCGCGCCCCGGCTACGCGGGCGCCGCGCTCGAGTCGCTCGGCCTCGCGACGCGCACGTTCTACCCGAATCTGATGACGCTCCTCGATCGCGAAATCCCGGGCGTCGAGCCGGACCTCCACGGCTATTTCTGGCACGGCGCGGGCCGTGCCATGTACTTCGATCCGATGAACATGCTGCCGTCGATGAACGCTCCGTGGCGCGCGATCCGGCGGCTCGACACGGAAGCGCCGCACGATCTCGCCTACCGGAACGCGCTGTCAGGGCTGGCCTGGGCGCTGACCGTCGTCAACATGCGGTACCCGGCCGTCATGGAGGCCTTCCTGCGGCACCATGCCGACCTCGCGACGGCCAATGACGCCTTCACCAACGGGGTCACGTCGTCGATCTTGATGCGGTACGACACGACGCGCGACGACGGGCGGATCGCGCCGTTCATTCACCACGAGCCTCGCGGCGACGCGGCCATCGTCGAGGCCTGGCGCACGCTCATCACCGCGCCGTGTGAACACGCCCTGACGGTGACCTACAGCGAGCTGATCCAGGCGTCGGCGCTCGGCGAGTTGTTTCACTATCGGCGTCCGGCAGTCCAGGCCTGAGAGGCATGCGGAGGTCAGCGGCGCCGCAGGCCGCCTCCGGACGGGACGACCGGCGGAAGGTCGTCGCCGCGGCGCTCGCGGAATTCAGCACGATTCGGGCCGTTCGCCGCGCTGCGCCCCCCGACGGCCGGCTGGGCGCCGGCGACTATCCGATTCAGGCGCTCAGCCGGACGCTCGTCAGCCTGGGGCCGGTGTTTTCCGGTTTTGGCCGGTACCTCTCGACGCGCACGGATCTCATGGCACGGCGCGACGCGCTCGAGCTGTCGGCGATTGCCGACGCGGGACCGGCCGCCGAGCCGGCAGATGTCGAGGCGCTCATCCACCGGCAGCTCGGCGCGCCGCCGGACCGCCGCTTCCTGCAGTTCGATTTCGTGGCCCGCGACGTTACGCTGTGGACCGAGCGGCATGACGCGTGGGTCGCGCCAGGCGTGCCGGCGATCGTCACGATTGTGCGGCCCGACGCGACCGAATGGCTCGCCCGCGATCTCCCGCTGCTGTCGCGGCTTCAGCCGTGTCTGGCGATCCCCCAGGACGCGCTGGCGGCCGCGATCGACGATTTTGCGCAGACGCTCGCGCTCCGCCTCGACCAGGGCGTCCAGGCGGCATCGCTCGGCGCCATCGCGGCCGACGCCGGGTCGGTGCGCGGCTTTGCTGCGCCCGTCTGCTATCGCGATCACTGCGCGCCGGGCGTCCTCACGGTCGAACGGTGCGAGGGACCAACGCTCGCCGAGATTGTCGAGGGCGGCGACGATCCGGCCGGCGCGGACCGCGCCGCTCTGGCGCGGCGGTTCGCGATGGCCTGGCTGCGGCAGGCGCTCGCCGGCCATGTCGTGCCGTTCGAGTTCGCCACCCGCGACGTCATCGTCGACGGGCCGCGGCTCGTCCTGATGGCCGCCCTGTGCGAGCCGCACAGCGCCGCCGCACGAGCGCGCTTCTCGCGTTACATCAACGCGGTCGCCGTGGACGATCCGGACGCGGCCGCTGCCTGGATTGTCGATGCACCCGGCGCGCCGGACACGCCGGCCGCCGCCGAGGAGGAACTGAAGCTGCGGTTCCGCCAGGCGGTGCCCTTCAGGGACGGCGAGTGGAGCGGCGACGATCGGCTGGCCGAGGACCTGCTGGTGCAGTGGCGGGCCGCGCACGAGGCGGGGTGCCGGCTCGTCCCGCATCATCTGCACATCTACCGCGGGATCCGCGCGGCCGCGACCGTGCTCGAGACGATGGCGCCGGACGAAGACGTCCTGCTCGGGGCGCTGCACGACGACCGGCTGCGGGTCGGCCTCGCCGAGGCGGGCCAGATGCTCGATCCGCGCGCGATGCAGGCCCGTCTCGACGTCGTGCTCCAGGAAATGGTCGGGCTCCCGCAGAAGCTCGACGAAGTGCTCACCCTGGCGGCCGAGGGGCGCCTGCGCGTTCGTCTGCAGGTACCGGAGAGCAGCGATTCACGCCGCGTGAAGCACCAGACCATCCAGCTCGTTGCAGGCCTGGTCGTGCTGGCGGCGCTGGCCGCGCTGCTCGGGCGCATCGCGCCGGCCTCGGTGCCGCTCCTCGAACGGGCAGGGGTGCTGGTGTTGCTGGTGGTCGGCGGGTGGCTGCTCGTGGCCGCCGCGCGGTGGTGAAACACCCAGGTCAAGGGACGGACGCATCCATGAAGCACCGTGAGCCCGAGCAGGGTGAGACGCACCGCCGGGCCCGGCCGGGCCCGGCCGCGGCCGCGCCGTCGCCTCGCGTCAGCGCGCCGGCCGCGCCGGCGGCTTTCGTCTCGCTCTGCACCGGCCCCGGCTCCACGGGCTCGGCGCCCATCATGTACGCGAACAATCCTGTCGGCGGCGCGCTGCTATCGTCCGGTCTCGCCTCGCTCGCCGGCGCCGTCGTCGGTACCGATGGCGCCGCTGCTCCCCGTCGGCATATCCGGCCTCGACGTGCGCGAGAACCTGCACAGGCTGGATGCCAACGTGCATGCGCCGACCCTCGATCGTGGCGTCACCAGTGCGAATCGGATCGGCGAGGTCCTGGGCACGATCGCGATGCGCTGGCTGCTCGCGCCGGACGGGTACGAGGCGACGCCCTCGGCCGCGCCGCCGCCCACTGGAATCCAGGCCGACCGCTCGCAGCGCTTCGTCATGCACGATGGCCAGATCACGTTCCAGGATCGCGGCAAGGGCGGCATGCGCTTCTTCGGCGCCGGCCGCACGAGCCCGACGACGATCGGCGATCGGACGCGCCTGTTGTTCGCCGGCACGGCTGTGATCGTCGAGGGTGTCGGAAGCCTGAAGGGCCTGCGCGGCACGCTGATGATCAGCGGGGAGATCACCCCGCCGTCGGCGATCGCCCTGACGATCGTCGGCCGGTTCGATGCCGGGCCGATTGGCGTGGAAGACAGCCTCGGCCCGCTCCTCGACGTCTCGGGAACCGACGCGTCCGCCGTCGTGTTCACGCTCGCCGGGCGATCGAGCGGCGGCACGGGCGACGAGCGGCTGAGCGTGGCCCGCATCGGCAACGACCTGCCGAACGCGACGCACCTGCGGAGCCAGCTCCGCGCCGGCTCCGCCGTCGGGACGGCGAGCGGCCCTGTCGCCTTCGATGCCGATGAATACCACTGCGCGGTCGCGCTCGAGGGCATGCGGCGCGAGATCGCCTTCACGGACGGAGCGGGGCGTCGCATCGCGAGCCTGACGGCAGGCGGTCTCGAGGGGACGAGCCAGCGCGAGGCGACGGACGGCATGGCGGTGAAGCGGACGGTCGCGTACGGAGGGCTGGCCGGCGGCACCGGTGCGCTGTCCGGCGCGGCCGGCGTCATCACGATGGACACGGCGGTGGACGAGGCCGGAGGCACGTCGAGCCTGTACGTCGTCCGCGTGGCCGACCCGGATGGCCGGTTCAAGGCCTCGTTCAGCGATCTCTACCGGCCGATGCCGCCGATGACGAGCGGATCGCCGCCGCCGCCCTCCACCGACACGCTGTTGTTCGTCGACAGCTGCGCGGCGAGCATCCCGCCCGTGGACCGGACCATCCTGACCTACGTCGAGCGCACGCTCGCTGACGGCATGGAGCTGGCCCGCTGGTGGGAGTCGAAGGACCGCGCTGGCGACTACGCCGAGCGCTTCGACGTCGTCCGCGAGTACAACCCGGGCGATCGCAGCTTCGGGTTCTTCGACACGGCCGTCATCGCCGGATCGAGTCTGCCGGTGATGGGGATCGTTCAGGAGATGTTCTACGACCGCCAGAAGATGGCGACCGGCGAGACGATCCGGGCGCAGCTGCGGGAGTTCGTCCTTCGGTATTTCATGCGGGTCAGCCACTATCCGCACCCCGACGCGGTGCCGGCCGGCCGGCGCGCGCCGGCGTCGCTGCTCCAGCGCGCGATCAGCTGGCTGCCGGAAGAGGAGGAGCGGCACGTCGGGTTCGGCTACCAGCAGCTCTACTACAAGCTGCGCGAATCGGGCCGGATCGGCAAGTTCGAGACCGCCGAGCAGGGCGCCATCGTGGATCTGCGCGAGATCGGCCTGCTCTACGACTGGATTGTCGCTCAAGGTCGACATGTTCGACTTCAACCTGTCGTTCGCGCCGTTCGGTCCGGATGCCCTGAAGGTCCAGTTGCCGATCAAGGGATCGAGCTATCTGGTGCTCGGTCCGCCCTTCGTCAAGAACGTCGACAACCCCGAGAAGGGCGTGCTCGCGCGGTACGGATTCGGCTACGCGTTCGTGCCTTACGCCCCCGAGCCCGGCGTGATCGCGTACGGCCCAGGCCACTTCGCGGCGGCCATCCAGACCGTGGATTTCACGGTGCTGGAAGACGGTGAGATCCGGGTGCGTGCCGCGTTCGTCGTGAACCGGCCCAGCAAGATTGCGAATGTCGATGTCGATCCGCTCGAGTGGGGCTTCCAGCTGGCCGACCTGATGACCTTCAACATGGCGTCCCGCGTCATGAGCCCGATGAAGGCCGTCGCCGGGCGGCTGCCGATGCGCGTCAACGGGGTGGACCCCATTTCGGCCTATATCTGGATGGCCAACACGCTGACGGGTGGACTCGCCGGGAAGCGCTTCGGCATCTCGAAGTCGGTCCTGGAGAAACGGATGCTCGTGCAGCACTTCATGCAACACTACGAGATGCTGATCAACTCACTGCTTGTCTGGCGCACGGTCCCTGACTGGACCGATCACGAGCGGCTGCCGGACTACTGCCGGCCGGGATCCATCTGCTCAACGGGCCGTCCGCAATCGTGACGCCGATGACGAAGACCCACTACGATGTCGTGATCATCGGCGGCGGCCTCGCGGGGCTGTCGCTCGCGCGGCAGCTGCTGCTCTCGTCCCATACCCTCACGATCCTCCAGTTCGACAAGCGCCTGACGGTCCCGCAGGTCGGACAGAAGGTCGGCGAGGCGACCGTGCAGGTGAGCGGCTACTATTTTTCGAAGGTGCTGGAGCTCGAGGAGTACCTGCTTCGCGAGCACTACCTGAAGTACAACCTGCGGTTCCACTGGAAGACCGCCGGCATGGACAACAGCCGCCTCGAGAGCTTCAGCCAGTCGTATATCCGCGGGCTGTCGAACATCCCGAGCTACCAGTTGAACCGGAACGAGATTGAGCGCGAGCTGCTGCGGCGCAACGCCGCGGTCGCCGATCAGTACACGTTCCAGAACCATGCGCTGTCGGCCGAGGTCGAGCTGGCGGAGGACGGCGGCCCGCACCGCGTGTCGTTCACCGTGGGGGGCGAGCGCCGCACCGTCACCGCTCGCTGGGTGGTGGACGCGGCGGGCCGTGCCCACGTGCTCCAGAAGAAGCGCGGGCTCGAGCGGAAGAACACGATCGACCACGGCGCCTCCTTCATGTGGGTCGAGGGCCTGCTGAACGTCGAGAACCTCACGGACTCGACGCCGCGGCAGATCCGGCTGAACCCGCAGCGCCAGCACACCGGGCACCTGCCGTTCTGGCTCGCCACGAGCCATTTCTGCGAGGAAGGACTGTGGCTCTGGATCATCCCGCTCCACGGGCAGACGAGCCTCGGGCTCTGCTACGACAGCGCGTTGGTCAGGAACGCGGATGTGAACGACCCGAAACGGCTCGTCAAATGGATCTGCGAGCACTTCCCGCTGTTCGCGCGCGACCTGCCGAACCGGAAGATCCTGCACTGGGGGTGCTACAACAGCTACTCCTTCGACTGCGTGCAGACGATCGATCGGAACCGGTGGGCGCTCATTGGCGAAAGTGGCCGGTTTTCCGATCCGCTGTACAGCCCCGGCGCCGACCTGATTTCGATCTACAACACGCTCGTCGTGGATGCGATCTTCACTGAGGACCAGGCCGAGCTCGACGAGAAGGCCGCCCTCTACGAACAGCTCGAGCGCGCCGTGTACTCCGCGTACGTGCCGAGCTATTCTGTCAGCTACGACTGCCTGGGGGACCAGGAGGCGTATTCGCTCAAGTACACCTGGGAACTGACGATCTATTTCGCGTACTACGTGTTCCCGTTCATCAACGACCTGTTCACGGATCGCCGGTTCCTCGTCTCGTTTCTGGGCAACTTCGGGAAACTGGGACGCGTGAACCTGGCGCTCCAGACGTTCATGAACGCGTACTACCACTGGAAGAAGGCGAACCGCGAGCCAAACATGGCGCCGATTTTCTACGACTTCTACGAGAGCGGCGGGCTCGGCGTCGCCGAGAAGACGTTCTACAAGGTCGGGATTTCGGTTGACGAGGCGCGGGCCGTGCTCGACGAACAGCTCGCCAATGCGATGCAGCTCGCGCGCAACACCGCCGCGCACATCTACGCGATGGTCCTCGACGAGCCGTCGCTCGTCTGGAACCGTCCGTTCCTCGAGAGCCTCGTTCTCGATCGCCTGTCGTTCGATCCAGAGCAGATGCGCGCCCAGTATTCGCCGCACGCCGGAGCCACGGAACGGTACCCGTGGCCGGCCGGGTGGAATCCCGAAGCGGCGTTCCGGTTCAGGACGCCGCGCCTTTCACCCTCGCCTGGAATCGCGGCCGCGCCTGGCGCGGTTGCAGGAGTCTAGCCAGTGGACGATCACGCACCGCTCATCGAGCGGGCCTTCTCGATCGACGTTGTCGAAACGTCGGGTGCCGCCACGCTCGTCGAAGGGACGATTCCCCCGTACGTGCGCGGCGCCTGCCTGCTGAATGGTCCCGGCCGATTTTCGCGCGGCGGGCTGGAGTACCGTCACTGGCTGGATGGCGACGGACTGGTCTGCGCGCTCGACGTCGAGGCGGGCGACGCGCGATTCTCGAGCCGCTTCGTGCGGAGCGAGAAATTCGTGCGCGAGGAGGCCGAAGGGCGTCCGGTGTTCCGGACCTTCGGCACCTCGTTCGAGGGCGATGAGCTGAAGCGCGGCGTCGGGCTCGTCTCGCCGGTCAACGTCAGCGTCTACCCGTTCGGCGGCCGGCTGCTCGCGTTCGGCGAGCAGGGGCTGCCCTGGGAAATCGACGAGGCGACGCTCGAGACGAAGGGCGTCTACACGTTCGACGGGCAGTTGAACGAGATCACGCCGTTCAGCGCGCACCCGAAGCTCGACTACCACACCGGGGAACTGTTCAACTTCGGCGTGTCGTTCTCTCCCCAGCATCCGGTGCTGAACCTGTTCCGGTTCGGCGCCGACGGCCGCCTCGTCTACCGGCGCAGGCACGCGCTCCCGTATCCGAGCTCCATCCACGATTTTGCGATCAGCCAGCGCCACGTGGTGTTCTTCGTGAGCCCGCTCGTCGTGCGGATGGAGCGGCTGCTGAAGCCCGGCGGCACCGTGATGGACTCGATGGCGTGGCAGCCCGAGCTCGGCTCGCGCATCCTGATCATGGCGCGCGACACCGGCGAGCTGGTCGCCACGCTCGACGCGGGCCACGGGTATTGCCTCCACCTCGTGAACGCCTTCGAACGCGACGGCCGGATCGTCGTCGACTACGTCGAGTACGAGAAGCCGCTGTACCCGGAGTACCAGGTCGTTCCGCATCTCTTCACCGACACGTTCCGCGGCGGGCCGGTACGGGTCGTGATCGATCCGGCGCGCAAGGCCATCGTCGATCGGCGTGAGATTGCCTACACGTGTTCGCCAGATTTCCCGGCCCACGATCCGCATCTGACGGGGCTGCCGTACGACCACTTCTGGATGCTGGGCATCGGGAAGGCGGGACGGCCCGGCCGCAAGTTCTTCGACCAGATGGTGCGCGTGTCCTGGCCGACAGAGTCGGTGGATATCTACCAGGCCGGGCCGCGTCAGTACCTCGGGGGCGAGCCCGCCTTCATTCCGGATCCGTCGTCACCCGACCGCGGCGTGGTCGTGTGCCAGATGTTCGACGCGGAGCGGGTGGCCTCGTCGTTCGTGATGTTCGACGCGTTCGACCTGGCGTCGGGGCCGATCGCGACCGTGCGGCTGCGCGACGCCGTGCCGCTGCTGTTCCACTCCGCCTTCGTGGCGCGCTGAACTCCGGAGGGCTGCATGCCGAAGCTCGACGCTGTCATCGGCAGCCCGCTGGCCGCATTCGAGGCGACGCGGGCGCAGACGCTCGCGGCCCTCGCGCCGCTCTCGCAGGCACAGCTCGATTTCGCGCCGGCGCCGGGGCGGTGGTCGATCGGCGAAGTGGCCGATCACCTCCTGCTCGCCGAGGGGCTGAATCGCGGCGAAGTCGCCGCGCTGGCGGAACTCGCGCGCGCCGGCCGGCCGGCCCACCTGAAGCGCTCGTTCGACGACATCAACGTGGCGCCGTTCTATCTGCCGACGCCGCTGCTCTCGTGGTTCGAAATGCCGCTGTCGCTCGTGAGCCGGGCGCTGCCGGACGGGGTGCGCAGCGTCGTCACGGAGTTCCCGCTGGTGCCGACGCGCAACCCGGACCGCGCGACGCCGCGGCGGGGCCGCGACGCGCGCGAGCTGCGCGCGGAGCTCGCCGGTTCGATCGCGGAGACCCGCATGCTGATCGAGGGGAACAGCGACCTCGATTTCACGCGGCTGATCTCGGAGCACCCGCTGACCGGGGAGAGCAACGTGCCGCAGATTCTGCAGTTCCTGTCGCTGCACGAGCGGCGGCACCAGCGGCAGATGGAGCGGGTCAGGTTGGATTCGCGGTTTCCGAAGGCGTGAGGCGCCGCTTGACCAGCAGCTTGTCGAGGTAGACGAGCACCAGCTCGCCGCGCTGGTTCAGGACGCGGCTCTCGAAGACGACCGTTCCCTGGCCGGCCCCCATCTCCTTGCGTTCCTTGACGCGCTTCACGAGCCGGATCGTGTCGCCGATGAACACCGGCGCCACGAAGCGGAGTTTGTCCACGCCGGCAAAGGCCAGCAGCGTGTCATCCAGCAGGTTCATCCGCGTGCCGAGGCCGATCGAGACGCCGAACACCAGCGCGCCGTGCACGATGCGCCGGCCGTACTTCGTGCTCTTCGCGTACTCCTCGTTCGTGTGCAGCTCCATGAAGTCGCCGGTGAGGCCGGCGAACGTCATGACATCGGCTTCCGTCAACGTCCGGCCGCGCGACACCGCGTCGTCGCACGACTCGAAATCCTCGAAGTACAGACCCACGGCTGAGCCTCCCTGTTGAACGGTCCGACTATAGCGCAGGTCGCGCAGACGCCGGGTGGTAGAATCACCGCGGAGGAGCCATCTTGAAAGAGAGCAGCAGCCCCACTCCGGTGACGGACATGCTTCAGGCCAGCGGCACGCTGGCGAAATCGGCTGGCCGGTTTTCGCTGGCGATGTCGCTGCTCGCGGCGCGGCAGGTCACGGCCCTCGTCGCGCCGTCGAAGCCGGCCGGCGGAGGACTCGACGACATCGCGCATGCCGCGGGCCGGCAACTGTCGGGGCCGCTGCGCACGGCGTTTGCCGTGGGCACCAACGTGCAGAGCGGGTTCGTTGACGCGGCGTTCGACCTCGCGGGCTTCGGTCCGAAGGGGAAGGAGCCACAGGACCGCAGCACCGACCTGGCGATTCCGCTCACGACGGGCGCCACGCGCCGGATGACCGGCGTTCGCACGGTCGCTTCGGGCGCCCTGGATCGCGCGGTGCCTCAGGAGGAGTTCGTCCTGCGGCTCGCCGGGTACCACACGGAGTCGGTAACCGGCGCCGTCGAACGCGAACGGACGGTGGCGGGATTGTGGAAGTCTGAAGGGCTCTCGACCAGCGTAGGCAGGCACCTGCTGGCGGAGAACTCGCTGCGCGACCCGCGCTTCGGCCTCGAGGTCCTGCCAATCGCGCACGTCGGCTTCGGCTCCGGATCGACCGAAGCGCTCGTCTTCGACATGGCCGCCATCGACGCGCTGTTTGCCGCGCGGTGCGCGCCCGAGTACGTCGGCTTCTCGTACGAAGGCATCGGCGCGATCCTGCGCATCTACGAACGCGGCTTCTTCAAGGTGATGAGCGGCACCCTCGGCCTCATCCGGCTCGACGCGCCGGACGGCCCCGATCCGGCGGGCTTTTTCGCGAGTTACCTGAGCCGGTTCCCCGAGGGGACGCAGCGGCTCATCGCGCACGGCTACGGCCGGATCGTGGCTTTCAGCAACATGAACATCTACCGGGCGATCACCGAGATCACCACGTACCCCGCCGAGCGGATCGAGCCGGCGGTGCACGGAGCGGGGTTCGGGTTCGCCTTCATGAACAGCGCCGATCTCCCGCGGATCCTGGAGCGGAGCGCGATTCCGTTCGATCCGGCGGTGCGCGCGGCCTTTCAGAACGGCCTCGTGTACAGCCTCGTGTTCTTCGACTGGTATGCGCCTGGTCTGCTCGACGCCTGGGCGCCGGCCGGCCGGCTGGAGGCGGACCTCATCGAGCACGCAAGGCGTGAAGCCGCCGCCGCCCGCCAGCGCGGATTCCTGCTCGCCTTCCGCCTGGAGAATCCCCGAGAGGCTTGAGGCTTCGGGCTTCAGGCTTGGGGGCTCAGGGCTCAGGGCTCAGGGGCAGGGCTCGGGGCGCGCGGGCTCGAGGCTCAGGGCTGTTGATTCGACAACAGGCGGATCAGACATGAGCCGATGGCGAGTGTGGGCACTGGTAACCGCCGCGATGCTCGTCGTATTGGCATATGCGTTCCTGAACTTCTGGGCGGCGGCAGACCTTGGCTACGATGCCTCTCCCGAGGGCGCTTCAATTCTGGCGTTCTGGGGCTACTCAGCGCTCGGGGCCTTCGGATTCGCCGTGACAGCAGCCGGGATCGCCGTGTATTCGTGGCGCCGCGCTCGCAGGGACTCCCGTACCTGAGCCCCCTGAGCCCTGCCCCCTGAAGCCTGAAGCCTGAAGCCTGAAGCCTCGAGCCTGAAGTCCCAAGCCTCTCGCCGGCTTCGTATTCACGTTCGACACCAGGCCGCCGTCGATCTGGATGCTCACGTAGGGGAGATCCGGAGCCGTCGAGATCTGGACCGTCGCCAGGTGCGGCCGCTGCGTGTCCTGGCTCCAGAGTCCAATCCCCGTGAACGTGATGACGTCGCACTCGTCCGGGCCGCAGTCCCGGTGCGCGTTGCTGAAGCTCACCCACACGAGGCTGCCCATCCGGAACGTGCCGCCCGTCGTCTCGTTCACGTACTCGAATGACGCCGGCTGCCCGGCGGAGTAGCCCGGGATCGCGTAGTTGTACGAAAAGCGCTGCCCGTTCGACGCCATCACGCCACGTTCGCCGCCCGACTTGCCGCCGGGCCGCGGCGCCACGCCGTCCATCGCCTGCATGTAGAAATACCGATCGAGCGCCGAGCCCGGACCTACCTCGAACACGGACTGGAGATCCGGGCGCGGAAATTTGAACCCTTCCGGATACGGCACGCGGACCGTGCCGCTGAAGCCGAACACCGTCTGGCCGCTCGCGTCGCGCGAAAAGGCGGCAGGCCCCCCGAAGTAGAACGAGGATTTCGGGGTGCGCGGCTCGAGCGCCATCATGGCCAGCAGCACGTCCTGCACGATGAACCCGCGGTAGAGCAGCGGGCCGAGGAGTCGCCCCGTCTCGAGATCGATCGAGCCGATCGAGAACTCGAACGGGTCGTCCACGGAGCAGACGCCGTGCATCGAATAGGCCGCCTTGGGGAAGTGCAGCACTTCGTCGTGTCCAAGCAGGCCCGGCGTCGGCCGTCCGGGAAAGGCCTTCGCCATCGGCGAGTCCGGCGGCGGCGCCATCATGCCGCCCGGCACGATCGTCGAAATCGCAACAGGCACCGAGTTGCGGTTGCGTTCGCCGAACTGTATGAGAGCGCGGCCCGACAGGTGCGACCGGCCCGTCGCGCCGCCGCCGAGCTCCGGGATGTTGAGCGAGAACACGTCGCCGAACGCGCTGTTGCGCGCGAAGACTGTGTACTCGCGCACCGTGTTGGTCGGGATGTCGGGGCAGTGGTCCCCACACGGCGCCCCTTCGGGAGCCTTTGTGCTGATGCGCAGGTGCGGGTGCAGCGCCGTCCCGACCACCGGAATGCTGGCGAACTCCATCGACGGGCCGGCGAACGGCAGTGGAAAGCGCAGCTCGCCGCCGCCGAACCCCGCGCCGAGCGGCATGAAGGTCACGCCGCTGAACGAGAAGTCGAGCCTGCCGTCGGCGCGCGGCTCGAACCGTGCCGTCGCCGATCCGTGCTGTCCTGGAAACGCGATCGGCGTCGGCGGGATCTTCGGATTGACGCTGACCAGCGCCAGCAGCGCCGAATTCATGAACTGGACGTTGTACGAGAGGTTCGTCACCTCGCCTGTCGCGAGGTCGAGATCGCCGGACGAGACCAGGCCCGGGGCGTCGCCGAGCGTGTTCATGATCGACGGGAGCCTGAACAGCTGAGGCGCCGCGAGCACGCCGTCGTCGCCGGCCAGGCCTTCCCCGTGCGTCACCTCGAAATGCGTCACGTCGTTCACGGGCGGCGTGAACCGGATGCGGATCGTGCCGTGGAGATGGCTCTGGGTGAGGCACACGCCGCCAAACAGCGTGTTCGGCGTGCTGCCGTGCATGATGTCCCGTTCTTCACGGGTGTGCGCCGCGCGGAGCGCGTCGCCGAAGTAGCTGGCGTCCGCGTCGATGGGCAGCTGCTGCTCGAGGCCGGACGGCAGCGTCAGCCGTCCGCCGGCCGGCGCCGTGCCCGCCGCGGGGGCACGCGGACCTGCCGCCGGCGCTGCAGCCGCCGGCGGTGGAGACGGCGGCGGCATGCGCGCGAGATCGGCCAGCGTCACCACCGGCCCGCCGGCGAGGCGGTAGCGGACGACCGGATCGAACGCCATCAGCTCGTCGAGATCGACGGGCGCATACGAAGAGCCGCGCGCCGCGTTCAGCGCGTCGAGCAGGCCGTTGGCGATGAGGCCGTGCCCAACGGCGCCCACATAAACGCCGTTCAACGAGAAGAGTCCGCCGAGGTAGTCGGCCGTCAGGCGCGTCGATCCGATCGAGACCCCGTCCCGCTTGACCCGCGCGAAGAGCCCGCCCAGGTCGAACACGACGGTATCCTGCTCCCGCGCGACGGCCTGGATCTGGGCGTTCAGCGTGCCGACCCGGGCGCTGATGCGAGCCACGGCCGCACCCGCGACCACGCAGCCGTCCGGCAGCGGTCCGGGCGTCCGCGCGATCAGCCGGCAGCCCACCTCGAACAGGCCCGTCGGGGTGAGACAGTCGTCCGCCGACAGACCGAACAGGCGCTCGAGCACGCCCGCGTCCGCTTTGACGATCCGTGCAGCCTCGCGCACCCGCGTAAAGTACGCCGTGCTGGCCGGGTCGGGAATCGTGCATATCACGACCGTCGTCAGGAGCCGCGCGAACGGCATCAGCACGTTCTCGTAGTTCAGCCGGAAGCTGACTTCATCGGGCACCCAGGCCGGGTCGCCGCGGAAGGCGGCGTCGAGCGCGTCGAAATAGCCGAGGGCGACGATCGCCAGTGTCGGCCGCAGCGAGACGGCGTACTCGATCTGCGTCGGCAGGGGCCGGTGGCCGCCGGCGGCCAGGCCCGGGAGGCCGAGCACGAGGTTGATCGCGGTCTGGAGGCCATCGCTGCGATGGATCAACGGGGAGGCCGGACGCCTCGTCAGCGCATCGACCAGCTTCAGCCCGGGAATCGACACGTTGCCGAACGGCGCGCTCGGCGGGAATTCCTTGAGCACGGTGGTCTGCATCGGCTGGGGCAGACGCACCGGAAGATCAGGAAAGCCGATGACCGGTCCGATCCCGGGCGCTTCCATCAGCGGCTGCGCGAACGCCGTGCCAAGCCTCCGCGCCACCTGAGAGGGGAAGCTGTAGGGCTGAAGTTCCTCGCTCAGGCCGAAATCGCCGGCGCCAGCCGCCAGGCCGTCGCCGATAGCCACGAACGTCCTCGAATTCAGAGGTTTGGAAGAGCGAGCCGACATGCCGGGAACTCCATTCGCGATGCAATCAAGCGCCGATATTGGGGGCCAAACCGATTTCAGGTCAATTCAAATAATGCGTTGACACTATCCGGCTGGCGCCGTACCATGACCATTCCCATCGTGCACCCATAACTCTATGGCTCGCCGGGCCAGAACCATCACCCAGACTGTGTTTCTTCGACGCCGAGCCGGTTCGCGCAGCCGCCCAACACCGTCGGTCAGGCGATCTGCCGCGAGGCCTGCCAGGGAGACAAGTGTCCCGTCACGACCTTTCCGATCGACGAAGTGACGACGATGCCGGCGTTCGATGAAGGAGGAGAGGACATGGCCTACAAGCTCGTGTGTGCGGAAGCGGGGGCGAAATGCCCGTTCGAGGTGGTGTCGTCAACCCGCGAGGAGTTGATGGAGCACATCAAGGTGCATACGATGAAGGCGCACCCGGAGATGGCGGCCAATCCGCCCTCGCCGGAGATGGTCGAGAAGCTGATTCACAACGTGTAGCGGACACCCACGGCGCGGGCGGCGGGTGCCCCGGCGCCGCACGCGGGAGTTCCGCCCGCATCACATCCACGCTCCAAAGCGGCGCACTCGCGCGCACCCGGGCGTTCGGGTCGCGCTCGTGTCGGCGGCGGGGTCCCACCGGATGAACGGAACCGTCCGGAGCGGCCGCGTCTCACAGCCAGTCGGATGACGATGGGTTTGAAGGAATAATGCTACCAGAGACCGTTCAGAAATCGCCGAGCCCTACCCGCCGAATCACGCGCCGGCGCCTCCTCGTCGGCCTCGTCGTGATGGCCGTGGCCACCGTGGCGATGTCGATCTGGCTCAATCGCCGCGGCATCGCCTTCTACGAGTCCGGCCGCGACGTCGCGCAGTTGCTCGACCCGCTCGCCGCCGCCATTTCCGGCGGCGACGCGGACGCGATCGGGCAGTTCTATTCGCCGGAATTCGCGGGCACGCGTCTCGGCCTCGCCACGCGTACGCTGGCCGGCGAGCGCGACGGCGTGCGGCAGTACCGGCAGCAGTCGGACGGCGCTGCCGCGGATCGGGCCGCCGCGGTGGCGGAGTGGCGCGCGTACCGGGACAGTTTCACCTCGATTGAGGAAACCGCGCTGCACATCGACCGCATGGAACAGTGGGGCGGCTCGCGGCTGGTCGCGACCGTTCGGTTCGAATCGATCGGCACGCCGGCCGGCGAGCCACGTTCCGGGATCGACCGGGCACGGTTCAGGATGGCGTTCGATCGCACGCCGGCCGGCCTGCGGATTCACTCGGCGTCGCTTCTCGAGGGAGAGCGGGTGATCGCGTCACGGCCGCTGTTCGAGAACGTGGCCCACGCGGCCGGCGTCGACTTCGTCAACCAGTTCTATCCCGCCTTCCTCGACGAGTCGATGCGGTTCGGGATGATTCGGTACGGTCCCGGCGGCATTTCGGCGGTCGATGTCGACAACGACGGCTTCTACGATCTGTTCATCCCCGACGGCGTCGAGTCGCGCCTCTTGCGCAACCGCCGCGACGGAACGTTCGAGGACATCACGGCGCAGGCGGGGCTCGGCGGGCTCGACGGCGTCAGTGTCGGCGTGTTCGCCGACTACGACAACGACGGCGACAAGGATCTCTTCGTCAGCCGGACGTTCTCGCACAACCAGCTGTTTCGCAACAACGGCGACGGGACGTTCACCGACGTCACCGCGGCGTCGAAGATCGGCGCCGACTGCTGCACCACGGTCGCCTCGTGGGGCGACTACGACAACGACGGGCTGCTCGACCTGTACGTCGGCCGCTACCTGGATCCGCGCCTCAAGATTCCGACGACCTTCTACGCGCGCAACGGCGAGCCGAACCGCCTCTATCACAACAACGGTGACGGCACCTTCACGGACGTGACCGACCAGGCCGGCGTCGGCGACACGGGGCTGTGCCTTGGCACGGTGTGGGGCGACTACGACAACGACCGCTACCCGGATCTGTATGTCGTCAACGATTTCGGCCGCAAGACCCTGTACCACAACAACCGGAACGGCACGTTCACCGACGTGACCGTCAAGAGCGGGACGCTCGACTACGGCGCCGGCATGAGCGCCTCGATGGGCGACTACGACAACGACGGCTGGCTCGATCTGTACGTCGCAAACATCAGGTCCGAACACGCCTGGTTCGCCGACCCGCCGACCGTGTGGCGCTACATGCTCAATACGTGGCGCCAGGGGGTCTGGCGCACCGACATGCCGCTCTACTTCCAGATCCTGCGGCAGTCGGGCCTCGCCTTTCCGGCCGTGTTCCGGCAGATGGCCTCGGGCAACGCCCTGCTGCGCAACCGCGGCGACGGCACCTTCGACGACGTGACGTGGGCCGCCGGCGCGAATCCTCCCGGCTGGTTCTGGGGGTCGGCATTCGGCGATTTCGACAACGACGGCTGGCTGGACATCTACTCGGCGAACGGCTGGGTCTACAACGATCGCGGCACCGAGATCGAGCTGGAGTTCCTCAACAGCGTCGTCAGCGCCCAGGGCGAGTACAAGACGGGCAAGTTCTTCGATCCGAAATGGTTCGGCCGCCGTTCGTGGCATGGCTACGAACGGAACCGCTACCTGCGCAGCAACGGCGACGGCACCTTCCTCGAGGCGGGACGCGCGTCCGGCACGGACCTGCTGCTCAACAGCCGGGGCGTGGCGCTGGCCGACTTCTGGAACCGTGGCGTGCTCGACATCGCCGTGGCGGCGTCCACCGATCGCCACGCGCTGCTGAAGAACGAACTCGCCGGCACGCGTCACTGGCTCGGCGTCGAGCTCGTCGGTACCAGGTCGAACCGGGACGCCGTGGGGGCGCGGGTGTATGCTCGCATTGGCGCCATGCGGCAGATGCGGGAGGTCGTCCTCGGCGACGGGTACGGTTCGCAGAGCACGCTGCGCCAGTACTTCGGCCTCGGCGCTGCCGGCAAGGTGGACGAGCTGGTCGTCGAGTGGCCGGTGACCGGCGTGAAGCAGACGTTCACCGACGTGGCCGCCGATCAGATCGTGCAGATCACCGAGGCCGGCGCGAGCGGTGGTCCGAACAGCGATCCGCTGGTTCGCAAGTACGACGTGCCGGCGTCAGGAACGGTGAAATGAGGCACCTTGCCGGCCTGATGGCCGTCGCGATCCTGTCGGTGCCCGCGGCCGGACAGCACGCCGACGTCCAGCCCGGGTTCGACGACATCACGGCTCGCGCGGGGGTGGCGCACGCGCACCACAACCGCGTGTTCGAGAACAAGTACGCGAAGATCATGGCGGGCTACACGGCGCTCGGGGCGTCGGCGGTCGCGGCCGACTACGATGGCGACGGCTTCGAGGATCTGTTCGTCACCGACTCGTCGATCGACGGGCGCAACCACCTTTACCACAACAACGGGAACCTCACGTTCACCGATGTCGCGGCCCAGGCCGGGATTGGCACCGGCAACGACGCGGCCAACGCGTCGGCCGATGCGCTGTGGCTCGACTTCAACAACGACGGCCGGCCCGATTTGCTCGTCGTCCGGTTCGGACACAACGAGCTGTACGAGAACCTGGGCGGCGGACGCTTCAAGGAGGTCGCCCGGGCCGCCGGGCTCGACCGGTACATGAACGCGATCACCGCCCTGGCGTTCGACTACGACCACGATGGCCGGGTCGATCTGTTCATCGGCGCGTACTTCAAGCCGGTCAACCTCTTCGATCCGGCAACGCCGCGCTTCTTTCCCGAGAGCTTCGAGACGGCCAACAACGGCGGCGGCCTGTTCGCGTTCCACAACGAAGGCAACGGGACGTTCACCGACGTGACCGAGCGGCTCGGCCTCCATCTGAGCGGCTGGACGCTCGATCTCGGCCACGGCGATGCCAACAACGACGGCTGGGACGATCTCTACGTCGCATGCGACTTCGGCACTGACCGGTTCTTCAGCAACAACGGGAACGGCACCTTCACCGACAGGACCGAAAAGGCGATCGGCATCGACACGAAGAAGGGCATGAACGCCGAGTGGGGCGACTTCGACAACGACGGCCTGCTCGACATCTACGTCACGAACATCACCGACGACTACATGCGCGAGGGCAACTTCCTCTGGAAGAACAACGGTGACCTGACGTTCACCGACGTCTCGCGCGAGACCAGCACCTACGACACGGGGTGGGGCTGGGGGGCGAAGTTCTTCGACTACGACAATGACGGCTGGCTCGATTTGTACGTCACCAACGGCTGGGTGTCGGCCGGGTCCGAGAACTACGTGACGGACATCTTCGAGATGATCGTCAAGCCCGACATCGATCTGTCGGATGCGCGCAACTGGCCGCCGATGGGCAACAAGACGCTCAGCGGGTACCAGAAGAAGCGGCTGTTCCACAACGAGCGCGGGCAGGCGTTCACCGACCAGGCGGGGAAGTACGGCGTGGATTCGATCCGCGACGGCCGGGGCGTGGCGGTCGCCGACTTCGACAACGACGGCCGGATGGACCTGTTCGTGGCCAATGCGAGCGGCGATCCGTACCTGTATCACAACGTGCTGCCGGCCGTCGGTCACTGGGCCGAGTTCGTGCTCGCCGGCACCACCTCGAATCGCGGCGCCGTGGGCGCCCAGGTGCGGGTGACCGCCGGCGGCCGCACGCTCCTGCGATCGATCGACGGCGGCAACGGCTTTGCCAGCCAGGGCAGCGCGCGCATCCACGTCGGGCTGGCGGCGGCGACCCGGATCGACCACATGGAGATCCGCTGGCCCTCCGGCCTGCGGCAGACATTCGACAACCTGCCGGTCGATCGGATCGTGCGGATCACGGAGGGCGCGAAGGCGCCGGCTCCGTTCATGGAGAAGGGGAAGAGTAGTCGATGAAAGAGGAAATCCGTGCAGCGGCGCTCGCGTGCGCCGCGGTGATCGCCGTCTCCGCCGGGCAGCCGCTGGCCGCCGGGGTGGCGCAGGGCGCGGCCGCCGATGCGCTCGCACCGTTCGAACGGGCACTCGAGGCGGCGCCTGACGACCTGCGGGCCGGCAACGATTACCGGATAGCCGTGATCCAGGCGAGCGAGTACGACCGTGCGATTGCGTTCTTCCAGAAACTGGTGACCGCGCATCCGACGGCGTCGAACGCCCATCTCAACTACGGGTTCGCCTACGTCGACAAGATTCCCGCGGCCGGCGCCATCACCCAGGTGATCCTGGCCAACAACGCGCTCGGAGAGTTCACGAAGGCGCTCGACCTGAAACCGACCTGGATCGGGTACTACACACGCGGCAACAGCTATCTTTTCTGGCCGCGGATTTTCAACCGGACCCAGCTCGGCATCAACGACCTTCAGGCCGCGCTCAAGATTCAGAACGGCGAACCGAAGCGTCCCTACCACGCCCGCGTTTACGTCGCGCTCGGCGACGGTTTTTGGAAGATCGACGACATGACCAGCGCGACCAACACCTGGCGCACGGGGCTCGCCGCCTTCCCCGACAACGCGGCGCTCAAGGCGCGGCTCGCCGCGAGCCCGGAGCAGCTGAAGACGCTGATGGACTCGGCCTACGATCCCTCCAAGCGCGTGGACACGAGTCTCGGCGACCTGTGGGGGCAGCAGTGACAGCGCGCGCCGTCGCGTGTGCGTTCGCGCTGGCCGTCACCCTGACGACCGGACTGGCCGGTGGGCAGGCCGGCGGCCAGGCCCCGGTCCTGCGGTTCGAGGAGATCGCGAAGGCGGCCGGTGTGCAGGTCCGCCATCACACGCGAACCTTCAAGGGCGATGCCGGCGACGTACTCCGCATGTTCACGTCGGGTGGCGCCGCCGTCGCGGTCGGCGACTACGACAACGACGGGTTCGACGACCTGTTCGTGACGGATTCGTCCGAAGGCGCGTCCAGCCACCTGTTCCACAACGATGGCGGCCGGACGTTCAGTGACGCGACCGCCAGGGCCGGTGTGGGCGGCGGCAACGATCCGCTCTCGATCGTGGCCGATGCGCTCTGGTTCGACTACGACAACGACGGCTGGCGCGATCTGCTCGTCGTCCGATTCGGCACGCCGCTGCTCTATCACAACGACCACGCCGGCACGTTCACGAACGTTACCGCCCAGTCGGGGCTCACGAAGTTCGGGAACACCATCGCGGCGATGGCCTTCGACTACGACAACGACGGCCGGCTCGACCTGCTCTTCGGCAACTACTTCAAGCCGGAGAACCTGCTCGATCTCAAGGACCCGCACGTGCTGCCGAACGATCTCGACGCGGCCGTCAACGGCGGCGGCGTCACGCTCTGGCACGGCGACGGGCACGGCCGGTTCGAGGAGACGACCGCCAAAGCCGGCCTCGCCGGGCCCACCGGGTGGACGCTCGACGTGGGGCACGGCGACTTCAACAACGACGGCCTGCCCGACATCTACCTGGCCGCCGACTACGGCACCGACCGGATCTACTTCAACAACGGCGACGGCACGTTCCGCGACGTCTCGGAGAAGGCCATCGGCGTGGACACCCGCAAGGGCATGAACGTCGACGTGGGCGACTACGACAACGACGGCTGGCTCGACATCTACGTGACGAACATCACCGACGAGTACATGAAGGAATGCAACATGCTGTGGCACAACAATGCCGACGGCACCTTCACCGACCTGTCGCGTGAGACCGGCACGTGCGAGACGCTGTGGGGCTGGGCGGCGAAATTCGGCGACTACGACAACGACGGCCTCCTGGACCTGTTCGTCGTCAACGGCTTGCGCTCCGGCAGTCCCGAAAACTACATTCCGGTGCTGGTCGATCTGATTACCAAGCCGGGCGTGGATTTCACGGACGTGCGCGGCTGGCCGAAGATCGGGAACATGACCTGGAGCGGCTACCAGAAGAAGAAGTTCTTCCGCAACCTCGACGGCCACTCCTTCAAGGAGATGTCGGCCGCCGTCGGCGTGGACAACGACAAGGACGGCCGCGGAATCGGCGTCAGCGACTTCGACAACGACGGCAGGCTGGATTTCTACCAGACCAACGCGGACCAGGATTCGCTCCTGTACCGCAACGTCAGCACAGGGACCGGCCACTGGATGACGCTCAAGCTGATCGGCACGACGTCGAATCGCGACGCGATCGGCGCGCGGGTGACGGTCAGGACGCCGGCCCGGACCATGATTCGCGAAGTGGACGGCGGCAATGGCTACGCCGGGCAGAGTTCCCAGCGCGTCCACTTCGGCCTCGGCGAGGGAACCGCCGTGACCTCGATCCAGATCCGCTGGCCGAGCGGAATCGTGCAGACCGTCACGGCGCCGGTGGATCGCATCACGACGATCCACGAAGCGGCGCCGGCAAAGACACGGCCCCGCCAGTAATCGCGCCCGGCCGCGCCGGCCCTCCAGGGCCCGCCGGCCGGGCGGCCTCGTCCGCAACGCAAGGAGTGTTCGCCGAGTGCTTCGATCCATCTTGTTCGTCTCCGCACTGTTCACCGTCCTGACCCTCGCGCCGCAGCCGGCCGGCCGACAGGCCGACGACCTGCTCTGGCAGCACCGCAACCTTGGCAAGGCCTTCTACGAGAACCCGACGACGCAGCTCCAGGCGGTAGACGAGTTCAAGAAGGCCCTGGACCTTGCGCCTGACTCCGCGCGCGAGCGGCTCAACTACGGTCTCGCGCTGCTGCGCGCCGGCAAGACCGCCCCGGCCATCGACGAACTCCAGCGGGTGCAGCGTGAGGACCCGTCCCTTCCCCACACCTGGTTCAACCTGGGCATCGCCTACAAGAAGGACGCGCAATACGAAAAGGCCGTCGCGCAGTTCGAGCAGATGGTCAAGCTCGTGCCAGACGAGCCGATCTCGCACTACAACCTCGGGTACCTCTACAAGCTGACCGACAAGCCGGCCGACGCGCTGCGCGAGTTCGAACGCGCCGCCGAGCTCGACCCGAACCTTGCCGGCCCGCGCTTTCAGTTGTTCAACGCCTATCGCGACGCCGGCCGTGCCGCCGATGCGCAGCGCGAGCAGCAGCTGTTCCAGGAGATCAAGCGGAGACAGGCGGGCGCTGCCGTTCCCGAGGATCTCGACTGGAGCGTCTATGCCGAGATCTTCGACCCGGTCGATCCGGCCAACGCCGTGGAAGACGGCCCGCCCGTCGCGTTGACCTTTACCGACACGCGCGTGGCGGGGACGTTTGCGGCCGCCGGCGCGGGCATGCTCGTCCTCGACGCCGACGCGGACGGCCGCCCGGACCTGCTCGCATGGTCCGGCGAATCGGTCGCGCTCTTCAGGAACGGCGACACGCCTGTCGCCGGCGCCGGGCTCGATGGCCTCAAAGGCGTTCGCTCGATCGCGGCCGGCGACTACAACAACGACGGCTTCCCGGATCTCGCGGTGGTGTCCGATGCCGGCGTCGCGCTCTATGCCAATTCGAAGGGCGTGTTCGCGAAAGCGCCGCTGGCGCTGCCGTCCTCGGGCGTCCGGCAGGCCATCTGGATCGACTACGACCACGACTACGACCTCGATCTCCTGCTCGTCGGCGACGCGTCATCTCTCCAGCGCAACAACGGCCAGGCCGGCTTCAGCGATCAGACGAAGGACTTTCCGTTCGCCGACGGCCACGGACTGGATGGCGTTGCCTTCAACTTCGTCGCCGATACCGCGGGTCGCGATGTCGTCGTCACGTACGCCGACCATGCCGCCGTGCTGTACCGGGATCT
The DNA here is from genome assembly GCA_963817635.1 of uncultured Acidobacteriota bacterium. GTDB lineage: Bacteria > Acidobacteriota > Vicinamibacteria > Vicinamibacterales > 2-12-FULL-66-21 > CAWFPR01. The sequence goes on along the minus strand of CAWFPR010000001.1, from coordinate 295,858 downwards.
GCTCGGCGGGAAGTACCGCGCGGAGCCCCTCGACGCGCTCGGCGCCGGCGCCGCCGCGGTCGTGGCGCGTGACGTGGACGACGACGGCAGGATCGATCTCATCGCCGGCGGGACGCCCGGGCTGACCGTCCTGCTGAACAGGGCCCCGCGGTGGGAGGCGGCGCAGTTCACGCGGTCGCCCGCGCGCGCGATTGCCGTCGGCGACTTCGAGAACCGCACGTTTGCCGACCTGCTCGTCGATGGCGCCGTCGCGCGCAACCAGGCCCGGGGCCGCTTCGCCGCGCCGGCATCGCCGGTCCTGTCCGGCGCCATCGCGCTCGCCGCCGCGGATTTCGACAACGACGGACGGCTGGATGCCGCCGCCATGGCACCCGACGGCGCGCTGCATCTCCTGCGGAACGCGAGCGCGGTGTCCAGCACCTGGAGCCGCGTCACGCTGACCGGCGTCAAGAACCTGAAGCTCGCGCGCGGGGCGATCGTCGAGGTGAAGGCGGGCGCCCGATACCAGAAGCAGATGTACGGTGGCGTGCCGCTGCACTTCGGTCTCGGCTCCGCGGCGCAGATCGACACCGTCCGCATCACGTGGCCGAACGGTCTGATCCAGAACGAGATGAAGCAGCCGATCGGGCAGGCGCTGGCGTTCAAGGAAGCGCAGCGGCTGTCGGGTTCGTGCCCGATGATCTTCACGTGGAACGGGCAGGGATTCCAGTTCATCACCGACGTGCTCGGCGTGGCGCCTCTCGGCGCCAGCGCCGGGGACGGCGTGTATTTCCCGGTCGATCACGACGAGTACATCCAGATTCCCGGCGAGGCGCTGGAGCCGGTGCCGGCCGACGGGCCCGCGCTGTCGCGGACCGCCGCGTCCACCTACGACATCCGGATCACCGAGGAGCTGCACGAAGTGGCGTTCCTCGATCGCCTCCAGCTCATTGCGGTGGACCACCCCGCGTCGATCGACATCTTCACGAACGACAAGTTCAAGGCGCCGCCCTTCCCCGAGTTCCGCCTGTTCGGCGTGCACAAGGACAGGCGGGTGTATCCCGTGACCGCGCGCGACGGGCACGGACGCGACGTGCGCCCGGCGCTCCTCGCGAAGGACCGGACCTATCCCGACGGCTTCAGACGCGACTATGCGGGCGTCGCGGAGCTGCACACGCTGGATCTCGATTTCGGCCGGGCCGCGCCCGACAACCGCGCCGTGCTGATCCTGAGCGGCTGGGTGGACTGGGCCGACGGCAGCACGTTTCTCGGTGCTGCGCAGGAGGACCCGCGCGGCCTGATCTTCCCGTCGATTCAGGTCAAGGACGCGGCGGGCCAGTGGAAGACCGTGGTCGAGGACATGGGGATCCCGGCGGGAAAGCCCAAGACCATCGCGGTGGACCTGAGCGGCAAGTTCCTCTCCGCCTCTCGCGAGGTCCGCATCGTCACCAACCTCTGCCTCTACTGGGACGAGATTTTCCTGGGCGAGAACCCCGACAAGCCGGCCGTCGTGATGACGGGGATCGATCCGGCGGCGGCGGACCTGCACTTTCGCGGGTTCTCGACGCCGACGATTCATCCGGAGCGCAAGCAGCCCGAGTCGTTCGACTATCAGCGCCTGATGCCGTTCTCGATGTGGAACCCGACGTCCGGCCTGTACACGCGCTATGGCGACGTGCGCCCGCTGGCGATCGGCATCGACGACCGGATGATCATCATGGGATCGGGCGACGAGATCCGGCTGCGGTTCCCGGCTCAGGCGCTGCCGGCGCTCGAGTCCGGCTGGCGGCGGGACTTCCTGCTGTTCGTCGACGGCTGGGCGAAAGACGCCGATGCGAACACGGCGTTTTCGCAAACGGTCGAGCCTCTGCCGTTCCACGCCATGAGCGCGTACCCGTATCCGCCGACGGAAAACTATCCAAAGACACTATTGCACCGTCAGTATCGCGACACCTACAATACCCGCCCGGCTCTGCGGCTCCTTCGGCCGTTGACCGGCTCCCCCTCGATGCCGGACCCACGACGTCCGGGTAACGGAGTCACGAAGAAATGACGCGTCCCACGCTCAAGGCGGCGGTGTCTGCGGGATTTGTCCTCCTGCTGATCAACACCGGGTACATTGCCGCGTTCGCCTCGCCGACGATCCCGTACATGATGAACGTGCTGGCGCACCTGGTCCTGGGTGTCGTGCTGGCGGTGGCGTTCGCGCTGCTGCTGAAGCGCGAACCGGAGCTGCGGCGGCCGCTCGCTGTCCCGTCCGTGCTGTTCGGGGTGTCGGTCGTCCTGGCGCTGTACCTCGTCTGGGTGGGGAACCTGCTGGAGAACAGGTGGATTCTCGACGCGCACATCGTCTCGGCCGCACTCGGCGTCGTGGCGCTGCTGCCGTTCGCCTTCCGGCTGGCGCGGGGCGCCGGTCGGCCGCGCACGTTCGGCATCAGCGTCCAGGGCGCGGCGGTGTTCGCGGCGGTGCTGCCGCTGACGGTCGGGCATCTACGTCAAGACCCACCCGAACCCGCTTGACCGGATCGTGAACCCGTCGGTGCCGCCGCTGTCGATGCAGGGCGAAGGCGGCGGTCCGAGCTCGCCGTTCTTCCCGTCGTCGGCGAAGACCAACGTGGGCGGGATCATTCCTGCGAACTTCTTCATGGACTCGAAGACGTGCGGCGAGTGCCACAAGGACATCTACGACCAGTGGCAAAGCTCCGCCCATCACTTCTCGTCGTTCAACAACCAGTTCTACCGCAAGGCGGTTGAATACATGCAGGACGTCGTCGGCACCCAGCCGAGCAAGTGGTGCGCGGGCTGCCACGACCATGCGGTGTTCTTCAACGGACGATTCGACCGTCCGATCAAGGACCAGATCGACACGCCGGAGGCGCACGCGGGGCTGGCCTGCACGTCGTGCCACTCGATTACGCACGTGGACAGCTCGATGGGGCAGGCGGGCGTCACGATGGAGTACCCGCCGCTGCACGAGCTGGCGAACAGCAAGAATCCCATCATCAAGACGATGGATCGGTTCCTGACGTACCTGAACCCGGAGCCGCATCGCCGCACGTTCATGAAGCCGTTCATGCGGCTCGATTCGGCCGAGTACCTGTTCGACGTGCCACAAGGTGCACCTGGATGTGCCGGTGAACGACTATCGCTGGTTCCGCGGGTTCAACGAGTACGACAACTGGCAGGCGAGCGGCGTCTCGGGACAGGGTGCGCGCTCGTTCTACTATCCGCCGAAACCGCTGGTGTGCGTCGATTGCCACATGCCGCCCACGCCGTCGAACGATCCGGGCCGCCACGCCGACGGCACGGTGCACAGCCACCGCTTCCCCGCGGCGAATACCGCCCTGGCCCTGGTGAACAAGGACGACGCGCAGATGAAGGTCACGAAGGACTTCCTGCAGTCCGGATTCGTCAAGGTGGACATCTTCGCGGTCTCGCCGATCGACGAGAAGTCCGAGGGCACGAAGATGGTTCGCCGCGCGGCTGAGGGGCCGCAGATCATGACGGCCTTCGGCGTCGGCGAAGAGTCGGAGCAGCACGGGCCAATCGTGATCCGCGACGTCGGCCAGGTGTCGGCGCCGATCGATCAGGCGCAGCCGGTGCTCGCTCCAGGCTCCACGGCCCGCGTGGACGTCGTGGTGCGCACGGTGCGCATCGGACACTTCTTCCCGGGCGGCACGGTCGACGCGCTTGACGTGTGGCTCGAGCTGCAGGGGAAGGATGCCGATGGGCGGATCATCTTCTGGAGCGGAGAGGTGGAAGATGGCGGCAAGGGCCAGGTCGAGCCCGGCGCTCACTTCTACCGCGCGCTCCAGCTCGACGGCAAGGGCAATCCGATCGACAAGCGCAATGCCTGGCAGGCGCGCAGCGTGCAGTACGTGCGCCTGATCCCGCCGGGCGCTGCCGACGTGGCGCACTACCGCGTGCACATTCCGAAGGACGCCCGCGGGCCGATCACCTTCACCGCGAAACTGAACTACCGGAAGTTCGCGTACTCGTACACGCAGTTCGCCTACGCGGGGCAGCCCAAGCCGGGGCAGGATCCGTCGCTCGTCGGCAAGGCGTTCAACAGCCTGGAGTACCTGGTACGATCCGAAGAACGTGCCGGCGAACGTCTCCGGCCAGATCAAGGGTGAAATTCCCGATCTCCCGATTATCGTGCTCGCGGAAGCGACCGCCAGCATTCCGCTCGGCGACGGCAAGACGCCGACCGCGTGGACGCCCGTGATCCGGAAGGAGGATCGCGAGCGCTGGAACGACTGGGGCATCGGGCTGCTGCTGCAGGGCGACATCAAGGGTGCGGAATACGCGTTCAACACCGTGACGAAGGCCGAGCCGGGTACGCGGATGGCTGGCTGAACGTGGCGCGCGCGCTGATCCAGGAAGGCGAGACGGACGCCGCCAAACCCTACATCCAGAAAGCGCTCGCGATCGATCCGTCGCTCGGCCGGATCCACTTCTTCCAGGCGCTGATCGAACGGGCGGATGGCGACTACCCGGCGGCCATGGCCTCGCTGCGCACGGTGCTCGCGCAATATCCGCGCGACCGCGTCGCGCTCAACCAGCTCGCGCGCGTCCTGTTCCTGTCGCGTGAGTACGCGGAGTCGCTGAAGGTGCTCGACGAGGTCTGCAAGGTGGATCCCGAGGATCTCCAGATGCACTACACGGCGATGCTCGCGCACCGCGGGCTCGGCGACATGGAGGCGGCGGCGCGCGAAGAGCAGCTGTTCCGGCGCTTCAAGGCCGAGGAGTCGGCCCAGGCGATCACCGGCGACCGCCGTCGCGCGAAGCCGGAAGAGAACAACGAACGGCAGCAGATCCACGAGCACGACAGCATCGCGCTTCCGTTGACGCGGTCGACGGCGGCGCCCGCGCCCGCAACGTCCAGTGGCAGCAGCGCCGGCGGAATCAACTGATGAAACAGATGCGAACGCTTACGATTCTCACGGCAGTCGCCGTGTCGGCCGGCGCCGTTGCGGCACAGACGCGCGGCATCACGTTCACCGACGTCACGACGGCCGCCGGTATCAACTTCACCCACAACAACGGCCGGACCGGCAAGAAGTGGCTGCCGGAGACGCTCGGTTCAGGCGCCGCCTTCTTCGACGCCGACGGCGACGGCTGGCTCGACATCTTCCTGGTGAACGGCCGGGACTGGACCCCGCGTCCAGGCCGCAAGTCGCTGAGCGCGCTGTATCGGAACACCGGCACGGGCAAGTTCACGAACGTCACGGCCGGGAGCGGGCTGGACGTCGAGATGTACGGCATGGGCGTCGCGGCCGCCGACTACGACAACGATGGCCGCGAGGACCTGTACGTCACGGCGCTCGAAGGCGATCACCTCTTCCAGAATCTCGGCGGCGGGAAGTTCAAGGACGTGACGAAGGCGGCCGGAATCGAGAACGCCAATTTCGGGACGAGCGCCGCCTGGCTCGACTACGACAAGGACGGCCGCCTCGATCTCCTGGTGGCGAACTACGTGAAATGGGACGCGAAGAACGACCTCTGGTGCTCGCTCGACGGCGTCTCCAAGTCCTACTGCACGCCGGAATCGTACAAGGGCACGGCGTCGAAGCTCTATCGCAACCTCGGCGGCGGCCGGTTCGAGGACGTCAGCCAGAAGGCCGGCATCGCCGATCCGAACGGCAAGTCGCTCGGCATCGCGGTGTTCGACTACAACATGGACGGCTGGCCCGACCTGTTCATCGCGAACGACACGCAGCCGAACAAGCTCTATCGCAACAACCAGAACGGCACGTTCACGGAGGAAGGCATGTCGGCCGGTGTGGCCTACAGCGAGGACGGCGTCGCGCGGGGCGCGATGGGCGTGGACGCGGCCGACTACGACCGGTCGGGCCGGCCGCACCTGATCGTCGGCAACTTCTCGAACCAGATGCTCGGGCTGTACCACAACGAAGGCAAGAACCTGTTCGTGGACGAGGCCCCGCGCTCGGCGATTGGCCGCGCCAGCCTGCTGTCGCTCGCCTTTGGCGTGTTCTTTTTCGACTACGACCTGGACGGCTACCCCGACATCCTCGCTGCCAACGGGCACATCGAGGAGGAAATCGAGAGCGTGCAGCCGAAGGTGACCTTCAAGCAGCCGCCGCTCCTCTTCCGCAACCTCGGGCAGAGCAAGTTCGAGGACGCGACCGCCTCGGTCGGTCCGCAGTTCGGCCGCCCGATTGTCGCGCGCGGCGCGGTGTATGGCGACTACGATCGCGACGGCGACCTCGACGTGCTCTTCACCGAGAATCAGGGCCCCGCCTACCTCTATCGCAACGACGGCGGCAACCGGAACAACTTCATCTGCATCCGCACCCGCGGCGTGAAGTCCAACCGGGACGGCATCGGCGCGGTCGTGCGCATCGAGAGCGCCGGCGGCAAACAGTGGAACACGGTCCACAGCGGATCGAGCTACTGCTCGCAGAGCGACCTCGCGCTGACCTTCGGCCTTGGCAAGGACCCGACCGTCTCGACCATCGAAGTCGAGTGGCCCAGCGGGCAGAAGGATCGGATCACGAACGTCGCCGCCAATCAGTTCCTCGTGGTCGAGGAAGGCAAGGGGATTGTCAGCAAGGCCGCGCCCGCCAAGGGCACGCACCCCTGAACACCGTCGGCGGCGGGCGATCCATCCGCCCGCCCTTTTCCTGAGGCGTCCACACCATGCGCTGTCATCGTGCGATTCGTCTGGCTGCTCTTCTCCTCGTGGTGACGTCGGGCGTCGTCGCCTCCGCCGCGCCGCAGGCCCCGGCCGCCGCCATCACCAGCCCGGTCCCTGTGCCGAAATTCAAGCTGAAGTCGCTCGACGGCAGGCAGGTCACGCTCGACAGCATGAAGGGCAAGATCGTCGTCATCAACTTCTGGGGCATCTGGTGCACCCAGTGCCTGAAGGAAATGCCCGAGGTCCAGCAGCTCCACGAGAAGTACGCCAGCGATCCCGAAGTCGCCATCCTGACCATCAACACGGATGAAAAGCCGGCCGACGTGCCGCCCTGGATGACCCAGCACGGCTACACGTTCCCGGTGCTCCTGGACAAGGGCTACGTCACCAAGGCCGGTCTCGAGGTGTTTCCCACGAGCTGGTTCCTCGACGGAGAGGGGCGGAAGGTCTACGAGAAGGTAGGTTTCACCGAGCACCTGTTCGCCGATTTCAGCTCGCGGGTCGAGTCGATTCGCGCGGCGAAGGGCGGCAATCGGACTGGACCAGCCTGGCCTCACGCCATCGGCCGGCCGATGAATCGTCACGAGATGGGCGGGCGCGCGTATCCTCCCGTCTCTCGCTCGATCTGCGCGGCGACCGCCAGCACGATCTCCTCTTCGAACGGCCGTCCGACGACCTGCACGGCGATCGGCAGGCCATCGGGGGACTTCCCGACCGGTACCACCGCGGCCGGATTGCCGAGGATGTTGAACCACTGCGTGTATGCCATCGCGTCGAGATAGCCGACGTCGGTGCCATCGACCTTCCACCGGCGCTCGCCGTGGCGGAAGGCGGGGATCGCCGCCACGGGGCAGATCAGGATCCGGTGAGTTTCCATCTGCCGGAGCAGGCTCGCGCGCACGTCGTCGCGATCGATCCAGGCATGAATGAACCCGGTGCTCGTGAGCGGCGGCAGCGGCGCCGCTCCCTTCAGGAACGCCTCGAGGATTGGCAGCGCGCGTTCGGCGCCTTCGAGCGTCTCGCCGAGCAGCATCAAGCCGACTTCGGCGAAGAAGATGTCCCACAGTTCCCGCGCGCGGTCGAGTCCCTCGGGACGCCAGGCTTCCACGTGATGCCCGGCGCGTCCGGCCGCCTGCGCGGCCGCCTGCACGGCGGCCCGCGTCTCCGGGGTGACCATGGTCCGGCCGTCGTCCTCGAAGAAGCCGATGCGGATGGCGCGGCCGCCCGGCGCGTCATCGAGTTCGCCGGCAGGGAGCGGCACGGCCATCGGGTCGCCTGGTTCCCAGCCTGCGACAACGCGAAAGAGTTCGAAGACGTCGCGAACGGTGCGCGCCATCGGACCGACGACGCCGATGAGCGAGAACGGTCCAAGGCAGGCCGGCTGGTGGCCCGTGCCGGGAATGCGCCCGGGCGTCGGCTTCAGGCCGCATATGCCCGTGAAGTGCGCCGGCACCCGAATCGAGCCTCCGCCGTCGCTGCCGATGCCGCCGGCCGAACAGCCCGCGGCGATCGCCGCCGATTCACCGCCGCTCGAGCCGCCGGGCGTGAAGTCGAGGCCCCAGGGGTTCGCCGTCCGCCCGTGCAGGGGGTTGACCGACTCGTAGCCCATCAGCATCTCGGCCACGTTCGTCGTTCCGAGCACGATGGCTCCCGCCGCCCGCAGCCGCGTGACGACGACGGCGTCGCTGGCGGCCACGATGCCCTTGCGTGACGGGCTGCCGGTTTCGCAGCGCAGCCCGGCCACCTCGATTGCGCTCTTGACGGTGACCGGCAGTCCGCCGAGCGGGCCGCGCGGGATGCCGCGCGCGGCGGCGTCGTCCTGCGTGCGCGCCTCGGTCAGCGCAGCGTCGCCGCGCACGTCCACGAACGCATTGAGCTGCGGCTGAAGTCGCGCGATCTGTTCGAGGTGAAGGCCGACGATCTCCGCAGCCGAGATGTCGTCGGCGGCGATGGCCCGGACGATGTCGGTGGCGGGTCCGTGGAGGAAGGAGCGGAGGTCTGTCATCGGGAGTTCTCGCCTGGGACCCTTCGGAGGCGGATGCGAACGTTCGTGTGGCGCGGCGTCATCGCCAACGGATCGCAGCCGTCTGATGGTGTGAGCAGGTTGACGAGCGATGGCGCGTCCAATGGTGGCGCGCGGGCGGATCGTGCAGCAGGAGGCTCATCGTGATCGGCATCAGCGTCCGGACAGCGCGCGGGCGCCAGGGGCCGCCTGTCGGATGGGTTCGATCTTCGCCTCGACCGCGGCGTGGATGGCCGGCAGCGCCGTGCGCGCGGCCTGCGCGCCCCGTTCGATCAGTTCGTCGGCGCGGTAGTACTCGATCCAGGTGAAGTCGGACAGGTCCGGGTTGATCAGCACGTCGGCCGAGATCGCCTTGAAGTTGCCGAGTTCGTACTGAAGAATCTGCATCGAGTTCATCACGATGTCGAAGAGGTTCGGCATGTCCTGGCCGTCGCCGAAATACGACAGCGGGTTGAAGGCGTTCATCCTGCGATAGAACGACGACAGGACGGTTTCGACGCCGCGCTTCATGGGGGGCACGACGTTGACCGCGATCGTGATGTCGGCGCCCATGTCGGTCGCCACACCCGCGGGCACCGGATCGGCGACGCCGCCGTCGACCAGCACGCGCTCGCCGTCCCGCAGCGGCGCCAGCACCATCGGCACCGACGAGCTCGCGCGATAGGCGGTCTCGAGGCTCCCCGACCCGATGGCGACGCGCTCGCCGGATTCGATGTCGGTCGCCACCGTGCGGCAGGGCAGCAGCAGTTGCTCGAACGTGTCCTTGCCCTTCAGGAACGGGCGCATCATCGACACGAATCGCTGGCCCGACAGGATACCCGGCTTCAGGAAGAACGTCGGATCCGAGGCGAAGAGGAAGTTGCGCCGCGTGCCCAGCTCACGCGCGATCCCGATCATCTCGCTCACGCTGAGGCCCGCGGCATAGCCGACGGCGACGATGGATCCCTGGCTGCACCCGGCCACCAGATCGATCGGGATCCCGTCCTCCTCGAGCACCTGGAGCACGCCCAGGTGAGCGAGGCCGAACGCGGCGCCGCCGCCGAGCGCGATCCCGATCGAGATCCCGAGCAGCTTGTGCGCGAGCCGGAACATCGGCAGCGAGGGAGCCGACCGCGGATTGGTCCGGATGTACTCGCTCGCTTCGGCGGTCGGGCGCGTGAAGACCGGACTGTAGGGAATGACGAACGGCTCGCTGCTGCTGATCGGGATCGGCCGCGAGGTCGGGTTGAACAGGTTCACCACCCGATGCAGCTTCATCGAGCGCAGGTCGGCGATCCCGGGATCGCCGTCGGCCGTGTCGACCAGCGCCACGAAGACGTCGGCGAATGCCGGCGCCGACTCGATCAGGCCAGGGAACTGCGATCCCAGATCGAAGATGATGAAACTGAACGCGTCGCTCAGTTTCGAGACAAGGTTCGACATCAGATCGCCGTAGGTGCCGCGATCCATGTTGTCAGGGACGACGATCTGCAGCGTCGTCGGGCGGCCGTTCTCGTTCGGCCGCACCCATTTGCGCGGCGCGTATTCCAGGTCGCCGGAGAGCAGGTCGAGCACGCTCGGCCTCGGCGCTTCCTGGCTCGGACGCACTTCGACGTACACCACCTCGGTGGCGGTGATCTGCCGAAGGATGGCCGCGAGCGCGTGGGCGACGAGCGTTTCACCCTTCAACCCCCGATGGCTCGCGACCGCGATGGCCGTCGTCGCCCGCCGGATACGCTGGGCGCGCGTGACGCTGGCCAGGCGCTTGGACAGGACACGCGCGAAGTACTCGATCGCTTTCGGGTTGCGGAGGAACAGCTGGTCGAATGCCGGCTTGTCGACCGCGACCAGGCGGACGCGGCGCGCGGCCGTGACCGTCGCGGTACGCAGGCCTCCCTGGAGCAACGCCATCTCGCCGAAAAAGTCGCCGCGCCGGAGCGTGCCCGTCTGGCGCGGCGGCTGGCTCGCGTCCCACACGTCCAGCTCGCCGTCGAGCACGACGAAAAACGTATCGCCGGGCTCGCCGATCCGGACGACGACGTCGTCTTTCGCGAAGGTCACTTCGCGGAACAGCTTCTCGGCCGCCTCGAGTTCGGGCCGCGTGAAGAAGCTGAAGATCGGAATGGACGCGAGGAACTCGAGATCCACCATGGGTCAGGGAATCCTCACCGGCCACCGGCCGGATGCGGCCGGATTGTCAGCCCTCTCGTGTTGGGATGCCGCTAGCATACTTACCCTTCCCCCAGCTTGATACAGCATTCGGGACCGCGCGCGCGGAACATCAGCGCGTCGACCCGGCACTCCGAGCGGTGACCTCGATCAGCGTGAGCGCGTGAGTGGGACGATAGTCCGCGTCGCAGACCGCGACGTTGTAGATCGGGACGCCGTGGTAGTCGAAGACGCCGAAATCGCGATGGATGTGGCCGCAAATCACGACCTGCGGCCGGACGCGGTCGATGGCGGACAGCAGTTCCCGCGAGCCGACGTGCTCGATCCGGTCCGGCCCGACGAGCTCGCGATCGCCGTAACCGAACGGCGGCTGATGGCTCACGAGGATGTCCGTGTCGTCCGGGATCGCGCCGTAGATCGACGCGAGCTCGGCCGGGGGCTTCATCATGGCCCAGTCCATGAACGGGTTCGACCAGGGCGACATCCAGATCTTCAGCCCGTCGAACTCGACCGCCTCGTCCACGCACACGCGCACGGGCAGATCCGCGACGAGCTGCTCGCGACGCAGGCCGCGCTCGCCGACGAAATCGTGGTTGCCCCACGTCATCAGCTTGCGGTCGCGGGGCAGGGGGATCGCCCGGGCCCAGTCGCTGAACGGGAAGCGCAGCCACGCCTCCTGGACTTCCGGATCGTCTATCGCCCGGGCGTCCTCGTACCGGTCGGGACAGATATCACCCCCGAGGATCAGCAGGTCGCACGAGGGCAGATCCGGGAGTGCCCCGTGCAGGTCGGAGAGGGCCAGCAGTTTCACGATGGGGATCACTATAGCCGATGCCGGCCCGGCGGCGGCGGGCGCGATTATCGCCGCCGCGGCCCGAGCGCCCAGATGACCGGCGCGAGCATGAGGCCCGCGGTGAGTGCCATCGGCAACGCCATCGGCAGCGCCATCGCGTAGAGGCCGCTGGTGAGCCAGCCGCGCGAGGATGACTCAGCCGGCCTGGCGGTTGGTGCCGGCGTTCGCATGGCCGTCGGCGGCGGCGTCACGGCCGGCGCGTCTGGCTGGGGCGGGGGCACCGGCACCCTCCAGGCGGGTTCGGCCGGGGGGGCGTCCCGAACGGGTGGGTCGGCGGAGCGATATACCCATCCCGTCTGCGCGTCGCCAGCCGCGTCGCTCGCGACGTCAAAGGAGAGCTTCGCGCGTTTCGTCCCGCGCGTCCGGGGCCGCGCCGCGGGTGCCGGTTTGTTCGGCGATGAAGGCGACGAAGGCGTCGTAGTCTTTCGCCGCCCGGCTCCCTTGCGCGTACTCCCAGATCGTTTGTCGCTGCGCAATGGCATAGGTCACATCAATGCACTGGCGAATACCGCGCCGGAAGAGGCGCGGGCCCATTTCCCCATCGGACTCGAGCACGTCGAACGCCGCGCGGGTGCCGTTGGTCGTCGGGTTGATGCACGTCGGCAGCACCGCGAGCAGGTCGAGTGGACGATCCGGCCAGAGTTCCCGGATCTCGTGAACGCCGGCGAGCGTCTGCCGCGCGCCGACGATCGCCATACCGTCCATCGTGACCGGGATCACGAGATCGGTGGCGTGAATCAGCACGTTGTAGGTCAGCAGGCTCATGGCCGGAGACGTGTCCAGCACCATCACGTCGTAGCCGCTGAGCCCGGCGAGCCGCCGCGCGAGGATCGTCTCCCGCTGCGACGCACCGGCAAGCTGCGCGTCGAGCGCGAACATGGCCGGCGACGCCGGGAGCAGGTCCAGCCGCTCGCGCACGCCGCTCACGATGGCCGCTTCCGGCGTGGCCGCGCCGAGCATCACATCATGAATCGTCGGGGTGCGGTGCACGCCCAGCGCGTGCCCGACGTTGCCCTGCGGATCGGCGTCCACGAGCAGCACACGCGCGCCCCGGCGGGCGAGCCCCGCGGCGAGGTGGATGGCGGTCGTCGTCTTGCCGACTCCGCCCTTCATGTTGACGACCGCGATATGGCGCATCAGGCCTGCGGCATTATAAGCCCGGCGGGCCGCGCGACGCACGCGCGTCAGAAGCGGAACCGCAGCTCGCCCGCCTGCACGGTCTGTCCCGACGCCTTCCGGTAGCGATACTCGAGGGTCAGCGTCCCGATGCGGCGCACGAACACCGCGCCGACGCGGCCGGCGAACGCGTCGGCGCCGAGCGGCAGCCCGGCGGTCTTGAACCCGCTGTCCCGCTCGTCGGCGAAGCTGACCGCCGTGTCCACGGGCCAGTGCGACGACCGGCGATAGAGCGTCTCGACGTAGGGGCGGATGCTCCCCTGCCGCCGCCACAGGTGCACCTTCACGTCGGCCTGGTTCAGGTTCAGCGTCTCGTCCGGGACGAGCAGCGACAGCGCGCCGGCACCTGACTCGGTGAAGGCGGCGCGCGCGAAACGTGCGCGGCGCACGCCGATCATGTAATCGAGTCGGTACGTGCGGATGTTCTGGTAGTCGGAGGTACTCACTCCACTGGTCGTTCTGGATCGTCACCTCGTCGGCGGCCGCGATGCGATCGATGCCTTCGGTCAGCGGCCCGCCGCCCAGCTCCGGCGCCAGCGTGGCGATGATGTGGAGCGCGCGCTCCGAGGTCGAGACCGACCGCGAGACGCTGGCTCCGCCGTGGATGCCGAAGCCCTTCGGCTGGAAGCCCACCACGCCGAAGGCGCGCGGAGTGTTGACGTCGCTCGACGAACCCGCGCCGTCGAGGCCGAGTCGCCCCGAGCCGAATCCGCCGCCCCCGCCGATCAGCCAGCGGTCCGACAATCGCATGTCGAATCCGCCCGCGCTGTCGGTCAGGTCCATCCGGCCGCCAAACGCGCCGTCTGTGGGCCGGAACGTCGTGCGCTCGCGCGAGACCTGGCCCCACCAGCGCACCTTGCGGGCGCCGCCGGCCCCGTTCGACGCGTCCTCGTGGTCGCGATCCATCAACTGGTTGCGGATCATGTCGGTGAAGGCCTCGCTGCCGCGCACCGCGAGGTGGCGCGACGAGGCGTGCAGCTCCCCGGCGATCTGAACCAGCGCGTCGTTGAGCTCCGCGTCGTCCAGCGCGGTCAGCTCGCGGATGACGAAGCCGCGGTCGCCGCTCAGGTCGTGCTTCGTCCGATCGAGGGCCGCCGCCGCGGCCGCGGCATTGCCGGCCGGCGCCGACGAGGCGAGCGGCACCCCGAGGTTCAGCAGTGTGACGTACAGCGACGTCGCGTCCTGCTTGAGCGCCGGCACGATGAGCGGGTCGCCGGTCGAGACGACCGTGTTGGCGACGCTCAGTCCGTTCAGCGCCGTCAGCGCGATGAACGACAGGTGCCGCGCGCCGGCGAACTGCTGGGCCGACAGGTCGATCTCGGTGCCGTTCAGCGTCGCGGTGCCACCGGCGAGGATCGACGGGGTCAACCCCGCGCCGATCGGAAAGCCCACGGTCGATCCCGGTCCGGCGAACAGGTTGCCGCCGACCACCAGAACGGGATCGGTCTCGAGCCGATTGCCGGACGAGGCCTGCACGAGCGGCGTGCCGCCGGACGGCGCGATCGCGCCCGTGCCGGATGACGAGCCCGCCGTCAGGGTGCCGTCCACCCTGATCGACCCGCCGACCGCGCCGTTGACGTCGAAGGCCGCGCCCGCTCCGATGTTGACGCTGCCCGCAAGCGTGCCGTTGAGCGCCAGCGTGCCGGCGTTGATCGTCGTCGTGCCGCTGAACGGGTGCGAACCGGTGATGGTGAGCGTGCCCGGGCCGGTCTTGTCGATAGCGCCGGTCCCGGTGAGCAGGCCCGTGAAGGTACTGTCGCCCGGTCCGCCGAAGACGAGCAAGGCGGTGTTCACGACCAGGCCGGTCAGCCCCGATCCGCTCGTGATGAGTGAACCACCCGTGATGAACGTGCCGCCCGTGTAGGTGTTGTGGCCCGCCAGGGTCAGCGCGCCGGTGCCCGTCTTCGTCAGCCGACCGGTGCCGCTCATGTCGCCGGCGTAGGTGCCGGCGAACGCCTGATCGAAGATGACGGCCGCGTTGTTGACGATATTCCCCTGGAGGCTCGACGTCGTGCCGGCGAGCACCCCGCCCGTGACGGCCGTTCCGCCCGAGTAGGAGTTGGCCCCCAGCAGCGTCAGCGTGCCGGCCCCGCCCTTGACGAACGAACCGTTGCCGCTGATTGTCGCCGCCAGCACGGTGCTGCTGCCGTCGGTGCCCATCGTCAGCGTCGCGCCGCCAAGCGCGATGTTGCCGGAGCCGCCGAGCGCGTTCAGCGTGTGGCTGAAACCGTTCAGGTCCAGCGTGCCCCCGGCCCCGACCGCAATCGCGCTGTTCGGCGACAGCGCGTTGACCGAACCGGCCCTGAGCACGCCGGCCGCGATCGTCGTCGGGCCGCTGTAGGTGTTCGCGCCCGCGAGGGTTACGCTGCCGGCGCCCGTCTTCGTCAGCAGGCCGGCGCCGCTCATGCTCCCGGCATAGGTCCCGGCGAACGCCTGGTCGAAGGTCACCGCGGCGCTGTTGAAGATGTTTCCCGTCAGGCTCGCCGTGGTCCCGATCAGAGCCCCGCCCGTGACCGTGGTGCCGCCGGAATAGGTGTTCGCGCCCGATAGCGTCAACACGCCGGTCCCCGTCTTGGTCAGCAGACCGGTGCCGCTCATGTTGCCGGCGTAGGTGCCGGCGAACGTCTGATCGAAGATGACGGCCGCGTTGTTGACGATATTCCCCTGGAGGCTCGACGTCGTGCCGGCGAGCACCCCGCCCGTGACGGCCGTTCCGCCCGAGTAGGAGTTGGCCCCCAGCAGCGTCAGCGTGCCGGCCCCGTCCTTGACGAACGAACCGTTGCCGCTGATTGTCGCCGCCAGCACGGTGCTGCTGCCGTCGGTGCCCATCGTCAGCGTCGCGCTACCCAGCGCGACGTTGCCGGTGCCGGTCAGCGCATTCAGCGTGTGGCTGAAATCGTTCAGGTCCAGCGTGCCCCCGGCCCCGACCGCAATCGCACTGTTCGGCGACAGCGCGTTGACCGAACCGGCCCTGAGCACGCCGGCCGCGATCGTCGTCGGGCCGCTGTAGGTGTTCGCGCCCGCGAGGGTTACGCTGCCGGCGCCCGTCTTCGTCAGCAGGCCGGCGCCGCTCATGCTCCCGGCATAGGTCCCGGCGAACGCCTGGTCGAAGGTCACCGCGGCGCTGTTGAAGATGTTTCCCGTCAGGCTCGCCGTGGTCCCGATCAGAGCCCCGCCCGTGACCGTGGTGCCGCCGGAATAGGTGTTCGCGCCCGATAGCGTCAACACGCCGGTGCCCGTCTTGGTCAGCAGACCGGTGCCGCTCATGTTGCCGGCGTAGGTGCCGGCGAACGTCTGATCGAAGATGACGGCCGCGTCGTTGACGATATTCCCCTGGAGGCTCGACGTCGTGCCGGCGAGCGCACCTCCGGTGACCGTGGTGCCTCCGGAATAGGTGTTCGCGCCCGCCAGCGTCAACACGCCGGTGCCTGTCTTGACGAGCGCGCCCGTTCCATCGATGACGCCGCTGAACGACGTGTCCGCATTCGCGCCGCCGGTGGAGAGCGTGCCGGAGCCGAGCGAGATGCGGCCCGCGCCGGAGATGTTGCCGAGTGTCTGGCTGAAGTCGTTCTGGTCGAACGTCGCGCCGGCGGCGACGTTCAGGGTGCTGCCGGGGGGCAGCACGTCGGCCGCTCCGGCGGCCAGCACGCCGCCGTCGATGCTCGTTCCGCCGGTGTGGCTGGCGGGGTTGGACAGGAACAGCGTGCCGGCACCGGCCTTCGTCAGCCGCCCCGACCCGCCAACCGCACCGTCCAGCACGACGAGGGCTGTGCCCTGCACGTCGAAGGTGCCGCCGAGCGCGCCGGCGAGCGTGAAGTCCCGGGCCGACACCGTGGACGTGCCGGTCAGGAAGGCGAGCGTGCCGCCGCTCGAGGCGTCTCCGAGCGTGACCGCGCTTCCCGGCGCTCCCAGGGCGCCGTCGTCGTTCACCAGCAAGGTGCTGCCGCCGATCACGAACGTGCCGGCGCTGTAGTTGTTGGCATTGTTCGTCAGAGCGAGGGTGCCGCCGCCGGCCACCGTCAGCGACGCCGACGCGTCATCGTCTGCGACCAGGCCCGACCAGGTGGCGGTCCTGCCCGCGGCGACGCTGACCGTCGGGGCGCTTTCGAGGAACAGGTCGCGCGCGAACGTGTCGGTCCCGGTGATCTGGAGCGTCGACGTGCCGAACAGACGGACGTCGCCGCCGGCGCCGAGGCCGGTGTTGCCCGCGACACTGAGCACGCCGTCCGCCACTGTCGTGCCGCCGCTGTAGGCGTTCGACCCCAGCAGCGTCAGCGTGCCGGCGCCGTCCTTGAAGAGGCTCCACGCGTTGACGCCCGCGCCGCCGAGGCCCGCTTCGTCGGCGATGGCATCGGCCACGACCATGGACTCGCCCGCGCCCGGCGAGAACGTGATTCCGCCGGAACCGCCGAGGAAGAGCGCGCCGGCCTGGCCGACGCCGTCTGCAGCACCCGCGGCGCCGTGGCCGCCGGTCACGCTGCTGCCGTTGACCGTGAACGCGCCGGTGACCGTCAGCGCTCCGCCGGCCTCGACGAAGATGGCTCCGCCGAACGCGGCGCCGCCGCCCCCGCCGCCGGTTGCCGAGCCGCTGCCGCCGCCGAAGCCGCCCGGCGCCGCGCTGCCGGCCGTGGTTCCGCCGCCGCCCCCGCCGAACACGCTGCCGCCGCCGGCGGCCGCTCCGCCGCCCCCCCCGCCGCCCGTTCCGCCCGTACCGCCCCTGCCGGTGACCGTCGTGCCGCCGCCGCCCCCTCCACCATATCCGCCGCTGCCGCCGTCGCCGCTGACCGCGCTTCCGGCGGAGTCGCCGCCGCCCCCGCCGCCAAGGCCGAGACTGCCTCCGCCGCCGCCGTTCGCCGCTCCCGCTTCGCCGCCGAAGCCACCGCTCGTCAGGAGGCCCGGCCCCGGCGGCGTCCCGTTGTTCGATCCGGTGGCGGTCAATCCGAAGCCGCCGCCGCCGCCCGTGCCCGATCCACCGTTCCCGCCCAGGCCGCCGCCGCCCCCGCCGCCCGGCCCGCCCGTGGCGCTCCCGCCGTTGCCGCCCACGGCGCTGCTGGAGACGACGGCGACGTTCGATACGGTGACGGTGGCCTGGTCGCCGACGAAGATGGCCCCGCCCAACCCGCCGCCGCCGCCTCCGCCGCCGTCAGCTCCCAATCCGCCGGTGCCTCCGGCAGCGACCGTATTCGCTATCGTGAGGTTCTTGAAGACCACGTTGACGGCACCCAGGTCGCCGAAGGTGATCCCGGTCACGACGAACCCTCGAAACTGGCCGTTTCCCGACAGGGTGTGGCCGTCGCCGTCAATGGTGAGATCGGTGCCGACCGACGAGAGTTCCTGCGTCAGGGTGATGTTCGCGCCGAAACGAACCGTATCGCCCGGCTGCGCGGCCGAGAGCGCCGCCTGAAGCTGGGCCGCCGTCAGGACCGTGTAAGTCGTCTGCGCGATTGCGGTTCCGGGCAACAGCCAGAGAACGCAGCAGGCGAGCGTCAGCGCACGAAAAGGATGAGTCAGCACCGCGGCAGTATACCGCCGAGGGTCGTGCGCACACCACCCTGGGCAGCCGGCTCGTGCCCCTTTGTCCGGGGTCCAGTTTCCCGGGGGTACGCCGGGCGGTCCGCGTTGCGCGGACAGAGCTACTCGGCGTCGAATCGATACCCAACCCATGGCTCGGTCACGATGTAGGCAGGGCGCGATGGTTCCCGCTCGATCTTTCTGCGCAGCGACCCCACGAGCACGCGGAGGTGCTCGGGCTGATCGACGGCATGCGGTCCCCAGAGGGCCTTCAGGATTGCGCGATGGGTCAGCACCCGTCCAGGATGCTGCGCGAGAAAGACGAGCAGGTCGAATTCCTTGGGCGTCAGCCTGACCTCGCTGTCGCCCCGCGTGACGCGATGCCGCTGGCGCGCCTACGGCATCGTCCCCAGCGAGACCGAAACCGTCGTCTCGCAGCTCGCCCGCGCGACATTCGGCGGGAGAGGCGTCTTCTACTACGTGGTACAGGCGGCGACGATGCTGATCCTGGTGCTGGCAGCGAACACCGCATATGCGGATTTCCCTCGCCTCGCATCGATCGTCGCGCGGGACCGGTTCCTGCCGCGCCAGTTCATGACGCAGGGGGACCGGCTCGCGTTCTCGAACGGCATCCTGATCCTGAGCGCGCTGGCGGGCGTGCTGCTCGTCACCTTCGGCGGCGACACGCATGCGCTGATCCCGCTCTACATGATTGGCGTGTTCGTCTCGTTCACGCTGTCGCAGGCGGGGATGGTCGTGCACGGGCGGCGGGTGAAGACCGCGGGCTGGAAGACGAGCGCCGCGGTCAACGGATTCGGCGCACTCGTGACCGGGGTCGTACTCGTGATCGTCGGCGCGACCAAGGCGGCCGAGGGAGCGTGGATCATCATCATCATGATTCCCGTGCTCGTGGGACTCTTCCTGATCACGCGCCGGCATTACGACGAGGTCGCCTCCGATCTGACGCTCTGCGGCCTGAACCCGGACACCCCGCCCGTCCGGCACGTTGTCATCGTGCCGGTTGGGGGCCTGCAACAGGCGGTCGTTCGTGCGCTGCGTTACGCCCGCTCGCTGGCTGGAGACGTGCGTGCCGTCTATGTGGAGATCGACGCGGGCCAGACGGCCGCCTTGAAGGAGCAGTGGCCTGTGTGGGGTAACGGCGTTGCGCTCGTCGTCCTCGACTCGCCCTACCGGTCGTTGCTCGAGCCGCTGCTGGAGTACATCGAGCAGGTGCAGCGCGATCCGGAGGTGTACGTGACGGTCGTCCTGCCGGAGTTCGTCCCGCGCCATCTCTGGCGGCACGTTCTCCACAACCAGCACGCGCTGCTGATTAAAGGCGCGCTGCTGTTCAAGCCCAACGTGGTGGTCACGAGTGTGCCATTCCACCTTGGGCGCCGCGCGACGGTTGCGGCGCCGGCGGCGGCGCTCAGAGAGCGGCAGGCCGTGGAGTGGCGGGGCGTGCCACGTGCCCCCTCGTCTAGCGGGCGGTGATCGTCTGAGCGATGAAGTCCAGGTCCGCGAGGCGACCGGCCTGCATCGCGATGGACCCGGACAGGTCGGCCGCGACGCTGAACTCTTCGAACTGGGCCGCGCTCAGAACACCCGCGGCGCTGAACAGCTTCAACAGCCGCGACGGCGAGGACAGCGCGACGTCGCTCGCCCACACCCTCGACTGGGCCTTCTGGAGAGCCGTGCCCTTCGCGGCTGCACGCACGAGCGCCACCGCGGTTTCGACCTCCGCCATGCAGGTGGCGATCTCGAACAGCGCGTGCTGCTGCTTGATCAGCTTGTGATGGTACGAGAGATTGACCGCTTCCGAGAGGAAGCGCGCGGCTTTCGCCGCCGCCGGCCCGCCGCAGTCCAGCATCGGGCCCACCTCGTCCGCCATGCTCCGGTAGAACGCGCCCTTGCTCTTGACGTTCTGCCGCATGCGGAAGACGCCGATGATGCTCTGGAGAATCTCCGACGTGCCCTCGTAGATGCGGAGAATGCGCGCGTCGCGGCGGATCTTCTCCACCTCGAAGTCCACGCAGTACCCATAGCCTCCGAGCGCCTGCACCGCATCGTCTGCCGCGATGTTGCCCCATTCTGTGGCCGTCAGCTTGGCGACGGCGCCTTCGACCTGGCGGTCTTCGCCGCCCGCGTCGAGCAGGTCCGCCACGTATTCGATGTAGGCCTGCGCGGCGGCCAGCCGCACGCTGTTCGGCACGAGGAGCTTGTGGGTGAACCCCTGTTTCTCGCAGAGGAGCGTGCCCATCTGGCGCCGCTGCTTCGAATAGGCGATCGCCTTGTCGAGCGCTGCCTGGCCGGCGCCGAGGCCGAAGCCCGCGACCATGAGGCGGGTGAAGCCGAACACTTCGTTGGCCTGCTTGAGGCCGTTGCCCTCGACGTCGCCGACCATGTGATCGGCCGGCACGACGACGTCCTGGAGCAGGACCTGCGCCGTGTCCGAGAGGCGGATGCCGTGCTTGATCTCGTGCTTGCCCGCCTTCAGCCCCGGGGTGTTCCGTTCGACGACGAAGAAGGTGGGACCACCGGGCGCCTTGGCGAGCACCGTGTACAGGTCGGCAATCGACCCGTTCGAGATGAACTGCTTCACGCCGGTGAGGCGATAGTGCGTGACGCGGCCGTCCGCGTCCGTGACGGGCACGCGCCTCCGTCTTGAGGTTCTGGACGTTCGAGCCGGCCTCGGGCTCCGTCACCGCGTACGCGACGATGAGGCCTTCGTTTGCGATCCGGGTCAGCCAGCGCCGCTTCTGATCGGGCGTGCAGCCGACGCGAATCGGATCGCTGCCGAGCGCCACCGCGAGCATCGCCGTGGCCAGGCCGAGATCGATCTTCGCGAACTCGCACGACAGCCGGTAGATGTCGTACGCGCCGCCGCCCATGCCGTCGTACTCGACTGGCAGGAACACGAGATGCAGGCCCACCTCGGGTCCGAGCATTGCCCGTACCACGTCTTCTGGACAGGTGTCGCTCGTGTCCCATTGCAGGCGCCGCTCGAGCGGCGTCTCGCGGGCGGTGAATTCCTTGAGGGTGGCGACGATCAGTTCGAGATCGCCGGCGTCCAGTCGGGCAAGTGTCATCGCAGTCGTCCCCTCAGCGCGTGGAAACAATGGTACCGGCGAGAATCGATGGCAGGGCGGCGGCGGCGCGGGTCCTCGCCAGGCGGGCGCCGGTCAGGCAGCCGTCCAGCTTCGCGCGCAGCCGCACGAAGGTGTCGAGTCCTTTCGCCGAGGCGCACGGTCCGGCCTTGATCGGGTGCGAACCGTCCGATTCGATCACGTCCTCATGGGCCCGTGCCGAGCTCGCGATGCCCGGGATCCAGCCTTCGAGCGAGTCCAGATCGTCGGCGCAATAGCAGGACGCACAGCCCTCGGAGTCCCACGCCGCGTGGCGCCGCGAGCCGAACACGATCTCGGCGCACAGCGTGGCGACGCTGCCTGCCGCGCGGGCGGCCTGCGTATGGCACAGGTCGGTGTAGAACTGGCGGGCTGGTCCTGAGCTGGAGGCCAGGCCTTCGCCGACGACTTCCAGGATTTGCGCGCGAGCCCCGACCAGCGGACCGAAGGCCTCGCCAAGCTCGGAGACCGCCGCACCGTCGGAGCCGCCCTGCACGTGCGCCAGCGTCCACAGCCACAACTGCATCGCGGTGCCGATCGTGCACGCCCCTGAACCGGGAGCCATGCCGGCAACCTGCCGCATTTCGGTGATCCAGGTGGGGACGAGCGCGACGAAGGCGGGATTGACGAGCGCGCGCGCCAGCTGCTCGCGGCGGATCGCGTCGTTCGCCAGGTCGTGGCCGATCGCCGAGGTCGTGATGTGCTCCAGCTCCGAGAGCGCGCTCGCAGCCGACACCGCGTTGGCGACCGAGGCTCCCTGGGGCTCTTCCTGACGCAGCGAATCGCGCGCACGCGCCGCGGCGGCGCGCACCGCGGCCGTCGCCTCGCGATCGGCGAACAGGTCGGTGAGCCGCAGGAGGGCCAGCTCACGCCCGGCCCCGTCGAGGGGCAGGCGGCCAACGAGATCGCCGACTGTGGTGGCGGTGGGTGCGTCCATCGGGAGCCGTCCTTTCAATCCGCGGAGTCGGGATGGGACTGTGCAAATAGCGGGACGGCATACCGGCGCGCGACGCCAACTGCCGTTTTCCGGAGATTTTCCACACATAGATGATGGCGGGCGGGGGGGACTCTGCCGCGGCCAACGGGGCGGTGCCGGAAATCCGTCAGCTGCCGATTCGCTTGCGCGCCTCGTCGAGCGCGCGGTCCAGGGCGTCGCCGGCCGGGACGCGAATGTCGGGCTGGACACCCACACCCTCCCAGTCGGTGCCGGTGACCGGGTTGATCGATCGCGCCACGGGAACGACCGCCACGAGGTCCGGCGTCACGGGCATGTCCACGGTCGGATGGGCGCCACCCCCCGTGACCTCGCCGACCACGGTGGCGCGTTTCAGCGCCTGGAGCGAATAGCTGAAGGCCTCGGCCGCCGAGAACGTGCGCCCGCTCGTCAGGATGTAGAGCGGGACGTGCGGCATCCGCGTGCCCGGCACGTCGATCGTCGTCTGTTCGGTCGCCGTGTTCGACGGGCGGTCGAAGAAACGGTTGAGCAGCACCGGCGTGTCGTCGAAGAAGTAGCTCGCGAGATAGCGGACCATGTCCGGCGAGCCGCCGCCGTTGCGGCGCAGGTCGATGATGACGGCCCGGCTGTGCGCGACGAACGCCATCGCTGCCGAGGCCGTGTCCCGCGCGGCCGGCTCGGGCCGGAACCCGCGCAGGTCCAGGTAGCCGATATTGCCGTCGAGGATCTCGACGCGCGCGAACCCGAAGTTCGGCGGGCCGCCGCGTCCCGGCCCGGTCTCGATGACGACGATGGGTTCGCCCCCGCCTCGTCCCGGCGGCGGGCTGCCCCGGGCGATGACCTGCCCGCTGCGGGTCGCGTCGCTCGTGACGACGCGCAGGTGCCGGTCGCGGCTCCAGGATTGGAGGTCGGACGTGAGCTGCCGCGCGAGCGCGTCCGCTGTGGCGCTCGCGTCGTAGGCGCCGGCCGCGAGCGCCGTGCGCAGATGTTTCCCGAGCGCCGAGGCCACCTCGGGCAGCACGTAGTTGCGGTCGATGACGTCAGCCAGCGCCTCGACCGCCCGCCGGCGCGCGGCCGCGTCGAGCGCCTGTGGCGCTCGCTCCTGTCCAGCCTGGACGCCCAGCGCGGCGCCGATGGCGATCGCGCCGGCGAGTGACGCGGCTCGTAGATATGGGGGCACGACGACCCCATGGTCGTCGTTCCGTGTGAAGAAATCGTGAAGGCCCGCTACTCGACGGCGTCGATGGCGGAAGGATCGATCCGGTCCATCGTGCGCCCGAGCGCTTCGCTGGCGAGCAGGCACTCGGCAGCGAGGAGCGCCGTGATCACGGCGGCCGGCACGATCACCGGAATGACCGACATCGTGAAGTAGATCGCCGCGGCCGCGACGCCGGCGAAGAGGGCCGCGGGCAGAACGGCGATGATGAGCGTCACCACCATGGCCGCCATCATCAGCATGCGCTGCCCCATGACGTCCAGGCCCCGCGCGCGCGTCGGGCCGATCGACATCCACGAGGGAAACAGGAGCGCCACGGCGTTCTGCACGATGACCTGCGCGGCGATGAGCCCGGGAGCGAGGATGAGCGCCGCCAGTGTGTAGGACAGCCGCGCGCCGAGTCCGTCGATGCCGAGTTGCTGGAACACGCGGCTGGTCGAGGCGCTCGCGCCGAGGATGAAGATCCACGCGACAACGGTCAGGACCGCGGCAGGCGCGAGCGCCTCGCCGCGGAAGAGGACGGCGCCCCGGACGGGCCACGTCTTGAGCACCGCGAGCCGCTCGAGATCGCGCCGCAGGTCGTTCCTGATCATGAGCGGGCCCATGAAGACGGTCATGAGCGCGAACAGCCCGCAGAAGAGCCCGATGGTATCCGCGGCACCGGCCTTCCTGGCATTGAGGCTCGCGAGCATCCCCAGGACGATCGCGGCGGGCAGGAACACCGCGGCGCGCTTCAGCGTCGCGTAGCGCCCGAGCATGATCAGGTTCTTCCAGAGGAGCGCGATTTCCGCCGGGCCGCTCGTCGAGAGCCGGAACGGCGCCGGGCGCTTGCGCACGGCGCCGACGATCGGCTGCGCGCCCTGACGGATGCGCGCGACCTTTTCGGCGAGTTCCGCCGAGGCCTCCTCGAAGGCTGCGTCGGACCGCACCGCCCACGCGAAGTTCAGCCCGTAGAGCAGCAGCGCCGCCGGAAGGGCCCGCAGGAACTCCGCGGCCGACGAGGCCAGCGGAACGCGGACCACGGCGCGAAATGGCCACAGGACAACCGCAGGGAGCCCGCTCGATGTGATGCGCTGCAGTTCGGTCATGATCGCGCCCGGCTGCCGCAGTGTGGACAGCTGGGGCCAGGCGGACATCACCGCACCGGCCAGGACGGCCGCCGATCCCATGACGAGGAAGAGCGGCAGCCACTGGCGCGCGAGCCCCGCGCGCCCGTGCTCGATGATGCTCGCCCGGCTGAGCGAGACAGCCGTCAGGTGCACGATGAGGATGGACGTGGCCAGCGAGATGCCGAGGAAGAAGATCCAGCCGGCTGTCAGCGAGCCCGGCCGGAAGAACAGCGTCATGATGGCGCTGCTGATCAGCGTCCCGATCTGCATGCGCACGAGTTTGTACGCGATCAGCTGGCGCCGGCTGATCGGCGCCGGAAACAGGAACTGCACGTCGGCGCGGGTGAACGACAACGCCGCGCGGTGCTCTTCGACGGCCACAGCCAGGCGAGCGCGACGATGACGAAGAGCACGACGCTGCCCGCGAGCCCGATCGGGTCACGCGCCGACGCGAGCAGCCCGACCATGCCGCCCCGCCGCGTGCGCCCGGGACGCAGAATCAACGTGAAATAGCCGATGCCGACCAGCAGGCCGATCGCGTACCTCGCCTCGCGCAGCCGGCGCAACCGGGACCGCAGCCGGTTCTTCGCCGAACAGAGGGTGAGGTAGAGCAGGGCGCCCATTCAGGCCTGCCGCGCCGTCACCGCCAGGAAGATCTGTTCGAGATTCGACCCGGCGCCCGCCGTGTGCGCCATGGCCGACAGCTCGGCGAGCGTCCCGTCCGCGACCTTGACACCGCGGTCGATGATGACGATCCGCGTGCAGATTTCCTCGACGAGGTGCAGCAGGTGCGACGAGACGATGATGCTCGCGCCGGCGCGCGCCACCGCCAGAATGGTTTCCTTCATCCGGCGGATGCCGAGCGGATCGAGGCCGGTGAGCGGTTCGTCGAAGAGCAGCGCACCCGGTTCGTGCACCAGCCCGCACGCGATCGCCACCTTCTGCTTCATGCCTCGGGAGAGTTCGGCCGGAAGCGCGTCCTCCCTGCCGGTCAGTTCGAGCTCAGCCAGCAGAGCACGAACCCGCGCGTCGAAATCGCGCACGCCGTAGATCCGCGCGGTCAGCCGCAGGTGCTCCATCACCGTCAGGTACTCGAACAGATGGGGCTCGTCGGCAAAGAAGGCCAGCCGGCGCTTGGCTTCGATCGGCGCCTGGACGATGTCGTGGCCGCAGACGGCAATCGAGCCGCTCGTCGGCGCCTGGATGCCGGCGATGCATCGCAGCGTCGAGGTCTTGCCGGCGCCGTTGGGGCCGATGAGGCCGACGATTTCGCCCGGGGCCGCGGCGAACGACAGCGAATCGACCGCGCGGAACTCGCCGTACAGCTTCGTGAGGTTCGTGACGGCAATCATGACGTGTGATGGCCACTGTACAACACGAACCGCCAGACAACGCGTCAGGGCCGCTTGTCGAACGAGAACACCAGGCGCGACGGCCGTTCGCACGTCGGTCCGGCCGAACCCCGGCACCGGCAGGTGACGGTACTCGATCGCGTTCGACGCCTTCAGCGACAGCCTCGTCGTCATCGACACGGTGAGCGCCAGCGCATTGGTCGCGCGCCAGTTGGCGCCCTGCCCGAGATCGGCCGTTATCGTTCGCCGCCTCCTGGATGTCGGAGCCGGTGCGGAACTTCCAGCCGTACTGGGCCGCTCCCGTCGCGATGGCGAACCGGAGCGTGTCGGCGGCGACGCGGGATTCCGAGGTGAATCCCGACACCCGCATCCGCCCGGAACGAATGGCGCGGAGGCAGCGCCGGCGTGTAGGTGAGGCCCCCCTCGACGCTGGCGCGGTTCTCGATCCCGGCGAAGCGATCGCGCGCGTAGGCGCCGCGGCCGAACACGCCGAGCTGCTTCGTCAGCGTGACGGCGTGCCGCGCCTGGACCGTCGTCGCGCGCGCGCGCGTCACCTGGTCGGCCGAACTCGTCAGGTAGGCCACGTGCAGATCGGTGACCGAGCGCGCGGCGCGGTGCATCGCATTGCTCGACAGGCCGAGCGTGCGCGTGGACGAGTTGCCGGAGGTGGCCAGCAGCGACAGTTCGCCCGTCACGCTCCAGACCGGCGGCGGCAGTGGCACGGCGCCGAACTGCCCGGCGACGCCGGCGGCCGGCACCGGACCGGCATGGCGCACCCGCAGCGTCCAGCGGTTTCCCTCGTGCGTCCAGACGTCGGTCACCAGGCTGCGCAGCACGGCCGGCTGGCACGTGCCGGGATCCACGTAGAACGTGAGGACGAAGGTCGCCACCACCGCGTCGCCGGCCCTGCGGGCGCTGAAGTCGCCGATGTCGGAATGGTCGCCCCAGCAGAGCGAGACCGCGTTCTGTATCCATTGCGCGCGGTCGATGTCGGGGCTCGCGCGCAGGACGAAGTCCGGCGCAAGCGTCTCGTCGAACGTCGCGCGGTCGTGCGAGTGGAGCGCCGCGGCGATCGCCCGCTCCCGCGCTTCGACTGCCGCGGCGTCACTCTGGAGCGGCGCCCGCAGCAGGACGAACGGCAGCAGCGCGAGGACGGCGATCATGACTGTGTCTCCCTTTCGACGCGACGGCCGTCGCGATCGAAGAAATGTACGCGGCGCATGTCGAAGTCGATCCCGACACGCTCGCCCGGCTGGCGGAGCGGCGTCGGCGGCGCGACCGCGAGCACGCGCTGCGCCGCGGCGCGCAGGTGCAGGTGCTGGGCGGGGCCCGTCAGCTCGACGACGTCGATGGTCGCGTCCATGCCGGCGCCCGGCGGGACGACCTGCACGTCGTGCGGGCGCACACCGGCGCTCGCGGCGGCGGGCGGCGGTGCGAACCGTTCGCGCAATGCGGCCGCGTCGAGCGGGAAGAGGTTCATCGGCGGCGACCCGACGAACTGCGCGACGAACACGCTGGCGGGCCGCAGGTACACGTCGCGGGGCGCGGCCACCTGCTCGATCGCCCCGTCGCGCAGGACCGCGATGCGCTGGCCAAGCGTCATCGCTTCCTCCTGGTCGTGCGTCACGTAGACCATCGTCGCGCCAAGCCGGCCGTGCAGCTCCACCAGCTCGACGCGGGTGTCGCCGCGCAGCCGCGGGTCGAGGTTCGAGAGCGGCTCGTCGAACAGGAACGCGCGCGGCTCGCGCACGATCGCGCGGCCGAGCGCCACGCGCTGGCGTTGGCCGCCCGAGAGCTGCGAGGGCCGGCGGTCGAGCAGCTCCGCGATGCCGAGGGCCGCCGCCGTCCGTTCCACGCGCGCGCGAATGTCGGCGGCCGGCAGGCGCCGCACCCGCAGCCCGAACGCGAGGTTCTCCCGCACGCTCTTGTGCGGATAGAGCGCGTAGCTCTGGAACACCATTGCGAGATCACGGTGCTCGGGCGGCACGCCCGTGACGTCGCGGTCGTCGATCAGCACGCGGCCGCTGGTCGGCGCCTCGAGGCCCGCGACGATCCGCAGCAGCGTGCTCTTGCCGCTGCCCGACGGCCCGACGAGCGCCAGCCGCTCGCCGCCGGCGATCGTCAGGTCGATCGCGCGCAGCGCTACCCGTCCGCCGCTGAACGCCTTCGTGATGCCGTCGAGTCGAATTGTCGCCATCCTCAGCCCTTCACCGCGCCGGCCGTCAGGCCGCTGACGATACGCCGCTGGAACACGAGGACGACGGCGGCGACGGGCACCGACGCGACGACGGCCGCGGCCAGCACCTGTCCCCAGGGCACCTGGTACTGGCCGCGGAACAGCGCAATCGCGACCGGGACCGTCTGCCGCTCTGGGCCGAGCGTGAACGAGAGCGCGAAGAGGAACTCGTTCCACGCATACAGGAACGTCAGGATCGCGGTCGTGGCGATCGCCGGGGCGGCCAGCGGCAGCATGATCTCGAGCGCGGCGCGGACGCGCCCGGCGCCGTCCATCAGCGCCGCTTCCTCGAGCTCGCGCGGAAGCTGGCGGAAGAACCCCGTCATCAGCCAGACGGCCAGCGGCAGCGAGAACGTCAGGTACGGAACGACGAGCCCCGGATACGTGTCGATGAGACCGAGCGCGCGCAGCAGAAGGAACAGCGGCGAGAGAATCGAAATCTGCGGAAAGACCGACACGGCCAGGATCGCCGCGCTCACGGCCGCGCGACCGCCGAAGCGCAGCCGCGCGAGCGCGTAGGCCGCCGGCACCGCCAGCACGATGGCGAACGCCGCCGTCGAGCCGGCGACGATCAGGGAGTTGCGGATCGGCAGCCAGAACTGCCGCTCGGTGAAGAGCGCCCGATAGTGCGCAAGCGTCGGCTCGAGCGGGAAGATAGCGGGGGTAGCGAACAGGTGACGTTCCGGCGTGAGCGACGCGACAATCATCCAGTAGATGGGAAAGGCCCAGGCCGCCAGCAGGAGCGCGACCGCGGGTCGCGTCCACCGTCCCGTCGCCGATCGTGGTGCGCGCCCCGCGCTCACCGCGTGTCTCCCGCCGGGAGCGCCCGCACGTACGCGAGCGCCAGGGTGAACGCCGCCGCGAACGTGATCATCGACAGCGCCGATCCGTAGCCGAAGCGCAGGTCCTGGAGCAGCGTCGTGAAGGCGTAGAGCGAGATGACCTCTGTCGCGGTGCCGGGGCCGCCTCCCGTCAGGACGTAGACGAGGTCGAACACGCGGACGGCGTCGAGCGCGCGGAAGACGAGCGCGACGCCGATGGCCGGACCGAGCAGCGGCAGCGTGATCTCGCGGAAGCGCCGCCACGCGCCGGCGCCGTCGAGCCGCGCCGCTTCGTAGAGTGACGCATCGATGCCCTGGAGCCCGGCCAGGAGCAGGAGCGCCACGAACGGCGTGCTCTTCCATACGTCGCCGAGCACGATCGGCACCCACGCGGCGTACGGCCGCGACAGCCACTCGACGCCGCCGGCCAGCCCCGTCTGGCTGTCGAACATGAAACGCCAGACGAGCGCCGCGACGACCGTCGGAAGCGCCCACGGCAGCAGGACCACGATTCGCGCCATCGTGCGGCCGCGCGCGAGCGTCTCGAGCGCCAGGGCCAGCGCGAGTCCGAAGACCAGCTCCAGCGCGACGCTGATGGTCGTGAAGATCGCCGTGTGCAGCGCCGCCTGGCCCAGCCGGGCGTCGTGCAGCGCCGCACGGTAGTTGGCGAGACCCACGAACGGACGGCCGAGCCACGGCATCCGCAGGTCGTGATGGTGCAGCGATTCCCACGCCGGTCAGCGCCACCGGCGCAACGGCGATCGCGGCCAGCAGGATAAGCGCGGGCGCGAGCAGCAGCCAGGCGAAGCGCGCCTCGCGGCGGGCAAGCTGAGCGTTCATGACACGCCCTTCGCGAGGCCGGCACTGCCGAGCAGGCGTCGCATGTCGCGGGCGGCCAGCGCGAGCGCCCGCGCCGGCTCCTCCTGCCGCGTCAGCACGCGATGCAGCTGGATCTGGAGGATGGTCGAGAGCTGACTGTAGACCGGCGACGTCGGGCGCGCGACGGCGTGCTCGATGATCTCCCGCGCCGCGGCCGGCGGAATCGGCAGCGCGCGCGCAAGCCGCGGATCGTCGTAGACGCTCAGGCGCGCGGGGAACTGTCCGGCAATTTGCGCGCGCTCGATCATCTGCTCCGGGGCGGTCAGGAACCGGACGAGCGCCCAGGCGGCATCCCGCTGCCGCGTCCGCGCGTTGATCGCAAGCTGCGCGCCCCCGAGCGCCGCCGCCTGCCGGCCGCCGCCACTCGGCATCGGCGCCACGGCAAAGCGTCCGGCCACGGCCGAGTCCTTCGGGTCGCCGAGCAGCGCTGCCGCATACGGCCAGTTCCGCATGAACATCGCCTGCCCGTTCTGGAACGCGAACCGCGTCTGCTCCTCCTGCCACGTCAGCACGCTCTGCGGCACGATCCCGTAGCGATAGATCGCGTCACGCATGAACGTGAGGGCGCGCACGCCAGCCGGCGAATCGACGACGACCTGTCCATCGTCGTCCAGGATCGCGCCGCCGAACCCGGTCAGGTGTTCGAGAAAGACGGTGACGAGGCCTTCATACCGGGCGCCCTGCCAGACGAAACCATCTCTCACGCGCCCGGCCGCAATGGCGCGTTCGGCATCCGCGAGGAGCGCGTCGAACGTCGCCGGGGCCGAGCTGGCCAGATCGGTGCGCCAGTAGAGCATCCCCGCGTCGACGAACCAGGGCACGGCATAGGGGCGGCCACGCCAGCGATCGGCCTCCAGCGCGGCAGGAAGGAAGCCCGCGGCGTCCGCCGTGCTCATTCCGAGGTCGTCGAGCGGCAGAATCCACCCGGCCGCCGCGAACTCAGCGGTCCACACCACGTCGAGCTGGAGGATGTCGGGATCGGGAGACCAGGCATTCAACCACTGCACGTAGAGTTGATGCCGCTGATCGGCTGCATCGGGCGTGGGCCTGACCTCGATGCGCATCTCCGGGTGCGCCTCCCGGAAGCGCGCGACCTGGCGTTGAAGGACCGCGCCTTCAGCGCCGAGCACGCTCCCGGAGATCGTGAGGACGTCGGGCCGGGGCGCGCAGGCACAGGATGCCGCAAGGACCGTCGATGCAAGGGCGCGCCACGACACGCCTCAACCATATCAAAGCGGTGTCGTTCTCCGACCCTGCACGGCTGAGATCCGGCTCGACCGTTACACCGTGGAGCCGTCCTTGCAACGAGCACGTGCGGAAGGAGCGCGTATGAACATAAGACTACCCGTGTGGGCCGCGGCCGGCGCAGTGATTCTCGTCGCCGGCACCGCCGCGTGCAACCGCACACCCGAGAACACCACCACCGGGGTGGACACATCTGCCGCCACACCGGCGCAGAACACGACACAGACGCCCGACTGGTGGACGACCACGAAGGTCCAGGCGAGGTTCTTCGCCGACAGCCAGGTGAAGGGGCGCAACATCGACGTCGATACGAACGCCGGCGTCGTGACGCTGCGCGGCACGGTCGACAACGATATCGAACGGCAGCAGGCGCTCGTGCTCGCCCGCGCGGTGGACGGCGTGACGCGCGTGGACGATCAGCTGACCGTCAAGCCCGTCACCACGGCGGAAACGCCGATGGCAACGACCGGCACCAGCGTACCGGCCGAAGTGGGTGCGGCCTGGATCACGACGAAGATCCAGGCACAGTACTACGGCGATCCCACCATCAAGCCGTGGAACATCGACGTGACGACGACGGGCAATGGGCACGTCACGCTCTTCGGCGACGTGGACAACGCCGCCGAGCGCCAGAAGGTGGTCCAGATCGCCCGGAATACCGATGGCGTCACCGCCGTTGAGGACGAGCTCCGTGTGCGCGGCGAAACGGCGAGCGCCCCGGCCGCTGCGACCGCGGGCACACTGCCTCCGGCCTCGCCCGGGCCGGCCGACGCCGACGGCTGGATCACGGCGAGGGTCCAGTCCAAGTACTTCCTGGACGAGGACGTCAAGGGCCGCGAGATCGACGTGGGCACCAGCAATGGCGTGGTCACGCTGCGCGGGACCGTCGGCAACGACATGCAGCACCACCAGGCGGTGGCGATTGCCCGCAACACCGACGGCGTGAAGGACGTGCAGGACTACCTCCAGGTGCAGCCGGCCGAGTCGGCGACGCCGATGACCGTGACCGGGACGTCCATGCCGGCGGTGACGATGCCCGATGCGTGGATCACGACGAAGATCCAGTCGAAGTACTTCATCGATCCGGCTGTGAAGTCGCTGGCAGTCAACGTGGACACGAACGACGGGGTCGTGACGCTGACCGGAGAAGTGGCGACGCCGAACGACCGCAAGGCCGCCGAGGACGTCGCGCGGCAGACGAGGGGCGTCAAGCGGGTGCTGAACAACATCAAGGTCGCCATGCCGGGGAAGTAGGCTCAGGGCTCAGGGGGCAGGGCTCAAGGCTCAAGGCTCAAGGCTCAGGGAGAGAACCGGGGACGGGCGGGGCCGCCCCCGGTTGCGGGTGGCGGCTACGGCCTGCTTCGCCCTACTGGACGTCGTACCCCTTCGGCGGGTGGACGTCGCGGATGACCACCAGATCGATACCCTCGGCAGGTGATGGCGCCTCGAACAGATTGCCGAAGGCCTGGAGGGTCGCCGGATCGATGAGGAAGTTGAATCGAGGCAGCGTTCTGTTGCGACGGCTCAAGCGAGGCCGAAGCACCGCCATGGGCGTATCGACGAAATGCGTCCTGGCCGTCGCCTTGATGGCCGCCGCGAGGGCGGCGTAGCGCGCACGGTCATCGCGAAGGAAGAAGCCGTCATCCAGAATGACGTCCACCGAGCGGCGCAGCAGCTCGGAGGCCGAATCCCAGATCAGCGCGCGGCACGCCAGGACCCGGCGTGTGTGTTCCTCGTGGCCTACTGACGGGATGACGTACTGGCCGAAGAGCGTGATCAGCCACCGATCCAGCGAAAACAGGGCGCAATCGAGGTCGGCGCGCAGGCCGGTCGCATAGGTCGTCTTTCCCGAGCACGGGAGTCCGGAGATCAGGTGTACCGTCGCCATCCCGCCCCCTTCACAGTCGTGTGCGTGGCGACCTGCTGCCCGGCCGGACGCGTTGCACCTGTCTACTGTAATCGGTTGTTCGTCCCCGGGCCGCCCGCCCTGAAATTTTCCGTTAACCGCGCGGCATCAGTTCACGTAATACACCCGTAACGCCCGCTGCTGCCGGGCGGGGGGGTGTTTCCATGCTGCAGGACCTGCGCTTCGCCATCCGGCTCATCCTCAAGGAGCGCTGGTTCTCCCTGGTCGCCATCACCGCGCTGGCGCTTGGCATTGGCGTCAACGCCACCGTGTTCACGCTGGTCAACGCCGTGCTGATCCGGGGGCTTCCGTTCAAGGACTCCCAGAACCTCTACATGCTCTCGTGGCAGGCGAAGCGCGGCAACGGCCGTACGAACATGTCGTATGCCGAGCTGAAGGACTGGCGCGAACAGACGAGGGTCTTCAGCGGCATCGGCGCCTGGTCGAACGCGAACATGAACATCAGCGACGACCGGGGACTGCCGGAGCAGGCGCGCGGCGCGTATCTGACCGCCAACGCATTTTCGGTGATCGGCCAGCAGCCCTTGCTCGGGCGCGACTTCGGGCCGGAGGACGAACGGCGCGGAACTGATCTGGCCGTCATCGTCGGCTACCGCATCTGGAGGAACCGTTACGCGGGCGATCCGGACGTGGTCGGCAAGCTCACACGCGTCAACGGCCAGCCGGCGGTGATTGTCGGCGTCATGCCCGAAGGCATGCAGTTTCCGCAGAACACGGACATCTGGGTCGTGTTCGTGCCGAACGAGGAACAGGAACACCGGACGTCGCGCGGGCTGGCGGTGTTCGGCCGCGTGCGGGCGGGCACCGGCCGGCGGGAAGCGCAGACCGAGATGACCACGATCGCGGGACGGCTGATCGGCCAGTACCCCCAGGACTACGAGGAGCTGAGCGGCGCCGACGTCGAGACGTTCATCGAGCGGTTCAACGGCGGTCCGATTCGCGCCGTCTTTCTCTCGATGATGGGCGCGGTCGGGTTCGTGCTGCTCATCGCGTGCGCGAACGTCGCGAACCTGCTGCTCGCGCGCTCCGCCGCGCGGGCGCGTGAGGTCGCCGTGCGAATCGCCATGGGCGCCACACGCTGGCGAATCGTGCGCCAGTTGCTCATCGAAAGCGTCCTGCTGGGCACCATCGGCGGCCTGCTCGGGCTGGGGATGGCCGTCTTCGGCGTGCGGGCGTTCGACGCGGCCGTCGCTGACAGCGGCAAGCCGTACTGGATCGTCTTCTCGATGGACTACGTCGTGTTCGGATTCCTGGCGGCGGTCTGCGTCCTGACCGGCGTGCTGTTCGGGATCGCGCCCGCGCTCCACGTGTCGCGGACCAACGTCAGCGGCGTGCTCAAGGAAGGCGGTCGCGGCAACGCGGGCGGCCGCCGGATGCGGTGGCTCACCGGCACGATGGTCATCGTGGAGGTCGCGCTCACGATCGTGCTGCTCGTCGGGGCCGGGCTGATGGTCCGCAGCTTCCTGAACCTGTACAAGATCGACGTTGGCATCCGTACCGAACGGCTGATGGCGATGCAGCTCCAGCTGTCGGGCGACAAGTACCGGACACCGGAAGCGCGGCGCGCCTTCTACGAGCGGCTCGAGCCGCGCCTGTCGTCGATTGCCGGCACCGAGGGTATTGCCATCACGACCGCTGTACCACCGTTCGGGGCCGGCCGGAGGCCGCTCGAGGTGGACGGTCGTCCAGCGCCGAAAATCGACGAGGCGCCGTCGGTCGGGGTCGTGACGATCAGCCCGTCGTTCTTCGATGTCGCGGGTGTGTCGATCGTGCGTGGCCGCGGCTTCACGGACGCCGACGGCGCACCCGGATCAGAGACCGTCATCATCAACGCGCAGATGGCCGCGGAGCAGTTCAACGGAGAGGACCCGCTCGGCAAGCGCATCCGGTTCATGCAGGGGCCCCCGCCGGCGGGCCAGCCCGCGCCCGCTCCGCCCGTATGGCGGACAATCGTCGGCATCAGCCCGTCGATCCGTCACAGTCCGCCGCAGGATGCCGGGTCGCAGTCGGTCGTCTACGTGCCCTATCGTCAGGACGCGCCCGGCTTCGCGACCGTGCTGGTCCGGAGCGCCCTGCCGTCTTCGACCATGATGGATGCGGTGCGGCGCGAGGTCGCGGCTGTCGATGCGGATCAGCCCGTCTTCAACCTGCGGACGATCGAACAGATGCTCCAGCAGCAGATGTGGCCGTACCGCGCGTTCGGCTCGCTGTTCGCCCTCTTCGCGCTCATCGGCCTGCTGCTGTCAGCGGTGGGGCTGTATGCCGTGGTGGCCTATTCGGTGACGCAGCGGACCCAGGAGATCGGCGTCCGGATGGCGCTCGGCGCGCAGGGCGGCCAGGTGACCTGGATGATCCTCAGGCGGGGCCTCGGGCAGCTCGCCATCGGTTTGTCGCTCGGGCTCTTCGGAGGGTACTTCGCCGTCAGGGCGCTGCCGGCGCAGATCCTCGTGCGGACCACGTCCACCGATCCGACGACCTTCATCGCGATCAGCGTCCTGCTCAGTGCCGTCGCCATCACGGCGTGCCTCGTCCCGGCGCGCCGCGCCATGCGCGTCGATCCGCTCGTCGCGCTCCGGGCTGAGTAGGGATCTCCGCGCCGTCCGCGTCAGGTCACTCGCGCGATCGGTTCGTCCATTGCCGGATGCCCGCCGACGGACGGCGGCAGATGCTCGGCCAGGTGCGTCGTCGAAACGGTTGTTCGTTCGCCACGCCGCGATCAGCCTGTTGGTCTCGACGTTTCCTGCCACGCGGCGCGCTGACCGTCCGCTCGTCAATTTCGACGCGGAGTTGCTCGCCGTTTTTCCGGACGTCGCGGCCGGTCGCGATGCGCGTGCGGCTTGACCGCACGTCGCTGATCCTGTCGTACAGTGTTGACGCTCCGGAGACCGACCACGCCCAACAGCGCGCGGTCAGCACGCGCCTCCAACTCCTTCGGGTCGTCCGTCTCACCTTGTGCCAGGATCCCATCTGTCACAGCCTGAAAATCCCGCTCGAGCTGCAGTTCGTCGTCGCTTCGCCTGATTCGCGGGCCGATCGTCTCTGTCGCCGCGGCCGCCTGCCATGAGGGCACTTCCGCTGCCGCGGCGCCGATGCGGACACCGAGGTACAGCACGGTCGATTGAAGGATCGAACAACCACCGGCCCGGCAGGCATGAAAGAACATGCGGTCGGCGGCGCGGCGCTTCCTCAAGTCGCCACCGGCTTCGACGCACGCGACGTCGTGAACAACCGACGCTCTTCTATAGTCGCCGGTGTACGGGGAACCTACGATGGCCCACAAAGCGCGCGGGATGGACGCGCCGTCAATCACGGCGGCGGCCGGGGCGACCCACTCCCTGGCATCCGGGTCCGTGAAGGAGAACTTCCTGAGAAGTTTCATGTTGCGGTCTTCGGTTCCGTCTTCGGTCAACCAGATCGCTCGAGGTTCGCCGGAAAACACTCCGTGTGTCATTCACGCCTCCGGTTCGGGACCGGACCAGCAAGGTCGCGATCGGTCAGAGTTCTGAGGGTCGCGATGAGATCGGACTGAGCAGAACGCAGGTCCTCGAACGCAGCCGTCCAGGCTGCGGGCGCCGCTCGAGCCTGGGTCACGCATCAGGGCGCCTTCTTCCAGAGCACGGCGACCACCGCGTCTGCGACCTTCCGTGCCGACGCCGCCGATTCGGCGTTGGCCTCGACCATCACGTCGCCTCGCTTGAGCACGTGAATCTTGAAGCGCCCGTCGCCCGTGTCGTGGAACATGTAGGCGCCATCGCCAAGCCCGGCGATCGGGGTGATCGGGTCTTCGATGTATTTCTTCAGGCCCTCGAAGTCCTCCGCCGGCTGCAGGTAGACCACGTAACCCATCCGCTGGCTGCCTCCGGACGGGACGATGAAGTACGTGCACCGGCTGAAGGACTTGTCGGCGAACGGACGAGCCTCGGCGAACTTCCCGCCGAGCGCCCTGGCAATCGCTTCACCCGGCACGACCTGGCAGACGTTGAGCGCGGCGTAGTCGCGGTGTGCCTGCGGTGTGGCCGGGTAGCCGGGCGGTTGGTGTGCGGCGGCCGCAAACGCCGCGGCAGCCAGTACCGAGCAGTGACGCG
Organism: uncultured Acidobacteriota bacterium; assembly: GCA_963817635.1. Classification (GTDB taxonomy): domain Bacteria; phylum Acidobacteriota; class Vicinamibacteria; order Vicinamibacterales; family 2-12-FULL-66-21; genus CAWFPR01. Next base: position 258,560 of record CAWFPR010000001.1, on the reverse strand, counting down.
GTCATCGACACCCCCTCCCAGTCGTCGCGAGGGCGCCCTGAGCGTGGCGCCAGGACCTCGACGCAGGCAGACTCGGACTTCGTCAACGCGACCGAGGCACTGACAGCGTCGCGCAGTGAGGGCCCCCACCATCCCAGTTGAGAGGAGTGGCGTGGATGAACTGGATGGTACGCCCTGGAAAGGCGCTCTCGAGGGCGCGCCGGACCTGCTCCTGGAGGGCTTCGGGCGTTCCGTCCTCGGTGAAACTCGGGACGAGCACCAGATTATTCGCGATCAAGAGGTTCAGGTAACTGGATGCGGCCACCTGGATCAGTGTGTCGCCCGCCTTTCGGCCATCCCGCGCAGGGAAGTTGGCCACATTCCAGGTCGCGGATGCGTCCTCCTTCGGGGCAAGGATGACCGGCCTCTCAACCACGGCCGGCATCGGGATCCGGATGATGCGGAACGGCTTGCCATCCTGATCGGTCGAGCCCGCGAGGATGTCGTAGTTGCGCTGCATTCGCTCCCGGTTGATGCGATTCAACGCGTGGTCGCCGACGCGTTCGTCATCGACCCAGGCCAGCAGAATCGTGGCGGGGTCGGCGAAGCGCACGAACTCATCGGTGTGTCCGCCGGCGCCCAATCCGACAAAGCGGCCTTCGATCGTGGCCATCTCCTCGGGATCCTGCGCAAGGCCCTCGCCAAGCCAGATCACCTTGCGCACTCCGGGGATGTCCAGCAACGCCCTCTCCACCTCGTCACGACTGCGCCCGACGTTGCGTTCCAGCGCGAGCGGTTCACTGATCAACAGCACGCCCTTGCCGTTGACTTCGATCGTGGCGTTCTCGAGGAAGAGGGTGGAGGGGACGACCGCGGCGTTCCAGGCGCGCGCCAGGGACAGGTCGAGCGCGTCCTGTTTCGCATCCAGGTACGCGGCGCATTTCGCCGAGCGCGCCTGGTCGCCTGGATACAAGCCAAGGCACCAGCCGGGCAGGCCGTACATGCTCCACTTGAAGTCGAGCACCGCTCGTTCGCCCAGGCCGTTCACCAGGTAGACGGCCCCATCGCGCATGAAGAAGGTCGCGAGAGGGTCGACGGAGAATTCGATGTCGTCCACGCGCACGCCGGCCGCGCTCAGCATCGTCGCGGCTTTTCTCGAGGCTCGCGCTGTCCTTCAGCATCATCTTCACCGCGACGTGCGGCTGCACGGCCTTGACCATGTCCGCCGTGACCCGCATGAACTCCGGGTTGTCGGGGTCGGCGCTCATCCACACCGATTCCTGTGGCTCGAACTCGGCGGGCTGCCGGAATGCCGACGCGTCGCGCGCACGCGGGGCAGCGGAGCAGCCGGCGACCAGCAGCACGACGCCGGCCAGCAGTCCAATCTCGTGTATGGCCGATCGACACGTCCTGGCATGCCACGGGCGGGAATCGGCTTGCGTCACTCGATGTCTCCTTTGTTGCGTGTGCCTGGCAGTCGGCGCCGCGGCACCACTCATGACGCTGAGGGGCCTCCGCCTCCATCGGCAGCACAGGCCGGTCAGGCGTCGTCCTCGGTGTTGTCGCCCCTGGGTCGCCTGCTCATAGCCGCTCCGATTCCGGAGCCGACAGCAAGGCCGATCGCGATACCGACTCCCGGATTGCCAAATGCCGCCCCGAGCGCAACACCGAGGGCGATGCCGATGCCGACCCATTGTCCCATGGCCGACGTGGCCGGTTGCTTCTGCTTCATTTGTCTGGTGTCTCCCCTCTCGCGCAGCCTTGGCGTCCGATCCTACTCGAGCGTCACCGCGTCACCGTACGCCAGAATCTCGGCGGCATTGCGCATGACGTAGGCCGTCGTGAAGCGGACGTTGACGATGGCGTTGGCGCCGGCATCTGCGGCGGACGCCTTCATGCGATCGACCGCCTGCTCCCTGGCCTCGGCCATCATCTTGGTGTACTCGCTGATTTCGCCGCCGATGAGCCCTTTCAGCGCGGCGAGGATGTCGTTGCCCAGATGCCTCGCGCGGATGGTGTTGCCGTACACGAGCCCGTACGACCGCGCAATGGTCCTCCCAGGTACCGTCGCCGAGGGCGTCACAGTCATCGCTCCACTCCTTTGTCATAGGTATCGGTCCGCCGTACGGACAACTGCTCGCGGATCACGGACACGATCAGGAGCACCGCGCCGGTGAGCACGGCGGCGACGCCGCCGCGCACGGCCACCGGCACGTCCGTGGCGCTGAACAGCCGTTCGGCCAGCACCGGCACGGCGTGCCACAGGCCGTAGGCGAGGAGCACGACCGCGCCGAAGCCGACCAGGAGCCAGGCGAGCTTGCGCTCCGCCCGGTTGTAGACCGACATCCAGTAGCGGTCCCAGGTTTCGTTCGTTGGTTCCCGCATTGCCATGGTGGTTGTTGCCTCCTTGACGCGCGCGAGGCGCTCGAATTCGTCGTGGAGCGCCGGATCATCCGCGACCAGCCGGTCCAGCTCGGCCCGGTCGGTCGCGCCGATCTCGTTGTCGAGCGCGGCCATCATCAGATCGCGTGCGCGGGAGGCGTCCGGGCTCGTCATCGGTTCCCCTCCAGCACGGCCGACAGGCGCTGTCGCGCCGCATAGAGCCGGGACATCACCGTGCCCGCCGGTACGCCGACCAGTTCGGCAATCTCCCGGTATTTCAGCCCTTCGAACTCCTTCAACACGAGCACTTCCCGTTCGTGATCGGGCAGCCTCGCGATGGCGTCCGCCAGCCGGCGCTGCTCATCGTGGCGCTCGGCGGCGCGCTCGGGGCTCTCGGCCGGCGACGCCACCTCGGTTTCGATCCAGGTCGCGCCCTCGGCCAGCCAGGTGTTCCGCCGCCGGCGATCGCGCACGAAGTTGAAGCAGAGCCGGCGCAGCGTCGTGTAGTACCACGCGTAGAACGGCCGGCCGGGATCGAGCGTGCGCCTGGCCCGGAAGGCCCGCGCGAAGGCCTCCTGCGAAAGGTCGAGCGCGTCCTCACGCGAACCGACCAGGCCGAGCGCCGCGAAGTATGCCGGCCGCATGTACCGCGTCACGAGCAGTCCGAACGCGTCCGAATCGCCGGCCTGCGCCCGTCGAATCAGCTCGTCGTCTGCTGGCGCCTCGCCGGTCTTCCGCATCAGCCGCCGCCGGTCGCCTCCTGAATCCACTTCGTCACGTCGTCCAGCAGGCCGGGCACGAGAGCCTTCTCGAGGGTCGGGTATTCGCCGACCTGTCCCGTGTTGGCTACCTGGAACAGGTGGTTCGCCGCCGGATACTCGAGGATCTTCACCCGGGGGTTTTCCGAGAGCGCTTTTTCGACCGCCGGCCGGTGAAGCGAGGGCGGCACCTGGACGTCCTTTCCGCCGAAGATCGCGAGCACGGGCCACGTGGTCCTGGCAAGCGCGGTCGCCGGGTCGAACGTCACGAAGAACTTCCACCAGGGCGTCATCACGCCGGCCGTCGCCGCGTTGGTCGGCAGCTCGAAATGGATGCTGGCGTCGAGCCGCCGATTTGGCCGCGGCAGCCTGGCAGCGACCTGCTGCGGAATGTCGATTGCCGCCGACAGGCCCCGCGGCGGTCACGACAACACCGATTCAGCGACACGCCCGACACGTCAATCGTGCCCTCCCAGGCTCCAGGCACCCCGGCCTGGGCGACCCGCTCGGCCGGGTCGTCGTGACCGGCGCCCGGGGTGTGGCCGGTCCAGGCGTGAGGACGATGCTCCAGGGGATAACAAAGCCACGCAACCAGCGCCATGAGTCCCGCGATCGGTGCGGCGATACGCACGGGCGACCTCTCTGCTGGTCGTACCACACCGTCACCGCCGGATTATTCACGGACGGCCGCCGGGATGATCCGCGCATCGCATGCCCCGAAGCCCGCGGCGCGTGAGCCGGGGTTTCATCGGCAGCGCCCCGGTCCGGCTCCGACCCAGCTCCGACCTAGCTCCGACCCAGCTCCGACCTAGCTCCGACCCAGCTCCGACCCAGCTCCGACCCGGCTCAGCCCATCGTCCGACCAGCGCGTCGTCCGACCAGCTCCGACCTCGCTCCGACCAGCTCCGACCAGCTCCGACCAAGCTCCGACCAAGCTCCGACCGAGCTCCGACCAAGCTCCGACCTGGCTCGTGCGCGGGGTGCCGGGGCGTCACAACTTGAGCGACATTTCGATCGAAACCCCCATCGAGACGACGCGGCTCGGACCTTCCCGGGCGGCGAACAGGCATTGTTTCACCACCCGAACGGCCTGATCGTCGAGGTCGAGGTCCCGGTCCAGCGAGGACATGACCCGCACGTCTCCGACCGCGCCGTCCCGAAGGACGACCACCCGGGCAACTGCCCGGTATGGAACTACCGACACGAATGTGACGTGTGTGAGTCGCCGGCCTTGCGCTCTCGACCGCCCCAACGCGACCAGAGCAGCCTGTGATTCGCGATCGATGCCGGCCACAACAGGAGGGCCCAGCCACTGAACGTGACTCCGAGCAATGCGGTCAGGACTGAATCGACCAGTGCCCATGCCCGCGTGCTGCGCCGCATGACCTCTGGCGCCACACTCCACCCGACCGTGACGTGCCAGAGCCCCACAGCCAACGCGAACAGTGCGACCGCCACGTACACGGCGGCGAGCGCGAACACGACCTGCCGTACGACACCAACTGGACTGACTCGAACCGCCAGGAGGCCGACGGACAGGCCGATCAACGGAGACATCAGAAGCCCCGCCCACGCACCGCCCGCCATGTTCGTGTCGCGGACCAGCAGATAGCCGAGCACGCCCCAGACGGCGCCAGAGATGGCCGCTAGAACCAGTGTCCTCACCATATGTATGTCATCACGCGGCCGCCCGAACGTGCGTGACCTTGAGCAACCACGCCAGGTACGCGGCAGCCGTTACATCGTACGCCAGGCAGAACGCCGGCCACCAGGCTGGCACGCCCGGATTGGCTATGACTCGCGCATGTGCCAGATCGAAGGCGCCATGGGCCGCGAGCGCAAGGACAACCACCCAGAGCGATGACCGGAAGCCAGCGAGCGCCGCTGCCAGGAAGACTGCGCCCACGACGGTCTCGATCACGAGTGCAGTCGTGGATGCGCCGATGACGGCGAACAGCGCATAGTAGGATGCGATGACAATCGTGACCGTCGGATAGAAGGCACGGTCACGGTCCAACCCGAACGCCCTCGCCAACAGGCCGACTGCGAGCGCAACGGCCACTCCCATAACTGCTGCCACCGGTGCGCCTCACTCCATGATCCACGGCCGATGTTTCGCGTCTCAGCTGCGGCGGTTCATGCTCCGCCGCCGCTCGCGGCCGGCACACGACTCCCTTCTGCCATCCGGCGATGGGATCGGTGCGGGACCTGCTCACAGCGCCCGCCTTCCCCCGCCGCCCGCGCGGGATCGGCACGAGCATCGGCACGCGCCGGGCGTATTCGCCGTACGCCTCTGCGCCGAGCTGCTCGCGTAGGAACCCTTCCTCCAGCCGCGCTTTCACCACCCACCCGATCGTCATCACGAAGGCGCCGAGCCAGGCGAGCGCGGTGCCGCGCATCGAGGCCGTTGCGACCGACGCGAGGATGATCCCGGTGTAGATCGGATGCCGCACGATCCCGTACGGCCCGGTGTCCACGACGTGGTGATCCGCCTTGCGGCCGACGCTGCTCGACCAGAGCCGCCCCAGGTGGATGCGCGCCCACCACGTGAAGAGCAGGCCTGCGCCGGCGACCGCCACCATTGCCCAGCCGAGCGCGGCCGGACTGCGCCACAGAATCCCTTCCGCGCCCAGATCGTGCCGGTACATGCCGAAGAGCAGCACAGCGCCAACCGCGGCCAGGAGCCTGTAGACAATCTGGTGGCGCGTCGCGGGCTTCTTCACCGCGCGATCGCTCCAGGCCGCCGCCGCCATCCAGGAAATCCACCACCCGAGCCACATCGCCCGCATCGTCGTCTCGGGCGTCGCCAGGTGTGCCGAGGGCAGGGCCATGACGAAGTGTCGCACAAGCCGCGACCCGATGGTGCACGTTCGGCTGTGCGGGAGGTTGCCAGGGTGCGCTCCCCCGGATTTTCACGCTGGCGGACAACGATCGATGACGACGGTGGACGATTCCGATCGAAGCCGAAGGCAGAACCGGTCGCGATCGGCGTTGTCCATGCCGTCGGAGAACAGGTGAAGTTCACCCTGCCGGGTATGCTCCATCTTCGAGCAGATGCCGGCGCGGCAGACGAACCTGTCACGGCTCGACACCGTGACCTGCACGGGGGTCCAGAAGTCCCGCGGGATGAGCAGCCGGACCGATCGCTGCGCCCACGCCGCCAACCGTCCGTCGAAGCTGGAACCCTTCATTTTGAGGTTGATCTCCAGTTCCGCCGTGAGGGTCACGTGGCCGCACGCGCCGGCGAAGTCCACGCAGCCCGCCGTCACGTCGACCCGTCCGGTCGTGTCGAGAATCGTGGCTCGAGCATGCACCGCCGCGACTCGCACCGGACCGCTCATGTCGCGCACTTCCGCTGGCGCACACATGCCGTGCATCACCACCCCCGAGTCCGCGGGGGCCTCGACAACGAGCTCGGCGGTCGCGTCGTGGGCGCGATCGAACTGCTCAGGCCCGGTGAGCGCCACCGTCCTGCCGGTGATCGCCAGGGAGCGCAGCCGCGCCTTCTCTGCCGCCTCGTCTTCCGACTGGCCGAAGCCTTCCGTCCTGAAGAACACGGACCAGTCCCGGGACCTCCCGCCGACCACCACGATCGAGTTGCCCGGATCGGACGTGATAGTGAGGACCGACGCCTCGCCCTTGCGGATGATGTGCTCTTCACGGTGTGTGACGCGGCAGGGCGGTCGATTGCCGGAGACGACGATCGATCCGCTCTCGTGCGGGCCGGATCCCCCTGTGGAGCCGTGGTTCAAACTCCGGCGTTCGAACAGGAAGTCCTGCGCCGGCCTGAGCTCGTAGGACAGTTCGTCGATGCGCTGAGCTCGATCACGGCTTCGGTTGAAGAACCAGGACATCTGAGGCTCTCCGCAGAGTTGACCGGTGTCGGCCGGTCGGCGTCATCTCGGTTTGCGGGTGATGGCGACGAGTTCCTTGCCGCCGAGCGCGGTCTTCGACACCGTCATCCCCATGACTTCGTAGCCGGCGGCGCCCGCTTCCCGGAGTTCCTTCTCGAGCGTTGACGTCTTCGTCGTCGCCACGAGCTTGTACTGGTACTGGCGCGGCGCGGCGTCCTTGTCGCGTTCGAGGATGCACACCACTTCTTCTCCGCCGAACGCCGATTTGAACACCGTCTGCCCGCGATACTCGAAGCCCGCGTCCGCCGCCTCCTGGAGTTCCTTCTGCATCGTCGAAGTCTTCGATGTGGCGAGGTGCTTGTACCAGTACTTGCCCTCATCGCCGGTCCTCGTGAGCACCGCGACGCCTTCGCTCCCGCCCACGGCGGTCTCCCCACCCATCACGAACGAGAACCGGAAGCCCGCTTCGGCCGCTAGGTTCAGTTCCTTCTCCATGGTGGAGGTCTTGGACGTCGCCAGCACGCGGTAGTCGTACGACGCTGCGCGTGGATCGGGAGGGCGGTCGTGAGTGTGAGCGCCACACCGGCCAGCGCCGCTCGGATCGACATCCCACGCGTGACCATGTTGCCGCCTGCTGCGATCATTGGTTTCTCCAATAGGGGCTACTCGCCGCCACCGGCCGCGAGACTCCGCGCCCGCCGGCGCTCGGGTGCGCGTCTCGGCCGGCACGTCCAGCAGCACCGCCATCGTCTCACGAACACTGCCCGGCGGGCTCCTTGACTGTACTACGTCAAACGTAGTATTACGTATTGCGAAGCAACGCCCGCCGGCGCGCGCGGGAACGAGACCCTATGAAGAACAAAGACGACGTGCTCGGCCTGGGACGCTTTTCGGAGCCGGCCCTCTACATCCTGATTTCGCTGGCTGACGGCCCGAAGCACGGCTATGCGATCACGCAGGACATCGAGGCCGTCGCCGGGCAGAAGCTCGGGCCCGGCACGCTGTATGGCGCGATCGCGCGCCTCGAGGCGCGGCGGTGGATCGAGCCGCTCCCGCCTGAAGATCGCCGCCGCCCGTACCGGCTGACGGCAGGGGGCCAGCGCGTGCTGCGGCACCGGCTCGAGAACCTGCAATCGCTCGCGCGCGTCGGCCGCGCGCGGCTGGCGGTGGGCTCGTGAAGGCTGGCACGCTGCTGCGTCTCTACCCCCGCGCGTGGCGCGAGCGCTACGGCGAGGAGTTCCTCGCCGCGCTGGACGAGGGTCCGCTGCACTGGCAGCAGGTCGTGGACATCGTCTCCGGAGCGATCGACGCGCGCCTGTCGGCTGACGTTCGCGCGGCAACGGGGTCCCGTTCGCGTGTCGATGGAGGAGGAACGATGACACTGAAGTCCCTGATGGCGTGCGACCGCAGGCAGGCCCGGTTCACGACGCGGGATTCGCTCGTCGGCGCGGGGGCGATGATTGTGTTCTCGGTGCTGCTGGGCATCATCGGTGTGTTCGCCGGACTCGGCGGCGCACCGCGCACGGCCGATGCCCTCGCGCAACTGGGCTTTCCCGTGTCCCTGACGCTCTCGATGCCGTTCTGGCTGATGAAGGGCCAGCCGTGGAAGGCGCAGGCCGTGGTGATCGGCACGACGCTGGTTCTGCTCGCCGGCATCGCCTGGGTCGCCTCAGCGCTCTGACCGCTGCGCGCTGCCGAAGAACTCGAGCGTGCCTCGCAGCGCGAGGCTGGGAGCGCGCCGCACCTCCGGGCCATGCACTCCCGTTGCTTGCCTACACCGGAGCGAGCCCCCCTGGACGTTCAGCCAGGCGCCGACGCAAGTCGGCGATCTCGTCCGCTTGCGCATCCAGAATGGATGCCACTTTGGTCGCAAGCACACCAAGGAGGCCCAACACCAGCCACATCAACTGGGCGAGCGTGGCTCCGGTTGAGGGTCCGGCGGTGAATCGATACCAGACCCATGTCGCGAGAAAGACCACGCTCAAGAAGAGACTGAAAAACCCAAGCAATCGAATCGCCTTGTAGTCGTTGTCCATCGATGGGTTCCCTCCCTGTCTGCCTGCACAACGTGCTGCCGCTCAGGAACGAGCCTGGGACCGGCACACGCGCGCGACCCGCCGAATGCAGCGGAGCGTTCCGCAGGCCGGCTCGATTCTACCTCGAACTCACGCCGGGTCGAACGATGGCGAACGCCACCGCACCCATGATCGGGACGCCGGTGACGGCGAGCGCCCAGACAGCTCGAGTCGTTTCGTCGAGGTCCCGTTGTCGGAGGAAATACAGAGGCGGAAGCGCAAATGCCAGGTACACCAGCAGCGGAACGCCAAAGTTGCCCAGCAGGACTCCGAACCACACGCCCATCCATAGCCTCCGTTGTTCTCCGCGGCCTCCGGGGATGCACGACGCGCAGCCTCGACCCGTGGCTCGCGCCGCGGCCTGCGAACTGGTCCCGGCGACGAAGCGCGCGCCCGCGCTACTTCTTCAGTTCGACGAGCACCAGCCTCACCGTCGTCGAACCGATGTTCTCCGCCCAATGCCGCGTGATGGCCTCGCGATAGATCGTGTCGCCAGTCTTGTAGGTGGTTTCGGACACGGCCCCGTCGGCCGCGTGATTGCGCATCGTGCCGCCGTCGATGACGTAGATGATCGATGCGGGATGCGAATGCGGCTGTTCCTTGTCCCCGGGTGCGATGTTCGCTTCGAGCACGCGCACGCGGTCGTTCTCGAGCTTCACCGTGATGGTCTTCGCTGTTCACGACCGCGGGGTCCTGACCGGCCAGGAGCAGGCTGCCGCCGAGCGCCATCATGGCGATGGCCGCGACACCGAATCGAACGACGCAGGAACGGTTGGCGATCATCCGTACCTCCAGCAACGAGCGTGACGATCCAGTCGGGCCGATAGGCGCGCCGCCGTCGATCGCGGTTACCCGGACCGACAAAGCATCTTTCCCGGGCGCTCTTCGGACGTGCCATTCTCACGGTTTCCGCTGACCGCGCCCCCATATGTTCAGCGTGTGAGGTGGTTTGGCGGCGAATAAGGGCCGTCGGCGCGCTCGTCGGCCGCTTTACGCCACATCACGAACTCGGCGCCGACGAGCGCGAGCGCAGCAATCGCGACCGCCGCGGCAAGCCATCCGCCGCCGGTATGTGAGCGGAGCCAGGACCTGCGCGCAGCCGACGCCAAGAACGAGAAGAGTGATGATGATCCGAGTGCCGTTCCACGCCTCCGGCTTCGTCGCCGCCGGGACGGACGGATCGAACCGGCCGGCCGATGGATTCTCGTACGAGCGCGCCGATGGATCCTCGCTCATGAGGTGGGCATTATAGCCTGCGGAAGACGGATCAGTTGAGGCCTACGTCTCGGCTTTACGGGCCCGCCGGCAGCCGGCTCCACCCCGACCCGCCGCGGCTGCCAGACTCACGCGGACGCAGGTGCCAGAAGGGTTCCGAGAGATTCAGCGACGCCAGGAGCGCTTCAGCTTCCTCGACCGTCGGTCGGCGCCACGCCGGATCACGCCGGTCGACTGAGTACCAGGCCTTCGCCAATGCCCACCCTTGCCGTGGAGAGAGCGTCGCGCCACGGGAATGATTCCAGGCCTCGCACCATCGATCGACGTGCTCTTCCGACCGGAAGAGAAGCATTGTCTTTCAGGTGTAGGCGATGTTCTCCCACCAGCGATTCGCGGGAATGGCGAAATGGACCACCCCATCGGCTGGCGCGAGCGTCCCAGCCGACACGTTGAGCTGCATCGCCTCGCCGCAGCAACCGCAGGAGGACTCAATACGAGCGTCGGCGTGCAACATGGCCGGAATGCCGAGAGCGTCCCAGATGCAGTTGCCGAAATAGCGCTGGTCATCCACGTAGACGGCGAACGGCGTCGGGACCGCGGAGAACGGTTCCGCCATGAGAACCTCGCCGCTGTGGGGCTGCAGAACCAGCGCCTTCGCCTCGGCAAGGCGCTCGAGGGATCCGCGTATCGCAGTCTGGGGACTGGCCAGTCGATCCGCCAATTCCGAGACTGTTGGCGGCGTTCCAATGGTGATGGTGAGGCCGTAGACGGCAATCCGAACGTCGCGGTCCAACTGCTCAGTGATGGTTGCCATTCAAGGTCTGGCCGCGCAAGTCTGTTGTTTCACGCTCCGTTTCAGGCGTCCGCTCATCGCCCTGCAGCGGCCTGTTCGGCGGAGAGTCGGCCGCGAGAACGTCACTGACGCCGTCGCCGCTCTACCAGGTGACTCAGTTCCCTGGCATACGGGTTCAGCCAGGTCAGTGGGAACCTCGCCGGCGTCTCGGCATAGTCTGCCGGCACGTCGAACAATTCTGCCCGTGGTTCAGCACGGCTGATCCCGGTCAGGTAGTAGTCGACGACTCCGATCTCTGAGTCGTCGCTACGGATGTCCACCACGAGCTTCAGCTCCGGTGACCCCAACGCTCCGCGTCACCGCTGCCGATCACAGTGATCGGCAACTTCGTGGTGAAACGCGTGCCCGTCGCCGGAAGTCCCGCGATGTTCCGCTGTCCCAGCGATTCGGCTCCGGCAGCCGTGCTGGAGTCCACACTCGTGTCCGGATGAAAGACCAGAAGCTCTTCGGCCTGACGTCCGGCCCCTACCCTCACTGCCGCCAGCCCGAGAACTCGCTTGATGACTGCCTCATTCCGCGCTACCGCCCATGCTGTCGTTCGGCTGCCCAACGGCTGACTTCAGCCGTAACGGCCCAGCATCGCACCAGCCGCTGTCGGCTGCAAGAGTGATGTTCGGCGGGTCCGCGTCGCTAACGGCCGGTGCGCGGACGCGTTTTCGAACCCGACTCGGCTCCGGGCGGTTCCGTGAAAGGTTGAACAGGGATGGGCTCGTAGCGCACCTCGAGGATCTGCAGGTCCTCTGAACCGGCCGGCGCGTGAAGCGCCACGCGGTCGCCGGGTCCGGACTTCATCAAGGCGCGCGCCAGCGGCGACAGCCAGCTGATTTGGCGGCGATCCAGGTCGACTTCGTCGGCCCCGACGATGCTCACCACGTGTTCCACGCCAGCGCCGTTGACGTAGCGCACGGTGGCTCCGAAGAAGACCTGCGTCGCGGCACGCCCGCTCTCGGGCGATGCCGGGTCCACGATATGAGCAGCATCGATCCGCTTCCTGAGAAAACGGATCCGCCCGTCGATCTGCCGCAGCCGCCGTTTGCCGTACTGATAGTCGGCATTTTCACTGCGGTCGCCATTGCCCGCCGCCCAGGCCACCACGCCCGTCACCGCCGGCCGCTCCCGGGTGAGCAGAAACCGGAGTTCGTCCCGGAGGCGCTCCAGGCCGCCGGGGGTGATGTAGTTCTTGACGGGTGCGTTCGCGGCCGGCGTGCTCATCATGGCTATGGCCGCCGCCAATCCTCGCACCTCGTACCGCAGTTCCACCATGCCGCTCTTGTAGGCGTTGACCTCCGCCAGGTGGAGGGCGACGTCTCTGTCGAGCTTCTCGAAGAATCGGATCCCATCACCAATCAGGATCGGCAGGATCGAATAGCGGACTTCGTCGGCGAGCCCGAGACGAAGGCATTCAGCGGAGACGACACCGCCTCCAACGAACCAGATGGTGCTGAACGCGGGCCGGAGGCGCCCATTCACGAACTGCGCGAGATCGCCCGAGTAGAACTCGACGGTGTCCCGGGTGCGTGGCAGATCGCGGCTGGTGAGGACGAAGGTGGGTGTGTCGCCGTACGACCACCCCAACCCCTGGGCCTCGAAATTCAACGCCGTCTCATAGGTTCGCGATCCCATGACGTAGCAGTCGATCGTCTTGAGGAACGCCTCGACGAATCCGGGGGCCATGGTGTCCCCGCCTGCGAATTCGTCCGAGGTGTCGAGCCAGTCGACGCTCCCGTCCTTTCGCGCGATGAAGCCGTCGAGGCTCGCCGCCATGTGGATCGTCACGCGAGAATCCGTGTCTGCCATCGTTTCGTCCTGACGTCGAGTGCGGCGGCGGCAGCACCGCTCGGGGCCGCCTCCGCTCGAGTCCACCCAGTAACACGGCGGTCACCAGCCGCGGCTCATGATGGCACCCGCGGCCGTCTGGTGCAACGCGGGTCAGGCATCGCGCCCGGATGCCGTTGCTCCGCATTCCCCGGAACTGCTTGAGCAATTGCGGGGCAAGGAGCTTCACGTTGACGTCCCAGTGCGCCTCGAGCAGGGCAAACCGCCGCTGCTCCTCGCGTTTGAAGCGCGCTTCATCCTGGTCGTCTTTGACAATCGCCGTGTATTCTGACTCGCTCACCGGCTCGTTGAGATAGGCGGAGGCCGCGTCCCGGTAAACGAGGGTCGTTCGCATGTCCCAGCGGACGGCTTCCGGCATGTGCTCCCGGGGCGCCTCAATGTGTACCTCGAGCAGCACGCCGGATCGGAGCATCGCCTGAAGAAACGGGAGATGGTTCTTCTCGAAGAGCTGCTGGAACTCCTCGAAGCTGCCCCATCGCACCCGGTAGTAGCTCTCAACCACGAACGGCGCGGCGGACGTCCCCGCTGGCCCGGCGGGGGCTTGCGCCTGTGTGCCACTCACGAACGCCGTAGCCAGGACGAAGAACGCTACGGCCGCACCCGCGCCAACGCGCCGGAGCAGGCAGACAATCAGCAATCAGCACCTCCAAGTGGGGAATCGGTCTAATGCCGGCTCTATAGGCTACTTGAGGCCCCGACTGGATATCTGGATCGAGTTCCCGGCGGGATCTCTTGCGTTCGAAAACTCGTGACCAGCAGCGGCATGAACCACACCGAACTTCAGGCCGGCTGCTTCGCTTGCCGCCTTGAACGCGCGCACATCACTGACCGCGAACACGAGCTTGATCTCCGACCCACGCTTCTGTGACACCGCCGCCTGGTGGAGCGCGACTGAACAGCCGCCATTCGGCGACACCAGTTCGAGCCAACCGACCTCATCTGTCGGCAGTGTCCTCAAGCCGAAATGCTTCTGATAAAACGTCGCGACCTTCGGGATGTCGCGAACATAGAGGATTACCCGGGCGATTGCTGACGGCTTCAATGATGTGCTCCTCCGCTTGAATCAGGTATGAACACGATGGCAGCGAGGACCACCACTGCTGGGCTGAGAGTCGCTACAAGTCGCATCCTTGTTCCGCCAGGCACATCCGCCCGGAATTGCCTCGCCAGGGTGATCGAAAACGGGACGCCAGACCGGCGTCAGACGCTCGCCGAATCGCATTGAACAGCGCTACTCCTGCTCGAACTGCGCGATCTGGTCCAGGACCCGCTGCGCCTTGAGCAGGCTGGAGCCGGTGACACTGTCGGTCACGAACTTTGCAAGACGCGGGTGGTTGGCGCGACGTGACCAGCTGTGAAGCCACAGGGTGAGGCAGAGGCCGGCGACGCCGACACCCGTGCCGACATACACCACGGACGGCGCGTTGGCCGTCAGATCGGCGCCGAGGAATCCGAACGTCATCATCATGAACGGGATCCAGAGCAGCCACCAGGCCAGGCCGATGGTCATTCCGCCTCTGATGTAGAAGCGGCGCAACTGGCCGAGCTGCCTCTGGATGATGACGACCGGCGCCGAGTAGTCAATCTGCCGGATCAGATAAACCGTGCGCCCGCCGACGATGATCATCAGGATGCCGTACGCATGCATGGTGAGGCCGGCGAGCATCAGATGCCGCACCTCGCGATGGCTCGTCCAGAACGCGACGGAGACGGCGATGAGGACGTATTCCGCAGAGGATCGACGCGACCTGGCCGACGAGGAGCGGCCGGAGCCCGCTGCGCGCGCGGTCGAGCTTGTGGTCACGGTAGAGGGTGAGTTCGAGCGAGTGCTGCTGCTCGAGCCGGCGGTCGATGCTCTGCCATGCGGACTTGAGATCGTCGAGTTCCATGGATCAGCCTTTCATCTGGGTGTGGAGGCGCTGTTTGAGGCGGCTGATCTTCGTCGCCACATTGGTGACGCTGATGCCGAGAATGCCGGCGATGTCGGTGTAACTGCGTTCCTCGAGATAGAGCAGCAGGAGCGCGCGATTCAGTGGGTCGAGCCCGTCGATGACGTCATAGAGCGCAGCCACTCGCGCGTCGGTCTCGTCGCCGCCGGAGCCGGCGTCGCCACCTCTGTCGTGCAGCCGTTCGTCGAACGGCACGGTATGGGCCGTCCGCCTCTGGCTGCTGCGGAGAGACGAGATGGCGACATTGAGCGCTATGCGGTACATCCAGGTCGAGAACAACCGCGTCGAGTCGTACGACGGGAACGCGCGCCAGAGTTGCGCCACGATTTCCTGTGACAGATCGGCCCGATCCTCGGCGCGGCGCGTGTAGGTATTGGCGACCTTGAAGACGATCTTCCGATTCGCCTGCAGGAGGGAAGAGAAGGTCTCCCGCCTCGCCGCCACGGCCGTGTTGCTGCTCACACCAACATGATTCGCCGAGGCCGCCCGAAAATCACAGGCCTCACGTTACGAATGCGCCGTGCGCTGCGGCGGAATGGAATGCGACCGTCGGCGCGTCGGCCCCATTCGTGGGTTAGGCAGCCCGCCTCGCGCGCGAGACCGGCGGCGTGTTCAAGGGCTAACGCGTGTGGAGGGAACGTACCCCTTGCCGCCACAGCAGCGCCGACAGGACCGCCAGCGCCACACCCACGCCGATCTCCCACCAGATGACGGCAGGCGACCACGCAATGCCAGCCAGGAACCTCGAGTGCTTGCTGAGGTTGTAGCCAATGGCGCCGGCGACCACGAACATGATGGACGCCGCCGTTGCACTGAATGCCAACCAGAGCGGCGTCCACATGCGGCCACGTGACAGTCGATACTGAAATCAAACCCCCGCCACCACGATCGTCACTACTGCCAGCACCGGAACGACGTGTTCCATGCGCTCCTCCTTGACGGAATCCCGAGTGGCGACCGTCCACACTGTCAACGAAACGTCGGGGACTGCGCGGTGGCGATTGCCTTCAATAGACACTCTGCCAAAGACCGGCACGGCGCGGCTGCCAGCCGAAGGCGGCGCCGGGCAACCGCGCGACCTGCCGAACTCTTTCGGTGCGCACAGATTAGCACGCCTGTTGTCGCAGCCCCCTCGCCGCGCCGTCCGCCGTGAGGCACGCTAATATTCACGTGTCATGACACGCTCACGCCGGATCCCCGTCGAAGACTTCTTCCGCAAGCCCGAGCGAACCGCTGTCCGGATCTCTCCCGATGGCGCCCATCTCGGCTGGCTCGCTCCCTGGGAGCGGCGCCTCAACGTGCACGTGCGCGACCTGCGGACGGGCCAGGAGCGCCGCGTCACGCACGCCACGGCCCGCGACGTCCTGGGCTGGCTCTGGGCGAGCGACGACCGGCTCGTCTACGCGCAGGACTCCGGCGGGGACGAGAACTACCGGCTCCACGCGGTCAAGGCCGACGGCTCGGGCGCGATCGATCTCACGCCGTTCGAGGGCGTGAAGTGCGGGCTCGTGGACGACCTGGAGGACGAGCCGGACCGGGTCCTGTTCCAGATGAACCGGCGCGACCCGCGGGTCTTCGACGCCTATCGCGCGAACGTCGCGACCGGCGAGATTCAGCTCGTGGCCGAGAATCCGGGTAACGTCCGGAACTGGATCACCGACTGGTCCGGCCGCATCCGGGCCGCGTTCGCCAGCGACGGCGTCTCGACCAGCCTGCTGTACCGCGAGACCGAGACCGCGCCCTGGCGGACCGTCGCGACGCACGACTTCCGGGAGCGGCTCGGGCCCCTCCGCTTCACCTTCGACGACCGTCGCCTCCTCGTGTCTTCCAACGTCGGCCGCGACACGACCGCGATCTTCGAGTACGACCCGGCGACCGCCGAGCACGGGGCGCTGATCTTCGAGCACCCCGAGGTGGACGTCGCCGGACTCGAGATTTCGCGGCGCCGCCGGGTCGTGACCGCGGTGGCGTACGAGACCGACAGGCCGGCGTGGCACTTCCTCGACGCGGAGCGCCGCGCGCAGCAGGAGTACCTCGACGCGCAGCTTCCCGGCCGCCTGAACCGGATGCGCTCGCACTCCCGCGACGAGACGCGCTCGGTCGTGCACTCCGGCGGCGACCGCACGCAGGGCGGCTATCACCTGCTCGCCTGGGAGGATCGCGGCGCACGCCGGGCGCTGACGCCGCTCTTCGACGCGAGCCCCTGGCTGCGTGAGGACGAGCTCGCGCGGATGCAGCCGATCGCCTATGCGAGCCGCGACGGCCTGACGATCCACGGCTACCTGACCGTGCCGGCGGGCGTCGAGCCGAAGAACCTGCCGCTCGTGCTCAACCCGCACGGCGGGCCGTGGTACCGCGACTCCTGGGAATTCAACCCCGAGGTGCAGTTCCTCGCCAACCGCGGCGCGGCCGTGCTGCAGGTCAACTACCGAGGGTCAACCGGGTACGGCAAGGCGTTCTGGGAGGCGAGCTTCGGCCAGTGGGGCCTCGCCATGCAGGACGACCTGACCGACGCCGTGCGCTGGGCCGTGGACCAGGGGATCGCCGACCCCGCCCGCGTCGCGATCTACGGCGGCAGCTACGGCGGCTACGCGACGCTTGCCGGCATCACGAAGGAGCCGGATCTCTTCGCGTGCGCCGTGAGCTACTGCGGCGTGTCGAACATCTTCACGTTTCTCGAGGCGTTCCCGCCGTACTGGGAGCCGCTGCGCGCCATGATGCACGAGATGATCGGCGACCCCGATCGCGACGCCGAGCGCCTGAAGGCGACGTCGCCTCTCTTCCACGTGGACCGCATCCGGTGTCCGCTGCTGGTGGCGCAGGGCGCCAACGACCCGCGCGTGCGGAAGGGCGAGTCGGACCAGATCGTCGCGGCGCTGCGCGAGAGGGGAGTGGACGTCGAGTACCTCGTCAAGGACGACGAGGGGCACGGGTTCGAGAATGAGGAGAACCAGTTCGATTTCTACCGCGCGATGGAGCGGTTCCTCGCCAGGCACCTCGGGCTCGAGGGCGGCTGAGGAGGGCCGTTCTTCTACTTGACGGACGAGTCCAGGGACGGCTGGTCAGCCAGCGCTTCCTTCTCGCCTGGACCGGTGCCAGGGCTGAAAGAAGTCACACGACCCGATCGATCATGGACATGGGTGCGTTCACCTGCAGGCCGCGAAGCGGGCTGTCAGCTGCAACGGCTGGTAAGCCGGCCCGCCCCCATTTCACTTCGCCACATTGTAGGCGATCGACGTGATCTCGAAACGGCCGTATGTCCACTCCCCGGAGGGTTCGATCCAGTTCGCATCGCCGTGGGAGCCGGTCCGGATCCCATCCACCTGGCGATACCCGGAAATCGGCGTGGACCACGTTGCGGCACCGCCCTCTCTGTCGTGTGCCCGGTCTGCGGACACGAAGCCGACGAGTTCGCCTGCGTCGTCGAACGTCAGTACGGCCGACACCGTGTACTGCGCGTTGCGGAAGGTGGCCCGCAGCGATCGTCCACCGGTGGTCTCGAACGTGAATGGCAGGTCCAGGACAGCTGCCGGTGCCATGACCAGCACGTCATTCATGAGCGTGACCGTCTCGTCGTTCGTGAGCCCGGCACCGTGCTTGTCCACCATCGACATCAGGCCGGCAATCCGCACCTGGAACGTGGCGGCTCCGTCCACGTAGCGGTGGAAGATGTCGAACGGCAGGCCCGCCCGGCTCGCGTTCATGTAGAACAGTCGTGCCGGGGGATCGAAGAACTGGTACTGCGTTGCCGTGGCCTGCATCCACGGCGATGTCGCACTGCTGCGCATCTGCGCGTTGAACGTCACGCGTAAATTGCGCACGCGAGGGCGTCCGACCGCGCCCACCTGACGGAGGTATGCCTGCATCAGGGGCGGCAGTGGCGCCAGGTCGGCCTCGGTCACCAGCGGCGCCGGGAGCGTCGGGCGTGCCAGCAGCGCGTTGCGGTCGCGCGTGAAGCGTGATCGGAAACTGGACGAGCGCGCATCGAGCGCGGTAACGAACAATGGGACCGCGATGATCAGGTTGGCGACGGTGCCGACCTTGGCGTCGCTCCATGCCGTCACGATCAAGCCCTGGGAGAGCAGCACGCCGGGCAGCGTCGGATACCACCACCACGGCGCGCCAGGAACGAGGCCGATAGCGCCAGCGATCAGCAGTACCGCCGCGAGGAACCAAAGGAGTCCGGCCTCGGGAGATATGGGGACCCGCAGCTGGCTGACCTCCGTCCATCCGAAGGCCTTGGCCGGGCCGAGCAGGTGGATCAGGCCGTGCAGCGCGATCAAGACCAGCGAGTGCGATGCGCATTGCTGACCTGTCGCGGCTCGATGTGGGTCCACGTCTCGGAGCCTCCGGCGAGTTCTTCGCTTTGTCCGGCAGCGCGGGTCCAGCTAACGATCGCCGCTTCATCCGCGGCGCGCGACCATGATCAGGCCCACGGTCTCGCGCACCCGACGCCCACCCGGCAGTGCAATCCGCAGCTCCGTACCTCCTGGAATGCTCAAACCGACTCCCTACCTGGCTCCCATGACGTCCTGGAGCTTGGCCGTGTCGACGTACTGCTGAAACCTGGTCACCTTGCCGTCTTTGACGTCCCAGACGTGGCAGACCTGCGTGTCCATGCTCTTCCCGGTCGCCTTGTACGTCCCGCTGTAGCGGGCTTCAACGACGACGCTGTCGCCAGCACCGTGGAATGACTTCGGATGGACGGAGAAGCCGTCCCACTCCGCACCCAGTTTCATGAACAGATTGTT
This sequence comes from uncultured Acidobacteriota bacterium, assembly GCA_963817635.1. Taxonomy (GTDB): domain Bacteria; phylum Acidobacteriota; class Vicinamibacteria; order Vicinamibacterales; family 2-12-FULL-66-21; genus CAWFPR01. The sequence continues at coordinate 238,908 of CAWFPR010000001.1, read as the reverse complement.
CAGCACGGCGTTCGGTCCTATCCAGGCCTCGCCGCTGGGCATGTAGGGGTTGCTCTCCGCCTCATGCCACTTGATGTCCGGGCTCATCGCCCCAAGGACGGTCGGGATATCTCCGCGGCCAAACGCATCGTAGAGATTCTTCAGAAGGTGTACGTTGTCCATGCTCTCTCCTCGGATGTGAATTGTTGCCCACCTGTCACCCGGCGGTGCCATTTCAGACGCACCGCGGACTACTCTCACGCCAACCGCTTGCATGTAAGCCATCGCCGTGGATTTCAGGCATGGAACTCACTGTCCCGGCGGCGGCTGCCACAGTTCGACCTTGTTGCCCTCTGGGTCCATGACCCAACCGAACTTCCCGTACTCGGAATCGTCTGTCTTCTCCAGGACGTTACATCCTTCGTCCCGAAGGGCCTGAAGTACAGCGGCCAGGTCTTCGACGCGATAGTTGACCATGAAGGTCGACTTGCCTGGTGCGAACTGCTCGCCATCAGCGGCGCCGATGCACCACACGGTCGTTCCCATTGTCGGATTGCCGGCTGCATCGGTCCAGGTGAACGCGGTGCCTCCCCATGCCTGGACGTCGATTCCCAGGTGCTGCTTGTACCACGCTCGCAGTGCGACAGGGTCGTTCGCGCTGAAGAAGATTCCGCCGATACCTGTGACTCTCTTCATTTGAGCCTCCGAAGTGCGGCCAGGTTGAAGCGTACTGCGTTCGCGACGCCGAACGCCTCGCGGCTCCCCCGCGGCGGCAATTCACCGACCTGCCGGATGGGCTCGTTCGCTGCGCGGCCGGTGCCGGGTGCAGCCGCTGCTGGGCTGCGTGCCGGGTTTAGAATGAACGCATGACCGACCGAGCGCAAGCGCTGCTTCGGGAAGCCCTGACGTTGCCTCGCGATGAACGCGCCGATGTTGCCGCGGAATTGCTCGCCAGCCTCGACGACTTTACGACCGAGGACCCGGCCTTTGTACAGGCCGCCTGGGCGAAGGAGATCGAAAGGCGCGCGCGTCGGGCCCTGGCCGGTGAATCCTCAGGCGAGCCCTGGGAAGACGTGCGCGACCGCGCGGCGCGTCGTCTCTCACCGCGGTGACCCCTCGGTTCCGCACTGAAAGCGAAGCCGCCGTCGAACTCGAGGAGGCGGCCGCCTGGTACGAGCAACAACGGTTCGGCCTCGGCGGCGAGTTCCTGGAAGCCGTCGATGACGTGCTCGCGTTCATCGCCCGCTGGCTGGTGTCACCGCCTCGTGAAGACGATTCCGCGGACGCGCCCGTCACTGAGCGTGAATCCGGTTATTCGGCCGGCACCATCGCGCACAGGCGTGAGCTCCAGATCCTCTGGCGGCGCCAGGCGGTCAGGCCCTGTCAGGTTGAGGACGACCGGCGGGTTGTTTCCCACTTCAAGCGTCACCGCATCGGATCCAGCAGCGATGCGATAGGTCGCATCCAGTTCCGCGCTGTAGAACACGCCGGCCAGCGCCTGAGCGAGTTCGCGCGGGACGGCCATCCGCGCCGGAGCCTGGGGCGGCGCGGTCCCGGCGACCGGCGCGGCGGCCGACATGCTGACAGGAACGTACAGCTCGGCCACCATCTGGGCGAGCCGCGCCGCATTGGCCGTCGCGTTGTTGCACAACGTCACGACGGTCAGCTTCTCCGCGGGCAGGCGCAACAGATGAGTCCGGTAGCCGGCGAGCGAGCCGCCGTGGGAGACGGTCGGCACACCGCGATACGTGCCAGCGAACAACCCCATTCCGTAGCCATTGGCGATGGCGCGCCCGTCGGCCAGCGTGCCGGGCGTCTGCATACGCGACAGCAGTGGCGCGAACTCGGGCTGCTCGAAGGCGGTGGCCCATCGCAGCATGTCGTCCACACTGGAATACAGGCCGCCGTCACCCACGACGTCAAGCAGGCTGTTCGCGATGCGCCACGTCTCGTTTCGTCTGACGTACCCAATGGCGCGGCCAGGGATCGGCACCGCATGGTCATGCTGAAAACGAGTGCTTCGCATGTTGAGCGGAGTGAAGATCCGTTCCCGGGCGAATTCATCGAGCGGCCGTCCGGTCACACGATGGACGACGATCGACAACAGCACGTATCCGGAGTTGCTGTACAGATGTTCGGCGCCGGGCTCGAAGTTGAGCCGCGTCTGCCGCGCCAGCATGTTGAGCACACTGCGCTCGGTGATGACGTAGTCCGCTGGGTTGCCGGCCAGCGACGAGAGCGTGAGGTAATCACGTAAACCGCTTGTGTGGTGAAGCAACTGCCGGATCGTGATGGCGGCAGCATAGTCGGGCAATTCCGGTATGTAGGTCCGGATGCGGTCCTCGAGGCGAAGCTTCCCGTCCCGCTCGAGAAGCAGAATGGACAGTGCCGTGAACTGCTTCGAAACCGACGCCATGTAGAACACGGACTGAGATGTCAGCGGTACGCCGTGTTCGAGATCGGCCATGCCGTAGGCCTTGGCGGCGAGCGGCCTATCGCCGCGCGTCACGCCGACCGCACACCCGGGTGACTGATCCGTGGCGAAATCCTTGAAGATGGCGTCGACGGACTGCGGGGGAGCCTGCCCGAATACCGTCGTGCCGAGTAGCGCGGCCACCGTCAGTGGCCCGCACAACCGCCTCGCCATATGCGCGTGTTCCATGTGGTGACCTCACAATCAATGCCCGCAGACCGTGATGACCGGCTGGATTGGCGGCCGATCTCGTCTGCCTGATCCGGCTAACGTCACGCCGCTCGGCCGCGCCACGAGGTAGAGCCCGAGCGCTATCGACACGACGGGAGAGGCCACCCGGCTGCCCGCGCTGGCACTCCAGACCCCGTTGAAGAACACGACACTGCTCAGTGGATTCATGACGTAACAGTCGATCGTCTTGAGGAACGCCTCGACGAATCCGGGGGCCATGGTGTCCCCGCCGGCGAATTCGTCCGAGGTGTCGAGCCAGTCGATGCTCCCATCCTTTCGCGCGATGAGGCCGTCGAGGCTCGCCGCCATGTGGATCGTCACGCGAGAATCCGTGCCTGCCATCGTGTCGCCGTGACGTCGATGGCGACGGCAGCAGGCCTGAAAGTAGCACTGAGCCGCATCCCAGACAAGGGCAGGTCCGTGGCTGCGATCCGGGTCCGGACGTGGTTGTTGAGCTCTCGGCACATGAGTCCTCGCGTCGCACGACGCGCGCTGCGGCGATGACCCAGACCCGATCGATGGGCCTGCGGCCCGGGACTCCCCGCAGCCTGTTACGCATCCAGCTGAGGCGCGCACTTGGCACCGCTTCCGATATGTGGGTGCCAGCCGGGATCAGGGCGCCGACATCCACCGACAGCGCCGCGGCAAGAGCATTGTCGGCACCGTTGAGTTCAGCGGAGCGATATCTTCCAGCTCGAGCGCGATGGGGATCGGCCGCGATCTCCGGCGGCCGTCTCCTCAGCTCGCGGACGCAATCCTCCGCCAATCGCGCGGCCGCCATCCTACGCATGACCGCATGAGCCTGGGTCGTACGCAGACCGCGCTCGGTGCCTTCTACTGCCGCTTGGCCGCCAGAATCGGCAAGCCCCAGGCCATCACCGCGACGGCCCGGACGCTCGCGATCCTCGTCTATCGCGCCTTGAAAGGCGACCTCGTCTATCGAGATCCCTGAGCTGACGCCTACGACATCCAGCAACGACGGCGCGTGCTCCGCCACCTCCGCCAACGTGCCGCAACCCTCGGGTTCGAGTTGATCAACCGCGAGACCGGCGAGTGCCTTGACCCCGCGATTCCTTAGGGGTGGAAGGAAGTCTCTTGGGAGACAGCGGCCACCGGTTGTGCTGTCAAGCGACCGGCGTGATGGGTCCACGCCCTGTGGGCTGGGGCGGGGTCGGCCGCACAAAGCGCCGGTGCCCGAGCCACAGGATCGCCGGACAATACACCAATACCATCACGACACACAGAATATAGAAGAGGAAGCGATACTCGGGCCGGAAGAAGTCCTCGAAGGTCCCGCCGCCGGGCAGTCCCGCACGATCCGCCTTGGCTAGGCGCTCCATGATCACAAACAGGATGGAGGCACCGGCGGTCCAGAGGGCCTGAAAGGCTCCAATACTCAACACGGTGGCTCCGAAGGCGGAGCGTGTGACTAGCGTGAAATAGGGCACCGTGCATAGAGAAATGACCATGGCGCCATCCAGGAGCCAGATTGCGGGGTCATTCGCCACCCCAGCTCGTTCGATGAGCGGCAGGAGCGTCAGGGGTAAGAGGCAGAGGAGGGCGTACCGGATCTTGACACGCCACAGGTGCTCGCGAGTGACGGAGACAGGCCTCTTCGCTGCTGGCTCCATGGAAAAAACCAAGGCGACCATGGCCGCCGAACCGAACCAGAGGGCGACGAAGACCATGGGTACACGACCACCGATGGTGCGGAGTTGGTGCGCCCAGAGCACGAGCCCAAGGGTGACCAGGCCAGCGGCGACAATCTTCGCCATTTGCAGAACAGTGTACTGGTAGCTGCGTGGCATGTCTCGGAGCCGTGGGCCGCTGTCTAGTATTGAAGTAGACCGGCGCGACCCGGCCGCCAGCCTAACGTCGCGCCGGAAAGATTAGCACTTCCGCCGCGGGCCGGCGGACGTGCGTTACGCTGCGAACGGCGCGTTAGCGCGTTAGAATGACCGAGGTACACAAGTACTACCCACCGGCCGATCGCTCGTTACCGCCAGAAGACGCGCACTCCGTCGCCTTACGCTGCGAGCCGCCGCAGCACCAACTGTTCCCGACTGCGCCCCCCGCTCACCGCCCGCCATACGCCCGCACCCGCTGCTCCAGTTCCGTCACCAGCGCCTGGTTCCCCTGCGCAGTCGCCAGCGGCAGCGCCTCGCGCGCAGTGGCAACGGCCTCCGGCAGCCGGCCTACTCCCGCCAGCGCCGCGGCCAGGATGTCGAGCGCCAGCGGATCGCGCCGGCCGGTCAGCACGACCGCGCGCTGGGCGTACGTGAGCGCACGCCGCGGATCCCGCACCATCGGATCCGGTGACCCCGCGAGAATCGCCGCAATCCGCGTGACGAGCGCCGGATCCTCAATGGCCTCCGCCGCCCGGATCAGGTGCGGCAGCGCCCGCCCATCGTCCTGCCGCATGGCGTAGATCTGACCGAGCGAACGGTGCGCCTCGATGTCGTCCGGCCGCAGCGCGAGCGCACGCTCGAGCGGCGGGATCGCCTCGTCGAACTTGCCCTGCGCCGCGAGCGCCGACCCGAGCCGCGACTGCGCGACGGGATCGGCCGCGTCGAGCGCGACGGCGGCGCGGAACTGCGCCTCCGCCTCCGCGACCTCACGCCTGGTCGCCAGGACGCTGCCGTACGCGACGCGCGCCCGCTCGTTGTCCGGCTGCTTCGAGACAGTATCGGCCCACAACCGCTCGTCGCTGCCGTAGACGCGGTTGCGCGCGCGCGTCCCGACCTCCAGCGGTAGCGTCACGAACAGCGCGATGACGGCCACGCCCCACGCGGCCGCGAACCCGCGCGCTCCCGCGACGCGCCCGATTCCGAACTGGAGCAGCGCCGCGACGAGCGCAACGATCGCAGCCAGCGGGAGATACATCCGGTGCTCGGCCGCCACCTCCGTGACGATCGGCAGCACACTCGATGTGGGCGCGAGGACGATGAAGACGACGACCCCGGCGAACGCGGCGGAATGACGCCTGACGAGACCAAAGATCGTCAGCGCGAGAAGTGAAAGGACCAGAACCGCCGGCACGGCGACCTCGCCGATGGATGTCGCGAGCGGCCACGTATAGAGAAAGACGAGCCCGGTGGGCACAAACGCGAGCCGCAGGTAATGCGTGATGACGGCCGCCTGGGTCAGCAGGTACCGCCACACGATCTCTCCGCCGAGGGCAATCGACGGCGCACGGTGCTCGCGATAGACGAGCAGCGCGAGCACGACCTCCGTGGCGGCCAGCGCCGCGAACAGCGTCCACCGCGGGCGCCGCGCGGGCAGGAACAGCCAGTCCCACGCGAGCACGACGAGCGGCGCACCGGCCACGATCTCCTTCGTGCCCATGCCGAGCACACACACGACAACAGCGGCGGCGAACCAGGCCTTTCGGATGAAGCTGGAGCCTTCGGATACGCGGGGGGGAGCTGTTGCGCCTTCGCGGGCGCGAGAAGCGACGGATGGGCGGGAGGGAGAAGAAACGGATTCGCGAGTGGAAGAATCCTGAAGCCCCAAGCCTGAAGCCTGAAGCCCCAAGCCGGAGGCGACGGGCAGGGGAGAGGGGAGGTCGCGCGCACCCGCCCCCGCCGCGCGGATCGCGCAGTAGAGCGTCAGCAGGATGAAGAGCGACGCCAGCGACTCGACCCGCTGGACGACGTAGGTCACCGACTCGGTGTTGAGCGGGTGCACGACCCACACGAGCGCTGCGGCAAACGCCACGGCGTCCGCCGAGGCGGCGAATGCCGCCCGCAGGCGCTCCGACAGCAGCGTGCGCCGGACGATCCCGAAGAGGACGAGCGCCGCGGCAAGGTGAATGAACAGGTTGCCCGCGTGATGGCTCCACGCCGGCGACTCGGGCGATCCCATCGCGCGGGTGATCGCGAAACTGAGGTTCGCGACGGGCCGCCCCGACACGGTCGATTCGGGCGGCGGCGACAGCGCCTCCGCCAGGCTCTCGAGCGTCGGGTTGCGCACGACGGCCCGGACATCGTCCAGGACGAAGACGCCATCAAAAGCCGGCGCATACGCCACCAGGCCGGCAACGACGATCAGCGCGGCCAGCGCCGGCACACGCCAGCGCCGCCGCGGTGCGCCGGCCGGCGGCGCGGCCGCTCGCGGGGACGACGCGCTGGCTCTTTCGACGGGAAGCCACGATCGCTTCGAATGCTCTCACGGCCGGGCACGCTCCGCCAAGCGGCCGTCCCGCGTCTCGTCACCGGCGGCGCCGCGCGCGAACCAATCGGCGATAGAATTTCCGGCGCCCATGCAGACGCTCGCGCAGGACCTCCGCTACGCGTTCCGGACCCTCCGGCAGTCGCCCGGGTTCGCGCTCGCCGCCGTGCTCTCGATCGCGCTGGGCGTCGGCGCGAACACCTCGATCTTCAGCGTCGCGAGCGCGCTCCTGCTGCGCCCGCTGCCCTACGCGGATCCCGATCGCCTCGTCATCCTCTGGAACCGCTCGCCCGGCCTCGGCATCATGGAGGACTGGTTCTCGACCGCGCAGTACTTCGACATCAGGTCGGGCCACGGCGGATTCGAGCAGGTCGCGCTCGCAATCGGCGGCAACGAGAACCTGACCGGCGACGGCGAGCCCGAGCGCGTCGGCACGATCCGCGTGTCGTCGAACCTGCTGCCGATGCTCGGCGCCCACGCCGAGATCGGCCGCCTCTTCACCGCGGACGACGACGTGCCGGGGACGACGGGAACGGCGGTGCTGGGACACGGCACGTGGCTGCGCCGCTACGGCGGCGATCCGGACGTGGTCGGCCGCACGCTGACCCTCAACGGCCGCCCCTACCACGTCGTCGGGGTGCTCCCGGCCCGCTTCGATCTGCCGCGCGACGTGATGCCGACGCTCGGCGGCGCCGAGCACGCGGAAGTGCTGCTGCCGCTGCCGCTCGCGGCCGGCGCCGCGCAGGTGCGCAACCGCGAGGACTACAACATCATCGGCAAGCTGAAACCGGGCGTGACGATCGGCCAGGCGCAGTCGGAGATGAACGGCATCACCGCGCGCCTTCGCGCGGAACATCCGGACGTGTATCCCCCGAACGGCGGGCTCACGTTCGATATCGTCCCGCTCAAGGAGGAAGTCGTCGGCGACGTGCGGACGTCGCTGCTGGTGCTGACCGGCGCGGTGGGGTTCGTCCTGCTCATCGCCTGCGCGAATGTGGCGAACCTGCTGCTGTCGCGCGCGATGGCGCGCCAGAAGGAGATGGCGGTCCGCTCGGCGCTCGGTGCGAGCCGCGCCCGCATCCTGCGGCAGCTGCTCACCGAAAGCGTCCTGCTCGCGCTTGCCGGCGGCGCCGTCGGCCTGGCGTTCGCCGCGCTGAGCGTGAAGGGCATCCACGCGCTGGGAGCCGGGAGCGTGCCGCGCCTGGACGACGTGGGCATCGACGGCGGCGTCCTGCTGTTCACGCTCGCGCTCTCGATCCTTTCGGGGATCGTCTTCGGGTTCGCCCCCGCGCTCAGGCTCGGCCGCCTCGACGTGCACGCGACGCTCAAGGACGCGGGGCGCGGCGCGTCGGGGACAAGCGCACTCTGGGGACGCGGCCACAACATGCGCCGCGCGCTCGTCGTCGCGGAGCTTGCGCTGTCGGTGATGCTGCTCATCGGCGCCGGGCTCCTGATCCGGAGCTTCGCGCGGCTGCAGGACGTGCCGCCCGGATTCACCGCGCGAGGCGTCCTCACGCTGGAACTGACGATGAGCGGGCGGAAGTACGCCAGCGGACCGATCGTCGCGGAAACCTACCGCCAGCTCCTGGCGCGGCTGTCGCGGCTCCCGGGCGTGACGGCCGCGGGCGCCGTGACGTCGCTCCCGCTCAGCCAGATGATGGCGTGGGGACCGATCACCGTCGAGGGGCGGACGCCGCAGGCGGGGGAGAACTTCATCAACGTGGACGAGCGCTTCGTGTCGGGCGACTACTTTCAGGCGATGGAGATTCCGCTCGTCGCCGGGCGGCTGTTCACCGACCTCGACACGCCTGCCACCCAACGCGTGGTCATCGTGGACGAGCACATGGCCGGCCAGTTGTGGCCGGGGCAGGATCCGCTGGGCAAGCGCATCCGCACCGGAGGCATGGACGCGCGGCCCGACGCGCCGTGGATGACGGTCGTCGGGGTCGTGGGGCGCATCAAGCAGGACGCGCTCGACGCGGATTCGCGCATGGCGGTCTACTTCCCGCACCTCCAGGTTCCCGTGCGCGCGATGAACGTCGTCGTGCGCACCGGGAGCGATCCGGCGGGCCTCGCGGCGGCGGTGCGGCAGGAGATTCGCGAGATCGATCCCGACCTGCCGATCTACAACGTGCGGACGATGGGCGATCGCGTGGCGGAGTCGCTGGCGCGGCGGCGCTTCGCGATGCTGCTGCTGACGCTCTTCGCCGCGCTCGCGCTCGGGCTCGCGAGCGTCGGCGTCTACGGCGTGATCGCGTACCTCGTGAACCAGGGCGCGCGCGAACTGGGCATCCGCCTCGCGCTCGGCGCCACGCCGCGCGGCATCCTCCTGCTGATCGTGCGGCAGGGCATGGCGGTCGCGCTCGCCGGCGTGTCGATCGGCCTGGCCGCCGCGTTCGCGCTCACGCGCCTGATGCAGAGCCTGCTGTTCGGCGTGCGGGCCACCGACCCGCTGACGTTCGGCTCGATCGCCGTCCTGCTCACCCTCGTAGCCCTCGCCGCAAGCTCGATTCCCGCGCTGAGGGCCGCGCGCATCGATCCGATGGTGTCGCTGCGCGCCGAGTGAGGCTCAGGGCTTCAGGCTCAGGGCTCGAGGGGCGCCTGGCTAAAGCGGATTGGGGCTTGAGCTTCGCACTGAGCAGCCCCCAGCCTGAAGCCCTGAGCCTGAAGCCCCTCCGTGGCATAATCATGGCACGGGGAGAAAGGCATGAACCCTATCCTCTCGGCCGGCGTGCTCATCGGCCTGCTGTGCGGCGCGTGGACGTTCGTCATGGGACTGACCGGCTGGTACCGGGATCCTGCGATGACGAACATCTTCTTCGTCGTCATCCTGTTCGAGATCGGCGGGCTGGTCTGGGGCCTGCGCCGCACGGCGGCGCTCGGGCGGACGTACGGCCAGCAGGTGATGGCCGGCACGATGATGGCGGTCGTGGCCGGCGTGGTCATCGTCGCCTCCTCGTTGCTCTTCACGATGATCGCGTTTCCCGACTACGCACAGGCGGTCGAGGATGCGACGCGGCTGACGCTGGCGCAGCAGGGGATGACGAGCGCGGAGATCGCCGCCGCGATCGACGCGAACGCCGCCAGCCGGACGCCGATGGCGCAGGCGATGAGCGGCTTCGTCGGCACGCTCATTACCGGCATCGTCGCCTCGGCGGCGATCGGCTATTTCGTGCGCGCGACGCCACGACGTTCGTGAGGGAGGCTTCAGGCTTCAGGTTGCTGAGGCCTCGACGCTGAGCAGCCCCCAAGCCCGAAGCCCGAAGCCCGAAGCCTCACGCTGCTACAATCAGCCATGCGCGGCTCCCTGCTCCTCTGTGCGATCGTTGCGGCCGCGCTCGGCTGGGTTGGTCCAGTCGTCGCGCAGGATGTGCCGCCGGTTGCGCCGGTGGTGACGGTTCCGCCATTCGATCAGTGGCTGGCCGAGCTGCGGACCGAGGCGCTGGCGCGCGGGATTCGCGCGGAGGTGCTCGACCGGTCGCTCGCGGGGGTCCAGCCGGTTGACCAGATCCTCGAGCGCGATCGCACGCAGACGGAATTCGCGCTCGACCTCGAGCAATACCTGAAGCGCCGGCTCACGCGCGACACGGTGCGCACGGCCCAGCGCATGTACCTCGCGGTACCGCACCCTCCTCGGGCGCGTCGGCGCGAAGTACGACGTGAGCCCGCGGGTGATCGTGGCGGTCTGGGGGCTCGAATCGAACTTCGGACGCTTCGCCGGCGTGCGGCCGACGATCCCGGCGCTGGTGACCCTGGCCTACGATCCGCGCCGCGGGTCGATGTTCCGCAACGAACTCTTCAGCGCGCTCGAGATCGTCAACCGCGGCGACATCGAGCTGGAACACCTGAAAGGCTCGTGGGCCGGCGCGCTCGGCCAGCCGCAGTTCATGCCGTCGAGCTATCTCCAGTACGCGCAGGACTTCGACGGCGACGGCCGCCGCGACATCTGGTCGTCGCACGCCGACGTGTTCGCGTCGGTCGCGTACTTCCTGAAAGAACACGGCTGGACCGCGGGCGTGACGTGGGGCCGCGAAATCCGGATTCCGGCCGCGCAGCACGACGCGGCGCTCGCGATTCCACGGCGCGACGAGGGCTGCCGCGCCGAGCGGCTGATGACCGAAGCGCGGCCGCTGAAGGACTGGCGGACGATGGGCTACCGGATGACGTCGGGCCGCCCGCTGCCGAACCTCGCGATGCCCGCCTCGCTCGTCCAGGCCGGCTCGCGCAGCTTCCTCCTGTATGCGAACTACGACGCGCTGCTCGGCTACAACTGCGCGCACAGCTATGCGCTCAGCGTCGGCCTCCTCGCGGACCGGTTGAAATAGACCAGGTCAGTCAGGGGATCGTGTCAGTCGGGCGATTCGCGTCAGTCGGGCTCCTCAATCCGTCCCGTCCGGATCGGTTGCCCAGTCCAGCAGGTGAATCCACGATCGGTAGACCTGGCCGGTCGCGCGCGTCATGCCGATTTCGCACGTGCGGCTGCTCGAGTAGCAGCCGTCCGAGGGCGTGGCCCTGACCTCGGCCGCCGCGGCCGCGGTCGCCGACGCGGTGAGTTCCGGCACCAGCCAGCCGCGATCGCCGGCAAAGCCGCAGCAGCCGCTCGACGGCGGGACGAAGACGCGCTCGCTGCACGCGGCGGCAATCGCCGTCAATGACGGCAGCAGGCCCATCTTCACGAGCGAGCAGACCGGGTGCAGCGTCACGATGCCGGCGCGGCGGCGCACGTCCAGCTTCGGCAGCGCCTGCGCGCTGAAGAACTCGACGCCGTCCACAATCCGCATCCGCGCCGCGCGCGCGCGGTTCTCCGGCGTCAGCCCCTCGAGGCTGCGCAGTCCGTAGGCGCACGGGCTCGTGTCGACCAGGACCGGAATCGCCCCTTCGCGCGACGCACCCCACAACGCCTCGATCGTGAGATTGACGGCGACGGCGTGTGCCCCGGCGAAGCCCTTCGACGAGTACGGCGTGCCGCAGCAGAGTCCGCCGATGCCCGGCGGAATCACGAGCGGCAGCCCCGCGCGGGCGGCGACGGCGACGTACGCGCCGGCGGTCGATCGCGCCGAATGTTCGCCGTCGAGCGCGCCCATCGTGCGGGTCAGGCAGGACGGAAAGTACACCGCCGCGCGCCCTCCGCCGCGGTTGCCGGCAGGGGCGGCGCGGCCGACGGCATGGGTGCGATCCAGGCAGGGAGCGCCCCGCGCGACAGGCGCGACGCGGCGCGCGTGACGGCGGCGGTGGCGTCCGATCCGAGCAGCGCATCCAGAGACCTGCCGGCGCCGAGCGCCGCGCGCGCGGCCGACGCGGTGGCGCGAAAATGACGCGCGGTCCACGACGCAATCGCCCGCGACAATCCGGAGTGGTCCGCGGCGCGCAGCCGCTTCGTGAGCTGCCCGGTATCGATGTGCACCGGGCACGCGACGGCGCAGAGTCCGTCGGCCGCGCACGTTTCCAGCCCCTGGTACTCGAACGCGCGTGCAAGCGCGGCGCGCGACGTCGGCGTGCGCGCCATCTCGCGGCGGACGACGATCCGCTGGCGTGGCGTGAGCGTGAGGTCGCGGCTCGGGCAGTGCGGTTCACAGAAGCCGCACTCGATGCACCGGTCCACTTCCTCCTCGACCACGGGAAGCGACTTGAGGTCGGCGACGTGCGCCCGCGGATCCGGATTGATGATGACGCCCGGGTTCAGGAGGCCGCCGGGATCGACGAGCGCCTTCAACTCGCGCATGACGGCGTACGCCTCGCGGCCCCACTCCGCTTCGACGAACGGCGCCATGTTCCGCCCGGTGCCGTGCTCCGCCTTCAGCGCGCCGTCGTAGCGCTCGACCACCAGCGAGACGACGTCGGCCATGAAGCGCTCGTACTGATCGACGGAGGCGCGGTCGCCGAACGCCTGCGTCAGCACGAAGTGGAGGTTCCCGTCCTTCGCGTGCCCGAAGATGATCGCATCGTCGTAGCCGTGTTTCGCGAAGAGCGCCTGAAGCTCGACGACCGCCGCGGCGAGCGACGGCACGGGGAAGGCGACGTCTTCGATGATGACTGTCGTCCCGCGGCGCCTGACCGCGCCGACCGACGGGAACATGCCCTTGCGGATGCGCCAGAGGAGCGCCTGTTCGGCCGGGTCCCCGGTGAAGCGCGCCGGCTCGATCAGAGAGAGACCGCGGATCGAAGATGCGGCGCGGGCGGCGAGGGCCTCGACGCGGGCTCCGGCGGGTTCCTGGAACTCGACGAGGAGGCCCGCGGCGCCGGCCGGGAGCGTCGCGAGCACGGCCGGGACGCCGGGCGCGTCCTGCACGGAGCGCAGCGCGGCCCGGTCCATTACTTCGAGCGCGGCCGCTCCGGCGGCGGCGAGCGGTCCGATTGCGGCACAGGCTTCGGCGATCGAGGCGAAGAGCAGCAGGCCGGTGTACCGCACCGGGAGATCGGGGACGGTCCGCAGGACCGCTTCGGCAATGAAGCCGAGCGTCCCTTCGGCGCCGATCATGAGGTGCCGCAGGATGTCGATCGGGCGATCGAAGTCGAGGAAGGCGTTGAGCGAGTAGCCGTTCGTGTTCTTCGTCAGGTACTTGCGGCGCACGCGCGAGGCGAGCGCCGGCGTGCCGCGCACGCGGTCGCGAAGCGCGGCGAGCCCCTCGACGAGCGCCGGCGTCGGCGGCCGCGAGTGCCGCGTCGGCATCCGGCTCCGCCGTGTCGATGACGAGGCCGGAGGGCAGGACCAGCACGAGCGAGTCGAGCGTCTGGTAGCTGTTCTGCGCCACGCCGCAGCACATGCCGCTCGAGTTGTTCGACAGGATGCCGCCAATCGTGCATGCGTCGATCGACGCCGGGTCGGGACCGATCCGGGCCCCGTACGGCACAAGCGCGCGGTTGACGTGCGCGCCGATCGCCCCCGGCTGCACGCGGACCCGGCGCCCGCGATCGAGCGGCTCGATCCGGCGCCAGTATCGTGCGACGTCCACGAGCACGCCGTCGGTGATGGCCTGTCCAGAGAGGCTGGTTCCGGCGCCGCGGAACGCGACGGGAACCCGGCACGAACGGCTGAACCGGAACACCCCCTGCACATCGGCGATCGAGCGGGGCCGGACGACCGCCCGGGGGACGAGCCGGTAGAAACTCGCGTCGGACGCGTACGCCGTGCGATCGATTTCGCGATCCAGGATTTGATCGGGCTGGAGGAACGCCTCGAGCTGGGATCTGATGTCGGGCACGGCGGTAGCTACAGGCATACCACAGCTGGCCTGCGCACGTGGCTGCGATTGCTGTCCTCGACGGTGACCGAATAGCCATCGCCAGCTCGACTGGGCCACCCTGAACTTGTTTGTATACTGAAGACGCCGCACACGCGGCCGGAGGCCTTTGCTCTACAGCTTCACCACGTGCATCGGGTGGCCGGAGGCGCTGCGATGATCGGCGCGGCATTCAGGCGGCTCCCGATTCGGCAGAAGCTCGTCGCGATGATCCTCGGCACGAGCGCCGCCGTGCTCCTGCTCGCCAGCATCGGATACCTCATCGCCGACTACTACCAGTCGCGGTTCGACCTGCTGCGCGACCTGACGTCGCAGGCGAACCTCCTGGCCGACAACCTCCAGACGGCCACCCAGCTCGACGACCCGGCCGCGACCGAGGAAATCCTCCGCACGCTGGCGCCCTACGCCCACATCCGGTCCGCCTGTGCCTACAAGGGGAACACGCTGATCGCGGCGTTCCGGCCGCGTGCCGACTCGAGGCCGTGTCCGCCGGCGCCCACGGGAGACGTGCCCGTATTCACGCCCGACCGGCTGCAACTGGCCGCGCCGATCATGTTGAAAGGTGAGCGGGCCGGCACCGTCTATCTGCGCAGCGACCTCGAGCTCGTCAGCTCGCGGCTGCGCATTCAGGGGATTGTCGTGGCCATCCTCCTGGTCGTCACTCTTGGCGTCGCGCTGATCCTGTCGTCGTGGCTCCAGTCGATCGTCGCCGACCCCGTCGCGGCCCTCGCGCGGACGGCCGCCGAGGTATCGGTGCGGGGCGACTATTCGCTGCGCGCCGCGCGCGGCGCCGACGACGAACTGGGACTGCTGGTCGAAGCCTTCAACCGCATGCTCGAACAGATCCAGCAGCGCGAGGCGGAACTGTCGAAGGCGAACGTCGAACTGCGGCGCGAGGTCGTGGAGCGGCGCCGCGCCGAGCAGGAACGCGCCGAGCTGCTCGTGCGCGAACAGGAAGCCAACCGGCTCAAGGACGAGTTCCTGGCGACGCTCTCGCACGAGCTGCGAACGCCGCTCAACGCGATCCTCGGCTGGACGAAGCTCCTGCGGGCCAACGCCGTGCCGCCCGCCAATGTCGATCGCGCCCTCGAAAAGGTCCAGCGCAACGCGCAGGCGCAGTCGCGGCTCGTCGAGGATCTGCTCGAAGTCTCCCGGATCGTCAGCGGCAAGATGCGGCTCGACGTGCGGTCGCTGGA
The DNA here is from genome assembly GCA_963817635.1 of uncultured Acidobacteriota bacterium. GTDB lineage: Bacteria > Acidobacteriota > Vicinamibacteria > Vicinamibacterales > 2-12-FULL-66-21 > CAWFPR01. The sequence continues at coordinate 223,618 of CAWFPR010000001.1, read as the reverse complement.
CCTGGCCGCGCTCACCACGGCGGCGATCGAGTCCATCCGTCCGACCGCCGACGCGCGGGGGGTCCGGCTCGAGCGGCTCGGCGACACGTCGGCGATGCCGACAGTCCGGCGATCCCGATCGGATCCAGCAGATCATCTGGAACCTGCTCTCGAACGCCGTGAAGTTCACTCCCGCGGGCGGCCACGTGCGGATTGACGTCCACCGCGACGGCGGCCTGGACGAAATCGTCGTGTCCGACACCGGCATCGGCATCAATCCCGAGTTCCTGCCGAACGTCTTCGACACCTTCCGGCAGGGCGACGCGTCCGCGACGCGTTCGCACGGCGGGCTCGGGCTCGGCCTGTCGATCGTCCGCCGCCTCGTCGAGCTGCACGGCGGCGAGGTGCGCGCCGAGAGCCTGGGTGAGGACACCGGCGCAACCTTCACGGTGCGTCTGCCCGTGCGTGCCGGCGTGTCCGAGGGTCTGCGGCGGCCCCGCGGGTCTCGACAGCTCGCGGCTTGCCGGCGTCACCGTCCTGGCCGTTGACGACGACGTCGATACTCGCGATCTGCTGGTCTCGTCGCTCCAGGCGGCCGGCGCGACCGTGCGGGCGGCGTCGTCGGCCGACGAAGGCTTCGTGGCGTGCATGGAGATGGGTCCCGACGTGCTCGTCTGCGACATCGCCATGCCCCAGCGGGACGGGCACGACCTGATGCGGGAACTGCGGACGAGTCTCGGTTCCGAGGTGCCGCGCGTGCGCATCGCCCTGTCGGCGTCCGTCAGCCCGGCCGACCAGGAACGTTCGGCAACGGCCGGGTATCAGCGCCACATCGCCAAGCCGGCCGATCCCGGCATGCTCGTCGCGACGATTCACGAGATGCTTCAGTCGATGATCCCTGACGCCTGACGGGCGCGACGCGGCTGCCTCACGACTCCGCGCGCACGATCCTCAGGGCACGAGGCCGGCGGCGCGTGTCGTCGCGGGTTCGATCACCGCCAGCGAGGCGAGCGTCACGACGGCCACGCCGACCAGGAGCGCCGCGACCCCGTCATGAGCGCCGGCGATGCGCGCCGCGCCGGCGAGGAGCGCGACCGCGAGCGTCGCGTCGGCCACCGTCACCGGCAGGTGCAATCGCCTCCGCTGATCCGCGAGCGTCTCGGGATGGACCCGCGACGTGAAGACGAGGTTCAGGCGCAGCGTCACCGACACGGTGGCGAGCGCGAGGACGGCGAGGAAGGCGGGGGAGCCGAACGGCTGCACCCATTCGCGTACCGTCCAGGCGGCCGCCGGCATCGCGGCCGTGAGCGCGGCGATGGCGCCCTGGTGGAACTGCCACCACCACAGCCGATCTGTTGCGCCCGGCGTGGCGGCCGGCAGCAGCGGCGCGCTGCCGGCGGCGAGCGCGCGCAGGTCGGCCAGCAGTTCCGTGATCGACTGGTAGCGTTCGGCCGGCATGCCACGCATGCAGCGGCGCGCGATGCGATCGAGCCCAGGGACCGGCAGCCCGCGCGTGATGGCGTCCGCCCGGCCATCCATCAGCGCCGTCATGCGATCCAGCAGGGTCGCCGGATCGGTCCCGAACGGATGCTCCGCCGTCGCCAGCTCCCATGCCACCACGCCGAACGCGAAGATGTCCGCGCGGGCATCGACCTGGCGTCCCGCGAGCTGCTCCGGCGACATGTAGCCCGGGGTCCCCAGCGTCAGGCCCGTCTCGGTGAGGCGCTGCATGTTCGACGCGCCCGCCGGATCGATCCGCGCCAGCCCGAAATCGAGCACCTTGACCTGCCCGTTGTCGCCGCGAATGATGTTCTCGGGCTTGAGGTCGCGGTGGATGATGCCGTGTGCGTGGGCGGCGGAGAGCGCAGAGGCGATGTCCACGAGCGTCGGAAGCAGGAGGGCGGGCGCGAGCGCGCCCGCGCCGAGCTCCTCGCGCAGCGTGCGGCCCTGGACGAGTTCCGATGCGATGTACAGTTCGCCGTCGATCTCTTCGAGCGCGAACACCGTGGCGATCGCGGGATGTGAGAGCGCGGCGGCCGCCCGTGCCTCGAGCCGCAGCCGCTCGCGGCGGACGGGATCGCGGGTGAACGCCGGCGTCAGCGCCTTGAGCGCCACGGTGCGCCCGAGGCGCAGGTCCTCGGCGATGTACACGACCCCCATGCCGCCGCGCCCGATTTCCTCGCGCACCCGGTAGGCGCCGAGTGTCTTCCCCGCGAGCGAATCGCCGTCGTCGTCCAGGATGAGGCTGGCCGCGACGCCCCAGGCCGGCTGCTCGAGGAACGCGGCGGTCCGCTCGTGGCTGTCGAGCAGCGTGAGCACTTCGCGCAGCAGGTCGTCGTCCGGGCCCGCCGCGGCCCTGACGAAGGCAGGCCGATCGCGCGGGTCGCGCTCGAGCGCGGCGTGGAAGAGATCCGTGATCTGCCGCCAGCGCTCCGGAGTCACTGTGGGGGAGCGGCCGACAGTTCACGCGCCAGCCAGGCGCGCGCGACCGTCCAGTGGCGCTTGACCGTGGCGGGGGAGATCCCGAGGGTGTCGGCGGTCTCCTCGACCGTCAGCCCGCCGAAGAACCGCAGCTCCACGAGCCGCGCCTGTTCGGCGTCGATCGCGGCCAGCCGCTCGAGCGCCTCGTCGAGCGCCACGAGGTCGATCGACAGCTCGCCGCCGCCGACGAGCGCTTCGTCGAGCGTGACGTGCGGGCGTGCGCCGCCGCGTTTCAGCGCGCCCCGGGCGCGCGCCTTTTCAATCAGAATCTGGCGCATGGAATGCGCCGCGATCGCGCAGAAGTGCGCGCGGTTCTGCCACCGGTCGGGGCGGTCCTTCATCAGCCGCAGGTACGCCTCGTGGACGAGCGCCGTGGGCTGCAGCGTCTGGCCGGGGCGCTCGCGGCGCAGGTAACTGGCCGCGAGCCGCCGCAATTCCTGGTAGACGATGGGCAGCAGCGAATCGAGCGACTGCCGATCGTCCGCCATCAGCCAACCCGTTCGATCGTGACGTGATTCATCACGACCGGCTTGACCGGCCGATCCTGATGACCCGTGGGCACCGAGCCGATCTTCTTGACGACGTCCAGCCCTTCGACCACTTCGCCGAACACCGAGTGACGGTTGTCGAGGTGCGGCGTCGGCCCGAGCGTGATGAAGAACTGGCTGCCGTTCGTGTTCGGTCCGGCATTGGCCATGGAGAGCATCCCGGCCTTCGAATGGCGCGCCGAGGGGTGGAACTCGTCGGCGAAGTTGTACCCGGGACCGCCCGTCCCCGTGCCGAGCCGATCGCCTCCCTGGATCATGAATCCGCCGATCACCCGGTGAAAGATGACGCCGTCGTAGTACGGCGCGGTCTTCTTCTCGCCAGTGGACGGATCCTTCCACTCCCTCGTGCCCTCGGCGAGGCCGATGAAGTTGGCCACGGTCTTCGGCGCCTCCTTCTCGAAGAGGCGAATGGTGAACGATCCCTCGGTGGTGTCGAAGCGTGCGTAGGTGCCGGGTTCCACTGGAGCTCCTTTCGGGAAATAGCGATTATAGGCCGAACGCGCGGCCAACAAACGGGGACGGCCCTCCGTCTAACCCACCATGCCGCGCCGGACGTCCGTCGCCCGGCCCATCTACGAAGAACTTCGTTGACATTACGAAGACGTTCGTACATAGTCCACCCGAGATGACCATCAGGCTTCCACGTCCGACCGATGCCGAGCTGGCGATCCTGCGGGTGCTCTGGCAGCTGGGCCCGGCCACCGTCCGCCAGGTGCACGACGCGCTGTCGCCCGAGCGGCCCACCGCCTACACGACGGCGCTGAAGATGCTGCAGATCATGACCGAGAAGGGGCTGGTCCGGCGCGACGAGCGCGACCGCACGCACATCTACCACGCACGGCTGACCCAGGGCCAGACCCAGCGCCAGCTGCTCGGCGACCTGCTCGACCGGGCCTTCGGCGGGTCGTCGTCCGAGCTCGTCATGCAGGCGCTCGCCACCCGGCGCGCGACGGCCGAGGAGCTCGCGGAAATCCGAAAGCTGCTCGACCCGAGCGCCGGAGACGGCCCGGACAGCCCGGCCGCCGCTCGCGAAGGAGGCAACCATGACCCCGACTGATCTGCTCCAGCAGCCCGTCGCGCAGGCCATCGGCTGGGCCCTGCTGCACTTCGTCTGGCAGGGCGCCCTGATTGGCGCGCTCACCTCCGCGCTGCTGTTCCTGCTGCGCCGCGGCGCCGCCGACGTGCGCTACGTCATCGGGACCGTGGCGCTGTCGCTGATGGCGACGATGCCGGTCGTGACCGCCGTGCAGGTGTGGAAGAGCCACGCCGTTGTCGCGGCGACGGCGGCGGGAACGGCGGAGGCCGGCCGCGTGGCGCAGGCTCCCACGGCATTCAGGTCCGCGGCGCCGGCGCCCGCGAGTCCGGCGGCGCGCGGCGCAACGCCGCCCGCCTGGACCATCGACGTCGAACCGTGGCTGCCGTTCTTCGTCGCGGGGTGGATCGTCGGAGTGCTTGCGCTGACGCTGCGGCTCGCGACCGGGTGGGTCTGGGTGCAGCGGATGAAGACGCAGGGCATCGCGCCGGCGGATACCGCGCTCGAATCCGCCGGACGGCGGCTGGCGCGCCGGCTGCGGATCTCGAGGCCGGTACGGCTGCTCGAATCCGCGCGCGTCGAGGTGCCGACCGTGATCGGCTGGCTCAAGCCCGTCGTGCTGCTGCCCGTGAGCGCGCTCGCCGGACTGACGCCGACCCAGATCGAAGCGATCCTCGCCCACGAACTCGCGCACGTGCGGCGCCACGACTACCTCGTCAACCTGGTCCAGACGTTCGTCGAAACGCTGCTGTTCTATCACCCGGCCGTATGGTGGCTGTCGCGTGCCATCCGGATCGAGCGCGAAAACTGCTGCGACGACCTGGCGGTCAGTCTCTGCGGCGATCCCTATACGTACGCGAAGGCCCTCGCGGATCTCGAGGGTCTGCGGGCCGCGGGCGGTCACCTCGCCATGGCGGCGACCGGCGGCTCCCTGCTGCATCGCGTGCGACGGCTGCTGGGCGTGCCCACGCACGCCGGGCGCGCGCCAGGTTGGCTCGCCGGCAGCGCCTCGGTGCTCGTCATGCTCGGCCTGGCCGCCGGCGCGCTCGGCACGAGCGCCCTGCGAGCCCAGTCGGTGGCAACGGCACCCCGAGCCGGCGCGTCGGCCGCGGTCGCCGCTCCACGCGCCGCCCCGGACCGCGGCCAGTCAGCAGAAGACCGCCGACCGCAAAGGCCGGACCACGGGGAACGTCACCTGGTCAAGCAACGGCCAGAAGCTCGAGGTCAGCTACGACGGCGAATTCGAGTTCACGGACGACGACGCGGACGTGAAGCGGCTGTCACCCGGCGGCACGCTCCGCATCAAGGACGGCCGATGGCTCGGCGGCCACACCATCGATTTCAAGGCGGATGCTTCCGGCTCGATCACGCGGCGCTACTGGGAGGGCATGTCCGAGAAGCCCTTCGAGCCGGAGGGCCGCGCGTGGCTCGCGCAGGCGTTGCCGCGCCTCATCCGGCAGACCGGCCTCGGGGCGCGCGCGCGCGTCGCGCGGATTCTCGCGAGCCAGGGCCCCGCGGGCGTCCTCCAGGAGATTTCGCGCATCGAGGGCAGCTGGGCCAAGCGGGTGTACTTCACCGAGCTGCTCAGGACGCCGCTCGATCCGGCAGCCGCGCGCCAGGTGCTGGTGCAGGCGGGGAAGGAAGTCGATTCCGACTACGAACTGGCGTCGCTCCTGATTGATGGGGCCGACAGGCTCCTGGTCGATGACGCGACGCGGCAGGCGTACTTCGAGGCGGCGAAGTCGATTCAGTCGGATTACGAAATGCACCGCGTCTACACGGCGGCGCTCGAGCGCGGCCCGGTGTCGAACGCGATGCTCGCGGGCCTCCTCGACGCGAGCCGCGCGATCGACTCCGACTACGAGGAAGCGACGCTGCTCATCGAGATTGTCAAGCAGCAGCCGATTGACGCATCCGCGAACGCCGCGTTCTTCGGCGCCCTCGAAACGGTCGGCAGCGACTACGAGCGCGGGCGTGTGCTGAAGGCGGTACTCGCGCGGCCGGACGCGTCGGCCGACACGACCCTGCATGCGATTCGCGCGGCCCGCGGCATGGGCAGCGATTACGAAAAGGCGCAGGTGCTCATCACGGCGGTCAGCCGGCGCGCGCTCACAGGCGAGGCGCGCGACGTCTATATCGACGTCGCCAGCTCGCTCGGCGACCACGAGCAGGGACGCGCGCTGTCGGCCCTGGTGAAAGCCGAACGGCGGTGAGGGGCTTCAGGCTTCGGGCTTCAGGCTCAAGCCTCAGGCTCAAGCCCGAAGCCTGAAGCCTCAAGCCACTTCCGGGTTCATGTTGTGCCAGTCGGTCGCGCGCTCGAAGGCGAGGGCCACGCGCAGGGTCGTCGCCTCGTCGTACAGCCCACCGGTGACCATCAGTTCGACCGGGGCGTGATTCTGGAAGCCGGCCTTCAGCGCGACGGCCGGATGTCCCGTCAGGTTCGTGACGCCCAGCGTGGAGCTGTTGGTCGTGGAGACGAACGCGTCGTACTGCGACATCAGCGTGTCCATCTCGCGGATGAGCAGCGTGCGCGCGCGCTGCGCGCGGATGTACTCCACCGCCGGCACGAAGCGGTGGGTCCGGAACGTGTTCGGCCAGCTGCCGAGGGATTTGTCGTCGATGTCCGCGCTGCGCGTCAGATCGTCGAAGGCCGCCGCCGCTTCGACGCTCAGGATGAAGCCGATCGTGTTCGACACGCGCGTGATGCTGGCCGGCAGCTCGATCGGCTCGAGTGTCGCGCCAGCCTTCCGGTACACGTCGAGCGCGTCGGTGTAGATCTTCAACCGCTCTTCGCGCTGGCCGCTGCTGCTCCTCGGGCGAGAGCCCGCCGCGCGCCGCCGCCCCGTCCGCCGCCGCGCCCGGCCCCGGCGGGCTGGGGCTCGAATTCCGCCTTGATGTAGCCGATCCGCAGCTTCGACAACGGGACGTCCGGGCTCCACGTGAACGGCGCATCGGCAACGGTGTCGTCGCGTCCGTCGGGGCCGTAGATCGCGTTGAAGACCAGCGCGCAGTCCTCCACCGACCGGCACATCGGCCCGACCTTGTCCATCGTCCACGAAAGCGCCATCGCGCCGTAGCGGCTCACGCGTCCGTAGGTTGGACGCAGTCCCGTGACGCCGTTGGCGACCGACGGCGAGATGATCGATCCGCGCGTTTCCGTGCCGATGCCGAAGACCACCAGCCCGGCGGCGGTCGCGGAGCCCGGCCCGGCTGACGACCCGCTGGATCCGGACCGCTGCGGGCTGGGATCGTCGGGGTTCCAGGGATTCTTGGTCTGTCCGCGGAACCAGTTGTCTCCCTGCGCGAGCGCGCCCATCGACAGCTTCGCCAGCAGGATCGGCGCCGGCGTCGCGGAGCCGCTCGACGATCGTGGCGTCGTAGTCGAAGACCTGGTTCTGGTACGGCCCGGCGCCCCAGGTCGTGGGGATTCCCTTGGTGGCGAACAGGTCCTTGGCGCCCCATGGAATGCCGTGCAGCGGACCCTTGTAGCGTCCGGCGCGGATTTCGCGGTCGGCGGCCTCCGCCTGCGCGAGGGCGAGGTCCTCGGTCAGCGTCACGACGCAATTCAGTTTCGGGCCGAACTTCTTCAGGCGCGCGAGATACATCTTCGTGAGGTCGGTCGCCGACACGTCACGCCGCTGGATCATCGGCGCCAGCGCGGTGATGGGCAGGAACGCCAGATCGTCGAGAGAGGCGCGTCGCGCGGCCGGAGCCGCGGCGGCCGTCACCTTGATTTTCGCGCCCGGCGTGGCGCCCGGCTTCGGCTTCTTTCCGGGGAGATACGGCCGGAACGTCACGGCCGGCTCGGTGTCGAGCGGGATGTTCATCTGGCGCAGCTGCTCGAACGAGTCGAGATTGCGGCTCACGCCCCTGGCCATCTGCTCGTCCTCGGCCTCGCTGAAATCGATGCCGAACACCTTTTCCGCGCAGTCGAGCGTGGCCGCATCGAGGCGCGGAGGCGCGGGCGCCTGCTGTTGAGCCAGTACCGGCACCGCGAGCCCGCCGGCAATGGCTGCCGGAATCGTCTGGAGGAACCGCCGCCGCGCAACGCGAGCGGGTACGAGTCCGTCGTGTCTGTTGTCGTCCATCGGTCCTCCCATGGCGCGAATATCCGCCGGCGCGCGGCGCTAGCATACACCGGGTGCGTTACAATGACGCCGGCGGCCTCCACCAAATGAGCACTACTCCTCGCACTTCATGTGCTCCTCGTGGAAGACGACGCGGCGTACGCGGGCATGATCGGACGGCAGCTCGAGACTTCGAACATTCCCGTGGCGCTCGACTGTGCCTCCAGTCTCACCGACGCGCCTCCGCCTGGCTCCGTTCGTCGACATCGACGCCGTCCTGCTCGATCTCAACCTTCCCGACAGCCAGGGCCTCGATACCCTCGACCGGCTCTATGCGGCCGCCGGCGGCGTTCCGATTGTCGTCCTCACGGCGCACGACGACGATCAGCTGGCGGTGCAGGCGGTGCAGCACGGCGCGCAGGACTATCTGGTCAAGGGCGACGTGGATGGCCCCTCGCTCGTGCGCGCCATCCGCTACGCCCGCGAGCGGGCGGGCCTCCGGCGCGAGCTGAGCGAACGCGAGGCTCGGTTCCGCGCGCTCGTCGAGCACAGCTCCGACGCGGTCGCGCTCGTGGACGAGCATTTCGTAGCGCGCTACAACAGCCGCTCGGTCGAGACGATCTCCGGCTACACACCGGAGGAGCTGATTGGCAAGCGGCTGGATCTGTTCGTGGATCCGGACGACATGCCGGCCGTGCGCGAGCGTTTCGCCGAATCCATCCAGCATCCCGGGCGTGCGGTGGCCATCGAGTTCCGGTATCGGCACAAGGACGGCACGTGGCGGTTCGGCGAGGGCATCGTGGTCAATCGCCTCGACCACCCGGCCGTGCGGGCGCTCGTCGTGAACCATCGCGACGTGACGGCGCGCAAGGAGGCCGAGCAGCTGCTGCGCGTCACCGAGGAGCGGCTGCGCCAGGCCTACAAGATGGAGGCGGTGGGACGACTCGCCGGCGGCGTCGCGCACGACTTCAACAACGTGCTCACCGCGATCTTCGGCTACACCGATCTGCTCCGCGACCAGCTGCCCGAAGAAGATCCCCGGCGCGCCGACCTCGACGAGATCCGGCGCTCGGCGGAGCGCGCCGCGTCGTTGACGCGCCAGCTCCTCGCGTTCAGCCGCAAGCAGGTCATGCAGCCGCGCGTCCTCAATCTCAACGAGGTCGTGGTCAACGTCCAGAAGCTGCTCTCGAAGCTCGTCGGCGACGACGTGACACAGGTGCTCGAGCTGGACCCGGGTCTGTGGCTGGTGAAGGCCGATCCCGGCCAGGTGGAACAGGTCCTGATGAACCTCGCCGCCAACGCGCGCGATGCCATGCCGGAAGGCGGGCGCCTGGTGATTGCGACCGCCAATACCGCGCTGTGCGAAGACGACGTGCGCGATTTGCCCGGCCTGCCGCCGGGCGCCTACGTGAGGCTGCGCGTCACGGACTCCGGCGAGGGGATGCCGGAGGCGGTGCGCAGGAACATCTTCGAGCCGTTCTTCACCACGAAGGAGCAGGGCAAGGGCACGGGACTGGGGCTGGCGACCGTGTACGGGATCGTCAAGCAGACCGGCGGCGGGGTGTACGTGCAGAGCGAGGAAGGGCAGGGAACGCGCTTCGACATCTTCCTGCCGCGCGTTCCCTGACCGTCCACCGGGGCCCGGCCCCGCGCTACTTCTTCAGCTTGAAATCCGGCGGAATCGCCAGGTCGCCCGCCGCGACGCTCGTGGCGATCGACAGATACTCGTGGTTCATCGTCAGGATTGTCGAGCGAGGCTGGCGTCGTTCTTCTTCATCATCTTGCGGGCCAGCATGCCGCCGAGCCCGCCGCCGCTCGTGTTCTGCGACTGGCTGGCGGCCATCTGCTCGGCCGACTTGACGGCGTCGAACGTCGTGGTCGTCTCGAGGGGCGTGCCGGTCAGCTTGCCGCTCTCCTTCTGGAGCCGCTCCATCGCGGTCTTCATCTGCGGATACATCGCCATGACGGCGGCCATCTGCTCGGCCGACATGCCGGGCGCATCCGGCTGCAGCTGTTTCCAGTAGCGAATGTCGAAGGCGGCGACTTCCTTCATGGCGGGGATGACGGGCCCCATCCACGAGTCGGCCGTCATGACGAAGCCGCCGGATTCCTCGAGCGTCCGTCCCTTTTCGCGGATGGCGATCGTCATGACGACTTCGTGCGCGTCGTAACCGGCGATCTGCTTCTTCTCACCGGTCTGCTTGACGTCGAAATCCACCTCGTATTCCCGCTCGGGCTGCGACGGCTCCGCCTTCTCGTCCCTGCCGCGCGTCTTTTCGGCGTCCTTCGCCGCGCGCTCCTGCGCCTCGCGCATTCGGCGCCGAATCTCGTCGAACGTGATGACCGCGTAAGTCTTCTTCTTCAGGTCCATCTCGTAGACCTTTTCCTCCGACAAATCGACGATCTGGCCGGTGGTGTCGGTCATCGTCGCCTTGCGATCGCCCTTGACGGCGGTCGTCGATTCGATCCCTTCCTTGGCGGCCTTGCCGCCGAACATCCCCACCATCCGGCCGAGCATGCCCTCGAAACTGACTTTCGCCTTCTCCCGCGTCTTGACCTCTGCCTGCGCCGGGCCTGCCGCCGAGACGACGAGCGGCAGCACCAGTGCACATGCCATCACTAAGCGCTTCATGGGTCCTCCAGAGCCGTCATACGAATGGCTCGTCCCTTCATTGTATAACGCTGTCCGCTGTCCGCTCTCCGCTCTCCGCTCCCCGCTCTCCGCTGTCCGCTCTCCGCTCTCCGTGCGCGGCGCGGGGATCCTGGTATCCGCCGTGCCCTCTCTGCCGCGTCCGGCACGGCTTCTGCACGCGGTACCGGACAGGCACGCCGGTCCCTTACGCCGGCCCCGGCAAGGCGGCGCGCGGCCCTGTCACGGGCGGCCATGTTACATTGCGCGTAAAAAGAGAACCGAATGCGTAAACCGATCAACGCGGCGGCCGTGGTGTGCGTCGTGGCGCTTGCCGGCATTGGTGTGTTCGGCCCCGCACGGACGAACCCTCCGACCACCCCCGGCGACGCGATCGACACCGTCGCCCATGCCACACCCGAGGTGTCGGCGATCCTCGACCGGTCGTGCCGCGACTGTCATTCACACGAGACGCGCTGGCCGTGGTACAGCCGCGTGCCGCCGATGTCGCTCTTCGTGATCGATCACGTCAACGACGCCCGCCGGCACATGAACTTCTCGAAGTGGGGCACCTACGATCCCGAAGATGCGCGCGAGTTCCTCGTGGACATCTGCTCCCTTGCCCGCAAGCACGACATGCCGCTCGCCTCCTATACCTGGATCCACCGGGACGCTCCGCTCAGCGACCACGACATCGAGGTGCTCTGCGCGTGGACCGAGGCGGAACGCCGCAGCGAATAGCCGGCCGGCATCGCCTGCAGCCCGGCCGGCCGACCTGCGCCGGAGGTCGTGATAGACCGGTGGAGCTTCTCATACAATAGGCGGATGTTGCTCGGCGTTGCGGCCTGTGCGGTGTCCGCCCTGATGGTGCTCCAGATGCCCTTCAAAGACAGTGTGACGGGTGGCGGCTTCGTCTATCTCGCCGGGACGCTGGCGCGGGACGACGGCGGCCGGATTGCCGGCCGCGGCGACGTCGCGGCACAGACGCGCCGGGTTGTCGAGACCATGCGCCGGACGCTCGAGGCGTCGGGCTCGTCGCTCGGCCAGGTGCTCTCGGTGACCGTGTATCTGCGCTCGGCCGGCGACTTCCAGGCGATGAACGACGCCTATCGTGCCTTCTGGCCGGCCGACCCGCCGACGCGGACGACCGTCATCGCGGAGCTCGCGGAGCCGGATGCGCTCGTCGAGATGTCGATGATCGCCGCTCCGGCCGGAGCCGAGCGCGTCGTCGTCCATCCGGCCGCCTGGGTCAGGTCTCCGAACCCGTACAGCTACGCCATCCGCTCGGGCGACACGCTCTTCATGAGCGGCCTCGTGTCGCGCAACGGCCGCGACAACTCGGTGGTCGGCGGCGACGTGAAGACCCAGACGAAAGTCGTGCTCGACAATGCCGGTGAGCTTCTCGCCGCCGCTGGAATGAGCCTGGCCAGCGTCGTCAGCGCGCGTGTCTACCTGCCCGACGCCGCGGCGTTCGCGGAGATGAACGAGACGTATCGCGGCTATTTTTCCGACGCGCCCCCGGCGCGCGCCACCGTGAGGGCGGGCCTTGCCGGGCCGCAGTACCCGCGTCGAGATCACCCTCACCGCGTCGTCGTCGCGGAAGGAGGTCGTCAGCGACGGCCGTCCGGCGTCGCCCAATCTCAGCACCGCGATTCGGGCCGGCCGCCGCGTGTACCTGTCCGGCATGCTCGGCGTCACCGAGGCCAACCGGGACGACGCGGCGTCACAGACCAGGGAAACGCTGGCCCGCATGCGGAGCGCGCTCGCGGCGGCGGGCCTCACGCCGGACGATGTCGTCGAGTCGCTGGTGTATCTGACGGACATGAAGACGTTCGGCGCCGTGGACGATGCCTATCGCCCGGTGTTCGAAAAGCACCCGCCGGCACGGACGGCCGTCGGCGCCGGGCTCTTCGCGCCCGGCGGCCTCGTCGAGATCATGTGCGTGGCGGTGGCGCGATGACGCTGCCGCTCGGATCCGATGTGTTCGACGCGGCCTACGCGAAGGTCGCGCCCCACATCCATCACACGCCGCTGCTGACTTCGCGCACGTTGAGCGAGCTGAGCGGCTTCGACGTGCGGTTCAAGGCGGAAATCTTCCAGCGCACGGGCTCGTACAAGATTCGCGGACCGCTCAACAAGTTCACGCACCTGACCGACGACGAGCGGCGCCGCGGCGTCGTGTGCTCGTCGGCGGGCAACCACGCGCAGGGCGTCGCGCTCGCGGCGCGGATTCACGGCATCAAGGCGGTCGTGTGCATGGCGGAGAACGCCACGCCGTCCAAGATCGCCGCCACGCGCGGCTACGGCGCCGACGTCGTGCTGCACGGCACGATCTGGGACGAAGCCAACGAGAAGGCGAAGGAGCTGGTGCGCGAGCGCGGGCTCACCTACATCCATCCGTTCGACGACCTCCAGCTCATCGCGGGGCAGGGGACGCTCGGGCTGGAGATCGTCCGCGACTGGCCCGACGTGGACGTCGTGGTCGTGCCGATCGGCGGCGGCGGGCTGATTTCCGGCGTCTCGATGGCGGTGAAGAACCTCAGGCCATCCGCGAAGGTCATCGGCGTCGAGTCGTCCGGAGCGCCCGGCATGCGCGACAGCGTGCGCGCCGGACACGTCGTGACGCTCGACCGCGTGGACTGCATCATCGACGGCCTGCGGGTGAAGCGGGTCGGCGAGACCACCTTCGAGGTGGTCCGCCGCTTCGTCGACGAGATCGTGACGCTCCCCGACGAGAAGATGTTCGAGGCGATGCTGTGGATCATGGCCCGCGCCAAGCTCGTCGTCGAGGGCGCCGCGGCGGCGCCCGTGGCGGCGGTGCTCAACGGCCTGATCGAGGCGCCGAAGGGGTCGAAGGTCGCGTGCGTCCTGAGCGGCGGCAACGTGAACCTCGATCAGTTGAAGGGACTGCGCTGGAACTGAGGCTCGGGATTTCGTCGTGCCTGCTCGGCGAGGCGGTCCGCTTCGACGGCGGGCACAAGCGCGACCGCTTCCTGACCGACGTGCTCGGCAGGTACGTCGAATGGGTTCGGGTCTGCCCCGAGGTCGAGGTCGGGATGGGCACGCCTCGCGAGACCCTGCGCCTCGTCCGCGCGGGCGACGACGTGCGCATGATCACGACCCGCACGAGCGTGGACCACACCGACGCGATGCGCGCCTGGTCGAAGCGGCGCGCCGACGCGCTCGCGCGGGAGGATCTCGACGGCTACGTCCTCAAGAAGGACTCGCCGAGCTGCGGCATGGAGCGGGTGAAGGTCTACGGCGGAGCCGGCATGGCGGTCCGCGACGGCCGTGGGCTCTTTGCCGAGGTGCTGCTCGCGCGGTTTCCGCTGCTCCCGGTCGAGGAAGAGGGCCGCCTCATGGATCCCACGCTTCGCGAGAACTTCATCGAGCGCGTGTTCGCCTACCGCCGGCTGAAGACGCTGTTCTCGGGGCGATGGACGCACGGCGCGCTGGTCGCGCTTCCACACGGCGCACAAGATGGCGCTGCTGGCCCACTCGACGACCGCGTACCAGGAGCTGGGCCGCCTCGTCGCGCGCGGCGCGAAGTCGCCCCGCGCCGCACTGCGGGCGGACTACGAGGCACGCTTCATGGGGACCCTGGCGATTCCGGCGACGACCAGGCGGCACACGAACGTGCTGATGCACATGGCCGGGCACCTCAAGGCGCGCCTGGACGCGGCATCGAAGCGCGAGCTGGTGGAGTGCATCGACGAGTACCGCCGCGGCGTCGTGCCGCTCGTCGTGCCGATCACGCTGCTGCGCCACTACGTGCGGCTGCACGGGATCGCGTACCTGGCCGGGGCAGACGTACCTCGAGCCGCATCCGCGCGAACTGATGCTGCGGAACCATGTCTGACAGCCGCGCGCCGCTGCACCGCGTGCGCGTCCTCCGGGTCGGCGACACCGGTGCGGTGCCGGCCGACGATCGGGCCGCCGCCGAAGAGCCGCTCGAAGTGCGGCTCCACGGGCGTCCGTTCGCGGTGATCATGCGGACGCCCGGCATGGATCGGGAACTCGCCGCCGGCTTCCTGCTGTCGGAAGGCATCATCGGGTCGAATGCGGACATCGGCGCCGTCGAGCACTGCCGGCATCCCCATCACCCCGAGGTCCACAACATCGTGGACGTCTACCTGGTCGGCGAGGCGGCCGCGGGTCTCGACGCGCATCTCGAACAGCGCCGCAACGTCCTGACGTCGTCTTCGTGCGGCCTGTGCGGACGGGTGACGATCGAGTCGCTCGGCGCGCGAACGAGTCCACTGCCGGTGCGCCCGGTCATCGACCGCGCGCTCGCGGCCTCGCTGCCCGCGCGGCTTCGCGAGCGCCAGGCGGTCTTCGACGCCACCGGCGGGCTGCACGGCGCGGCGCTCTTCACGCCCGAGGGCGGGTGCGACGCCTCGGCGGAGGACGTCGGGCGCCACAACGCCGTGGACAAGGTGATCGGGGCGATGCTGATCGAGGACCGTGTGCCGCTCGACGGGCGCACGCTGGCGGTGAGCGGCCGCGCGTCGTACGAGATCGTCCAGAAGGCCTGGATGGCGTCGATCCCCGTGGTGTGCGCGGTGTCGGCCCCGTCGAGCCTCGCGATCGAGCTCGCCGAAGAGGCCGGCATCACGCTCCTCGGTTTCGTCCGCGACGGCGGGTTCAATCTCTACACGCACCCCGCACGTATCGCGGGGCTCTGATCGTTACTTCGCTATCGTAGCCCCCGTCAGCTCGGCGATGGCGCCGAGGGTCGTCTGCGCCGCGTTGAGACCGAGGCGGAAATCCCTGTCGGAGAATGTCGTGTAGATGTCGGTCGGCTGGTGCCAGTGCGGATCCCAGCCGCCGCCGATCTGCGACCCGCGCTCGTTCTCGCGAAGGCTGACGGCCGCGACCACGTTCTGGAACGAGCCGGAATCGGTATTCGTCATGTGCGGTCCGACGGCGGCGGGGTAGTCGGTCGCGTACTTCTCGTTGGCGGCTTTGAGCACCCAGGCGAGCCGCTGCGCCGCCTCCGTCATCTCCGCCGATTCCTGGAACTCGATGTTCACGTCGGCTTCCCGGCGCTGCTCCGGGCTCACCTTGCCGTTTTCGTCGGGCATGCCGTGGTCGAACAGCATCATGTCGTGCTGGATCATGCCGAGCCACCGGGGTTCCGGGTACTTGCCGGACCCGGCGGGATCTTCCTTGCCCTGGAGGTCCTTGCGCTGATCGACGTAGCCTTTCGCGCCGCCGCCGGTCTCCTCGTTGTTGAAGAGGATGAAGCGGATCGAGCGCTCCGTCCGCACGTCGGGCGCGCTGAAGATGCGCGCCAGCTCCATCACGATCGCGGACCCGGAGCCGTCGTCGTTGGCGGCTTCGCCCCAGCCGTGGCCGTCCATGTGGCCGCCGACGATGTACATTTCCTCCGGGTGGGTGGTGCCGATTTTCGTGCAGTAGACCTCTTCGCGCGGCCCGTCGGCCGCCGGTTCGGAGTCGAGCGCGCGCAGCTTCTCGTCGGGCTGGGCCATCGGGTCGGTGTTGACGCCGGTCCGGGCCGTGTTGCCGAAGATCGTGCTCCCGCCCTGGCCGCGGCGCTTGTGCGCGTCGGGCTGCGTGGCGGCACCCTGTCCTCTGCCGGCCGCGCCCCGGCCGCGCCCGGCCCGCCGCGGTGCGCACCGGGGCGGTGTAGACGTACTTGATGCGCTCTGTGTTGGTGCAGCCGTAGCTCTTCAACTGCGCTTCGATCCAGTCCACGGCGTCGCGGTTGCGTTTCGTGCCCTGCCGCCGATCGCCGAACGCGGTGAGTCCCTTAATCGTGGCTTTGTACCTGTCGAGATCGAGCCGGCTGACGAGCGCCGCGACCGTGTCGTCAGCCGCCGGCGCCTGCGCGCCGCGGGTCTGGGCCGAGATGGACGCAGCCAGCACGGCCGCGATGCCGCAGGCCAGGGCGAATCGTAGGTGAGTGCGCATGGCGGTCACAGTACCCGTCCGGCGCGATCAGATCAAGCGGGAGAAGACGCGTGAGGGCGGGTGATTGGGCTGTCGAGCCGTGCTTCGCGTGTCACGGACGGCGCCTCCGGCGCCTGGCGCGAAGGCCGCTTCGCGGCTCACGAAGGACACGAAGGGCACGAAGGAAGTCTCGAAGAGTGTCACGCTGGGCGGCTGTCCGTGCGCCCGTCGAGCGCCGGCCGGAGGCCGGCGTTGCACTTGCCCGCGCTCCGCGCGGCTCGACGGGCGCCCATCACACGCGCAGCCACAGCAGGATCGCGAGCGCCGCGTTCGCCGCGTGCCCGGTCCAGCAGATGCGGCACTGGAGGTGATTCCTGATCAGGCTCGTACCGAGAAATACGCTCATCGCGATGGCCGGCAGGGTCATCGCGAACAGCAGAAGCGGTGGCCAGCCGGCGGCGAGACCCGCTGCGATGGCGACGTAAAGCATCACGCCCAGCGATGCATTCGGGATCCCGAGCAGCGACGCGCGCGGACTTCGGAACAGCACCGTGCAGCCGCCGTCTTCGAGGCGGCAGACCTCGGGTCCCGTCAGCCAGCCGGGCAGGACGCCGTAGTGCCCCCACAGCGCCGCCGCCGACGCGGCGGCCCCGAGAAGCAGCGCACTCCAGATCAGGAAGGTTGACATGTCGGGCACCAGTAGGTCAGCCGCGCATGCGTTCCCGCCGCGCGGATGGGAAATGGTAAAGGGTAAAGGGTAAATGGTAGATGGAATATGGCGCTAGGTTCGGCGCATCTGGAAGCCCATGGGTGACGAGTGGAACCCCGCCTCGGCCAGGAACGGTGCGAACGGATGTTCGGATGCCGGCGAGCCGTTGATCTCGCCGATGAGCAGGCCGTCGCGACCCTCTTCGCCCCTCGCGATCACGCCGAGCCGCGAGGCGAGCGCGCGGCCGACCATCGATCGCCCCGGCTCGTCCTCGGGCAGGAACACGAGGATCTGTCGCGCGCCGCGGCTGATGTAGGCCGACAGCGCGCCGTTCACGAGCACGACGGTCGAGCCGACGCTGCGGGTCGGACCGCGGCCGGCCGAACCGCCCGCGACCGCCGATGCCGGCCAGGCGAGCATGGTGCCGAACGGACTGGCGGGATCGGTCGCCGACATGGCGACGGTCTCCGGCTCGTCTGGCGGATCCTTCATCGCCCGCAGCAGCTCGAGCGCGGCCGGCAGCGCGAACTGCGTCGCGCCGACGCCGCTGACGAAGTACCCGCGGCGGATCCGCCCGGCGTCCTCCATCGCCTTCAGCACGTCGTACACCGCGCTGAAGCCGCCGAAGATGCCTTCGGCCGCCGCCGCGTGACGCGTCAGCACGCCGTAGCGGGAGAGCAGCTGCCGGGCCGTGGAGGTGGACCATTCGGTCGGAGACACCGCGCCGGAGATCCGATCGGCCACGAGCGTCCAGCGTCCTTCCGCCGACGGCGGCGCGAGGCGCCGGCTGCGGAACGCGCGGCCGCCCGGCGGCCTGCGATGGCGCCGATCGGGCCGGCGCGTGAACGCGCGCAGCGCCTGGAACGTGTCGTTGGTGACGATCCCTTTCCAGACGAGGTCCCACAGCGCGTCCACCGTGTCGCCGGGAAAGCCGCCACCGAGCGCGTCCCGGATGGCGTCGAAGAACGACGCACCCTGTTGGCGGAGCAGATCGACGATCGCCTGCTCGCGCCCGGACAGATCGGCGGCGCTCACCGGCCGGCGCAGGCGCGCCAGGTGATCGGTGAGATACAGCGCAAGCCGTCCGTCGCGTTCGCCGAGCGGCTCGATGCCGCACCAGACGACTTCGCCGGCGGCCGTGAGGGCGTCGAGATCCGCCGGGTTGTAGGCGTCGATCCGCGCCGCCAGGATCTCGCTTTCGAAGATTGACGCGGGGAGCGGCGCTCCCTGGAGCGTCTCGATGGTGTCGAGCAGCGCGTCGAGCCCCGAGCGCTTCCGGACGAGCCCCTGCCAACCCGTGACGAGGCGGCCCAGCACCGCGGGCTCGACCGGCTCCACCTGCTTGCGCAGCCTGGCCAGCGAGCGGCGGCGGACCGACTGCAGGACATCGGGATCGCACCACTCGCGCCCGGCGCCGCCCGGCCTGAACTCCCCCTCGAGGAGCCGGCCCGCTGTCGCGAGCGCCTTCAGGATGGCCTCGGCGGTCGACCGGCCGATCGCGTAGCGCGCCGCAAACTCCGACGTCGTAAACGGCCCGTGCGTGCGCGCGAAGCGGCGGGCCAGGTCCTGCGCGGCGTTCGGCGCGGGCTCGAGGAGCGATTCGGGGAGCCCGGCGGGCAGCGGCACGCCGAGCGCATCACGGTATCGTCCGGCGTATTCGACCGGGATCGCCCGCGGCTGGCCGCCCACGGGCACGGTGATGACGCGGCGCCCACGCGCCAGCTCGGCGAGCGCGGACCGCGCGTCGATTCGCGTGCGGCCGGCCAGTTCGGCCGGCGTGAGATCGCCCAGCCGGAGCAGCAGGTCGTGGACGCCGTCAACGGTCCTTGCGTGGTGCGCCGGATCGAGGTGCTGCAACTGCCGCTCGATCTCCTCCAGGGCGTCGGCGTCGAGCAGCGCGCGCAGCTCCGCTTCGCCGAGCAGTTCGCGCAGCTGCGCCTGGTCGATCGACAGCGCCTGCGCCCGACGCTCCGCGAGCGGCGCGTCGCCATCGTAGAGATAGTTGGCCACGTACCCGAACAGCAGCGCCGCGGCAAACGGCGACGGCGTCGTCGAATCGACGCTGGCCGTCCGAATCTCGCGAGCCTCGATCCTCCGGAGCGTGTCGACCAGCGCCGGCATGTCGAAGACGTCGCGGAGCACCTCACGGTAGGCCTCGAGCACCATCGGGAACGACCCGTATCGGGCCGCGACGCCAAGCAGGTCCGCGGCGCGCTTGCGCTGCTGCCACAGGGGACTGCGGCCTCCCGGCCGGCGCCTGGGCAGGAGCAGCGCGCGCGCGGCCGCCTCCCGGAATTTCGCGGCGAAGAGCGCCGTTCCGCCGAGCTGCCGGACGACGAGCGCTTCGACCTCCTCCGATGCCGGGATCATCAGCGCCGTGTCCGGCGGTTCCTCGGTCTCCGGGAACCGCACCACGAACCCATCGTCTGTCCACATCGTTTCGACGTCGAGGCCGGTTTCCGCGCGCGCGCGCTCGACGACGGCCATCGCCCAGGGCGCGTGGATGCGGCCGCCGAACGGCGTGAGCACACAGACGCGCCAATCGCCGAGTTCGTCGCGGCACCGTTCGATGAGCACCGTGCGATCGTCCGGTACCGTGCCGGTGGCTGCGGCCTGGTCCGCGAGATAGCGGACCAGGTTTTCCGCGGCCTGCTGGTCGAGATCGTGATGGCGCACGAGGCGCTGGATGGCGGCGGACGGCGGCATCTCGCGAAGCCCCCGCACCAGTTCGCCGATGTGGCGGCCCATCTCGAGGGGACGTCCGGGTGCGTCCGCCTTCCAGAACGGCATCTTGCCCGGCTGACCGGGCGCCGGCGAGACGATCACGCGATCGTGGGTGATCTCCTCGATCCGCCAGGAGGAGGCGCCGAGCAGGAACGTTTCGCCGACGCGGCTCTCGAACACCATCTCCTCGTCGAGTTCGCCCACACGCGCGCCGGGGCCGCGTTCTCCGATCAGGAACACTCCGTAGAGCCCGCGATCCGGAATCGTTCCGCCGTTGATGACGGCGACCCGCCTTGCGCCTTCGCGCGCATGCAGCTGGTGTTTCAGACGGTCCCACGTGAGCCTCGGGCGCAGGTCCGCGAAGTCGTCCGAGGGATAGCGCCCCGAGAGCATGTCGAGCACGCCGTCGAAGACCGGCCGGCTGAGGTCGGTGAACGGCGCCGCGCGGCGGACGGCGGCATACAGCGCGTCCACGTCCCAGGCGTCCATCGACACCATCGCGACAACCTGCTGGGCGAGCACGTCGAGCGGGTTGCGCGGATACCGGCTCGACTCGACGCGCGACTCGTGCATCGCGCGCGTGACGGCGGCGCAGGCGACCAGGTCGCCGCGGAACTTCGGCACGATGATCCCGCGGCTCGCCGCGCCAAACGTGTGTCCCGCGCGCCCGATCCGCTGCATGCCGCTCGCGACCGACGGCGGGGCTTCGATCTGGATGACGAGGTCGATCGCGCCCATGTCGATCCCGAGCTCGAGCGACGAGGTCGCCACGAGGCCCCGGATCAGCCCGGCTTTCAGCCGGTCCTCGACCTCGACGCGCTGCGGGCGCGCCAGCGAGCCATGATGCGAACGGACGAGCGGTTCACCCGCCAGTTCGTTGAGCGCCGAGGCGAGCCGTTCGGCGATTCGCCGGCTGTTGACGAAGATCAGCGTGGACCGGTGCGCCTTGACGAGCTCCAGCAGGCGCGGATGAATCGCGGACCAGATCGAATGGCGCGGCGCCGCCTGCGCCGCCGGACCGCCGGGGATCTCCTCGACCTGCCCGATCCGGCTCATGTCCTCGATCGGCACCTCGATCCGCAGGTCCAGTTGCTTCTTCTGAGACGTGTCCACTACCGTGACCGCGCGGTACTCCGGCACCCGCGGGCGCTCAGCCGCGAACTCCGCGTGAATCGACTCGCCCGCGCTCTTTCCCTTCTTCCTTTGCCCCCTTACCCCTTCCCCTTTTCCCTTTTCCCTTTTCCATTTTCCATTTCCCCTCTTCCGTTCCACACCGCCGAGAAACCGCGCGACCTCATCCAGTGGCCGCTGAGTGGCCGACAGCCCTATGCGCTGCAGGCCGTGCGGCGCAGCCAGCTCCTCCAGTCGCTCGAGCGACAGCGCCAGGTGCGCGCCGCGCTTGGTCGGCACCAGCGCGTGGATCTCGTCGATGATCACCGTGTCGATCGAGCGCAGCGCTTCGCGGGCGTTCGAGGTCAGCAGCAGGTACAGCGATTCGGGGGTCGTGATGAGGATGTCGGCCGGCTCCCGCAGGAACCGGGCGCGTTCCCTGGGCAGAGTGTCGCCGGTTCGGATGGCGACCGCGGGCAGGTGGAACGGCGTCGCGCCCGCCGTCGCGCGATTCGCGATGCCGGCCAGCGGGGCGCGCAGGTTGCGCTCGATGTCGACCGCAAGCGCCTTGAGGGGCGAGATGTACAGGACACGGCAGCGCCGGCCGGCCGGAGGCGGCGGTTCGAACATGAGCCGGTTGATGCACCACAGGAACGCGGTGAGCGTCTTTCCGCTTCCGGTCGGGGCAAGGATGAGTGTCGAGTTTCCGGCAGCGATGGCTGGCCATCCCAGCGTCTGCGGCGGCGTCGGCGCGTCGAACGACGCGCGGAACCACTCCGCCACGGCCGGGTTGAAACGCGCGAGCACATCGGAGCGGCCGGGCACGTCCTTATTCTAGCGAGGCTGCGCCTCAGACCCTCGAGGCTCCGCCTCGCTAGGTGACGTTTCTTGATAATGCCGCGCTGGCGCGCGGACGGCCTTGACCGGAAACTCGACTCAACTGTTTAGAATCGAGCCGGTGAAGGCCTCTGGCGGCGGACTCGAATCTGTTTGCCCCGCGCGGGTGGAACGAGGCACAATGGAGGGGTCCCAGAAACCGAAACTTTTCAATCTTCAATCTTCAGTCTGTATTGAACATATGGGTGATTCCGGCGAAGGCCTCGTAGACGCGGAAGCGCGAATCCAGGAACAGATCGAAGAGCGGGAAACGGAGCGGCGCCGCCGCGGCGGCGTGGCGGCTCCGGTCAACCCCGAGCTCGTGCGTGAAGTCGAGTCGCTGCGGCTGTTCAAGGCCAACCTACAGCATCAGCAGCAGGCGACAGCGCACCCGATCCGCAAGCAGCAGATCCAGCTGGCGCTCGACGAAATCGACAAGCGCCTCGCGGCGAAATAACGCCGGCTGTCAATCCGCTGCCCACGTAGCCGTCCGGCTACGTTCGTACAGGAAAAAGGCGACCCGCGCGGGTCGCCTTTTCCATCTACCATTTCCCATTTTCCCTAAGCCCTTGCCCCCGCCTTCGCCAGCAGCGCCCCGATTTCGTCGGAGTCGATCGATTCGTGATCGAGGAGCGCTTCGGCCAGGAGCCGCACGCCTTCGGTGTTCCGGTCGATGATTGCGCGGGCGCGATCGTACGCGTCGATCACGACGGCGCGGATGGCATCGTCCACACGCTGCGCCGTCGCTTCGCTGACAGCGTGGTTCCGGTCGTCCTCGAAGGCGTTACCCGGCTTGCGGAAGGCGAGCGGGCCGAGTTCCGACATCCCGAACTCGCAGACCATGTGCTGCGCGATGTCGGTGGCGCGCTCGATGTCGTTCGAGGCGCCGCTCGTCATCTGGTGCATGAACAGCTCTTCGGCGACCCGGCCGCCCATCAGCACGGCGACCTGCGTCTCGAGGTACTCCTTCGTGTAGGTGTGCCGATCAACCTCCGGCAACTGCATCGTGACGCCCATGGCGCGTCCGCGCGGGATGATCGTGACCTTGTGCAGCGGATCTGCGTTCGGCAGCAGCGCCGCGACGACGGCGTGGCCCGCTTCGTGGTAGGCGCAGTTGACGCGGTCCATCTCGCTCAGCGAGATCGAGCGGCGCTCGACGCCCATCAGCACCTTGTCGCGCGCTTCCTGGAGATCCGCGTTGCCGACCGCCGGGCGGCCCGCGCGTGCCGCGAACAGCGCCGCCTCGTTGACCAGGTTCGCCAGGTCCGCGCCGGAGAAGCCGGGCGTGCCGCGCGCGATGGAACGGAGATCCACCTGCGGCTCCATCACGATCCTGCGGGCGTGCACGCGAAGGATGGCCTCGCGCCCCTTGATGTCGGGATTTCCGACCGTCACCTGGCGATCGAAGCGCCCGGGGCGGAGCAGCGCCGGGTCCAGGATGTCCTGGCGGTTGGTCGCCGCCACGACGACGATGCCGTCGTGCGACTCGAAGCCGTCCATCTCGACGAGCAGCTGGTTGAGGGTCTGCTCCCGCTCCTCGTGGCTGAGCGACGTCCCGCCGCGGCTCCGGCCCACGGCGTCGAGCTCGTCGATGAAGACGATGCACGACTTGTGGCGGCGCGCGTCTTTGAACAGCCGGCGCACCCGCGCGGCGCCGACTCCGGCGTACATCTCGACGAAATCGGAGCCGCTCGCGAAGAGGAACGGCACGCCCGCTTCCCCGGCAATCGACCGGGCGAGGAGCGTCTTGCCCGTGCCCGGAGGGCCCACAAGGAGCACGCCCTTGGGAATCCGGCCGCCGAGCGCCGAGAAGCGCTCCGGGCTGCGCAGGAAATCGACGATCTCCTTGACTTCGTCCTTGGCCTCGTCCACGCCCTCGACGTCCTGGAAGGTGACGACATGGTCGCCGCGTTCGGCGACTCGCGCCCGTGCCGAAAACGACGGAATGCGCCCCGACGTGGTCCGATACACCGCGAAGCCGAGGAACCCGAAGAACACGAGCGCGAGCCCCATGGCGCCGTAGCTGAGCGACCCGGGCGCGTCGAGCGGCGTCACCTCGACCCGGATCTGGCGCTTGACCAGGTCGGTGTAGAAGGTCGAATTCGCCGTGAGGAACTCCGGCGGCGGGATCGTCCGGGCCACGCGCCCGTCGCGCAGCGTGACCGCGATCGTCCGGTCGCCGAAGGTGACCGCGGTGACGCCCCCGGCCTCGACCTGTTTCAGGAATTCGGAGAACGGCATCGGCAGCGGCGCCGCCTCGCGACGCGACACGACGAACGCCGCAGACGCCACGGCGAGCGCGAGAGCGAGCGCGACGGCGATCAGCAGCCGTGGACGGGGCAGACGCGGTAATCGCACAGTGGCATCCGTTTCACGACGGTGTGTCCCGACCGACCCTGGCAGCCGGACGCGCGACCGGAGCCAAAGGCATCCGCGCAGCGCGTCCCTGTCGCAGTCGGCAGGCACACGAATAGAAAGAGTGAAGAAGAAGCACTCAGCTGGGGTGAGAATGTACTCAGATTCTACAACGTCGGGCCGAGTTTGTAAATGTCCGCCAGTCCGTAACGTGATGACAGCTCAGCAGATCTCAACTCCTCAGGCTTGGCGGCGCGCCGCCGCCCTGTCGGTCCACGCCTATACGGCAGCCGGCGCAGTCGCGGCGTTCGCCGGAACGCTCGCGGTGTTCGACGGGCGCTATCGCGTCGCCTTCCTGCTGATGATCGCGGCCACCGTGGTCGATGCGACGGACGGCGTGCTCGCGCGCGCCGCCGACGTGCGTCGGTTCGCGCCAGATGTCGATGGCGGACGGCTGGACGACATCGTGGACTACCTGACGTTCGTGTTCCTGCCGATGCTCGTCGTGTATCGGGCCGGGCTGGTGGCCGGGCCGCCTGGCCTGATCGTCGTCAGCGTGGTCCTCCTCAGCAGCGCCTACGGCTTTGCGTCCACGGATGCCAAGACCGGCGACCACTTCTTCACGGGATTCCCGTCGTACTGGAACATCGTGGCGCTCTACCTCTACGCGGCGCAGATGCCGCGCGCGGTCAACGCCGGTGTGCTGATCGTGTTGAGCGCGCTCGTGTTCGTGCGGATCACCTATGTCTATCCCACGCGGACGACGGTGCTGCGCGGTCCGACGCTTGCACTTGGAGCCGTCTGGGCCGTGATGGTCGCGGCCATCGTCGTGCAGCTGCCTGCCGTGTCGCGCGGCCTGCTGATCGGATCGCTGTTCTTTCCCGTCTATTACACCGTGCTGTCCTTCGTCCTTCATGCCAGGCGTGCCCGCTGATGCGCTGGCCGTCCGTCTCGAGGCGCCTGCGCGATCGGATTGCCGCCGTCATTTTCGGTCTCCTCGTCGTCTGCACCGTCATCGGACTCGCGTGGACGCTGCGGCAGGCCTGGGCCGTCTACGGGCTCCGGCGAGGCGTCGGCGACACCTGGTTCCTGGCCGCGGACGGCAGCCGCTGGTTCCGGATGGACGAGCATCGCCTCGACGTGCCGCTGGCCGATATCGCCCCCGATCTCCAGCACGCGTTCGTGGCCGTCGAAGACCATCGCTTCTTCAGCCATCCGGGCATCGACCCGATTGCGGTCGGACGTGCGATCGTCGCCAACGTCCGGTCGCCAGGCACCGTCGAGGGTGGCAGCACGCTCACGCAGCAGCTCGCGCGCACGCTGTTCCTGTCGAACAGGAAGTCGTACGGACGCAAGATCCGCGAGGCCGTCCTGGCGCTGATGATCGATTCCGAGCTCTCGAAAGATCAGGTGCTCGAGCTGTACCTGAATCGCATCTACCTGAGCGCCGGCGTGTACGGCGTCGAGACCATGTCGCGCCACCTTTTCGGGCGTCCGGCGAAGAGCCTGACGCTCGGCGAGAGTGCGTTGATTGCCGGGCTTGCGCGCGCGCCGTCGGCGCTCTCGCCCTGGACCAACCTCGCCGGCGCCATCGAGCGGAGCCACGTCGTGCTGGCGCGCATGCGCGAGGAGCGGTTCATCACCGAGGCGCAGGAACAGGCGGCGCGTCGCGAGCGGATCCGCATCCGCCCGTACCCGGCCGCCGAGATCGCGAAGGGCGGGTATGCCAAGGAGTTCCTGCGGCAGCAGTTCCGGGATCACTTCGGCGGCGATCATCCGCCGGACTGGACCGTGCGCACGTCGTTCGTGCCTGACCTCCAGGACGCCGCCGAGCGTGCCGTGAGCGACGGCCTCGCGCGGTTCAATGCGCCGAAGCTGCAGGCGGCGCTCGTCGCGATCGATCCGCAGACGGGCGATCTCCTCGCGATGGTCGGCGGCCGCGATTTCCGCCAGTCGCAGTTCAATCGCGCCGTGCGCAGCCGCCGCCAGCCCGGCTCGGCGTTCAAACCGCTCCTGTTCGCCGCCGCGCTCGAGCACGGCTATACGCCGGTCACCGTGCTCGACGGCCTCGCGACCATCACGCCGCAGGGCCCCGACGAGTGGGCGCCGCGCAACGCGAGCGGCGAGACGCCGGATGCGCTCACGCTGCGCGCGGCGCTCATCGAGTCGAACAACCGTGCCGCCACGGCGCTGCAGCAGCGGATGGGGTCAAGGCCTGTCCTGAGGCTCGCGTCCGACGTCGGGCTGCACGACCTGCCGGACGTGCCGTCGCTTTCGCTCGGCACCGGCGAGGTGACGCCCCTCGAACTGACCGCGGCGTTCGCCGCCTTCCCCAACGGCGGATTCTCGGTGCGCCCGCGCGGCATCGTCCGCGTGCTGGATGCCGATGGCGACAGCGCCTACGACAACCCGCCGCGCACCGAACGCGTCATGTCGCCGCAGACCGCGTTTCAGATGGTGTCGATGCTCGAGGACGTGATCGATCGCGGCACCGGGGCCGCCGCGCGTTCGTGGGGCGTGCGGTTTCCGGCAGGAGGGAAGACCGGCACGACCGACAAGTTCAGGGACGCCTGGTTCGTCGGCTTCACCTCGTCCATGGTCGTCGGCGTGTGGGTAGGCCTCGACCAGCCGGACACCATCGGCCGCGACGGGTACGGGTCGCGCTACGCGCTGCCCATCTGGAGCAACTTCGTGAGCCGCACCGCACGGCGCCGCCCGCCCGAGAGCTTCGAGCCCCCGCCGGGACTCCGCGAGGTGGAACTCTGCCGCGTCTCGTACCTGCGCCCGGTCGAGGGCTGCCCCGTCTACACGGAGTATTTCAAACAGGACGATGACGTACCCACTCGCCTCTGTCCGATTCACCAGGGGACGGTCAAGCAGCGCGTGGCACGGGCGATCGAGGGGTTCCTCTCCGGACTCGGCAGGAAGCTGAAGGGGATCTTCCGATGACTACACATGGCTGCGCGACCAGGCGTGAGCGGCACCACTGACGCCTGGAGGCGGCCCGAGCCGCCGAATCCGCGTGCTCCGTGCAATCCGTGGTTAAGTGGTTAAGATGTATCCGTGCTCACCGTGGGCCAGGTGCTCGACGAACGATACGAGATCGTGGCGCCCATCGCGTCTGGCGGGATGGGCGCCGTGTTCCGCGCGCGCCGCCTGCTGCTCGGCGACGAAGTGGCGATCAAGGTCATCCGCCCCGACCAGGGCACGGAGGGAACCCGCGAGCGGTTCATGCGCGAGTGCCGGGCCTGCGCGCGGCTTCGGCATCCCAACATCGTCTCGATCTTCGACTTCGACCTCGACCCGGACGGCCACCCGTTCCTGGTGATGGAGCTCCTGAGCGGCGCGAGCCTGAAGGACGACATCGCTGCCGGCCCGCTGAGCGTGATCGAGGTCGAACGGATGCTGCCGCACCTCTGTCACGCGCTGCAGCTCGCGCACGCCAACGGCATCATCCACCGGGACCTGAAGCCTGCCAACATCATCGGGCACGAGTTCGCCCCCGGCGAACGCGTGCAGAAGATCGTGGATTTCGGCGTCGCTGCCGTCTTCGAGTCGGCCGACGACACACGCCTGACCGGCGCGCACCAGTTCATCGGGACGGTGGCGTACGCGTCTCCGGAACAACTGTCGGGCGCCCGGGTGGACGCGCGGTCCGATGTCTATTCGCTCGCGATTGTCGCGTTCGAGATGCTCACGGCCCGTGTTCCGTTCGAGGGGAGCGACGTGCTGGCGGTGGTCACGGCGCACCTGACGACCGTGGCGCCGCGCGTGAGCAGCCTCCGGCCCGACGTGCCGCGGTATCTTGACGATGCCATCGCGCGGGCGCTGGAGAAACGGCCCGAGGATCGGTGGCAGACGATCGCGCAGTTCGGCGAGGCGATCGGCGCCGGCGCCAGGCAGGCCGGCAGCGCGCCTGCCCGCGCCACTGCACTCGGTGGAGCCTACGATCTGGCCGAGCGGATCGGGCACGGACGCCTGGGAAGCGAGGTCTTCCGCGGAGTGCACCGCGCACTCGGTCATCCGGTCGCGATTCGGGTGCTTCGACGCACGAACCAGGCGAACTGGGACGGCGTGCGGGCCAGGTTCCTTCGCGAGGCGAAGACGCTGCAGGTGGCGCACCCGTCGATCATCCAGGTCCGCGACTACGCCGAGGAGCCCGACGCCGTGTACGTCGTCACGGATTTCATCGAAGGCGCGAGCCTGCGCGACGTGATGGCGGCCGCGGGACCGATGCCGTGGGAGCGCATGCGTCCGCTGCTCGCGCAACTGCTCGAAGCCGCCGGCGTGCTCCATCGCCGCGGCGGACTGCTGTGCGGCCTGTCGCCGGACATCGCCCGGGTCACCCCCGCGACCGCCGCCGACGACGAGCGGCTGATGATCTCGACGGCTGGCATCTGGCACGCGCAGGATCTGCTGGCGACGCTCCAGGAGAGCACGCTGCGCGGACTGGAACTGGCTGACGCCGAGTTGCGCTACGTGGCGCCGGAACTGCTCACCGGCCAGGCGGGTGACGTGCGATCGGACGTGTTCACGATCGCGGTGCTGGCCTACGAGATGGCGACGGCCACGCTGCCCTACGACGGCACGTCGATGCCCGAGCTGCTCGGCGCGATGCTGCGCGGCGCTCCCGCGGATCCCGGCACGCTGCAGCCGTCGCTGCCGGCCACGACGGCTGCCGCGATTCTCGAGGCGCTCAAACCCGCGCCAGGCGATCGCTTCGGGTCCGCGAAGGAGTTCGCGGCCGCGCTCTGACCGCATCGCGGAGGAAGCTGGTCGCGGCGCGGGCCGCGGTCTGTCGCTAATTCTTCGATCGCACGATCGGGAACAGCTTGCCCTCGCCGATCGCGTCGTCCAGCACGTTCCAGTCGACGAGCCCGTCGTCCGAGCGCGGCTCGATCAGATAGAACGCCAGACGGCCGAGCGGCTGATCGAGGTCGATGCGGATGGTCCCGGCCGGCAACTGGCGTTCGGCCGCGACCCACTGGCCGGTGAGGGTGCGTTCGGCGTGGCCCTGGAAGGCGCGCCCGCTCTGGTTGTCCGCGATCTGGAACTCTTCGACCGGCACGGTCGTCGCCGACTTCAGGTCCGTCATGCGTATGCCGTGCGCCTTCAGCAGGTCGATGGCCTTTGCCAGCGTGGCCGGGACGTAGTAGGTCGAAGGCACGCGCTCGGTGTCGGTGGCCGCGAACTCACCGTATTCGGGCATCTTCTCGGGGGTCCGCACGTCGGCGCGGCGGTACATGACGTGGCCGTCCTTCGGGCTCTTCTCCTCCGTCACGTCGCCCACGAGAATCTCGACCGGCTCGGGCGCCGCGACCATCTTCGCGCGCAGCGCGAGCTTCGTCCCCACGATCTTCCGCTTGTCGGCGGCTTCGGTGAGCTTCCGGATCGCCTCCGCATGAGCGCTGGCGTAGTTGAGCACCTCCTCGACGAAGCGGCTGGTCGCCTTGACGCGATCCTCGAACGTCGCGTAGGCATAGGCCTCGCTGAGGATCGCCACGCGGTTGCGCAGGCCGATGTAGTTGTTGTTGAAGCGGGGGCGCGAGTCGAACGACTTCCACGCGCGCTCACCGTTGTCGCCGCGCTCGAAGTTGCCGTAGTAGTAGATGTCCCAGTCGTACCTGGCCTTGATCGCCTTCGTCACGGCCGGCAGGTAGTCCTTTCGCAGCAGGTCGATGATGGCCGGATCGGTCGCCGGGTTGAGCGGCGGGGCGTACGTCAGGTAGTAGGCGTGGCGCGAACCGTTCGTCGTGTGCAGGTCCATCGACACCTGTGGATCGTAGTCGTTCATCAACTGGACGAACGCGCGGGCTTCGGGCGATTCGAGCTTCATGTGATCGCGATTGAGGTCGAAGCCCTGCGCGTTGGGCCGCTGCCCCTGTCCGGCGATCGGTCCGTTCTGCCGTCCGCGGTTCGTCATGCCCATCTTCTCGTTGCCATCAGCGTTGTAGATGGGCTCGATGATGAGGACCATGTTCTTCAGCCAGTCGGCGTGCCTGCCCTCCGCCAGTTCGCGCAGAAGGATCTGCGCGGACTCCTTGCCTTCGACCTCGCCGGCGTGGATGTTGGCCTGGACGTGCACGCGGAGCTTGCCGGTGCGCCGGACCGCGGCGGGCGTGGCGTCGGCGGCGCCGACGACCGCGAGCGGCATGGCGCGCCCCTCGAACGTCTTGCCGAAGTCCGTGAGGTGAATCAGCGTCGGCGCCGCCTTCGCGGCGGCCTGCATGAATGCCACGACGTCGTCGTAGCTGCTCGTTTCGGTGAACCCCGTGCGCTCGGCGCGCGTCTGGAGCGCCGCGCTGGCGGCGGGCTGCGCCGAGGCCGCACCGGCGCTGAGCGCCGTGCTGACGAGGATGATGGCGGGCAGGTGTCTCACGGGTTGACTCCCAGGTATCTGAACACGAACGAGAAGATGTCGGCGTCTTCCTCGATCAGCTTCGACACGGGCTTGCCGGCGCCGTGCCCTGCTCTGGTCTCCACGCGGATCAGCACGGTCGCCCCCGGCGGGGCGGCCGCCTGCAGCCGCGCGGCGAACTTCTTCGCCATGCCCGGCGAAACCCGGTCGTCGGTATCAGCCGTGGCGATCAGGATGGGCGGATAGCGCCGGCCATCCTGGACGTTGTGGTACGGAGAATACGCGAGCAGGTACGGGAACTGATCGGGATTGTCCGAAGAACCATACTCCGAAATCCAGAACCTGCCAACGGTGAAGCGGTGGTAGCGCAGCATGTCGGCGACGGGAACCCGGCAGACCACCGCCCCGAAGAGGTCCGGCCGCTGGAGCATGACGGCCGCGGTGAGCAGACCGCCGTTGCTGGCGCCTTCGATGGCGATGCGTCCGGCGCGCGACCAGCCGTTCTCAGCCAGCCACCCGGCCGCGGCGATGAAGTCGTCGAACACGTTCTGTTTTCGCTCGAACATCCCGGCCTGGTGCCAGTCCTCGCCGTATTCGCCGCCGCCGCGCAGGTTCGCGACAGCGTAGATGCCTCCGGCGTCGAGGAGGACGAAGTTCGACGGATCGAATGCCGGCGTCAGGCTGATGTTGAATCCGCCGTAGCCGCTGAGAAGCACGGGGCGATTGCCGTCGCGCTCGAGCCCCCGGCGCCGCACCAGGAACATCGACACGCGCGTGCCGTCCTTCGACGGATACCAGACCTGCTCGGTCTCGTAGGCGTCGGGATCGATCGGAAGACCCTCGGCCCGCCCCGGGTCCGCGGCTTCCGGATTCAGCCGCGCGATCGCGGCCGCGGCGGCCAGCGGCGCCAGCGAACGCGCCTCCAGGTCGTATCGGAAGTTCATCGGCGGACAGGTGAACGACGTGTAGCCGAAGAGCGCCTCGGTGTCCTCGACCTGCCCGGTGAGGCCCGTGAGCGAGCCGATACCGGGCAGCGGCACCTCGCCGTTCGGCGTGCCATCGAGCCGGAACAGGCGAACCCGATCGCTCGCGTTGTGCAGGTAGGCCGCCACCAGCGTCGCGTGGACGATGGACACGGCCGACAGCTTGTCGGCCGACTCGGCGACGACTTCCACCGGGCCGGCGTCCGGCTCGAGCGGATCGACCGCGATGATGCGGCCGCGCGGCGCGCCGCGGTCGGTCTGAAAATACAACCGGCCGCCAGCTTCCTGCACCAGGGTGTAGGCGTCGGCGAAGCCGGTGAAGAGCGGCCGTGGCGGCGCGCCGGGCGCCTCGCGATCGACGAGATGGACCTCGCACTTGTCACTCGAACCGCGGTACGCGGTGATCACGGCCCAGCGATCGTCGTGCGACACCTCGACGCTGAAGACGGTCTCGCGCTCGGCCGGCGCATCGAAGACGAGCGCGTCGTGTTCCTGCGGATCGCCGAGCCGGTGGTAGCAGACGCGGTTGAAGTAGTGTTCGTCGCCGTCCGGCACCGTGCCCGGTTCGGGAAAGCGCGTGTAGTAAAAGCCGCTGCCGTCCCTGACCCAGGCGATGGACGCGAATTTCACCCAGCGGACGACGTCCGGCAGATCGACGCCGGTGTCCGCGCGACGGACCCGGAGGTCCTGCCAGTCGCTGCCGCTTTCCGACAGGGCGTAGGCGACGAGCGAGCCGTCCTCGCTGGCCGCGACACCCGTCAGGGCCACGGTGCCGTCGTCGCTGAGCCGGTTGGGATCGATCAGGACACGGGGAATCGCCCCCGCGCCGTCCTGCACGTAGAAGACGCCCTGGTTCTGCAGGCCCGCGTTGTGGGTGAAGAAGTAGCGGCCCCGCCGCTTGAACGGGACCGTCGTCCGCGGGACATTGAAGAGTTCGGCGAGCCGGCTGACCAGGTGGTCGCGCCGCGGCCCGGCCAGGGCGGTCGCGGTCAGCCTGTTCTGCGCCTCGACCCAGGCGAGCGTCTCCGGCGACTCCGCCTCCTCGAGCCAGCGGTACGGATCGGCTATGCGGACGCCGTGGTAGTCGTCAACGACATCGCTCGTGCGGGCAGTGGGGTAGGGGGGCAATGGAAAATGGAAAATGGAAAAGCGAGCGGCAGCATATAATCGCTGGCCATGAAATACCAGCCATTTGCCCGCATCTTCGGCGCTCTCGCCGTCCTGCTCGCGGCGGCGTCGCTGGCTTCGGCGCAGCCGCCGCTTTTCACCGATGCGCTCCCGAAGGAAGAGTTCGCCGCGCGCCGCGCCCGGGTGATGGAGCAGATCGGCGACGCGGTGGTCGTCGTCCAGGGGACGACCGAGACCTCCTCGTACGAGAAGTTCCGGCAGAGCAACCAGTTCTTCTACCTCTCCGGCATCGAGGTGCCGCGCGCGATTCTCGTCATCGACGGTCGGGCGAAGAGCTCGACGCTCTACATCGCGCCGAAGGACGAGCGGATGGAGCGCTCCGAGGGGCCGCTGCTCGTGCCGGGCCCCGAGGCGGAGAAGCTGACTGGAATCGACCGCGTTTTGCCGCACGATCAGTTCACCACCGACTCAAAGACCCTCGACGGGCGCGTGGTCTACACGACCTTCCGCGGCGAGACCGTCGGTGCCGGCACGCCGGACCGCGAGGCGTCGCACAAGCGTGCGCGTGAAGCCGATCCGTGGGACCAGATGCCCTCGCGCGAAGACTGGTTCATGAAGAAGCTCGGTGCGCAAGCCGGCGTCGAGTTCAAGAACCTCGACCCGATCCTCGATGCCATGCGGATGATCAAGAGCCCGCGCGAGATCGCGCTCATCCGCGAGTCCACGCGGATCGCGGGCCAGGGGCTCATGGAAGCCATGCGGTCGGCCGGTCCGGGGATGTACCAGGTACGAACTCGAGGCGATTGCCGACTACGTCTTCAAGAAGAACAACGCGCAGGGCATCGCGTATTTCGCGCTCGTGGCAGCCGGGAAGAACGCGTCGTGGCCGCACTATCACGCATCCCAGGCACTCATCAGGGACGGCGAGATGGTGCTGTTCGACTATGCGCCCGACTACAAATACTACGCGTCGGACGTGACGCGCACCTTCCCGATCAACGGGAAGTTCACCGCGGATCAGCGAGAGCTGTACGGCACGTACGTCAAGCTCTACAACGCCATCATGACTTCGGTGCGCCCCGGCAAGGTGAGCGCGATCATGCCTGAGATTGTCAGGAAGATGGACGCGATCCTGGCATCGACCACCTTCACGAATCCGAAGAACAAGGACGCCGCGACGCGTTTCGTGGAGGGGTACCGCACCCGCGCGCAGGCCGGCAACGCGACCAGCCTCGGTCACATGGTCGGCATGGAAGTACACGACGTGACCGTGCCGTTCGACGAATTGACGCCGGGCATGATCTTCACCATCGAGCCGGCGATGACGATCCCGGACGATCGCGTCTACATCCGCCTCGAGGACGTCCTGCTCGTGACCGCGACCGGCTACGAGAACCTGTCGGCTTTCGCGCCGATCGACCCTGACGCGGTCGAGAAGCTGATGGCCGAGCACGGCTTCGCCGAGAAGCGGGCGACGTCGACGACGGTCGCCCGATGAGCCACGCGGGAGACGGGAGAAACGCGGAAACCAGGTGCGTGCTCTGATCGCGCGAAAACAGCTATGAGACTCGCCACAGCGGTCGTCATTCTGCTGGCGGCCGCTGGCTGCACGACCGACACGCCCGTGTCGCCCTCCTCTCGCCCGTCCATTCTGCTGGTCACGCTCGACACGACCCGGGCGGATGCCATCGGGCCGGACGCGCGCGGCATCCAGACGCCGGCTTTCGACGCGGTCGCCGCGCGCGGCGTGCGCTTCACCCAGGCGTACGCCACGGTTCCGGAGACGCTGCCGTCGCACCTCTCCCTCATGACCGGGCTCTATCCTGCCGGCCACGGCGTGCACGAAAACGCGCGAACGCTGCCAGCCGACCGCGCGGTCGTTGCCGAGAAGCTCCAGCAGGCCGGCTACTGTACGACCGCCTTCGTGTCGGCCTTCGTCCTTGCGCGGCGCTTCGGGCTCGGCCGCGGTTTCGATCTGTACGACGATTCGCTGCCGGCCGGACTTTCAGAGCGCGCCGCCGCGGGCACCACCGACGCGGCGCTCGCCGAGCTGAACCGGCCTTCCAGCAAGCCGCGGTTCATGTGGGTGCACTACTACGACCCGCACTATCCGTACGAACCGCCCGAGCCCTTCAAGTCGACCTATGCCTCCAACCCCTATCTCGGCGAAGTCGCCGCCATGGACCAGCAGCTCGGCCGGCTCGTGGACGCCTTCAGACGGACTGCGCCGGGTCCCGTCGCGATTGTGCTCGTCGGAGATCACGGAGAGGGGCTCGGCGAACACGGCGAAGAGCAGCACGGACACCTGATCTACAACTCGACGATGCGCGTGCCGCTGGCGATCGAGGGGCCGGGCGTCTCCGTGGCGGTGACCGACGCGCCGGTGAGCACGCGCCGCGTCTTCCACACGATCCTCGACTGGGCGGGGCTCGGCGCCGAGCACAGCCTGCGCGCGGCGACGCCGGAGCCGGTGCTCGGCGAGGCGATGAAGCCGTTCCTCGAGTACGGCTGGCAGCCGCAGGTGATGACCGTCGACGGCCGCCACAAGGCGATCGAAGCCGGGAAGCTCGAAACCTACGACGTCGTCGCGGATCCAGGGGAAACAAAAGACCTCGGATCGGGGACGAACCTGTCGAAGGAGGCGCGGGCCGCGCTCGACGACTACCCCGTGCCGTCGCCAGACGCCGCGGTCACGCCGGGTACTCTCGACGACGAGGCGAAGCAGCGGCTCGCGAGCCTCGGCTACGTGGGCGCCACGGCCGCGCCGGCCGTCCGCGCGGATGCGCCGCGGCCCGCGGACATGACCCGCCTGTTTCCGTTGATCGACCGCGCCTCGGGCCTGTTCACCGCGCACCAGTACGCGGACGTGATCCCGCTGCTGCGCGAGATCCTGGCCGCCGACCCGGGCAACCTCGACGCCACGCTCCGGCTGGCGACGGCGCAGTCGTCGCTGGGGCACGACGCCGAAGCCGTGGCAGCGTTCCGGAAGGCCAGCGAGCTTGCGCCGAAGTCGATCGACGTGCGGCTCTACTACGCGCTGCACCTCGCGCGCGGGCGCGACTGGGCGCGCGCCGAGTCGCTGCTGCAGCAGGTGCTGACGGAGGATCCCCATCGCCTGGCGGCGCTCGACGGACTGGCGGACATCCGCGAACGCCAGGGCCGCGTGGAGGAGGCGATCCGGCTTCGACAGCAGGTCTACGCCGAGCGTCCAGCGGCGCCCGTGGAACTCGAGGCACTGGGCGAACTGGCGATGCGGGCAGGACAGACGCCGGTCGCGATCGACGCCTTCGAGCGCGCGCGGTCGCAGCAGGGACCGGCGTTCACCCACGACCTCGAGCTGGGTGTGCTCTACCTGGCGGCGCGCCGGCTGGACGAGGCGCGCGCCGCACTCGACCGCGTGCGCCCGGCATCGCCTGACTACCCGATGGCGCTCTTCAAGCGCGCGCAGGTGAGTGTGCTGCTGAACGAGCCCGACCGGGCGGCGCGCATTCAACTGGCTCGGCAGCATGCGAACAGCACGACGCGCGAGTTGATCCGGAACGAACGGCTGTTCAGGTAGCCGTTCTACACCCCCGGGTGTTCGGTCCGGCTGATGATCTCGTCCTGGAGCGGTTTTGTCAGGTCGCAGAAGTAGTCGCTGTAGCCGGCGACCCGGACGATGAGGTCGCGGTGGCGTTCGGGGTGCGCCTGCGCCTCGCGCAGCGTCGCCGCCGTGACGACGTTGAACTGGATGTGATGGCCGCCAAGCGAGAAGTACCCGCGGACCAGGCTGACCAGGCGGTCGAGGTCCGCGTCGCTCGCGAGCGCGTCGGGCGAGAATTTCTGATTCAGCAGCGTCCCGCCGGTGCGCGTGTGGTCGATGCGCGCGGCCGAGCGCAGCACGGCCGTCGGGCCGCGACGGTCGGTGCCCTGAACGGGTGAAATCCCCTCCGACACCGGTTCGAACGCACGCCGCCCGTCCGGCGTGGCGCCGACCTTCGAGCCGAAATAGACGTGGCACGTGGTCGACAGGTAGTTGACGTGGAACCGTCCGCCGCGGGCGTTCGGCTTGCCCTCGATGGCGGCATACACCGCCTCGAAGACGGCCGCGAGCATGTCGTCGGCCGCCGCATCGTCGTTGCCGTAGCGCGGCGTCTTGTTCCAGAGACGCGCGCGCGCCGGTTCGTCGCCGTCGAAGTTGCGCGCCAGCGCCCGCGAGAGCTGGTCGGGCGCGAGCGCCGGCTGTTCGAAGACGTGACAGCGAATCGCCGACAGGCTGTCGGTGACCGTCGCGATGCCGACCGGCATGATGTAGGTCGTGTTGTAGCGCGCTCCGCCGGCGTTGTAGTCGCGCCCCGCCGCGATGCAGTCGTCTGTCAGGATCGACAGGAATGGGGCCGGCATGTAGGTGGCGTACAGCCGCTCGATGACGTTCGCGCCGCCAATCTTCACCGTCGCGAGGTGATCGAGCTGCGTCGTGAACGCGCCCATCACCTGCTCGAAGCCGGTGCAGGCCGACAGCGTTCCGGTCGGCACCCCGACCCGGACACCTGTGGCGGGATCGAGCCCGTCGTTCAAAGCAAGCTCCAGCACTTTCGGCAGGTTGAAGTAGCCCGTCAGCCAGTACGCCTCCTTGCCGAACGCCCCGGTTTCGACACACCCGCTCGTGCCGCCCGCCCGCGCATCGCGGAGCGATTTCCCCTGTCGAAGCAGCTCGTCGACGACGGCGTCGGCGTTGAACATCGAGGGCTGGCCCCAGCCCTTGCGGACGATCTCGCAGGCGCGGTGAATGAAGCGATCGGGACTCTTCCGGCTCACCTGGATGTTCGACGAGGGCTGGAGGAGGCGCATCTCGTCGATGACGTCCAGAATGAGGTAGCTGAGATCGTTCACGCCATCGGCGCCCTCGGGCGTGAGCCCGCCGGTGTTGATGTTCGCGAAGTCGGTGTAGGTGCCGCTCTCGGCCGCCGTCACACCCACCTTCGGGGGTGCCGGCTGGTTGTTGAACTTCACCCAGAAGCACTGGAGCAGTTCACGCGCGTCGTCGACGGTCAGCCTGCCGGCATCGAGATCCGCGCGGTAGAACGGATAGAGATGCTGGTCGAGGTGGCCCGGATTGAAGGCGTCCCACGTGTTGAGTTCCGTGATGACGCCGAGGTGCACGAACCAGTACGCCTGAAGCGCTTCGTGGAAGGTGCGCGGCGCGAACGCCGGCACGCGCGTGCAGGCCGCGGCGATCCGTTCCAGCTCCGCCCGCCGCTCCGCACGGGGCTCTTCGGCAGCGCGCGCCCGCGCGCGCTCGGCGTGCCGCGCGGCGAAACGGACGATCGCGTCGGCGGCGACGTGCATCGCGCGCAGCTCCTCGCGCTTGTCATAGGCACGCGGATCGTTGACGTCGTCGAGGGCGGCGAGCGCCTGCCGGATGTCGTCCTGGAAGTCGCGGACTCCGCGGCTGTAGATCTTGCCGTCGAGCACCGTGTGGCCGGGTGCGCGCTGCTCCATGAACTCGGTGAACACGCCGGCCTCGTAGGCGGCCTTCCAGGCGGGCGTCATCTGCGCGAACAGCCGGTCGCGCATCGATCGTCCGCTCCAGAACGGAATGACGCGATCGCGATACGCCGCGCGCGCTTCGTCCGATACCCGATAGGCGATCTTCTCCCGGGTGTGCAGGACGTCCAGGTCCGCCAGGGAGTGGCAGCACAGCTCAGGGTAGGTCGGGGTGCCTTTGGGCGCCGGACCCCGTTCGCCGACGATCAGCTCGCCGTCGCCGACATGGACGGCCTTGTGCTCCATCAGGTGCGCGAAGGCCAGCGCCCGCGTCATCGGCGCCGAGGCCGCCGGCGCGTTCTCGTAGAAGTCGGTCAGGAGCACCGCGCGCTCGTGCGACAGCCACGGCGCCGTGCTCAGACTCTGGTCGCGCAGCTGTGCTACACGAGGCCTCATCGCATACCTCCAACCTGTACGTCGAGACCGCAGCGCGACAGCGTCTCGACCGCCATCGCGATCGTCTCGGGCGACGGAATCGCGGACTCATCGAGCGGTGAGCGGCGGTCGAGCCGCTCGTACTTCGCGACCCCTGCCGAGTGGTAGGGCAGGATGTCGATGGCCGTTACCGGCAGGTCGGCGAGAAACGCGCCGATCGCGCGAATGTTCGGCCGGTCGTCGTTGACGCCACCGACGAGCGGCACCCGCACCCGCACCGCGGGATGGCGGCCGCAGAGCAGCCGCAGGTTCTCGAGGATGCACCGGTTCGACTGTCCCGTGGCCGCGCGGTGGCGAACGTCGTCCATCAGCTTCAGGTCGTAGAGGAACAGGTCCGTCCACTTCGCGACAGCGAGCAGGGTGCGCGGGGGCGCGTAGCCGCAGGTCTCGACGGCCGTGTGGATGCGGCGCTCGTGGCAGCCGGCGAGCAGCGCCTCGAGGAACCGCGGCTGGTTGAGCGGTTCGCCGCCCGACATCGTCACGCCGCCGCGAGAGTGATCGTGGAAAATCGTGTCGCGCTCGATCTCGTCGATCATCGCCTCGACCGTCACCGCGCGTCCGACGATGGTCCTCGCGCCGGTCGGGCACGCGACGACGCACTCGCCGCAGACGCGGCACCGCGAGCGGTTGACACCCCGGCCGGGCGTGCTCGCGGCCGACGTCCGCCCGGCGACGATGGCGTCGTGCCCGCAGGCGGCCTCGCACGCGCCGCAGTTCAGGCAGCGCTCCGCGTGGAGCACCACTTCGGCGCGCGGCGACTGGGTTTCCGGGCTGTGGCACCAGTGGCAGCGGAGGGGGCAGCCCTTGAAGAACACGACCGTGCGCACGCCAGGCCCGTCGTGAACGGCGCTGCGATCGACGTGGGCGATGAGGCCGGTGACCACGGGATAGTAACTACATGCAACCTGCGTCCCGGGTCGTTTTGCTGAGCTTTTTGCGGGTCTCGGAAGGTCCTGACGGATATCCGACGCCGGCCTCCGTGTGCCGGGAGACGGTGGCCAGTCCCCGGTTGGCGCCCTTAGACGCGCCGGAGCCGTTCGGCGGCGCGTTCGAGCGTCTCGTCCTTCTTCGCAAAGCAGAACCGCACGACCTTCGGCGCCTCGGAGCGCGACAGGAACGGCGAGGTCGGGATCGACGCCACGCCGTGCTCCTTCGTCAAGCGGATCGCAAATCCCGCGTCGTCTTCATCGGTAATCGCCGAGTAGTCCATCAACTGGAAGTAGCTGCCGTGCGAGGTCAGCGGCGTGAAGCGCGATCCCTGCATCAGCCGCAGGAAGAGATCGCGCTTGGCCTGGTAGAAGGGCGCGAGGCCGGCCAGTCCCCGCGGGTCGGCCAGGAAATCGGCGAGCGCGAACTGCACCGGAGTGTTGCTCGCGAAGGTCACGAACTGGTGAACCTTGCGGAACTCCGCCGAGAGCGGCGCGGGCGCGACCGCGTAGCCCATCTTCCAGCCGGTGACGTGATAGATCTTGCCGAACGATCCGATGATGAAGCTGCGGCCGGCCAGATTGGGGTAGCGCGCCATGCTCTCGTGCTGCACGCCGTCGAAGATGATGTGCTCGTACACCTCGTCGCTGACGATGAGCAGGCTGGTCCCGCGCACGAGCGCGCGGAGGGCCCGGATGTCGTCGGGTCCCAAGACGGCGCCCGTCGGGTTGTGCGGCGAGTTGAGCATCAGCAGGCGCGTGCGCGGGGTGATGGCCCCCCCGACCGCGTCCCAGTCCACGGCGTAGTCGGGAGGCCGCAGGGTGACGACCACCGGAGAGCCGCCGCTGAGCACGATGGCGGGAATGTACGAGTCGTAGCACGGCTCGAGCACGATCACTTCGTCGCCCTGACGGACGACTGCCGATACGGCGTCGAAGATCGCCTCCGTGCCGCCGGAGGTGACGGTGACCTCGCTGTCGGGGTCGTACCGCCGGTCGTGAAAGTGTTCGAACTTGCGCGCGATCGCCTGACGCAGCGGCAGGACGCCCTGCATCGGCGCGTACTGGTTCTGCCCGGCGCGCATGTGCCGCGCGACGGCATCGACGAGCGCGGGGTCGC
Organism: uncultured Acidobacteriota bacterium; assembly: GCA_963817635.1. Lineage (GTDB taxonomy): Bacteria > Acidobacteriota > Vicinamibacteria > Vicinamibacterales > 2-12-FULL-66-21 > CAWFPR01. The sequence goes on along the minus strand of CAWFPR010000001.1, from coordinate 182,718 downwards.
AGTCGAAGTCCGGGAACCCCTGCGAGAGGTTGATCGCGCCGAGCTCGCTGGCCAGCCGCGACATCACGGTGAAGATCGTCGTCCCGACCGACGGCAGCTTCGACTCGATGTGGGGCGTCATACGGCTTCGAAGACCCCGGTCGTCCTGTTCTTGCGCACGCGATCCCATCGGAACCGCTGGCCGTTCATCGCGACATAGACTCCGGGCGGCAGCACCTGCACGAACGACAGCGCACTGCCCAGATTGAACAGGCCGTCGGAGCTCCCGAAGGCATAGGGCACCATTGCCCCAGTCAGCACGATCGTCTTGTCCGGGAGGTCCGCCGCCGCGAACGCCTGTCCGGTCTCGCACATCGTGTCGGTGCCGTGCGTGACGACGATTGCCCGTTCCGGGCAGACCCGCGCCCGTTCCACGATTCGCGCCCGGCCGGCGTCGTCGAGGTCGAGGCTGTCGGCCATCATGACGGTCTCGACCTCCAGGTCGATCCGGCATCGTCCGAGGCGGAGCATTTCGGGGAGGTGGCTCTGGCGAAAGTACAGCCGGCCGGTCAGTTCGTCGTATTCCTTGTCGAACGTGCCGCCGGTCACGAGGATTCTGATGGTCATGACGAAACTGCAGGTCTACGCACGATTCGGGGTAGCCGAGTCGCCGTTCATTGTACTGCCGGGCCGGACCGCGTGGGGCAGAAGCGTTCGGCGGTCAACGACTTACCGGATTCCACCGGGTTGCGGCACTCCGCTTGCCTTGGAGGCGGGCACCCAGGAGGTTTGTGGATGTTTCCGATTTTCGCAGTTCTGATCGGCATCGTTGGTGTGTTCTACATCCGGCGCCGGAGCTCACGCAAGAAGACGACGACAGCGGCCCGCTGACGCTCGCCTGCCGCTCTCCGCGATTCGCAGTCCGTTGCCCGCCTGACGCCCGGTATACGGGATGATGGCCTGCGCAGGCTTCGGGACGGTGAACAGCGGGGAGCGGACGGCGATCATTCCCGGCTCGCCCGGAAGAGGTCGTCGGCCGCCGCCAGGATGACGCGGCGAAGCCTGTCGGGGTAGTCCGCCGGGAGCGCGGCGATGAAGCTCGTCACCATGCGGGCTGCGCCGGCGGACCGGTGGCCCGACAGCGTCGCGTCCATCCAGCGTGTCGGAAAGAAGATGTCGCCGGTCTGCTGAATCTCGCGAAGCATGGCGAGGCTGCGCGGGATGTACTTCTCCGACGAGTCCGCCCTGAGCGGGTGATGGAGGAACGTCAGGCCCTCGAGCACCCACGGCTCGCGCCTCCGGTTCTTCACGTCGGAGAGGCGGGCGAAGAACGCGTCACGGACCGCCGGGTCCGGCGACAGCGCCGGGCGCACGAATGCGAACTGCGCCTTCCGATCCGGGTTCTTCGTTGCCCCTTCCTGCAGGTCGAGGATCGCCTTCCATTCCGGCACCGCGCGCAGCGCGAGCGCCTGCGCGAGGTTGATGTAGTCGGGCTCGGCGAGGATCAGCCCGGGCACCGCCTCGGTCTTCCGCCACACCTTTTCCAGCCACTCGAGCGTGGGTGTCGTCTGCGCGGTATCCCGCAGGGCCGAGAACCAGGCGGATTTCAGGCTGGCGGTCGCCGCGGCTCCGAGGCCGTCGCGCAGCAGGCGTTCGAGCCGCGGCGCGATTGCCGTCCGTGCCGTGGCCGGCATGAACTTCCAGTAGGCCTGCTGCGTGTAGCCGAGCATGCGCTGGAGGTTCAGCTCGTCGCCTTCGCGCGGGAGGGCCGTCATGAGCACGTCGAGCACGGCGTCCGGCCTGGAGCGGCCATCCAGCATGTCTTCCCACAGCGTGACGGTGGCGGCGCCGCGCGTCAGCGGATCAGCGACGTCGGGCAGGTGGGCGAGCAGGTACGCGCGGCTCGCCGGGTCGAGCGCGAAGCCGCCGTATCCGATGCCGCCGCCGGTCGGCAGCACGTACAGCGGCTCGGGCAGGCCGCGGGCCTCGGCAAGCTCGACGCGCGGCGCGTTCAGGCTGACCGACAGGTCGCGCGTGGTGTCGGGATAGCCGAGCGTCACCTTCAACCGTTCGGTCCAGGCCAGCCCGCGGCCGGCGACCGGATCCGACTGGTCGAGCGACAGCTTTTCGATCGTGCCCTGCGCGACCTTCAGGTCCGTCGTGATGTTCGGCCGTCCGGCTTCCTCAACCCAGACGTGGCTCCACGCCTCGAGATCTTCCGGCGTCCGCGAGTCGAGCACCTTGATCAGATCCGGCCAGGTCGCGTTGGCGAACCGGTGCCCCGCGAGGTATTCGCGGAGACCGTCCCGGAAGCGATCTTCGCCGAGGATCATCTCCAGTTGCCGCATGACGATCGGCGCCTTCTGGTAGATGATCGCGCCGTAGAGGCTGCCGGCCTCGGAGAGGTTGTCGAGCCGCTGGCGGATGGCGTTTGTGCCCGCCGTCCTGTCCACGTCGTAGGCGGCCGGGTAGTGAGCGTAGAGAAAACGCAGCTCGTGATTGATCTCCGGGAACGACGGGTTCACGATCTTCGCCGCCATGAAGTTCGCGAACACTTCCTTCATCCACACGTCGTTGAACCACCGCATCGTCACGAGGTCGCCGAACCACATGTGCGAGGTTTCGTGGGCGATGACGCTCGCCCGGCCGAGCTTCTGGTTCTGGGTCGCGGACTCGTCGAGGAAGAGGCCGGACGCGTTGTAGAAAATCGCGCCCGCATGTTCCATTCCGCCGAACTGGAAGGCGGGCACCAGCAGGAAGTCGAACTTGCCGAACGGGTATGGAATACCAGTGTACTGCTCGAGCCAGGCGATGGATGCCGCGTGCAGGTCGAAGATCGCATCGCGGTTGCGCGCGACTTTCTCCGCGTCGGTCTCGCGGTGAAACATGCGGAAGGTGCGGCCGTTGCGCTCGCGCCGTCTCGATCGTGAACTTGCCCGCCGCGAAAGCGAAGAGATAGGTCGGCAGCGGCTGGGTCTCCGCAAAGCGCAGGCGCGTGCGGCCGCCGGCGATGCCCTCGCGCGCGGTTTCGGCGCCATTGGCCAGCGCCTCCCAGGCACCCGGAATCTCGAGCGAGAGGGTATACCGCGCCTTCAGATCCGGTTGATCGAAGCAGGGAAACGCCAGACGCGCGCGCGCCGGTACGAACAGCGTGTACATGAACTCCGGCGTGCGATTGAGCGAGGCGTCGCCCGCCACGAAATCAACCTGGATGGTGTTCCGGCCTTCGTGGAGCGAGGCGGCCGGAATCACGAGGTGCTCGTTGGCCACGCGGAAGGGAACCGCGCCGTGGCCGTCCGACACGCCCACGATGTGTCCCGGGAGCCGCCGCGAAGTCGAGGCGAGCGGAGCGGACGGATCGTGCAGCTGAAACGTGACGATCACGCGCGCGTCGATCGGCTCGGCCGGATTTTCCGGAATATTGAAGCGCAGGTCGTACCGGAGGTCGCTTATGCGACGCGCCCGCTCCTCGGCGAGCGGCAGCGGCACGCCCGGGCCGGGATCGGCGAACGGCTGGGGTGGCCGGGTTGCAGCCATGGTGAGAGCCAGCAGCATGGTGACCATGCCGCGAATGATATCAGGCCGCCCCGCGCAGCCTCAGTACCGCCAGCGCACCCGTCACGACGAAGAAGCAGAGGGTGATGCCGGACCAGGCCATGAACGTCGCGTAGCGGGCGCGGCCCATCACGTCGAAGAGCGACAGCCCGATTGTCGCCAGCGCCACGATCGTGCCGGCGCGCCAGGCGAGGGGCAAACGGTCCGCGTAGTTCAGCAGGATCATCACGGCCGGCGTGGCCACGAGGAACACATAGTCCCATCCCTGGGGCGAGAGCAGCGGAATCAACGTCAGGAGCAGGCTCGCCTCGAGGACGTCGGGGTTCCGGATGCCCGTCCGCCTCAGGAACACGACCACCGCCAGCGCGAGCAGCGCGACGCCAATCACGCCGGCGATCGCGGCTGACGCCGGACCGACACCGAACCACTTGGCCGCGAGCGCGGCGACCGAGACGTTGTCGGCATTGGTGAGGTTGGGCGCGGTCGAGCCGGCGACCGTCCGCCACCACGCCCGGTGCAGCGCGAGGTTGCCGCGCACGCCGTACATCACGGCCGGCAGCGCGAGCACCAGGACGAGTCCCGCGGCCGCCGCCGCGATCGACAGGAGCCGCCGCCGGGCCACGAGCCAGGGCAGGAAAATCACCGCGTAGGGCTTGACGACGACGGCGAGCGCGATGAGGAAGCCTCCGCGCGTCTCCGCGCGATCGCGCAAGGCGAGCGCGGCCAGCGCCACGACGGCGGCAAACAGCAGGTTCATCTGGCCGAGCACGATCTCGTGCGCGTAGAACTTCCCCATGACGACGATCGTCGCGAGCACCAGCCACCACGCCGGGCGCCGCCGTTCAGGCAGGAGCCGGAGGCTGAGCGCGACCAGCGCCGACGACGAGTCCGACCGAGGCGCACAGCCACGCGATCTTCGCCGCGCCGACCGACAGCAGCCCGAGTGGAATCGCGAGCACGGCGAATGCCGGCAGGTACTTGAACTGGTAGTGCTGGTCCTCGACGCGGTACAGCGGCTCCGCCGCGCGCGCCCGGACCGCCGCGGTCCGGTAGACCTCGAGAATCCGGCATCTTGGCCGTGACACGGTCGTGAAAAAGCCACGCGAGCGCGATGAGCACGGCGCCCAGGAGGGCGGCGCGGAGCGCGCGGGAGGAGGAATGCATGGCCCCGCTGATTGTACGCGAGGCTTGGGGCTTCAGGCTTCAGGCTTGGGGCCACGCCTCAAGTTTTCAGCCCTGCCAGTCCCCGGAGCGCCCACGCCCCAAGCCCCAAGCCTGAAGCCTGAAGCCCCTTCAATCGGTGCGCAGCGCCGTCAGCGGCAGCACTCGCGTGGCGCGCCTGGCTGGCAGGAATGAGGCGATCATGGCCGAAACCAGCAGCAGCAGGGGTGCGACCGAGAAGACGAGCGGGTCGAGCGCGCTCACCTGGTAGAGCATGCCGCTCAAAAGCCTGCCGAGCCCCCAGGAGAGCAACAGCCCGATCCCGACTCCCGCCAGCGTCAGCACCAGCCCTTCGCGCAGCACCAGCCACAACACGTCGCTGCGCGTGGCGCCGAGCGCCATACGGATGCCGATTTCGCGCGTGCGGCGCGAGACGAGGTACGACTTCACCCCGTAGAGACCGATCACCGCAAGCAACAGCGCCACGCCGCCGAAGACGGAAAACAGCCTGGCGCCGGTGTTGACGGCCCACAGCTCGACGCTGTCGTCGCGATGCTGCCGGAGCGTCTTGAGCGAGAGCACCGGGACGCCCGGATCGGCCGCGCGCAGTTCCTGCCGGATGGTGCCCAGCATCGCGCTTTCCGAGACGCCTCCGCTTGCGAGCCGTACGTGCAGGTTCATGGTCCCGCGGTAGTTCTGGCCGAAGGCGACGTAGATGTGCGGACTTGGCGCCTGCTCGAACATGTCCTCGCGCACGCCGGCGACGAGGCCGACGACCTGGAATGTCGTCACGTCCTTGCCGGCGCTCTTCGGAAACTGCACGATCTGTCCCACCGGGTCTTCGCCTCCGAACAGTCGCCGCGCGAGCGGCTCGTCGACAACGGCGACCGGCATGCCGCCGGGCGTGTCCTCTTCGCCGCGCGTGAAGCCGCGGCCGCGAAGCACCGGCAGGCGCAGGGCGTCGAAGTAGTCGGCGCCGATCACCGCGTAGCTGGCGCTGACGCCCGCTTCCTCCTGCCCCTCGGGCGCAGGCGGCGTCCCGGCGCGCTGCACGCGCTTGCCCTGGCGGATGTCGCCAAACGGCACCACCGACGCCATGCTCGCCGACTGCACGCCAGGCGTGTTGCGGACGCGCTCGAGCATCGTGTGGATGACCGCCCGTCCGTGCACCTCGTCGTAGCCGGCGAGCGCCGGGCTCACGTTGGCCAGGAGCCCGTCGAGCGGAAAGCCCGGATCGGCGACGGCCGCCTTGACGGCGCCCCGCATGAACAGTCCGGCGGCCGTGACCAGCGCGAGCGACAATGCCACCTGCCCGATCACGAGCGCGTTGCGCATGCGCTGCCGTCCGCCGGAGGCCTCGTTCGGCTGTTCCTTCAGATCGGGCAGCACGTCGGGCCGCGTGACGCGCCAGGCGGGTCCGAGCCCCGCGATCACGGTGCTCGCGACACTGAAGACCAGCGTCGCCGCGAGCACTCGTACGTCCGGCGTCCCGTCGAACGTGAAGACCATGGGCAGCACCGACACGAGCGTGCCCGTCAGCAGTCGCGTGCCCCAGAAGGCCAGGAGCAGGCCCGCTGCTCCCCCGGCGATCGCGATGAGGAGCGATTCGGTCAGCAACTGACGCACGATGCGGCCGCGCGCCCCGCCGAGCGCGAGCCGCAGCGCGATTTCCTTCCTCCGCGCGGTGCCGCGCGCGAGCAGCATGTTCGCGAGGTTCAGGCAGGCGACCAGCAGCACCAGCGCCGCCATGCCCATCAGCAGGAACGACACCGCGGAGACCCCGGTATCCGACTGCGGATCGGTGCTGACGGAGAGGCGCGGCAGCCGCTGCACCATCAGGGCGTGATCGGCGTCGTGTTGCGGATCGGCCCCGCGCAACCGCGCAGTCAGCGTCTCCAGCAGGGGACCGGCGGCGGCTGCCGAGAGCCCGTCGCGCAGCCGGCCGACGAGCATCAACGGCCGGTGATTCGGATCCGACAACGGCGCGATGTCGTCGCTCAGGTCACCCGATGCCGTCCGCTCGTAGACCCCGAGCGGCAGCCACAGTTCCGGGCTCACCAGCGCCATCGTCCCGGCGAACCCCTCGGGTGCGACGCCGACCACCGTGTAGTCGCGGGCGTTGACCCGGACGGTCGTGCCAATCGCGGCGGCGGCGCTTCCCGCGCGCCGGCGTGCGTACTGATGGCTCAGCACGGCGACCGGCACGTCCGCGCCCGGCCGCTCTTCGTCAGCCGTGAACGGGCGGCCCGCGGCCAGCGGCGTGTCCAGGCTCGAGAAATAGCTGGCGCTGACAATCGAGACGAGAGAGCGGCGGGTGTTGTCACCATCGGAGACGCCCACCATCGTGACGGTGTGCGCCATGACGGACGCGAAGACGTCCCGGCTGGCCGCCAGTTGCCGGTACTCGGCGTAGGAAAACGACCGGTAGTTGTCCGGCCGCGTCGTGTTGCGGTTGTAGATGCCGACCACCGAGGGGCCATCCGAGGGAATCGGCTGGAGGATCATCGCGTTGATGATGCTGAACACGGCCGTGTTCGCGCCGATGCCGAGCGCCAGCACCAGGATCGCGACGGCCGTGAACCCCGGGCTCCTCAACAGCAGGCGGATGCCATAGCGAACGTCCTGCGCAAGACTCTGCATGTGTAACTCCGCGTAGACAGACGGGCCGCAGCCGCCGTGTGTTCCGTCCGTTCGGCCCGCGACTGACCCGCGAGCCGAAGGCGAGCCCCCGCGACTATTCCCGCAGTGCCGTCATCGGATCGATGCGAGTCGCCCGGAGCGCCGGCACGTAGGAGGCGAGGATCGCCATGCTGCCGAGCAGCAGCGGAACGCCGACGAAGGTCACGGGGTCGGTGGACGAGATGCCGAAGAGCAGGTTGGTCAGCAGACGCGCAACGCCGAACGAGGCCGCGAGCCCGACGACGACGCCAAGCCCGATCAGCATCAGCCCCTGGCCGACGACGAGCCGCAGGATGTCGCCGCGGCGCGCGCCGAGGGCCATGCGTACGCCGATTTCCTGCGTCCGCTGGCTCGCGGCATACGACACCACCCCGTAGATGCCGACGAGCGCCAGAATGAGGCCCAGGGCGCCCAGCGCGCCGCCGAAGAGCGCACCCATCCGCAGCAGGAAGAAGCCGTTCGGTCCCTGGAGCATGTGCTCCATCGAGCGCACGTCGTACACCGGCAGATCCGGGTTGATGGCGCGGATCTCCTTCTGGATTGCGGGCGCGAGCGCCTCGGGGACGCCGGTCGTCCGCACCTGGAGCACACGAAGCGGTCGATACTGCTGCGCGATGGGCGCGAAGAAATACGGCCCGGGATCCTCGAAGATGTAGTTGTACTTGCCGGTCCGCGTCACGCCCACGACCTCGAGCCAGCGCTTGTCGGTGCCCTCCATCCGGAAGCGCCTGCCGATGGGATCCTGCCCCGGCCAGAACTTCTTCGCGAGCAGCTCGTTCACGATGGCGACCGGCCGCGCCCGCTCGTCGTCTTGCGCGTTGAACGCGCGACCCTTCACGATCGGGATCTTCATCGTCTCGAAGTACTCCCGGCCGACGAGGTTGAAGCCGGCGGCCGGGCGGCGCTGGCCGGCAGGGACCGGCTGTCCCTCCGCTTCCACGTACTCGGACGAGTTGTAGTAGCCGAACGGGGCGGAGAAGGCATAGCTCACCGACTCGACGCCCGGGATCGTCCGCACGCGCGCTTCGATCTCGCGATAGAACTCGCGGCCGCGCGCCTCGTCGTACCCCTGCTGCGAGACGTCCATCGACTGGTTCAACACGTGCCGCGGATCGAAGCCGAGATCCACCGACTCGGCATGCTGCACGCTGCGCACGAAGAGCGCCGCCGCCACGAGGAGCACGAGCGACACGGCCACCTGTCCGACGACGAGTGTGCTGCGGACCCACTGCCGCGAGCCGCCGTCGGCCATGCTGCGGCCGCCTTCGCGCAGCACCGCGTTCAGGTCCGTCCGCGATGCGCGCAGCGCCGGCAGCAGCCCGACGACGACGCCCGTGCCGAGCGCCACCAGCGCGACGTAGCCGAACACGCGCCAGTCGAACGACAGGTCGAAGCGGATGGGGAGATCCATCGGCAGCGTCATGTGCGACACCATCCCGCTGACCCACCGGCCGATGCCCGCGCCGGCGAGGCCGCCCGCCAGCGAGAGCAGCAGGCTTTCGGTCAGCAGTTGACGGATCAGCCGCATGCGCCCCGCGCCGAGCGCGGCGCGCACCGCCAGCTCGCGCTGACGGATCGTCGCGCGCACCGTCATCAGGTTGATCACGTTGACGCAGGCGACGAGCAGGACCAAGCCGACCAGCAGCATGAAGACGCCCGCGACGAACGGGTTGCTGTCGGCGGCGTTGGGCTCGGGCCGCGCGAGGTGCTCGGGGATCACGCGCGCGCGCACCGTCTTGTTCGTGTCGGGATACTGCTGTTCGAGCTGGCTCGAGAGCAGAGTCAGGCCGGCTTGCGCCTGCGCCAGCGACACGCCTGGCTTCAGCCGGCCGAGCACCCGAAGTTCGTGGTTGTCGCGCCGCGCGATCATCTCGCGATAGGTCGGCTCCGGGAAGATCATGCCGAACGGCATGTAGGCGTCGAACTCCACGAGGGTATAGACCCCCATGAACGTTTCGGGCACGACGCCGACGATCGTGAAGGGCTGTCCGTTCACGAGCACCTGCCGGCCGACGACCGACGGGTCTCCGCCGAACCGTTTCTTCCAGTACGTATGGCCGAGGACGATCACCGGGTCCGCCCCGTACGTCTCGCCCTCGCCCGGCAGGATCAGGCGGCCGACCGCCGGCGTGAGGCCGAGCATCGAGAAGAAGTTGCCGGTGACGTGGGTCACCGTCAGGCGATCCGCGCGGTTGTCGGCGCTCAGGCCTGCGAAGCCAATGTCGTAAGCCGCCAGGTCGGAGAACACGCCGGCCTTGTCGCGATAGTCCACGTAGTCCGCCCACGACACCTGGTGCGGCTGTTCATTGTCCTGGTGGGTGACGCTGACGACGTAGAGGTTGGTGGGGTCGGCGACCGGCAGGGGCCTCAGCAGGAGCGTGTTGATGATGCTGAAGACCGCCGCGTTCGCACCGATGCCCAGCCCGAGCGTCAGCGTAATCGCCAGCGTGAACGACGGGCTCTTGGCGAGGACCCGCAGTCCCAGGCGAACATCCTGCCAGAGTGTGCCCATGCAAGGGGTGAACGTCGTGGCGGACGGTTTGGTTCCTTCTTATTTTGGCCGGGCCCGATCGAGGAGCGCGTCCAGGTCGGCTCGCGAGAGCACACGGCCGTGCTGGATGACCGCCCGGATGCGGCTCGTGTTCGCGATGTCGGCGAGCGGATCGGCGTCCAGCAGAACGAGGTCGCCCGTCTTGCCACGGGCAATGGTTCCCTCGCGATCGGCGGAGCCGCGCCAGGCCGCCGCCTCCTTCGTGGCTGACTGCAGCGCCTCCAGCGGGCTCAGGCCGGCTTCGACGAGCAGCGCCAGCTCGGCGTGCAGGCTCGAACCCGGCAGCACGTAGTAGTCGAACGTGTCGGTGCCCGCCAGGACGCGCGCGCCGGCGGCGTGGATCGCGCCCACCGCCCTGGCAGCGGTCCGTGCGACGCTCGCGTTCAGTGCATAGTCGTCCGGGCGGGCGGCCTCGAGGTACCGCGCCCGGGCGTCCTGCCATCGCTGTCTCGTGGCGGCTGGCGCGTACTCCAGCGGCACATCGCGCCCGTCGTCTCCGGGACCGAGCGGGCGGAACCGGTTTGACCAGACGAGCGTCGGGACAATCGCCACGCCTGCCTTTGCCATCGCGAGACCGAGCGCGTGGGCCTGCCGGGGATCGAAGGTGTCCACGAGCTGCTGCCGGAGCGCCATCTCGCGCGTGCGGGTCGCCGCGGGTGTGGCGGTAGCGCGCTGGCGATCAATGGCACGCAGTTCTGCGAGCAGGTCGTTCGCGCGGCTGGAGCAGGCAAACAGCACCAGCGCGTCGCCCACGAGCGCCGGCGAGATGTGCTCGAGGCTGCGCTGGCCGGACCGGATCGCCTCGAGCGCGTCAATCGACACCGGCACGTGCCCGACGACGGTCGCGTGGCGGGCGGCGGCGCTCTTCATGATGGCGTGGTAGGCCTCGGGGCTCAGGCTGGCCTGCACCTTCAGGAAATCGACGCCCTTCGCGAGCAGCCCGGCGACCGCCGCGTCGGCATCCGCCGCTGACGCCACACGCACGAATGCCGGATCGGGATCGCCGGGTCCGTCCAGAAACGGACCGGGTGTCAGGATGCGCGGTCCTTCCAGGGTCCCGCTCCTGACCTGCGCCCGCAGGCTCAGGACGCGATCCAGAGGGCCGCCCATGTCGCGGACGCCGACAATGCCGTTGGCGAGGAACAGCGGGAGCATCGTGCGCTCGGCGAGCCCCGGCTCTGGCCGGATCGCAAGGTGCACGTGCATGTCCCACAAACCGGGAATCAGGAACCTGCCCTCGCCGTGGACGACCGTCGCCCCCGCGGGAATGGGCCGGCCGGGCTCGATGAGATCCTCGATCAGGCCGTCCCTCAGCGTCACGTCGAGGACGCGCGGCGGCGACCCGGCCGCGTCGATGACGGTGGCGCCCGCGATCACTGTCAGTGCACCGCTCTGAGGGGCCGGTCCCAGCCACAGGGACAGCGCCGCGCACAGCGGAATCGCCCATCGTATCGTCATGGGCAGAGCCTATCGGGGAAACGGAGGTGGGGAAACAGCCCTGGGACGAATGGCGGCGGCTCCCTGCGGCTCATGCTGTCGCGGTCGTCTGTCCTTCGCCTCAGACCGGCTGGGTGCCCGTGCGTCGCACCGCCGCGACGACGAGGTCCCATGGAACGCCGGCACGAAGGCGGCGGTCGAGATGCGCGGCCGCCCGCAGCAGCGCGCGCGGAAAGAGATTGCGCCCCGCCGTCCGCTGCTGCCACTGCCAGACGGCGAAGGCCTGCCGCATCGTCGCGTGGAGGCACCGATCGGAGGCGAACACGTCGAACCCGGCCGCCTCGAGGAGCGCCGTCAGCGCGGGCAGCGTGTAGCCTTCACGGACGTGGGCGGCGTCGAAGGGTGCCGGCGGCGTCGGCACGCTCATCAGCAGCGTGCCGCCCGGTCGTGTGACGCGGGCGATCTCCGCGACGGCCTCCGCGTCCCGCGTGACGTGCTCCAGCACTTCGGTGCACACCACACCGTCGAACGAGCCGGACGCGAACGGCAGCGCATCGAGCGAGCCCTGCTGGTCGCGATGCCGGCGGTCGCTCCGCGTGCGTGCGACGCGGGGCGCGTGCACGTCCATGTTGACGATGGTGCGGACGCCGGCGAACGTCTCGATGAATCCCGCGTACAGACCTTCCCCGCAGCCGGCATTCAGCACCCGTCCGTGGAGCGGGCGCCCCCGAAGCACCCGGGCGAGCACCGGCCCCTGGACGACCAGTCGCGCCTCGTCGAACCAGGCGGGCCCCAGGTGGCGGCCGATGCCGGTCTTCAGCATCCGGGAGGGCATGCGGGCATAATAACCGTCATCCTATGGAACCAGGTTCCGAGCGGCTCCCTTTCGCGCGGCGCATGGCCTTCTGGGCGCCGCTCGTCGCCAGGTTCTTCTGGCTGCAGGCGGCCGCGCAGCTCCTCGCCATCGCGGCAGGACTGCTCATCGTCCGCGGGCTGGCCGTCGAGGAGTACGCGATTTACACGATGGCGATCGCCGTGCAGACCACGATGGCGATCCTGGCCGACAGCGGGATCACGCAGTCCCTGCTCGCGCGCGGCGGCCGCGCGGCATCCGATCGGGCCCTCTTTTCCAGGGTCGTCCGCACCGCCTTCGGATTGCGGCGCCGCCTCGAGATCGCGACGATCGTCGTCGGACTGCCGCTCCTCGTCGCGATCTTGCGGGCCCACAACGTGGGCTGGATGGCGTGCGCGGTGGCGGCCGGAGCCGTCGCGTCGGCGATGCACGGAACCGTCATCCAGACGATCTATGCGACGGTCATGGTCCTGCAGTTGCGGCCGCTGGAAGCGCAGCGCGCGGCTGTCGTGTCGGGTGCGGTGCGCCTCGCGCTGGTCGGCGCCGCCCTCTGGCTCCTCCCGCGCCCCGTCGTGTTCCTGTGGATTGGCGCCGGCGCGCTCCTTCTACAGGGCCGCCTCACCGCGCGCGACGCGATTCCACACCTCGAGGAGAACGCCGGCGTGTCGCCGGAAGACCAGCGCGCGATGCTCGTGGCGTTCAAGAACCAGCTCCTCAACGGGATCTACTTCGCCCTGCAGCCGCAGATCACGGTCTGGATCCTGACCGTCTTCGGCACGGTCGAAACCGTCGCGCAGGTCGGGGCGCTCGGCCGGCTCGCCGTGGCGCTGTCGCTCATTTCGTCGGCCTTCAGCAGCCTCGCGCTGCCGCGGTTCGCGCGGCAGTCCGACCTGGCGCCCGTGCGGCGCTGGTACGCGCTGCTCATCGGCGCCATGACGGCCATCGGCGTGAGCATCGTGGCGGCAGCCTTGCTGTTTCCGCACCCCATTCTGGCGGTGCTCGGCCCGAAGTACCACGGGCTGGACCGCGAGCTGGCCTGGATCGTGGGGGCGTCGGCGGTCAGCCTCGTCTCGGCCGCGTCGTACCTGCTGAATTCGGCGCGCGGCTGGATCCGCGGCATCTGGATCGGCGTGCCGGCGACGCTCGCGGCGCAGATCGCGCTGGCGACCTACGTGGACCTGAGCTCGGTCAAGGGTGCGGTGCTGATGCAGGCAAGCGCCTCGGCCGCGCCGCTCGTGATCAACCTCGCGATCGGTCTCCTGAACATGCGCCGCTCGGCGTGGCTCCGTTCGATCGATCCTCCGCTCGAGGCCGACCATGCCGGGTAGGCGCCGGGTCGCGTGCGTCTACCCGGTGCGAATCGGGCCGGGCGGTCTGGCGGTGCAGTCCGCCAACGCGATCGCGGCGCTCGGCGATCCGCGGATCGAGCTGCACGCCATCGGACCCGACGTGATCGCATGGCCGCGCACCGAGCCGGCGCCGCCGGTCGCGTGGCACGCCGTACCGGTTCGCCCGTCGCGCTGGAGCGGCTGGCCCTGGTTCCGCTCCTTCAGTGGCGCCGCCCAGCTGTCGCACGACGTGCGTCTCGGCCGCGCGGCGGCCGCCGGCCTCGACGCGATCGGCCCGGAGATCGTCTACGCGTTCACGCTCGTCGGGCTCGAGGCGATGGAGTGGGCGCGCGGCCGCGGCGTGCCCGCCGTGCTCGAGAGCCCCAACGGCCACATCCGTCATTTCCGCTCGGTCTACGTCGACGAGCATGCCGCCTTGTGCCCGGGGAGCTACCGCGGCCATCCGACGCCCGCCATGGTCGATCGTGTCGAAGCCGAATATGCCATGGCGGATCGCATCCGCGTGTCGTCGGAGTGGGCGCGGGATTCGCTGATCTCCGGCGGCGTGCCGGCCGGAAAGATCACGGTCCTGCAGCAGCCGGTCGATCTTCGCCGGTATCGTCCGGCGGGGGCCCGCGGTCCGGCGGACGGCGCGCTGCGCGTCGTGTTCGTCGGGACGCTCGATCTGCGCAAGGGATTCGTGTACCTCCTCGACGCCCTTCGCGCCTGCGGCGGACGCGTCTCGCTCGAGATGCTCGGCGGCACCGTCGATCGTTGCACGCGGCGGCTCCTGGCCGATCGCGCAGCCGGCCTGGCTGTCCAGGCGCGCCCCGCGGACCCGCGCGAGGCATACCACCGCGCGGAGGTCGCCGTGCTGCCGACCCTCGAGGACGGCTCCCCGTTTGCCGCCGCCGAAGCGATGAGCAGCGGCCTCCCGCTCATCGTCACCGACTGCTGCGGCGCGGCCGAGTGGGTGCAGCCGGAACACACCGGCTGGATCGTCGAGTCGAGAAGCGCCGTCGCCATCTCGCACGCGTTCCACGACGCGCTCGCGCGCCGCGATCAACTGGAGCAGATGGGCCAGGCCGCTCGCCGGGCGGCCGAGACGCGCGCCGATGCCGGATCGTGCGATCCGGCGGTTGCCGACTGGGTGCTGGCGACCGCGTAAGCGCGCAAGTCGCTTGACGAGGCGGCGTGCCGGCGCGGACGAATTCCCTGACGAATTGCGCCGCACGCTCGAATCCTCTGATACTGTTGCTTCGGGAGAACCTGTTGCCGTCGTCGCAGACACCTGCTCAACCCACCACCCCAGCCCGTTCCCGCCGAAGCCTGGTGCCGCCGTCCTACGAGCGGCAGCATGGACATGCCCGGCGTGTCGAGCTGGCGTCCGACCGCCCGATCCGCGAACGGAACAAGATCAGCTACCGGTTCAACCACTGGCCGATCTGGATCTGGGTGTTCTTCATCGCGCCAGGCCCGCTGACCTTCGATCTCTTCGAGCGCGGGTTCGACGGCCGGATGGCGGCCTGGCTGGGGGTGGTGCTCGTCGGCACGGCCATCGCGGGGCTGCGCGGGCGCCTGCCGGGCGTGGAACCCCGGCCCTACATCATCAGGTTCACCGAGGATCGTCCCAACCCGCTCTACCGGCGGGTCTGTTACACCGTCGCGTGGAGCGAAGTCGTCGCGTTTGCCGTGCTCAATGCCGCCGGGCTCGCGTTCGCGATCGTCACCGGCGCGTGGCGGATGCGGCAGATGTACGACGTCGCGTATTTCCCGATCGTCATCACGATCTGGATCCTCGGCGCGCTCGGCCGGCTGCCGCGGGTAAAGCGTTCCACGGAGGGCGAAGGGCACGAACGGCGCTACTTCTACGGGTCCGTGTGGGCGGTCTGCATCGCGCAGCCCGTGCTCTGGTTCCTCTGGAAGGCTCTCCCGCGGACCCAGGCGTCCGACGCGCTGAAGCTCGCGATCTTCATCGGCATCCTCGCCTATGTCGGGAACATGGCCCGCCGCGGACTGCTCCCGCGCACCCGTCCCATCGTTCCGGGCGAGCTGGCCGTTTCCGACTGAACGGCCCTCCGGGATTTCGCGTAAGTGGCAGGCATGCTCCGCGCACACCTCCGATATGCCTTCCGGATCGTCCGCCTGCGTCCAGGATCGAGCGCTGCCGTCGTCCTCACCCTTGCCCTGGCGGTCGCGGCCAACGCGACCCTGTTCACGCTGATTGACTCGGCGCTCCTCGCGCCGCTTCCCGTACGCGATCCCGGCACGCTCGTGAACATCTACACGTCGCGGGACGACGGGACCGGCTTCAGCGGTTTGTCGTATCCCGACTTCAGGGACGTCGCGCAGTCGTCGCCAGCCATCGCCGATGCGCTCGGGTACAGCGGACTGATGGTGACCTCGTCGAGCGGCGCGGGCAGCGAGGTCCTGTTCGGCGAGCTGGTGACGGGCAACTACTTTTCCCTGCTCGGGGTGACCCCCGTGCTCGGACGGGCCTTCGAGGACATCGAGGGACGCGAACGGGGCGCCCATCCCGTGGTCATCATCGGGCATACGTTCTGGCAGCGCCGTTTTCTTGGCGATCCGTCAGGTACTCGGACGGTCACTGACGCTGAACGGGAAACCGTACACGGTTATCGGCGTGGCGCCACCGGGATTCACCGGCCTTCTCGCGCGGGGCTTCATGGTCGATATCTGGGTGCCGGTCTCGATGATGGGACAGCTGCGCGTCGACCAGCTCGACAACCGCGACGAGCGGTGGCTGTTCGTGAAGGCGAGGCTGGCGCCGTCGGCGACGGTGGATCAGGTGCGCGCCGCAGCGACGGTGCTTGCCGGGCGACTGGAGCACGATCATCCGGCGACCAACACGGGCCGGCGATTCCGGGTCGTGCCCACGACCGACGTGATCTTCAATCCGGAAGGAGACCCCAACGTCGTCTCCGCGATTGGCGGCGTGATGATCGCCGGCGGGCTGGTCCTGCTCGTGGCGTGCGCGAACCTCGCGGGCCTGATGCTGGCGCGTGGCATGGCGCGCCGCCGCGAGATTGCCGTGCGACTTGCGATCGGCGCCACGCGCCGGCAGATCGTCGTGCAGCTGCTGACGGAGAGCGCCATCCTGTCCGCTGCCGGCGGCGCGCTCGGGCTCCTGGTCGCCCGCTGGTCGGCAGCCGGACTCGCCGCGTGGCGGCCGGATCTGCCCGTGCCGGTATCGCTCAACACCTCGACGAGCTGGCGTGTGACACTGTTCACCCTCGGGATTTCGGCGGCGGCCACGCTGGTGTTCGCGTTGGTACCGGCGCTGCGCATCTCGCGCACGCCGGCGGCGGGCATCGCCGGGGTGGTCGCGACCCGGCGCCGCCGGTGGATCGGCGCGCGCGACGCCCTGCTCATCCCGCAGATTGCCCTCGCGCTGGTGCTCGTCGCCGTGGCCGCGCTCTTCGCGCGCAGTCTCTCGCGCGCCGGGGCCGTCGATCCGGGGTTCGCACCGGCTCGCGTGGCGTTCGTCTCCGTCTACCTCGGGATGAACGGCTACGACGACGGGCGCGCGGATCAGTTTTTCGAGCGCCTGTCGCGCGCGCTCGAGGAAGGAGGCACCGCGACGCGCACCGCGCTCACCGATCGCCTGCCGCTCGACATGTACGGCAACCAGACGGCGACCGTCACTTCAGGCGACCGGACGCGTGCCGTGCAGATTGCGCACGTGGGGGCGGGCTTCTTCGAGGCCATGGGCATCCCCGTTCCGCGCGGCCGCGCGCTGGAGGCGGCCGACGAGCAGCCGGCCACCGACTCCGTCGTCGTGAGCGATGCGGCGGCCCGTCGCTTCTGGCCCGGTCGCGACGCGATCGGCCAGCACCTGCGCGTCGGCGATCGCGTCGTCACGGTGGTGGGTGTGTCGGCCGATACCCGGGTGCAGACGTTGTCGGAGGCGCCGCAGCCATTCGTCTACCTGCCGATCCAGGACCACCGCGAGAAGCTGCTGCGGCTCGTCGTGCGCGGCACGGGCGACCCGGCGGCCGCCGTGGCGCGCATACGGCGCGAGGTGCCGGCGATCGATCCGAACGTGGCGATCTTCGAAGCACGCACGATGCCGGAGTACCTGGACGTCATGCTCTATCCGTATCGCGCCGCCGCGGCGATCGCGACAATGCTCGGCCTGTTCGCGGTGCTGCTGGCAGGTGTGGGCCTGTACGGCGTGCTCGCGTGCGGCATCGCCGAACGGATGCGTGAGCTCGCGATCCGGATCGCGCTCGGCGCCACGTCAGCCTCGATCGTGCGAACCGCTGCGGCGGATACGGCGCGCGCCACGCTGATCGGCCTGACTTCGGGCGCCGCGCTGGCCGTTCTGGCCGGGCAGGCGCTGGCCGGTGTGCTGTTCGGGATTTCAGCGGCCGATCCGGCCGCGCTCGGTCTGACTGCCGTGGTGGTGGTCTTGGTGATTGCCGCGTCGAGCGCGGGACCGGTGCGACGGGTGCTGCGCATGGCGCCGATGACGATCCTGCGCCAGTGACCGGTACGCGCCATCCTCGTTGCTGGTAATCTGGCATGAGGGAGATCATGAGCGCACACCAGGTCGATGAACGCGGGCTGATCGTCGAATGCTCTTCGTGCGGGCAGCGCAACCGCAGCCCGTTCAACGCCACGCAGACGCGATGCGGACGCTGCAAGAATCCCATTCCGCCGACCGCCGAGCCGGTGGAGATTCCCAGCGCCGCCGCGTTCGATGCCGCCGTGGCCCAGTCTCCGCTCCCTGTAGTCGTGGATTTCTGGGCGCCGTGGTGCGGCCCGTGCCGGATGGTGGCGCCCGAGCTGGCCCGCGTGGCGTCCACGCACGCCGGGCGCTACCTGGTCGTCAAGGTCAACACGGACGGTGTCCCCGAGCTGGGCGAGCGCTTCGGGATCCGGTCGATTCCGACGATGGCCGTATTCCAGGGCGGCCGCGAAGTGGGGCGGACGACCGGCGCGCGACCGGCGGCCGACATCGAGGCGTTCGTCGAGCGATCCACGCATGGCGGCTGAGGCGCGGGTCCCGCTGTGGGTGCCGATCGCGGTGGCTGCCGTCCGACGGCTTCCGTTCGGCCGCTACCGTGTGGCCAACCGGCTGCGTCCGTTCATCCACCGGCCGTTCATCGCGCGCCTGGCGCCGGCGCTCGGTGGATTGCAATTCCGGTGCGACCCCCGTGACAGCGTCGCGAGCGAAGCCTGCTTCACCGGCTGGTACGAGCCGCAGGAAACGCAGAATCCTCGCGCGCGTGCTCGGGCCGGGCGCGGTGTTCGTCGATGTCGGGGCCAACTGGGGATACTTCTCGCTTGTCGCCGGCGCCCTGGTCGGCGCCTCGGGGCGGGTGCTCGCGCTCGAGCCCGAACCGCGGCTCTTCGCCCAGTTGTCCTCGAACGTCGCGATCAACGGGCTGGGGGCTGTGACGGCACGCCAGGTCGCCGCCGCGGCGGCCGCCGGGCGGATGGCGTTTGCGTCGTTCGACGCGGACAGCGACAACTGGGGCACCTCGCACGCGGTGTCCGGTTCCGCGCCCGCCGATTTTCAGTGCGCCACCGTCGCGCTCGATCAGTTGCTCGACACCGAAGGGCTTGCCGGGGTGGACCTGGTCAAGATCGACGTCGAGGGTGGAGAACCGGACGTTCTTGACGGTATGCGGGCGGGGCTGGCCGCCGGCCGCTACCGCCGCGTCGTCGTCGAATGCCATCCCGCGGCGCTCGCGGCGCGCGGGTCGTCGGTCGGCGCCTGCATCGATCGGCTGCTGGAGGCCGGGTATCGCGTCTGGACGATCGATCACTCGTCCGCGATGCACCGCCGCGCGGCGCGCGCGGCGGTGCCGCTGGCCGAGCTCATGCGCCTGTGGGAGCGCGGCGCGCCGCTCGGGCGATGGCCGCACCTGCTCGGCACCGCTCCGGGCGTCCCGGAACCCCGCTGACGCCCGATCGAGCCCGGGCGCTGCGTCCCTGCTTAGGCGGCCAGACAGCTGTCCCCGTTTATCCAAGGTGATGAAATCCTGAACGTCCCGCCGGAGTAGGGACTCGTGTGACTTGCAAGGCTTCTTCACAACGCGTCTGCGTCGGTCGAGCCATCTCGCGATTCTGCCGACCTCCCTGCCTTGGACCCTTTCGCGTTTGCGACGGAGCTTCGTCTGGACTACGAGAAGGCGGCGCTCTTGCCGGTTTCTCGTCGGTGCTTACCGCATAACAGGATACCGCTGCGAGAACTCTGCATGACCGATCGGTGTTACATCGGCACAGTAGTTGCCTGCGGCGTCGGCCGGGCGGCAGTTAGGGGGGGCATATGTCGTGGCTCGCGCAGACGGAATCGAAGCGCGTTGGGCAGCACCCTCGATCGACAGCGCAATTCTCCCATTCCGAGCGAGCCAGCGCATCAAATGCTCTACGCTCATCACCCTCGACGAATGCCGTTGATCGTCGTCAGCTGTCGATACTCTGGATAGACGATGAACCTGATCGCGCCTTGTCGGTTTTGCTGCTGGAACACCGCATTCTGTTAGATTGGGCGACGACGGGGAGCGACGGCCTGGAGCGAGCTGCCACTGCCGGCTACGATGCGATCGTCGTCGATGTGCGCCTTGAGGACATGTCGGGACTGACGGTCGTAAGGCGGCTCGGCAAATTCGATGCGCGTCCGCCCACACTTATCGTTACGGGACATTACCTGGAAGACGAAGTTCGTCAGCAGGCTTGGCAGCTTGGTGCGGCCGTGGCCTACAAGCCGTTCCTTGATGCGTCGGCGCTCGCAAGCGCCTTGCGGGTTATCGCCGAGCGGCGGGGATGCTCGCCGCTTCTGAACCTCCGGCCAGGAGAACTCGCCACCGAGCGGCGCGTCAGCGACGAGCCCAACGGCAGGTTGGTGAACATCTGCGGCTCAGTGGAGGCCGAAATGGTGGCAGTCAGTCGGACGATGCGTGACGTCGTCGACTGGATCGGTCATGCCCCCGGCCCTACCCCGCGCGGCTGGAGGATCCGTGGTACGACGCGACGCACCAGGTCCGGCGGGTGGGGGACACCGGGCAGATCAAATGGCAGGGCGAGCTGGTCTTCATCAGTGAGGCGGTGCGGCATGAGGCCGTCGGGGTGGCCGAAACGGAGCGTGGTGATTGGATTGTGCGGTTCATGCACCTGGAATTGGGCCGGATCGATCGGCGCACGCGTCGCTTTACGGCGGCCTGGCACGGACGGCGGCACGGTGACCGTGGTGACCACGTGAAGATCATCACGTGACGAAACAGGATGCACGCCGCAGCGGCGGCCACGGCCGCCCAGCTCGACCGTGCAGGTGGCCGCAGGAACGACGATCATCGGGTCAGCCAAGCCAGGGACCTGCGGCGCGCGGAGGGCCGATCGAAGACAGCTGCGGAAATGCCGTCTCCGTGGAAACCACAAAACGGTTTCCACCGAGACTTGGAAATCTCGCACAGAGCGCGAGATTCCCACATTCCCACAGCCGATCATCGGGTGTGGACGAAGAAACAGACCGGAAAAGTGTTACCCATGTATCCGGTCTAATTTGTTACCGATGTTTCCGGTTGCGCAATCCGCAGGTGGGTCCTTGGTATTGCGCTCTGTTGTGGCGTGGCGGTGGGAACTGCAATTGTCTATGCAGCCGACTGCGTGTACTACTGTGAAGATTGCACGATCGTGTACCTCAACTGTGATGTCTGTGGCGGCAGCGGGTGCAGCAACTGGGGCACGGGGTGCAGCCACTACTGTTGGCGCTGTGGCGGTGAGGGTGAGTACCTCGTGCGAGCCTGTCGGGGGGTAGTGCCGATTGTTCGCAAGTGAGGAGCAGAGTTCAGATTCCCAAGAGGCGCTGCGGTACGGGCCTCCGGCCTGGCTCTTCTCATCCTGAAGAGCCGGCGCGGTCGAACTGCCGCAGCGCCAACGAGGGCGGGCATGAACCGGCCCCCAGAAAGTGGGAGTATCGCTAATGGCAGGCGCATTGTTTAGAAGCGAATGGGCGAGCAGGAAGCGAGTTGAAGGGTGTGCGCCCGTCGCGCGAACGGCCTTCTGGGGCACTGGTGTTTTTCATTGCCGAGTCGGTAGCGCGATGCGGTCGGGACGTAAGGCGGTACGCGATGCGGGCGGTGTTGCGCTCGTCCTCATCGCAATAGCGGTGGCCGCTTGCACGCGTGGCGCCGCCGCGCAGCGTCAACTTGAAAGCGCCTCTGAGGCGCTCTCCTGTGCGCGCGCGGCGCTCGGGAGCCACGAAAGATTGGCGGCGGTGTCGTCGCTTGCCGTTACCCTCCAGATCACGCCCGATCCAAAGAACCCCAAAGGCCGGCCGACAACGACGGAGTTGACGCTGGCTTTCCCAGATGGATTCAAGAAGGTCGATCGCCTCGTGCTGCCGAACCGCAGTGACTTGGTTCTGACGGAAGGGTTTTCCGGCAATAGACAATTTGTGAGCGGCGATAAACAGACGCAGATACAGGATCCAAATGACGGGAAGCTGAGGGTGCTCCGGAGCGAATTCGCGAGATGGGCGCTCGTGTTGTTGTTGCGAGACACCATTGTGAAGCCGCTCACATGGTCGCCGAATCTCACGTTCGAAGGCATGCATGTGGGGATGTCCGCCACAGGACAGGACGGCTTCAACATGACACTCCTGCTCGACAAGACGACGTGCCGGCCGCTCGCGGCGACCTGGAGCCGGGCGACAAACGTGGGTGACGCCATGGCGGGTCGTGCACCAGTCGACGGACGCCACATCGAACGCCTGGACCTCCTCGATTACGTGGTGTTCGACGGCATACGTCTGCCGACCCGAATGCGTTCGACCACTGACGGAGTGCCACGCTCCGAGTGGAAGATCCTCACAGCCCAGGTGGACCCACCGCTCCCGAGCGATCGGGCGAACATACCCGATCGGGGTGACAGACGCCCTGGTCGGTGAGACAGGCAGCGACCATGCTCGACCTGGCCTTCGCCTTCAAGCGCCTTCGCTCCCGTCCAGCCTCGATCCTTGGCGTCATCGTGATGCTGACCGTCGGGATCAGTCTGGCCACCACGATGTTTGGCTTCAGCGATCCGTTTCTTTCACGTCCGCTGCCGTACGTGCGCGCTGATCGTCTCGTCTTGATCGACATAGATACGATGCGGTTCGGTCCCGCCCCTGGGACCACGCAGCCCGACTACCCGCTGTTGCGCGATTGGCAGGCTAGGGCGGATCTGTTCGACGGCCTGGCCGGCTTCTCAACTCACGAGACACTCCGCGTGGGTTCGTCGGACCGCACGGTGGCCCTCGAGGCTATCGCCGTGTCGGACAACTGGTTCGGGGTCCTTGGCGTGGCTACGCCTGGGCCAGCCACTCCGTGGGCAGTCGACGAAGTCTGGTTGACGTCCAGGGGCGCAACTGGCCCGCTTGCTGGCGCCGAACTCGCGAACCGAAGTCTGTCGCTTCAACCGTCGGGGTCGCTGCGGGTCGTCGGGGTGCTGCCGCCCTCGTTCGTCGTGCCGGAGCCGAGCGCGCGGGTCGCTGTGGACGCGGTGGTCGAGTGGCCGGGCGGGCCGATCGCGGTTACCGAAGGCGGAATCACCAGGGCGTTGCACCTGGTCGGGCGACTCCGGGATGGTGTTGGTCCCACGCAGGTCGAAGCGGCCCTGAACGCGGACGCGACGCCGCGCAGATTCGCCGTGAGGGTTACCCCGCTCGTGCCTGCGCTGAAGGCCCAGCAGCGCCCCCTGGCGATCGGCGCGCTGCTCGCCGGCTTGCTGGTCTTGATCGCATCTGCGGCGAACACGCTTGGTATGGCGCTGACTCGGGGACTCTATCGCGCTGCTGAAATGGCGACGATGGAGGTGCTGGGTGCGAGTCGCGCCCGAGTCGCTCGTCTGCTGCTCGTCGAAGCGGTGAGTGTAGGAGCGAGTGGGTCTGTCGGTGCGCTTCTCCTCGTACCGCTTCTCTTCGACGCGATTGGCGCCCTGGTTCCCCGAGAACTCACGGCACTGGGGGCACCCGGGTTCTCGGGCCGTGTCGCAGCCTTTGCGGGCGCGGCCGGGCTGATCACGAGTCTCGCGTGGTGGGTCGGATCGCTCGTGGCATGGTTTCGCGCGAGCCAGACAGGCCTTCGTCAGACCATGGTGCAGGATGGCCGCACTGTGCACGCTATCCGGTTCGTCTTGACGGCGGGGCAAGTGGCAGTGGCGCTGGTCCTGCTCACGAGTGCCGGACTGCTGATCCGGACGTACCTCAACCTCGTGCGGCAGGACACCGGGATGTCCGGCGAGGTGATGGCGCTCTCCGTATCGTACCAGCCGGAACTGAACGCCGCCGCACTCCAAGCGAGAATAGAGCGCACGATCGAGGAGTTGCAGCGCCTCCCGGGCGTCCGCAGGGCGGCGGCGGTGGTCGGCGAGATGGTCGATCAATCCCACATCACCGGGACCATGGCTATCGGCCGTGTCGCGCCGGTCGAGATGCTGTGGGTCACGCCGGGCTATTTTGAAACCGCGGGAATGACCTTCGTCGCCGGACGTCCGCTGCTCGAGACCGATAGGGGCGGGCGTGGCGCGGTTGTCAACGAGGCACTCGTCCGCCGGTACCTTGACCGAGACAGCGCGATTGGAATACCGCTGAAGGTCGGCGGTCGCCCCACGCCGATCGTTGGCGTGGTGAAGGACTCGCAGCGACGTTCGCTCGACCAATCGCCAGGGCCTGCAGTCTTTCGACTTCTGGAAGGAGATGTCCCCAACGTGCGCGTCACTTATGTGGCGAGCGGGACAGGCGTTTCTGCCGGCATGTGTGAATCGCTCATCCACCGCGTCTCGGCTGAAGCGGTCGTGCTGGACGGCTCCACGCTGCGAGTGCGTCTGGCCCGGACTATTCAGGTGCGAACGTTTGCCACGCTCGTGGTGGTCCTGTTCGCGCTGGCGACCATTTCCGTGACCGGCGCCGGTGTGATCGGAATGGTGAGCTACGCCGTGGCGCGTCGCACCCACGAGATGGGCATCCGTCTGGCCCTGGGTGAAACCTCGGTCGGCGTCACATGGCTGACCATGCGCGATGCCTGCGCAAGTATCTGCGCCGGCGCGGCCGCCGGACTGATAGCGGTGGTCTGTCTGTCCGACCTCATTTCGAGTCTGCTCTACGGTATATCGCCAAGAGACTGGGCCACACTGTCAGCCACAACCCTGGCATTGATCGGCCTGGCCACGGCGGCTGCCTTCGTGCCTGCGCGGCGTGCGGGGCGCCTCTCCCCAATGGCTGCGCTGCGCGAACAGTGACCGACCGACCGACCGACCGACCGGACTCCCATTCCCCAGCCGACCGGGCGAACGGTTGTTCGGAGCAAGGTCCCTCAGGCGCCGCTCCGGGCGTCCCCGATCCCCGCTGACGCCCGAGCGAGCCCGGGCGCCGCGTCCCTGCTACGATAGCCCCCATGCCTTCGTCGACGTCCTCCCTGACGGATGCCGCCGGACAGCTCCGGCTGTTCGTCCTCGAGCGGTACCCCTTCGCATCGCAGGCGGTTGACGAATCCCTGCGGAGGGGAGGGGTGGGGAAGGTGAGCGGCGAGGCGGCGATCGAGACGCTGCGGCACGCCCTGCCGCCCCTCTTGCGCGAGCAGCTCCGGCGCACGGCGATTCTGCCCGACACCGAGGTGACGCCCGGCGTCACCGCCGCGGCGCGCCTGTCGATCGCCGTGGACGACATAGTCGAGGCGTGCGACGGCTGCCTGCGGCGCGCGGCGCTGAAGGCCGGGCTGACGCGGGCCGAGCGGCTCGAGATGCTCCAGGGGATGGTGCTCACGCGCGCGACCGACACCCGCCTGAAGACCTTCTTCACGTCGGGCGAGGTGCGGTACGGCGACGCGCCGTTCCAGGGAAAGGGATTCCGTTCGCTCGGACAGGAAGCGATCTACGCCGCCGGCATCCGCCTCCGGCGAGGGGACAAGTACCGATCGGCGCACGGCTGGCACGGCGACGTGATCGCGCCGATCATTCGCGACCTCGGCGTCGCGCTGGCGATGAGGCCGGCGCCCGACGCGGTGCGGATGGTGCTGTCGGCGCAGATGGCGAAGGCCGGGCCGCCGATGGACGGCAAAGACCTGCACGTGGGCGACCTGTCGTACGGCATCCTGCCGGCTGCCGCGCCGCTCGCGATTGGAAGCCTGACGATTGCGGGGATGGCGCTGGCGTTCGCGCGCGAGGGGCTCGGCCGCGTCGCGCTGTCGTTCATCGGCGAGGGAGGCTCCTCGCTGGGGGAATGGCACGAAGCCATCAACCTGTGCGCCGCACGACGGCTGCCGGCCGTCTTCTGCGTGCAGAACAACCAGACCGCCCTGTCGACACCGGTCGGCGAGCAGTCGGCCGTCCGGGTGTTCGCCGACAAGGCCGCGGGCTACGGCATGCCGGGCGTGACCCTCGACGGCACCGATGCGGACGCGATCGCCGCGGCGTTCGCGTGGGCGGTCGAGCGGGCCCGCGCGGGCCGGGGTCCCGCGCTCATCGAGCTGGTGTGCATGCGCATGTGCGGCCACGCGCACCACGACGACATGCTGTATCTCGGCAAGGATCCGCAGGCGTCCTGGAGCTATCCGTCAGCCGGCGGCGGCTATGTGGACGCCGGGCGCTATGCGTTCTGGTCCGCCCGCGACCCGATTGCCACGTACGCGGCGCGGCTCGAGGCCGACGGGCTGATCGCCGGGGGAGACCTCGATCGCCTGCGGGCGGAGGCCGAGCAGATTGGTCGAGTCGCAGGCGCGGCTCGTCATCGATGCGCCGTGGCCGGCCGCCGGCACCGCCGGCGCGAACGTGCTGGCCGGCGAGCGCCCGCGCACACGCGTCGAAGTGATCGATCCCGCCGTCCGCGGCCGCATCGATTTCGACCCGCCGCTGCCGCCGCTCGATCCGGGCCCCGCGTTCGATCGACAGGGGCGGACGTTCCTCGAAGCGGTGATGCTCGGCGTCGGCGATGCGCTCCGTGCGGACCCCCGCGCGTTCGTCTTCGGCGAAGACGTCGGCGGCGACTACGGGAACGCGTTCCTCCTGCTGCGGCCTCTGCTCGACGAGTTCCGCGATCGCATCATCAACTCGCCGCTCGCCGAGGGCGCGGTGCTCGGCGTTTGCGTGGGTGCCGCGCTCGCCGGCCAGCGGCCGATCGGCGAGATGCAGTTCAACGACTTCGTCGCGACGGGCTTCAATCAGCTCGTCAACAACGCGGCGAAGATCCGGTACCGGTGGGGAGGCTCGGTGCCGATGGTGGTGCGGATGCCGTGGGGCGGGTTGCGCCACGCGGGTCCGTATCACAGCCAGAACACCGAGCCGTGGTTCTATCGCACGCCCGGCCTCAAGATCGTGGTGCCGTCCACGCCCGCCGATGCCAGGGCGCTGATGGCGAGCGCGGTGGCGGATCCCGATCCGGTGCTGTATTACGAGCACATCGCGCTCTATCGCGATCCGCGCGTGAAACAGACGCTGCCCGCCGAGGCGCCGCTGCCGCTGCCCTGCGGGCGGTCGGCCCTCCGGCGCGCGGGCGACCGGCTGGCGATCATCTGGTACGGGGCCTACGTCCACGTGGCGATGCGGGTGGCCGACCGGCTCGCCTCCGACGGCATCGACGCGGCGGTGCTCGACCTCCGCTGGCTCGCGCCGCTCGACCGCGAGGCCGTGCTCGCGCTCGCCCGGCACTGCAACCGGGTCCTCATCGTCCACGAGGACTCGCGGACCGGCGGAATCGGCGAGAGCCTGGCCGCGATCATCCAGGAAGAGGCGTTCGAATCGCTCGATGCGCCGATCCGGATCGTCGGCGCGCTCGACACTCCGGTTCCCTACTCGCCGCCGCTCGAAGAGGCGTTCCTGCCGTCGGAAGCCGAGATCGAACGCGCGGCGCGGCTGCTGATCGCCTACTGATTCGGGATCGGTTCGGTCCGCCGCCGCAGGACCGTCAGCGTATCGACCACCTCCGCCCGCTCGAAAGGCGGATTGCCGGCGATGATGTCGGCCACCGCCTGAATGCCGCCCGAGTCGCGCAACCGCTCCGTCCGGACGCTGTCGTGGATGCAGACGACCCCCCGGGAGCGACGAGCGGACTCCACACGTTCCAGTCGTCCATCACGGCGTCGTAGGCGTGATCCGCGTCGAGGAAGACGAAATCGAGCGGCGGGAGCCCGCTGGCGCGGTGACGCTCGCCGGCCTCCCGGCCGGTCTCCCGGATCCACTCGACGGTGCCACGTGGCACACGGGCGACGGTGCGCCTGGCAATCGGGCGCTGAGCGGAGAAGCCCAGTCGCCCGGCGGGGAAGGGGTCGACGGCCCACAGTACGCCGTCTGGCGCCATCGCCCGGCGCAGCACGGCCGTCGTCACGCCGTGCCAGACGCCGACCTCCACAATCCGTGAGCGGCCGGAGGCGTATCTCGCCAGGGCCTGGCGCTCCCGCTCGGTGGTCTGTGTTTCCGCGTCTCTGAGGCCGGCCAGCCAGAGCAACAGGTGGGGAACGGGGCGCATGCAGGTCCACTATACGTGCTGCCGCCCGTCGTGCCGCCCGCGCGTCTCTGGCCTCGCCAGGCGGTGTGTCAGTAGTGATCTATTATTGGTGTCCTAATTGACACAGACGCGATTCCGTGCGACACTCATGTATCTTCCCCAGCAAATTCAGACGCGCGACCGCGTACGACCGCGTACGAACGCGTCCCGCGTGTAAGTCACGGGGCGAAGCTGCGTAGGGCACCCTGCTGACGCCGTGACATCCTGATCGTGAAACATCACACGTCCCGCTCCTGGCCCGCCGTTCTTTCCGGTTCGGGCGCCGCCGCTCGCCAGCGACAGCAGGTCGCGGCCGCGGCCGCCGCCACCGATCCCGTCATGATCCTGGGCGAGCCCGGCCTCGATCCTCTGCGGGTCGCGGAAATCCTGTGCGAGGCGCGGCCGTCACGGGCTTTCCTGGCACTGGACTGCGGCGAGTCTTCGACCGACATCCTGGCTGGGCGGTTGTTCGGACGGCCGAAGGCAACAGGACGCGGTCGTCGCGATCTCGACGTCCTGGGGAGGACGTCCGCGCTCGTGTCCCCGGCGCGGCGGCACCTTATTCCTGGCCAGCGTCACGGAACTCGGCGCAGCGATTCAGCGCCGGCTGGAGCGCATCCTGCGGGACGGAGAGGTCTACGTGGACGGCCGCGTGCAGCCCATCGCCCTGCCGGTCCGTCTGGTCGCGAGCGCCGCCCCGGACATCCGGGGCGAAGTGGACGCCGGCCGCTTCCGGGCGGGGCTGTACCGGCGCTTCGCCGCGTGCCAGATCGATCTGGTGCCGCTGCGGCAGCGCCCCGAGGACATTCCCGACATCGCGCGGACGCTCGGCGCGGAGCTGGCCTCGCGCAAGAACATCCCGCCACGCGCCTTCACGCCGGCCGCGCTCACGGCACTCGCCTCCCTGCCGTGGCCCCGGAACCTCGACGACCTGCGCGACCTGCTCGAACGGCTGTCGGAGGAGGGCTCCAGCGACGCCGTGCGGCAGGAGGATGTCCTGCGCGCGCTGGGATTCGGTCGCGCGCGCCCCGTGGCGCCAGGCTTCGACGGCCTGCGGGTCGCGCGGCAGCGCTTCGAGCGCGAGTACATCGGCGCGGTGCTCGACCGGCACGGCTGGCGCATGGCCGAGGCGGCCGCCACGCTCGGCATCGAGCGGGCGAACCTCTATCGCAAGATCCGGCAGCTCGGACTGCCGCGGCCGCCGAATGGGTCGGCCGGAGGATGCTGAGAATGGGCAGATCGATCCTCGGCGTGTGCCTCGTCATCGCCTGCACAGCCTCCACGCTTCGGGCGCAGTCTCCGCTGCCCGCCGATCCCGCCGAGAACAGCGCGCGCATCCAGGCGGGTCCGCTCTCCCTCAATCCGCGGTTCGAGCTGGCCAATGCCGGCGTCGATTCGAATGTCTTCAACGACTCGCAGCATCCACGACGGGATTTCACCGCCACGTTTCGGCCGAGTCTGGACGCGGTGTTCCGCCTCGGCGATTTCCGCGGTGTCTATCGCGTCGCCGTCGATGCCGTGTACTTCCAGCGGTTCAAGGACGAGCAGTCGCTGAACCGGTCGGCGGAATTGCGCACCGAACTCCGGCTGAACCGATTCGTGCCCTACGTCACGGCAAGCGGCCTGGCCACGCGCGAGCGTTCCAGCAACGAGGTGGACCTGCGCGCGCGCCGCACCGCCAACACCTACGGCGGCGGAGCGGCATTCCTGCTCTTTTCGCGCACCGCGGCGGTCGCCAGCTACCAGCACCAGCGCATCACGTACGATCCCAATCAGACGTTTGCCGGTCAGGACCTGGCCACGCAGTTCAACAGCGTCCGGGAGCGGTATGAGGCCGGCGCGCGCGTTGCGCTCACGCCGCTGACGACGATGTCGCTGACCGGCGGCCGGGAACAGATGCGATTCGCGCTGTCGCCCGAGCGCAATTCACATTCGACACGTGCCAGCCTGGCCTTCGAGTTCGACTCGCTGGCCGTGATCACCGGCACCGCGTCGATCGGGTACCGGGATTTCGTCCCGGACAGCGCCGCGCTGCCGCGGTACCGCGGCCTCGTGTCCGAGGCCACCATTCGCTATGCGTTCCAGGATCGCCTGGCGGTCATCGTCCGATTCGTGCGCGACGTGGACTACTCCGTCGAAGTTGTGCAGCCCTACTTCCTGCTGAACGCCGGCACCGTGACCTTGACCGAGCGTATCGGCGGTCCGTTCGACGTGCAGGGCGTCCTCGGGCGCGAGGCGCGCAGCTACCGCGGGCGCACCGGATTGCCGGCCGCGCCCGTCGTCGACATCGACACGACCGACACGGCCGGTGGCGGCCTCGGCTACCACCTGGGCGAGACGGCCCGGATCAGCATCAACATCGAGTTCACCAGACGCGACGCGCTCAATACGGGGCGGTCCTACGATCGCCGCCGGATCTACGGCTCGGTTTCGTATGGGTTCTAGCATGACTCCACTACTCCTGCTCTTCCTTCTGTTCGTCCCGCAGGCGGCGCCGCAACGCGCGGCCTCGCCCGACTACACGGTCGGTCCCGAAGATCTCCTGGCCATCACGATCGTCGGCGAAGCCGAATTCACGAACAAGTTCCGCATCGGCCGTGACGGAACGTTCGAGTATCCGTACCTGGGCTCGGTCAAGGCGAACGGGCTGACGCTGCGGGACCTCGAAGTGCTCATCACCACGACGCTCCAGACGCAGAGGATCCTGCTGCACCCGCAGGTCACGATAGAGGTTGCGGAGTTCCGCAGCCAGACGATCTACGTGATGGGTGAGGTCGCCGACCAGGGGGCTGTCGCGCTCACGGGCTCGAAGACCATCGTCGATATTCTCGCGGGCCGCCTCCTGCCGTCGGCGGGCGACGAAATCCTCGTCAACCGGCGGACCGGCGACGCGCGCAGCGTAGCGGGACCGGTGCTCGCCTCGGCCGATCCCGACATCGAAGTGATCCACCTGTCGAAGATCGACGTGCTGAACGGCCGGGCCGCGACGATGGTGACGCTGCGCGACGGCGACACGATCGTTGTCTCGAAAGCGGCGTCCATCTACATCCTGGGACAGGTGAGGTCGGCGGGTCCGTACGTGCTTCCGGGACCGCTGACCGTCCGCCAGGCGCTTGCGCTCGCCGGGGGATGGACCGATCGCGCGGCGCTCAACCGGATCGAGATTCGCCGGACGGTCGATGGGAAGGAACAGAAGATCAAGGCCAAACTCGGCGACATCGTCCAGCCGGGCGACACCATCAACGTGCCGTCGAAGCGCCTGTAGCGGATTTCATGCGGATCGTGCACCTCGTGTCGTCCGGTCAGTCTGGCGGCACCGAGGTGAGCGTCGTCGAGATGATGGTGGGCGTGGCGCGCGCCGAACCCGCCTGGACCCTGAGCGCGATCACGCCGGAGCCCGGGATGTTCGAGCGCCGGCTCCGGCAGGAACGCCTCGACGTCGACGTGCGTCCTTTCCCGCCGCGGTTCGCGCGGATTGGCGAGACCGGGCATCACGCCGGCGGGATGGCGGGCCTCGTCCTCGAGCTGCTGGCTGCCGCGCCTGGAATCGCGGGCTATCGCCGGCGGCTGCGCGCGTCGCTCGCGGCAACGTCGCCCGACATCCTCCACGTCCACGGCTTCAAGATGCAGGTGCTCGGAGCGCTGTCGATGCCGGCGCGAGCCAGGCTGGTCTGGCACCTGCACGACTACGTGAGCGTGCGTCCCCTCAGCGCCCGGCTGCTGCGCCGCCTCGCGCCGCGTGTGTCGCTCATGCTCGCCAACTCCGACAGCGTCGCGGCCGACATGCGGGGCGTCTGCGGCGCGCGTGTGCCGATCGTCACGATCTACAACGGCGTGGACCTCGACCGGTTCGCGCCGATCGGCACCCGTCTCGACCTCGACGCCCTCGCCGGTCTGCCGCCTGCCCCCGCGGGCACGCTCCGGATCGGGCTGGTCGGCACGTTCGGCCTGTGGAAGGGGCACCGGACATTTCTCCGCGCCGTCGCGAGGCTGGAGACCCGCCAGCCAGTCCGCGCGTACCTGGTTGGCGGCGCCCAGGTACCAGACGAGCGGTAGCCAGGTCTCCGAGTCCGCGCTGCGGGCGGAGACGGCGCGGCTGGGAATCGCGGATCGCGTCGGGTTCACCGGCCCGGTCGCCGATCCGGCCGACGCGATGCGGGCGCTCGACATCGTCGTGCACGCCAGCACGCGGCCTGAGCCGTTCGGCATGGTGATCGCAGAGGCCATGGGGTGCGGACGCGCCGTCGTGATCAGCGACGCCGGGGGCGCGGCTGAACTCGTCACCGACGGTACCGATGGGCTCACCCACGGGCCGGGCGACGAAGCTGACCTTGCGGCGCGGCTGGACCGCCTCGCCGGCGACCCGGCGCTGCGTGCGCGTCTGGGCGCGGCCGCGCGTGAGACCGCGGAGCGCCGGTTCGACCGCACCCGGCTGTCGGGCGAACTCGCGCCGCTGTACCGAGGGCTTGCCGGGTGAAGCAGACCGTCGTCCTGCACGTCCACAGCGGGAACCTGTACGGGGGCATCGAGACCGTGCTGACGACGTTCATGGGCGCCTCGAACGGGGCGGCGAACGCGCATCACGTCGCGCTCTGCTTCGGCGGGCGCCTCGCGGACGAACTCCAGCGGCTCGACGTGCCGGTGCATGCGCTCGGAAGCGTGCGCCTGACGCGGCCGCACACTCTGCGAGCCGCGCGCCTGGCGCTCCGGCGCCTGATGATCGCGATGGCGCCCGACGTGACCGTCACGTATCTGCCGTGGACCCACGCGGTCTTTGGCGGCGTGCTGAGGACGGGAGGCTGCCCGCTCGTCCAGTGGGTGCACGGGCCGATCGAGCGGGCCGGTCGGCATGCTGGCCCGCATGGCCCGGCCCGATGCCGTGATCTGCAACAGCGCGCACACTCGCGCAACGCTGCCGGCGTACCTCCAGGGGTTGCCGGCCGACGTGATCCTGAATCCCGTGCGCACGCCGCCGTCCTTCGACGCGGAGGCGCGCCGGGCGACCCGCGCCGCGATGGAGACGCGTCCGGACGACATCGCGATCGTCCAGGCCAGCCGGCTCGAGGCAGGCAAGGGACACCGGGAACATCTCCGCGCACTGGCCCGCCTGGCTGATGTCGCCGGGTGGGTGCTGTGGATTGTGGGCGGGCCGCAGCGTCCGGGTGAACTGGCCTACCTGCGCGAATTGAAGACACTGGCGCAGTCGCTCGGGATCAGCGAGCGTGTCAGGTTCGCCGGCGAACAGGCCGACGTCGCGCGCTTTCTCGCGTCGGCCGATCTGTACTGCCAGCCGAACACCGGCGGCGAGTCGTTCGGTCTGACCTACATCGAGGCCATGCTGGCCGGCCGGCCCGTGGTTGCCAGCGATGTGTGCGGCATTGGCGACGTCGTGACTGCGGAGACCGGCGTGCTGGTCCCGCCGGGCGACGTCGATCGGCTGGCCGGCGTCCTGCGCGAGTTGATGCTCAACCCGGCTGAACGGCAGCGGTTGTCGCAGGCCGGGCCCGGCCACGCGCGCGGCCTGACCGATCCGGCGCGTCAGGCCCTGCGCGTCACCCGGTTCCTCGAGGCGGCCGCGCGGCGATGACCTCTCTTGCACTCTGCGCCGTGGCGCTGCTGGCTACCTACCGTGCGTCGCGCCGGTCGATTGGCGCCGGCCTCGGTGTGCTCATGGCCGTCGGGTACCTGTACGGCATCATCCGCGCGAATCAGCTCGACGGATACTCGCACCTCATCTTCGATGCCGGGCTCGTGGGCCTCTACCTTGCGCGGTTGTTCACCCCGCAGCCCCTGTCCGAGCGCCTGCGCCTCGACGAGCTGCGCACCTGGGTGATCGTGCTCGTCGGATGGCCCGTCGTTCTCTTCCTGGTGCCGCGTCAGGATCTGCTCGTCGAACTGGTCGGACTGCGCGGCAACGTCCTGATGCTGCCGTGCCTGCTGATCGGCGCGCGGATGACGCGGGACGACGTGTATACGCTGGCGGTGTGGCTGGCGGTGCTGAACATCGCGGCCGGCGTCGTGGCCGGCGCCGAGTTCGTCGTCGGGATCGAGCCGTTCTTTCCGCACAATCCGGTGACCGAAATCATCTACCGCAGCGGCGACGTCGCCGGGTTCACCGCGCACCGCATTCCTTCGTTCTTCACGAGCGCACACGCGTACGGCGGCGCCATGGTGCTCACGCTCCCGCTGCTCTTCGGCGCGTGGATGCAGCAGTCGCGGCTCTCGGGTCCGCTGTTCGGCACGGCGATCGCCGTGTCGGCGCTCGGGGTGTTCGTGGCCGCCGCGCGCTTTCCGGTCATCGTCCTGCTGCTCGCGACCGCCACGGCGCTTCTTTCCGGGCGGGTCCGGATCGGCCATCGCGTGCGCTGGGTGATTGTCGTGATCCTGGTTGCCTGGGCGGTGTCCGGGCAGGAGCGGCTGCAGCGCTTCACCACGCTCGAGGACCCCGATTTCCTCGCCGACCGGTTCGCCGGCAGCGTGAACCTCACGTTCCTCGATCTGGTCGCTCAGTATCCTCTTGGCAACGGGCTGGGCGGCGGGGGCACGAGCATCCCGTACTTCCTCCAGGGACGCGTGCGCAACAGCGTCTCGATGGAAAACGAGTACGCACGCATCGCGCTGGAACAGGGCGTTCCCGGCGTACTCGCGTGGGCCGTGTTCCTGGTCTGGCTGTTCACGCGGCAGGTGCCGTCGAACGACTCGTGGTTCCTGGCCAGGCGTCTCATTCGCGTTGTCGGCGCCACGATGTTCGCATCCGGCCTGCTCGGCACGGGTCTGCTGACCGCCATCCCGAGCACCGCCGTGCTGCTGATTACGCTGGGATGGGTCGCGGTGCCGGAGCGCGCATCCGAGGCCATCGCGCCGGCGCGTGTGCCGCCGCGAGTGGAACCTGGCTGGCATGCCGCACTCTGAGCCTCACTGGGTCCTCGTCTGTGGCGGCTTTCACGACGCCGGCGGCATGGACTGTCTGAATGCGGCACTGGCGCGGCACCTGGCGGCTCGCGGCACCGCCGTGCATCTGGTGGGCCACGACATCGATCCGTCCTTTGACGACGCGCCGCTCACGACGGTCATGCGCGTGCCCAGGCCTGGCGGTGTCTACCTCGCGGGGGAAGTGGCGCTCGGCCGCGCCGCCCGCCGGGTTCGGAACGCGGTTGCCGGTCGCGAGGGTGCGCCGATCGTCGTTGGCAACGGCGGGAACTGCCTGGATGCGGACGTGAACTGGGTGCACAGCGTGCACCACGCATGGGCGTGTGCCGACCGAGGCGCTCCCGCCTGGTTCAAGGCCAAGAACCGGGTCTTCAAGGCCTGGTCGCGGCGGCGCGAGGCGGCCGCCGTGCACTCCGCGCGCAGCATCGTGGCGAATTCGCGGCGGACGAAGCGTGATCTCACGACGCACCTGCGCGTGCCGGACCGACGTATCACGATTGTCTACCCCGGCACCGATCCCTCCTGGGCTCCCGCGGCCGCGCCGGTGCGCGCCGCCGCGCGGGCGCGCTGGTGCGACCACGCGGATCGTCCGCTCGTCGTGATGGTCGGCGCAGTCGGCCACGACCTGAACAAGGGTCTCGATACGCTGCTGTCGGCGTGGACGCTCGTCCGGTCGCGGGCCGACTGGGATGCGCATCTGGTGGTCGCGGGGCCGGGCGATACGTCTCGCTGGCGCGCCGCCGCTGGTGGCGGATCGGTTCGCTTCGCCGGCCGCATTACCGGCGCCGGCGACCTCTTCGATGCCGCCGACCTGGTGGTGAGCCCGGTCCGCTACGAGGCGTACGGCCTGGCGGTGCACGAGGCGCTGTGCCGAGGCGTCCCGGCGTTCGTCAGCCGCGCAGCCGGCATCGTGGAACGGTTCCCGGCCGATTTCGAATCGCTGCTGCTCGACTCCGGCTGCACAGCCGAATCGCTCGCCGCGCGGCTCCTCGCCTGGCGTGGGAACGTGGCCGCGTGGCGCGCGCGCGTCGAACCGCTCGGCCGCCTGCTGCGGGCCCGAACGATGGACACGATGTGCCAGGAGATCGCGAGCGTCGGCGACGCGACGAGTGCCGCGCATCACGCCGGGGCTGACGCGTGATCCATCTGATCACCGGCGAGTATCCACCGGCCCCCGGCGGGGTGGCCGACTACACCGCCGAGGTCGCCGCCGCGCTGGGTGAGGCCGGAGAAACGGTTCACGTGTGGTGCCCCGGACGGAGCCGCGATGTCGAGATCGAGCGCCGAGTGCACGTCCACCGGGTGCTGGGCGGGTTGGGGCGTGCCGACCTCAGGCGCGCCGACGCGGCACTCGACGCCTGCGCGGCGCCCCGCCGGCTGCTCGTGCAGTGGGTGCCGCACGCGTTCGGCCGCCGCTCGCTGAATGTCGCGTTCTGCTGGTGGGTGCTCCGCCGCGCGCGGGCCGGCGACCGCGTCGAGATCATGGTGCACGAACCGTTCCTCCCGTTCGCGTGGCGGCCGGCGCAGCTCGCCGCGGCGCTCGTGCACCGCGCGATGACGGCGATCCTGCTGCGGGCCGCGTCGTACGTCTGGGTCGCGACCCCGGCCTGGATATCGGCGTGGCAACCCTACGCGCTGGGCCGCCGCGTGCCGTTTGCCTGGCTGCCTGAACCCGCGTCCGTGCCGGTGCACCCGTCGGCTCGCGCCGAATCGGAGGCCGTCCGTCGTGCGCTGATTCCGCCCGGCGGCTGCCTCGTGGGGTCGTTCTCGAGCGGAAGCCCATTCGCGCGTCAGGTGCTGGCTGAGGTGATCCCGCCGATCCTCGACCAGCATCCGTCCGCAGTTCTGCTGCTCATCGGTGCCGGCAGCGTTCGCGCGCGTGAAACCCTCGTGGCGCGTCAGCCCGCGCTCGCGGCGCGGACGCATGCCACCGGTGCGCTCGATCCGTCCGGCGTGTCAGCGCATCTTTCCGCGTGCGACCTCGCGCTGCAGCTCTATCCCGATGGCATCTGCACCCGCCACAGCAGTGCGCTCACGGTGATGGCTCACGGCGTGCCCATGGTCACGACCGAGGGCCGGTTCACGGAGAACGTGTGGCGCACCAGTGACGCCGTTGCGCTCGTCCCGTCGGCCGATCGCGACGGCCTGGTCGCGAGGGTCAACCGTCTGCTGGACGATGCCCCTGCGCGGGACGCCCTTCGCGGACGGGCCCTGGATCTGTACAGCGAACGGTTCGACCTGCGCCACACCGTCGGTGCGCTGCTGGGGAACGCCGCGTGCGGATAGCCATCGTCCGGCATTTCACTGGCCGCCCGGGCGGCGTCGAGACGTATGCCGCGGCGATCGAGGAGGCGCTGGCGGGGCGCGGCCACGATGTGGCCGTCTTCTACGAGACGGGCGACAGCGAGCCGGACGCGACCCGGGGACCGCGATGGTACGCGGCGCAGGGTGAGCGCGAGGCGGTCGCGGCCCTGGTGGAATGGCGCCCGGACGTGCTCTTCGTGCAGGGGCTGCGATCGCCCGATCTCGAGGAGCGCCTGCTGTCGATCTGTCCAGCCGTGCTCTTCGCTCATGGGTACGCGGGGCTGTGCATCAGCGGCCACAAACTGCACCGGCTGCCCGCGACGGCGCCCTGCACGCGAGCGTTCGGCGCCGCCTGTCTCGCGCTGTATTTCCCGCGCAGGTGCGGCGGGTGGAGTCCCCTCACGGCTGTTGACTCGTACCGCCGGGAGGCGCGAAGGCATCGGCTCATCGGCCGTTACAAGCGTGTCGTGGTCGGCAGCCGGTACATGGCCGACGAGTACGCGCGCCACGGGCTCGCTGACCTCGTACGCGTGCTGCCGATTGGGCTGCCACCCGCGGTGCCAGCCGATCATGTGGACAGCGACCGGCACGAACTCCTGTTCTGCGGTCGGCTGGAGCATACAAAGGGTCCCTCCGTGGCGCTCCGGGCAGCGGCGCGGGTGGCCGCGCTGCTGAACGAGCCGGTTCGCCTCGCGATCGCGGGCGCCGGCTCGCTCGAGGCATCGATGCGGACCGAGGCGGCGCGGCTGATGGCGACCTGCGCCCACCTCGACGTGCACTTTGCCGGCTGGGTCGACAGCCGGGCGCAGGCCGGCCTGCTCGCGCGGACCGACCTCCTGCTCGTGCCGAGCGTCTGGCCCGAGCCCTTCGGACTCGTGGGCATCGAGGCCGGGATCCATGGGGTCCCGGCCGTGGCCTTCGATGTCGGCGGCATCGGCGAGTGGCTTCGCGACGGCGTCAACGGACGGCTCGTTCCGCTGACGAGTGCCCCGCTCGATTCGTTCGCGAGGGCCGTCCGCGAGTGTCTCGAACTGCCGGCCGCCCGCGTCCGGGCGCTGCGCGCGGCCGCGCGCGAGTCCGCCGCGGCCTTCAGCCTGTCGGCGCACCTCGACGGCCTCGAGGCGGTATTCGCGGCCGCGGGACGGACCGGCTCATGACGCTGCGCATCCTGTTCGCCATCCACGCGCCGTGCGATCCGCTGACCGCGGTGTTCCGCAACGTCTCGAGCCGCGCGGCACACCTGCGGACCCTCGGTCACACCGTGGACATCATCGGTCCTGAAGCGATTGGGGCACGACGCGTCGGCGGGCTGGCGCCGCTGCTCGTCGGCCCGCTGCTGGTGCGCTACGGCAAGCTGGCCAGCTACGACGTCGTCGTGTTCCACAGCCACTCCGGATGGGCATTTCACGCGCTGCGGAGTCTGGTCGACCGCGCCGGGCGCGTGTGCACCGTGACGTTCTTCGACGGCCTGGAGCCGCTGTACCACGAAGCCGAGGAGCGGGTGCTCGCCCGTCATGGCCAGGGGTACTCGTTTCGCTTCCGTATGCTTCACCGCGTGGTGCTCCAGTCGCTGCTCGCGTTCAGCTGCCGCCGGTCCAATGGCGTGTTCTGCCTCAATTCCACTGAGCGGACGTGGCTGCTCGATCACGGATGGTGCCGGCCGGAGAACCTGTCGCAGCTCGCCAATGGCGTGGAACGCGAATTCGTCTGCCAGCGGCCGGCCGCCGCGAACCGGGCGCGCCTGATCTTCCTCGCGCAGTGGCTGCCGCGAAAGGGCATTGGCGCCCTGGTGGAGGCGTTCTCCACGCTTGCGCGGACGAATCCCGATGTCACGCTGCTCTGCGCGGGGACGGGGCAGTCCGGGGACGTGGTGCTCAGTGCATTCCCTCCGGACGTCAGCGATCGCGTGTCGGTCTACCCCTTGCTCAATCGCGCCGAGATGCTGGCGCTCCTGCAGTCGGCCGACATCTTCGTGTTCCCCACGTGGTTCGAAGGGTTCAGCGGTGCGCTGCTGGAAGGCATGGCCGCGGGGCTCGGGGTCGTGGCCACCCCGGCAGGTTCGGCGACGGACCTGCTCGACGACCGCCGCAACGCGCTCGTCGTCCCGTGCGGGGACGCGCCTGCGCTCGCACGCGCCGTCCAGCAGCTGATCGACGATGCGGCGCTCTGCGAACGGCTGGGCGCGGCCGCGCGTGAGCGCGCGGCCCTATGCTGCTGGGACATCGTGAACGTCGAGTACGCCGACCACCTCCTCGCGGCGTACGGCCGGTCCGCCGGCCTCCATCATCAGATCTCCGGCAGCCGCGACCAGCATGTGCAATGAGGCCAGGCACGCGTACGACGCGTGGCATCGCGCGATCCGGCCCGACAGCGAGGCCGCGGATCGGCCGTGGCACGACATGCTGTTCCGGCACGTGCGGGCGGACGATCTGGCCGGCCGCCGCGTGCTCGAAATCGGATGCGGCCGCGGCGAACTCGCGCACCGGATCATGTCGCACCCGTCGCCGCCGTCGCGGTACGTTGCCGCCGACTTCGCGGATGCCGCCGTTCGGATAGGCCGCGCGGGCGCGCCAGCCGGGCAGGCGCCCGGTCGCCCGTCGCTGCACTGGCTGGTGGCTGATATCCAGCGCATACCGCTCGCCGAAGGCTTCGACGCCGCGATCTCGTGCGAGACCATCGAACACCTGCCCGACCCCGTGGCGGCGCTCCGGGAACTCCGGCGCGTGTTGCGCCCGGGCGGCGTCCTGTTTCTCACGACACCGAACTACATGGGGCCGTTCGGGCTGTATCGCGGATACCTGCGGCTGCGTGGCCGGCGGTTCACCGAGGGCGGACAACCCATCTGCCGGTTCACGTCGCTGCCCCGGACGTGGTGGTGGCTGCGCCGGGCGGGATGGCGCGTGCGCGCCATCGACGCGAGCGGCCACTACATCCTGCGCCCGGGCCATGTGCCGTACGAACCGGCCGGCCTGCGGCGATATGCGCGCTGGCTCTGGCCGTTCGGCCTTCATTCCCTGTTCGTGGCGGAGAAGCCGCTCGGATGACCCGTTCCCGACTCTGTTTCGTCGTCGAGAGCGGCACCGACGCCCGGCTGGTCGACGGCCTCGCACGCGAGTGCGCGGTGACGGTGGTCGCACGCCGGATCGACGGCGGCGTCGCCATCAGCCAGCCGCTCCGGTCCGACGCGGAAGTCCGTCTCGGCCCGTCCTCGATCTCGAAGTTCGCGGCGCACGTCCTGCGGTTCCTGCGGCGCGAAGGCGGGCGCTTCGACTTCGTACTCGGTCAGGGCTACGGCGCCGCGGCGCTCTCGGCGCGGGCCGGTGCACGCCGGCATGGGCTGCCGTCGGCGTTGCTCGTCTGCAGCCCGGTCGAGTCGTACTACGCATGCCGCAGGGGACAGGACGGATTCGGCAAGCCGTACCGCGCGTACGAGTATGCCGCGCTGCGGCTGTTCGCCGCGGCCAACGCGCGCACGGGCGCCGACTACATCGTGCTCAGCCGGTACCTGGCGGATGTCGTGGCCGCGCACGGCGCCCGGGGACGGATCGACATCATCCCGGTGTATGGCGTCGACACGACGGTCTTCCGCCCGCTGTCGGAGCCGCGCGCCAGCATCCGTCGCCGGCGCGGGCTGCCCGAGTCCGGCAGCCTCGTCGTCTTCAGCAGCCGGGTGGCGCCGGAAAAGGACGCCGCGACGTTCCTGGAGGCCGTCCGGCTGCTGGCTGCGAACGGGCGCGACATCCGCGTGCTGCATCGCAGCGGCGGGTACCGTCGCTTCGCCGCCGAGGCCGCGCGACACGGAATCGCCGATCGCGTCATCGCCACAGACGCGGTCCATCCTCTCGACGAGCTGCCGCTCGACTACGCGGCCAGCGACCTGTGCGTGCAGGCGAGCCGCGACGAAGGGCTCGGCTTCTCGGCGCTCGAGGCGCTGGCGTGCGGGATCCCGGTCGTGGCATCCGCGGTCGGAGGGCTGCGCGAGACCATCGTGGACGGCGCAACTGGCTGGACCTGTCCGCCGCGCGACCCCGCGGCGATGGCCCGCGCGATTGCGAGCGCGCTCGACGACACCAACGAGGCGAGCCGGCGCGCCGAGGCCGGCCGCCGGATGGTGATCGAACAGTTCGAACGCTCCCGCGTGTTCGACCGGCTGATCACCCGCATCGCGGAGGCGCGGGCATGAGCCGCGTCGGCATCGTGTGCGACCTGGCCGGCGAGGCCTGGCCGAGCATGGACCTGGTGGCCGAACAGCTGGTCAGCCATCTGCCCTCTACTGGTGCCTTCACCGCGGTCGCGCTTCGGGCGCCGACGACGTGGCGGCTCGTGCGGGTGCCGGGCCTTTCCGGGTCGCCGCGCGTGCGGACGCTCGACCGGCTGATCAACCGCTATCGGGACTATCCGCGGTGGCTCGCGGCCCACCGGACGGGGTTCGACGTCTTTCACGTGATTGATCACAGCTACGCGCACCTCGTGGACGTGCTGCCGGCTTCCGCGACCGTGGTCACGTGCCACGACCTCGACGCCTTCCGGCCGGTGCTGACGCCTGCCGATGATCCGAAGCCGCGATGGTTCCGGGCGCTCGTCGCCCGGACGATCGCCGGACTGCGGCACGCCGGGCGCGTCGCGTGCGTCAGCGTGGCCGTGCGCGACGAGCTCGTCGGCGCGGGTCTCGTCGATCCCGCCCGGGCCCGCGTTGTCCCCAACGGCGTCGACGCCGCGATGCAGCCGGAGCCGCGCGAGGACGCCGACGCGGCCGCCGAGCGATTGCTGGGACCACCGCGGCCGGCCGACATCCTGAACGTGGGCAGCGCCATCGGCCGCAAACGCATCGACGTGCTGCTGCGCGCCTTCGCCGGCATTCGCGCCGCCCGGCCGGACGCGCGCTTGCTGCGCGTCGGCGCGCTCGGGGCGGATCACCGCGCGCTCGCCTCCGCCCTTGGCATCGACACGGCCATCGTCGAACTCCCGTTCCAGGATCGAGCCGTGCTCGCGTCGATCTACCGGCGGTCGGCCGTCCTGCTGATGCCGTCCGACCGGGAAGGCTTCGGGCTGCCGATCGCCGAGGCGCTCGCCTGCGGCACGCCGGTCGTCGCCTCCGACATCCCGTCGCTGCGCGAAACGGGCGGAACGGCCGCCGTCTACGCTGCGTGCGGCGATGATGCGGCGTTCGCGCGCGAGGCGCTGGCGCTGGTCGAGGCGCCGGCCGGCCAGCGCCGCCAGCAGGGCCTCGATCAGGCGGCGCGGTTCACCTGGCAGGCACACGCGGCCCACATGGAGGCGATCTACCGCGAGGTGGCCTGACGGGCTGCCCGCAGCGATTCATCATGAAAATCATCATCACCGGCGGCGCCGGGTTCATCGGATGCAACGCCGCCGCGCGCGCGCTCGCCCGCGGCGACGACGTGGTCGTCATCGACAATCTCTCGCGCGTGGGATCGCCGTCGAACCTGGCGTGGCTGCGTTCGCAGCCGCGCGCCTTCGATTTCAGGCAGATCGATCTCGTCGATGCCGACGCGGTGGCCGCGGTGGTCCGCGAGCATGCGGACGCCGCGCGCGTGCTGCACCTGGCCGGCCAGGTGGCCGTGACGACCTCGATCACCAACCCGCGCGCCGATTTTGAAGCCAACGCGCTCGGCACCTTCAACGTCCTCGAGGCCGTGCGGCGGCAGGCGCCCGACGCGGCGCTCGTCTACGCCTCCACGAACAAGGTGTACGGCGGCCTCGCGTGCCTGAACGTGGTCGAGAAGGACGATCGCTACGCCTATGCCGCCGCGCCGTTCGGCGTCTCCGAGGAGATGCCGCTCGACTTCCACTCGCCGTATGGATGCTCGAAGGGCAGCGCGGATCAGTACGTGCGCGACTACCACCGCATCTACGGACTGCGGACGGTGGTCTTCCGCCAGTCGTGCATCTACGGCTACCGGCAGTTCGGCGTCGAGGACCAGGGATGGGTCGCGTGGTTCGCGATCTCGTCCATGCAGGGCCGGCCGATGCGTGTCTACGGAGACGGCAAACAGGTCCGCGACGTGCTGTTCATCGACGATCTGCTCGACGCGTACGACGCGGCATTTGCACGAATCCACACGGTGTCGGGCCAGGTGTTCAACATCGGGGGCGGCCCCGGCAACACGATTTCGCTCCGGCAACTGCTCGCCCACCTCGAGGCGCGTCTGGGCGCTCCGCTCCAGGTTTCGTATCACGCGTGGCGTCCGGGCGACCAGCGGGTGTTCGTCAGCGACATCCGGAAGAGCGAGGCGGACCTCGGGTGGCGTCCGCAGGTCGGCTGGGTCCAGGGAGTGGAGCAGTTGTCGTCGTGGATCGCGGCCAACCGGGGGCTCTTCGCGTGAGCGCCCGCGTCGTGCAGCTCGGCAAGTTCTACCCGCCTTACATGGGTGGAATCGAAACGCACCTTGCGGCGCTCTGCGGACAGCTGCGCGATCGCTTCGACGTGCGCGTCATTGTGTGCAATGACGCGCCAGGGACGACCTCGGAAGTGCGCGACGGGATTCCGGTGACCCGGCTCAGCACGCCGTTCAGCATCACGACGGCGCCGGTCAGCCCGGGTCTCCCTCTGGCGATCCGCCGCGCGGCGCCGGACCTCGTCCACCTGCACCTGCCACACCCGGGAGGTGTGCTCGGTCTGCTCGGGAGCGGCTATCGCGGGCCGCTCGTCCTGACCTATCACTCCGACGTCGTCCGGCAGCGGCTGATGTCGGCGATCTTCAAGCCGCTGCTCGACCTCGTCATGCGGCGTGCGGCCGCGATCCTGGCGACGTCGCCCAACTACCTCGCGACCTCTCCGGTGCTCGCGGCGCACCGGGACCGGTGCCGCGTGGTGCCGTACGGGATTCCACTGGAACAGTTCGACGCGCCGGACCGCGCCAGCGCCGACGCGATCGCGCGCCGGTACGGGCCGCGCCTGGTGCTGGCCGTTGGCCGCCTCGTGTACTACAAAGGCTTCGACGTGCTCGTCCGCGCGATGCGATACGTCGATGCGCGCCTCGTGGTGATTGGCGACGGGCCGCTCGAGGAGCGCCTGCGGACGCTGGCCGAAGCGGAGGGCGTCTCGGGCAAGGTCACGCTGCTCGGCGAAGTGCAGAACGCCGATGTCGCGCCGTTCTTCTCGGCGGCCGATGTGTTCGTGCTGCCTTCGGTCGCGCGCAGCGAGGCGTTCGGGATCGTGCAGCTCGAGGCGATGGCGAGCGGGACCCCGGTCGTCAACACGTCGCTCGATTCCGGCGTGCCCTGGGTCTCCGAGGACGGCGTCACCGGGCTCACGGTTCCGCCCGGCGATCCGCGCGCGCTCGGCGCCGCGGTCGAGCGGCTGTTGAACGATCGTGCGCTCCGAGACCGGTTCGGACGCGCGGCGCGGGT
Organism: uncultured Acidobacteriota bacterium; assembly: GCA_963817635.1. Lineage (GTDB taxonomy): Bacteria > Acidobacteriota > Vicinamibacteria > Vicinamibacterales > 2-12-FULL-66-21 > CAWFPR01. Next base: position 138,082 of record CAWFPR010000001.1, on the reverse strand, counting down.
CCGGGTTCGAGAGCAGTTCGACGTGCGCATCATGGGCGAGCGCGTCGCGGGCATCTACGACGAGGTGCTGGCAGGAGCCGGGCGCACATGACCGCGAAGCGTGCGCTCGACGTCGGGTTCGGCGGGCTCGGCCTCGTCGTGTCGGCCCCGCTCTGGCTGATCATCGGCGCTGCCGTGAAGCTGTACGACGGCGGACCGGTGTTCTACGGCCAGCCGCGCCTGGGGCGGGGCGGGCGGATCTTCCACGTCTGGAAGTTCCGCTCCATGCGTCCCGACGCGGAGCGCGGCACGGGGCCGCTCCAGGCAGCCGAGAACGATCCCCGCGTGACCCCGGTCGGCCGGATCCTGCGCGCGACCGCGATGGACGAACTGCCGCAGCTCTGGAACATCTTTCGCGGAGACATGAGCGTCGTGGGGCCGCGCGCGCTGCGCCCCGGAGAAATCGAGGTGGCGACCGGAGGCGAAATCGTCCCGGCCGAAGCGGTCGCGGGATTCGCCGAGCGCTGCTCGGTGCGGCCCGGCCTCACCGGCCTCGCGCAGCTCTACGCGCCCCGCGATGTGCCGCGGCGCTCGAAATTCCGTTACGATCGCCTCTACGTGCGACGCCAGTCCTTCGGGCTCGACCTTCGGTTGATTGCCGTGTCGTTCTGGATTAGCCTTCGCGGAAGCTGGGAGCACAGGGAGCGGAAGTTTTGACGTCAGCCCCGGTACGATGCGGTCGTGATTGGCGGAGGTCCGGCGGGGCTGATTGCCGCGCGTGGGCTCGCGTCGGCCGGGCACGCGACGGTCCTGCTCGAGGAGCATTCGGAGGTCGGCTATCCCGTGCACTGCACGGGGCTGCTCGGCATCGAGGCCTTCGACGAGCTCGAGCTGTCCCGCGCGGCGGTCCAGGCCATCATCACGTCCGCGCGCTTCCACGGGCCGGACGGCGATCCCGTGTCGGTGGCCGCCGCGCACATCTCGGCGGCTGTCATCGATCGCGGCGCGTTCGACGCCGGCCTCGCGCGGCAGGCGGCTGGCAGCGGCGCCGAAATCCGGTCCGGCGCCCGCGTCGAACGGCTCGACATCGACACGTCCGGGGTCATCGCGCGGCTGGGCGACGGCGTCCGCGTCCACGCCCGCGCGTGCGTGCTGGCCTGCGGCGCCAACTACAGGTTCAACCGGACGCTCGGACTCGGCGTGCCGTCCCGCCTCGTGCAGACCGCGCAGGCGGAGGTCGTCTTCCCGCCGCCGGCCGAGGGGGTGGACGTCTACATCGGCCGGGACCTGGCGCCGAACGGGTTCGGCTGGATCGTGCCGTTCGCGCGCGGCACCGACACGTGCGCGCGAATCGGGCTCATGTGCAGCGATCATGCCCGCGCGCGATTCGATCGCTTCGTCGATCGAGTGTGGCGGGAGCGCGGCCTCTCGCTCGCGCGGCCGACGCCACGGCTGAAAGCGCTGCCGCTGTCGCCCGTCGACAGCACGTATGCCGATCGGGTTGTCGCGGTCGGCGACGCCGCCGGCCTCGTCAAGCCGACCACCGGCGGCGGCATCTACTACAGCCTGTTGAGCGGCACGATCGCCGCCGAGGTGCTCGACGGCGCCCTGCGCGGCGATGCCCTTCACGCACGCGCCCTGTCGGCGTATCAACGGCGATGGACCGAGCGGATGGGCGCCGACATCCGGGCCGGGCTCGCCTTCCGGCGCCTCGTGGCGCGGCTGGACGATCGCGCGGTGCGCGCCGTCATGGACCTGGCTCGCATCGATGGCCTCGTGCCGCTGCTCTGCCGTACCGGCGACTTCAACTGGCACCGCCGCGCCGTGATGGCGCTCCTGCGTCACGGCGGATTCCGCCGCGCCGTGCTCAGCTCCTTCTGGAGCTGACCCGCGGCAGCGGTCCCTCCACACGATGCCGGCAGTGGTTCGACCGCCGCCGTCGCGCTGCACGGGCCGACGGCTGCCGCCACGAAGCAGCACGAAGCACACGAAAGGCACGAAGAAAATTCATTTCTTCGTGCACTTCGTGACCTTCGCCTCTTCGTGTCCGCGCCGAAGGCGCCGTGACAGGCGTCAGTAGTTCGACCGCCGCTGTCGCGCTGCACGGGCCCGACGCTACCCAGGCTTCGCGTTCGGCTGGGGACGGGGCACGGCGGGCTCGAGCGCCCCGGGTGACGGGCGCGCCGGACGGAACCAGTCGCCCAGCCGCAACAGGCGACCGCGCCGGCGCGGCAGCACGTGGTGGATCTGGTGGACCACGTCAATCGCCTGTTCCAGTGTGCTGACGACGCCGACCCCGCGCGAGGTGGCGTGGGCGCGGAGCGCTTCCGGCTCGCCGTCCCGCAGCATGAGCACCGCCTTGGTCGTGGACGCGCCGAGCACTTCTGCGCAGTTGACGAACTGATCGTCCACGACCAGGTCCAGCCGAAGGGCGTTGGCCAGCTCGCCACGCGATCCCGGTACCGTGACGACCGCCGGCAGCAGGTAGCCGTGGCGCTCGAGCCACCACTGCGTCTGGAACTGCACGCTGTCGCCGCGGCTGGGCGGGCGCTTGGTGAGGAACACCACCTCCCAGCTGCCTTCCCGGGCGAGCGCGTAGAGGCGCGCGATCTGTTCCGGCTCGAACGCCTCGAGCGTCGTCCACCAGTTGTGGCGCCGCGCGATGGCCGCCCAGACGCGTTCGACGTCGGCCGGCCTGCGGACCTGCTCGTCGGGTGACCGCGCGGCGTCAAGGTCCTCGTGCATGACGGCGCGGGCGAGATCCGAAAAGCCCTTCCGGAAATCCGCCAGCACGCCGTCGAGATCGAAGCCGACCCGCAGCGTCATGTGGGTGGCCCGTCCATCGAGGTCGTGCCCGGATGCAGAAGGAGCGCCGCGAGGACGGCGGCCAGCTCCGCGTTGGCCGGCAGGCGCAGCCCCGTTTCCCATCCGCTCTGCAGCGCGACCCCCGCAAGCCCCGCCGCCGCCCCCAGACGGATCCAGAAAACGCCCGACCCGTCGTCCCTCAACCGCGCGACCGCGAGCCCCACGAGGACGAGCAGCGCGAGTGCCACAGGCGCGGCCAGCAGCAGACCTCCTTCCGCCACGACCTGCAGGTAGTGGTTGTGCGCCTGGTTGAAGTAGTACGCGCGGTCTGCAGTCTGGTAGAACATCATCAGTTGTGCGTAGGTGCCGGCGCCCGCGCCCGTCAGCCAGAAGTCGTGCGCCGCAGTCAACGTATCACGCCAGATTGCGAACCGCCCTGGCGGGCCGCCCACGGCCCCGTCGACCGCCCGACTGACGAGCGCCGCGGACTGGCCGAGCGAGACGAGCACCGCGCCGGCCGCGACCGGGACGGCCACGAGCCACGCGGCGCCCTGGCGCCCAAGTCGCCGGTGGCCGACAGCCAGCCACACCATGGCGGCGGCTGCCAGCGCGAGCGCACCGGATCGGGAGAGCGTAACACCCAGGCCAATCACCATCGTAGTACCGGCAATCGCCAGCCACACCATGCGGCTGTCGGCCGAGAGGACACGCCGGTGGTGTGAGCCCGGCCGGTGGAGCCGGGCCATCAGGTAGCCGCCGCACACCGACACGCCCATGACGAGCCACGTGGCGGCGTGGTTGCGGTTCACGAATGGTCCGAACGGCAGCGCGCCGCGGTCGACGGGGAGCCAGAACCCGTAAATCAGATCGCCGGAGGCCGCGCGCTGCAGCATGCCGGCGCACGCGAGCCCGAGACCCAGCCAGGCGATGGCGCGGCAGACCTCGCGCACTCCGCGGTGCGCAAACAGTCTGCGACAGGCCACGAACGTCAGCAGCGCCGCGGCGAGCACCGCGAGCGCGTACGCCGTGCCTGCCGCGTCGATCGACAGGGGCGCCCACGACGGCGGCGCCAGGGCAAGCGATCGCGCTTCCACCAGGGTGGCGCGCGCCGGGGACAGCCAGCCGGCCACTGCGGGAGGCACGGGCACGAGCTGCAGCGCGACTGCGGCGGCGACGCCGCCGAGCGCCAGATCGAGCGTGCGTGTCGTGGCATCGGCGCGTGGAGGGCTGGCCACCGCCAGCGCGATCGCGCCGGCCAGCAGAGGCGCGACGGACCAGCCGTACGCGCCACCAAACGCCGCGAGCGGTGCGCCGAGCAGCAGGCAGACGAGCCACACGGCCACGCGTTCGTGAAGGTGCGCGCGACTATGCCGGGATGCTCGACTGGCCGTAGTAGCTCTTGTACTGGTAGCCGTAATAGCGAGAGTAGTAATACTTATTGCGGTCGAAGTCCACCCGGTTCAGCACGACCCCGACGATCGGCTGGCGGCCCGCCTGCATCATCTCGACCGCGCGTTCGACATGCCCCCGCCTTGTCATTTCCGCCCCGATGACGAAAACGAACCCTGACAGCATCGGCGCAAGGACTACCGCATCGGTTACGGCGAGCACCGGCGGGGTGTCGACGATGACCCAGTCGAAGGGGCTGTGCGACAGCGCCCGGAGCAGTTCCCGCATCCGGTCGCCTGCGAGGAGCTCCGACGGGTTCGGCGGAGTCCGGCCCGCCGTGATCACCAGGAGGTTCGGTTCGCTCGTCGGCCGTACGACTTCGCGGATCCGCGCCTGGCCCGTGAGCACGTGCGACAGGCCGGCCTCGTTGGCGAGCCCCATCGTTCTGTGCAGGCCCGGCCGCCGCATGTCGGCGTCGATCAGCAGGACCCGGGCGCCGCCGTAGGCCAGCACCATGGCCAGGTTGCACGCCGTCGTGGTCTTGCCTTCGAGCGGTTGCGTGCTGGTGACGCCGAGCAGGCGGGCCCCTTCGCCGCGGCTGGTGAAGACGAGCGACGTGCGCAGCGAGCGGAACGCCTCGCCAAAATCATGCGGCACGTCGGTCGCGAGCAGCGGCGACTGGTCACCGTGCAGCGCCGGGACGAGACCGAGCAGCGGCAGGTTCAGGCGGCGGGTGACGTCGTCCGGCGTCTTGACCGTGTCGTCGAGGTACTCGATGCCGAAGGCGATTCCGACCGCGAGCGCCAGGCCGAGCACGATCGACATCAGCAGGTCCCGGCGATGGTCGGGCACGTACGGGCCCTTTGGCACTTCCGCCGTGTCCATCAGCTGGATGTTGTTGGCGCGGCTGTTTCGAATGACGCGGAGTTCCTTGTCCTGGGTCAGCAGCGACTGGTAGATCTCGCGCTCGCCCGCCGCCTGCCGCTCGAGCACCGTGTACCCGGCGCTCTTCCGATCGAGATCCATCGACTGGCGCTTCTGGTTCTCGAGCGCCGCATTGAGGCTCTGCTCGCCGGCGACCGCCGATCGGTAGTCATTGCGAATGGTCTCGATGACCTTCGATTTTTCAGCCTTGATCTGCTGTTCCGTCGTCGCGATGGAGTTGTTCAACTTGATCATCTCGGGGTAGTTCTCCCCCCAGCGATCCGCATTGCGCGCTTTCTCCGACTGCAGGGCGCTCAGCTGCGCCTTGAGCGACTGGATGGTGGGATTCTGGGAGACGGCCGCGATGTTGTCCACCTGGGGACTGTTCCCGTCCAGGTCCTTCAGCTGGTCGTAGACGCCCTGTTTCTCGATGCGCGCCGTCTTCGCCTTCGTCATCGCGTCGTTCAGTTGCGCGAGTTGGGCGCCGAGGATGTTCGAGCCGCTGCTCAGCGAGAGCGCGTTCTGCTGCTGCCGGTACTCGGCCATCGCGCCCTCGGCGGCCTGCAGCTTGGCCTGCGACGAAACGAGCTGGCCCTCGAGCCATTTCAGGGTGTTGTCGATGTCCCGCAGCCGCAGGTCGAGATTCTGCTCGACGTACTCGGTCACGAGCGTATTCACCGCGAGGGCGGCGAAGGCGGGATCCGTGGAGTCGTAGGTGACTTCCACGAGCCGCGTCGTCCGGATCGGGATGACCTCGACGCTGGACAGGAACGCCGCAATCGCCGCGCTTTCCTGCGCCGTCTCGCGTGCGGCGGCATCCGGCGGCGGAATGCTGGCCGGGGCGCGGCCGAGCAACCGCGCACGCAGCCAGGTACTCAGCTTCGTTCGGGCCGCGGAGATCGAACCGAGCAGGCCGGCGGACTGGGCAGCGGGAATGCCCCGGTGCACGAGGTCGAGCTTGTCGACGACGCGGCGTCCGAGCGCGCGGCCGCGCAGGATCTGGAACTGCGTGTTCGCGTAAGAGTCGGAATCCTCGTAGTACTGCGCCGTATTGTTCGCGTTCAGATTGGTGACGGCGACCGAGCGCGGGTCCTGGATGACGAGGCTCGCCCTGGCCTTGTAGCGAGGCACCGTCGAAAACGAATTCAGCGTGCCGATGGCCACAACCACGGAAAACACCGCGACCACCAGCCGCATGTGGCGAAAGACCGTGACGAGCCGATCGAGGATGTGGATTTCGCGGATCGGCTGCGGCAGGGACGGCGCGACCGCGGTCTCCACCGGCGCGGCCAGGGGCTGAGGCGACATGCGGTCAGCGCTCCGGACTGGTCGGCTGTCCGGCCGGCGCGATCGCGGTGACTCCGAGGGAAGCGGCGGCGGATAATCACGCTGGCCGCGGCGTTCTGGAAGAAGTCGGCGAACGTGGTCCGCCGGCTGACCAGGCGCATGAACGTCGCGAGCGTCTCGTCGGGGAGCAGCGTAAACGGGTGCCCGACTGCCAGGATGTGTCCCTGCTCGTTCACGCACTCGAGGACGTAGTTGCCTTGCCCCCTTGATCCCAGCGAAGGTGAATTGCCCGCTCGCGTCCGCCTGAACGGTGCCTTCGAGCTGCCCGGTGCCCAGATTGCGCAGCCGCACGCGCGCCCCCGCCACGCCTTCGTTCTTCTCGTTCCAGACCGATCCCGAGAATCGTTCCGCCCGCCTGCCGGACGGACGGCGGAGGGACCTGGCGCGAGTGCGCGTCGCCGGACGTCGGTCGTGCGACGGCCTTCCGACTCCCAGCGGCAAGCCCAGCGGGTATCACGAGCAGCCCCACGAGGACCGATACGCCCAGAAATCCGGAGCGGGGAATGGTCACTTTCTTGGATCCGACTTCAATTTTGAACACGTTCATGGTACCGCAATCGGCTAATGGACACAATGAATTAGCGACATTGGCGCCTCCAGGGTTTCGGCGAGCCGCCACGTTCGCCCCACCGTCACGGCGACTGCAAGATTCACCCCATTTTTCAGGCGGCACGAATGGGGCCATTTGGAGTCACTGCTTGCGCTGTAATTGTCTCATTACGGACACTTGCGACAATTACCGGCGCCGCGGCGCGGCCGGCGGGAGGCAGAAGGTGAGGCTCGCGCCGCCGCGGGCGGACGGTTATCATGCACAACGATGGCGCAGGTGACTCTGGAGACGGCGTTCAGCATCCCGGAGGGTGTGGTTTTCCGGGAGATAGAGGGCGAGACCGTCCTGCTGAACCTCGAAAGCGGGCAGTATTTCGGCCTGAATGCCGTCGGCACCCGCATCTGGCAGTTGCTCGGTGAACTCGGACGTCCCCGGCCCGTCGTCGATGCGCTCCTCGACGAGTTCGACGTGCCACCGGCCACCCTGGAATCCGACGTCCTCGGCCTGTTGGAGCAACTGATCGCCAACGGACTGGTCACGGTGGTGCCGTGACCGGCGCCGCCGGCATGTCTCCCGGGATGTTTCCTCTCGACTCTCGATCGGCCGGGCGCGGAACGCTCGCCAGTCGCTACCATTTCGAATCGATGGCACTGTCACCGCATGTCTGATACGCGCGCGCAGGGATGGGAAGGCTGGGACGAGTACGCACCGTTCTACGACTGGGAAAACGCCCGGACGGTGGCCCGTCGCGACGTGGCGTTCTGGCAACGGCTGGCGGCGGCGCAGGAGGGCCGTGTCCTGGAGCTTGGATGCGGCACGGGCCGGATCACGGTGCCGGTGGCGCGCGCGGGGGTCGACGTCGTGGGGGTCGATCGCTCGGCCCAAATGCTGGCGCGCGGCCGGGCGCGGCTGCGGCGGGCGCGCCAGCACGCTGCGCTGGTGCGTGGCGACATCCGGTACCTGCCGTTCCGCAGGCGCCCGGGTTTCGGCCTCGTCATGGCGCCGTATGGGATTCTCCAGTCGCTGACGCGCGAGACGGACCTCGTCGCCGCCCTCGAGTCGGTGGCTGGAGTGCTGCGCCGCGGGGGGCTCTTTGTCGTGGACCTGGTCCCGGATCTGCCGCGCTGGTCCGAGTACCAGGGACGCACGAGCCTGGCGGGCACGCGTGGCCGGGGCACGAACCTGACGCTCGTCGAATCGGTGCGCCAGGATCGGCGCCGGCATCTCACGATCTTCGACCAGCAGTACATCGAGCGGCGCGGACGCGAGCGCCGGGTCCACCGCTTCTCGCTGACATTCCGGACGCTGTCGATTCCCCAGATGGCCCGGCGCCTCGAACGCGCCGGCTTCCGGATCGACGCCGTGCTGGGCGACTATCGCGGCGGCCCCTGGGATACGCGGGCGGATGTCTGGGTCATCATGGCGAGGAAGCGTTGAGTTCCGCCCCCGCCCGTCGCGGCGGCGGTCACGCCGGGCGCGGCGTGCGCGGGAGCCGGTTCCGGCCCCCGCGGCCTTGTGGTAACATCAGCGGTCATTTTGTTCTGTTTTTCTGGGGAGTTCTGCCATGTCCGGCCATTCGAAATGGCACACGATCAAGCACAAGAAGGGCGCGGCTGACGCCAAGCGCGGCAAGGTGTTCACGCGCATCATCAAGGAATTGACGGTCGCCGCGAGAAACGGCGGCGGCGACGCGGACACCAATCCGCGCCTGCGCACGATTGTGGCGGAAGCCAAGGCCGCCAACATGCCCGCCGACAACATCAAGCGCGCCATCCAGCGGGGCACAGGCGAGCTGCCGGGCGTTTCGTACGACGAGATCACCTACGAGGGCTACGGTCCTGGCGGCGCGGCGGTCATCGTCGAGACGCTGACGGACAACAGGAACCGCACGGTCGGCGAAATCCGCCACATCCTGTCGAAGCACAACGGCAACCTCGCGGCGGAGAACAGCGTCGCCTGGATGTTCGACAAGAAAGGCTACATCGTCGTCGACAAAAGTCAGGCGGAGGAAGAAGCCCTGATGGCGGCCGCCCTCGATGCCGGCGCCGACGACATGCGCGACGATGGCGACAGCTGGGAAGTGATGTCGGCGCCCGATGCCTTCCAGAAGGTGCTCGACGCGGTGAAGGCGCTCGGCATCGAGCCGGGGGCCGCCGAAGTCGCGATGCTCCCGCAGAATTACGTGAAGCTCGAAGGCAAGCCAGCCCAGCAGATGATCAAGCTGATGGAAGCGCTCGAGGAGTCACGAGGACACCAGGAAGGTGTGGTCGAACGCCGATATCGAAGAGAAGGAGATCGAGGCCTCGTTGGCGTGAAGATCTTCGGGATCGATCCCGGCTCAGATCGCACGGGATACGGCTGCGTCGAACTGCTCGGCAGCCGACACCGTCTCGTCATCTGCGGTGCATTGTCGGCCCCGTCGGGTGCGACGTTTCCAGAGAAACTCAAGTACATCCATGCCGGGCTCATGGCGCTGCTCGCGCGCCACCGGCCCGACTGCGTCGCCGTGGAGAACATCTTCTACTCGCGCAATGTCCGGAGCGCCCTGAAACTGGGGCACGCGCGAGGAGTCGCGCTCCTGGCGGCGTCGGAGTCCGGGCTCGAGGTGTTCGAATACACGCCGGCGGAGGTCAAGCGCGCGGTCGTGGGCTACGGCCGCGCCGAGAAGCCGCAGGTGCAGCAGATGATGAAGCTGCTGCTGGGGCTCGCCGACGTCCCGACTCCGCACGATGCCGCCGATGCGCTGGCGGTGGCGGTGTGTCACCTGAACAGCTCCACGGGCGTCATCGCCGAACGCGCCGCGGCGGAGAAGACCTCAGGGCGCGCGGCGACTCCGGTCCAGTCGTGGAGAGACTACCGGCCGGCGCGGGAGCAGGCATGGTCCGCCGCGGCCGGATCTCCCGCGCCCCTCAGCGGCACGCCGCGACGGCGCGGCGCCGCGAGCGCGAAGAAATGATCGCGCTCCTCAAGGGCTTCCTGGCCGACAAGCATCCCAGCCGGATCATCCTGGAAACCGGCGGCGTCGGCTACGACGTGCAGGTGCCGCTCTCCACCTTCTACACGCTCGGCGAGCCTGGCGCGGCCCTGACGCTGCGGATTCACACGCACGTGCGCGAGGACGTCATCGCGCTCTACGGATTTGCGACCAGCCTCGAACAGGATCTGTTCGAGCGCCTGATCGCCATCAGCGGCGTCGGACCGAAGCTGGCGCTGGCGGTGCTGTCGGGGATCGAACCGGCCGACTTGATCAGGGCGGTGCGCCACGGCGACGTCGCGCGGCTCACCGCGATCCCGGGCGTCGGCAAGAAGACCGCCGAACGCATCGGTCTCGAGCTGAAGGATCGGCTGCCGGCATCCGTGCAGGCGCAGGCAGGCCGGTCGCGCCGGCGCCCGGCGACCAGCTCCGCGAAGATCTGCTCTCGGCCCTCCTCAACCTCGGCTACCAGCGTGCGGCGGCAGAGAAGGCGATTGCGAAGACCCTCGACGAGTCGCACGATCCCGCGTTCGACGCGGCGCTGCGTGACGTCCTGCGGCGGCTGATGGTGAAGCGGTGAGCGACGACCGTCTCGTCACGGCGGCGCGCGTGGACGAGGACGTCCAGTACGAGGCCGGACTCCGGCCGCGCACGCTCGACGACTACATCGGGCAGGCGCGCGTTCGCGAGAACCTGCACGTGTCGATCACCGGCGGCGCGCCAGCGCGGCGAGGCGCTCGACCACGTCCTGCTCTACGGCCCGCCGGGGCTCGGCAAGACGACGCTCGCCTACGTGATCGCGAACGAGCTGGGCGTCGCGATCCGCTCGACGGCGGGGCCCGTCATCGAGAAGCCCGGCGATCTCGCCGCCATGCTGACGAACCTCCAGGAGCGCGAGGTCCTCTTCATCGACGAAGTGCACCGCATGAGCCCGGCCATCGAAGAGATCCTCTATCCCGCGATGGAGGACTACGAACTGGACATCATGATCGGCCAGGGCCCCGGCGCCCGGTCGGTGAAGGTCCCGGTGCAGCGCTTCACGCTCATCGGCGCGACGACACGCACGGGGCTCCTGACCGCGCCCCTGCGCTCGCGCTTCGGCATCGTGCACCGGCTCGATTTCTACACGGAAGACAATATCCGGGAGATCGTGACGCGGTCGGCGCGGATCATCGGGGTGCCGATCGACGCCGACGCGGCGACCGAGATCGCCCGGCGGTCGCGCGGCACGCCCCGCGTCGCGAACCGGCTGCTGCGGCGCGTGCGCGACTACGCGCAGGTGCGAGCCGCGGGGCACATCACGATCGACGTCGCGCACCGCGCGCTCCAGCTGCTCGAAGTCGACGAGCACGGCTTCGACGAGATCGACCGGCGGCTGCTGCGCACGATCATCGAGAAGTTCGACGGCGGCCCGGTCGGCGTCGCGAGCCTGGCGGCCGCGATGAGCGAGGAGCGGGACGCCATCGAAGACATCTACGAGCCGTTTCTGATTCAAATCGGGTTCCTGGATCGCACGCCGCGCGGCCGCGTGGCGACGCCCAGGGCCTACGAATATTTCGGGCTGAGCGCCCCGGGAAAGGACCGTCTGTGGTGAAAGCGCTGAGGCGCGTGAAGATTGCGGGGCTGTCGACCTACGTGCCCCCCCGCGTGCTGACCAACGAGGATCTCGAGAAGCTGGTGAACACGACCAACGACTGGATCCTCCAGCGGACCGGCATCAAGGAGCGCCACATCGTCGATCCGGGGGTGGCGACGTCGGACCTGGCGAAGGAAGCCGCGCTCGGCGCGATGCGGCAGGCCGGGATCACCCCCGACGACATCGGCTTCATCGTCGTCGGCACGACGACGCCCGATACGGTCTTCCCGAGCACCGCGTGCCTGCTCCAGCACAAGCTCGGCGCGCACCACACCTGGGGATTCGACCTCGGCGCGGCCTGTTCCGGATTCACCTATGCGCTGACGACGGCCCGGCAGATGGTCGCGACCGGATCGTGCGACCATGCGCTCGCGGTGGGCGCCGACGTGATGTCGAGCATCATCGACTACACCGATCGGACGACGTGCGTGCTGTTCGGCGACGGCGCGGGCGCGGTCGTCCTGGCGCCGGCCGACGAGACGGAGCCGGCGATCATCGACTTCGCCCACGAAGTGGACGGCAGCGGCGGCCCCGCGCTGTGCATGCCGGCGGGCGGCAGCCGCATGCCGGCGTCGGCCGAGACCGTCGAGAAGAAGCTGCACTACGTCAAGCAGGAGGGCGCGACCGTGTTCAAGTTCGCGGTGCGCAAGACCGAGGAGATCGCCCGCCGCCTGCTGGAGCGCAACGGCCTCGATCCGTCCCACCTCGACCTGTTCGTGTCGCACCAGGCGAACCGGCGCATCATCACGGCGGCCGCCGAGCGGCTCGGGCTGCCGGATTCGAAGGTCATCATCAACCTCGAGATGTACGGCAACACCACCGCCGCGACGATTCCGCTGGCGCTCTCGGACGCCGTCCGGCAGGGACGGCTGAAGCGCGGCGACCTCGTGCTGCTCGCATCGGTCGGGGCCGGGTTCACCGTCGGAGCCGTGCTGCTCCGCTGGTCGCTGTAGGCGGCGCAACGCTTCGGAGGCGAGCGGTCATGCCCCACCATCCCAGCTCCGGGATTCCAGCGGCAAGCCTCGAGCCAAAACCCTCGAGCCACTCAGCTCCAGCCCCACCCGTGCGCGCGTCTTCCTGCTGTCGCCCGCCAACTGCGGCGGGCGGCGCGCAAAGATGGTCGTGTCCGAGCGTGCGCAGTTCGACCTGGCCGTCCGGCTTCGCGGCCGGGAAGGCGCGCCGCTCGGCGAGGTGTTCGCCTTCATCAGCGGGCTCTACTTCAAGGGCAAGCTCGCCTACGCGCTCCGCTTCGCGCAGCCGCCGGGTCCGACGCGCCGCTCGCCGGGAGCGGCGCACTCGTCATCACGCCGAACGCCGGCCTGCGAAGGGCGGAGACCGCTGTCACGATCGAAGCGCTCCAGGCGTTTGCGAGCGTGGACATCTCCGCTGCCGATCCGAGGTATCGCCGGCCGCTGATCGCGAGCGCCGGCGCGCTCGCCGCCGAGATCGGTCCGGACTGCGACGTGGTGCTGCTCGGCAGCATCGCGTCGGCGAAGTACGTGGACGTGCTGACCGGCGTCTTCGGGGATCGCCTGGTGTTCCCGTCGGATTTCGTCGGCCGGGGCGACATGAGCCGCGGCGGGCTGCTGCTGCGGTCGGTCCGTGCGGGGAAGAACTGCCCTACGTGCCGGTCGCCGGCGCGATCCGGCACGGGCAGCGCCCGCCGAAGCTGGCGCCGATCAAGGGCATCATGAAGGACGAACGCGTGGCCGCAGCCGCTCCTGATTCCCCGTTCCGGCACGGCGACGATCGAAGCCGGCGGCCGCGAGGTCCGCCTGACGAACCTCGACAAGCCGTTCTGGCCCGAGCTCGGCGTGACGAAGGGCGATCTGATCCAGTACGACGCGGACGTCGCACAGTGGCTGCTGCCGCACATCCGCGATCGCGCGATGGTGATGAAGCGCTATCCGCACGGCGCCGACGGGCGCGTTCTTCTTCATGAAGCGCGCGCCCGCGCCTCGCCCCGACTGGATCCGCACCTGCCGCATCGACGCACGGCTCCGGCAACGTCATCGACTTCCCGGTCATCGACGATCTGCCGTCGCTGCTCTGGGTCATCAACCTCGGGTGCATCGACCTGAACCAGTGGTATGCGACCTGCGACGACGTGGACCGGCCGGACTACCTGCACTTCGACCTCGATCCCGGCAAGCGCGCCGCTTCGAGCAGCGTCCTGGAGTCCGCCCTGCGTCGTGCGCGACGCGCTGGCCACGCTGAAGATGCCGGCGTTCGCCAAGACGACCGGCTCGAAGGGCATTCACGTCTACGTTCCGATCGTCCGCGGGCCGATCGCAGAAGGACGTGTGGACGTTCGCCAAAGCGCTCGCGCAGGAGCTGGCGGCGCGTCACCCCGCGCTCATGACCTCCGACTACAAGGTGGCGAACGCGTCCGGAGGGCCGCGTCCTCATCGACTACAACCAGAACGCCTGGGGCCGCACCCTTGCCTCGGTCTACTCGGTGCGCCCGCACGCCGAAGCGCGCGCGTGTCGACGCCGGTCACGTGGGCGGAAGTCGGACACGGCGTCCGCATCGAGGATTTCCGGCTGGACAACGTCCGCGCGCGCCTGGCGGACGTGGGCGATCTCTGGAAGCCGCTCGTGCTGAAGAAGGGACGCGTCGATCTGCGGACGTTCCTGAAATAGCCCGAAGCCCCAAGCCGGAAGCCCGATGCCCCGATTTGTGCTACTGTCCCCGCGTTCGTCCTGATTCACCCCGAGGAGAAGCCCCATGCCGTCCCACACCGTCGCGCTGCGCGGCGCCCGGGTCGTGGCCGCTGCCGCGACGCTGGCGACCCTGTCGCTCGTTCAGATGCCCGCCCGCGCCCAGTCCGGCGCGCGCTCGAATACGCCGACGCCCAACTACGATCTCGCGTCGCAATGGACGTCCCAGAAAGTATCGAAGCTCATATTCGACACCACCGTGACGCCGCGGTGGCTCGAGACGAGCGATCGGTTCTGGTACGCCTACCAGACCCGCGACGGGCGGCGGTTCTACCTGGTCGATCCGCTGAAGAAGACGAAGGGCCCGCTGTTCGACCACGCGAAGATGGCCGCCGCGCTCACGTCGGTGACAGGCCTGCCCTATGATGCGCAGCACCTGCCGTTCTCGTCGGTGCACTTCATCAGGGACGACGCCGCGTTCGAGTTCGACCTCCAGGTGCCGCGCGACACCGTGCTGAACACGCCGCCGAAGAAGATCACGACGACGGAGCAGGGGGGCGCCAAGGGGGGCGACCTCGACGTGCTCGACGACGAGCGCGACATGATGAGCGACGGGGACGACCCGCAGCAGGGGCAGCGCGGGCGCGGCGCCGGCGGCCGCGGCGCGGCGCAGCCGCGGAACAAGTCGCTGCACTTCGAGTACGACATGGCCACGGCGAAGCTCACGCTCGTCGAGGACTACAAGGCGCCGGCGCGCGACGCGCGCTGGGCCTCCTTCTCGCCCGACGGCAAGACCGTCGTCTTCGCGCGCAGCCACAATCTGTACATGACGGACGCCGACAACTACGCCAAGGCGCAGAAGAAGGCCGACGATCCCACCATCGTCGAGACGCAGCTCACGAAGGACGGCGAGGAGTTTTACAGCTGGGCGCGCGAGGTGCGCGCCAGCACTCTGGAGCAGCAGCAGCAACAGCAGCAGCAGGACGACACCGAGCAGCAGCAGAACGACACGACGGAGGGGGACAGCCAGGACAAGAACGCGCGCGTGCCGGCCATCCAGATCAGCTGGGCGCAGGACTCGAGCCGGTTCTCGGCGGTGCGGCGCGACTCCCGCAAGGTGAAGGACCTGTGGGTCATCAACGCGCTCTCGAACCCGCGTCCGACCCTCGAGACGTACCGCTACGCCATGCCGGGCGAGGAGAACATCCCCCAGTCGGAGATGTGGGTGTTCGACGTGGCGACGAAAGGGCGTGTGCGCGTCAAGGCCGACCGATTCGCGGACCAGACGCTGTCGGTCGCGACGCAGCCGGTGTTCAACACCGGGGGCGGCCGCGGGGGCGGCCGCGGCGGCGGCGCGGCGCCGGGCGAACGGCCGACCCCGTCGCAATGGCTCAGCCCCTCGGCAGACAGCCTCTACATGACGCGCCTGAGCCGCGACATGCACAAGATGGACGTCTGCATCGCTGACGCGAAGACCGGCGACGTGAAGCCGATCATCGAGGAGCGGCTCAACACCTACATCGAGAGCAAGCCGCTGCGCCTCGCCGACAACGGGCAGAGCCTGCTCTTCTGGTCGGAGCGGGACGGCTGGGGGCACTTCTACCTGTACGACGCGAACACCGGGGCGCTGAAGAACCGCATCACGGAAGGAGAGTTCGTCACGACCGGCCTCGACGCCGTTGACGAGAAACTGCGCGTGGCGTACATCACGTCCGCCGGTCGTGAGAAGGGGGAGGATCCGGACCTACGCCCACCTGTATCGCGTCGGGCTCGACGGCACCGGCATGAAACTGCTCGACCCGGGCGAAGCCACGCACACGGTCGCGATGTCGAAGTCGAACAAGTTCTTCGTGGACAACTCGTCGCGCGTGAACGGATCCCCAGAATCGGTGCTCTACGATTCGGCGGGCACGATGGTGACCACCCTCGAGAAGCCGGATCTCAGCGCCCTGCTCGAGGCCGGGTTCATCTATCCCGAGCCGTTCGGCGTCAAGGCGGACGACGGGGTGACCGACCTGTACGGGGTGATGTACAAGCCGTTCGACTTCGACCCGGACAAGAAGTACCCGATCATCGCGTACGTCTATCCCGGACCGCAGACCGAGAGCGTGACGAAGAACTTCAATCCGCGGAGCACGAGCGTCGCGCTCGCGCAGTACGGCTTCATCGTCATCGAGGTCGGCAACCGCGGCGGCAACCCGTCGCGGTCGAAGTGGTATCACAACTACGGCTACGGCAACCTCCGCGATTACGGGCTGGCCGACAAGAAGGCCGCCATCGAGCAGCTCGCCCGGCGCCATCGGTTCATCGACATCAACAAGGTCGGCATCTGGGGGCATTCGGGCGGCGGGTTCATGACGGCCGCGGCCATGCTCGAGTATCCCGACTTCTTCAAGGTCGGGTGGTCGGAGTCCGGCAACCACGAGAACAACATCTACAACAACACGTGGAGCGAGAAGAACCACGGCATCAAGGAAGTCGAGAAGGACGGCAAGACGACGTTCGAGTTCGACATCGACAAGAACTCGGACCTGGCGAAGAACCTCAAGGGGCACCTGATGCTCGTGACGGGCGACATCGACGACAACGTGCACCCGGCCAACACGTATCGCCTCGCCGACGCCCTCATCAAGGCGAACAAGCGGTTCGACTTCTTCCTGATCCCCGGCAAGCGCCACTCGTACGGCGACGCGGCGTCCTACATCAACGTGCTGCGCGGTGAGTACTTCTGCCGCTGGCTGCTCGGCCAGAGTCCGGACAGCGCGGACATCGTCGAGCTGAACCGCGAGACGCAGCAGAACGGCGGCGGGCGCCGGGGCGGCGGCCAGCGGTAACCGGGTGCAGGGCGTCCCGGCGCAGGGGCGGCTCGCCGTGTAGGGGCGGCTCGCCGTGTAGGGGCGGCTCGCGAGCCGCCCTTACACCGACGACACCGACACCAGGATCCCGATCGGCACCGTGTCGAAGATTTCACCGAAGAAGAGCCACGCGGCCTCGCCAGCGGCCGTCGGCCGCAGTTCCGCACCCGTAAGGACGTGGCGGAAGCTGCGCTCGCGCAGTTCGGGGGGCAGCATCAGGCGCGAGGTTCGCCAGCACTCGCCACCGACCGGGAACGGCCGGGCGCTGTCCACGATCGGCGCGCACAGCCGCGGCGCGACGAACAGTACGGCGTCGCCCGCCTTCCCCTGCTGCGGCGGAGCAATGCGCGCAAACGCCACCGCGCCTCCCGGGACGGTGATCTCCGTGACGAGCGGGACATACTCGCCCTCCAGGAATACATCGGGTTTCTCGCGGCGCAGGCGCAGGCCGGCAGCCGTCAACAGGAGCTTGATGCGCCCGTCCGGCCAGTCGCGCAGCATCGCGCGCAGCGCCGGCTGGCGTTCGGCGGGCTCGGCTTCGAGCAGCTGATCGATCCCAGCGAGCAGCTCTTCCCGCATCGAAAAATCAACCGGCCGGCGATTGTCCGGATCGACGAGGCTCAGGTCCCACACCTCCGTGCCCTGGTAGAAATCGGGAACCCCCGGCGATCCCAGCTTCAGCGTGACCTGCGCAAGCGAGTTGGTGACGCCGAGGCTCGCGAGCCGCTGCTGGAAGGGCCGGAACGCGGCGATGAAACGGCCGGCGGCCGGGCCCGCGAGCGTCCGATCGACGAAACGGAGCAGTGCGTTTTCGTACGGCAGGTTCGTGGTGAGCCAGCTCGTATGCACCTTGGCCTCTCTCGCCGACTTCAGCATGTAGCCCTGCACGCGCTCGACGAGCGTCCGCATCGGCGCGCTCGACGCCCGGTGGCCAGATGCCCGCGAGCCCCTGGTAGAAGCGGTACTCGTCGTTCCTGTCCGGCGCGGGCTCCGCGTCGATGATCGTGCGGTTCGTGCGGTTCAGCGACATCCATCGGGAGACTTCACGCCCCCACTCGTCGGGCAGTTCCGAGATCGCGTTGATACGCGCACGCACGTCTTCGCCGAGCTTCGTGTCGTGCGTCGCCGTGGCGAGCATCTCGTACGGCCACCTGAGCCGGCGGGCGACGTTGGCATCGTGGAACTCCTCGACCGACCGGCCGAACCGCGCCGGATCGCCGCCGACCTCGTTCAGCGACAGCAGCACGTTGAAGCGGTAGAAGGCGGTGTCCTCGAGGCCCTTCGCCTGCACCGGCCCGGTGTACTGCTGCAGCTTCATGGCGAAGCGGAGCCGCGCGCGTGCTTCCTGCGCGTCGGCCGGCGGATACCCGAGCCGACGCTCCTCGGCCACCTGGCGCCACCCGTCCTCCGGATCGCGCGGCAACACCACTTCGCGGAAGAAGTCGAACTGCGACGCCTCCATCGCGGGGTTCCGGCGCCGGGCACGCGTGATGGCCTGCGCGAGCACCGTCCGATCCTCGGGACGCCAGCCATGCTCGTCGATGTACGTCCGGTAGACCGGGAAGCACGCCACTACCTCGGTGATCACGTCGCGCAGGCTCTCGAGGGTGAAGTCGCGCGACGTACGGTTGCTCTCGGCGATGCGATCGAGCGTGTGCGTCAGCACGTTCAGCTCGCTCGACAGGGCGGTCTCCATGATCAGGCGCTTGCTGGCATAGAGCACGTCGTCGAACGATCCCGCCTGGCCGGTGAGCTTCGCGTAGACGCGCCGCGTGCGGCGGGCCTGGGCGCTGTCGATGAAGACGCCGTTCAGCTCGTTCAGGTAGTTGTAGCCGGTCGTACCGTGCACGGCCCAGTGCGGCGGCAGGCGTTCGTGCCCAGACAGGATCTTCTCCGCGACGACGTACAGGGGGCGGTCGGGCGGTTCGCCGCCTGGAGCGCGGTCAAGGCCGAGTGCGCGTGCCGCGAGATCCTGCAGCATCGCGAAGTAGCGCGCGGGATCGAACAGGCCATCCGGGTGATCGATCCGCACGCCGTGGACGTGCCGATCGCGGATGAGCGAGGCGAGCAGCGTGTGCGTCGCGTCGAAGACATCCGGGTCCTCGGCCCGCAGCCCCGCCAGCGTGTTGATGTCGAAGAACCGGCGGTAGTTGATCTCGTGCGAGGCCGTGCGCCAGTGCGCCAGCCGGTAGGCCTGCGCCTCGAGCAGGTCGTGCAGCCGATCGAAGCTGGCCGGCTGGCCAGGGGTCCCGTTGCACTCGCGGACCGCCGCGTCGATGGCCTCACCGATCGCCGGCGCCTCCGCCACGAGCCGCACGAGCCTCGCGCGGGCGACCTCCTTCTCGCGCTGCCGTTCGGCCGCGCGCGACGCGTCCTCGTCGGTGTACGGCGCCATGTTCTGCAGCGACGCGATGATGCTCTGGAATTCGTGCACCTGCGGCGCGTCGGTCCCGAGCGAGCGTTCGAGCTGCTCCACCGCGAGGACGTAGACGCGCGGCGCCTGGCGCGGGTTGATCGGCAGCTGCTGATCGAAGTAGCGGAGCACGAGCGCGCCGTCCAGGAAGGCGAGCTGCAGCTCCCCCGATCGAGCACGCGGCCGTACTGTTCGCCGAGGATCGGCAGCAGGAGCTTGGCGTGCAACTCGGCCTTGACCGGCGTCCAGTCCACGTCGAAGAACCGCGCGGCCGGCGAACTCGGGCCGTTCTCGAGCACGTCGTTCCACCACGCGTTGGTGCCGGTCCCGATCCCCATGTGATTCGGCACGAAATCGACGATGTGCCGCATCTCGTGCGCCTCGAGCGCGCGCGCGAATCCGCCGTAGGCGTCCAGACCCCCAAGCTCAGGGCTGATCTCGTTGTGGTTGACCACGTCGTAGCCGTGCGTGCTCCCGGGTGACGCGGTGAAGTAAGGCGACGTGTAGCACGCGTCCACGCCAAGCCGGCGCAAGTACGCCACGATATCCCGCGCCGCGGTGAGCGGGAAACCCGCATGCACCTGCAGGCGGTAGGTGCTCGCGGGGACGCACACGGGCCGATGGCGATGCTCGCCGGCGCTCATCGCTTCCTCAGGATGACGGCGCCGGGACGCGCGAAGCCCACCAGCGGCCCTTCCGGCTGGCGGTCCACGGTAACGGGAACGGGATCGATCGCGAACAGCGCATCCTCGGTCGTCAGGACCACCTCCCACGCCCCGCGCGTGCCCAGGTCGGCCGCGAGCGCCATCGCGCCCACGTCCGCGCGGCCGGCCCCGCGCAGCCGCGCGATCACCAGGAACACGTCGTCTTCGTCGCGGCGAAAAATCGCGATGGTGTCGGCGTCGATCGCCTCGGCTTCGCCCTGGGTCGCCTCGCTCGCGGCGAGCGCCCGGTGCCGCCGGCGAAGCGCGAGCAGCGCGTCGTACAGGCGCAGCACGGCGGCGTGGTCCGGCTCGGCGCGCTCGCTCCACCGCAGGCGGCTGGCCTCATACGTCGACAGTGCCTGCGGATCGGGAATGCGCTCGCGTGCGTCGGAGAATTCCGGGAAGTCGGCGAATTCCGACCGCCGTCCTTCCGTCACGAGCCGGCCGAGACCCGGCTCCAGGTCGGTGAAGTACTGGAACGGGGAACTCGCCGACCATTCCTGGCCCATGAACAGCAGCGGCGTCATCGGCACCGTGAGCAGGACCGCGCTGGCCGCCCGCCACGCCGCCGGCGAAATCGCCTGGCTCAGGCGATCGCCCGTCGCGCGATTCCCGATCTGGTCGTGGTTCTGCAGGCACACGATGAACCGGTACATGGGCAGCTGCGACGCATCCGTGCCGCGCGGTCCGCCCATGTGCCGCGACGGCTGGCCCGTGTAGAGCCATCCCTGCTGGATGGTGGCGACGAGTTCCTGGACGGATCCGGTGAAGTCGCCGTAGTAGCCGCGCGAATCACCAGCGAGGAGCCGGCGCATGACGTGGTGGAAGTCGTCCGCCCACACCGCGTCGAGCCCCCATCCCTCGGTTTCCATCTCCTCGATCATGACCGCCAGGTTCCGATGATCCTCGGCGTGCACCACGATCTCGCGATCCGCCGCGGCGTCGCGCGCCGCCGCGACGATGTCGCGGACGATGTGCGAGGGGCCCTCGTCGATGAGAGCGTGCGTGGCGTCGAGACGGAGGCCGTCGGCATGGTACTCGCGAATCCAGTGCACGGCGTTGCCGATGATGAAGCGGCGCACCGCCACGCTTCCGGGCCCGTCGAGGTTGACGGCATGCCCCCACGGCGTCCGGTGGCGGGTGGTGAGGTACTCGGGGTTGATGCCCCGGAGATACGCGCCCTCGGGGCCGAGGTGGTTGTAGACGACATCGAGGAGCACCGCGAGGCCGAAATGGTGGGCCCGGTCGATCAGGCGCCGTAAGTCGTCAGGCGTCCCGTATGGGGCGTACAGGGAGGTACAGCGCGACGCTGTCGTAGCCCCAGTTGCGCGAGCCGGCGGCGGCCGCGACCGGCATCAGCTCGATCGCCGTGACGCCGAGATCGCGCAGCCGCTCGAGGCAGCCCGCCGTGCCGGCGAAGGTCCCCTCAGGCGAAAACGTGCCGACGTGCAGTTCATACAGGACGAGATCGCGGGCCGACCGGCCGCGCCACGCTGTGTCGGTCCACGAGAAGGCGGACGGATCGACGACCTGCGAGGGGCCGTGCACGCCGTCGGGCTGGAAGCGCGAGGCCGGATCCGGTCGCGGATCGCCGCCGTCGATCGAGTAGCCGTAGCGATCGCCGGCCGCCGCGCCGTCCACGATCCGGTCGTATACGCCCTCGTCGTCGCGGCCGAGGATGTGCGTGCCGGCCGCGCGGCCGTCGTGCAGGACCACCGAGACGGTGCGCGCGCCTGGCGCCCAGAGCCGGAAGCGTGCGCCTCCGGGCGCCGGCAGCGCGCCGAACCATGATGTCGTCATTTTCGCTCGATGAACCCGCCGGCTCCGGCCGCTACCGGGCGCCGCCGTTCAGAATTTCAAAGATGCCCCGCAGCGGAATGCGGATCCAGTCGGGGCGGTTGTTCAGCTCGTAGTTCAGTTCGTACAGCGCCTTGTCGAGCACGAACAGCTGCAGCAGGCCGTCGCGCCGTGAGGCCTCGGCCGGGATGAAGAGCGCGCCCGCCGTCGCGTCGAAGTAGCCGCGCAGGAACGCCGCCGTGGCCCACGTCTGCCAGAGGCGGGCCCACGGCTCGAGACGCTCGAAGTGATCCGGCCGCGCTGCCGTGTGCGCGAAGAGGCCCGCGTAGGCCGCGTAGCCGAACGAGCGGATCATGCCCGCCACGTCCTTCATCGGCGACTGTTTGAGGCGGCGCTGGCTGATGGGACGTGCGGGCTCTCCCTCGAAATCGAGGAGGTAGAAGTCCCCTTCGCACCAGAGGACCTGGCCCAGGTGGTAGTCGCCGTGCACACGGATCTTCGACGCGACGAACTCGAGCGCCGGCGCGGATCGAATCCGGTCGAGCACCCTCTCGCGCGCGTGCAGCAGTGAGTCCACGCCGGCGGCGACCTCCGCCGGGAGCTTCGGGTCGCCGTGGAGCTGCTCGAGCGTCTGGAAGGCGCGCTGCGCCTGGGCCAGCGTATCGTCCACGACGGCGCCGAGATCGTCTCTGGTGAACGGCTCCGGTGCGAACGCGAGGTTCGATGCGTCGGAGGCGAGCGCCACGTGCATCTCGCCGGTCCGCCGCCCCAGCGTCTCGGCCGAACGCAGGTACCCGGCCATCGCGTCGGCGATCACCTTCGGTATCTCCGCCGTCAGCATGGCGCTGTAGGTCAGCGGCTCGACCGGGGGAACCGGCTTCGGGTCCACGTGGTCGAAGAACCGATCGATTTCGTCGGTGGCGTGGCGCCACCCGTCCGCCTGGCTCGGGACGAGCTGCTGAAGGAGCGCAATCGTGGTCGGCGGCTCTGCGATGGCGGCGTACTCGAGCGCCCCGGCGACCGCCGGGACGCGCGGGAACCCGATCGTCTCGGTGAGCTGGCGTCCGATCTCGAAGTCGGGGTTGATGCCGGGCTGCACGCGGCGGAACAGCTTGACGATCAGCCGATCGCCGTACACGATCGACGTGTTGCTCTGTTCGGCCGAGAGGCGCCAGACGCGCAGGTCGTCGCTGCCGCGCAGCTCCGCGAAGCGCGCCGTCTGGATCGCCGAGACGGCGCCCCGCCGCATGGACGTGCGGTCGCCGCGGCCGATGCACTCGAGCAGCGCGCGCGCGAACCCGTCGTCGAGCCAGCCGTCGAACACGAGCCCCTTGCGCGCCCCCGTGATGCTCGCGAGCACCGCCTGCGGGCGCGTCTCGGTGAGCCGCTTCGCCTCGCTGAAGGGGCAGACGGCGAGGGGCAGGAAGTACTGTTCGCGAGAACCCTCGTCGAACTCCACCTCGACGATCGAGAAGAACAGCGGCTGGGGGCCGCGGCGCAGCAGGCCCCAGTCGATGAACCGCGCGCTGCGGGCGGCGCGCGCCTTGCTGCCGTACCATCGCTGCCGGATGAGGAACGGCAGCAGCAGGTCGCGTTCGATGAGCGTCCGCACGTTCCCTTCGAGCAGCGTGTCCCACGACGCGCCGACCAGCAGGGCCGGCGTGTCCTGGATCTCGGCGGGCATTTCGGGCGCGAGCCGCGTGGCGATCGCGGCGGGCGCCTGCTGGAGGCGGAACCAGAAGGAGGTGTACGGCGCCAGCGTCAGGAAATACGGCAGCTCGCCGATGCGCGGGAACTCCGTCAGCCCGAGCATCTCGACCGGCGTCATACCCTTGAAGCGCGAGAGGTCCAGCTCCACCGGCTGCACCGTGCGCGCCAGGTTCGCGACGCAGAGCACCGTGTCCGCTTCGAACGCGCGCACGTAGGCGAGCACCTTGCGGTTCTGCGCCGGCAGGAACTCGAGCGTGCCGCGGCCGAACACCCTGAACTGCTTGCGCAGGCCGATCATGCGCTTCATCCAGTTCAGCAGCGAGAAGGGCGCGCGTTCCTGCGCTTCGACGTTGATCGCCTGGTAGCCGTAGACCGGATCCATGATCGCCGGCGCGAAGAGCCGCGCGGGGTCGGCGCGCGAGAAGCCGCCGTTGCGGTCGCCCGTCCACTGCATCGGCGTGCGGACGCCGTTGCGGTCGCCGAGATAGATATTGTCGCCCATGCCGATCTCGTCGCCGTAGTAGATGATCGGCGTCCCGGGCATGGAGAAGAGCAGGCTGTGCAGCAGCTCGATGCGCCGGCGGCTGTTCTCGAGCAGCGGCGCGAGCCGGCGGCGGATGCCGACGTTGATCCGCATCTGCGGATCGACGGCGTACGCCTTGTACATGTAGTCGCGTTCCTCGTCGGTGACCATCTCGAGCGTCAGCTCGTCGTGGTTGCGGAGGAACATGGCCCACTGGCAGTTCGCGGGAATGTCGGGCGTCTGCCGGAGGATCTCGGTGATCGGATGGCGATCTTCCTGCCGCACGCCCATGAACATGCGCGGCATCAGCGGGAAGTGGAATGCCATGTGGCACTCGTCGCCGTCGCCGAAATACGGGCGGACGTCGGCCGGCCACTGGTTCGCCTCGGCGAGCAGCATCCGGTCGGGATACCGCGCGTCGAGCGCGGCGCGGATCTGCTTCAGGACGGCGTGCGTCTCGGGCAGGTTCTCGCAGATCGTGCCCTCGCGCTCGATGAGGTACGGCACGGCGTCGAGCCGCAGGCCGTCCACACCGCGGTCGAGCCAGAACTGCATCACCCTGATCACCGCGTCGAGCACCGCCGGGTTGTCGAAGTTCAGGTCCGGCTGGTGACGGAAGAAGCGATGCCAGTAGTACGCCTTCGCGGTGTCGTCCCAGCTCCAGTTCGACGTCTCCGAGTCGGTGAAGATGATGCGGACGCCCTGGTACTTCTGGTCGGTGTCGTGCCAGACGTAGAACTCGCGCTCGGGCGATCCGGCCGGCGCGCGGCGCGCGGCCTGGAACCACGGGTGCTGGTCGGAGGTGTGGTTGATGACCAGCTCCGTGATGACCCGAATCCCGCGGCGGTGCGCCGCTTCGATGAAACGGTCGAAGTCCTCCAGCGTGCCGTAGCTCGGGTGGACGTTCTCGTAGTCCGCGATGTCGTATCCGTCGTCCCGCAGCGGCGAGGGATAGAACGGGAGGAGCCACAGGCAGTTGACGCCGAGCGACTGCAGGTGGTCCAGCTTCTGGCTGAGGCCGGGGAAGTCGCCGACGCCGTCGTTCGTGCTGTCGAAGAACGCGCGCACGTGCGCCTGGTAGATGACGGCGTCCTTGAACCACAAGGGGTCGGTGCTGGGGGCGGTCTGTGTCACGTGTATGCAGGTGCTCCGTTCACGCAGTCAGCCGGACGTGCAGCACGTGCGCGACCCGGGACTGTGGATGCAGGCGGACGTAGTTCCATTCGCCGCGCCAGAAGTAGCGCTCCGACGAGAGCAGGTCCACGACTTCGATCGTGGCCGTGGGGGCGACGGCCCAGTCGGCCAGCGGCAGCTGCACCCAGCCGTGCTGCATGTTCGCCGGGTCCAGGTTCACGACGACCAGGATGATATCGCTGAGGTCAACCGAGCGCTTGCTGTAGCAGAGAAGTTCCGGATTGTCGGTGTTGTGGAACGCCAGGCCCCAGTCGTGCTGCAGCGCGGGATGTTCGCGGCGGATCGAGTTGATCCGCCCGGCCAGTTCCGAGAGGTTCCCCGGCGCCTCGAAGTCGCGCACGCGCACCTGGTACTTCTCGGAATCGACGTATTCCTCGCTGCCGGGACGGACCGGCACGTTTTCCGCCAGCTCGAACCCGCTGTAGATGCCGTAGTTCGCCCCGAGCGTCGCGGCCAGCAGCAGCCGCACCTCGAAGGCGGGCCGTCCGCCGTCCTGGAGGTAGGCGTGCAGGATGTCGGGCGTATTGGCGAAAAGATTCGGACGCATGTACTCGCGCACGCTCGTCTGCGTCAGTTCGGTGAAGTACTCCGTCAGTTCCGCCGCCGTGTTGCGCCACGTGAAATAGGAGTAGGACTGCGAGAAGCCCGACTTGGCCAGGTAGCGCATGACCTTCGGCCGCGTGAACGCCTCGGCGAGGAAGATCACCTCGGGATGCGCACGCCTGACCTCGCCGATGAGCCACTCCCAGAACCCGAACGGCTTGGTGTGCGGATTGTCCACGCGGAAGATCGTCACGCCGTGCTCGATCCAGAAGTCGACGACGCTCTTCAACTCCTGCCACAGCGCCGGCCACGCGTCCGACTCGAAGTTGATCGGATAGATGTCCTGGTACTTCTTCGGCGGGTTCTCGGCGTACTTGATCGTCCCGTCCGGCCGATGACGGAACCACTCGGGATGCTCGCGGACGTAGGGATGATCGGGCGATGCCTGGTAGGCGAGGTCGAGCGCGACCTCCAGCCCGTGCTGGCGCGCCGCTTCGACGAAGCGCCCGAAGTCTTCGAGAGTGCCGAGCGCCGGCTCGACGGCCTTGTGGCCGCCATCCTCCGACCCGATCGCCCAGGGGCTTCCGGGGTCGCCCGGTCCGGGCGTCAGCGAGTTGTTCGGGCCCTTCCTGAAGCTGCGGCCGATCGGGTGGATGGGCGGCAGGTACAGCACGTCGAATCCCATCGACGCCACGTAGGGGAGGCGGGCCTGCGCCTCGTCGAAGGTCGCGCTGCGCGATGGATCCGGGCCCGCCGAGCGGGGGAACATCTCGTACCACGCGCCGAAGCGCGCGCGCACGCGTTCGACGATCACGTCGAGCACCCGATCGAAGCGGGTCGATCCGGTGCGGTCCCCGGCGGCCGCGACGCCCGCGGCCGCCTCGTCCGACAGCGCCGCCGCGACGCGGTCCCTCTGCGCGCGCGCGGCATCGCCGACCATTGCGTGGGCTTCATGCCCGGCGCGCTCGAGCAGCGCCGCGCCCTCGAGCAGTTCGCTCGAGACATCCAGGCCCGCCGCGGCCTTCTTCGACAGCTCGTCGCGCCAGCTCCCGAACCGATCGACCCAGGCCTCAATCGTGTATTCGTAGCGGCCGGGATCCCCGACGACGAACGAGCCGCGCCAGGCGTCGTTGTCGACGAACACCATCGGCGCCTCGCGCCATGCCTCGTCGCCCGCCGTGCGGTACAAGAGCGCCGCGGCCAGCACGTCGTGCCCGTCCGCGTAGATGTCCGCCGTCACGGCCACCGTCTCGCCGGTCACCCGCTTGATCGGGAACCGCCCGCAGTCGACCTGCGGCTGCACGTTCTCGATCACCACCCGCCGGTTCATCTGCGGATCGAGCGCGGGAGTGGTCTTCTTCTTCCTGGTCGTGGAGGTCTGCGCACGTTTCGCCATCATCACCAATCTTCAATCACCAATCTTCAATCTGCAATCGTCAATCGTCAATCCGTCCACTCGGCAATCTGCAATCTGCAATCTGCAATCGACGCGATTCAGTAGACCCCCATGGGTCCCCAGTCTTCGCCCGCACCCGGGGAGGCCCTGCTGGCGGTTCAGTTTCAGCACCGCCATCGACCGTGCGTGCAGCTCGTACCGGTCTCCGGTCCGCAGCCGCCGCGTCGGCTGCCAGGGGTCGGCGGTGTCGAGCAGCGTGCCCCAGCATTCGTGGGGTGACGTCGCGGGGAGCACGAATGGCATGTCGCGCTCGCCGGCGTTCAGCAGCAGCACCAGGGTGTCGCCGGCGACGCGTTCGCCGCGTTCGTTGACTTCGTCGATCGCGTCGCCGTTGAGCCGCACGCCGACACAGCGGACGTCGGGCGAGCTCCACGTCTCGTCGGTCATTTCCGCCCCGGACGGGTCGAGCCACGCGAGATCGAGGACCTCCTTGCCGCGGATGCGGCGGCCCTGGAAGAAACGGCGCCGGCGCAGCACCGGGTGGTTCTTCCAGATTTCGATTGCGCGCCGCGTGAACTCCAGAAAGGCACGCTCGCCAGCCGACAGGTCCCAGGAGGTCCAGCTGATTGGGTTGTCCTGGCAGTAGGCGTTGTTGTTGCCGCCCTGCGTGCGCCCGATTTCGTCGCCGCCGCTGATCATCGGTACGCCGACCGACAGCAACAGGGTCGCCATCAGATTGCGGCGCTGCCGTTCACGCAGTTCGATCACGCGGCGATCCGTCGAGGGTCCTTCGACGCCGCAGTTCCAGCTCAGGTTGTGGTTCTCGCCGTCGGCATTGCGCTCGCCGTTGGCCTCGTTGTGCTTGTCGGCGTAGCTCACCAGGTCCGCCAGGGTGAAGCCGTCGTGCGCGGTGATGAAGTTGACGCTGGCGTACGGGCGCCGTCCGCTCTGCTCGTAGAGATCGCTGCTGCCTGACAGTCGTGTCGCCAATTCGGACACGGCCCCGCCGTCGCCGCGCCAGAACCGCCGCACCGCGTCGCGGTACCGCCCGTTCCACTCCGTCCACTTCGTGGGGAAGTTCCCGACCTGATATCCGCCTTCCCCGAGGTCCCACGGTTCGGCGATGAGCTTCACCTGGGACAGCACCGGATCCTGGTGAATGATGTCAAAGAACGCCCCGAGTTTGTCAACCGCGTGCAACTCACGAGCCAGCGCGCTCGCCAAATCGAAACGGAATCCGTCGACGTGCATCTCCAGCACCCAGTACCGGAGGCTGTCCATGATCAACTGCAGCACGCGCGGGCTGCGCATGTTCAGCGTGTTGCCGCAGCCGGTGAAGTCCTGGTAGAAGCGCGGCTCGTTCGGCAGCAGCCGGTAGTACGAAGTGTTGTCGATGCCGCGCAGCGACAGCGTCGGACCGAGGTGGTTGCTTTCGGCCGTGTGGTTGTACACGACGTCGAGGATTACTTCGAGTCCCGCCGCGTGCAGCGCGCGGACCATCATTTTGAACTCGCGCACCGCGTCGAGATACGAGCGCGACACCGCGTACCGGATATCGGGCGCGAAGTACGACAGCGTGTTGTAGCCCCAGTAGTTGCTGAGACGTCGCTGCACCACGTGCCACTCGTCGGTGTGATGATGCACCGGCATCAGTTCGACGGCCGTCACGCCGAGCGATGTCAGGTGCCGAATCGCGGGTTCCGACGCCAGTCCGAGGTAGGTCCCGCGCAGCGGCTCCGGGATCTGCGGATTGAGCTTCGTGAAGCCCTTCACGTGCACTTCGTAGATCAGGGTGTGATGCCACGGCGTGCGCAGCGGGCGGTCGTCGCCCCATGTGAATGCCGTGTCGATCACCGCGGCCAGCGGCCCGTGCGCGGCGCTGTCGCGGTCGTCGAACGTCGTGTCGTCGGTGCCCGGTGTGAAACCGAACAGGGAGTCGTGCCACTGCACCGTACGCCCGATGACCTTCGCGTAGGGATCGAGCACGAGCTTGTGGGGATTGAAACGGTAGCCGTTGTGCGGCTCGTACGGCCCGTGGACGCGGTAGCCGTAGAGCTGCCCGGGCCGCGCATCCGGCAGGTAGCCGTGCCACACCATGTCGGTCTGTTCGTTCAGCGGGATGGTGACGAACTCCGCCTGGGCATCGGGGGCATCGAACAGGCACAGATCCACCCGGCTCGCGTGTTCTGAAAAAATCGCGAAATTCACCCCGACGCCGTCCCACGTGGCGCCGAGCGGGTAGGGGGAACCGGGCCAGACGCGCATCGTCGTCGTTGTCACAGAAGACGTTTGGTACCACGTTGAGCCGGCGGTTGCAAACGGCTCCGCGGTAACCTGTTGGCATGGAGACCGACGACCGGGCCCTGGCGGCGCTGCGCAAATGGAGCGTGCTGCTCGACAGCGCGTTTCGCGTACCCGGCACCCGGCTCACCTTCGGCCTCGATCCGCTGCTCGGGCTCATCCCCGTAATCGGCGATCTCACCTCGCCGCTCTTCGCGGCGCTGCTCCTGCTGCATGCCGTCCGTCTCCGTATCCCGCGCGTCGTCCAGGTGCGGATGCTGATCAACGCCGCCATCGATTTCGGCGTGGGCGCCATTCCGGTCGCGGGCGATCTGTTCGATTTCGGGTGGAAGGCGAACGTGCGCAACCTCGCGCTGCTCGAGCGTCACGCCCGCCCCGGCATCGTACCGACTGCGGGCGACTGGGCGTTCGTCCTTCTCGTCATCGTCGTGCTCTTCGCGGTGGCGGCAATCCCCATCCTGATCGCCGCGTGGCTGCTGTCGTCGCTGCGGGTGATCTGAATCAGCGACAGCCGCTGTCGCGCGGCCCTCGTGTCAGGCCTCACAGGAGGGACGGAGAGACGGAGGAACGGAGGGTTCGGATCACGGATGCCGTCAGCGGCCGGGCAAGCCACGGCGACAGCCGCCGGTCACGCCTCACAGGAGGAACGGAGAGACCGAGGCATGGAGGGTGGACCCGGATGCGGTCGGCTCTTGGGCGGGACCACGGCGACGGCCGCTGTCGCGCGGCCCTCGTGTCGGCCTCACAGGAGGAACGGAGAGACGGAGAACTGGAGGGTTCGGTCACGGATGCCGTCAGCGCCCGGGCAAGCCACGGCGACAGCCACCGGTCACGCCTCACAAGAGGAACGGAGAGACCGAGGCATGGAGGGTGGACCCGGATGCGGTCGGCTCTTGGGGGGACCACGGCGAGGGCCGCTGTCGCGGCCCTCCTGTGAGACCGACAAGTGGCTGTCGCTGTGTCCTACTCACCAAGGAGTTCGCCGATCGGCTGCAGGTCCTCCACGTGATCGCAGACGGCTTTCAGCATCATCAGCATCGGCACGGCGAGGACGGTGCCCCACACGCCCCAGATCCAGCTCCAGAACAGCAGGCCGACGAAGATCGCGACCGGGTTCATCTGCGCCGCGCGGCCGAGGAGCGCCGGTGTGAGTAGAAACCCCTCGAGGCTCGTGATTGCCAGCGTGATCAGCAACACGTACACGGTCCGGGCGATGTCGTCGAACTGCATGAACGCGACGACGCCGAGTCCTCCCGTGACGATGATAGGCCCAAGGTAGGGAATCGAGTTGAACACTCCGGCGAGCAGCCCCCAGACGATGTACTCGTCGACGCCCAGCCACCAGAGCGCCAGCGCCGTTGCGACCGCAACGACGAAGCTCGTGAAGATCTGCACGCGAATGAAGCTCTCGATCTGGAGGTTGATCGCATCGAGAATCTGCAGGGTGATCCGCTTCTGCGACAGGCGTGGTCCGGCGATCTTCACCAGCTTCCGCTTGTAGAGGTCGCCTGTGACCAGCAGGAAGTACACGAGAAACAGGATCATCGTGAACTGACCCGTTACATTGATCAGGCTCGCTCCGCCGGCCCACAGATACTCGGTGGCGCTGAACGACGGCTCGACGATTTCGACCTTCTGCACGCCGTCCGGCCGTACGCCCGACGAGCGCTGCGCCCCGCCCCGCGGGGTCGATGCCTCCGCCGCCGCCTTGTCGATCTCGGTGGCGGCGCGCTGGACCTGTTCGAGCGCTCCGCCCTTCTCGCGCCGGTGGGCGCTGATGCGCTGTCGCACGCGCTGCGCTGCCTGCGGCACGTCCCGGACGATGGACATGACTTCGTCGCTGAGCGAGTACGTGCTGATCCCGAGCGCCGACACGAGCAGCACGACGGCCACGGCCGCGCCGACCGCGCGCGGCATCCGCATCCATGCCAGACCGCTGACGACTGGCGACAGGGCGTACGCGATCAGCACCCCGATCACGATCGGGATGAGCACCGCTTGCGCGTACTGGAGCATGACGACGGCCGCGAGCGAGGCGATGACCGTCAGCGCCAGGTTGCGGACGCTGACCGGCATCCGGATGACCAGCGGTTCCGTGCCGCCGGACGGCGACTTGGTCTGCACGACGACCTCCTGGTCGCCGCTCGGCAGGACCGGCTCCGTGTCTTCCCTGCCCCGATCGTCTTCGTTTGCCACTCGTATGCCCCTTCGGTGTCCAGGGCGGCTCACGAGCCGCCCCTCCACGAGCCGCCCTGCCGCGTCGGGCCGCTCACGAAACGGCCGTTCCTGCGGTACAGTTGCCGGCGAGAGTGCACTCTTCGTACCGTGCTCGTTTCAGACTTCGACTTCACCCTGCCGGATGAGCTGGTGGCGCAGTCGCCTGCGCCGCGCGGCGCCTCACGCCTGCTCGTCCTCAATCGCGACACGGGCGCCTGTTTTCACGACACCATTGCCAACCTGCCCGGGCACCTGCGCGCCGGCGACCTGCTGGTCGTCAACAACACGCGGGTCTTCGCGGCGCGGCTGCTGGGGCATCGCGTGCCGTCGGGTGGAGCGGTCGAGTGTCTCCTTCTTGGTCGCGCAGGGGAACCGGCGACCGGACTGTGGGAAGCGCTCGTCCACCCCGGACAGAAGCTCAAGCCCGGTGCGCGTGTCCGCTTCGAGGGAACCGCTGGCGCGTTGACGGCGGAGATCCTCGAGCGGCGCTACTTCGGGCGGCGCACGGTCCGGCTCTGGAGCGAGACGGGAGGCGAGGTGGACGCGCTGGTCGACGCTCTCGGGCACATGCCGCTGCCGCCCTACATCAAGCGGCCCGACGCGCCCGCCGACCGCGAGCGCTACCAGACGGTGTACGCACGATCGCGCGGCTCGATTGCCGCACCGACCGCGGGCCTGCACTTCACGGCCGAGCTGCTCGACCGCCTCGCGGCCTGCGGCATCGAGCGCACCGAAATCACGCTGCACGTCGGCTACGGCACGTTCAAGCCCGTGCGAGTCGAGCGGGTCGAGGACCACACGGTCGATCCCGAACGCTACGAGATTGGCGAGGACGCCGCGATCGCGATCAATCGCGCGCTCGACGAGAAGCGCCGCGTCATCGCGGTCGGCACGACGACGACGCGCACGCTCGAAGACGTGGCGCGCCGCACCGGCGGCCCCATCGAGCCCGGCGCCGGCACTGCCACGCTCTTCATCTATCCAGGCCATCGCTTCCAGGTGGTGGGCGGCCTGCTCACCAACTTTCACCTCCCCGCTTCGTCGCTCCTGATGCTCGTCAGCGCCTTCGCCGGCCGCGAACGCGTGCTCGCGGCGTATCGCGAGGCGGTGGAACGGCGCTATCGCTTCTACTCCTACGGCGACGCGATGCTGATCGTGAGGGCTTGAGGCTTCAGGCTTCATGGCTTGGGGGTTTCAGCGAGGCCTCAGGTGCGCGGCTTGTGTTCAGGCCCGAGCGAGCCCTGAAGCCCAAGCCTGAAGCCTGAAGCCTCGAGCCCCGGAAGGGCTAACATAGCGGCGTGAAACTCAGCTACGACGACTTCGATCTGTCCGGCGTCCAGACCTACCCGCTCGCCTCGCGCCGGAGCAAGGCGAACGCGGCGGATTTCGCCAGGCCGTACGCCGGCGGCGGCATCGACGACCTGATCGACTCGCTGCCGTCGATCCTGGCGGCGGCCGACTTCAAGGCGGTCGTCGCCGCGATCAGGGCCGCGCACGCCGACGGCCGCGCGGTCATCTGGGGGCTCGGCGCGCACGTCATCAAGACGGGGCTCTCGCCCGTGCTGATCGACCTGATGGAGCGCGGCTTCGTCTCCGCGATTGCGACCAACGGCGCCGGCGTCATCCACGACTTCGAGCTGGCGCTTTCGGGCGCGACGTCCGAGGACGTGGACGAAGCGCTCGGACCGGGCCGCTTCGGCATGGCGGAAGAGACCGGGACGCTGCTGAACGCCGCCATCACCGATGGCGTCTCGCGCGGGCTCGGCATCGGGCAGGCGGTAGGCGCGCGGCTTCTGGAGCTCAACCCGGCCCACGCGTCGCTCAGCCTCGTCGCCGCGGCCGCGCGCCTCGAGATCCCGGTGACGGTGCACGTCGCGATCGGGACCGACATCATCCACATGCACCCGGCGGCCTCGGGTGCGGCGCTTGGCGAGGGCAGCCTCCGCGACTTCCGTTACTTCGTGTCGAACGTCGCCCGGCTCGAACGCGGCGTGTACCTGAACTGCGGATCGGCGGTGATCCTGCCGGAGGTCTTCCTCAAGGCGGTCGCCCTCGCGCGCAATCGCGGCGTGTCGCTCGACGGTCTGACGACGGTGAATCTCGATTTCACCCGGCTCTATCGCCCGCAGACCAACGTCGTCACGCGGCCCGTCGCCGGCACCGGCCGCGGCTATTCAATCGTGGGCCACCACGAGATCATGATCCCCCTGCTTGCCGCCGCGCTCGCCCGGGGCTAAGATGGATCCACGTTTCCCTTCGACGAAGAGCTTCCACGTGGCGGGAGGCTTCGCCAGTCCCCCACCTCCATACCGCCCGGCCAGGCTGCCCGGAACGCCGAAGGAATTTCCGTGACTGTGAATCGATTCGCCGATCTCGATCGGCGCCGCGCCGCGTTGCTGGCGGGCGGTGGCCCTGACAAAGTTGCGCGCCAGCACGCCCTGGGGAAGCTCACGGCGCGCGAGCGCCTGGACCTGCTCTTCGACCCGGCCAGCTTCGTCGAATTTGGCCTCTGGGTGAAGCATCGTTGTCGCGAGCTCGAAGGCCGCGACCTGCCCGGCGACGGCGTCGTCACCGGCAAGGGCTCGGTGGCCGGACGCTCCGTGATGGCCTACGCGCAGGACTTCACCGTCGCGGGCGGAACCGTCGGCGCGCTCCACGCGAGCAAGATCGTCGAGTGCCTCGGCGCCGCGCTCAAGTGCGGCGTGCCGATCGTCGGCTTCAACGACGGCGGCGGCGCGCGGATCCAGGAAGGGGTCGAGGCCCTGTCCGGCTACGGCCGGATCTTCTTCCACAACACGCTGCTGTCCGGCGTCGTCCCGCAGATCTCGATCATCGCGGGGCCGTGCGCCGGCGGCGCGGCGTATTCGCCCGCGCTGACCGACTTCATCATCATGGTCGACCGCACCGCGACGATGTTCATCGCGGGGCCCGACGTCATCAAGGCGGCCACGGGCGAGACCATCTCCGAACAGGATCTGGGCGGCGCGCTCGTTCATGCGTCGACTGTCCGGCAACATTCACTTCGTCGCATCCGACGAGGGGCACGCGATCGCCCTCGCCAAAGCGCTGCTCTCGTTCCTGCCGTCGAACAACATCGAGGCGCCTCCCGATCTTCCCTTCGACGGCGTCGTGGCCGACGATCCGCTCCTGGACGATGCGGTACCGGAGGATCCGCGTGCGTCGTACGACGTGCGCGACGTCATCGCGCGACTGGCCGACGAGGGGTCGTTTCTCGAAGTCCAGCGGGAGTTCGCGCCGAACCTCGTCATCGGCTTTGCGCGGCTGGCCGGGATGGCGGTCGGATTCGTCGCGAACCAGCCCTGCGTGCTCGCGGGATCGATCGACATACACGCGTCCACGAAGGCCGCGCGGTTCATCCGCACGTGCAACGTGTACAACATTCCGCTCGTCACCCTGGTGGACGTCCCGGGGTTCCTGCCCGGCGTTGCGCAGGAGCACGGCGGCATCATCCGGTTCGGCGCGGAGATGCTGTTCTCGTACTCGGCGGCGACGGTACCGAAGATCACCGTCATCCTGCGGAAAGCGTACGGCGGCGCGTACCTCGCGATGTGCTCGCGCGACCTGGGGGCCGATTCGGTGCTGGCGTGGCCCACGGCGGAGATTGCGGTCATGGGGCCCGAAGGCGCCGTGCAGGTGCTGAACCGCCGCGAGATCGCGGCCGCCGCGGATCCCGCCGCGTTCCTGCGGGCGCGCGTGGCCGACTACCGGGAGACCCATGCGAACCCGTTCCGCGCCGCCGAAGCCTTTCACCTGGACGACGTGATCCGGCCGTCGTGGACGCGGCGCCTGATCATCGAACGGCTCGGCCTGCTGCGCGGCAAGCGCGAGCTGAGGCCGCAGAAGAAGCACGGCAACATGCCGCTCTGAGGCCATGCAGGTCATCACCCTCGCGCTCTCCGCCTTCGTCGTGGTCGTCGCCGGCATGGTCGTCCTGATGGCCGTCTGCGAGGGACTGCGCCGCCTGGCGATGCCGCGGCGCGGCGCCCACGCCGAGCCCGCCTGCCCCGCGATCGATCCGCGGATCCTCGCGGTACTCACCGCCGCGATCGCCGAGGCGATCGGACCGCGGGCGGTGATCCACCGCGTGCACGTCCATCGCGGCGCGCCCGATCGCTGGTCGCGCGCCGGGCGGATGGACATCATGGTTTCCCACCGCGTAGGACCGTCACGATGAAGAAGCTGCGAATCACAGTCGAAGGCCAGGCATACGACGTCACCGTGCAGGTGCTCGAAGACGACGAGGCGTCGGTGACGGGCGCCGGCTACGTCACCCCTCCGGCCGCGATGCTGCCGCCGCCGGCCCCGCGTCCGGTGCCGACCGGCCGCCCGCTGCCGCAGCGGCAGCCCGACGCCATCCTCGCGCCGATCGCGGGGACGGTGCGGAAGGTCTTCGTCCAGCCCGGTGCCGAGGTCGAAGCGCAGGCGCCGGTCGTGATGCTCGACGCGATGAAGATGGACACTTACATCTACGCGCCGCGTGCCTTCACGGTGACCGAGGTGGCCGTGGAGCCCGGCGCCAGCGTACAGGTGGGCGACTGTCTCGTGCGGTTCACGCCACGTGGCTGACCTGCTGAATTTCGTCCACTCGACCGGCGTCATGCACCTCGAATGGCGCGCGGTCGTGATGCTGGCTGTCGCCTCGCTGCTGTTGTGGCTCGCGATCGTGAAGGAGTTCGAGCCGCTGCTGCTCGTGCCGATCGGATTCGGCGCGCTGATGGTCAACCTGCCGATGAACGGGCTGATGGCGGCGCCGCAGGGCGACGAAATTGGCGGGCTGTTCCACTACCTGTCGTACGGTGTGCGGCTCGAGATTTTCCCGCCGCTCATCTTTCTCGGGCTCGGCGCGCTGACCGATTTCGGCCCGCTGCTCGCCAATCCCAAGACGCTGATCCTCGGCGGGGCCGCGCAGATCGGCGTGTTCGTGGCCTTCATCGGCGCGTGGCTCATGGGGTTCACGCCGCGCGAGGCCGCCTCGATCGGCATCATCGGCGGCGCCGACGGCCCGACGTCGATCTACCTGACCGTCAAGCTCGCGCCGCACCTGCTCGGCCCGGTCGCGGTCTCCGCGTATTCCTACATGGCGCTCGTGCCGCTCATCCAGCCGCCGATCATGCGGCTGCTGACGACGAAGGCGGAGCGCGAGATCAGGATGACGGCCGACTTCGCGATCCCCCGGCCGATCCGCATCGCGTTTCCGATCGTCGTGACGATCGTCGGCGCCCTTCTGGTACCGGCGGCCACGGCGCTCATCGGCCTGCTGATGTTCGGCAACCTGCTGCGCGAATGCGGGGTGACCGAGCGGCTGGCGCGCTCGGCGCAGAACGAGCTGATCAACCTCATCACGATCCTGCTCGGGCTCTCGGTCGGCGTGACGATGTCGGGCGACACGTTCCTGCACGCGCAGACGATCAAGATCCTGGCGCTCGGCTCGGTCGCCTTCGCGGTGTCCACCGCCGGCGGCGTGCTGCTGGCCAAGCTGCTGTCGCGGTTGCCCGGCAGCCCCATCAATCCGCTCATCGGCGCCGCCGGCGTCTCGGCCGTTCCCATGGCGGCGCGCGTCGTCCACGTCGTCGGGCAGGAAGCCGACGCGAACAACTACCTGCTCATGCACGCCATGGGACCCAACGTCGCCGGCGTCATCGGCACCGCGATCGCCGCGGGCGCTCTGCTGACGTTCCTGACGTAAGGGGCTTGAGGCTTCAGGCTTCAGGCTTGAGGCTTGAGGGCAGGGGAGCCCTGAAGCCCGAAGGCTGAAGCCCCAAGCCTCAGTTATAGTACAATCGACGATTCTGGCGGTGTAGCTCAGCTGGTTAGAGCATGCGGCTCATATCCGCAGGGTCCGGGGTTCAAGTCCCTGCACCGCCACCATTTTCCCTTTCTTCCAACGTGATCGTTCCTGAGCGGGTCCTTCGGACCGTTCGGCGCCACTCGCTCGTCGCGCGCGGCGGACGCGTCCTGGTCGCGCTGTCCGGCGGGCCGGATTCCGTGGCGCTGCTGGACGTGCTCCGCACGCTCGCCTCGGCTGGCGAGCTGACGGTCGCGGCGGTGGCGCACTTCAATCATCAGCTGCGCGGCGCCGAGGCGGACGAAGACGAGGCGTTCTGCCGGTCGATGGCCGCGGCGCTGGACCTGGCGTTCGAGGCCGGGCGCGGGGATGTCCGGGCGATGGCGCGCGAGCAGAGGCGCTCGGTCGAGGATGCAGCCCGGGTGGCGCGCTATGCGTTCCTGGAGCAGGCCGCGGATCGCGCCGGCGCGGACGTCATCGCCGTCGGGCACACGCGCGACGACCAGGCCGAAACGGTCCTGCTGCGCCTCCTGCGCGGCTCGGGCTCGCGGGGGCTCGCCGGCATCCTGCCGCGGAGCGGCCGGGTCGTTCGTCCCCTGCTCGACGTCTCGCGTTCCGAGCTTCGCCAGTACGTGCGCGACCGCGGGCTGACGTTCCGGACCGATCCGACCAACGACGACGTGTCGATTCCCCGCAACCGGGTGCGTCACGAGCTGCTGCCATATCTGGCGCGTGAGTTTTCCCCCGGGGTGGTCGACGTGCTGGCCCGCGCGGCCGCCATCGCACGGGAAGACGACGAGTGCCTTCAGGCCGAAGCAATCGCCGGAGCGGCTTCCGTCGTCTTATCAGATGAGACGGGGACGGGTGGCGTCGAACTTGATAGCGCCGCGCTCATGTCGCTGCACCCCGCGATCGCCGCGCGCGTCGTTCAGCTGGTGCTCAGGCGGCAAAACGGCGGGCGCTTCATCGGTTTCGACCAGGTCGAGCGGTTCCTCGATTTCGCGCGCGACGGACGGCCCGGGTCGATGCTGAGCCTGCCTGGGCTTCGGGCAGGGCGGCGCGGCGGCCGGATCGTGCTCGGTCCTGAGCCGGCGCGTGAAAAAAACGGGGCCGAGGCGAACTCTTTCGAGATTTTGCTGTCTATACCGGGTGAGGTCACGCTCGATCGGCAAGGCTGGGCGATTTCGGTCGAGCCTCTGCCGCCGGGTGATGCGGGCCACCCGTTCATGACCGGCCGGGGCCATCAGGTGGCGATCGCCTCGGGGCCGCTGAGCCTGCCGCTCGTGGTCCGGGGTCGCCGGCCGGGCGACCGGTTCCGGCCGCTCGGGCTGGGCGGGCGCGGCCGCAAGCTCCAGGACTTTCTGGTGGATCGCAAGATTCCCCGTGAAATGCGCGATTCGCTCCCCCTCGTGGTGGACGGCGCGGGCCGGATTGTGTGGGTGGTCGGGCAGGCGGTGGCTGAGGATTTTCGCGTCACGGAGCCCTCGACGGGCGTGTTACTCTTGAAAGCAAGGCGATTAGGAGGCCTAGGTTGAATTCGACCCTCAAGAGCTTGCTCTTCTGGATGGTACTCGTCGTGGTCGGGGTCCTCATCTGGAACTTCTCGAACTCGCTTCAGAGCAAGGAAAACAACATCGCGTTTTCCAAGTTCATGAAGAACGTCGAGGACAAACAGGTCGTCCGCGTTCTCATCACCGGCAACGAGATCACCGGCGAGCTGACTGGCCTGAACGGCAACGGCACGGAGAAGTTCCGCACGTACGCCCCGGCCCAGTACGAAGGGCTTGCGAACAAGCTCGAGTCGCTCGGGGTCGACATCACCGCCAAGGCGGAAGCGGCCAGCCCGTGGGCCACGCTCCTGTATTCCTGGGCGCCGATCCTCCTGATGATCGGCTTCTGGATCTTCATCATGCGGCAGATGCAGAGCGGGGGGAACAAGGCCCTTTCGTTCGGCAAGAGCCGCGCGAAGCTCTCCTCCAGCTCGCAGAAGAAGGTCACCTTCAAGGACGTCTCCGGCGTTGACGAGGCGAAGGAAGAACTCCAGGAAATCATCGAGTTCCTGAAGGAACCGCAGAAGTTCCAGAAGCTCGGCGGCCGCATCCCGAAGGGCGTGCTGCTCATGGGCTCGCCCGGCACCGGCAAGACGCTCCTCGCGCGCGCGGTCGCGGGCGAGGCGAACGTGCCGTTCTTCTCGATCAGCGGCTCGGACTTCGTCGAGATGTTCGTCGGCGTCGGCGCCTCGCGCGTTCGCGACCTGTTCGAGCAGGGCAAGAAGAACGCCCCCTGCATCGTCTTCATCGACGAGATCGACGCCGTCGGCCGTCACCGTGGCGCCGGCCTTGGCGGCGGGCACGACGAGCGCGAGCAGACGCTGAACCAGCTGCTCGTCGAGATGGACGGCTTCGAGTCGAACGAAGGCGTCATCCTCGTCGCCGCGACGAACCGTCCGGACGTCCTCGACCCGGCGCTCCTGCGTCCCGGCCGCTTCGATCGGCGCATCGTCGTGAACCGTCCCGACGTCAAGGGGCGCGAGGGCATTTTCGCGGTCCACACCAAGAAGATCCCGCTCGCCGACGACGTGAACATCCACGTGCTGGCGCGCGGCACGTCGGGCTTCTCCGGCGCCGATATCGCGAACCTGGTGAACGAAGCGGCGCTCAACGCCGCGCGCTACAACCAGAAGGTCGTGCGCATGCTCGACTTCGAGTTCGCGAAGGACAAGGTGATGATGGGCTCCGAGCGGCGCTCCATGATCATCAACGACGACGAAAAGAGGGTCACGGCGGTCCACGAGGCGGGGCACGCGCTGCTCGCGGTCGTGCTGCCGCACGCCGACCCGGTGCACAAGGTCACGATCATCCCGCGCGGCATGGCGCTCGGCGTGACGATGCAGCTGCCGGTCGAAGACAAGCACAACTACTCGCGCGACTACCTGAACGACCAGATCGCGATCCTCATGGGCGGCCGCATCGCCGAGGAGATCACGATGGACGGCATGACCACCGGGGCAGGCAACGACCTCGAGCGGTCCACCGAACTCGCGCGCAAGATGGTGTGCGAGTGGGGCATGAGCGACGCCATGGGGCCGCTCACCTTCGGCAAGAAGGAAGAGCAGATCTTCCTCGGCCGCGAAATCGCACAGCACCAGGACTACAGCGAGGACACGGCGATCCGGATCGACCACGAGATCAAGCGGTTCGTCACGAGCAATTACGAGCGGGCGCGCGCGCTGCTCGAGCAGCACAAGCCGGCGCTGCTGCGCATCGCCGAGGAGCTGCTCGCCCGCGAGGTGCTCGACGCCGAGCAGGTCAAGCGGCTCGTGGCGGGCGAGGCGCTCGAGGAGCACCGTCCGGCCAACCCCACGGCGGCCAGCGACGACGCGAAGCGCGCGGCGAAGGAGCGGCCCTCGATCGTGGCGCCGCTGCCGCCGCTCAACAAGCCGCTGCCACAGGAATAATCCGCGGGTTTCGTACCGAACCGGGCGGTGGGGATATGATCTCCACCGCCCGTTCCATGTACGCGCGCCGCCGCTTCCTCGTCCCTCTTCCCAACCGCGCGCCGCTGGCGCTCGGCGAGCGCACGCTCGTCATGGGGATCCTCAACGTCACGCCCGATTCGTTTGCCGACGGCGGTCTGCACTTCGACCCGGACGCGGCTGTGGCGGCGGGCGATGCGGATGGTGGCGGACGGCGCCGACATCATCGACGTCGGCGGGGAGTCCACGCGGCCGGGCGCCGCGGGGCTGCCGGCGGAGGAGGAGTTGCGGCGCGTGCTGCCGGTCGTCGAACGGCTGGTGCGCGAGGTGGCGGTGCCGGTTTCGATCGACACCTACAAGGCCGTCGTCGCGCGCGAGGCCTGCGCGCGCGGCGCGGTCATCGTCAACGACATCAGCGGGCTGCTGTTCGACGACGATCTTGGTGCCGCGATGGCGGACGCCGGCGCGGCCGCGATTCTGATGCACAACCGCGGGCGCTCGCGCGACATGTACAAGGAGGCGGTCTACGCCGACGTGGCCGCGGAGATCGTGCGCGAGCTGGATGGCGCGATCGAGCGCGCGGTGGCGGCGGGCGTTTCGCGCGATCGCATCATTATCGATCCCGGCTTCGGCTTCGCCAAGCGCGCCGAGCACAGCTACGAGGCCCTGGCGCGGCTCGAGCGGATCGCGGCGCTCGGCCGGCCGATCCTGTCGGGGCCGTCGCGCAAGTCCTTCCTGAAGCTGGCGATCGGCGACCGGATGCCGGCCGAGCGCGACTGGGCGACGGCGGCCGCGGTGACGGCGAGCGTGCTGCTCGGCGCGCACATCGTCCGTGTGCACCGCGTGCGCGAGATGGTGGACGTCGTCCGGGTGGCCGACCGGCTGCTGGCGGACGGGCGTTAGCGCCCGGATCCTGCGGCGCGGAGCACGCGTTCGAAGGGCATGAGGAGGTCCGGGTCTTCCTTCAACTCGGCGAACATCGTGCCCCACCGCCGTATGAGCCCGACGTCGAGCCTGGTTCCCTGCCGTCGCACGACGCCCTCGACGTCCGCGAGATCGCGGATGCGAGCGGCCACGAGTTTGTAGACGATGAGATGTTCGGCGGAGCACGTCCGGAGCGTCACGCCCGGCATGACGTCCCAGTTCGAAGCGGCGTCGAGCGCTTCGATTTCGAACGGAAACGCCGCGAGCGCGACATCGAGGCTTACGCCGTTGGCGGCTCTCACGAGCAGGACGCGATGTGCGATCGCGAAGTCTCTGGCGTCCGCTCTGCGCGGAGCGAAGTGGCTGAGCAGGATGTCGATGGCGGCGGCCTCCTGACCGTAGGGGGCCAGCGCCGAGAGGTCCACATCCGTCGTCGCGCGGGGTTCGCCCCATCTGGGGACGACCAATCCGCCAATGAGACACGCGCGCAGCCCCGCGCGATCGAGGACGCCGAGCGCCTCTTGCGCGGCGGCCGGCAGGTCAGGGGTGCGGGTGGTCACATCCGTTTGCGCCCGCATGCGAATACGCGCTGGTGGAGCAGCAGGCTCTCGCCCTCGTCGGTTGGCCAATCCGGCCGCCAGAGCTCGAAGAGCTGTTGCGCGGCGGCGCGCGCGTCGTCATCGGTCATCGCGCTCAGGGCATTCCAGCGGTCGCGCTCGAGAATGGGGCCGACTCGTTCCCAGTTGTCGAGCCATTGACGCATCCGGTCGCGAGCGTGCGCGTCAATCTCCGGTGGAGGCGTCCGAGCCATCTCGCGCCATTGTACTCCGAGGTGACGGCCGGCTCGGCCTGACGTGCGGTCCCGTGACCACGAGTGAGCCGCCGAGGACCGTGCTCGAGAGCCACTGCCGCGGCGGCACCTCGCAGGTACCGCCACGGACCGCTGTCCACACCGAGACGATCAGCCGCACGGTCAAGGCCGAAAACGCGGATCGCCGCTCCGGACGGGTCCTCAGGCATCGGTCTCGCGGGGAGCGTATCACCGGTCGCGGACAGCCGCAGTTGTTCGACCTCCGGCAGGCGGCTATAATCGCGGCTCGCGAAACATGCTGGAAGTCCGCCGAACCGCAACCGCGTCGGCCAGGCTCGCGCGTCGCGGTCGCGCGAGGTTCGTCCGGGCCGGCTGACCGAGGGCGAGCTGGAAGGCGAGGAGGATGACCCCATGATTGATTTGCCCGGCCTGTTGTTTGTCGGCGCCGCGTGCTTTCTGATAGGGATGATCCTCGTCGACATCTTCTGGGACTGCCGCGTGCTGGAGAAGCCGTATACCGAGGAGACGTCGGCCGCCATCACCGCTTTCTACACCAACAACCTGGTCGGCATGCGCAGGCGCGCTCCCTATCTGATTGCCCTGTTTCCTCTCGGTTTTCTGGTCGTCATCACGAGTCTCATCTACAAGTGCGTCCACGGCGTCCAGACTGGCGACCAGCACGCCGTGGTCACATCTGCGATCAGCATCGCTCTGCTCTTTCCGTTGATCGGGCTGGCGGCGGCGAGTACGTTTCCGACGATCGGCGCCGTGATCACGCGGAGCGCATCGCTGCCCCTCGAGGAGCGCCGGCGGCTTCATCACCGCCTCTTCGCCCAGCACGTGGCCTACCTGGTTCTCACGGCGGCGGCGGTCGTCGTCCACGTCGTTTTCTGAGCCGGGTGACCTCTCGCGTGGGGCGCCTCAACGGGCGACCAGTTCGTTGAGCGGACGATAGCAGCAGACCTGGTCCAGACGGCGCTCCGACCTCAGCACGGGGTGCAGGGTCGTCAGGGCCAGCTTCGTCGGCCGGCCCATGACCTCGTCCCAGATCTCGGAGTTCTCGGCCGTGGGCGCGTGAGCCACGAACTTCAGGGCGTGTTCTTCGTCGGGCGAGGTCTCCTGCCGCATGACCATTGCGCAGGCGGCTCCCTGCGCGAACGCCGCCCGATCCCCCGGGTACATCGGCGCGATCCGCTCGCGCGCGATTGCTTCGAGGATGACGGGTGTCTTCATGTTGACAATCG
Source organism: uncultured Acidobacteriota bacterium (assembly GCA_963817635.1). Lineage (GTDB taxonomy): Bacteria > Acidobacteriota > Vicinamibacteria > Vicinamibacterales > 2-12-FULL-66-21 > CAWFPR01. The sequence goes on along the minus strand of CAWFPR010000001.1, from coordinate 93,904 downwards.
TCATGCCGGCCGCCAGTCCAGCCAGCAGATTGTGCCGGCTGACGCCGCTGACCACCAGGCGGTCGATTAACGGGAACGCCGGCCAGGGCTCGTTCAGCCGCGGCATGAAGTCGATGAAGTAGCAGGCGCGGCCCACACCGTGCCAGAGGAACGGCGCGCGGTCAGGCTCGATCTCCTCGACCGCTTCGATCACCGAAGAGAGGAGCGGGCGGTAGAAGAACTGCGTCACCATGCCCCAGGCTTCGTACCCGATGCCGGCGTACCCGGGGAGCAGATTCTGGCGGGCCAGTTCGAGGATGTGGGAGGTCGCCTGACGGATCTCAGTTCGCGTGGGGTTGGGACCCATCTTGTCGTAGGTATGCCGCGCGAGGGCGAGGCACAGCCCCGCGTGGACCATCAGCTGCATGTTTTCGGGGATCAGCGACCCTTCGCCTGTCCTGAGCAGGTCGTGCGTGTTGGGGTCCCGAGCCATCGCCCGATTGCCCAGGACCTGCCCGAGGCCCTCGGCAAGCCAGAGCGCCCTGAACGGCTCGAGGCTCTGAATCTTCGCGATCAGTTCGGGGACGCTCGCGTCCTTCCCGAGGAAGAGGTGGGTGAACTCGACCGTTTCGATGGTGCTGATCTTGTTGTCGCTCTCGATCCCGGCGATCCCGGCGTACCCGGAGGGTGCGCAGAGTGCGCTGGCGATCGGAGGAACAACGTAGTGGGCGATTTGAAAGACCAACGGGTTCATGTTGTCTCCAGGGTTGTGCGGCATCATGCCGTAACCTGCGGTACCGGCGCAACCAGCCGGCGCTGAAACTGACGGTGGATAATTTCGGCCGCACTCCGTAGAATCCTGGGGCGGCGGCGACGGTCGTCGGCGCGTCGGACCACTTGCGAGGACGGAGGTTGGACAATGAGCGCTCGTCAAACGGTCGAGACCTACTACAACGCGTGGACCCACGGCGATTTTTCGACGGCCCGGGGCTGCCTCGCCGACACGCTCGACTTCAAGGGCAGCATCGATACCTTCCACACGGCCGACGACTTCATGACATCGCTGAAACAGTTTCACGGCATGCTGCGCGGCGCGACGCTGCTGAAAGCGTGTTACGACTCGGACGGCGCGGCCCTTCTTTACGACTGCGACACCGCGACCCCGGCCGGAGTGATTCGCACCGCCGAGTTCTTCACGACGAAAGGCGGCAAGATCACCGAGATTCGGCTGGTCTTCGACGCGACAGAACTGCGCAAGCTGATGCCGCCGCGCTGACCGCGCGCGAAGGGACAATGGGTCCGGGTTTGGCTGTTTCTTGGCGACTTTAGTTCCCGAATCCCGCGCCTGGAGGACAGGCACGGGACGTTTTGGCCCGTTTCGCTGGGATATCGGTGGGAGGGGACACGTCGCGCACCGGCGTTCTCTTTGCTCACTTGGCGGTGCGCGCAACGGATAGGCGACTCGGCGCCGGGATCCGACTGTTCGCTCCGTTCGGGGCCGTCCCCGGGATGGAACAGCATCGGGCCGTTCAGCGAGTCGATGAAGCAAGTGGACGCGTCGCACTGCGGTTGTCTCACGGCCGGGAAGCGGTCACCTGTCGAATCCGCGACAGGGCCGCTGGACCGCGGCATCGTTCCCGTGAGTCCGCGCCGGAACTGGACGGAGAGTGGCTATGACCCAGCGATTTGACGATCGACTCATTGAAAGAGCTGCTGATCGGCTCAGCCAAATCCCTGGCTTGGGCACCGACCTCACGCGGCGCGAGAGCATGCGGCTCATGGTGCGCGGCCTCGTCGCCGGGGTCATGGTGCAGTCCGTTGCCGGGCTCGCCGGAGCCGCGACCGCGAGTGCCAGTGCAGTCCAGGAGGGCCCGGAGCACGGCGGACGGGTCGGCCCGCACGAGGAAGTGCTCGTCTGCTACTTCGCCGGTCAGGGAACGTTCAGCGACGACCTGAGATTCATCACGCTGAACATGACCATGTACAATCTCGACGGCAAGCCGATCGGCACGCAACACGGTGTGCACGAATCGCAGAATCCAGACCTTTTCACCATTCCTCCCACGCCGCCGCCCCCTTTCGATGCCCCTCCCGTCCCGCACGAACCCACTCTGGAGTGGACGAAAGGCATCTGGACGTTCGCCGACGGAAGCGGCGTCTACGCGGCAGGCCCCGCGCGCAGCCACATCGTGCCGTTCCGCGACGGCTCAGTGATGTTCACGGTGACGACGGGGCAGACCATCACCGGCGGTCTCGGGCGGTACGCCAACGCGTACGGGGTGAAGCAGGCAACCGGGTCGGCGTTCGTTCCCGCCTGGTTGATTCAACAGGGCCTCTTCCCGTCACCCGGGCTGCAGTTTGAGGCTCGCACGATCGAGGTCTTCCGTCTGGTCGTGCCGGATGCGAAATGACTCCCCGTCGGCGGGGAAAGGGGGAACCGTGCCTGTGAAGAGTCGATCGACCGGCGTCGGCGGCGATGTCCCTGGGGCTACGTCCGACCCGCGTGAAGAGGTGCTGGTGCGTTTCACGCAGGGACACCTCGTGACGGACGCGTCGCTGCACTACTTCAGCGCGCGCGCTGACATCTATACCCTCGACAACCGCCCCGACGGCCGGTACCAAGGGGAGTATGAGCTGATTTCGGCGCCCTCAGATATGTTCTTGCGGCCTCCGGACCCTGTCCCGCCTTTCGACACGCCGGTGGGACCGGTCGAACACGTGACGATCAACACCCACACGAAAGGGTTGTGGACCTTTCGCGACGGCAGTTCCATTGCCGCCGTCGGAAATGCCAACTTCCACGCCGTGAAGACGTCGCCCGGCCCCAAAGGCGCCGTGATGCTCTGGGTGACGGGCGACCAGATCATCACTGGGGGCACCGGGCGGTACGCGGGAGTGCAGGGATTGAAGACGCTCGGAGGTTCGACGAACCTGCCCAATTTTCCGAATCACGCGTCCAAGCTGTTTGTGGCGCGCACGGTAGACGCCTTCCGCATCATTCTGGGTGAACATATCTGGCACCCCTGACGCGCCACGCGCGCGTGCGGACGTGATGGCCGGCGCCGTCGCCGTGCACATCCGTCCGCTCAGGCGGGGCCGTCGGTGAGGCCCCGATGGCAGAAGTCCGGCAGCCCGGCAGAATCGGTCCAATCGGGCACCGTCCGCCAGATGTTCTGCGAGCTCATCAACATCTGACGATGCTGGATGAAATGGCGGATCAGCATGTGCTTTTCCAGCTGCGCCTTGGAGATTCCCAGCCAGCGCTCAGCCCGCCCGCCGGTGAGCAGATTGGCAGTCGAGATGTAAGCCGAGACAGGATCGACGCCCGTCATCCGTAGCGGCAACTGGCCGGCGAGCGACTTCAACGGACCCATGACCTTCGACGCGAGGTTGAGGGTCATCAGGTCGGCGGCCTTGAAGGCCCAACCGATCGGATCCACGTCGACGTTCAGAATCTTGTTCGGACGATTGACGACGAACACGGCCTTCGCGCGGATCTCGCCGGTCCGGAGCACCTGAAAGACAAACGACTGATACCCGGCGTCGAAATGGCCAGGGCCGTACGCGAAGATGTCGCGTCCGGGCGTGTACCGGCAGGAGCCCGTATCCAAAGCCGTATTCTCCGAGCACCTCGGGCGACGGATTGTCCCGATTGACGATCATCTCGGGCGTCATCAGCAGGTAGGTGACCTCCTTGAGAGGAAACTCCACTTTCAGGACGTCCGGCCCGAATGGCGCCATCGCGATCTTGAAGTCGAAGACGTTGACGCGCATCGCGACCCAATCGTAGACAGTGCCGATCGTGCGCAGATCTACGATCGCCCCGCGTTCGCCGGGACCGAACCTTCCCACCTCGCCGGTCTCGCGCAGCTTGTAGAGCAGCTGTTCGTAGCCGAACCCGATGCGGCTGTCCAGCGTCTCCGGCACCCAGCTCAGGGGCCTGACGAGGAGCGGGAGCGAGGCTCGATTCGCCGGGACGGCAGGCTCGGGACGGTCGCAGTGGCTGACCCGCATGAAGAACCCGAGCACGAACTCGCGGAGCTGATCGCGGACGTCTTCGACGCTCGACTTTTTCGGCCGGTCGTAGAACGCCTCCTGCACGACGCCCATGATCGGCAGCCGGTGGTTCTCGACGATCAGACTGTCGAAGAAGCTGTAGGTGTGCTCGTCCTCGTTGAACTTGCGCACGAGGTCGACGCGCTCGGCAAACGTGCCGTCTTCGTCGCGCTCGTGCCACCAATTCTGCACCTGCAGGCTGATGCGCCGCGTCCGATCGACACTGGCCAGCATCTTCCGGTCCTCGTCGTCCAGCCGGTCGGCCATACGCGGCCGGCCGGCGTCGGTCTCCCCCTGGGCCGGCAGCGAGTCGCGGAGCGATGCCCGATATCGGCCGCGGGGATCCGAAATCCGGATGATGTACAGACTCGACTGCGTGCGCGGCGAAAAGCTGATGCTGGCGTTCGTGGTCATCATGCCGGCGGCGCCGTCCAGCGCGCCGGTGCCGCTCTTGAGCAGCCCGAAGGCCCCGAACCGGAACAGCGGATGATCCTTCACGGTCGTCCTGAAGGCGCGACCTTCGGCGGCATCGACGGCCAGGCTGCCCACGAGTCGCCCGGCCGGATCGGTGAACGCGAACTGCACGTCGGTCAGGGCAATCGACGAAGTCGCGGCCGGCTCCGCGGCGTCGAATTTGAGATCCGCGGTTACCCGTCCGACGACCGGCCCCACCCAGGTATGGCTGCGGAGCCCGCCCGGTGAATCGACATCGGCGCCGAGATGTACGAGCCGCAGGCGCTGTCCGATGCGCGATCCCAGCGGCTGATCGCCGGCCGGGGGGCATTCGTCGGCGTGATGGTCCGGATCGGGTTCGCCCAGGAGCAACAGGAATGTCGTATCCGGATCCGGTTCAGGCTGGGGTTCGCAGCTCGAGGTCCACTCGGGCGTCAGCACCTGGTCGTCGGGATCAGGAAAACGAGACACGAAGTTGATGAAGAGCCCGGTCGGCGGAGTCACGTAGCCGTTGACGACCATCGTCCCGGTGAGCCCCGCGAGCTTGCCGAACCCCTCGAGTACCTCGACGACCGCTCCAAGCCGGAGTTGAAGCTGACCGTTGACGACGGCGGGAAAGGTCCTGCCCACTCCGAAGGCGCGGAGACCGGTCTCCCGGATGTCGCGGTAGCGCTGACGCCCGTCGAGGAGCACGAACTTCTGCGAGCGGGTCTGATCGAGAAGCGTTGGCGGCGGGACCCGGCCAGGAGCCGGCTCGAAATCGTCCGGCGCGATCCGCCATCTCATCGCGAGCGTTCCCAGCGTCTCGCCGACGGTGTTTGCCGCCCGTACGCCTTGCGCTCGTCGGGCACGGCCCCGCGCACGTCGAAGCGGTGCAGTTCTTCGTTCACGTCGACCCCGACCATGCCCATGGGCAGCAGGTTGAGGACGGGGACCAGGGTCTCCAGTCCGACCACCCGGCCGATGGCGTCGAAGATCGGCATCGCCCCCGAGCCGAGCAGCAACTCTCCGAAGGGGTTTGTCCCGACCATGATCGGCCGGTTCGGCCGCGCACTATCCAATCGCGAGTAGATGCAGAGGAACGCCGCCTTGGTGAGCGCGGTCTCGAGCTCGGCCGCGGCCACGTCCCGGACGCCGGCGGCCGTTGCCGCTGTCGTCTCGTTTCCCGGCGCTGGACCGGTGGAGAATCCCGGGACCGACGCCGACTTCCAATCGCCCGATCTGGTGCTCATCGACCTCACGCTCCTGGCGTGCGCTCAATCGGTCCGGCCAACCGTCGACGCTGTCCGCGACCTTGTGTTTCCCTCACCTGCGCTCCGAAGCCGCGCGCGCCGGCGCGGCGCGAAGGTGTGCGCCCGCGCCTTCGAACTCGTCGATGAGCCCGGCAAAACCGGTTCCGCGGGGCAGGAAACGTCCCCGTTCGGCCGCCAGGTGGATGCGGGCGGCGATGTGGCCGGGATACGGCAGGAAGCGATAGGGGCCGGATACCCAGCATTTCGAGAACCGGCTGATGAGTTCGCTCGAACCGTCGGGCCGTGGAAGGACGTCGAAATACATCGTGCCCGTCATGTAGTCGCTGATATCGACCCTGATGCGCCATCCCCCCGATTCCAGTGGCAGGGGAGGAAACATCGTCGAGTTCACGTGAACGTCGAAGCCGAGCGGATAGTGATGGTACTGGACCAGCCCGTCCGGGTGCTCCACCCGGTTGCAATAGCGGCCCTTCCGCCACCACGTCCATTCCCCGGATAATTTCGATACGACCGCATCGACCGGCGCCTGGATCACTAACCGGGTCTCGGTGAACATCGCGCCTCTCGGCTCGATGCGGCAACGCTGGGTCAGTCGGGAACCGGCGCGGATTGGCGTCCAGCCGGCCGTCTTCGCAAACAGGTCTTCGTGGAAGATCGCGTCATGAGCATTCATGGAATGCCTCGCTCCAGATGTCGCAGCCGTCCTCGGCCAGACGCTGGCGGCAGGGCTAGATGATAACCGCATTGGCGTTGTTCCGAACGCAAGACACGCAAGACAGTTGACAGATGAGCCTCTACGATTCAGAGTCTGACCATCCGCCGCCGAGACGGTCAGGGCGCGATCCAAGACTTCTGAGCCAAGGACTCCCATGAGCGTCGACATCACAGGCGGGCGTTCAGCGTCGGCCGCCCCAGGCACCTTGCCGCATCCGTCACCCCAAACCGCCGACGAGGAGGCACGAGTCTGCCCAACGCTGACGCCTGAAGAGCAGGCCGACGCCCTGAGTGCACTGGCGCGGTTGCCGGTGAGCCGGATGCGAGTCAATTCGCCATCGACCGACAACAGCGCCGGTCCGGGTGCGCCCAGGGCTGCCGCCCTTGCGTTCATGCCGGACGTCGGGTTTCGCCTCGCGCGGCGATCCCGCCGGCCCTCCGCCCAACGGCGCAGGATGTGGCCGAAAACGTCAAGCGCGTCAGACGCGGGAGGAACGTGATGTCATCACCGGAACGCGGACAGGGACCCGCGTGAGCCGATACGCCTTGCTGATTCGTCGCCTCGTGCCACTCGCCGCAGGCCTGCTGCTCGACGCCACCTGCGCGCGCGCCGCCGCCGCGCAGACCTCCGCGCCAGTCATGCCGCTGTCGGAAGTGATTCGGACCGCGCTCGCGCAGAATCGCGATCTCCAGCAGGCGCAGGCCGAGGTCGACAAGGCATCGGAACGGGTCGAGAGCGTCCGCACGCACCGATTGCCGGCCTTCAACGTGAGCTTCATTGAGCCGGCCCTGCTCTCCGATCTGGACCTGCGCCTGGGTCCCCTGAGCCTCGCCCTGCCCCGCAGCTTCGCCTTCGCAACGGGCACGGTGACCCAGCCGCTCTCCCAGCTGTACGACATCGGACTGGGCATCAAGGCGGCGTCGATGTCCCGCGACGTCGCCAGCGAGCGTCTTCGAAGCGCGCGCCAGACGGTCGTGAACGAAGTCACCAGGGCGTACTACGCGTGCGTCCGTGTCGAGAGCGGACTCGAGACGGCCCGGAAGGCGGTCGACCTGTTTCGCGAAGTGGAGCGGGTCGTCGGCGCGCTCGTCGAGGAACGCGCCGCGCTGGACCCCGATCTGCTCGACGCCCAGGTTCGCCGGGCCCGCCAGGAGCACGACGTGCTGGTGCTCGAGGACGTGCTGGCCACCGCCCGGGAGCGGCTCAACGTCGCGCTCGCCCGAGACCCGGACACGATGTTCGCGTTCGAGCCGATCGCGGTGTCGGTGCCGGCCGACGAGAACGTGTCGGAGGCGAAGGCCCGCGTCCTCGACCAGCGGCCCGACATCCGGGAGGCCCGGCTATCGGTCGAACTCGCCACGATCGACGCGCGACTCACGAAGGCGAGCCGGCTGCCGCGCGTCGGCCTGCTCTTTGGCTACGTCGGCTCGGTCAACATGCCGCTGCTTCCGGGTAATATCACCGCCGCTGTCGTCCAGGCCAGCTGGGAACCATTCGACTGGGGGCGCAAGTCCCACGACCTGGCCGCGAAGGAGCTGACGGTGCATCAGGCCGAAACCGCCGTGAAGCAGCTGGAGTCGAGCGCCATCGTCGAGCTGAGCGCCAGGGTTCGCGCGCTTCGCGAAGCCCGTTCGCTGGTTACGGTGACCGAGCTCGGCGAGCGCGCCGCTCGCGAACGGCTGCGGGTGATGCTCGACCGAAGCCGCGAGCAGGCGGTGTTGACGAAGGACCTCCTGCAGGCGCAGGTCGCGCTGGCCGACGCCGATCACGCGTATCAGGACGCACTGCTCGCCTACTGGGAGGCCCGGGCCGATTACGAAAAGGCCACGGGGGAGGATCCTCGATGACGGTCCGTAACGTTGCCGCAGCCGGCGTGCTCCTGCCCGCGTGTATCGCGCTCGGGTGTCACGCTCCTGTTTCGTACCGAAAAACCGATTACTCCGGTCACCACCGTGCGCGTGGCGTCGGCGACGACCGGGACGAGCGTCCGCTACACGGGGCTCGTGAAGCCGGCGGTCGAAGTGCCGGTGGCCTTCAGGGTCGGAGGCTACGTCGAGACCCTCCTGACGACGCGCGACAGTCGAGGCAGGCCGCGCGACATTCAGGAGGGGGATCGCGTCGCGAAGGGAGCGGCCCTGGCTCGGGTGCGCGCCTCCGACTACGAACAGCGCGTCGCGCAGGCGCGGGCGGGCGTCGCCGAGGGAGAGGCGATGCGCGACGCCGCCCGGCTCGATTTCGAACGGGCGTCCCGGCTGTACGAGAGTCACAGCCTCACGAAGCCGGAGTTCGACGCCGCCAAGGCGAGGCTGGACGCCGCCACGGCCAGGATCGATGGTGCGCGCGCCATGGTTCGCGAGGCCGAGCTCGCGCTGGACGATGTCGTGCTCAAGGCGCCCATCTCCGGGGTCGTGCTGCGGCGGGTTGTCGAGCGCGGCAGCCTGGCCAGTCCAGGGGCTGTCGCCTTCGTGCTCGCCGATACGGCGACGGTCAAGGTGGCGTTCGGCGTCCCTGACGTGGCCGTCGGCACGCTCAAGCTGGGGCAGCCGCAGCGCGTGGCCTTCGACGCGCTGAAGGGGCAGGACTTCGAGGGCCGCGTGACCTCCGTCGCGCCGTCCCCGGAATCCGGCAACCAGAGTCTACGGAGTCGAGGTCACCATTCCGAATCAGGCGCAGCGCATCGAAGTCGGTTTTATCGCGTCCCTCCAGTTGGCCGACGTCCCGGGCCACGAGGTGGTCGCGGTGCCGCTGGAGACCATCGTCAAGCCGGAGTCCACGCCGGACAAGTACGCGGTGTTCGTCGTTGACGGGGCGCCGGGCCATCAGGTGGTCCACCTGCGCCCCGTCACACTCGGGGAGGCCCTCGGGAACCAGATTGCCGTGACCAGCGGTCTGAAGGTCGGCGAGGAAGTCGTGGTCCGCGGCGCGACGCTCGTGATCGACGGAGAGCCGGTTCGGGTGCTTCCTCCCTCGGGTACGCTATGAGCCACGGGCAATCCGACGCCGAGATCCTCGGTCAGACACACAACGTCGCCAGGTTCTTCACCCATCACCGCCAGGTGGCGTGGGTGCTGCTGCTGGCCACGACGGCCTGGGGCATCTTCGCCTACTACCAGATGCCGAAGCGCAAGGATCCGGTCTTCCCCTCGAGGACCGCGGTCGTGCTCGGTGTCTGGCCGGGTGTGAGCGCCGAGAAAATCGAGGCGCTGGTCACCCGCAGGATCGAGCAGAAGATTTCCGAGAACCCGACCGCGACCAAGATCACGTCGATCGTCCGCACGAGCGTGACGGTGGTCTATTTCGACGTCGACGAGCGCATCGCCGACACCTCCTCGCAGTTCGACGACGTCAAGCTGCGCCTCGACGGCATCACGGACCTTCCCGAGGGGGTGCAGCCGCTGGTGTTCCTGAAGGACTTCGCAGAGACGGCCGCATTGATGCTCACCGTGAGCAGTCCGCCGGTCTCGGGTCCGGAGCTCGACATCAAGGCGCGCGACGTGGCGGCCGGGATAACCGCGATCCGCGCCGGGCGACCCGGCGCGCGCGCTTCGGTCGTCGTCGCGTTCCCGCCCGCTCTCGCGCCCAGCGTGGTCGAGAGCCCAGCGCGGCTGCTCGCGGCCTACCTCTCCGACGAAGGCGTCGGGCACGACGTGCGGGTCTTGATGGGGCAGGGGTTCGTGATCATCGACGGAGAGTTCCCGCCCGAGGACCGCGTCGTGCTCGAGGCCGTGCGCCGTTTCATCGGAGATCGACTGCAGCGCGCGGAATTCCATCCAGACGTCTGGGAACCGACGATCGTGCGCGCGCCGGAAGACGCCCGGGCGCGTCTCGCCTCGGTCGCAGGCAACAAGTACCACCTTCCGCGATCTCGACCGGTTCACCGACCTGATTCAGAAAGCCGCCCAGACCATCCCCGCCACGTCGCGCGTCGAACGGTCCGGCATCCTGAAACAGCAGATTTACCTCGACTACTCCCAGCAGCGCCTGGCCGCCTACGGGCTGCAACCCTCCGGGCTGCCTGCCCTGCTCGCGTCGCGCAACACCGAGTTCCCCGGCGGCATCCTCGCGATCGGCCGGAAGAACGTCACCATCGATCCCTCGGGCGAGTTCGTCTCGGAGAAAGAGATCGGCGACGTGCTCTCGCCGCGGATGCCCGGCGTCCTCCCGGTCCACCTCCGCGACGTCGTCGACATCAGCCGTGACTACGAGAGTCCGGCGCGCTTCCTGAACTACTACAACGGCCGGGATGCCGCCGGTCTGTGGCGGCGGTCCCGCGCCGTGACGATGGCGATACAGATGCGCCAGGGCGAACAGATCCTGGACTTCGGGAAGAGCATCGACGCGATGCTCGCCAGTCTCCGCGATCAGTTGCCGCCCGATCTCATTCTGGCGCGCACCTCCGACCAGCCGCTGCAGGTCCGCGAAAACCTCGACGTGTTCATGGGAAGCCTGAACGAGGCGCTCGTGCTCGTGGTGGTGGTTGCCCTGATCGGCTTCTGGGAATGGCGGTCCGCGCTCCTGCTCGCGCTCTCGATTCCGGTCACGCTCGCGATGACCGCCGGCTTCATGGACGCGCTCGGCCTCGATCTCCAGCAGATCTCGATCGGGGCGCTCATCATGTCGCTCGGCCTCCTGGTGGACGATCCCGTCGTCGCCAACGACGCGATCAAGCGCGAGCTCGATGCCGGACATCCCCCGCTGGACGCCGCCTGGCTCGGACCGACCAAGCTGGGGCGCGCCATCCTGTTCGCGACGATCACCAACATCGCCGCCTACGCGCCCCTGCTCCTGCTGAGCGGCGACCTCGGTCGCTTCATCCGGGCGATTCCGATCGTCATCACCTGCTCGCTGGTCGCGTCGCGCATTGTGTCCATGACGTTCGTGCCGCTGCTCGGGTACTACCTGCTCAAGCCCGGCAAGGGAGAGGCCCACGGCGACCGGCGGCGCGGCGCGGCGGGGCGCTACGCGGGGATGGTGCTATGGGCGCTCAACCATCGGTGGGCGGCGCTCGCAGGATCGGCGGCCATCATCGCGGGCGGTCTCGCGCTCTCGACGACGATCAAGACCGACTTCTTTCCGAAGGATCTGTCGTATCTGTCGTACGCCGACGTCTGGTTGCCGACGGACGCGCCGTTGTCTGCCACGAACGAGGCCGCCACCGAGGCCGAGGCGGTCATCCGGAGCGTGGCGCAGAAGTTCGGCACGGATCATCCCGGACCGGACGGCAAGCCCCGCGAAGTCCTGGCGTCCGTGACCAGCTTCGTCGGCGGTGGCGCCCCGCGCTTCTGGTTCTCGGTGGCGCCCGAGGTCCAGCAGCTCAACTACGCGCAGGTCCTGATCCACGTCGTCGACAAACACGACACGCACCAGCTGGTGCCGCTCTTCCAGCACGCACTCTCGGCGTCCGTGCCCGGAGCGCGGATCGACATGCGCGAACTCGAGATGGGCAAGCCGGTCGGCATCCCCGTCTCGGTCCGGATTTCCGGTACCGACATCCCGACCCTGCGAAACCTGGCGGAGCAGGCCAAAGCCATCTTTCGCGCGGTGCCGGTCGCGATGGAGGTCCGCGACGACTGGGGCGAGGAGACCTTTACGGTCAAGCTCAAGGTGGACCAGGATCGGGCGAACGACGCCGGCATTTCCAACATGGACGTGGCCGTCGCGTCCGCCGCGGCGATGAATGGCGCGCCCCTGACCACGCTCCGCGAGGGGGACCAGCGGATTCCGGTCGTGCTCCGGCTGCGGATGGAGGACCGCGCGAGGCTGACCGACGTGCAGAGCCTCGTCATCTCTTCGCTCTCGGGATCGGGTCGCGCGACGCTCCGGCAGGTGTCGAGTGTCGGTTACGGCATGGAGACCGAAAAGATCCGGCGGCGCGACCAGTTCCGCACCGTCACGGTGGGCGCGTTTCCGATCCCGGGTGCGCTCTCCACCGAAGTGATGGACGCCGCCCGCTCGGGGCTCACCGCGCTGTCATCGTCGATGCCGCCAGGCTACAAACTGGTGATCGGCGGCTCGGAAGAGGAGCAGAACAAGGGCTTTTTCGAGATGGCGATCGTCATGTTCTGCTCGGTCGCGCTGATCTACCTCGCGCTCGCAATCCAGTTCGATCACGCCGTCAAGCCCTTCATCGTGTTCGCGACGATCCCGCTGGGGGTCGTCGGCGCGATGACGGCCCTGGCGATCGCCGGACTCCCGTTCGGATTCAACGCCTTCGTCGGCGTGGCCAGCCTCATCGGGGTGATCGTGAGCCACGTCATCGTCCTCTTCGACTTCATCGAGGAGATGCACGTCAAGGGCGAGCCGCTCTTCGACGCCCTGATCGACGCCGGCATCGTCCGCCTGCGCCCGGTGCTCGTCACCGTGGCGGCGACCGTCTTTGCGCTGATTCCCCTGACGATGCACGGCGGCCCGTTCTGGGAGGCGCTGTGCCTGGCCCAGATCGGCGGCCTGACGCTCGCCACGGCCGGCACGCTGTGGCTGGTGCCGTTGCTATACGCCATGTCGGTGCTCGATCTGAAGATCGTCAGGTGGGAGGCGCCTGCGGCCTGCGCAACACCAGGGCCGACGGATCACCGCTGAAGCTCGACGACCCGGCTCTCGATCCGATCTTCCAGGTGTGCGCGGAGCTGAAGATCCCCGTGCTGATTCACACGGCGGACCCGGCGCAGTTCTTCGAACCGATCGATTACCACAACGAGCGGTGGCCTGAGCTCGGGACCTTCCCGAGCCGCGCGTATCCGCAGGACCAGTTTCGTCGTTCGAGACGCTGATGGGCGAACGTGACCGCTTGTTCGCGCGCAACCCGAAGACCCGCTTATCGCCGCGCACTTCGGGTGGCACGGCAACGACTTCGGCCGCGCCGGCCGGTACCTGCGACCACGGGAATGACAGGGCACACGTTGTGCAAGAGCCCGGGCGTGGGAATGACTGTGCTCGTCAACGCGCGCGCCGGCTCGAGCCATGCCGACGGGACGGTCGAGGACGCGCTGCGCAACGCGGGAGTTGAAGCGACGGTCGAAACCGCCAGCGGCGGCGACGACCTCCGTGCGCGGGCGACGCGCGGGGCCACGCGCGGCGATACTCTCGTGGCGGCCGGCGGCGACGGGACGGTGTCCGCTGTCGCGTCGGTGGCCGCCGAGCACGCGGCGCCTTTCGGCGTACTGCCGCTCGGCACGTTGAACCACTTCGCGAAAGACGCCGGGATCCCCGGCGAAACAGACCTCGCGATCGCGGTCCTCCGGGGCGCCGGCATACGGCCCGTCGATCTGGGCGAGATCAACGGCCGGACCTTCATCAATAACGCCAGCCTCGGGATCTACCCGCGCATGGTGTGGGAACGGAACGCCGAACAGCAGAAGGGCCGCCGCAAGTGGGTCGCCTTCGGGATTGCGCTGATGCGGGGGTGGCGGCGCTATCGCACGCTGAGGGTGCGCCTGCGCATTGACGGCCGCGAGTACATCAGGCGCACGCCCTTCGTGTTCATCGGCAACGGCCGCTACGAAGCCGAAGGCCTGCGCCTGGGCGCGCGCCCCGCGCTCGACAGTGGCGTGCTCTCGATCTTCGTGGCCCCGTATTGCGGCCGCTTCGAACTATTGCGGGTCGCCGCGCGCGCCCTCGCCGGCCGCCTGGAGGACGAATCGAAGTTCGAATCGTTCGAGGCGCACGAGGTCACAATGGAAACGGCTCGCCGGCGCGTCAGCGTGGCGCTCGACGGCGAAATCGTGACGATGTCGCCGCCCCTGACGTGCCGCATCCGCCCCGCGGCGCTGCGCTTGCTCGCGGAACCCGTGAACCCTGAACGGAAGAGCTTGAACCCTGAACCGTGAACCCGTGAACCCGTGAACCCGTGATGCGCACGATAGTCCACCTCTCCGATATCCACATGGGACGCGTAGACCCGGCGTTGGTGGCCCCGCTGGCGACGACGATCCGGAACGCCGCGCCCGATCTTGTGGCGATTTCGGGAGACTTCACGCAGCGGGCGCGCAACAGCCAGTTCATGGCGGCGCGCCGGTTCATCGACTCGCTCGAGCGCCCCCTGCTGGTGGTCCCCGGCAATCACGACGTCCCGTTGTGGAATGCCGCCGCGCGGTTCGTCACGCCGCTCCGCCGCTACAAGCGCCACATCACGCGCGATCTGGAACCGGTGATCGAGGACGAGGAGATGGTCGTCGTGGGCGTCAACACCGCGCGTTCGTGGGCGTGGGGCGAGGGACGGATCAACCGGACGCAGGTGGAGACGATCGTGCGGCGTCTCGCGATGGTGCCGCCTGCGAAGCTGCGGATCGTCGTCACCCATCACCCGTTCGACCTGCCGCCGGGCGTTGGCGAACAGCGCCTGCTCGGGCGCGCGCACATGGCGATGGCGAAGCTCGCCTCCGCCAACGCCGATCTGTTTCTGTCGGGTCACTTGCACATCAGCCACGTCGGCCACTCAGCCGAGCGGTACCGCATCGACGGGCACTCCGCGTTGATCGTGCAGGCCGGGACGGTGTCGATGCGCGGACGAGGCGAGCAACCGTCGTTCAACGTGCTGCGCGTCGAGCGCCCGCGGATTGCGGTGAGCCGATTCGTATGGGATCCGGCAGCGGCAACGTTCGTGGAAACCGCTGCGAGCGAGTACCGCCATGGGCCCACGGGCTGGACGCCGGACGGGAACACGGCGAGCGCCTGAGCGCACACATCACTGCAGTCGCAGCGCCGTGGACGGATCGACGTGCGCGGCGCGCCGGTTCGGTATGTCGTTCGCCAGGGCGGCGGCGACCAGCAGGACCCCGATGGCACTCAGCCACGGGGCGGGATCCGTCGCGCTCACACCGTAGAGCCCCGCCGCAATCGCGCGCGCGGCGACCCAGGCCAGCACCGATCCGGCGGCCACGCCCGCCAGCGCAACGCTGAGCCCCTGCCGCATGATCATGCCGAGCACGCCCGACGGCTCGGCCCCGAGCGCCATGCGGATGCCAATCTCGCGCGTCCTGCGCGAGACGGCGTACGTTCCCCTGGAATGACCAGCCGTCCGGCAGAATCCATGGTAGTAATCATGGTAGAGGTCTTACCAGACGGCGACTTGAGGGTGCTGCAGCCGCGCGTCATCGCCGGCGTCGAGCAGCTCGTTCCAGATGCGCGAGCAGACGGTCGTCCCTTGTGCTGGCGCGCGACGAGCGCACATCGCATCGCCCCTGGAAGGGGTATACTCCACCTCGGCCGTTCACTGCCATTTTGGGGTTCCAACGCCGTACGACGTACGCAGTTGTGTCCCGTCCGGCGTCCTTCCCGGAGGTCGAGATGAAACGTGTACTCCTGCTTCTACTATTCGGGGCTCTCGTCGTTAGGGGATTCCCTGGTGATCGTGTCAAGGCGCAGGACGTCACGCGCCACTACCTGGTTCTCGCAAAGGGACAGGGCCTTGGCAGCACCGCATTCTTGAACTCGGTCGCCGGCGCCGGGGGGACCGTGACCGGCGTGATCGACGAGATCGGGGTGGTGCTGGCCGATTCGAGCAGCCCGACCTTCCTGGCTGACATTACGGCTGACCGGGCCGTGCAGGACGCGGCCGAGGACCCGGAGATCCAGTGGCTGCCGCCGAACGAGCAGGCGGTGGAGGCGACCGGCATCGGAGCGGCCGGCGTTAACAGCGAGCCGTACTGGGGCTACCAGTGGAACATCCGGCAGATTCACGCCGACCAGACGGCCGCTGCCGGCTACATGGGTTGGGGCGCTGTGCGGGCGCGCGTCGCCGTGCTCGACGCCGGGATCTGGAGCGGCCACCCGGACATCAATCCCAACCTCAATCTGGCCCTGAGCCAGTCGTTCGTGCCCGGAGAGGGCCTGGTCCCCACGGTCGCGGGCTTCAACCATGGCACTCATGTCGCGGGGATCATTGCGGCGTCGATCAACGGTAAAGGCATCCAGGGTGTGGCCCCAGAGGCGGAGATTGTCGCCGTCAAGGTGCTGAATCAGGCCGGGAGCGGGTCCTTCTCATGGCTGATTGAGGGAATCATGTACGCCTCGGGCCCGGACGTCCAAGCCGACGTGATCAACATGAGCCTGGGCGCGACCTTCGACCGCATCAACAAAGGTGGCGGCGGGGCGGGATCGCTGATCGCCGCGCTCAACCGGGCCATTAACCACGCCACTGCCGCCGGCACCCTGTGCATCAGCGCGGCAGGCAACGAAGGCGTCAACCTCAACAGCCGGATCTGGTCCATTCCAGCCCAATCGGGCAACGGCATGGCGGTGGCGGCGACAGGACCGTACGGGCTCGCCAACTTCGACCGCCCGGCCTCCTACACCAACTTCGGGCAGTCCGTGGTGAACGTCACGGCGCCAGGCGGCGACTTTGCCGACGACCTCACGTATCCATACGACATGGTCCTTAGCCCTGGGAGTGCCACCGGATACTACTTCGCGGCCGGCACCTCGATGGCCGCGCCGCACGTCTCGGGCCTCGCGGCGCTCATCGTCGGTCAGTACGGCCACATGTCGCCGGCGCGGCTCAAGGCGCTCATTCAGCAATCGGCCGACGACATCCTGAAACCGGGGGCCGACCCGTACAGCGGCAAGGGTCGCATCAACGCGGCACGCGCGTTGGGGCTTCAGTAAGTCAGGGGTCGCATCACGAGAACAGGCGGGCCACGATCCGAGCGGGTCGTGGCCCGCGCGCGAAGGCGGGCACATTCATCGCGGAGGATGTGTATGTCTGAAGCTGCGCTGCTCTTGAAGTTCTGGGAGAAGGAAGGCCCGGCCACGCGCAAGGTCCTGGCGCGACTCCGCCGCCAGCGCCGCCACCCGTTTGACGGACAGCTGATCGAGCTGCCGCGTGAGGTCCCGAGAGGAACGCGTCACGTCTGTGTCGGTTGTCGGAGCGTACCGCCTCCCGCAGCAGACACGAGGAGATGCCGATCCGGATCGCGTCACTCGCATGCGCTAACGGTTCCCAAAGAGCATAAGCAGATACCCGGCCGTGCCGGTTCCGATCGAGAAGAACGCCAGGTTGCGGTGCGTCACCTTGTCGGTCTCGTACGTGGCGGCGTGGTGGACGCTGCGGCTGTTGGGCCCCGACATGGTGGTCGCCACCATGCCGGCGTCGGCCACCATCATCAGCAGGCCGTGCACGAGCCGGAGCGCCCGCCCGTGCGGGTCCTTGCGTCCCTCGCCGAACAGGTTCCACGCGCCGGTGACCGTGTTCACGGCGAACAGCCCCATGATACCGGCGCCGATGGCGGCATGCAGCCCGCGCTTGCTGCTCTGGTCCGATGGCGTGTTGCTGTACATGTCCTGGCCGAGCCACAACTCGGCGGCGAACAGCGGCAGCGTCGCGAAGCTCGCGATCTTGTGGATCTTGCCGCGGGTCCGGTAGCCGTCGCTGTATTCAATCGCGACCGACCGCGTGCGCGGGGTCTGCGGATCGTCGGCTGAGGCGACCGCGATCGGCGGCAGGACAAGGGGGATCTGCTGTGGGGCAACGGCGACGGTGTTCGCGGTGGACGCGCAGGGGGCGGTCCAGCAGATGTGCCATGGATCGTGGGCGCCGGGCGCGGGGTAGAGCGCCGGCGTGACCTGCGCAGAAGCCCACGCGGGGAACAGGAGCAATAACGCAGTGCTGAGAACGAGAGTGCTTCGCATCACGACATCATCCGTTGATCGTCAGAACGTTGTTGTTGAGCTGCGTGGTGTACTGGTGAAGGGCCACGTTGGCCGGCCCCCGGACCACGCGTCCCGACGTATCGAACTCGGACCCGTGGCACGGACAGATGTAGGTAGACCCTGAGTACCCTGAGATCGTGCACGTCTGGTGCGTGCAGATGGCGGCCAGCGCCGTGAACGTGTTCTGACCGGTCCGCGCGACCAGAAAGAGCGCGCTCGACGCCTGGATGATCGCCAGGTTGCCGACGGTTGCGAGCGGCGAGGCGGCGTCGATGTTGACCGTGGTGACGCCGTTCGCGCGGGTGCCGGGCACGATCGGAAGCGCCGTACCGATGGTTGAGGGCCCGGTCGGGCTGCCGCCGCCGCCGCAGGCGCTCACTGCGCCGCCGAGCGCCGCCAATGAGGCGAACTGACAGGCACGCGTGCAGAATTCGCGACGCGTTTGCGGGTGCTTACCGTCAATCGATGCCATGAGACAGTGACCTCGCTTTGAAAGCGGACCGCCGCTGCAAAGCGCCTGCCGGGCACCGAGCCCTATAAATGACCGGAAAGAGCGCCGCCGTGTCACCTCGTCAGGTCTCCGTGTGCCCTCATTTGTGAGCGGTGCGGAGGCAGTCATCGTCACAGGCTCCGGCTGTCGTAGGCCCAGTGCAGCACCGCCTGACGCTGCCGCCGCCGGCACTCGAGATCGCCCGGATCGCAGTTGTGGCGAATCGCCGCCACGTGCCGCGCGATGGCGCGCCAGCGCCGGATCTGCCGCCGGTCGTCGGCGGTCCGGCGTCCCAGGTAATACCGGCAGTACCACTGGAACCAGCCCCGCGGATCCTGCGGATGGATCCAGCCCTGACGCCGCCACTCGGCCAGCGACTGCGACGCTCTGACGCCGAAGTAGTTCAGCTTCGAGTCGTACCGGAGGGGACTGAGCTTCGCGCCGACGTACCAGCTCGCCGGGAACTCGTCGCGGCAATCGGTCATGTACCGCCCGCCGAAAACACCGAGACGGAGCATCGCCTTCGGCGTGAGCTCCGGACGGAACTCCGGCGCAAAGTTCCGCCCGCTGGGTTGCGTGAGGTCGTACACATAGCCCTGTTGCATGCGGTCGTTCACGACCACGCGAGTGCGGCGCGCCGGCATCCCTTTACTGCAAGGATATGTCACTTATGATGCGCCACACGAACCGGCGCCAGTTCCTGCGTACGAGTCTTCCGCTCGCCTCTCCGCTGATGGTCGCCCGCCGTCCATGACGGTAGCGGTTCGACCGATGGTCCGCCCGGAAGTCCTAGTCCCCGCGTGAGACGATGTACCTGATCGATCCTTCCGTCCGGCAGCGTCATGGTGGTCAACTCCATCGGCACTCCACCGGCGCGCAGTCGGTATGAACGGATCGTCATGCCGCCTCGCAGCGATTCGCCGCTGGCCGAGAACTCGGTCGGCGAGCCAAGCGGTGCCAGGCTCGCCGCGTAATCCGAAAGGACCTGCGGAGTGAAGTAGTCGTTGGCCGACGCCGTGAACAGCGCACGCTCGATCGTTCCCCTGGCGAGGCCGGCATAAATCCGGCGGGCTGTTGCAAGCGCAGCGGCACCTGCGGTGTCGGTTGTCGCGAAAAGAACACTGGCGACCTGCGCGGCGATCGCGCCGGGTGCATTCGTTGCGCCGGGATAGATGTTCGTGAACACGACGATCGCCGCGCGGTCATCGGGGTAGACCTGATTGCTGGTGGTGAATCCGGAGACCGCTCCGGTGTGGGCGATGCGCCGATGCCCGCCCGGAGCGCTCACACTGACGCCGAGCCCGTAGCCCGACGCGTTGCCGGCGGCGAGCAGCATGTCCGTCTGCTGCATCCGGTAGGTGGCGGGGCGCAGGACGGACTGGCGGATGACCGCGAGATCCCACAACGCGAGGTCGTGCGCCGTCATCGCGAGCTGAGCCGCCCCGAACAGCCATCCTGTCGCCTCCTTCGGCGCGGGCCGAAGGGGCCCGAGCGCATGTCGCAGCAGCGGTTCGGCGTCGCTCGCGCCGAGCGGACCGGCATCGATATCCACAACCGACGTCATCCGCAGTGGCTCGAAGATCCGCCGGCGCAGAAAGTCGAAGAAGCCCATCTTCGCCACCCGCTCGACGATCGCCGCCGCGATCACGTAGTTGGTGTTGCTGTATTGCCACTTGGTACCGGGCTCGAAATCCAGTCCCTTGTCCGTCCAGAGCTTCATGACCGCCTGCGGTGTCGCCGGCCGCTGCATGTCGGTGTAGACGTAGTCCTGTGGCCAGTAGTCCCGGTACCCCGACGTCATCGACAGCAGTTGTCGCACGCTGACGTCGTTGGCGCGCCGGAGTGCCGGAAACCACTTCGCGACCTTGTCGTCGAGCGACAGCTTGCCCTCTTCCTGGAGGAGCAGGATCGCGGTGGCGGTGAACTGTTTGCTGACCGAGCCGATCGAGTAGCGCATCGCAGGCGTCGCCGCCGTGTTCGGTTCGATGCGTCCGTTGCCGTAGGCGTGCTCGTAGACAATCTCGCCGCCGCGCACGACGGCAATCGAAGCACTTGGTGCGCCCGTCGCTGCGAGGGCCGCCAGCGCACCGCTGTCAATCCTGGCGCGTTCGGCCGCCGTGAGCTGCTGGGCGGCGGCGGACGACCCGAACGGAATGCCGAGGCATGCGACGGCAACCGCCAACCGGGCAATACCGCGCCAGTCCGCGCTACGTCCTGATTCGACAGGGCACCTGATCATCATCGCCTCCGTTATCGTCCGACGTTGCTTGAGATGATGGCATACCGCTTCAGAAAACGGACGTCGCAAGCCAGGGTGGCGTTCATGGAGGATAGCCCGCATCAAGGCCCTGTCACGAGGGCCAGTTTACGGAAGATCCCTTGTCGCACGCTCGCCGTCTCCGACAGCGTCGCCGACCGGTGATCACGAGGCGTGGAATCGGCGATCACAAGCCGTGGAACGGCGATATGGAATGCCCCCCGCCGACGGTTCGGCACGGTACCAGAACGCCGGCAGACGTCCGGGAAGACGCGTCAGGCGCCTTCCCGGACTCGTGCGACCGAGGGACAGACTCTAGGAGCCCGCGATCATGGCCGCCGTGACGTGCAGGGCCGGCGAGTTGACCGACGAGATGCCCGCGCCGCTGACCGTTACCTTGTAGACGCCATCCTGGGTGAGCGACGCCGGCAGCGTGAAATTCACCGCCTCTTTGGCCGTCCAGGTGCCCACGCCCGTGCTGCTCCAGTTCGTCGTGCGGGCGTAGAAGACATGGCCGCTCTTGTCGGTGAGACTCACGATTGGATAGTTCTGATCGCTCTCGGCGTCGTCACCGTAGCTGGAGCCCGCGCTCTGGCCGTTCAGTTGCTGGCCCGAGAGCGTGAACACGCCGCCGCCGTTGTACTTGATCCCTTCGATCCGTGGCCGCAGCAGGTTGGGCGCCGCGCCCGGAGGATTGTAGACATACACCTTCGTGTCGGTGTCGGTCATCAGCACCTGACCCGTCGGGAGCACGAACAGCCGCAGGACGTAGGCCGGGAAATTAGGGTCGTCGAGATCCGTCGTCGGGCTCGGCACCGATGAGATGGTGTTCGTGTTCGGATCGAAATCGAACAGCTGCGTGGGTCCGCTGAACACGCCCAGGGTGGGCCCGGCGTCCGCAGCGAAGAGCACGTGACCGTTCGGCAGTACCGCTCCGGGCGCGTCGTCTGCGCCGAAGAGAGCGGGATTGCCGCCGAGTGTACCCATCACATCGGGTCCGGCAGACCACGTGTTGATCGACGGGTCGTACAGCGCCGTGTGACCGGTGGCGCCAACGATGAAGATGCGACCGTCGTGGAGGCGGACGGTCGGGCCCAATTCCGAGCCGACGGCATTGCTGCTCAACTGCGGAATGAAGCCCAGCGCGGTGCCGTCGCTCGGGCTGATGCTCAGCCACGTGTTCGTCGCCGGATCGAACTTCTCGGCATAGCTGCCGCCGGTCGCCTTGCTCTGGAACAGGTCGTAGGTGAGAGTGCTGCCGTCGGCGAGCTTGACCCAGCCTTCCTCGTCGCTCCGGTCGTTGTACACCTTGTTGATCGCTGGAGACCATGTGTCGGTCGCGATGTCGTACAGGTAGGTACGGCGGCTCGTCAGTGAGCCCGCCAGGATCCTGCCGCCTGGGAGCAGCATGCTCGGGTCGTCTCCGAAGCGTGATTCCGGATGATTCGCGATCGGCGACCACGAGTTGGCGATGGGATCGTAGATCTCGCCGGTGTTGGTCCAGACCGCGTGGAACGGCGTGCCGGTGTACTCCCCGCCGAGCAGCCAGAGCCGGCCATCCTGCAGGATATGCGAGGCGTAGTACAGACGCGGGATGCTCATCGGCGCCAGGGTCGACCACGTGCCGTTCACGTAGCTGCCGTACGCGTCGGGAGCGAGACGCATCCAGTTGTCGCCGGGGTCCCACCCCGAGACGATGACGGAGCCGTCGGTCAGCTGCATCATGAGGCCGGCGTAGCTCGGAGCGTCGGTGGTCAAGGTCGTCCACGTGCCTTGTGCGGGGGTCTGGTGATTGCCTTGCGCCATCGGCATGGCCGACGCCAGGGCCAAGCCGAGAGCGGCGAAACAGGCTGTCGCGCGGCGGATGTGCATAGAGCCTCCTTGTACACACACATCACGACCGATCGTCCCGGGCCGAGGCGGCTCTCCTCACGGTGCGGCAGCATTGCCGCAGGGAAGCACGAACTGCAAGTCGTCAAACGAGCATTCGCAGGGTCGATCGGGTCATGATCACGCTGCGCAATCTAGCACCTCACGTCGGAGGTTTCGAGGACGAACTGCGGTGTAGTATCGGAGGCCCCGAGTCCACGCTCGGCGCAGCGGATCTCGTGCGGCATCCTGACGGCCGTTTCGACGGCATACACAGCGCGCGGGGTAGGTCTTCCCGCGACCCCAACGGTGTGCTGCGAGTTTGCCTCCCGCCTGGCGCTGGCGGCCTGCGGCGCGTGATTCGCGAGCGTCTCGATGGCGCCGCTCTCGCCGACGACTGCCCGGACCACAAGCCCGAAGCCTCGAGCCCCCTTCGGCCTTTTTGATAAGCTACGGGTGGATGCCCGACTACCTCACCAGCCTGCTGCGCCGCCCTCCCGTCGGGTGGTGGGACGTGCTGGACATTGCGATCGTCTCGATCCTGATCTACGAGTTCCTGAAACTGATCAGGGGCACGCGCGCCGTGCAGATGGCGGTCGGCTCGCTGTTCATCGTCGGGCTGTTCTACGTATCACGACTGTTCCCGCTCCAGACGGTGAACTGGCTGATCCGCAACATGCTCGTGTACGTGGCCTTCGCGGCCATCGTGATCTTCCAGTCGGACATCCGCCGCGCGCTCGCGCACTTCGGACAGGCGCCGTTCTTCCGGTACTTCAACCGCCAGGAAGCCGCCGACGAGACGATCGAGGAAATCGTCGTCGCCGCCACGATGCTCGCCTCGCAGCGCGTGGGCGCCATCGTCGCGATCGAACGCGAGATCGGGATGCGCAACTACATCGAGAGCGGCATTCCGCTGGACGCGCGGCTCACCTACGATCTGCTCCTGACGATTTTTCATCCCGGCTCGCCGCTGCATGACGGCGCCGTGATCCTCCAGGAAGACCGCGTGGCCGCGGCCGCCTGTTTTCTCCCGCTCACCGTGAACCCGCGCGTGAGCCGTGAACTCGGCACACGGCACCGTGCGGCCATCGGCATCACCGAAGAGGGAGACGCCGTCGCGGTCGTCGTGTCGGAGGAGACCGGGCAGATCTCGCTCGCCATCGACGGACGCATCGATCGCGGCCTGACGCCCGACGAACTGCGCGAGCGCCTGCGAAAACTCATCGTCCACCGCCGGGCGCGACAGGCCGGCGCGCGCGCCTACGACGTATAGGCCATGGTGTATCACCCGTTTCGCCATCTCGGCCTGAAGGTGCTCGCCATCGCGCTCGCCTCGCTGCTCTGGCTGACCGTGGCGGGCGAACACGTCGTCGAACGCAGCCTGCGCGTTCCGGTCGAATTCCGCAACATCCCGCCGCAGCTCGAGATCGTCGGCGATCCGCCGGGCAGCGTGGACGTGCGCCTGCGCGGCTCGTCCGCGCTCCTGAGCCGCGTGGACCCTGGTGAAATCGTCGCGGTTCTCGACCTCGCCGCGGCGCGGCCGGGTTCCCGGCTGTTTCACCTGCGCAACGACGAAGTCCGCGCGCCCTACGGGGTCGAAGTAGCCCAGGTCGTGCCCGGAACGCTCGCGATCGAACTCGAGAAATCGGATCGGCGGACGGTGCCGGTCGTCCCCGCGATCGAAGGCCAGCCGGCGCCGGGATTCGTCAGGGGCCGCGTGACCTCCGATCCGCCGACCGTCGAAGTGGTCGGTCCCGAGAGCCGTGTCCGCGAGCTGGCCGGCGCGACGACCGAACCGGTCTCGATCGCGGGCGCCCGCGCGCCCGTGCGCGACAGGGTGACCGTCGGCGTGCCGGACTCGGCCGTGCGGCTCCTCCAGGCACAGACCGCCAGCGTGCTGGTCGAAATCATGCCGGCGCCGGTCGAACTCGTGATCGACGACGTGCCGGTCCGCTGGCACAACCTGGCCTCGGGACTGCGGGCCCAGGTCAAGCCGACCCTGACCCAGGTGACCGTCCGCGGCCAGCGCAATGCCCTCGGCGACGTCACCGTCGATACCATTCAGGCCTACGTGGACCTTGCTGGCCTCGGACCAGGCCGGTACAATCTCCGCATCCAGGTGGAGCCCTCGGACACCTTCGGCGTGACTGACCTCAAGCCGACGGTGGTGAACGTCACAATCAGGTGAATGAAAGGTGGGCATGTCTCACCGGCTTTTTGGCACAGATGGCGTCCGCGGACGGGCCGGGGCGTACCCGCTCGATCGCGAGACCGTGTCGCGCCTCGGCGCGGCGCTCGTGCGCGCCATGCGGCACGCCCCGGACGGGCCGCCGCTGCGGTTCGTGATCGGACGCGACACCCGCGAATCCGGCGAGTGGATCGAACGTGAGCTGGCCCGCGGCGTTCATTCGGCGGGCGCCGAGATCACCACCGCGGGCGTGATTCCCACGCCGGCCGTCGCCTACGTCACGCGTGCGATGGGCTTCGACGCGGGGCTGGTGATTTCCGCCTCGCACAACCCGTTCGAGGACAATGGCATCAAGGTGTTCTCGGGCCGGGGTGAAAAGTTCACCGAAGCGCTCGAGCGCAAGGTGGAGGCCATCATCCACGATCGCACCTGGGAGGTTGCCGCGGCGGCCGATGCCCACGTGGACCGGACGGACGTCATCGACGCCTACCTCGCGCACGCGAAACTCGCGCTGCCAGATCCCGGCCGCCTCGGCCGCCTGAAGATCGCGGTCGACACGGCGAACGGCGCGACCACGACGGTGGCGCCCCGCCTGTTCGAGGCGCTCGGCTTCGACGTGACGATGCTCAGCGCCTCGCCGGACGGCCGCAACATCAATCTCGGGTGCGGATCGACACATCCCGACACGCTCGTCGCGACGGTCCGAGCCGGCGGTTATCGCCTGGGCGTGGCCTTCGACGGCGACGGCGACCGGGCGATCTTCGTGGACGCCTCGGGACGCATCGTGGACGGCGACGCGGTCCTCCTGATGTGCGCCCGCCACCTGAAGTCAATCGGGAAGCTGAAGGGCAACGCCATCGTCGCGACCGTGATGAGCAACATCGGCCTCGAGATCGCGCTTCGCGAAAGCGGGATCGATCTCGTGCGGTGCGCCGTCGGCGACAAGTACGTGATGGAGGAGATGGTCAGGCGCGACCTGTCGCTCGGCGGCGAGCAGTCGGGCCACATCATCTTCTCGGACCACCTGTTCACCGGCGACGGCATCGTGACCGCGCTCAGCGTGCTGCGGGTGATGGCGGACACGGGGCGCGAGCTGGCGGACCTCGCCTCGGAGCTGGTGACGTATCCGCAGGTCCTGCTGAACGTGCGCGTGCGGGAAAAGAAGGACCTGGCGAGCGTGCCCGCGATTGCCGACGCGATGGCGCGCGTCGAGGCGCAGCTCGCCGGCGGCGGCCGGCTGCTGGTGCGGTACTCGGGCACCGAGCCGCTGCTGCGCGTCATGATCGAAGGCCGGAACCAGGATGAGATCCAGGGCTGGGCCGGGGGTATCGTGGCAGTGGTGAAGGAACACCTCGGATGATCGTGCGGCTGGCCGTCAACATCGATCACATCGCCACGCTGCGCGAGGCCCGCAAGGCGCGCGAGCCGGAGCCGCTCGCCGCGGCGCTCGTCGCCGAGATGGCCGGGGCCCTCGGCATCACGGTCCACCTGCGCGGCGATCGGCGTCACATCCAGGATCGCGATCTCGAGGTGCTGCGCCGCGCGATTGCCACGAAGCTGAACGTCGAGATGGCCGTCACCGCCGACATGGCCCGTGTCGCGCTCCAGGTCCGGCCCGACCAGGTCACGCTCGTCCCGGAGCGGCCGCAGGAGCTGACGACGGAAGGCGGGCTCGACGTGGTGCAGCAGGCGGCCGCCGTGCGGGACTTCACCCGCCAGATGCACGCGGCCGGCATTCGCGTCAGCATCTTCCTGGATCCCGATCCGGATCAGGTGCGCGCGGCCGGCGAAACCGGCGCTGACGCAGTCGAACTGAACACCGGCCGGTACGCCGAGGCGCCTGAGGCGTCGCGCCCGGTGGAGCGTGCCCGGATTGCCGACGCGGCAGGGCAGGCCGCGGGCCAGCACCTCGAGGTGCTCGCCGGCCACGGCCTCAACTACGCCAACGTCATCCCGATTGCCGCCATCCACGAGATCACCGAGCTCAACATCGGCCACAGCATCGTCGCGCGCGGAGCGATCGTCGGCCTCGATCGCGCCGTCCGCGACATGGTGGCGCTGCTGGTGCGCTAGGGTGCCCGGGCTGCGCGTGCTGGTGCTGGCGCTCGCGATCTTCACGGCCGCGACAGGGGCCGCCAGCGACCGCGTGACGTTTCGCACCGACGACGGGGTGCAGATCGTCGCGACCTGGTACGAGCCGGCATTCCGGCCGGCGCCGGCCGTGATCCTCGTCCACATGCTCCACCGTTCCCGCCGGGACTGGGACGGCGTCGCGGCACGGCTCGCCGCGGAGGGCATCGGCGCGCTCGCCATCGACCTGCGCGGCCACGGCGATTCCAGCGGCGTCGAGGGCGGCGTGGATCCGCCGGACTATGCGCCGATGGTCCTCGACCTGGCGGCCGCACGGCGATTCGTGGCGACGCGCGTCCGGGGGCGCATCGGCATCGCGGGCGCGTCCATCGGGGCGAACCTCGCGGCGCTCGAAGGGGCCGCCGATCCGGCGATTGTGAGCCTGGCGCTGCTCTCTCCGTCACTCGACTATCGCGGCCTGCGGATCGAGGCGGCAATGCGCACGTACGGCGACCGTCCCGCGCTTCTCGTGTCGAGCGACGACGATCCCTATGCGACGCGCTCGGTCAAGGACCTGGAGAAGGCCGGCGGCGGCACGCGCGAGCCGCTGCTGTTGAGCCAGGCTGGTCACGGCACGATGATGCTCGGACGAAGTCCCGATCTGGCCGGCCTGCTGGTGGACTGGTTCCGCCGGACGCTGCTATGATCGGAGTTCCGCAAGGTTCCTTGATTCATGCATAAAGAGACTGTCTTCTTCGGGCTGTCCGGCGTGTTCTTCGGCCTCCTTGCCGGGTGGATCATCGGCAGCCAGCAGGCGGTCGGCCCCCGCCCGATGGCCGCCGTGGCCACCACCGGCGCCGCCGCGGCCGCACCAGCCTCGTCCCAACAGGCGCGGCCGCTCGACGAATCCCGCGCGGCCGCGTTGAAGGTGACGGCCGAGAAGAATCCCAACGACGCTGCGACGCGGGTGGAGCTCGGCAACCTGTACTTCGATGCCGAGCGCTACGCCGACGCCGTCCAGTGGTACGACGGCGCGCTCCGGATCGACCCGAAGGACATCAACGCCAGCACGGATCTCGGCATCGCCTACTACTACACCAACCAGCCGGACCTCGCCCTCGCGCAGTTCCAGAAGTCGCTCGCCATCGATCCGAAGCACGCGAAAACGCTGCTCAACATCGGGATCGTCCGGGCGTTCGGCAAGGAGGATCTCGAAGGCGCGGCGCAGGCCTGGCAGAAGGTCGTCGAGCTGGCGCCTGACAGCCCCGAGGCGGCCGTCGCGCAGAAGGGGCTCGACGGCATGCGCGCCGGGCATGCCTCGACGCCTGGCGCGCCCGGCGCGAAGCCGCCGGGCGGTTCCGAGTGACCCATGGCACGGCTTGTCCTCTGGAGCATTCTCATCCTCCTGGCCCTCCGCGCGATCTCGCGCCTCGCGCGCGGCGTGATCGAGGGAGCCGGCTACACGCGTGATCCGCGCAGCGTCCAGGGCGTCGCGCTCGTGAAGGACCCCGTCTGCGGCGTCTTCGTCGTGCCTGGCAAGGCGCTGGCGCTCGGAAGCGGCCGCGACACCAAGTTCTTCTGTTCCGAGAAATGCCGTCAGGCGTACCGAGTCCGATGATGGCCGAGGATCAGCTCCGCGCCGACATCGTCGAGGTGGGCCGCCGGTTGTACGCGCGCGGCTACACCGCGTCGAACGACGGCAACATCAGCGTGCGGCTCGGCGACGGACGGCTGCTGATGACCCCGAAAAGCGTCTGCAAGGGGTTCATGACGCCACAGATGATGTGCGTGACGGACCTCGAGGGCCGGAAGCTCGCCGGCGAGCGCGATCCGTCTTCCGAGATGCAGATGCACCTCGAGGTCTACCGCCAGCGTCCCGACGTGAACGCGGTCGTGCACGCGCATCCTCCCGTCGCCACGGCCTTTGCCGTCGCGGGGATCCCGCTCGATCGGGCCGTACTGGCCGAGGTGGTGACGACGCTCGGGAGCGTGCCGATCGCGGAGTACGCGACGCCGTCCACGAAGGAACTGCCCGAGGCGGTGCGCCGTTACGTCAAGGCGCACGACGGTATGCTCCTCGCGAACCACGGCGCGCTCACGCTCGGCACGGATCTCTTTTCGGCGTATTACAAGATGGAGACGATCGAGCACTTCGCGAAAATCAGCTTCACCGCGCGGATGCTCGGCGGCGAGCGGCTGCTCTCGCGCGAGGAAGTCACGCGGCTCCAGGGGCTGCGCGGCATGTACGGCATCGCGTCGCCGGCGCCGATCTGCACGGATCCGGCCGTGCAGGGCGACCCGGCCCAGTGCCAGGTCGTCCAGGCGCCGTCGTCGCCCGAGGCGCGGCTCGTGGATTTCGTGGATCGCGCGTTCCGGCCGGCCGGAACGGTGAGCGCAGACGCTGAAATTCGGCTAACATACGGCGAGTTGACGGCTTTGATAGAGGATGCGGTTCGCAATCTCAAGTGAGCCAGCCAAGAAGACAGGCGGACAAGGAGAACGACATGGGTGAGGCTCTCGGCATGGTCGAGACCAAGGGACTGGTCGCGATGATCGAAGCGTCCGACGCGATGGTCAAGGCCGCCAAGGTGACACTGGTCGGATGGGAGAAGATCGGCGCCGGATACGTGACCGCGCTCGTGCGTGGCGACGTGGCCGCGGTCAAGGCCGCGACCGATGCGGGCGCCGCCGCGGCACGGCGCGTCGGCGAACTCGTCTCGGTGCATGTGATTCCCCGGCCCCACTCGAACCTCGAGGACGTCCTGCCCATCGGGAAGTCGAACAGCAACGCGAAATGATCGTCGCGAAAATCGTGGGGACCGTCGTCGCGACGCGCAAGGACGAGCGGCTCGTCAGCAACAAGCTGCTCGTGGCGCGGCCGGTGGATCCCCACGGCAAGGCGGACGGCACCGCCTATCTCGTGGCCGTCGATACGGTCGATGCCGGGGTCGGCGAGACGGTGCTGATCGTCAGTGGAAGCTCCGCGCGGATGGCCGCCGGGATGAAGGACTGCCCGGTGGACGCGGCCGTTGTCGGGATCATCGACACCATCAGGATCCAGGAAGGCAGCTAGTGCAGCTCGCCCGCGTGGTCGGCGAAGTCGTGTCCACGATGAAGGACGCGAATTTCCACGGCATCGCCCTGCTCCTCGTCCAGCCCATCGCCCCCTCAGGCGAACCGATCGGCCGCCCGCTGGTCGCGCTCGACTCAATCGGGGCAGGCGTCGGGGAGCACGTGTTCTTCGTCAGGGGCAAGGAAGCGTCGTTCCCCTTTCATCCGGCGGAACCGCCGAGCGACGCGTCAATCATCGGGATCGTCGATCACTGGGACGTCGAACCCGCGGGCAGCGAGGCCTGACCCGCGATGCTGATTGGGCGCGTCGTCGGGACCGTCGTGGCGACGCAGAAGAACCAGGAACTCGATGGCGCGAAGCTGCTGCTCGTCCAGCCGCTGGGCCTCGACGGCCGGTCGCGGGGCACGGCGGTGCTCGCGATTGATTCGGCCGGCGCGGGCGTGGGCGAGCGCGTGCTGCTCGTCCAGGAAGGGCGGGCAGCCGGCGAGGCGCTCGGGAAGAAAGGCGCCGCGGTTGACGCGGCGATCGTCGGAATCGTCGATACGATCGACTACGGGGACGAGCCATGAACGAAGACATGCTGCGGGCCATGATTCGGGAATCGGTCGCGCGACACCTCGGGGTCCCGCGAGCCGAACCGTGCGCACGCAAACCGGAGCCGGTAGAACGGCTGCTGCCGTTCAGCGCCCACTCCAGCCATTTCCGCTACACGCTGCCGGAATCCGGCGGCCCCTGTTACATCGAGCCGGCCGTCAGCTGCAACCACTGCGGCTACTGCCAGAGCCACGGACACTGAGGGGCTTGAGGCTTCGGGCTTGGGGCTTCAGGGCCCACGCGCAACCCAAGTTTCCTCAAGCCTCAATTGCCTGAAGCCCCAAGCCTCGAACCCATGCCTGAGCCTTGAGCCCTAAGCCCTCGCGGCCACGTGCATCGCATCCTGCTTACGCGCCGCATTCCGTCTGCCGTCATGGCGCGCCTCGAGACGACGTGCGAGGTCGATCTCTACGATGGCGGCATGGCGGCTATTCCACCCGACGAGTTGAAGCGGCGGATCGCCGGCAAGGACGGGCTCGTCTGCGTGTTGACGGACCGGATCACGGACGAGGTGCTGGAGGCGGCGCCCGGGCTGAAGGTGGTCGCCAACATCGCGGTCGGGTACGACAACGTCGACGTGGCGGCGGCGAAGTCGCGCGGCGTCGTGGTCACCAACACACCCGACGTGTTGACCGAGGCAGTCGCCGAGTACACGTGGGGGCTCATCCTGTCGCTCGCCCGGCGAATCACCGAGGGCGATCGGCTCGTGCGGCGGGACGGGTGGAAGGGCTGGGCGCTGGACTTCATGCTCGGCGCGGAGCTTCGCGGAAAGCAGCTCGGCATCGTCGGACGCGGGCGAATCGGCCGCGCCGTCGCCGCGAAGGCGTCCGCCTTCGGGATGACCGTGGCGTTTGCCGGCCACGACATGTCCGTCGACGAGCTGCTGGTCAGCTCGGACGTGGTCTCCATCCACGCGCCCGCCAGCGAACGGAACCGCCACATGTTCGATCGACGCGCGTTTGCCCGGATGAAGCGGTCGGCGCTGCTCGTCAACACGGCGCGCGGGTCGATTGTTGACGAGAAGGCCCTGGCATGGGCTCTGCAGCAGCATTTGATTTCCGGAGCCGCGCTCGATGTTTACGAACGCGAACCCGAGGTCGAGAAGGCCCTGCTGACGATGGAGAACGTGATCCTGGCCCCGCATCTGGGGAGCGCCACGCGCGAGACACGGACCGCCATGGCCGATCTCGCGGTCAGGAACGCCCTCGCCGTGCTCGCGGGCGAGCCTCCGCTCACGCCGGTATGAAGCTCCCGCCGCAGCCGGTCGTCCCGCGCGGGCGCGTCCCCGCGGTCATGCGCCGCCTCGCGAAGGCGATCGACGGGCTCGACGAGCCCGCGATCGAGAAGATCGCCGACGATCAGAAGGAAGATCCCTTCCAGGTCCTCATTGCGACGATGCTCTCGGCGCAGACGAAGGACGCCGTCACGCACGCCGCCTCGCTGCGCCTGTTCAAGGTCGCCCGCACGCCGCGTACGATGGCGAAGCTCGACGTCAAGACGATCGAAAAGCTGATTTACCCGGTGAGCTTCTACCGGCACAAGGCGGTGCACGTGAAGCGCACCTGCGAGCAGATTCTCGACCGCTACCACGGCGAAGTGCCTTCGTCGATGGAGGAGTTGCTGACGCTGCCGGGCGTCGGACGGAAGACCGCCAATCTCGTGCTGATCCTGGCGCACCGGAGCGCCGACAACATCTGCGTGGACACGCACGTCCACCGCATCTCGAACCGGATGGGCTGGGTGCGCACGCGCACCCCGGACGAAACCGAGCAGGCGCTGTACGCCGCCGCCGCGCGGAAGTGGTGGCCCGTCATCAACCTGTATCTCGTGACGTGGGGGCAGAACGTCTGCCGGCCGGTCTACCCGCTGTGCGGCGGTTGCGCGATCGCCGATTTGTGTCCAAGAATAGGCGTGACGAAGGCAGGGAAGGCGTGACGAAGGCAGGGGAGGAATGAAGCTGACATTCGCGGCAGCGCTCGCGGCGTGCGCCCTGCTGGCCGCGCCGCTGGCCGCCCGGCAGGTTTCGCCAGGCGCCGGAGCGGTCGTCGTCCTCGACACAGTCAAGGGCACGATCGAGTTCGAGACCTATCCGGACGAGGCGCCGAAGACCGTCGCCCGCGTGATCCAGCTGGTGAAGGAGCACTTCTACGACGGCCAGCGATTCCATCGCTCCGAACCCGGCTTCCTGATTCAGATCGGCGATCCTCAGACGCGCGACCTGACGAAACGCGAGTGGTGGGGGCGCTCGGCGAGCGGCAAGCCGATCGGCGTGGCCGAGATCACGAAGAAGCGCCGCCACGTGCGGGGCGCCGTGGCGATGGCCTATCCGGGCACCGACGCCCGGACCGCCGACAGCCAGTTCTACATCGTGTTGGAGCCTCACCCCGAACTCGACGCGCGATACACGGTGTTCGGCAAGGTGATCGCCGGCATGGAGGTCGCCGACCGGATCCAGGTCGGCGACATGGTCAGGAAGGCGTATCTAAAAGACTAGGCGGCAGCTCCTTCACGATGCCCTTCAGATCGGGATAGCGCTCGAGGAACTCCGGCGGGTATGCGCCCGGCAGATCCTGTCCGAGGTCGTGCTTGAGGATCGCCGCGTTCGCCACCGATTTCGCGGAGAAGTGGTTGTTCGCGTAGAGATACGCCTTCTCGACTTTCTCCGACGCCGCCTCGGCCGCTTCGGCGAACGGCTTCAGCTCGCTGGCCGAATACAAGTAGTTGTAGCGGTCCTCCGACTTGTCGTGCCGCCACCACTGCGCCGCATTGCGGCCGTGGAGGCGGAGGTAGTAGAAGGTGCGAACGTCCGGCATCAGGTTCTGCCGGATCGACTCCCTGAACTTGGGCTCGTCGATCTGCGTCCACGCCGCGCCGTATTCGCCGAGCAACTGCGCCGTTTCGCGCAGCCGATCGCTCCAGCTGCGATGCCGCAGCTCCACCGCGACGCGGTAGTCCCGAAACTGCTCCAGCAGGATCTCGAGGTACGCACGCGATTCCGCGTCGTCCTTGAAACTGGGAGGAAACTGCGCCAGCAGCGCACCGAGCTTCCCGGCGCGCGCGATCGGATCGATCGCCGCGCGGAACTCGTCCACGTCCTTCTGGCCGAGGCTCGCGGCGTCCCCGCCCGTCGCCTTCTCGAACATCTTCGGATGCGTGAACTTCTGGTAGAGCTTCAGGGAGAACTCGAAGTTCGCGGGCGTGCGCTCGGCCCAGCTGGCGGCCGTCGCCGCCGAGGGCACCCGGTAGAACGTCGAGTTGATCTCCACGGTATCGAAGTGTTCGGCGTAAAAGCGCAGTTCGTCGAACTTCTTCGCGCCCCTCGGCCGCCGCGCCGGCTGCGTGGGATAGAAGATGCCGTTCCAGGTGCCTTCACCCGCCGGATAGTTCCAGCCGGACGTTCCAACTCTGATATCCGCCATCAGCACCCGCGGTCCGCTCTCCGCTAATCGTGGTCCGTGATCCGATCTGTGTGATCTGTGTGATCTGTGTGATCAGTGGTCCGTGATCCCGATCCGTGTGATCCGTGTGATCTCTGGCCCGTGGTCACTTCCCGTATTCGTCTTTCTTGAATCCGAAGTCGCCTTCCCTCCGCGCATCAGGATGGGCCGCTTGATGAGGTTCGGCTGCTCCATCATGAGGTCGATGGCTTCCTTCTTGGATTTCGGCAGCGGCCGTGCCTTGAACACCGGGCTGCGCCTGCTCACGAAGTCGAGGAAGTGGTCCGCCTCGATGTGCTTCTCGAGGAACGCGCGGTCGGGCGGGTTCCGGTTGATGTCGCGCTCTTCGACGTCGACGTGCTGCTGCTCCAGAAAACTTCTGGCGTTGCGGCACGTGGTTCAGGTCGGTTTCCAGTAGAAAATCGGCTTCGTCATGCGCCCATTCTACCCGGCCCGGCGACGCGGCGGCTGAGGCGAGGCGTTGGGGACTTCCGGCTTCAGCCGGACGACCGTCCGGGTACAATGGGCAGTTCACGTCGCCGATGCTGACCATCAACGAGATCTTTCATTCGATTCAGGGGGAATCCACCCACGCCGGCACGCCGTGCGTCTTCGTCCGCCTCACCGCGTGCGACCTCAGGTGTTCGTGGTGCGACACGCCCTATGCATTCACCGAGGGGCGGAAGATGGCGGTGGACGACGTCGTGGCGCAGGTGGCGGCGTCGGGGTGCCCGCTGGTCGAGATCACGGGAGGAGAGCCGCTGCTCCAGCCCGATGTCTATCCCCTGATGGACGGCCTGCTGGCGCGGGGCCTGACCGTGATGCTCGAGACCGGAGGGCACATCAGCGTCGAGCGCGTGCCGCCGGCCGTCATCAAGGTCATCGACGTGAAGTGTCCCGGCAGCGGGGAAGAGGCCAGGAACTGCTGGGCGAACATGCAGCATCTCGGGGCGCGAGACGAGGTGAAATTCGTCATCCGCGATCGTGCCGACTACGACTACGCAAAGACCGTTGTCGGACGGTACGGGCTTCCGGGACGCGCGGCGGCCGTGCTGTTCTCCCCGGTGCACGGCACGCTTCCGCCGCGCGACCTGGCGGCGTGGATCCTCGCGGACCGCCTCCCGGTCCGTCTTCAGCTCCAGGTCCACAAGTACATCTGGGGCGCGGAAGCGCGGGGCGTCTGACGTGAAGGCCGTGGT
The DNA here is from genome assembly GCA_963817635.1 of uncultured Acidobacteriota bacterium. Taxonomy (GTDB): domain Bacteria; phylum Acidobacteriota; class Vicinamibacteria; order Vicinamibacterales; family 2-12-FULL-66-21; genus CAWFPR01. The sequence goes on along the minus strand of CAWFPR010000001.1, from coordinate 58,625 downwards.
GCTGCTCAGCGGTGGGCTCGACTCCTACACGGCCGGCGCGATCGCGCGCGCGGAGGGGCACGACCTGTATGCGCTCACGGTGCGCTACGGCCAGGTCCACAGCCAGGAACTGGCCGCCTCGCGCGCGGTGGCGGCCGACCTCGGGGTCGTCCGCCACATCGAGCTGGAGGTGAACCTCGCGGCGTTTGGCGGCTCGGCGCTCGTCGGCGACGGCGCGATCCCGAAGGACCGCGAGATCGAGGGTACCGAGATCCCGTCCACGTATGTGCCGGCCCGGAATACGATCTTCCTCTCGCTGGCACTCGCCTGGGCGGAGGTGGTGGGCGCCGAGGCGATCGTGCTGGGCGTGAATGCGCTCGACTACTCCGGCTATCCGGACTGCCGGCCCGACTACCTCGAGGCGTTCGAACGGCTCGCGTCGCTCGCCACGCGGGCGGGGGTCGAAGGGCGTCCGCTGCGGGTGCTGGCGCCGCTCCTCCGGCTGACGAAGGCGGAGATCATCCGGAAGGGGCTTGCGCTCGGGCTCGACTACGGGCTCACGCACAGTTGCTACGATCCTGCGCCGTCGGGCGCGCCGTGTGGACACTGCGACAGTTGCCGGCTGCGGGCCCGCGGCTTCAGCGAAGCGGGCGCCGTCGATCCGGCTCTCGGAGGACTCCGACCGTGACAGAGCGCGTCTATTACACCGATCCGTACGCCCGTGCTTTCGATGCCGCCGTCATTCGCGTGGAACAGCTCGACGGCCGGCCGGCGGCGATCCTCGATCGCACCGCCTTCTATCCGACGTCCGGCGGCCAGCCGTTCGACACCGGCACGCTCGGGGCGGCCCGCGTGCTCGATGTCGTCGATCGCGATGAGGAAGTCGTCCACGTGCTCGATCGCGAGCTGGCGCCCGGGCCGGTGCACGGCACGATCGACTGGGAGCGGCGATTCGAGCACATGCAGCAGCACACGGGGCAGCACGTGCTGTCGGCCGCCTTCGATCACCTGCTGAAGGCGCGCACCGAGAGCTTCCACCTCGGGTCGGCGTCGGCGACGATCGACCTGTCACGCGAGGTGTCGCCGAAGGAGATTGAGCGCGCCGTGGACGACGCCAACCGCATCGTCTGGGAGGATCGCCCGGTGACGATCCGGTTTGCCGATGCGGACGAGGCGGCGAAGCTGCCGCTCCGAAAGGAACCGGCCCGCGGCGGGATGCTCCGCCTGATTGACGTCGAGGGGTTCGACATCTCGGCCTGCGGCGGCACGCACGTCGCGCGGACGGGCGCCATCGGTATCATCGCCGTCGCCGGGTGGGAGAAGCTGCGTGGCGGCACCCGCCTGGAGTTCGTCTGCGGCAGCCGCGCCCTCCGCGGCTATCGCGCGCTGCGCGACACGGTTTCCGCCAGCGTCAGGCTCATCTCCGTCCTTCCCGCTGAACTGCCGGCCGGCATCGAGCGGATGCAGGCGGAGGCGAAGGAGGCGAAGCGCCGCATCAAGGACATGCAGTCGCGGCTGGCGGCCTTCGAGGGCACCGCGCTGGCGGACGCCGCCGAGACGATCGGAACGCATCGCGTCGTTCTGGCGGGGCTCGACGGCTGGGATCCGAACGGGTTGAAGGCGATTGCCTCGGCGATTGCCGGCCGCCCCGCTCATGTCGCCGTCCTTCTCGGACTTCCGGCGCCGTGCGCCATCGTCGTCGCGCGAGCCGGGGATGCGACGGTGGATTGCAGCGGAGTGTTGCGAGCGCTGACGGAGCGCTTCGGCGGGAAGGGCGGCGGCCGTCCGGAGCTCGCGCAGGGCGGCGGGCTCCAGGGAAGCGCCGAGGAGATCCTTGCCGCCGCCCGGACGATGTTGAACACGTAAGCGGCTGGTGGTCAGCGGCCCTGGAGCCTCACGACCGCCACGCCCGCCTCGCGCGCGACGTCGGGATCGCGATCTCCCATCGCCTTGCGCAGCGCCGGGAGCGCCGGCGCGGCGTCGTCGCCGAACGAGCCGAGCGCCGTGGCCGACGAGCGGCGCACGTCAGCTTCCTCGTCCTCGAGACCGTCGCGGAGCGCATCGATCGCGGCCTCGCCGCCTTCGTGAATGATCCCGAGGTAGGTGGCAGCGATCGCCCGTACGCCGGGATCTTCGTCGGCCATTCCGTGGACGAGCAGGGGCAACACGGTGTCGGTCTCGAGCGGCGCGCGCAGCTTGAGCTTGCCGATGGAGCGCAGGGCCTCGCGGCGGACGATCGGGTCCTCGCTCGCGAGCGCGCGGCCGAGCGGCGGGAACGCCGCCTTGCCCATGAAGCTGAGCGCGACGGCGGCCTCGAGCGTCAGCTCCGGATCGGTCAGTCTTCCCGCGACTTCCCCGGTCACCGGCGATGCCTTCTCGCCGATGATGCCGCAGGCCTTCAGCGCCGCCTTCACCCGCTCGGGCTCAGCACCTGGATTCCGCAGGGTCGTCGTGATGGTCGGCAGGGCCCGCACGCCGAGCTGCTCGACGTGCTGCGCCGCCTCCTGGGCCTCCGACGGATTCTGGCTGTAGAGCTGATCGATCCAGGTCGTGTCGTCCACCGGTCTCGGTGCGGGGGCCGCCGGCATGAGCCGGCCGGGATTGTAGTAGATCACGGAAACGGTGAACCCGGCCGCGATAGCGAGGAGGGCAAGGAGGACTCGGCGCACGCCGTTCATTGTATGCGGCGGCCGGCGCCAGCAGTCGAATGGCAGCGCCTGGGCGCTTGGTTCGGCCGGGCATTCACGCCACACGCCGCAACTCCGCCCGGACCGAGTTCCCCACCGAGCCACGGCCCGGCAGGCTCCCGCGCGACATCGGCGCCGGACCACAGCATCGCTTCGTACGCGTTGTGCGCGGCGCAGCGCAGTTGGAGATTCGCGACGCTCGTCTCGCCCCCGTCCGCGTAGGGGATCACGTGGTGGAACTCGAGGAAGCCGCGCGCCTGGCAGCGGCCGTGCGTGCCTACGAACGCGCACTGGCCGTCGTCGCGCCGCCAGACGTCGCGCCGCACGGCCGCCGGAATGTGCCGGGACCGGGTCTTCGGGCCCCGTGAGGGGCGCGTTTCGTCGTCGCGGCGAATTTCTGCCGCTCGAGATCCGTCACCAGCAGCGCGAGCGCCCGTTCGACGATGACGGCGACATCGCCGGTCGGCACCCCATGCCGCAGCAGGTCCTGTGCGCGGCGGAGCCGGTCGTGCCCCTCGCGCGAGAGCGTGAACTGGACCTTGTAGATGTCCGGCGCGACCGGCCGGACGACGGGGCGGGATGGGACCCGCGGTGCAGCGACGTCGAGCGGCTCGGGCGATGGCGCTGCGAACAGTGATGCGGGCGACGGCGCTGCTACCTCCCGCCCGGCATTGGCCGAGTCCGCCACTCCAACGGCGGCGTCCGGGATGCACGGCGAGGGCAGCTTGCGAATCATCGAGGCAACCGGCGGCTGCGGCCGCACGCACGCAACGAGCGCGGGTCTCGTCCCGGTTTGCGTTGCACGGAGGCGCGTGGGGCCTTCTGAACCGATCGTCGGCGCTGGTCCGCCCGCGCGCGACGCCGTGTCTGAAAAACTGTCAAGCGCAAAATCATCGACCCTTCGAAAAGTTCTCGCGCCCCGTTCGACCGTCGCCGGCGTGAGGGCTGTGACCCATCCCGATCAGCGGAGGGTATTGCAGGCGTTTCCAGCTGGCGGCGATCCGTACGGTGATCGATAGAAGCGTTCCCCAAGTCCGCTTGCATCTGCCGCTGCCTGACAGCCGTCGTCACAAGAAATCGCTCGACTTTTTCGCCATGGCGGCGCTCTAATTCATGACGTCGGCGCATCGGTTGACCGACGGTGTGCTTCGCCTCTGACGTGCGAGGTCCCATTGCTGAACGACGCTCGCCATGCCATCCGGCTCCTTCGCCGCAGCCGCGGCGTGACGCTTACAGCGGTCATTACGCTCGCCGTCGGCATCGGTGCGACCACGGGCGTGTTCTCCATTTACGACGCTGTTCTACTCAAGCCATTACCCTTCGATCACCCTGAACGCATTGTCGTGGTTCGCGTCAGGCACTCGACCGGAGGCGACTACGGCATCTCGGGAGGCACACTCAGGGAGGTGCGGTCCCTTCCCGCTGTCGAGCGGGCGGCCGTCACAATCGGCACGGAGCAAACGCTACTCGCTGGAGGAGATCCCGAGTTCGTCCGCGGAGCGCTCGTGTCCGATGATTTCTTTGCCGTATTCGGAGTTTCTGCGGCAGTCGGTCGCGCATTGGATGGCGGCGCGGACACCAAAGACAGTCCGCTCGGTACTCAGCTATCGGATTTGGCAGCGCAGATTTGGCGGCGACACCGGTGTCGTCGGCCGGGCATTGCGTCTGGGCAATGCCATTCATTCCGTTGTCGGCGTGATGCCTGAGGCATTTCGATATCCCGACGACGCGGATTACTGGGCCCCCTACGTTCTCAAGGCAAGCGAGCTCGCGCATATCGGCGCTGGGCCGTTCGCTGGTGTCGCACGGCTCAAGAACTCCGATCGCGTGGCGGCCGCCGCGCAGGCGTCCGTCCTCAACGTGTCGCCTCCAGCCGACCGTGAGGGCGGGTCGAACGTCGTGCTCGAGCCGCTTATCGAGTCGATGGCTGGGCTCTACCGATCGAATCTGGCACTGCTCCTTGGCGCGGTGACACTGGTGCTGCTTATCTCGTGCCTGAACGCGGCGAACCTTCTTCTCGCACAGGCAACGACTCGCCAGCAGGAATTAGCCATTCGCGCGGCGATTGGCGCGACACGCTGGCGATTATTGCGGCAACTGGTTGCTGAATCGGTGATGCTCGCGAGCGCCGGCGCAGTCGCCGGCCTGGCATTCGCTCAGGTGATCGTGCTGTGGCTGCCCTCGCTCGGGACGCTCGACGTCCCTAGACTTGACGAGGCGACGCTCGGTTGGCGGGTGCTCGCTTTCGCGGTGGCGACCGCCGGCGGCAGTGTGTGCATTTTCGGAATCGTTCCCCCGTGGTTGACCATCCGCCACTCGGCGCCGGCACCTGGACCCGGGAGGGCCGTGGCAGGATCGGGGAGGCGGACCGCTTTTCACGTGCTCATTGCTCTGCAGATCGCGGCAACGCTCGCGCTCCTGGTGGGCAGCGCACTGACGCTGACGAGCCTCTATCGACAGCACCACGTTGACTTCGGATTCGAAACGACGCACTAGTCTAGTGGCCCGCCGGACGCGCGAAATCGGGATCCGCATCGCAATCGGCGCCACACCTCACGAGGTGGTGACGCTCTTCGTCCGCGAAATGGTGTTCCCGCTGGTTGTCGGCCTTGCTGCGGGCCTGCTCGCCACTTACAACCTGACGTATCTGCTGCAGCGCCGGGGCCTGTTGTTCGACGTCGGGCGATTTCATGCTGGACTGTACGCGGCCGTCACGGCAGTTCTTGCAGTCGTCGCGCTCCTTGCGGCGTGGCTTCCCGCACGGCGAGCAGGGCGCGTCGAACCAGTCATGGCGCTGCGGTCGGAATGAACCCTGGCCGGCAGGCACGTCGGAGGATTGCTGGTTCCGAGTTCGGCCCGCCAACGCTTAACGGAGCGGCATGCGGACCTTCCGCCGCGGTCCGGTCGTTCTCGGCCGCAGCGCGGAGCCGCTCTGCCGCGCGCCGGGTCGCGCGGCGAAGACCGGTGCGCGCGGGCGTCGCCGTTCGGGGACAGCAGTGTCGATCAGCGGCCAAAAGCCTGCGCGTGATCGCTGGCCCAGTCGAAGAACGTCCGCGCCGGATTCGCGGTGACCTCCGCAACACTATTGGTCACGTATGCAGGCTGGCCCATAGCCGCGCTCCAGGACGTCAACAACATGTTCACCACGGGCGCAGGCCAGGTTGCCGCCCACTCGCTCCGGGCTTCGTCGGGCGACATCTCATCGATCCTCAATGAGCGGCCGATCGCGCGGCCGATCGTAGACACCTGCTCGAACTGGGTCAGCGACTGAGGCCCCGTCAGCACGTATTCCGCGCCGGCGTGGCCGTTCTCCAGTAACGCGCGCGCCGCGACGGACGCAACGTCGCGCTCGTCGATCGGAGCTGTCGGGGCGGCAAGACAGGGCCATCGCACCACGCCGCCGCTTCGGATCTGCGGCGCCCACCAGTTCAACGCGTTGGACGCGAGCATCCCGGGCCGAAGAAAAGTCCACTCGACTCCGGACCGCTGGATGAGCCGCTCGATTTCTTCGTGGAGGGTCGAACCCGGATTCGGAAGTGAGGCCTGGAACAAGGGGTGCGGCGTCTTCAGCGGAGCTGACAGATAGACGATGCGCCGCGCGTGCTTCGCGATGCGTTCGACGGCGGGGCCAGCCGCGGCGGGCGGGGCGGTCCAGACGAGGAATACAGCCTCGATACCGTGCAGGGACTCATCCAGCGTGTCGGGAAGAGTCAGATCTCCACGCAAGACCTCAGTCTCCGGCGGCAACTCCGCCATGTCCGGGTCACGAACCATGGCGCGAACATCAGCGCCGGCAGCAGTCAATTGCGTGACAACGGCGCGGCCGATGTGACCGGTGCCACCGATGACGAGAATTCGATTCATGCTGACTCCTCAGGAGTTCCATGGCTCGCGGAAGGACGCGTCCAATCGCAGCCGTCGGTCTGGCGAAACGTCCACGCCGGGCGCCGTTTCCTTGCAGGCCGCGGTCGGATCCAACGAGAGGAGCGGAGCCGGCCCACGACGCCAACGCCCGTATTCTCGCCAAATTCTGCGAATCTTGCGCCATGGGCGAAGATATGGCGAATGTGGTACGCTCGCGCTCTACGGGCCGTCATGTGCAGCCGCCAAACGCCCCTTGTCGATCTCCCGGTCATGGTTGTTGACTGCCAGGCCACCGCCGCCGCGCCTCGAGGCTGTCTCCTGGAGATCGGCTGGGCCTCCGGATTGGGAAACGTCGCTCACGCTCACGCACGCCTGATCGCGCTGCCCGACGGCGAGCGCGTGCCGCCAGCCGTGGCGCGCATCACGGGCATCTCCGATCGCCTGGCGGGCGATGGCGTGCCTGCCGCTCTCGCCTGGCGCGAGCTGACCGACGAGGCGGCCCGGCTGTCACTTCAGCCCGCTCCGACGCTGATTCACTACGCCAGGTTCGAAAGGCCGTTTCTCCACCGCCTGGCGGGCGGCCCTCCTCCTCTCGACATCGTCTGCACGCACGAGATCGCGCGGCGTCTGCTGCCGGATTTGCCGCGCCGCAGCCTGCGTGCGCTCGCCGGATACTTCGGCCGCGCCGTCGGCTCGCTCCGGCGCAGCGCGGACCATGTCGAAGCCACGGCGTTCGTGTGGGGAGAGCTGACGGGCGTGCTCGCGTCGCAGGGCGTCTCGACGTGGGGCTCGCTGCGCGACTGGCTCGCCGCACCTCGTTCCACCAGGAGGCCCGCACGGCGCGTCTGGCCGATGCCGCGCGCTCTCCGGCTCGCGCTGCCTGACGCGCCCGGGGTGTATCGCATGCTGCGGACGAGCGGAGACGTCCTGTACGTCGGCAAGGCGGCGTCGCTCCACCACCGCGTCAACAGCTACTTCCGCAAGCAGCACGGCGTGCACGAGCGGATGCTAGAAATGCTGTCGCAGGCGCGCGGCATCGCGTTCGACATCGCGCCGAGCGCGCTCGAGGCGGCGCTCGTCGAGTCCGACGAAATCAAGCGGCATCGTCCACCGTACAACGTTGCGCTCACGGCCGGCGATCGCGCCGTGTGGTTCGCGGCGCGCGACCTGAGCGCGCGCAATCCGCACCCTTCCGCCCGGTGCTGCCTTGGACCGTTTCCGTCGGCCGAGCTGCTCGATCAGTTCGCGGCGATGGCTCGCGCCAATCGGGCCGCGCTCGCGCGCGGGCGCTGGGGGCCAGACGCTGACGTGTTCGATGCCGGATACGCCGACCTGTGCGGCGCGCATCCTGAGATGGCGGCCGTGGAGCCTGACGCGCACGTCCGGCTGCTCCGGCTGGGCACGCGTCTCTGGCGCGAGGGCCAGCGGGACCGCCAGACGGCGGACGATGAGACGAGGGCGGAGGCGTGGACGCCCGAGACGGTCAGAGCAGGGCTGGAGCGACTGGTGCTCCGCGCGGCGCTCGCGCGACGGCGAGCCATCTGGCTCACGCGGCTGGTAGACGCGGCCTTCGTATGGACCGAGCCAGGCTCCACAACCGCCCGCCTGCTCGTCATCGAACGCGGAGAGATTGTGGTCGGTGCGGACTGTGCGGCCGGGGCGGAGCCTCCTGTCCCGCCCGGCGGCAGGCGTCCGAGGGATGCCAGGCACGCGGCCTTTACCGTCGCGATTCTCGATCGGCTTCGGATCCTGACGACCGAGATGAAACGTCTGGCCGCGGCGCATGCTGCGATGTCGCTGCGGCTCGGGACGGAGCCCGCGCAGGCGGGCGAGAGCCTCGCGGCCGCCCTTGGCTGGGTGTAACGTGCGCGTGCTGTTCGTGTCGGACACGCATCTGGGATTCGATTTGCCGGCTCGCCCGCGCGTGGTACGGCGGCGAAGGGGGGAGGATTTCTTCCGGAACTTCGAGCTGGCGCTCGAGACTGCGCGGACCCGCGAGATCGACGTGGTCGTTCACGGCGGCGACCTGCTGTACCGGAGCCGGGTGCCGGCCGGGCTCGCTGAAATGGCCCTCGCGCCGCTGAAGCGTCTGGCGGCCGCCGGCGTGCCCGTCATCCTCGTCCCGGGAAACCACGAGCGCGGCCGCATGCCGTACCCGCTGCTCGCGCTCGACGAGCGGCTGCACGTGTTCGATCGGCCCAGGAGCATCGTGCTCGAGGCCCACGGAATCCGCACGGCGTTCGTCGGATTCCCCTACTCATGTGAGGTGCGGCGGCGGTTTCCCCAGCTCTATGCGGAGGCATCGCGCGACGTCACAGGCGCCGACGTCCGCGTGCTCTGCATCCACCACTGCATCGAGGGGGCGACCTGCGGCCCGGGGGACTTCATGTTCCGCGACGGCCCTGACGTGATCCGGACGGCGGACCTCCCACGGGAGGTGGCCGTCACGCTCAGCGGGCACATCCACCGGCACCAGGTCCTGCGGCCGCCGGGCACGGGTCCGGTTGTCTACGCAGGTTCCGTCGAACGGACGTCGTTCGCCGAAGCGCCCGAGGTGAAGGGATTCGTCGTTCTGGAGCTGGCGCGATCCGGGCTGACGTCGTTCGAGTTTCGGCCGCTTCCCACACGGCCGATGGTTGCCCGCACCCTCCACTTCGATGGGCAGGGTGGCATCGATGCACCCGCGCGACTCGCTGGAGCGATCGCATCAGCGCCGCCCGACGCCGTGGTGCAGCTCCGGGTCAGCGGGACGCTGCCGGCGTCGATCACGGCTGCGCTGATACGAGCGGCCGCAGGCACGCGGAGTGTGACGCTCGCAGTTCACGGTCGCGCGAGACCGTTTCGTGCGCCGGCGCCTCGAAAGCTCCCGCTCGCGTGACCGGACACAGCGCGTTCCTGCCGAGCCGCGTTCGCTACTTCCGCGTGAAGTTGGCCAGGATCTCCACCCCGAGGTCGGCGATGTAGTTGACGGTCGAGGACGGGATCACGAAGTCGTTGCACAGAATCGAGAACACGAGCATCTCGCCGTCGCGCGTCCTGAGGTAGCCCGACAGCGACCGCACGTTCGCAATCGACCCCGTCTTGGCGAGCGCGTTCCCCTCGGCACGCGTCCCCTTCAGCCGCGACGACACCGTGCCGTCCTTCCCAGCGATCGGCAGCGTCGCTGCGAACGGCTCCCGGTGCCGCGGGTCCTTGTAGAGGTGCTCGAGCACGGTCGTCAGCGTCGCGGCCGTGACGTAGTTGTAGCGCGACAGTCCCGAGCCGTCGTACAGCACGTACCCATCGTCTGGAACACCCCACGCCTTGAGCGTCGCGCGCGAAATGGCGAGACCGCCTGCCCAGGTGCCGAGGCCCCCGCGCGAGGCGCCGAGCGTCTTGACCAGCGTTTCGGCGTACAGGTTCTGGCTGACCTTCATGAGCACGGTGGCGATCTCGGAGAGCGGCGGCGACTTCGTTGTCACGAGCACACGCCGCTCGGTTGCCGGCGTTTCTGGTGCGATGTCGTCGAAATCGGCCGCCGCACCACTGACCGCGATGGCGCGCGCGGCGAGCCCGTCCTTGAGCGATTGCGCGAAGAATACTGTCGGATTGACGACCGCGACGGCGCTGACGTCGGGCGTGGTCCCGAGCGGGAGCGAGCCGGACACGTCGAGCACCGGCTGGTCGAGCCGGCGACGATAGTCGATCGTGTTTGGGGACCCGGCTTCGCCGGTCGTGGCGCGATTGATGACGACGAACCCGGCGCCCGGACTCAGCGTCACGGCCGCCTGGCTCCCGACAATCGGACCGGCCTGGACCGTCAGCGTCGCGTTGTCCTCGTTGAACTCCAGCGCACCGACGGGAGCGGCGTAGCCGGTACTGGAGATAATCCCACGCCCACCCGGCGCCAATCCCGTCGTCGTCGAACGCCTGGTCGTCGCCGACGATGCGGCCGTTGATCGCGGTGATGCCGGCGGCATGGAGCGCCGCGGCCCACTCGTCGAGGACGGCCGTGGCCCGCCCGTCCCGCGCGTTGATGCTCGGATCGCCGGTGCCGCGGACGATGAGGTCGCCTTCGAGCACGCCGTTGACGATGGGCGCCGTTGTTTCGAGCGTCGTCGTGTAGCGGTAGGACCAGCCGAGGGTCTCAGCCGTGGCGGCCAGCGTCACGATCTTCATGTTCGACGCGGGCATCATCAACTTGTCGGCATTCAGACGGTAGAGCGACTCGCCCGTGTCGAGCGAGCGGACGTCCACGCCCCACACCCCCCGATACATGATCGGCGCGTTGAACACGCGGTCGAGATCCTGCCGCAGCTCGACGACCGCCGGCGAGGCGTGCGCCGAAGCGCTGCGCGGCGCCGGCGTCCCTGGAAGCGCGGGGCCGGTGTGCCCGGCGCCGCACGCCGCGCTGACGACCAGCGCGATCGAGACGAGGCAGCGGGCCGCGCGGGTCAGCACGTGCCAGCGACCCTGCGCACGCCCGGGCGCCTACTTGATGTCATCGAGGGCCTTGAGGATGGAGTCGAGGGTGGCGGTTTCAACGGTGGCAGCACCGGGGCTGCCGGAGCGCTCGGCGAACCCGTCGGCGCCGCTGCGCGCGAAGGTGACGCGTTCGTCCTTCCCGTCGCCGTACTTGATCGCGATCGTCATCTCCGGCTTGTCGAGATTGGTCTTGGTGCTGCCGGTCACGAACCCCATCGCGCGCGCGCCGGTGACGATCGAAACGAGCGACTCGACCTTGTCGCCGTCCACTTCACGCGCCGCGGGCAGGACCTGCTTCCACTTCTGCTCGTCGTTGCCGTCCTTGCCCTTCACGGTCGTCTTCTCGAAGGCGACGGTCTGGCCGTTCCTCGTGATGTCGATGCGTTTGGCGGTGAAGGCGCGGGAGTCGAACAGGTCCTTCTGCCGGTAGTCGTCGGCCCCCTTCTTTGCATCGTCCAGCAGCGAGGCGTCGAGGGTGAAGACAGCCGGGCGTGACAGGTCCTTCGCATAGACGGCGCCCTCGCCCGACGACGAGCCGATGGCGAGCGCGGCCTGCGACGAGCCGGTGCCGATGCGCACGGACGCGGCCGGCTTGTCGAGTCCGTAGGGTTTCAGATCCGTCGGTTCGGGCGCCGCGATGGACTTCATCTGCGCGGAGTTGATCTTGTCCACGAGGCCTTCGACGGCGCCGAAGTCCGCGCGCGCCGCGATCGGCTGCTCGATCTCCCACTCTCCGTCCTTCTTCGCGAACTTCAGCGTCTGGCTGCCCGTGACGATCTCCACCGCGTCCACCTTCGTCGCATCCACCTTCAGCACCGTCTTGTCGCGCAGGTCGAAGGTCGTGCGGTTGAACGTCGAGTCGAGAAACGACGAGACGAGGAACACTTTCTTCTGATCGCCGAGCTTCGCGTACAGGTCGGTGCCGGCCGGGGTCTTCGACCCGAGCTCCAGGGTGTGTTCGGTGCCGTTCGCCTTGAAGCTCACCTGCACGCGGGGATCGGCGAGTCCGGTACTGCTTCAGGTCGGACGGGTTCTCGTCGATGACGCGCTGGATTTCAACGGACGACAGGTTGGAAGCGATGCCGGACACGGCGGCCGCGTCCGGTTCGGCCGCGGCCGGCTGCACGATGTGCCAGTCCGAGCCCTTCTTTTCGACCGTCGTCCGATCGCCGTTTTCGGACTTGATGGCTATCTGGTCGATGGCGTCGGATTCGACGCTGAAGACCTTGTCCTTCTTCGGGCCCTCGTCACCGGGCGCCTTCTTCGACTCGACGAAATACAGGTACGCGCCGAGCCCGAGGGCGACGGCCACGAGCAGCGCGAACGACTTCATCCCGCGCATCTACCGCCTCCGCCACCAGGTCTGCACACCGGCAACCAGAATCAGCCCGGGGATGATGAAGATTGTCAGCCACATGATCCGCCGTTCCTGGTCGGCGGTCAGCGTGATGCGGCGGTCCTCGGGGTCGCGCGGGCGGATCGAGATGAGGTTCTCCTGCTGGGCGAGCCAGTTCACGGTGTTCAGGAACAGGTCCCGGTTGCCGGGAATTCCTAGATATCCGTTCGTCACGAAATCCGAATCGCCGAACACCGCGATGCGCGTCTCCGGCTTCGGCGCGTCGTCCTTCGCGGCCTCGCTGTCATTCGCCGGCTGCGCCGCCGGCGCGTCCGTTGCGGGCGCCGACACGGCGGCGGCCAGGGAGATCGGCCCAGGCTTGTCGCCCTTGTCGAGGTTCCGCGCGACGCGGCCGGACGTCGTGAGCTCCTTGATGTCGGTTTCCGCCCAGCTGCTGGCGCTCGTCTTCATGAGGTCCTGGGCGGTGTGGCCGTCGACGCCGGACGGGATGGCCGAGACGGAACGCGCGAGCGGGTAGGCGGTGATGAGCTCGAAGTGGTCCGTGATGGGGTGCGGCTCGTACTTCACGACGACCGGCACGGAGGCGTCGGTGCCGAGGAGTTGACCCATGCCGCTGATGTCCACGACCACGTTGGTGCCGATCTCGATGTCCCAGTCTTTCAGGAGGGCCGCGACGTTGGTGATTTCAGGCGAGTCGGCGCGATCGGGCGGATCGAGCATGAAGAGGATCTTTCCGCCCTTCGCGAGATACGCCTTCAGCATGTCGATCTCGGCGGGGAAGAAGTCCGTCTTCGGACCGGCGACGATGAGCACGGACGCGTCGTCCGGCACGGCCTTCTGCTGGGCCAGCACGAGGCTGGCGACGGCGAAGTTGTCCGAGCCGAGCGCCTGTGCGATGGTGCTGTAGCCGCGCCGGTCCGTGCTCTCGGTGCTGTGCTCGCCGTGTCCCTGGACGAAGTACACCTTGTGCTGGGTCCCCAGGACGACCTTGATGAGCCCGTTGGTCAGCTCCTGTTCGCCGTCGGACGTGACGCGCTCGGTGCGGCCGCCATACTCGATCACGACCGTGCCGGGCGCCTGCACGCTGAACTGGTTCGCCCGTGCCGGCTGCTGGTCCATGTCGATGTACTCGACAGAGACCTGCTTCGACACGTACTGGTATTCGTCGAGCCGATCGCGGAACCGCTGGAAATCCCCGGGCTGATCGAACACGCGGAAGCTGACCGGCTGCTTGAGACCCTCGAGCACTTTTTTCGTCTGATCCGAGAGCGAGAACTGCCTGGCGGCGGTGAAGTCCCACCGTTTGTTGTGGCGATTGGCGAGGTAGTTGATCGCGACGAGGATTCCGAGCACCAGCACCGCGCTCGCCGCCGCGAGCGTGCCCAGGCGCGCCTGCCGCCCGGAGAACGACCGCCCGACCTCGCGCCACTGGCTCAGGATGTAGAGCAGCGTGCACGCCAGTCCGGCGAGCGCGAGCCCGTTGTACCACTGCACCATCTCCGGCTTCAGGAAGCGCATCGCCACGGCGGCGAACACGAGCGCCACGCCCAGCCAGCCGAGAAGACCAAGTACTCGTTTCAACATGATGCCGCTATCCGCGCCAGCGTTCGCTGTCCACCGACTTGGCGGTGAGGAACAGGCCGAAAGTGATGAAGCTCAGGTAGTAGATCACGTGTTTCGTGTCGATGATCCCGCGCGCGAAGTCGTCGAAGTGCTCGGTGATCGACAGGTACGACACGATGTCGCGGGTCATGGGCCCGGACGATTCCCCGATCCAGTTGATCACCCACAGCATCAGGAACACGGCGAACGTGACGGTGCCGGCGACGATCTGGTTCTTCGTGGCGCTCGAGATCAGGAGGCCCACCGAGATGAAGCAGCTGCCCATCAGCAGGAGCCCGAGGTAGCCGGCGACGATCGGCCGCCACTCGGGATTGCCGTACACGAACAGGATGCCCATGTAGAGCATCGTCACGAAGAGCATCGCGACGTACAGCCCGAGCGCACCGAAGAACTTGCCGAGGATGATCTGGAGGTCGGTGATCGGCGAGGTCAGCAGCAGCTCGATCGTGCCCGAGCGCTTCTCCTCGGAGTAGGTGCGCATGGTGATCATCGGCATCACGAACAGGATGATGACCGACGAATTCAGCAGCACGCCCCGGATCATCTGCTGGTTGATGTTGGCCGCGCCGCCGCCGAACTGCATCATCTGCTCGCTCTGCTGCACGAACACCATCAGGTACATGTAGAAAAACCAGCCGAAGAGCAGCGAGAACAGGCCGATGATGATGTAGGCGATCGGCGAGGCGAAGTAGGACCGCAGCTCCTTGTCCGCAATCGCGATGATGTTACGCACGGGGCGCCTCCTCGGGCTGTTCTTCGGTGGTGACCTGGAGGAAGACTTCCTCGAGGCTCATCCGCATCGGCCGCAGCTCCAGCAGGCCCCAGCCATTGGTCACGATCGCGCGCGCCAGTTCGCGCCGCACGTCCATCCCGCGATCGCTCTCGACTTCATAGGCGGTCAGGGCGCCGGGGACCTGCGTCGTGCGTCCATCGGCGCCCGCCACGCGCGTGACCCCTGGAATCGTCGCGAGCATCGCGCCGGCGTCCGCGCCGAGCGCATCCACCTGCACGTACATCGTCTCGGCCCCCTTCAGCCGCGCGGTCAGGTTGTCGGGCGTATCGACCGCCACCACGCGCCCCTTGTTGATGATGACGACCCGCTGGCACGTCTGGGCGACCTCGGGGAGGATGTGCGTGCTGAGGATGATCGTGTGGTCGCCGGCGAGCGTCCGGATCAGCTCGCGGGTCTCCATGATCTGCTTCGGGTCGAGCCCCGCGGTCGGCTCGTCGAGAATCAGGACCTCGGGGTTGTGGATGAGCGCCTGCGCCAGCCCCACGCGCTGGCGGTAGCCCTTGGAGAGCTTGGAGCAGTGCCGCGAGGCCATATCAGCCACGCGGGTGCGCACCATGGTGGCTTCGACGCGCGACTTGCGCTCCTTCGGGGGAACGCCCTTGATCCGCGCCACGAAATCGAGGTACTCGCGCACGGTCATCTCGGGATAGAGCGGCGGTGTCTCGGGCAGGTAGCCCGTGCGACGCTTGGCCTCGATGGGCTTGTCGAAGACGTCGAAGCCGGCAACGACGGCGCGTCCTTCCGACGGCGGCATGTAGCCGGTCAGTATCCGCATGGTCGTCGTCTTGCCGGCGCCGTTGGGCCCGAGAAATCCGAGGATCTCGCCGCGTTCCACGCGGAAGCTCACGTCATCCACGGCCGTCACGCGGCCGTAGCGCTTACTGATGTGCAGGACCTCAATCACGTCGTGTCTCCAGCAGGGGTGCAGCTAAGAGGTCTTGACCGTCAGACCTTGCACAAATGAGTCAAGTGTTCCGCGGTCAAGACCGTCCCCGCGTCAGCGGGGCGTTATCAATAAGCGTCCCTAGCGAGGCGGAGCCGCACGGTCTGAGGCGCGGCCTCGCTAGAGCAGGGCGCCTGCCGCCCGGGCCGTGCGCTGCCCTTGAGACGTAAGGTATAGACAGAAAGCCGATTACAGCCAAACACGCATACTACCGATTGACTGAAAAACGTGTCAAGGCGCCCCGGTGTGGCGAAAACGAAAACGGCTGCGCCCGACGCAGGGTGTTGGTATTATATGAGCTGTTGCTCATATATGCAGTATTTGGAGCTGAAGACCCCTCCCCTCACGCCGCGCACCGTGGAAGCGCTCGCCGAGACCTTCCGGATGCTCGGGGATCCGACCCGGGTGCGGATCCTGGACGCCCTGTCGTCGGGCGAGCTGTGCGTCTGCGACATCGCCGCACAGGTGGGGATCAGCGAATCGGCGGCCTCGCACCAGTTGCGGCTGCTGCGCGGCATGCGCCTCGTCCGGCCGCGCCGGGCCGGCCGGCAGGTGTACTACGCGGTCGATGACCAGCACATTCTCGAGCTGCTGAAACAGGCGCTCACGCACGTCCAGGAACCCCGTCGCCCCGACCATGGCTGAGTGCACCCTCTGCGAGCTGCACGCCGAGTCAACCTTCAAGATCGAAGGCATGGACTGCCACGAGGAAGTCGCGATCCTCGAGCGGCGGCTGACGAAGCTGCACGGACTCGAAGCGTTCGACGCCGACGTCCTCGGGCAGCGGCTCCGCATCAAGCACGACGCCGCCAGGCTGTCGGCCTCGAGCATCGCCGAGGCCGTCGCCCAGACGGGCATGCGCGCGTGGCTCGAGCATGAGGAGCCTGCGCCGGTCGACGCCTCCGCCTCCTCCAGGTTCCGGCTGGTCGTGGCGTCCGGCGCGGCGTTCTCGGCCGGGTTCCTGCTCGAGCACGCGTTCGGCAACCCCGGCGGGCTGGCGCGGATCGTGTACCTGGCGGCGGTCCTGCTCGGCGGCGTCTACACGGCGCGGCGCGCGGTCGTGTCGATCCGCGCCGGCGTGCTCGACATCAACGTCCTGATGATGGTCGCGGTCGGCGGCGCGATGGCGCTCGGGCAGTGGTCCGAAGCCGCGTCGGTCGTGTTCCTCTTCGCACTCGCGCAACTGCTCGAGGCGCGGGCGATGGCCCGGGCGCGGCACGCCATCGGCGCGCTGATGGAGCTTGCCCCGAGCGCGGCGCTCGTGCGTCGCGCGGGCGTCGAGCTGCGCATGGCGGTCGACGACGTGCGCGTGGGGGACACGGTACTCGTGCGGCCGGGCGAGAAGATCCCGCTCGACGGCCGCGTGACCGCAGGACACAGCCCCGTCAACCAGGCCCCGGTGACCGGCGAGTCGCTGCCCATCGACAAGGCTCCCGGCGATGAGGTGTTCGCCGGTACGATCAACGGCCGCGGTGCGCTGGACGTGGCCGTCACGCGGCTCGTTCGCGACTCGACGCTCGCGCGGATCGTCCACCTCGTCGAGCGCGCCCAGGCGCAGCGCGCGCCGAGCCAGGCCTTCGTCGATCGCTTCGCCCGCGTCTACACGCCGGCGGTGCTCGGACTCGCGGTGCTCGTCGCGCTCGTGCCGCCGCTCTTCCTGCACGCCGGCTGGGGCACATGGTTCTCGCGATCGCTCGTCCTGCTCGTCATCTCCTGTCCGTGCGCGCTGGTGATCTCGACGCCGGTGTCGATCGTCTCCGCGCTGGCCGCCGCGGCCCGCAAGGGCGTGCTGATCAAGGGCGGCGCGCGGCTCGAGAAGATGGCGGCGGTGCGCTGCCTGGCCTTCGACAAGACAGGGACGCTCACGAAGGGCCGCCTGCGCGTGGTCGACGTGATGCCCGTCAACGGCAGCGCGGCGGATGCGGTCCTGCGCGCCGCGGCATCGCTGGAGGCGCGTTCGGAGCATCCCATCGGTCGCGCCATCCACGAGCGGGCGCTGGCCGACGGCGTGACGCTCGAGCCGGTGATCGCGTTTCACGCGCTGCCGGGACGCGGCGCCGAGGCGACCGTCGGCGGCGAGCGTGTGTGCGTCGGGAGCCACCGGCTGTTCGAGGAACGGGGCATGTGTTCGGCCGGCGTGGAATCGGCTCTCGACTCGCTCGCCGCCCGCGGGTGCAGCACGGTGATCGTCGGGTCGGCGGGCCGGGCGATCGGGGTCATCGGCGTGGCGGACGAACCGCGCGAATCGGCGCGCGACGCGATCGACCTCCTGCGCCGCCAGGGCATCGAGCACGTTGCGCTCCTGACGGGCGATCACGAGCCCGCGGCGCGCGCGCTCGCACGCGCGCTCGACATCGACGAATACCGCGCCGATCTGCTTCCGGAAGACAAGGTGGCCAGCATCGAGGCGCTGCGCGCGCGCTACGGCACCGTCGTGATGATCGGCGACGGCGTCAATGACGCGCCCGCCCTGGCCGCGGCCGACGTGGGCATGGCGATGGGGGTGGCCGGCACCGATGCCGCGCTCGAAACCGCCGACGTCGCGCTGATGGCCGACGAGCTGCTGAAGATCCCTTACACCCTGCGGCTCAGCCGCGCGACGTCGCGGAACATCCGCGCGAACATCGCATTCTCGATTGCGCTGAAGCTGGTGTTTCTCGTGATGGCGATCACCGGCACGGCCACGCTCTGGATGGCGGTCGCCGCCGACATGGGCGCATCGCTCGTCGTCATCGCGAACGCCCTGCGGCTGCTCCGGGAATAGCCGCTCGCCGGCGGCCGCCGATTCAGGCCTTCCGGTTCGTGAAGAAGTGCTGATCGATGAATTCGTCGATCGCGCCCTGGTCGATCGGATCGACCTTCTCGAACTGCAGGCCCATCCCCACCCGGCGGTCGCTCCACGCGACGCGCGACTCCGCCTCGATGTCCCGCTTCGAGCCGGGCAGCCGGAAGCGTGCCCGGATCTTCGCCCCGCCCTGCAGCGGACTCATGGTCCGGATCGCGACGCCGCCCTTGCTGATGTTCAGCGTCAGGGCCGCGGCAATGGTGTTGCCGAAGCGGTACGCGACCGGGATGCCGAGCACGACGCGCGGGCTGCCGCGCCGGTTGAAGTTGTCGGGGAAGAGGTGCGGCGCGAGCGACGGCAGAATGTGCTGGACCGCGCTGTATTCGTTCACGTACCCGGCGACGCCGAGCGCGGCCAGGTCACGCACCTCCTCGGCCGTGGCAATCGTGCCGCTGAAGACCAGAATCGGCAGACGCCCGTCGTCCAGCTTCCGGATCGAGCGCACGAGCGCGACGCCGCCGGCGTGCGGCAGCCGCAGGTCGAGGACGATCAGGTCGATCCGGTCGAGATCGGCCCGGATGCGGGCGAGCAGCTCCGCCGCGCTCTTGACGGTCAGCGCCGTGTGTCCGGCGCCGAGGAGCGCCGTGGCGAACCGATCGCGCACGAAGGCCGTGTCGTCCGCTACGATGACTGTCTTGGTCGTCGTCACAGTGGTTCGCCGTACCGCCCGACCTGTCGGACCTGCCGAGAGCGTGCGTTAGGCGCATTGCAGAATTTATCAGGTTCTCGTTATAATCCGAAGATTATCGCGATCCGGGTATGGCGCCGTCCGTGCGCCGGATCGCCGAGCCGCGCGGAGGGTGCGCCCGCCGCCAGGAGCATGTATGGCCACCTGTCCGGAATGTGATGCCGAGATCGAGGTCGATGAGTTCGATGTCGACAAGGGCGACCTTATCAGCTGTCCCGATTGCGGCTCCAATCTCGAAGTGATCTCAATCGCCCCCGTCGAACTCGAAGCCGTGACGACGACGACGACGATGACGACCTCGACGACGACGACGACGACGATCCGGATGATGACGACGACGACGCCGACGATGACGATGACGACGACGCCAAAGAGGACTGGGACGAGTGACCCCGGAGCCGGCGGCGATCGCGCACAACGTCGCGGGCGCAGCCGGCCCTGAGCAGAAGCTCGAACAGAAGGAGGCGGCGC
This sequence comes from uncultured Acidobacteriota bacterium, assembly GCA_963817635.1. Taxonomy (GTDB): domain Bacteria; phylum Acidobacteriota; class Vicinamibacteria; order Vicinamibacterales; family 2-12-FULL-66-21; genus CAWFPR01. The sequence goes on along the minus strand of CAWFPR010000001.1, from coordinate 38,911 downwards.
TGTACAGGCTGCTCGGCGACTGGCCCTCGGTCGTGATCGCCTACAGCGGCGGCGTCGATAGCGCCTACCTCGCGTACGCGGCAACCCGCGTGCTCGGCGCGGCTGCCGCCTGCGTGACGGCAGAGAGCGCCAGCTATCCCGAACGCCATCGCGCCCTCGCCCTGCGGATTGCCCGCGAGTTCGGCTTCACCCACGAGTTCATCCAGACCGCGGAACTGGAGCGCCCGGAATATCGGGCCAATGCCGGGGATCGCTGTTACTACTGCAAGCAGGAGCTGTACACCCGGCTGTCGGCGCTCGCGCGCAACCGGGGCATTGCGGTGATCATCGACGGTGCCAACGCGGACGACCGCGGCGACTATCGCCCGGGCCGCGAGGCGGCACGCGAGTTCGGCGTGCGCAGTCCGCTCGACGAGGTGGGGCTCACGAAGGACGAGATTCGCGAGTTGTCCAGGCGGGCGGGACTTCCGACCTGGGACGAGCCGGCCTCCGCGTGCCTTTCGTCGCGAATCCCGCACTTCAGCGAGGTGACCGACGAGAAGCTGCGCATGATCGAGCGTGCCGAAGCCGTCCTGCGCGATCTCGGCTTCCGGATCTGCCGGGTCCGCCACCACGACGCGATCGCGCGGCTCGAGCTGGGAGCCGACGAAATCGCCCGCGCCGTGGAACCTGAGACCGCCGCGCGCATCGACGCCGAACTGCGGGCAATCGGGTACGAGCACGTGACCGTCGACCTGCGCGGATACCGCCTGGGCAGCCTGAACGAGGCCCTCAGGCTGCGGCCCGTCTAGTCCGCGTCGTGCGCAAGGGGATTGTCGCGCTCGCGATCGTCTTCCTCGGCTGCCCACATCCCGTTCCTGCCGCCGACGCTCGAAGACATCGACTCGATCAACTTCGCGCTCGGGGTCCGCGACTTCGACGTCGCGAAGCACCAGCCGCACCCGCCGGGCTATCCGCTCTTCATCGCGCTCGGCAAGATCTCCACGCCGCTGATGCGCGCGGCCGGCGTGCCGGCTGCCGAACCGCGGGCCATTGCTGTGTGGAGCGCGATTTCGGGCGCGGCCCTCGTCCTGCTGCTCTTCGCCGTCTTCCGCGCGCTCGATGGCGACGGGCGCCGCGCCGCGTGGGCCTGCCTCCTGACCGTGGTGTCACCCCTGTTCTGGTTCACCGCGCTGCGCCCGCTGTCGGATACGACGGGACTCGCCGTCGCGGTGGCGGCGCAGGCGCTCATCCTGCCGACGCTGGCCGGACGCAGCTCGTCGCGCGCGCTCGCCGGCGGCGCCTTCGTTGCCGGACTCGCGATCGGATTTCGATCGCAGTCATTCCTGCTGACGCTCCCGCTGCTTGGCCTGGCGCTCGTCGTGCCGCACACGGGTCTCCGGTGGCGGGATCGGGCGGCGTCGCTGTGCGCGCTCGTCCTCGGCGTGCTCGCCTGGGCCATTCCCCTCATCGTCGCGAGCGGCGGGCTGACCGCGTACGCGGAGGCGCTCGGCACGCAGGCCGGCGAGGATTTCTCGGGCGTCGTGATGTTGTGGAACATGCGCGCAGCCGCGCGTGGCGCTCGACGCGCTGATGTACACGTTCCTCTGGCCGTGGGGCGGCGTGGCCGCCGGAGGCGTGGCGGTCGGGCTCGCGGCCCTGGGCGCGCTCCGTGCGGCGTGGCGCCTGCCTCGCGCGCTCGTCCTCGTGCTGGTCGCCTTCGTGCCCTACGCGATCTTCCACCTGCTGTTCCACGAGGTCGTGACGGTCCGCTACGCCCTGCCGCTCGTCGTGCCGGTTGCCTATCTCGCGGTCGTCGCCCTCGATGGCCTGCCCCGGCGCGTGATGCCGGCGGTGGTGTCGGTCGCGGCGGCAGCGGCGCTCGTCCTGACCGTGCCGGCCACGGTGGTCTACGCCCGCGACGGCAGCCCGGCCTTCCGCGCGCTGCGCGCCGCCGCCGCGCCGCCCGGCGAAGGCGAGCCGATCGTCGGATTCCACGCCGTGATGCGCCGCGCCGTCCAGTGGATGGGCGACTCGCTGCACGGCCGCGTGCTCAAAGCGTCGCACGGCCGCGAGTGGCTGACGCTCGTCGAGCAGTGGCGGGCGTCGCCGTCCTCGACCGTGTGGTTCGTGGCCGATCCCAGGCGCACGGACCTCGCGCTCTTCGATCCCCGGTCACGCGAGCTGATGCGGGCGTTTCGCTGGGGATTCATCGAGCCGCCGTTCGTCGGCGGAGCGCGTCCGGGAGACGCGGATCTGTATCGCATGGATCCTCCAGGCTGGATGCTCGACCGCGGCTGGGCGGTGACGCCGGAAGTGGCGGGCGTCAGCGCCCGCGACGGGTTTGGGCCCCATCGCCGTCCGAGCGTGGCGTGGATTCGCGGACGCTCCGGCGATGCGGTCCTGATGATCGGCGGGCGCACCCTCGCTCCGGCGACGGCGGCGCATGTCGCGCTCACGTTCAACGGGCGGCCGCTGCGCGAATTCGACGCGCCGCCGGGCTTCTTCTTTCAGGTGGTGACGCTCCCGGCATCCGCGCAGGAAGGCGCCCGCGGGTACGTGCCGCTCGACGTCACGTCGCGCGCGGCGGACGGATCGGCGACCGAGGTGCCGGTCGGCCTCGAGCAGTTCGACCTCCAGGGTCCGGGCGTGCCGATGATCGGCGTGGAGAGTGGATGGCAGGAGCCGGAGTACAACCCGCTGCGCGCGTTGTCGTGGCGATGGACGAGCGAACGGGCGACGTGCTGGGTGCGCCCGATTGGCCGCGACGTCACGCTGACGTTGTCGGGCGAATCACCCCTGCGCTACTACGATGCCGCCCCGGCCGTCACCGTCACGGTCGGCGGCGCCACCGTCGCGCGCTTCAGTCCGTCAGACGATTTCACCGAGACCATCGTGCTGCCCGCAGACGCGCTCGCGTCGGCGGACGGGCGTGTCGTGATCGAGAGCGACAAGTGGTTCGCGCCGGGCGATCGGGATGGCAGCGCCGATCGGCGTCATCTGGCGCTGCGGATCTATTCGTACGCAGTGAGGTAGGCGCCGTGACGTCCGGCCGAAGCCGGACGTCCGCCGGTCAGCGCTTCCGCGCAAGCGCCAGCAGGGACGATCCGAGCGGCATGTCGACGACCCGGAGGGCCGCCGCTTCGACGGCGAGGGCCGCGCTGAGCGCCGCGTTGACGGGGGCGGCCGGAACCGTGATCTCCTCCTGGGACTCGATGTGACCGGAGAGGCGCTGGAACAGCCGGACGCCGGCAACGATCGGCAGGATGGCCAGGTTCGTGTAGGTCGCGCGGCGCACCTCGAATCCGGTGGCGCGCAGGCGACCGGTGAGCGATGCGCGGCTGTAGCGGCGGACCTCCGCCGACAGGACCGAGTGGTTCCCTTTCAGCATCTCCATGGCCGCGACGTTGATCACGAGATGCCCGCCTGGCCGGAGGACGCGGAACATCTCGGACAGGGCATCCGCCTCGTCGCGGTCCTGGAGCGCATAGATGACATCGAACGACGTCACGATGTCGAAGGTGTCCCCGGCGAACGGGAGTGAGGTGGCCGACGCCTGCGCGACGGCGCGATCGCCGCGCGCACGGGCGAACGCCAGGCCCGTCCACGTGAGATCGATGCCGACCGGGCGTCCGAATCGCCGCAGCAGCGTCAGGTTGTTGCCGGTGCCGCACCCGCAGTCGAGAATCGGATGATCGCGGCGGCCGCCGGCTGCGGTTTCGAGCATCGGCGCCACGAATCGGCGAAACCCGCGGAACCAGAAATGATCGTTTTCCGCGCGCGCGGTGGCCTCGAGCAGGCGATCCATTGTGATGTGAAAATTGACAGGGCGAACAGCGGGCGATAAGCTCCAATTCTAGCCGACCGTCTGACGAGCCGTGAGGAGAAGAGTCTGATGAACCGCAAATTTACATTATTTGCCGCCACCCTGCTGGTCGCCGCGATGACGGCGGGCGCTTGCGCGAAGAAGCAGCCCGAACCCCCCGCGGCTCCGCCTCCACCGCCGCCGCCACCCGTGACCACGCCCGCGCCGCCGCCACCGCCACCGCCGCCGCCGCCGGCGCCGCAGCCGAAGGTGCCGACCGAGGACGAGATTTTTGCCAGCAAGCCGCTCGATGTCCTGAACGCCGAAAAGCCGCTCGGAGACGCGTTCTTCGCGTACGACTCCACGGACCTCACCGAGGAAGCGCGCGCCACGCTGCAGAAGGACGTCGACTGGATGAAGCGGTGGACGAGCACCAAGGTGATGGTGGAGGGCCACGCGGATTCCCGCGGGACCAACGAGTACAATCTCGCGCTTGGCGAGCGCCGCGCCGATGCCGTCCGCGACTACATCACGAGTCTCGGATTGTCAGCCGATCGGGTGACGATTGTCAGCAAGGGCGAGGAGCAGCCGTTCTGCTCCGAGGAAACCGAGGCCTGCTGGCAGCAGAACCGCGTCGGGCACTTCATCATCACGGCGAAGTAAAAGGGGCTCAGGGCTCAAGGCTTAGGGCTCAGGGCTCGAGGTTCAGGCGCGGGGTTCAGGGCGTATCCCTGAACTCCGCGACTTCGCGCGCGATTCTCTCCGCGGCGCCGCGGGGATCGTCGGCGGCTATGATTGGCCGTCCCACCACGATGAAACTCGCCCCGGCCCCCACGGCTTCCCCAGCGCTCATCGTCCGCTCCTGATCGTCGCGGCCGCTCGTCGAGGCCCCCCCGCCGCGGATCCCTGGTGTCACGATTTCGAAGTCCGACCCGCAAGCCTGCCGGATCGCGGCGATCTCGCGAGGCGAGGCGACCACTCCGTCGAGGCCGGCATCCTGCGCAAGGCGGGCGAGGCGAACCACCTGGTCCATCATGGCCGCCGTCACGCCCGTTTCTGACAGCGCGGCGCCGTTCATGCTCGTCAGCACCGTCACGGCGATCACGAGCGGCCGCGGCCGTCCGCTGCGCGCGGCCCCCTCGGTGGCGGCGTCGCGCGCCGCCTGCATCATCCGGGTGCCGCCCGACGCGTGCACGTTGACCATCCAGACGCCGAGTGACGTCGCCGCCGAGACGGCGGTGGCGACGGTGTTCGGGATGTCGTGAAACTTCAGGTCGAGAAAGACGCGGTCGCCGCGCTCGACGAGCGCGCGCACCATCGACGGTCCCTCGGCCGTGAACAGCCGGCTGCCGATCTTGAATCCGCCGGCAATGCCGCGCAGCGAATCGGCGAGCGCGACACCGCGTTCGGCGGTCTCCACATCGAGTGCAATCAGGAGCTGATCCACGCCGTGTCCCTCGGTGTCGTGTCGAGCGTCCCGGTCGAGATCGGCCAGCCGTTCCACGCCGTGCGCGGTCATGTAGGCACGCAGGCCGTCGAGGAGCTTGCCCCAGATGAACGGGTCGACGAAGCTGGCGGTGCCGACCTGCACCGCCGTGGCGCCCGCGATCATGAACTCCAGCACATCCTCGGCCGAGGCGATGCCGCCCATGCCGATGATCGGCAACCGGACGTGCTGGCGGCATTCGTAGACCATCCGGACCGCAATCGGGCGAATCGCCGGGCCGCTCAGGCCGCCCATGATGTTCGACAACTTCGGGCGCCGGGTGTGCACGTCGATCGCCATCGCCAGGAACGTGTTGACGAGCGACACGGCGTCTGCGCCGGCGTCCTCCGCCGCGCGCGCGAACGACGCGACGTCGGTCACGTTCGGCGTCAGTTTCGGGATGAGGGGCAGCGCGGTCACCTTGCGGACGGCGCTCACGACGTCGTGGGTCCCGTGGAGGCTGCACCCGAACGTGATCCCGCCCTCCTTGATGTTCGGGCAGGAGATGTTCAGCTCGATCGCGGCGACGCCCTCGTGATCCGACAGTCACGCGCGCCACCTCGCAGTATTCGTCGATCGTCGTGCCGCAGACGTTCACGAAGACGATCGCGTGCCGCTCGCGCAGCTCGGGCAGCCGCTCGCGCACGAACCGGTGCACGCCGATGCCCTGCAGGCCGATGGCGTTCAGCATCCCGGACGGCGTCTCGACGATGCGCGGCGGCGGATGGCCTTCACGTTCGGCCAGGAACAGGCCCTTGACCGCCACGCCGCCAAGCGTCGCGAGGTCGACGATCTCCGCGTATTCCAGCCCGTAGCCGAAGCAGCCGCTCGCGGCAATCAGGGGATTGGGCAGGGTGAGCGAGCCGATGGAGACGGAAAGATCCATGTCAGTGTGCGAGCGCGTCCCAGACAATCCGCGTGGCGTCGAAGACGGGACCATCGACGCACGATCGGACGAAGTGCGGCGCGCCGCCGGGGTCGCGGGCGAGCACCACGCAGCTGTAGCAGCCGCCGAGGCCGCATCCCATCACCTGTTCCAGCGACACGTCGCACGGACGTCCGTGACGCGCTGCGAGCTCCGCGACCGCGCGCATCATCGGGGTCGGGCCGCACACGGAGAGCTGGATCGTCTGGTGGCGCGGCACGGCCGCCAGGGCGGTGTCGAGCGGAGCCGTCACCAGGCCCGTCGCGCCGGCGCTCCCGTCCTCGGTCGCGAGCACGACGTCCACGCCGAGCGCGCGGAAGAAGTCGGCGTAGTAGAGTTCTGCCTCGCGACGCGCGCCGTAGAACAGGCGCGCCTTCGTCCCGCGCGCCTTCAGCGCTTCGGCGAGCGTGGCAAACGGCGCGAGGCCGACCCCGCCCGCCACCATCCACGCCTCGGCCGGCGGCGCGGCGGGCGTGAACGGGCGGCCGAGCGGTCCCAGGCACGCCACGCGCGATCCGGCCTCGAGAGAGTAGAGCAGCCCCGAGCTGACGCCGATACGCTTGTTGAGGATCGACAACCCGGCCGGCGTGCCATCCGCGGCGCGCAGGATCCCGAAGATGGAAAATGGACGGCGCAGCAGCGGATCGCTCCCGCGCGACGGCTTCACCATGACGAACTGGCCGGGCCGCGCGAGCGCGGCAATCCCGGGCGCCGCCAGCGAGACGACGCAGTAATCACTCGACAGCCGGGTGTTGGACAGCACCTCGGCGTCGACGTCTACGGGCATAGGCGAAGTATACACTTGCACCATGCGGTACCTCCGGATGCTCACGAACTCGGTGCTCGCGGGCGCGCTTGGCGCGGCCTACCTCACCGTGCTGGTGCTGCAGTTGAATCCGCACGTGCCGATTCTGTCGGGCACGACGTGGCGCTGGTTCGTCACGCTCGGGATGCTGTACGGCGTGCACCTGTCGGTCACGTTCTACCTGGTCATGGTGGCGCGCGAGTTCTTCGCGCTCGACGGGCTGTCGCCGGGATGGGCCAGCGTGCGCGTCCTCGCCTGGCTCGCCGCTGTGTCGGCGGCCGTCGCGGCCACGCTGATGTGGCTCAACGTGAGCGGCTTCGCCGCCGCGCTGACCGAACGCGCGGTACGCGGCATGACGCGCGGCGCGATGGCGACGAGCGGATCCGCGATCGTGCTGCTCGCGATCGCCATCGTGCACTATTCATTCGGACGCCGGGGGAGCCGGTCGGCGGCGGCGGCGTTCGTCACGGCAGCGGTGGCCTCGATCGTCCTCCCGCTGGCCGCCCGCGGGCCCGCGGTTCCGCGCGACCCGTCGCCCGTCAGCATCGGGAGCAGTCCCGACCGCCCCGTCGTGACAGGCCCTCGCGTCGTGCTGCTGCTGCTCGACGGCGCGTCGCTCGACTACGTCTGGCCGCGAGTCGCGGAGGGCCGCCTGCCGAACTTCGCCCGCCTGCTCGAGAAAGGCGCATGGATGGACCTGGCGACGATCCGGCCCACCCAGCCGGACCCGGTGTGGACCGCGGTCGCGACCGGCATCTATCCGTCGCACAACGGCGTGCGCTCCTCGGCGTCCTACTACGCGCGCGGCGATGACCGGCCGATCGACCTGCTGCCGGATCACTGCTTCTCCCACGCGCTCGTGCACCTCGGGTTCATCCGCAACGATGCGAACTCCGCGGCGGCGTGGCGGGCCCGGCCCGTGTGGGCCATTCTGGCCGACGCCGGGCTGCGGGTCGGCGTCGTCCGGTGGGCGTTGACGTTTCCGGCGCCGGAGGTGCCGGGGTTCCTCGTCAGCGACCGGTTTCACCAGCTCGTCGGCTCCATCGCGATGTTCGACCGCGCCGCGTACCCACCGGACATCCTGCCGGAGGTGCAGGCCGCGTTCTCGCTGCCGGCCGGCACGAACGACGGCGCCGCCGGCGCAGAGGCCTCCGCGGTCGCGCGCGACGAGAGTTACAGCCGGGCGATGGCGCAGCTCCGGGCGGAGCGGGATCCGCGGTTCGTGGCGCTGCGGTACGAGGGCCTCGATACCGTCTCGCACTACTACCTGCGCTACTCGCTCCCGACGCGCGCGCTGCGTACGGACTCGGAAGCCGATCGGCGCCGGTACGGAGCCATCGACCGCCACTACGCCTACGTCGACGCCCAGATTGGCGAGGCGCTCGACTCGCTGGCGCCGGGCGACCTGCTGGCCGTCGTGTCGGGCTTCGGAATGGAGCCGCTCAACCCCGTGAAAGAGGAGGTCGCGCGGCTGATGGGCGATCCCGACTTCAGCGGGACCCACGAGCGCGCACCCGACGGTTTCCTGCTGCTGTCGGGCGCGAGCGTCGAGCCCGGGCGCCACCAGCGCGGCTCGATCGTGGACGTGACGCCCACGATCCTGTACTTCCTCGGGCTGCCCATCGCCCGTGACATGGACGGCTATGCCAGGGCGGACCTCTTCACGCGGTCCTTCACCGCCGAGCGCCCGATCGCCTTCATCCCCACCTACCGGCGCTGACGGCGGACGTGTGATAGGATCGCCGGCGAACTCTTTAACGGTGGCCCTGCGAGGTCGCCAAGAGGTGCAACCGTGACCGTACCGTCTCGCCATCTGCTGCGGCGTCCGCCGTGGCCCGCTTTCCCTCCAGATTCCCTGTCGCCCTGTGCGCGCCGGAGTGCCGGATGCCCCAGGTAGTGGACGCCGATCGGATGGCGCGCGCGCTCACGCGTATCGCGCACGAAATCGTCGAGCGGAACCGCGGCGTCGAGGAACTGGCGCTGGTCGGAATCCGGACGCGCGGCGTGCCGCTCGCGCGGCGCCTGGCGCGATCGCTGCACGAGATCACCGGATACGCCGTGCCGACCGGCGCGCTCGACATCACGCTCTATCGCGACGACCTCATGCGCCAGCCGGTGGGTCCGCAACCCGTCGTCCGGCGCACCGAGATCGGGTTCTCCATCGACGACCGGCGCATCCTGCTGGTGGACGATGTGCTGTATACCGGCCGGACCATCCGCGCGGCGCTCGACGCGCTCATCGACTTCGGCCGGCCGCGTGTCATCCAGTTGATCGTCCTGGTGGACCGCGGCCATCGCGAGCTGCCGATCAAGGCTGACTACGTCGGCAAGAACCTCCCGACCTCCCTCAGGCAGAGCGTGCAGGTGCGGCTCCAGGAGATCGACGGCACCGACGAAGTGGTCATCGAGGGGGACGCATGACAGCCACGATCGAGACCCAGGCGGGCGCCGCGGCGCTTCGCTCGCGCCACCTCCTCGGCATCGCCGGGCTGGAGCAGGACGAGATCACGCTGATTCTCGACACCGCCGTCGCGATGAAGGAAATCGGCGGCCGCGCCATCAAGAAGGTCCCCGCCCTGCGGGGACGGACGGTCGTCAACCTGTTCTTCGAGCCGAGCACGCGGACGCGGACGTCGTTCGAGGTCGCGGAAAAGCGCCTGAGCGCCGACACGCTGAGCATCGCCACCGCGACCTCGAGCGTCAAGAAGGGGGAGACGCTCATCGACACCGTGCGCAACCTCGAAGCCATGTCGCCGGACATGATCGTGATGCGCCATGCCTCGTCGGGCGCCCCGCACCTGCTCGCGCGCACGTGCCGGTCCGCCATCGTGAACGCCGGCGACGGCACCCACGAACACCCGACGCAGGCCCTGCTCGACGCCTTCACGATCCGCGAGCACAAGGGCCGGCTCGCGGGCCTGAAGGTGGCGATCGTCGGCGACCTGTTCCACAGCCGCGTGTTCCGCTCGAACGTGCTGCTGCTGCGGACGATGGGCGCCGAGGTCTGGGCGTGCGGACCCTCCACCCTGATGCCGCTCGGGCTCGAACGGTTCGGCGTGAGGATCACGACGTCGGTGGACGAGGCGGTCGACGGCGCGGACGTCGTGATGATGCTGCGCATCCAGCACGAACGGATGCACGGCCATTTCATCCCGTCGGTTCGCGAATACTACACGCTCTTCGGCCTGACGGCCGAGCGGATGCGGCGGGCGAAATCCGACGTGATCGTCATGCACCCCGGGCCGATGAACCGCGGCGTCGAGATCGACTCGGAGGTGGCCGACGGCCCGTACTCGGTGATTCTCGAGCAGGTCTCGAACGGCGTGGCCGTGCGGATGGCCGTGCTGTATCTCCTGGCCGGCCGCGAGGCACAGGCGGCCGGCGACGAGGAGCTGCAGGCCGCCGGACAGAAAGTGGCGGAACGATGAAGCTGATCCTGAAGGGAGGCCGGGTCATCGACCCGGCCGGCGGCCGCGACGGCGCGTTCGACGTGCTCGTGGACGAGGGACGCATCGCGCGCATCGGCAGGGACCTGCCGGTGGACGGCGCGGAGGTGTTCGCGGTGCAGCCGGGGTGGCTGGTCGTTCCCGGCCTGATCGACATACACGTGCACCTGCGCGAGCCGGGGCAGGAGCACAAGGAAACGGTAGCGACCGGGACCGCCTCGGCGGTCGCCGGCGGGTTCACGGCCGTCGCCTGCATGCCGAACACCGATCCGGTGAACGATCACGCCGGCATCACGGAGTTCATCCTCAAGAAGGCCGCCGAAGCCCGGCTTGCGCGCGTCTATCCGATCGGCGCCGTGTCGCTCGGTTCGCAGGGCGAGCAGCTCTCGGAACTCGGCGAGCAGAAGGCCGCCGGCTGCGTGGCGTTCACCGACGACGGGCGGCCGGTGGCGACCGCCCTGCTCATGCGCCGGGCGCTCGAGTACGCGGGCATGCTCGGCGTGCCGATCGTCGATCACTGCGAGGACCCGTCGCTCAAGGGCGACGGCGTCGCGCACGAAGGCTACATCGCCTCGGCGCTGGGACTGCCCGGCATCCCTGGCGCGGCCGAGTCCGTGATGGTGGAACGCGACGTGTCGCTCGCGGACCTGGCCGGCGCCCACGTGCACATCGCACACATGAGTGCGCGCGAGTCGCTGCGGGCCGTGCGCGCCGGCAAGGCGCGCGGCGTGCGCGTGACCTGCGAGGTCACGCCGCACCACTTCACGCTGACCGACGACGCGCTCGACGGTCCGGTGAAGTACGACACGAACCTGAAGATGAACCCCCCGCTGCGGGGCGCGGCCGACCGTGACGCGCTGCTGGAGGGCCTGGCCGACGGCAGTATCGACGTTATCGCGACCGATCACGCGCCGCACCATCTCGACGAGAAGATGGTCGAGTTCGATCGGGCGCCGTTCGGGATCGTCGGGCTCGAGACCGCCGTGCCGCTGGTCCTCGATCGGCTCGTGCACAGCGGGCGGATCTCGCTCGGCCGGATGGTCGAGTTGCTCTCGGTGAATCCCGCCCGGGTGATGCACCTGCCCGGCGGAACGCTCGCCGACGGCGCCCCGGCCGACATCACCGTGCTGGCGCCGGATCTTCCGGTCACGATCCGGGCCGCCTCGCTCCGGTCGAAGTCGAAGAACACGCCGTTCGACGGCTGGACGCTCAGGGGCGGCGTGGCCGCGACCATCGTGGGCGGGCGCATCGTGTATCGGATGGAGACGTCCGGCTGAAGCCGGACGATTGCACCTAATCGTAGCGTCCGGCTTCAGCCGGACGACACCGAGGCAGGATACATATCGTGAATCGCACAGGCGACCCGCGCCGCGAGGCGCTCGACAGGCTCCAGGAGTTCGAAGTGCTCATGCGGCAGGGACACTTCGACTACGGCAACGGGTTCCACGGGCGCGTGTACCTGAATCCGCACCAGTTGTTCCGCTATCCGTCCACCATCTGGCGACTCGCGCAGGATCTGCTCGACGTGCTGCCGGGCGAGCTGCTGGCGCAGACCGAGGTCGTGGCCGGCCCGGCTACCGGCGGCGCGCTGCTCGCGCACACGCTCGCGGGGCTGCTCGACGGCCGCCGCGCGCTGACGCATCCGCCGTGCTGCTTTGCGCCGTTCACGAACTCGCCCGACGGCTTCGTGCTCCGCAGCTTCTACGCGCAGCTGATGCACGGGCGCCGCGTGCTGATCGCCGACGACGTGCGCAACACGGGCAAGACGTTCCAGGTGTGCGCCGATCTCGTGCGTCAGGCCGGCGGCACCGTGCTCGCCACGGTCGAGATCTGCGACCGGATGGAAGCGGTCGTGGAGGCGGGCGTCCCGAACCACGCGCTCGTCGAATACAAGGCCCCGGACAACTACGCGGCCGACCACTGCCCGATGTGCGCCGCGGGAGAGCCCATCACGAGCTTCTGACCACGGATTGCACGGATCACGGGATTTACCGCGGATCACACGGACCGCCGGTCACGGATCACGGGTTAACCACTGATTACACTGATTACACGGATCACGGATCACGCGGGTCGCGGATTACGAACGGATTGTGACAAATACAGAAAAACGGGCTCAACCGCACCGAAAGCCAGCGGCGAAGAGCGGCGTTCAGGCAGCGGCGCGTCGCCCCCGGCTCGATTCTGCGCTGGATCGGCTGTACCACGACTTCAACGCCGCCGATTCGGCGAGCGATCCTGTGCACCTCGTGCGGCCGTTTCAGGATCCGCGCGATCGTGAGATCGCGGGGTTCTGCGCTGGCGCGCTCGCCTTCGGGCGGGTGGCGAGCGTGTTGAACTCGATCGCCGCGCTCTTCGGAATCCTGGGGCCGCACCCGGCGGAATTCGTGCGGCGGTTCGACCCGTCGGCGCCGCACCCGGAACTGCGCGCGATGGTGCACCGGTGGACGCGCGGGGCCGATCTTGCCGCGCTGCTCTGGATCCTGCGTCAGATGCTGGAGCAGTCGGGAACCATCGAACAGTTCTTCCTCGACGGGTTCGACCCGGCGCACGAGGACATCGGTCCGGCGCTGGACAGTTTTTCCACCCGCGCGATGCAGCTCGACATCCGGCGGGCCTACGGCACGGTGCCGAAGCGCCCTGGCGTCTGGTATTTCTTCCCACGCCCGTCCGCCGGCAGCGCCTGCAAGCGGTTGAACCTGTTCCTGCGCTGGATGGTCCGCCGCGACGAAGTGGACCTCGGTGTCTGGACCCGTGTGCCGGCCGGAAAGCTCATCGTCCCGCTCGACACGCATATCATCCGTCTTGGCCGGTGCCTGAAGCTGACGCGCTACACGAGCCCAGGCTGGCGGATGGCGGCCGACATCACCTCGTCGCTTCGCGCGCTCGATCCCGCGGATCCGGTACGGTTCGACTTTGCCATCTGCCATGTCGGCATGATGAACGCCTGCGGGTTCGGCAGGAAGCAGGGAGATACCCAATGTCCGCTCAGGGGACTGTGTCATCCACGCCAGCGCGGCGCGCGCCGCTGATGGTTGCGCTCGTCGCCATCGTTGGTGCGGCCGCCGCCGGGTACGTGACGGGGAAGGGCGCCGGCGCCGCGCACGAGGTGATGAGCGCAAGCCCGGCCGGCGCCAATCGCCTCGCGTTCGTTCGCGAGGCGCCGTGCGGCGGAGGGCTCTGTCAGACGCTTTGGATCGGCTCGTCGCGCGCCGACGCGACCTCAGTGGACGCGCTGGCCCCGGGCGAGCGCTGCGAGGAGATCGCCTGGGCGGCCGACGGCTTCCGCGTGGGATTCGTCGTGAACGGATATCAATTGCGAATCTTCGACGGGATGACGACGCAGGCGGTCGGCCGGGTGAACCTGCTCGACCCCGACACCACGCCCTCGTCGCGCATCGCACGAGGCGTGACGTTCTCCCAGAACGGCGCCTCGGTGACCTTCGACGACTGCCCGCGGCACGTTTCGGGCTGCAAATCCTCGATGGCCGCCATCCGTTGAACCCCGACGCCCTAGCCCCTGGCTTCGGTCTCCTCCTCGTCCCGGTGCGGGCGCAGCGCGACGCGCCGGTAGACGGCGAGCGTGTCCCGCACCATCCGTTCGGCGCTGAAGCGCTCCCGCGCCCGCGCCAGACCGGCCGCTCCCATACGCGCGCGCAGCGCGGCGTCGTTCAGGAGCGTCACGATGGCCCGCGCCATCGCCTCGTGATCGCGGGGCGGCACGAGCAACCCGGTCACACCATCGACGACCACTTCGGGAATGCCGCCCGCCTCCGTGGCGACGATGGCCTTTCCAGCCGCCATCGCGTCGATCAGCGACGTGCCAAGGCCCTCGGTGACCGAACTCATCACGAAGAAATCGAAGGCCTGGTGCAGCGACAGCACGTCGGGGCGGAAGCCGGCGAGCAGGACGTGCTTTTCGAGTCGATGTTCCCGGATCTGCTTCTCGAGCGAGGCCCGGAGTTCGCCTTCGCCGGCGATGACGAACCGCGCGTCGGGCACCTGGCGCACGACCAGCGCGGCAGCTTCGACGAGATGCCGCTGTCCCTTGTGTGGCACGAGCGCGGCGACGTTGCCGACGACCGGCGCGTGGTGCGGCAGCCATAGTTCCTCGTGCAGCTTCGCCGGGGGCGCCGATGCCGCGCGGTCCAGATCGATCCCCTCGTGGACCGTGACGGTGCGGGCTTCCGGCACACCATCGCCGATCAGCATCCGGCGGATCGTCTCCGACGCGCAGATGAAGCAGTCCACCTGCCGGTATTTCCAGCGCGAGAGCGCACTGCCGCGCAGGTGGAAGTCCACGCGGCGGGACGCCACGAGCGGCGGCTTCGCCGGGCCCGTGATCATCGACAGCGCGAGCGCCGCCATCGCGACACCGTGCGGATCGTGGGCGTGGACGATGGCCGGCCCGAGCTGTCTGATGAGGCGTGACAGCCGCCAGGCCGCGCCGAGATCCATCTCGGTTCGCGGCGCGAGCGGCAGCAGGTCGAGTCCCTCCGCCGCCCGCTGGCGGAGTTCCCCTCCGGGATGCGCCACGAGCATCGTCCGATGGCCGAGCGCGCGGAGGCCCATCACCGTGACGAGCACCTGGTTCTGCCCGCCGCGCCACGTCCGGGCGGTGTCGATGTGCAGGGAGAACATCAGGCCTTGCGACGCTGGAGTTCGACGAGCTTCGCCAGCTTGAGGAACACGTAGTACGCGTTCAGCGTGGACACGATCAGTCCGACGGACCCGTCGGTGAATCCGTGCTTCAGGACGAAGTTACGCAGGAAGGCGAGCTTCGCGTGCGCGTAGGCCGCCGGCGCCGACGTGCGCCTGCCCTCGGCGAACGCCTGTTCGGCCGCGAGCGTCGTGTAGCGATCGATCGTGGCCAGGTGATGCGAGATGTCGCGGTAGGCGTAGTGCTTCAGATCGTGGCGGAGCTGCCCGGGCGTTCCCTCGAGCTCCACCGACTCGTGAACACGGCGTCCGCTCCAGCGTCCGGCGCGCCGATCGTACAGCCGCAGCTGGTAGTCGGGATACCAGTCCGTGCTCCTGATCCAGCGTCCAAGATAGGAAGTGACGCGCGGAATGCGATACCCGCGCGCCGCAGGCCCCCTCGCCAGCAGGTCGCGGATTTCCGCGGCGAGTTCAGGGGTGACCCGCTCGTCGGCGTCAATCGACAGGATCCAGTCGTTGGACGCGAGGCCGGCCGCGTGGTTCTTCTGCGCGCCGTACCCGGGCCAGTCGCGGACTTCGACGCGTGTTGCACGCGTCCGCGCGAGCGCCACCGTCTCGTCAGTGCTGTGGGAATCGATGACGATGATTTCGCTGGCCCAGGCCACCGAATCCAGGGCCGCCGCGATGTGTGCCGCCTCGTTGCGAGTGATGACCGTGACGGTCAGGTTCACGGACGAGAGTGTATCAAGACCGGCTGCGAAGCGGTGGGCAGGGTGTTTTCGGGGCTGCCCTGTGAGGCCGTGACAAGTGGCTGTCGCGCGGGGTTGCCCCCGCCGCCGACGTCATCCGACCGCCACCCTCCGTGCCTCCGTGTCTCCGTCCCTCCCTGTGAGGCCGGAACAGGTGGCTGTCGCGCGGGGTTGCCCCCGCCGCCGACGTCATCCGACCGCCACCCTCCGTGCCTCCGTGTCTCCGTCCCTCCCTGTGAGGCCGTGACAAGTGGCTGTCGCGCGGGGTTGCCCCCGCCGCCGACGTCATCCGACCGCCACTCTCCGTGCCTCCGTGTCTCCGTCCCTCCCTGTGAGGCCGTGACAGGTGGCTGTCGCGCGGGGTTGCCCCCGCCGCCGACGTCATCCGACCGCCACCCTCCGTGCCTCCGTGTCTCCGTCCCTCCCTGTGAGGCCGTGACAAGTGGCTGTCGCGCGGGGTTGCCCCCGCCGCCGACGTCATCCGACCGCCACCCTCCGTGCCTCCGTGTCTCCGTCCCTCCCTGTGAGGCCGGGACAGGTGGCTGTCGCGCGGGGTTGCCCCCGCCGCCGACGTCATCCGACCGCCACCCTCCGTGCCTCCGTGTCTCCGTCCCTCCCTGTGAGGCCGTGACAGGTGGCTGTCGCGCGGGGTTGCCCCCGCCGCCGACGTCATCCGAGCCGCCACCCTCCGTGCCTCCGTGTCTCCGTCCCTCCCTGTGAGGCCGTGACAAGTGGCTGTCGCGCGGGGTTGCCCCCGCCGCCGACGTCATCCGCGCGCCACCCTCCGTTCCTCCGTGTCTCCGTCCCTCCCTGTGAGGCCGGGACAGGTGGCTGTCGCGCGGGCCGCCCCCCGCCGCCGCTACCGGATCGGCACCGTCTGGACCGCTTCGAAGTCCACCAGCGCGCGGTTGTACGCGATGATCGCGTTCACCTCCGCCTGTTTCTGGCTCGAGAGGTCGCGCTGGGCCTGGAACAACTGGAACGTCGTCGAGAGGCCCACGGTCATGCGCTTCTGCTCGGCGTCGTACCGCTGCTCGGCGAACTTGCGCGCGCGCTGCGTGGCTTCGACCCGCTTCAGCGTGGTGTCGACCTGGCGCGCCGCGTTGCGCACGGAGGCGACGACCTGCGTCTCGAGCAGCTGCAGGTTCGCCACTTCCTGCTGGCGCTGTACGCGGCCCTGCGCGAGGCCGGCGTCGGCGGCGCTCGTGCCGATCGGATAGCTCACCTGGAACTGCACGCTCCACGTCTTGAATTCGTTCCCGAACACGTCGTGCAGCGCATCGGAGAAGCTGCGGACCGCCTGGCCCGCAACCACGGGGAATCCCGAGGGATCATTCTCGTAAATCTTGCGGGTGCCGGCCAGGCCCGCGAGACCATAGTTGACGACGGCGTTCACCGAGGGCAGCCGCTGGTTTTTCGCGAACTTGAGATTGATGTCGGTCTGTTCGAGCTGCTTGCGGGTCTGGACGAGATCCGTCCGGCTGGCCAGTGCGTTGGCGATCGCCGCATCCACGTCCATGGCCTGGGGCGTCAGTTGGGGCTGCTCGGTCGGGACGATGCGCATGGTCCAGAAATCCGTCTGCTTCGGGTTCATGACGAGCGTGCGCAATACATCCTCGAACGTCTTGATCTGTGCCTCGTTGACGATCACCGCCTCCTCGCGCTGCGAGACCTCGGCCTGCGCTTCGATGATGTCGATGGGCGCCATCGTGCCGACTTCCACTTTCGTCTGGTTGTCTTTCAACTGCTGCTGCGCGAGTTCGAGCGACGCGCGCGCGACGTCGAGCTGCCCGATCGCGCCGACCAGGTCGTAGTAGGCGTTGCGGACGTTGCGCGACAATTGCGTGATCTGCTGCTGGAGCTGCACGTCCACGATCTCGGCCTGCTTCTGGCCGAGCGCGAGCTGCTGGCGCGTCGGGTCGATCGTGAAATTCCGCAGCAGCGGCTGGGTGTAGTTGAAGTTCAGGTTCGACGACAGGCGCGGATTGAACGGGTCCGAGACATCGCTCGTCGTGTTGCGCGATCCGTCGAGCGACACCTGGTAGTTGCCGCCGCCCCACTTGATTTGCTGAGCGACGCCTGCATTCGACCGGAAGCCGCCGCTGGTGACGAAGTTGTTTCCGCTCAGGAAGTTGCTCGGCGGGTTGCTGCTGCTGTTCTTCGAAGTGTTCGAGAACAGCGTCGGCGCGTAGTTCGCCCGCGTCTGCGCGAGTGCGAAGGCCTGCGCCTGCGGGCTCAACCGGGCGGCCTGGATCCCCAGGTTGTTTTCGAGCGCCATCCGTACCGCTTCGTCCGCGCTCATCTGCAGTTCGGCGCCGGCCGGCGTGGACTGTGTAGCCGTCGGTGCGGGCGCCTGCGGCGCAGGCTGCTGTTCGGAAGCGAACACCATACGGCCGGAAGTGAACAGGCAGACGCCGAGCGCCACAGCGGCCGCGGGGCGCAGAAACGCCGATATTTGTTGCTCGAAACGCATTGCACGTATCTCCAGATTCAGGAACGGGAACGCCTGACGCGTTTTGAATAGCAAGAACCGGGCGCGGGCCCGCCCGCGGCATTCAGCTGCCGCAAGTAAGGACGGAGCGGCGGAAAGCGGTGTTTCAGAAATGTATACTAGTCCCCGCCGGGCGACCGCCGTTCGCCGAATGCCGACACATTCCGGGGACAACCTCCTCATGCGCCGATTGACCCTCGTTGTCGGGCTGGCCCTGCTGCTGGGACCCGCCGCCACCACCACGCCCGCCCAGAAGCGGCCGCCGGCCGCCGCCGGCTTTCCGCTGACAGTCGACAGCATCATGCGCGGGCCGGACCTGGTCGGATGGCCTCCGACGGCCCTTCGCTGGTCTGCCGACTCCCAGAAGCTCTATTTCGACTGGCGCCTGCCCGGAGAAGACGAGTCGCACACCTACGTCGTTGGCCGCGACGGCGGCCAGCCCCGCCGGCTCACCGACGCAGAGGCGAAGGCGGTGCCGCCCGCCAACGGCCGGTGGGACCAGGCCCACAAACGCGTCCTGACAGTAGACGGCGGGGACATCGTCCTGGTTGACCAGTCCGGCCAGCGCCGCCAGATCACCCGGACCACCGGCGCCGAATCGAACCCGCGCTGGGCCCGTCACGACACCCACATCACGTACGTCCGCGACGGCAACCTGTTCATCGTCCCGGTCGAGGGCGGGTCGGGCGCGCTCATCACGCAGCTGACCGACGTCGCGCCGAAGAAGGCGGAACCGAAGCTGACCGACAGCCAGAAGTTCCTGCGCGAGGAGGAAGAGAAGCTGATCGGGTACGTCCGCGAGCAGAAAGAAGAGAAGGAGAAGCGCGAGGCCAAGGCGAAGGAGGACAAGCTGCCCGCGCTCGAACTGCAGGATCGCCAGTCGGCCGCGGACCTGATGCTGTCGCCCGACGACACGCACGTCTTCGTGCTCGTCGCCGAGCGCCCCGCCGGCGCGAAGAACGCAATCGTGCCCAACTGGGTGAACGAGACCAGCTACATCGAGGATCTTCCGGCGCGCTCCTATGTGGGCGACGCGCAGGCGCGGCGGATGCTCGCGATCCTCAACCTGAAAACCGGCAAGACGGTGTGGGCCGACGGCAGCTTCGCGCCTGCGGCCGCCGACGACAAGGCGGCCGAACCGGCGGCGGCGGCCGCGGCGGGCCGCCCGGCTCGCAAGGCCGAGCGCGAGATCCGCTGGAGCATGCCGGCGGTCTCGGACGATGCGAAGTACGTCGTCGCGTCGGCGCGGTCGGCCGACAACAAGGATCGCTGGTTCGTGACGCTCGATCCCGACACCGGCAAGACGAAGGTGGTCGACACGCTGCACGACGATGCGTGGATTCGCGAGGCAGGGTTCGGGGCCTCGGGCCTCGAGTTCCTGCCCGACAACCGGCGGATCTGGTTCCTGTCCGAGCGCGACGGCTGGATGCACCTCTACACGCTCGACCTGTCGTCCGATGCTCCGACGGCGAAGCAGCTGACCTCCGGCAAATGGGAGATCACCTCCGCCGAGCTCGCGCGCGACGGCCGGAAGTTCTACATCACCAGCACCGAGGTCCACCCGGGCGAGCGGCATCTCTATTCGCTGCCGGTCGACGGCGGCGACCGGACGCGCATCACGTCGATGACGGGATCGAACGAGACCGAGGTCTCGCCGGACGATTCGATGCTCGCCATCGTGTACTCGTACAGCAACAAGCCGCCAGAGGTGTTCCTCGCCTCCAATGCGCCCGGCGCGCCGGCCCGCCGGATCACGACAACGCCGACCGAGGAGTGGCGCTCGTTCAAGTGGATCGATCCAAAGGTCATCACCTTCAAAGCGCGGGACGGCGCCGACGTGTACGCGCGCCTGTACACGCCGGAGATGATCGGCGCCCGACGGGATCCAACCCACCCGGGCGTGGTGTTCGTGCACGGCGCCGGCTACGCGCAGAACGCGCACAAGTACTGGGCGAGCTACTTCCGCGAATACATGTTCCACAACCTCCTCGCCTCCCGCGGCTACGTCGTCCTCGACGTCGATTACCGGGCGAGTTCCGGCTACGGCCGCGACTGGCGCACCGCGATCTACCGCCACATGGGCGGCAAGGATCTCGAGGACATCGTCGACGGCGCGAAGTACCTCTCGTCGAGCGAACAGGTGAACCCGAGGCGGATTGGCGTGTACGGCGGGAGCTACGGCGGATTCATCACGCTCATGGCGATGTTCACGACGCCCGACGTGTTCGCGGCCGGCGCGGCGCTCAGGCCCGTGACCGACTGGGCACACTACAACCACGGCTACACGTCGAGCATCCTGAACGTGCCGCAAGCCGACGCCGAGGCGTATCGGCAGAGCTCGCCGATCTACTTCGCCGACGGACTCAAGGGCGCGCTCCTCATCTGTCACGGCATGGTGGATACGAACGTCTTCTTCCAGGATTCGGTCCGCCTCGTGCAGCGCCTGATCGAACTGCGCAAGGAAAACTGGGAAATCGCGCCGTACCCGGTGGAGAACCACGGCTTCACCGAGGAGACGAGCTGGGCGGACGAGTACAAGCGGATCCTCAAGCTGTTCGAGGACAACCTGCGCCGCGCCACACCCGGAAAGGCATCGGACTAGGACGATGGAATCTGACGCGATTCTGGAACTGTTCCGCCAGTCGGGGGCGCTGCTCGAAGGGCACTTCAGGCTGTCGTCCGGCCTGCACAGCGAGCGCTACCTGCAGAGCGCGCTCGTGCTGCAGTACCCGGAGTTCGCCTCGCATCTCGGCGCCGCGCTGGCCGCCCGCACGCGCCACCTCCAGCCGACGGTCGTCCTCTCGCCCGCACTCGGCGGCATCGTCATCGGGCAGGAGGTCGGCCGCGCGCTCGGCGTGCGCGCGATTTTCGCCGAGCGGCAGGACGGACTGCTCACCATGCGCCGCGGCTTCATCCTCGCGTCCACCGATCGCGTGCTCGTCGTCGAAGACGTGATTACAACCGGCGGAT
The DNA here is from genome assembly GCA_963817635.1 of uncultured Acidobacteriota bacterium. Classification (GTDB taxonomy): domain Bacteria; phylum Acidobacteriota; class Vicinamibacteria; order Vicinamibacterales; family 2-12-FULL-66-21; genus CAWFPR01. The sequence continues at coordinate 17,596 of CAWFPR010000001.1, read as the reverse complement.
CGACCCGCGAGACGATCGACGTCGCGGGTGCGGCCGGAGCCAGTGTCCTCGGCGCCTGCGCGATCATCGACCGGGGCATCGATCCGACCCGGTTGAACATCCCGCTGTTCGCGCTCGTCCAGTTGCACGTGCCGACCTACAGGCCGGAGACCTGTCCGCTCTGCGCGCAGGGCATGCCGGTGGTGAAGCCGGGGAGCCGGGCTCAAGGCTCAGGGCCGCGGTAGGGCTCAAAGGCTCAGGGCTCAAGGCTCAGGGCTCAGGGCTCAGGGCTCAGGGGCCAGGTTGGGCGTCAACGATGCGCACCCTCAAGTTCACGCTCCAGTACGACGGCAGCGGCTACGTCGGGTGGCAGCGCCAGGGTGTGGGGACGTCGATTCAGGGGCTGCTCGAGGACGCGCTCGAGCCGTTCGAAGGGACCCGGGTCACCGTTCATGGGGCTGGCCGGACCGACGCGGGCGTTCACGCGCTCGGCCAGGTGGCCAGCGTGACGCTGGCGGCGGCCATCGATACGCCGACGCTGATGCGCGCGCTGAATGCCGTGCTGCCCGCCGCAGTGCGGGTACTGGCCGTGGACGAGATGCCGTCCGGATTCCACGCCCGGTTCAGCGCGTCCGGCAAGGTGTACCAGTACCGCATCGTGAATGCGCCGCTCGTGTCCCCGTTCATCCACCGGTATGCCTGGCACGTGGTCCCGCCGCTGAGCCTCGACGCGATGCGGGAGGCGGCGGCGCTGCTCGTCGGATCGCACGACTTCGCCGCGTTTCAGGGATCCGGATCGAGCGTGGCGACGACCTGCCGTACCGTCCGCGAAATCGTGTGGGAGGAGGGCGGGGGCCACGACAGGCCGACGATCATGCGCATCTCGGGCGACGGATTCCTCCGCCACATGGTCCGCAACATCGTCGGCACCCTGGTGGAAGTTGGGCTCGGGCGCTGGACGCCCGCCCGCGTCGCCGCCATTCGCTCGTCGCTCGATCGCACCCAGGCGGGCCCGACGGCGCCTCCCCAGGGGCTGTTCCTCGTCCGCGTGGGCTATTGAGGCGGGGCCGAATGCCCCTTGTCCGCCAGCTGTAACAGCCTGTATCATCAAGGTTTAATTTACGTTCGAGTCGCCGATGGCGCTTCAAGACATCCTCACCGTCGTGCCGGCCGGGTCGCCCGAGGAGGCGCTGGCACGGCAGGTCGATTTCGACCGCCTGCCCAGGCACATCGCCGTGATCATGGACGGGAACGGCCGCTGGGCGGCCCAGCGGCATCTGCCCCGCGTCGAAGGGCACCGCGCCGGGATCGAATCCGTGCGGGAGATTGTCGAAGGCTCGGCGCGGATCGGCATCAGGGTGCTCACGCTCTACGCGTTTTCGGTGGAGAACTGGAAGCGCCCGGTGACCGAAGTTTCGACGCTGATGGCGCTGCTGAAGCGCTACCTCCGCCTCGAGCTGAAGACGCTGCTTCGCAACAACATCCGCTTCCGCGTCATCGGCCGCGACGACGAGCTGGCGCCTGACGTGCGGACGGAACTCGCGATGGCCGAGGAGAAGACCGCGGCCAACGGCGGCATGCTGTTCAATATCGCGCTGAACTACGGCGGACGCGCCGAAATCGTCGAGGCCGTCAAGCGGATGATGGCTGCGGGACTTGCTCCGGCCGACATCGACGAACAGCGCTTCTCCGATTTCCTCTACACCGCGGGGCAGCCCGATCCCGACCTGCTGATCCGGACGAGCGGCGAGATGCGGATCAGCAATTTCCTCCTGTGGCAGATTGCCTATTCGGAAATCTGGGTCACCGGCACGCTGTGGCCGGACTTCCGCAAGCAGCACCTGCTCGAAGCCATCCTCGCGTATCAGAAGCGCGATCGACGCTACGGCGGAATCAACCAGCCGGCGGTCGCGGGGCGGTGACGCGCGTCCTGTCGGCGCTCGTCCTCCTGCCCGTCGTGATCGGCACGGTCTGGTTCCTCCCGCCGGTCGCGACGCTCGTGCTGGCGCTGGTCGCCGCGATGCTGGCGTTCGTCGAGTACGCCTCGATTGCGGCCGCGCTCGGCGCGCACGTCCCCCGCACGGTGTGCACCGCCGCGGTGCTCGCGGCGTGTGCCGCGGTTGCCGGCTACGCGCCCGTGGACGTCGTGCTGATGACGTCGGTGATCGTCATCGGCTCGCTCGCGGTCGCTTCCGGCGCACCGGGTCCGGCGATTCTGCACGACGGCGCGGCGGCGCTCCTGCCGGTGCTGTATATCGGACTGCCGCTGGGCGCGCTGGCCGCCGTGCGCGTGATTGGCGGCCGAGAGGCCGTCCTGCTGCTGATGGCCACCATCGTCGTCAGCGACTCGGCGCAGTACCTACACCGGCCGGGCGTTCGGGAGGCGGCCGCTGGCTCCCTCGATCAGCCCGAAGAAGACGGTGGAAGGGGCGATCGGCGGCATGACTTTCGGCACGATTGCGATGGCCGCCGGCGGGCACTACGTCTTTCCCGCCGCGAACGTGCCGCTGCTCGCACTCGTCAGCGCCGCCATCGCGGCCCTCGGCATCGTCGGCGATCTGTTCGAGTCGCTGCTGAAGCGCAGCGCGGGCGTGAAGGATTCGAGCGCGCTCATTCCCGGGCACGGCGGCGTGCTCGACCGTATCGACAGCTGGCTCTTCGCGGCGCCGGTCTACTACGTCTACATCCGGTACCTGCAGGCGTGATGACTCGCATCGCGATTCTCGGTTCGACCGGATCGATCGGCCAGAGCGCGCTGGCGGTGGTCGCCGCGCACCCGGACCGGCTGCGGGTGGTGGCGCTCGCGGCCGGGGAGAACTCGGAGCGCTTCGCCGACCAGGTGGTCGAACACGCGCCCGACACGATCGCGATGGCGACCGCGCCGGCGCTGGCCGAGGTGCGGTCGGAGCTGACGCGCCGCGGCGGCCCGCTCCCGGCGACGGCGGAGTGCGGCCCGGACGGGCTGCTCGCGGTGGCCACCCACCCTGACGCCGATGTCGTGCTGTTTGCCTCGTCCGGCACGGCCGGCCTCGAGGCGGTGCTCGCCGCGATCGCGGCCGGCAAGCGCATCGCGCTCGCCAACAAGGAAATCCTGGTGATGGGCGGCGCGGTCGTCATGGACGCGGCGCGGCGGCGCGGCGTCGCGGTCCTGCCGGTCGACAGCGAGCACAACGCCATCCATCAGTGCCTGCACGGGCGCGACACCGCCGACGTCGGCCGGCTCGTGCTCACCGCGTCGGGCGGTCCGTTTCGCCTGCTGCCCGCGGCGGATCTCGACCGCGTGACCCCGGACGATGCGCTGCGGCATCCGACGTGGACGATGGGGCGGAAGATCACGATCGATTCGGCAACGTTGATGAACAAGGGGCTGGAGGTCATCGAGGCGCGCTGGCTCTTCGATGTCGGACCGGATCGCATCGGCGTCCTGGTGCACCCGCAGTCGATCGTGCACTCGATGGTCGAGTTCGTGGACGGCTCGATTCTCGCCCAGCTCGGCGTGACCGACATGCGCCTGCCGATCCAGTACGCCTTCGCCTATCCGGAGCGCTGGCCGGCGCCGCTTCCCCCCTCGATCTGGCGAGGGCAGGGCGGCTCGAATTCGAACTGCCCGACACGGGCCGTTTTCCCTGCCTGGCGCTGGCCTTCCGCGCCCTGGCGGGCGACGCCGGACTGCCGATTGTGCTGAATGCGGCGAATGAAATCGCCGTGGCGGCGTTCCTGGGCGGCCAGCTCGCCTTTACCGGCATCGCCGGAGTGATCCGGCGCACGATGGATGCCTACGAGTCCAACGGCGTCGCGGGCGTCCAGACGCTCGACGACGTGCGTGCCGTGGACCGGTGGGCCCGCGATTTCGCGTCCCGCTCGACCCGTGGGGTACAGATCGATCTCGTAGCGAACCAAGGGAGCGGTGTTGACGACAAGCCTTCTTGCCTTTGTTTTCGTGCTCGGCGTGCTCATTTTCGTGCACGAACTCGGGCATTTCCTGATGGCCCGGCGCATTGGCGTGCGCGTGCTGACCTTTTCGCTCGGCTTCGGCCCGAAGCTCTTCGCCTTCCGCCGCGGCGACACCGAATACTGCATCAGCGCCATCCCGCTCGGCGGCTACGTCAAGATGGCCGGGGAGAACCCGGAGGACAACCGGACCGGAGCTCCCGACGAGTTCCTGTCGAAATCGAAATGGCAGCGCTTTCAGGTGCTCGTCATGGGACCGGTGATGAACCTGGTGCTGGCGCTCGTCGTGATGGCGCTGGTGCTGTATCAGGGCGCACCGGTGCCCGTTTTCGACCAGCAGCCACCAGTGATCGGTTCGTTCGTCGATGGTTCGGTCGCCCAGGCGGCGGGCGTTCAGGTCGGCGATCGCGTTGTGGCGGTTGACGGCCGCGAAGTGGGCACCTGGGAACAGTTCGCCATGGCGATCGTGTCCAAGCCGAACCGTGAAGTGGCGCTCGCTGTCGACCGGAAGGGAACACCGGCGACGGTGAGGCTGACGCCCAGAGCTGAAGGGCAGTTCGACACCGGGGATATCGGCGTCCTGCCGGTGATGCACCCCGTCATCAGCGGGCTCGAGCCCGGATCCCCGGCGGTCGAGGCCGGCCTCGAGCCCGGCGACGTCGTGATGGGAGCGGCGGGCGAACGCGACATCACCAATCCGCGGTTCGTCGAACTGATCAAGGCGGACGAGGGCCAGCCGCTGACGGTGGACATCAAGCGCGGCGGCGTCGAGCGTCAGATCGTGGTGACGCCGCGCAAGATCAGCGACACCGTCAAGATCGGCGCCCAGCTCAGTCCCTACGAAACCCGCACCATCGAGCCAGGGCCGTGGGCAGCGATCAAGTTGAGCGCGCAGCGCAACTGGGAATGGTCCACGCTCATCGTGCAGACGCTCGCGGGCCTCGTCACTCGCGAGACGTCGGTGAAGCAGTTGATGGGCCCGGTCGCCATCGCGCAGGTTTCGGGGAGTGCCGCCGAGGCGGGGTGGATTCCCCTCTTCAGCCTGATGGCCATGATCAGCCTGAACCTCGGGCTCCTGAACCTGATGCCCATCCCCGTGCTCGACGGCGGCCACATCGCCATCCTCGCGATGGAGGGGCTCTCCCGGCGCGACTTCAGCATGAAGGTGAAAGAAAAGATGCTGCTCGTCGGCTTCGTCCTCCTGCTGATGCTGATGGTCACGGTGATCTACAACGACCTGACGCGCGTGCCCTGGATCGAGAAGCTGATGATCTGGCGATAGGGGAAAGGGAGATGGTAGAAGGTAGATGGTAGAACAGGAGAGTTCGATGCGACGCGGCGCGTTACTGTTCTTTGCCTTTGCCTTCCTTCTCATCGCTTCAGTCGGCGCACAGCAGTCGACGGACCTTCCGCCGTATCCCGGCACCTTCTCCATCCTCGGGTTCGACCCACAAACAGGCGAAATCGGCGGCGCGGTGCAGTCGCGCGTGTTCTCGGTCGGCAACGGCGTGCTGTGGGCGGAGGCGGGCGTGGGCGCGGCGGCGACGCAGGCGATCGTGGACGTGAGTTATGGACCCAGGGCGCTCCAGTTGCTCCGCGCCGGCCTGACGCCGGCCGCGATCGTCAAGGCCATCTGGGACAGCGATCCGGATCCCGGCTACCAGGGGCAGCCCTGGCCGAAGGACGGCCGGCAGTTCGCCGTCATGGACGCACAGGGCAACTACGCCGCGTTCACCGGACCGAAGGCCGACGCGTGGGCGGGCCACAAGGGTGGGAAGTTCTGCACCGCCCAGGGCAACATCCTCGCCGGACCGGCAGTGGTCGACAACATGGTGGACGCCTTCGAGAAGACCGAGGGGCATCTGTCGCTGCGCCTGATGGCCGCCCTCGACGCCGGCCAGGCTGGCGGCGGCGACAAGCGCGGCTCGCAGTCGGCCGCGATGCTGATCGTCAAGAAGGACGGCGGGGTCTGGCTCCACAACGACGTCGTCCTGCGCCTCCAGGTGGACGACAATCCCGAACCGCTGAAAGAACTCCGCCGGCTCGTCGAGATGAATGCGCGGCGCTTCCGCCGCAGGTAACCGCCGAGCGCACCGACGTGCGGCGCGGGCAGCGCTCGGCAATCGGCAATCGGCAATCGGCAATCGGCAATCGGCAATCGACAGTCTGCAATCTGCAATCTGCAGTCTGCAATCTGCAGTCTGCAATCTGCAGTCTGCAATCCTTATCCAGTGAAATCAGTGGTGCTCTCCGGTCTGCGCCGTGAGTTCCGGCCGATGTTCTCGCTGGCGGTCCCCGTCGTGTTCGCCGAGCTCGGGTGGATGACGATGGGCCTGGTCGATACGCTCATGGTGGGCCGGATCAGTCCCGAAGCGATCGGCGCGGTGGGCGTGGGCACGTCGCTCTTCATGGGCGTCTGTATTTTCGCCATGGGGCTCCTGCTCGGTCTCGACACGCTGGTGTCGCAGGCCTTCGGCGGAGGACGGCTGGAAGACTGCCATCGCTGGCTCCTGCACGGCATCGCGCTCAGCCTGCTGCTGGCCCTGCCGGTCACGCTCGTCCTGCTGGCGCTTGGGGCCGGGCTCGATCGCTGGGGCCTCGATCCCGAGGTGCTGCGCCTGACCGCGCCCTACCTCCGCGTGGTGACCTGGAGCATCCTGCCGCTGCTGTTGTACGCGGCGTTCCGGCGCTACCTCCAGGGCATGGGCATCGTGCGCCCGGTGATGATCGCGCTCGCCACGGCCAACGTGCTCAACGTGTTCGTGAACTGGCTGTTGATCTTCGGGAAGCTCGGCGCGCCGGCGATGGGCGTGCGCGGTGCCGCGTGGGCCACGGTGATCTCGCGCATCGGGATGGCGACCTTCCTGCTCGGGGTCATCGTCTATCGCGAACGTGGCCGCGCGCCGGGGCTCTTCGAAACGCCGCGCCGGATCGAGGCTGCGATGATGCGAAGGCTCCTCGCGCTCGGAGCGCCCGCGGCCAGCCAGGTCACGCTGGAGGTCGGCGCGTTTGCGGCCGCGACCGTCCTGGCGGGCCGGCTTCCACCGGCGGCGCTCGCGGCTCATCAGATCGCCATCAACCTGGCGGCGTTCACGTTCATGGTGCCGCTCGGCGTGGCGTCGGCCGGCGCCGTGCGGGTCGGACATGCCGTCGGACGGAGGGACCGCCTGGGCGCCCTGTACGCCGGGTGGACAGCGCTGCTGTTCGGCACCGTATTCATGTCGTGCGCGGCCGGGACGTTCCTGCTGTTTCCCTCCCAGCTCATCGGTGCCTTCACCTCCAATGCCCGCGTGCTCGAGATCGGGACGAGCCTGCTGTTCGTGGCCGCGCTGTTTCAGCTCTTCGACGGCGTCCAGGGGGTCGCCACCGGCGTGCTCCGCGGCCTCGGCGATACACGCACACCCATGTTGTGGAATCTGGCCGGACACTGGATCGTCGGCCTCCCGCTGGGCTATGCCCTCTGTTTCCGCCTCGGCTATGGCGTGATTGGACTCTGGTGGGGCCTGTCGTCGGGCCTGATCATCTGCGGGGTCGCGCTGCTCATCACCTGGCACCGCCGGATCGCGAGCCTTCGGTTCTGACGGGCAGGATCGGCGGCCGCCGGTCGTCCTCCCGCAATCCGCCGCGCGGCCTCGCGATTTCCCTGTTGCGTTCGATCGGCCCCTCGGGATATGAACGGCCCTTCGCTTGTGCCGTGACACCGTGTCACGGACGGTTCACGGAGGGGCCATGGCCGACACGATCACCGGATCGGACGCGACAGTCATCAGCTTCGCGAGGAAGTTCATCGTTCCCGGCGGAGGCGGTGCGGCGGGACTCAACCTGCCGGTGGCGAAGTCGCCCGATGTGATCGCCGCGCTTGCGGCCGACACCTCGTTTCCCGATCGAGAACTCGATCTGGCCGAGTTCACCCTGAGCGCCGAGAGCCGCAGGCCGATCGAGTTCGGCGACGGCACCGGCAAGGTGAGCTTCAGCGGAAGCGCCAATGGATTTGCCGGCCTCGGCGTCTTCCTGGATTCGGCTCGGGTGACTGGTGCCCTGCCTTTCGATGACTCGCTCGAAGGCGCCATGCACCTCGACCTCGCCGCCGGCGAGATGTTCGTCGTCCTGCGCTGGGGCTACGGTCTTGCCGCCGCTGCCAAGGGCTCGGTTGCGCTCGGAGCCGGCCTCAAGGCGACGTTCGGCGTGGACGGAAAGGCGGAGGGAGGCTTCGCCGTCATCCGCCGGCTGCCGAAAGCCACGGGCGCGCGCACGGCCGTCGCGGACACGGTGCGCAGCTGGGCGCTGCCTCGTCAGATTCGTGACGTTTCCGACATCGAACCGGGATCGTGGATCGTGGCCGAAGTGGATGGCGGCATCGCCGCGCACCTGGGTGCCGAACTCGGCTACAACTTCAACTGGGCGCGCGAGGCGGCGCTCGGCGGACTTGAAGCAGGACATCGGCCTGCGCCTGCAGCTGCGCGTGGCCGCGACGCTCGGCTTCGAGGCGAGCGGCAAGTACGCCGTCATGGTGAGCCGCGAGTCGGGAAACGCCGCGGACCAGCGGATCCGCCTCCGTCTCCTCAAGCAGTCGAAGCGCGGGATGAACTTCGCCTTCAACGCTGCCGCCTCCGCCCAGCTCCGGCTCCCGGGCGCACCGCAGAGCGTTGACGAACTCGTCATGGCGGTGTTCGACATTCACCCGTCGCAGCTCATCGACGATCTGCACGCGATCGAGAAGTGGATGGGGTCGGAGCAGACGCTGCCGGATGCGCTCGCGGGTCTGACGAACGAATACGTGTTGAGGCTGCTTCACGACGTGACCGGCATCGATCCGGCAGCCGGTTTCGACGCCGCGCGCCGGCAGGTCCTCGATCTGTTCGCCGAGTGGGATCGGCTGCCCCAGCAGGTGTCGGGAACACTGCTGAAGCTCCTCGAAGAGAAAGGCGACCTGACGAAGCTCGGCGAGATGATCGCGGCCATCACGCAGGATGCCCCCGGTGCGTTCCGCGCGGCCATCGACGAGCAGCTAAAGGACATTGACTTCTTCCGCACGCCCGAGGGGCGGTGGCTGGAAGCGGCCGCGGTGGACGGGATTCTCACGGTGATCACCGACGCGGCGGCATTCAAGGCGCTGCAATCGGCCGCCTCGGCTACCGCGAAGCTGCTGGACGCCACCCGGCTCGGGCCGGTACTCTCGCGCCTCCAGCAGGCGCTTGCCGCGCGCCTCGACCTGGGCCCGATTGTCGAGGGCATCAAGGAGAACGACTTCGCTGCCGTGGACGAGTGGCTGAGGCTGAAGCTCTCGCAGTTCCTCGGCAGGCGGGTGGACTTCGCCGCCCTCCAGGACGTCCGTGCCACCGTGGCGCGTGCTGCTCGCGAAGCGGGACGAGTTCTACAAGCAGGCACTCGCGGCCCTGACTGACAAGTACTCCTTCACCTTCGCGGCGACATACCAGAAGACCACGACCCGGACCGCACTCCTGGACGCGGAATTCGACTTCGGTCTCGACCGCGCCGCGGCGGCCTCGCTGCTCGCCGAGGCGCTCGACGGCAATTTCCGCCGGTTGCTGACCGAGCCGTCGCCGGCCGTGCGCCTGCACCCGGCCATGCTCACGCACGAGATCAAGCGGACGACGCACGTGGAGGTGCACCTGCCGTGGGTCAGCCGTACGAACGACGGCCTCACCACCTCGCTCGCCAACGTCACGGCGCAGGACGACGACGGCCGCGTGCTCGCCTACGACTTGAAGGCGTCGGACCTGGTGACCCAGAAGAACCTCCGCAACAGCCGCGTGGCGGTTGCGGCCGAACTGCCGGTGCGCAAGGGCGTCGGCGTGCGCGTGCACTCGACCGAGGGGCTCTCGTACTCCTACGCCTTCCGTCAGGCGGTGCGGGGGATGAAGAGCGCCGACGTGCAGGCGCAGTTCCAGCCGTACCTCGAGACGTACTTCGCCCGGCTCTTCACGGGGGACGCGCGGCCCAGCACGTGGATCGCGGACATGGACAAGCTGGTTGACACGCTCGAGTTCAACGGCACGGAGAACTTCGGTAACGTGCTGGTGTCGCTCGAGCTCGGGCTGCCGTCATCGGTCGCCGGCGCGTGGCTGAACGCGCCAGCCGACGAGAGGGCCCCGTCCTACATGGAGATGTCGCGGCGGATTCAGCGCAAGCTCAAGGAGCTGATCCCGTTCTACTACCTCGCCGACGTGAGCAACCTGCAGCGGCACGACTTCGTGTCGCCCCTCCTGGTGTACGCGTCGATCCCCGAATCGACCGACATCGACTTCGACGGCGGCACCGCGACGATCAACCCGGCACACCCGCGCGGGCTGTACTGGGACTTCGAAGATGGCCGGAAGCGCAGCGCCATGATCCTGCACCACGACGCGGTTGTCCGGCTGGGTGTGCTGATGGCGAAGTGCCGGGCCAGGCTGATGGCCGCGTCGATGTCCGACGCGCAGTTCTACGAGCCGGGACAGATTGGATCGATCCGGTCGGCCGCCACAGGTGCGCGCAACGGGACTATCCTCCAGGGCCTCCTGTCGAACGAGGCGCAAATCATCGACGCCGCGCGGCGCGCGGGCCAGAGCCTCGCGAGATTCCGCGCGGAGGGCTGGCGCGATCCGGAACGCGCCGTGGCAGCGCTCGCGGACTTCGGGGCGCGGATTACCCAGGCCTTCAACGCGCAGGTCCACAGCGTGTACGGCGGGGGCGCGCTCCGGCCGCTCGGAACCATGCTGTTCGTCGAAGCGGCCCGGGCGTTCCTGCCAGGAGGAGCCGACGCGCGGCCGTCCGCGCTGTTCGAGCTGACTGTCGTACGGCAGGCATCGTCGTACGACCTTGCCACGTTCCTCGCCGGCCATCGTCCGCCGGCGGCGGACGTCGTGGTGGCGGAACGGCTCGCGACGCTGGACTGAGGCTGGCCGACGGCGGGAACCATCAGCCGTTCGACCGCGCGCGGGTTCAGGGCATTCCGGCACGGTCGCCGCGCTGCGGGTAACTGATACCGACCGCCGGCGGCGGCTGCTGTCAGCCACCTCCTGCTCGCCGCTTCGTGCCCGAAACTCCTCGATCTCTCGGCGGCGGATTTCCGCCGGAGCGCCGCTCGTTGACGATGTCCGTATCCGGTACTTCGTCGTTCTTCCGGGCGCGGGTCTCGCAGCCCTGCAGGAAGGCAACGATGAAGCGTGGACCGTTTACTGCGGCCTCCTTCATGAGCTGTTCCATGTCGTACCGGGCGGACGGCGTGAGCGCTGGGGAATGTGAGAATGTCGAAGAACTCGACCGGGTAGCCGCCCTCTGGAATTCCTGGCACGACGTGCCGCCACGACGACCGTCCCAACATCGCCTGCGCGAAGCCTGCAATCGGTGATACCGCCGAGCGGGATCGAATCGGCGGGTTCCAGTTGGCGCCTTCCAACCGCTCAGCGCGGCCGCTTCGCCTGTCGTGTTTGCGCTCCCTCGGCCTTGCGGGGTCGGCCACCGAGCCTGCCGTTCTCGCGCGAGGCCCGTGTCTTTGTCGCGCTCCGATGCGCGCCCACGAGAGCCGCGGGGCCGACGATGTCCACCTTTTGCCGCGCTGTAGTCGAGAAACGCGCCACGCGGACTCGTGCCTCCGGTCGGCTGTCGGGATGTGCGTCAAGGTACACCGCCAAGACCGTGCGAATCGCACGTTCGGCCTTCGTATGGGTGTCCGCGGCCGCATAGACGGGCAGTCCGGGCACGTAGGCGCTCACAGCGCCGCTGTCTTCGGTCTCCAGGACGATCGGATAGAGCTGTGTCATTCGACGCCTGCCTCTCGCAGGATGCGATTGCCGAGCCGCCCGGCGTCTTTCTTCGTGTGAACCGCGACCCAGACCTCTTTGCCGGAAGTCGGGTGCCTCAGCAACCGATGGCTGCCTTTTCCCGACCGGACCTCGACGAACCCCGCAGCCTTGAGCTTGCGGATCACCTCGGCCCAGGTCACTCCCGAGATCGTAAACCTACCGCTAGGTTTCGTCAATGCGAGACGCATCGAAGGTGGCAGCGTGCGTCGCTCGACGGACGCATTGGAGCGCTTCGCACAGGCGACCGGTACACATCTGCGGATCGTCTTCGAGCCGGAGCATGCCCGCTGACGTCGGACCGTCGAGAAGGTTCATGGGACCGATCAATTCACGGCAACGGTGTTCTGCATGAGAACGGCTGGACGCTGGCACGTGAGGCAGATGAGCTAGAATCTCGGCGTCACGAGTCTGATTTCACGGGACTGCGTGGCCTACAGGGGGCGTGTCGTGCTAACCGATTTGACCGCCGCAGCACAGTCGGTTCTCCGACGACGCGGTTTCAGCGCCATTGCCGCGTTCACAATCGCATTAGGCATTGCGGCCAATGTGACCGTATTCGCGCTGGTGCGGGCCGTCCTGGTCACGGATGAACCGTACCGCGCTCCTCAAGAGCTGTTCCAGCTCCTTTCCCCAGATCACATGGCCGCGTCGCCCTTCGTGCCAGTTGACCTGGAGGCGCTCAAGAAGATACCGGGGATCAGTCGTGTCGCCGGCTGTTACGGCCCGAGCCTTCCCACCCTCCGAACCCATCCTGCCCTGCTTGTGTCCGCCACCGCGGTTAGCGAAGACTTCTTTTCCGTATTCGACGTGGGGCCGCATCTGGGCCGCACGCTCCACCCGTCAGACTTTGAACCCGGTGTCCGTAACGCGGTGATCTCGTACGACGCGTGGAAAGTGCTTTTCGGAAGAACCCCGCCGATCATCGGACATCGCATTGAGCTGAATCGGCAGAGTTACACGGTTGTTGGCGTGATGCCACCGACGTTCGCGCCACCGTGCTTCGATGGGAATGTGCGGCGGCAGGCATGGATCCCAGCCGACCGGACGAGCATCTCTCGCTCACCTGGCGGACTCGCTGTGGCTGCCCGTGTGAATACTCCCGAGCACCTGTCTGCCGTCCAGGCCCAGTTGGATGGATATGGCATGCGTCGGGCGGCAGAGACGGGCAATGCGGCCTATGCGGGGATGTTTCTCCAGAGACTTGGGTTGGTAAGAGAACGAGAGGCCGGTCCCGGCTTGCTCGTGCTTCAGTCTCTTGCCGGGTGTTTGCTGCTGATTGCATGCGCCAATCTCGGGAGCCTTTTTCTGCTGGACGCAAGCCGTCGTGACTCGGAGTTCTTGACCCGATCATTCCTGGGTGCTTCCCATTGGCGACTCGTGCGCCAGTTGTTGTTGGAATCAACCGTAATCGCCGCAGCCGGAGCCACGCTGGGCGTGGGGCTGTCATTCGCCACTGGATCCGCGATGGGCAGCCTGGTAGCGCCTGTAGTGCCTCGCGGTGTCAATTATCAGGTGGAATTTGGAGACGCCAGCATCGGCGTGGTCGCCGGCGTTGCCCTTTTATTGGTCTTTGCGACATCTTCTGCGGTCCTCGCTGCGCGTCGCGCCAGCCACGCCGGCGGGCGGACCGAGGGACACGCGACGGCCGGGCGATCTGTTACGGGCTATCAGAACGCTCTGATCGCTATCCAGGTGGCGCTGTCAATGGTGCTGGCGATTGCCACGACCGTGGTGGGACTCTCGTACGTCAAGGTGGCGAGCATCGACCTGGGCCTGGACGTCCGCGGCATCGTGACCTCGATCCTGTATTTGCCTTCTGATGCGTCGTCCGGGCGTGCAAGGGCAGCGCAGCAAACTCTGTCCGACGAGTTGCGACGACTCGACGGAGCTCTCAGCATCGCCTTCAGTGATACACCTCCATTCGCAGGAGGATCAAATTGGCGCCTGGCCCTCGATGATGGTGCGGCAGATGTTCCCCGGTCCCTGTCTACAGTCGTCAGGAAGGTCACACCTAACTATTTCGAGGTATTGCGCATTCCACTTCGCCAGGGTCGACCGCTCTCGGCCGACCCTGGCGATGTTGAAGAGGCCGTGGCGAGCGCTAGCTTGGCCCGGCTCCTTGGAGCGGATAACAGTCTCATCGGACGCGTGATTCACGTGGCCGGAACTGACGACCATCGTGCGAGGTTCGTGGCTCGATTTGGCAGTCAGGCCTATCGCATTGTCGGAATCGCTGCAGACGTGCGCACGACGTGGGTATGGCAGCGCGAGGGACCGGCGCTCTATGTCGGCCTCGACCAAGTAGGGAGTAGCGAACTGTCGGTGCTGGTCCGTACCCACAACGTGCCCGCGACGACACAACTTTTCCAGCGCGTGATCGCGCAAACGGTCCCCGATGCACCGGAGGTGGCTGCGGAAAGTCTGGCAGCCATAGTGTGGCGAAGCGAAGCACAGCGAGCATTCTACGTAGCCAGCGCGGCAGGATTCGCCCTCGTCGCAGTCCTGATCGCCGGGATCGGAATTTATACAGCGGTTCGGCGCAGGGTCGCCCTTCGAACAAAGGAATTTGCGATTCGGATGTCCCTGGGGGCTGAGCCGGGGAGACTGCAGCGAGATGTGGTTCGGCATGCGCTGAGGCCGGTGATGGTCGGCATTGCGGCGGGACTCCTGAGCGCGTGGTGGTTAGGCCACTGGGCCATGTCTCTGCAGGAGTCCTTGATCGTCAACGTGATCCTGCGGACGGTGACGAACGTCGCGCCCACGACCATCGTTGTCGCTCTGGGCACATTCGTACTTGCGGCGATCGCGTGTTGGCTACCAGCACGCCACGCTGCCTCAGTGGATCCGGCTATGCTCATGAAAGGGAATTAGCGGCTCGGCTACAGAATCACTGAAGTTCAGCTCTGTTTTTCACGTCCTCAGGGAATAGGCCCCGCGGAGGCACAATTTCAAGGTGCGTGGACTCAGCGGAGAGTGGACCAAGAGAGGGGCGAAGCGAAAATCGCGTCAGGTTGGCCCCCCAATTTCGACACCATCTGACGATGGCCTCTCACCCCTGGTGGCGCTATGACCCCGAACCGCGTTGAAGCGTTTCTGCCGCCGGCGACTTGCGGCTCACGCGTCCGTGCGGCGGCGCTTTGTGCCGCCGCCGCTACCGGAGCGACGAACTCAATGTACAGGGCATCCTGGCCTTCGCAGAATGTGGGTCCAAGCGTCGCTCGATTACAAGCAGCGCCTGCAGCAATTGTTCTTTCCGGAAGGGATCGCGTACGGACGGAATTCGATTCAATCGAACCGCCGTAGCGGCGCCACTTTTCAACTACTTGGCGCCGGGACAGCCATGCTCAACGGGAGCGCGCCAGACGGGTCGAAGGCACGATGAGCATGCGCCTTTGCATGCGGCGCGAAAGTAGGTAATATCACTACATGACACGTGTTGAGGAAGCCGTTTCAGCAGCGGACGCGAACCGGCGATTCTCGGAACTTCTCCGAACCGTCAAGGACGGCCGCAGCGTGCTTGTGACCAGTCACGGAAAGCCGGTCGCCCGGATTGTTCCCGTGACGGAACACGATCGGACCTCCGAGGGCGCGCGCGCCGCCCTGCTGGCTCGACTTCGGACCGAACCGGTGATGACCACCGGGCGCTGGACCCGCGACGAGTTGTACGAGAACGAGGCATGAAGGTCGCGCTCGACACGAACATCCTCGCCTATGCCGAAGGCACCAACGGCGTCGAGATGAAGGAAAAGGCGCTCGATCTGATTCAGCGGCTACCTGCCGGTTCCGTGGTCCTGCCGGCGCAGGTGCTTGGCGAGCTGTTCAACGTGCTCGTGCTCAAGGCCAGGAAGCCCGCGGCCCGCGCGCGTATGGCGATCTTGACGTGGCGAGATGCCTACGCGTTGAGCGACACGTCTGCCACTGTGATCGTCAATGCTGTTGATCTCGCCGCCGATCACCATCTGCGAATCTGGGACTCCGTGATTCTGTCGGCGACCGCCGAAGCCGGTTGTCGTCTGCTGCTCTCCGAAGATCTCCAGGAGGGCTTCACGTGGCAAGGCGTGACAGTTACGAATCCTTTTGCGCCGGCGAAGCATGCGCTGCTCGAGGCCTTGCTGAATCAGGGCCCGCTATGAGGCAATCACGGCCGCCAGCCTGGATCCGAGTGCGCGGCGCCTCTGGTTCGCAACGACGGGAAGCCTGGGGGTGGCAACGTCTACGAGTATGACTACAACGGTCAGAAGCGTGGGGAATGTGCGCGCTGGCGATCGATCCCGCCCTCTCCATTCGCGCAGAGTAGGCTGCCGAGGTTTGGGTCCAGAATTGGTGCAGTGACCGGACTAGGCGCGCGCGGCGTCGCTCTTGCGCGCGTACTTCGTATCGACGTAGGTGTCCACGAGCTCCCGGAACGCGACCGCCAGTTCGTCGTAGGTGCCGTGCAGCGTCGTGGCGTGCGACCCGTCGATGTAGACGGGGCAGTTGGGCGCTTCACCGGTGCCCGGCAGGCTGATGCCGATGTTGGCGGCCTTCGATTCGCCCGGGCCGTTGACGATGCAGCCCATCACCGCGAGCGTCATCGTCTCGACGCCTTCGTACCGCGTCTTCCATTCCGGCATGCGCTCGCGGATGTAGTCCTGTGTGCGTTCGGCCAGTTCCTGAAACGTGCTGCTCGTCGTCCGGCCACAGCCCGGGCACGCCGTGACGCTCGGCGAGAACGCGCGCAGCCCCAGCGCCTGGAGCAGCTCGCACGCGGCGTACACTTCCTCGCGGCGATCGCCGCCGGGACGCGGCGTCAGCGAGACGCGGATCGTGTCGCCAATCCCCTCGTTCAGGAGCACGCCCATGGCCGAGGCCGACCACACGAGCCCCTTCATGCCCATGCCCGCTTCGGTCAGCCCGAGGTGCAGCGGCTGTTCCGTCCGCCGGGCCAGGTCGCGATAGACGGCGATGAGGTCGCGAGGCCGCGACGTCTTGCACGAAATGATGATCTGATCCTTGCGCAGGCCGGATTCGAGCGCCAGCTCCGTTGACTGGACAGCCGACAGCACCATGCACTCGCTGATGATCTCCTCGGAGGTGAGTCCGAGGTCGCGATCCGTGTTCTCCTGCATCTTCGCGAGCACCAGCTCCTGGTTGAGCGAGCCGCCGTTGACGCCGATGCGCACGGGCGTGTTGTGGTCGCGCGCGACCTTGCAGATCGTGGAAAACTGCTCGTCGCGCCGCCGTCCGGTCCCGACGTTGCCCGGGTTGATTCGATACTTGTCGAGCGCCTCGGCGCATGCCGGGAAGCGTGTGAGCAGCAGATGCCCGTTGTAGTGGAAATCGCCGATGAGCGGCGCGGTGACGCCGGCATCCAGCATGCGCTGCTTGATCTCGGGCACGGCGGCAGCCGCGTCCGGGGTATTGACGGTGATGCGCACCATCTCCGAGCCGGCTTCCGCCAGCTCGATGCACTGCCGGGCGGTGCCGGCCGCATCGACCGTGTCCGTCATGGTCATCGACTGGACGGCGACGGGCGCGCCGCCGCCGACCTGGACGGAGCCGACCTTCACGCCGACGGTCCTGTGAAGCTTGATGATAGGCATGCAGCAAAAGCAGTAAAACAGGACGATCATACCATCCGGCGGCCGTCCTTCCGGACGCCGCTACCGACGGCAAGCCACAGGCGTCTAAAGGGTTGTCAACGGACGAGCTGAGCCGGCGTCCGTCTTGCATCGAACTCGTTGATTTGACGAGACGCGTCGGGGCGGATGTGAGGAAGTGTGGAAGAGAGGAAGCGATGACAAGAGAGATTTCACGCGTGTCCGCCTGGGTGCGGACGTGTGCCATCGCCGCGGGCGTGATGGCGCTGGCAGCGGTCT